>NZ_JBIYCT010000001.1:0-1534837 GCF_044907945.1 Bacillus sp. RC240 | reverse complement strand
TGTTTCGTAAGAAGGAATGTTGAAAAGCGCCGCTGTTTCCCTAATAGATGTCCCTTGTTCGTTCATATAATTAAGTACATCTAGTTTATACTGGGTAGAGTAGGATGTATAGCGTTTTTCAAAAGCATTTTCACCTAAGGCTTCATATTGTTTAATCCACTGATAGAGCATACTGGGGTGAACATCAATAGATTTAGCAATTGTTTTTCCACCTTCAGTCCCCTCTAAATATCGTCTTATCGCTCGTATTTTTTCTTTTGAAGAAAGTTTAGCCATTAAAAAGTGCACCTCCGATTGTTAGACTGTGTCTAACAATCGGGGTGCACTTCATTTTTGATGGCTTTTACTTTCTTTCGTATAAAAATATTCAAATATAATAAAATGTAAAAATCGTAAATTTCTAAAAAAATTTGTGTAATAAAATAAATAAAGGAGGTATGTGTGGATAATTTTGATTTTCAAAAAATTCTATTTAAAAATATGTTTTTATTTTTCAGCCAAATATGTTACTATA
This sequence comes from Bacillus sp. RC240, assembly GCF_044907945.1. Lineage (NCBI taxonomy): Bacteria > Bacillati > Bacillota > Bacilli > Caryophanales > Bacillaceae > Bacillus > Bacillus sp. RC240. The sequence continues at coordinate 1,534,323 of NZ_JBIYCT010000001.1, read as the reverse complement.
TGTGTGATAAAAACAAAGAGGTCTGACAACTAAACTCCACGTTATAACACTCTAATGACTTGAATATTCAAAAAAATAAAAAAATAATAATTAGAGTAAGAATAAGGGGAATGGAGAAATTATGGAGAAAGACATTGCTTTGTAAGGGGCATATTTTATCATCTTGAGCAGAGAGGAGGATGCATAGCATATTGTGAAAAGAGAGATAAACAATGAAAAAGTGCTATGCAAATGAAAAGCATGAAGGGACGTTTAAGGCCAGGTGATACGGTAGCGATTGGTTTAATGTTATTTGCACTATTTTTAGGGGCAGGAAATTTAATTTTCCCGCCAGTTTTAGGTCAACAAGCAGGAGAAAATGTTTGGATTGCTACAATTGGATTCCTTGTAACGGGAGTCGGATTACCCCTATTAGCTGTAACAGCTGTCGCGTTTGTAGAGGGAGACTTGAAAGCGCTATCTTCTAGAGTTCACCCTATATTTGCGTTTATTTTCCCATTGATTAGTTATTTAGCGATTGGACCATTTTTCGCGATTCCGCGTACTGGAGCTGTTTCATTTGAAATGGGTATGAAGCCATTTCTATCAGAGGCAATGGTTTCTGAGTGGTACATGCTATTTCTTTTCACTATAGTTTTCTTCGGAATAACGTGGTATTTATCATTAAATCCATCTAAATTAGTGGATTGGTTCGGGAAATTTCTTACACCATTGTTAGTATTGATTGTTGCTGTTATTGTCGGAAAGGCAATTATTGATCCGATTGGAGAACCAGCTGCACCGCTAGCGGCATACAAAGAAAATGCTTTCTTTGGTGGATTTATTCAAGGATATTTAACGATGGATGCAATTAGCGCGCTCGTATTTGGAATTGTCGTTGTACAAGTTATCCGCTCTAAAGGGATAAAAGAGAGTAGTCAAGTTGCAAAAATAACAATTGTATCAGGTATTATTGCTGTACTTGGTTTAACGTTAATCTATTTATCACTTGCTTATCTTGGTTCAACAAGTACATCACTTGGGATCTCAGAGAATGGTGGACTTATTTTAACGAATGTTGTAAATGAGTTATATGGAACAAGTGGTAAAATTTTATTAGGACTTGTTATTATACTCGCTTGTTTAACAACTTCTGTTGGATTAACATCTGCTTGTGCGGGCTTCTTTACAAACGTATTCCCAAAACTTTCGCATAAAACGATTGTAACAATGGTATGTGTGTTTAGTTTAATTGTATCTAACTTAGGTTTAACACAATTAATCGCAGTCACTTTACCAGTGTTAATGATTATTTATCCAGTTGCAATCGTATTAATCGTACTTTCATATTTCCATAAATGGATTGGAAAGCGTAATACAATATATATTGGAGCTATTCTAGGTGCGTTGTTAATTAGTTTCTTTAACGGTTTAGAAAGTGCGAACATTAAAATTGATGCGATTTCTAATGTGCTACAAATGTTACCATTATATAAAGAAGGAATAGGATGGCTAATCCCATCATGTATTGGCGGGATTCTCGGTTTCTTCTTCTATAAATCAAATGAATTAAGTGAATTACAAAAGAAAGGTGCTTAGGCGCCTTTCTTTTTTTAAAAGGGGATTTTTATGTTTTGTCTAAGTAATAATTGGGAGGAATGATAAAATGGCTAATTTTGAAGATTTTTTAACTTTTGATGTAAGAATTGGAACAGTAACACAGGCAGAGGAATTTAAAGAAGCGAGAGTGCCAGCGATTAAACTAGAAATTGATTTTGGGGAGCTTGGGGTCAAGCAGTCCAGTGCTCAAATTACGAAAAGGTACGGCCCAGAAGATTTAATCGGTCAGCAAATTGTTGCTGTTGTAAATTTTCCGCCAAAGCGTGTAGCTGGATTTAAATCGGAAGTGCTTGTATTAGGTGGAGTTCCTGAAGCTGGTGATGTTGTGTTGCTTCAGCCTAATATGGAATTGCCAAATGGAACGAAAATTAGTTAGTGTGAAGGTAGGGGTAAACATGGATATCGGACGAGAATATTTACAATGTGCCATTTCGAATTTCAAGGCAACACAAAAACAAGGAGAACGTGTACTTTCTCAATTATCTTATGAACAGATAATGTGGTCTGCTTATGAAGAGACAAATAGTATCGCGATTATTATTAAACATTTACATGGTAATATGCGTTCAAGATGGACGGAATTTTTAACGTCTGATGGCGAAAAAATAGATCGTAACCGAGATGGTGAATTTGAAGGTGGGTACAATTCAAAACAAGAAGCGCTTGCTGCGTGGCAAGAAGGGTGGGAGTATGTCTTTAAAACGATGGATACTTTAACAGCAGAGCAGATTTTGCAGAAAGTATACATTCGCGGAGAAGAACACACTGTCATGCAAGCGATCGAAAGGCAAATTTCTCATTATGCTTTACATATTGGACAAATCATTTACATTGGTAAAATGTTAAAAGAAAATGAATGGGAGTGTTTAAGCATTCCTAGAGGTCAATCTACTAGTTATTTACAGAAAAAACGTTCAACGTAATAATAGGAAAGAAACCGATATAAAATAGGAAGCAAAAAAATAAGCCAATTGATAGAGGGCTCCGTGAACATTAGAATGCTGCCAGCAATAAGCCCATATGTAATAAGAAAGAAACCAAAGAGTGTATTTATAGGAATAAAACGTGAGACAAATAATTGCTGATTTTTGAAACAAGTGTTGTGAAACAAATAAAAGCGGAAATGCCATGTAGAGGTAATAAGATCTTTCCTTCTCGTTATTCTTTTTTTACATTTATGACAGATGAACGGTGGTTGCATTTCATTACGCTCCATTTTTTATATTTGTAATAATGTAAGACAAAAGTAAGTATAAAGTGTATGTTCCTATATACGCTCCTGCAATAAGGAAAAATGGATTCAGTAAAATTCCATGAATGCTTGTCATGAAAACTAAATTTTGTATTAAAACATCATATATATTAATAGAAATAATTGTCCCGAGTACATACAGTGCTAAGTATGCGGAAATATGTAGCACAATACGAATTTTAGGATGTAAAGCAAACAAATAAAAAATAAATGATAAGACGATCGGTAATGTTCCTATTAGTAGCTTCAATTCATTTCACCTCATTAACAATATAGCCGGAATTTAAGCGGTCTATTCTCTAGAGCTTGTACATAACTTGAAATAGAGAGGGTGATAGTATGAATCGAGGCTTTTTTTACGTGAAATTAACAAGTGTACGCAAGTTAATTATATTTATTATTACTACGGTATTAGCGACTTTCTTTCTTATTAGTGTAATGGTAACTTCCATGAAAGAGACAAAGTCAACGTATTTATATAATTGGTTAAATGAGTTATCAATGAATGGTTACATGTACGTTATTGGGAAAGAGAATCATTATTTTACACAGGAGTACCGGAATTTGAATCAAGACTTTTCTATTTCTTCATTCCTCTTTTCGATGGCTACGAATATTCGTTTTGATGATGTACGTAGTTTTGTCGGGAAAGAACTTCCGGGATTTGGGAAATATGAGACAGAAATCGTTATAGCAGGTGAAGGAACAAATTATTCCAACTTACCGATAGAATCGAGTGTTCCTCTTGAAGAAGTAGTGAAGGAACGGACTGGAGAAGCTGGACAAGTTCCTAAGCCTGATCCGAATAAAGAGAAGAAACAACCAGCTCAAACGACTGGAAAAAGACAAGTTGCATTGATTTATCATTCACATAGCTGGGAATCTTATTTGCCGTTACTTAACTTAACGAATGATCCAAATCCAAATAAAGCAACGAGTTCTGTAACGAATATTTCAATAGTTGGCGATCGATTGCGAGAACAGTTAGAAAGTGAAGGGATCGGTGCTACTAACGATAAAACTGATGTTGGTCAAAAATTAATAAGTAAAGGATTAAATAGTAATAGTTCTTATAAACTGTCACGAGAAATTGTACAAGAAGCGATGGCTGGTAATAAAGAACTCCAATATTTTTTCGATTTGCACCGTGATAGTGCACGGAAAAATGTCACGACAAAAACAATTGGAGATAAATCATATGCAAAGCTTGCTTTTGTAATTGGGAAAGGTAACAAAAACTATGAAAAAAACTTACAATTAGCAACTGCGTTACATGAGACGATTAGTAAGAAATATCCGGGAATGAGCCGTGGTGTAATTCAAAAAGGATTCCAAACAGGAAATGGAGTCTACAATCAAGACCTATCAGGACAAGCGATATTAATTGAAGTTGGCGGGGTAGATAATACAGAGGAAGAATTAAATCGATCAATTGATGTACTTGCTAAAGCATTTGGAGAATATTTTTGGCAAGCTGAAAAAGTGAATGGATAAAGCGAAAATTTGATCGGTGAGTGCTCATTCTACTGATTAGTAGCCCTTACGAATCAGGCTACCCGTTAATACGGGATAAACGTAAGCAAGAAGCTTACGTTTATTTGTTTGTTTGTTCATAATCTATAGGTAGAAATAAATGTCACATTATAGACAAAATTCCCTATTATTATATTGATATCGAAATTTGTCTATTTATAGTAAGAAATTTAAAAAGGAATTTTCGGAATAGTGGAGAAAATCTTTTTACAAGGAAAATTTTTAACTAACAGAATGGGTAGGGGATCAAGGTGATACGAGAGATTAGAGTAGAAGATGCAGCATCATTTTTACAATTAAGTAAGCAGTTAGACGAAGAAACGAAATTTATGTTATACGAACCAGGGGAAAGAAAAATCACAGTAGAGCAACAAGAAAAGATGGTCCACCGTTTTATAGAAAATGAATATGCAACAATATTTGTAGCAGTTGAAGATGATAGAGTAGTTGGATTTATTTTAGCCAATGGTAATGATGTTCAAAGAAAGAGACATGTGGCAGGCATTGTAATTGGTATTTTGCAAGAGTATAGTGGCCGAGGTATTGGAACGAGTTTGTTTAAAGAAGTAGAGAAGTGGGCAAGATTACATGATGTATGGCGTTTAGAATTAACGGTAATGGCCCACAATACAAGAGCTCAGGCACTATATAGCAAAATTGGATTTGAACAAGAAGGTGTCAAAAAATCTGCTCTTATCATCGATGGAAAAGGTGTCGATGAGTATGAAATGGCCAAATTATTAAAATAAGAGGTCGTTATATGAAAAAAAGATGGGCACTACTTGGTATCGTAGCGATGATACTGATCATTGGAGTAGCAGGAATAAATTATAAGATGTACAAGGATCAAGAGGCGAAGGAAGTAAATGTAAATAATATATTTCCGAAAGCTAAAGAAACGATTGCTAATATGGATGGGGATATCGCAGTCATTAGTAATCCAAATTCGATGCTTGTACTTGTGAATAAAAATAGGCGTTTACCAGATGGGTATAGACCGCCAGATTTAGTTGTTCCGAAAGTACGTTACTCTAGTGAAGGTGATCAAGAGAAGAAAAAGATGAGGAAAGAGGCAGCGGCGGCACTTGAGGAAATGTTTCAGCAAGCCAATAAGGAGCGGATTTTCCTTTTTGCAGTCTCTGGATTTAGATCTTTTGATCGACAAAAAGCATTAAATACGATGTATAAAAGACAAGATGGAGAAGCAAAGACAGCGATGTCTAGTGCAGTCCCTGGTACGAGTGAACATCAAACAGGACTAGCTATGGATATTACATCTCAATCTGCTAAATTTCAGCTAGAAACTGTTTTTGGGGAGACGAAAGAAGGAAAGTGGCTTTCTGAAAATGCCCATAAATTTGGTTTTGTTATTCGATATACGAAAGAGAAAGAAGGGATTACCGGTTATCGTTATGAACCGTGGCATGTACGGTATGTTGGGAATCCGCAAGCTACATATTTATATGAAAACCAACTGACGATTGAAGAAGTAACGCAGTAATGAATTGAGGGGAGAGGGCTAAGATGACGATGTTATATAAGAAAAAGGTACATGCATATATTACGAGAGAAAAAGAAGGGGTTATGCAACTACTCGTTTTTAAACATCGTGATATACGAGAGGCTGGTATCCAAGTGCCAGGCGGGACAGTAGATGAAGGCCAAACGTTAGAGGCAGCAATTTTACGTGAAGTACAAGAAGAGTCAGGACTACGCCATTTTTGTATCGAGCGCTTCCTTTCCGATTACATTATTTTTGTGAAAGAAAAAAAGGAATATCAAAAACGTCATTTTTTCCACATTTCATTATTAACAGATGTGAAAGATACGTGGGAGCATATAGTGAGTGCTGGTGAGGAAGACAAAGGTTTAGTATTTTGTTATGAGTGGGTTGATATTAACAAATGCCCTGAATTAGCAGGTAAACAAGGCGAGTTTTTACATTTGTTAGAAGAGGTATATGTAAAATAATAAAAAGGGTCTGAGGCGATATTGTATTCGTTTCAGACTCTTTGTATTTCTCTGGAAATTAAAGGTTTTTAAACTGGTGAGTTGAATTCCTGTATAGGGATAGTAGTTGTTAATACGAGGAGCGGAGAAAATGAAAAAGTAATAGACATACGTCATATATAAAAGGGCTTATAAAAGGAGAATGAAAATGGAAATTCAGTTCAATACCCTACTGCAAAAAGAATTAACAATTCATGATATTCAAAAGGAAATGGAAGCTGGGAAGTTAACTTCAAAAGAACTAGTCATGTATTATCTTCATAGAATCGCAAAGTATGACCAAGATGGACCGAAAATCAATTCTATTTTAGAAATCAATCCAGATGCTATCTTTATTGCAGAAGCGTTAGATTATGAAAGAAAGACAAAAGGTGTAAGAGGTCCATTACATGGTATACCTGTTTTACTTAAGGATAATATTGAAACGAATGACTCGATGCATACAAGTGCTGGTACGATTGCCCTAGAACAAAATATAAGTAGTGAAGATGCATTTCTCGTTACAAAACTTCGAGAAGCAGGTTCAATTATAATAGGTAAAACAAATATGACAGAACTAGCAAATGCAATGTCTTTTGAAATGTGGGCTGGATATAGCGCTAGAGGTGGTCAAACAATTAATCCTTACGGTACAGGAAAGGATGATATGTTCGTTGGTGGCTCAAGTACAGGGTCTGCTATAGCAGTTGCCGCTAACTTTACTGTATTATCCGTTGGAACAGAGACAGATGCTTCTATTTTGAGCCCAGCTGTTCAAAACTCGGTTGTAGGTATTAAGCCGACTGTTGGGTTAATTAGTCGTAGTGGAATTATTCCTTTCACTTATTCACAAGATACAGCTGGGCCATTTGCTAGAACAGTAACAGATGCTGCTATTTTACTAGGGAGTCTAACTGGGATGGATGAGAAGGATGTAGCCACTCATAAAAGTGAAGGCATGGCATATCAAGATTATACATCTTATCTTGATGCTAACGGTTTAAAGGGGGCTAAGATTGGTGTATTTAGCAATGCGCCAAAAGATTATTATGAATCTGGAGAATACGATGAAAAATTGTTTAAGGAAACGATTCAAGTTTTACGTAGTAAGGGAGCGACAATAGTAGAAGATATTGATATTCCATCTTTTCATAGAGAATGGAGCTGGGGAGTTCCGCTTTATGAACTGAAGCATAGCTTAGATAACTATCTTTCTAAATTACCTTCTACTATTCCAGTACATTCTATTTCGGAGTTAATGGAGTTTAATAAAAACATAGCAGAAAGAGCTTTGAAATATGGACAAACTAAGTTAGAAAGAAAAAAAGATTTTCCTAATACGTTAAGAAATCCTGAATATTTAAAGGCAAGATTAGAAGATATATACTTTTCGCAAAAACAAGGTATTGATTTTGCATTGGAAAAATATAATCTTGATGCGATACTGTTCCCTTCTTATATAGGATCTACTATATGTGCGAAAGCAGGTTATCCGTCTATAGCAATGCCTGCGGGATATATGGATAATGGGAGGCCTTTTGGAATTACTCTTGCAAGTGCTGCTTTTAGTGAAGGGGCATTAATTAAACTAGCATATGCTTTTGAACAAGCGACAAAACATAGGAAGATTCCCAACTTGTCATGAATAGAATAAACAAAAAGGACAGGAATTCCTGTCCTTTTTGTTTTATTGATTAAAGTGAAATATCTTTCTGCTCCGTCTTCTGATATTTTAATAAGTTAAAGGATAAACAAGCAGAACATAAAATAAGAAAAGCGGCGATAATATAAATAGTACGAACGCCGAACATATCAGTAATAATTCCAACGCTAAGCATAGAAAGACCAGAAGCTGTCGAGAGAAGTGCACCATGAGCTGTATACATCTTCGATAATAAAGAAGGAGTGACGCTTGATTGTAAAACCGTCGTTTGAGAAATATCTCTAATTTGATAACATGGTCCCATTAGAACACAAAGAAATAGAGCAATAAATCCGCTACTTGTCATACCATATAAAAATGTAAGAATACTAAACATAAGAGAGCCTATCGCCATGGAGCGTATTAAATTTTTTTGAATATATGTACTCATTTTCCACGCTAATATCCCGCCAATTAATGTGCCGACGTAATAACTTGTGTTAATATATCCCCACCAATCTTCGCCTTTATGAAGAACAGTCGTTACATATGCCATCGTAATAGCACCGATCCATATCGTCCCTGCGAAAGTTTCAATTAAGTCCATAATTGTAACGATGCGCAGAGACGGGTGTTGAAATAACAGTTTCCATCCTTCTAATAATGCAGTAGTTTTCGAAGAAGTGGGTTCTGCTACTCGTTCAGCTTGTATAGATTGTAATGAAAGGTGTAATGTAATACATCCGAAAATCATCAATATGTTATTAATCATGAGTGTCGAAGTAACGCCAATGAGAAGAACAATTATGCTTGTAAATGAGTATGCAGCGGCTTGTATAATTTGTGTTGAAAAGGAAAAGACACTATTTACTTTTACTAATTTTTCTTGTGGTGTTAAGCGCGGGATAACGGCGTATAGTAGAGGAGCGCTCCAGCCACTACATAATGAAATGAAAATAACAAAAGTTAAAAGAGCAGAAATGTTTGTTGATAGTATAGGAAATAATATCATTAACAATATTAAAAGAGCTGTTTTAATCCATTGTAGAGTATATAGCAATGAATAAGATGGAAACCGATTCATTATAAGTGGTGCAGAGGTGTTCGCGATAAGATTTGTGATAACCTGTAATAATGGAAAAAGAGCAGTAATTGTAGCTGATCTAGTTGTGATATAGATGTGAGTTGTAATAATCATTATGTATACAATGTCAGCGAGAGTAATGCATATTTTGGAGCCCAAATAGTAAGTTAGTGAACGTTTAGGCAATAAGAATACCACCTTTCAAATCAATACTGCTTTTAATTTTAATTATTATAATCTGTAAGTTATATTTTTGAAAGAATTAAATTTTTTGTCATTTTTTGAAAGGGATTTTCGTGTATAATGAAGAATATATTAATATAGCATTTTATTAATGCTTGTTGTAACAGCGAATACATATAATAGCTTGTAGCAAACGCCCCCTCTATGAGAAAGGGCGGATAAACCATTCTTTTCTTCATATACATATAGAAAATGAGAAAGAAAGTGAGGGTTGCATATGGCTGGATGGATGATTTGGTTTATAATAGCGGGTATTTTATTTATTGCAGAAATGTTGTCGATTACGTTTTACATGCTTTGGCTTGGAATTGGAGCTGTTGTCGGAGGTCTTATTGCTTTGTTTGCTCCTGATGCACTATTTTTACAAGTTGTTGTTGGGGCGATTGTAAGTTTAACATTGACTTTCTTTACGAAAAGAATTTCTAAAAACTTTCGAGAAGCAAAAGGTTTTACTGATACAGTAGATAAACTTGTTGGTAAAAAGGGAATTGTTATGCAAACGATTACAAGCGAAGTGAACGGTATTGTGAAAGTGGATGGAGATACTTGGACAGCTATTTCGGATACTCCTATTGATGCTGGAGAAAAAGTCGTTGTTATACAGAGGCATAGTACTATTTTACAAGTGAAAAAGGAGAGTGAATAAATATGGCAGTAGCATTAACGTTAACGATTATTTTCGCATTGATTGTCGTTGTATTTATTGCATTGACAATTAAAATTATTTCTCAGCAAAAAGTTGGGGTCGTTGAAAGGTTTGGTAAATTTCAACGGATTATGCACCCAGGATTAAATATTCTAATCCCAATTGTAGACCGCGTTCGTGTATATCACGATTTACGTATTCAACAAACGAATGTACCACCACAAAAGGTAATAACGAAAGATAATGTACAAGTAGAAATTGATACAATTATTTTCTATCAAATTGTTGAACCAGAGCTTGCGACATATGGTATTTCAAACTATGAATATGGTGTTCGTAATATTACATCTGCAACAATGCGTCAAATTATTGGTAAAATGGAGCTTGATGAAACATTATCAGGTCGTGAAAAAATTTCAACAGAAATTCGTTTAGCACTTGATGAAGCGACAGAAAAATGGGGCGTTCGTATTGAGCGTGTCGAAATAGTCGATATTAATCCACCAAAAGATGTGCAAGTATCAATGGAAAAACAAATGAAAGCAGAACGTAATAAACGTGCGATCATTTTAGAAGCTGAAGCAGCGAAACAAGATAAAGTCCTTCGTGCTGAAGGGGAAAAACAAAGTAAAATTTTAATGGCTGAAGGGGATAAAGAAGCACGTATTCGTGAAGCGGAAGGTATACGAGAAGCGAAAGAATTAGAAGCGCAAGGGGAAGCAAGAGCGATTGAGGAAATTGCAAAAGCAGAACAAAATCGAATTGAGTTACTTCGTGCAGCAGATTTAGATGAGCGCGTACTTGCTTATAAATCATTTGAATCATTGATTGAGGTTGCAAAAGGACCAGCGAATAAAGTCTTTATTCCGTCTAATGCAATTGAAACACTTGGTACTCTTGGGGCGATTGGGGAAATCTTTAAAGAGAAACAAACGAAGAAATTACCTTCGTCAGATACAGAAAAAGAACAATAAGAGTGAGGAAGAGAAATGGGATGCCATTTCTCTTTTTTTTTTTGCGTATATTACGAAAGGCTTGTACATATCCATGTATAAAGAAGGTGATACAGTGAAGAAGTATGCAACCCGTATACATGGGAAGAAACTAATCTCGTTACTCTTTCTATATGCACTAGTCATAATTATTATTGCGTCGATTTTGACGTCGCTTTTACATACAATGAAATCGAATTACGCGAATCAATGGTTTGGAAAAGTATCGATGCAAGGTTTTGTTCAAATGATAGAAAGTGAGAATCGCTATTACGGATTTGATTATTTTAAGCAGAATAAAAGGGAGTCATTTGGAAATTTAATGTTCTCGATTGCGACGGATTTGAAAATTAAAGATTTAAGAACGTTTGTCGGTAAAGAAGTGCCTGGTATGTCAAAGTATTACTCTAACATTATCGTAGCTGGGGAAGGGACAAACTTTACGAATATCCCAAATGAATCTAGTGTACCGATTGAAGAAGTAACGAAAGAGCGAGAAGTAGCAAAAGATAAAGTTACAGAAGCTGAAAAGAATAATCCGGTTCAGAAAAAGAACGGAGCGAAAAAAGGTGAAAGTGCAGTATATATTTATCATACACATAGCTGGGAATCTTTCTTTCCGTTATTACCAGGGGCTACCGATCCATCAAGTCCAGATGTAAATGTGTCCTTACTAGGGAAACGTATGAAAGAACAACTTGAAGGACAAGGAATTCCGGTAGTTCATGATAAAACGAATATGGGGGATTTATTAGCGAGTAAAAAATGGAAATGGCCGCAATCATATAAAGCGTCTCATGAATATGTAAAAGAAACATTAGCACAAAATAATAAAATTGCGTTTCCGATTGATATACACCGTGATGATCAGCGGAAGAAGGTAACAACAAAAGTAATTAACGGGAAATCGTATGCAAGATTATATTTTATAATTGGGATGGAAAATGAAGGGCGTGCTGAAAATGAAAAAATTGCAAGAGCAATCAATAGTTATTTAGATGAAAACTATTACGGATTAAGCAGAGGAATCTTTCCAAAGTATAAAAAAGATGGAAATGGCGTTTATAATCAAGATTTATCTAAAAATGCGATGTTAATTGAAGTTGGTGGTGTTGATAATACATTAGATGAATTATATAACACAATTGATGTGTTGACGGAAGCGTTTAGTAAATATTATTGGAACAATGCGGAGAAAGTGAATGGGTGAGGAACGGGAAACCGTTCCTTTTTGTTATGGAAAGGTAAGAATGTGATATAATGGAATCTTGTGAATATTAAATGAGGAAGTAGGGGAAATATGCAAATAATATTAATACGCCACGGTGAATCAGAAGCTGATATTTTAAATGTACATGAAGGGCGAGCTGACTTTGAATTAACAGAAAAGGGAAGACAGCAAGTGCAAAGACTTGTACAGAAAGTGAAAGCAGATTTCCCGCCAGATTTCATTTGGGCAAGCACATTAAAACGTGCCCGCGAAACTGGTGAAACATTAGCAGGAGGAATTGGGTGCCCAATTCAACTAGAAGAAGAATTAATGGAGTTTAATAATGGGGTACAAGCAGGGCTATCATTTGAAGAAGCGAAAAAATATCCAGAGCCAAAATTTCTTCATGATCGTTTTGAAAACGGGGAATCATTTATTGAATTTAGAATGAGAATAGAAGGAATTTTTTCTGAAATCGTGACAGAGAATACATATGACCGAATTGCAATTGTTGCACACGGTGGTGTAATAAATAGTATTTTACGAGCGTTTTTCCAAATGCCAATTAGCATGGACTATTATTTTAAAATTGGAGATACGGGAATTAGTTTGATTGAACTTACGGATAAACAGAAAACTATTCATTTTATAAATGATACAAATCATTTAGAGGGAATGTAAGAGGATATGTACAAAGTTGTATTTTTCGATGTGGATGGTACTCTTTTAAGTGAGATTGATAGAAGTATGCATGAAAGCACAAAAGAAGCGATACAAAGGTTAATAGATAAAGAAATTCACGTAGTTGTTACAACCGGGAGACCATATAGCTTATGTTCACAATTTAAAGAGCTGGGCATAAACACGTTTATTTCTGCGAATGGTGCACATATAAAATGTAGGGAAGAAGTTATACATAAATCGGTACTTTCAAGTGAAATTGTTCATGATATTTCAAATTTCGCTGAATTACATGGTCATAGTGTTTCTTATTTTACAGAAGAATTTGCTATGAATGGTGTTGCCTCGAAAGATGAACGTGTAATACGAGCACTAAACGAAACGTTAAATTTAGAGCAGTATCCTGACAAAGTCAGAAACTTGTTAGAAGAGGTTTATTGTGTATGTCTGTATGCTGATGAATCAGAAACTCAAAAATTTTTGAAAAGATATCCAATGCTTACGTTTGAACGTTTTCATGGTTACGTTATGAATGTGTTGGAAGATAATAAAGTATCGAAACTAACTGCAATTCAAAAGGTATTGGAACATCTGAAAATTTGTAAATCAGAAGCAATTGCTTTTGGTGACGGTGGAAATGATATTGAGATGTTACAGTATGTAGGACTAGGAATTGCGATGGAGAATGGTGGAGAAGAGTTAAAAACAAGAGCAGATTTCGTTACAAAGAAGGCGAGTGAAGGTGGTATTTTATTTGCCTTAAAAAAGTTTAATGTCGTCTAATATACCTTTATTGAAATAAAGGTATGTTAGGATCTTTAATATGCTCACATAATAAAATATGAATTTGCCCGCGATGATGATAAAAATGTGCAACGATTTCAAGCAACCATTCGAATCGAGAGTAAGAAATACCCCAATAAGCAGTCATAATTTCCGCTAATTCTTCATTGGAACAGGATAAAAAAGTTTTAGAAAGTAAATCGTACCCTTGTATCATCGTTTGCTGTATTTGAGTAATTGTTTCTGATGTTTGTTCTATATAAAAGGTATGTAAGTCTTTTTCCGTAATACCATTTAATATGAGTAAATCAGCATGGAAAATAAGGGAAAGATGTGTGCACATTTCAAATAATGACCGCTTTGATTCAATCGGCTTTATTTTCAAATCACTTTCAGTATATTGGTTCAGTATTTGAATGGAAGTATCGATAGCAATTTTAACTTGATTCAATGCAGATGGAACAAACATTGTAATTATTCTCACCTCCGTATATAATAGTTTCTTAAGGGTATTATATCATGCTCAAAATTCCGAAAATTCTAGTAGTTTGACTAGCATAGTGAAAAGTATTATATTGTAAAAGGTCATATGAAACGTGAAATAGAATGGAATGTAATTATTGAGTTAGGAGTTAGACCAATGAGCTTGAAATATGGAAGAGATACAATTGTTGAAGTTGACTTAAATGCGGTAAAACATAATGTAAAAGAATTTAAAAAACGTGTGAATGATGAAAATATTGCAATGATGGCTGCTGTAAAAGCGAATGGGTATGGTCATGGGGCAGTTGAAGTTGCGAAATCGGCTATTGAAGCAGGAATAAACCAACTTGCAGTTGCATTTGTAGATGAAGCAATTGAATTAAGAGAAGCTGGAATCACTGTACCTATTTTAATTTTAGGATATACACCAGTAGCAGCTGTAGAAGATGTAATTCAATATGACGTTATGATGACTGTTTATAGAGTAGAAGATTTACAAGGTATAGATGAAGTTGCAAACCATCTTCAAAAGAAAGTGCGAATTCATGTGAAAATTGATACAGGAATGAGCCGTATTGGTTTACAGGAAGAAGAAGTTAAACCGTTTTTTGAAGAGTTAAAACGTATGCGATATGTAGAAGTAGTAGGGATGTTTACACATTACTCTACCGCTGATGAAATAGATAAAACTTATACAAATATGCAAACAAGTTTGTTTGAGAAAGCTGTAAATACAGCGGAAGAATTAGGAATTCATTTTCCATATATTCATAGTTCAAACAGTGCAGGATCAATGGAACTTAGTAACACATTTCAAAATATGGTTCGTGTTGGTATTGGAATTTACGGTATGTATCCTTCAAGAGAAGTGGATCATACAGTTGCTTCCTTACAGCCAGCGTTGTCTTTAAAATCAAAAGTAGCTCATGTTAAACATGCGAAGAAAAATCGTGGTGTTAGCTATGGGAATACTTATGTAACAACGGGCGAAGAATGGATTGCAACTGTACCGATTGGTTATGCTGATGGTTATAATCGTCAGCTATCTAATAAAGGGCATGCACTAATAAACGGAGTACGAGTACCTGTAATTGGCCGTGTTTGTATGGATCAGCTTATGCTAGATGTTACAAATGCAATGCCAGTACAAGTAGGAGACGAAGTTGTATTCTACGGCAAACAAGGTGAAGAAGAGATTGCGGTGGAAGAAATAGCAGATATGTTAGGTACAATTAATTATGAAGTTACATGCATGTTGGATAGAAGAATTCCACGTGTTTATAAAAAAAATGATGAAACGACTGCGGTTGTAAATATATTAAGAAAAAAATAAGAAAAAACTGAATCGATATGATTCAGTTTTTTTATTTTTGACAAATGAAAAATGTTCTATTTATACCGTGTAGTTGTATATTGTTACATCCTACAGATTTTAAAGAGGTAATAATTTCGTCTCTAAAATAACATGCTTCCTCGATAGAAAAGTCACTCCTATTCCAACAATCTATAATAATCATACTTTGTCATAATTTCAAAACCACATTGTGTATATAGTTTTAAAGCATTGTTATTTTTCGTTTCGACGTCTAGTTCAATTGTTGAAACTCCTTCTGTAATAAGTGTATGTACCATATAACTAAGAATATCTTTACCATATCCTTTACCTTGATAAGATGGATGAACGGCGAATCCTGATAGTGTAGTAGATTGCTCTTGCTCAGTAACTGTAATCGTTCCTATCACTTTTTCATCGATAAGAGCACTGTAAACTTGATGGGAAGATGAATTCATCATCTTTTGTAACCATGTGGATGTATTTGCTGCCGAATCTCCAAAAGCTTCACTAGCGATTTCTATAAGATCAGGAAGTAATTCAGAAGATGCAACGGTAAGATTAATATTATTTTTCATTGTTTTTTGTGCTTCGTTTGTTTTGAACGCCATACCGTATTCACTGTATAAATAAGGAAGGTTCATTTGTTTTGCAAATGATTTCCCTGAAATAGAGTCACCATTAATTATAAGAAGGGCTTCATCTGCCTCTCTTTTTTGTATTTCTTTCATTGCGGTTTGTAAAAGAGTAGTGCCTATATGTTGTTTCCTATAGTTCGGATGAACAAACCCTATTAACTCCAGTTTTGTCGGTCTTTCAAAGTCATACATACTTAATGCACCAATTAATTGAGTACCATCATAAAATATAAAATCATTTATCTTTTCTTTATTACGGGCAGTTAAAAAATTGACATGTAAATCTGACGAGTAATCAATTTGATCGTGTTGTCCGCAAATATGAGATAAATCTTTCATTTGCTGAATTTCGTTTGCTGTTAAAGATTTCTTTTGTTCAATATTCATTTCATAATCCCTCGCAATCGGTTTTAAAAATAAGATGGGTGACGTAACCACTTTTCTAACTCCACACTACCTTGAACAGATAATAAGCGATATAAATAACGATAAGGCTGTCTACATTGATCAAGACGAGGAATGGGCATAATGGTCTCATAACCTCGTTTAAAAGCACGAGCCTCTTTTTCTGTAAATACATATTCTAAGCCGATAAAATCAAACTCTCGAGGAGCAACTGCATAGGCTGCTGTATCTACTAAACCCGTAATAGTTGTACCATCTGATAAAAACTGAGTAGGATCCATATCAATTAAAACGAGTGTAGATTCCTTTGGTGCAAGCAAGGAAGATAGCTGTGATTCAAAAGTATGAAATGCGTTATGGATGCTCGCGTTATCGGAATAGAACCCATTTACAAGATCTTTACTGACTTTTAATATGTGAGACTTAAATTCTGCTAGTGGAATGTGGAAAGTACTTGATGGGTTTCCTATAAACTTTGCTTGAAACGAATGAATTTCTGCTAGTCCTTTTCCAAGGCTGAATAAAATAGAATCAGGTTGTCCGAAAAATGATTGCAGCGTATTTCCGGTTAGTTTTTCGACGATTACATATTCTCGCTCATTTAAAACATGTTTTTGCAAAATAGTCGGGATGGGCAAGGTAGTATGCTTTTTCAATAATGCGTGTATTGTTTCTAAATGATGTACATGCCTTGGATCAATTCCAAAAAGGTTTTTACATCCCCGCCAAAAATCATTGTTGGGCTCTTCAGTCATTTTTGAGGAACGAACAATAACTTCTTCAGTTTCTGTTTTAACAAGAAACACGTCGCTTGCATGGTCTTCATAGCCCGGATGTAGTGCTTGAACAGATATAATAGGTGAAATGAATAGTTGTTGTAGCATGAAAGGACTCCTTATTCTGTAAATTCTATAAATTTATTATATAACAGAATATGTACCAAGTGGATAATGATGGGGACAACATAGAACTTAAATAAATTTATGGTGAGAAATCAGTGTGAAAATTATATTTTTCTAGTTTTGTATGAATTATCAAAATAATGTTTCTGATGATAAATCTGAAAAATGCCTGAATGTAAATCCCGTATTTTTCAATAAATGAAAGGTTAAGTCTACTTTTATAAGAGTTATAATGTAGGTTATGAAAAATATTTCTCAATAATAAAATGAAGAGAAAAATATGAAGAAGTAGAATAGATTACTTAATAGTTTTAAATTAATTAATATGATTAACTATTGATTATATTAGATAGGAGAGAATATTATGGCAAATGTACTCGTAATAAATTTCCCTGGAGAAGGTCATATAAATCCGACTTTAGCTATTGTAAGTGAGCTAATTCGGCGAGGGGAAACAGTTGTTTCGTATTGTATTGAAGATTATAGAAAGAAGATTGAAGCAACAGGTGCAGAATTCCGAGTGTTTGAGAATTTCCTCTCTCAAATTAATATTATGGAACGAGTAAATGAAGGTGGGAGTCCTTTGACGATGCTATCTCATATGATTGAAGCATCAGAGCGTATTGTTACTCAAATTGTAGAAGAAACAAAAGGGGAAAAGTACGATTACTTGATATACGATAATCATTTTCCAGTAGGACGTATTATAGCGAATGTTTTAAAATTACCTAGCGTTTCTTCTTGTACAACGTTTGCTTTTAATCAGTACATTACTTTTAATGATGAACAAGAATCGAGACAAGTAGATGAAACTAATCCATTATATCAATCTTGTTTAGCGGGAATGGAAAAATGGAATAGGCAGTATGGAATGAAATGTATTAATATGTATGATATTATGAATCATCCTGGTGATATTACTATTGTATATACTTCAAAGGAATATCAGCCGCGTTCAGATGTATTCGATGAATCGTATAAGTTTGTCGGTCCATCAATTGCTACGCGTAAAGAAGTAGGGCGCTTTCCTATGGAAGATTTAAAAGATAAAAAATTGATTTTCATTTCTATGGGAACAGTTTTTAATGAACAACCTGAGCTATATGAAAAATGTTTTGAAGCGTTTAAAGATGTAGAAGCGACAGTCATATTAGTTGTTGGTAAGAAGATAAATATAAGTCAATTTAAAAACATTCCGAATAACTTTAAGTTGTTTAATTATGTGCCGCAATTAGAAGTATTACAGCATGCTGATGTATTCGTGACACACGGTGGTATGAATAGTTCAAGTGAAGCACTATATTACGGTGTCCCATTAGTTGTAATTCCGGTAACAGGAGATCAGCCTTTAGTTGCGAAGCGAGTGAGTGAAGTAGGAGCTGGAATAAGGCTTAATCGTAAAGAATTAACTTCTGAATCGTTACGTGAAGCTGTAGAGAAAGTAACGTATGATGTAACGTTTAAGGAAAATAGTCGTAGAGTTGGAGAGTCACTTCGAAATGCTGGTGGGTATAATAGGGCAGTTGATGAAATATTAAAAATGAAAATGAATTCGTACTCAAAACTTAAATAAATGTTTGGAGCACACTTACTGTAATATGTAAGTGTGTTTCTATAAATAAATTACATAAAAAATCACTGTAAAGGTGAAACTTTTGTGTATATAAACTCATATCTTTGAATTAGTAGTAAAATTACGTTAAAATAATACTAAGAAAATACATAAGTTTTGGGGGTAATGAATGAAAAAATTATTCGAATACGTATTATTAACAATTGGATCCATTATTGTAGCGGGCTCACTAGAACTTATTTTAGCGCCTAATGGCCTAGTAGACGGTGGGGTAACTGCGATTGCTATTATGGCAAATAAAGTTGCTGGATTACCGCTTTATGGAGTATTTTTAGGACTTAATATCCCAATTTTACTATTTACTGCAAAAGTAATGGGTAAGAAGTTCTTTATCCGTACGTCTTATGCAAATGTTGTTACAACACTCGGATTGATTTATTTAAAACCATTTCCAGCAATTACAACTTCGGAATTATTAATTGTACTTTATGGAGGAGTTCTATTTGGTGTTGGTGTTGGGATTGTTGTAAAAATGGGCGGAGCAATTGACGGATCAGAAATGTTAGCGGTTTGGATGAATAAGTATTTTAAAGTACCAATTAGTACATTTTTACTTGCTGTAAATGCGGTTATTTTTGTATTTGTTGCTATTTTATTTTCAATTGAGCAAGCGATGTTTTCATTAGCAATTTTCTATATTGTTACGAAAATGATTGATTTCATATTAGACGGTATTAATCAAGGGAAGAGCGTCATGATTATTTCGAATAAAAATAAAGAAATTGGCGAACTGCTTATGAAAGAATTGCAACTGTCTGTTACGTATCTACATGGAGAAGGTGGTTTTTTAGGAGAGCACCAGAGAATTATTTATTGTATTACAAACCGTTTCATTTATCCAAAAATGAAAGATCTCGTTCTCTCTGTAGATCCAAGTGCTATAATTGAAGCTTCTTATTCAACAGAAACAACTGGTGTAAAGCGTCCAGGAAGGACTGCTCGATCAGGAGACGTATCAGAAAAATAGTGTGTAAAATAACTCCACATAAGTATAACTTATGTGGAGTTATTTTACTTAGGGAACCAGGCTTCCTTTAGTAATTTGACTACAATTTCGATACTATCTTCGGGAATGCTGCCGAAACCGAGTAGTACATATGACGCCTCTCTTAAATTATGTACAGAATCATATGTAGAGAGTGGGTATAATTTGATTCGTTGTTTTGCAGCAGTATGAATAAGTTCTTGTTCGTTCATACCATTATGAACATGAAGTACGATATGCAGTCCAGACTGTTCGCCAAGTATTTGAACACGAGATCCCATTTCATTTTTGATAGATTTAACTAGTAATGTGTGCTTTCTTTTATATAACGTACGACTACGGTTCAAATGGCGCTCCCAATCACCATTGTGAATAAAGGTTGCAAAAGCGAGTTGCTGTATTGTGGAAACAGTTTGTTTAAACTTACCTTCCAGCTCTGTATAGATTTTTAATAGGTGAGTTGGTAAAACGATATACCCCATTCGCAAAGAAGGTAAGAAGGATTTCGAGAAAGTTCCCATATAAATAACGCGTTCATTTGAATCTAGTCCTTGTAAAGAGGGAATAGGTTTTCCTACATAACGAAATTCTCCGTCATAATCATCTTCAATAATATATCCTCCGCAATCATTGGCCCATTTTAATAATTCGAGCCTTCTAGATAATGTCATAATCATTCCAAGAGGAAATTGGTGTGATGGAGTGACGTATGCTACATTGGAACGTGATTCAAGTAAAGCTGAAATACGAATCCCTTTATCGTCTAATGAAATAGGGTGAACAGGAAGACCAGAACTTTGAATCATGGCAGTTATACGGTGAAATCCAGGGTTTTCGATTCCGTATTCTTTTTTTGGACCAAGCAGTTGAAGTAGTAGCCAAAGAAGAGGCTGCGTACCGGCTCCGATAATAATTTGATCAGGTGAAGAATGTACCCCGCGTGCATGGTATAAATATTTTGAAATATGCGCTCGTAGAACGAACTCACCTTGAGGATCTTCTCTAGCAAATAATTCATTTTCATACTGGAATAAAGTTTCTTGTAATGCTCTTTTCCAGTTTGTAATTGGAAAAGCTTTTTGATCAATCAGCCCTTGGCTACAATCATAGTCATATTGTTCTTTTTTTATATTGTTAGCGCTGTTTGACACAACTTGTTGTTTATTTTGAATGACATCAATATCAACTTCTACAACAAAAATCCCACGTTTCGGTTTACTTTCTACATAACCTTCAGCTAGTAATTGTTGATAAGCAGATTCAACAGTAATACGACTAACATTAAGTTGTACCGCTAAATTTCTATGAGAAGGAAGGCGTGTACCGGCAGGCAGTGATCCCTGAGAGATTTCTCGTTTCATATATTCGTAAATTTGTAAATAAATTGGTGTTTTACTTTCTAATTGCAATGGGATAGTAAGATCCATTTTATGAATTCTCCTTTAAAAACTGGCCATATAAAAAATAATCGAACTGTCACTTAAGTGAGGGGCAGTTACTTTTTATAATAATGATATAACATTTAGAAAATTTTATAAATAGTAAGGAGAGAATCATAATGAATATTAGAGAAGTAGTAACAGAAGCTGATTTACATGATGTATTCCCCGTATTACAGCAATTACGAACGAAACTTTCAAGAGAAGAAGCAAGTTCTTTATTTCAAAAAATGAAAGAAGAAAATTATAAACTACTTTCGTTACAGAATGAAGATGATGAAGTTGTTAGTCTAGCTGGTGTAGCAATTTGTACGAACTTTTATAATGAGAAACATGTTTTCGTATATGACCTTGTAACTGCGGAAGCTCACAGATCGAAAGGATATGGTAAAGTTCTTCTGTCATATGTAGAAAAATGGGGGGAAGAAAAAGGGTGCAGTTCTATCGTTCTTACATCAGCGTTTCCAAGAGTTGATGCCCATCGTTTTTATGAAAGAGAAGGCTATAATAAGGTAAGCTATTCTTTTTATAAAGAATTATAATAGTAAGGGGGTTCTATGTGTGAGAACATATGGAACCCCTTTTAATTTAGAATTGAAGAATGAGGAGGGTTAATTACTTATTTTGTCGAATAGTCTCTTTATAATTGAGACGATAATATTGAATTAAAAGAAGGTTAGGGGAGTTTATACTTGGAAAAATTCAGAAACTATTAATCCCAAAAGGTGTAAGGATTATCGTAATATCTGATATTCATGGCGAATTAAATCTTTTAAAGGAATTATTACATAAAGTTAATTTTAAAGATGATGATTATTTAATTATAAATGGCGACCTTTGTGAGAAGGGGAACGATAGCATCGGCGTAGTAAACTACGTCATGGATTTAGTAGTTAGCAAGCCAAATGTTTATGTAGTTGAAGGGAATTGTGAAGTTGTAGTTGAAGCGCTTGTAAATGAAAATCCTGCGCTAATAAATTATTTATGTACGCGAAAAAATACAATTTTTAATGAATGGCTAGGGAAATTGAACATTACAGTTAATGAAGAAAGTGATATTCGTGAAGTGAAAAACATATTGATGAGCCATTTTTCAAAAGAAATAAAGTGGCTAACAGAATTGCCGACAGCGATTGAAACAGAAGATTATATCTTTGTACATGCTGGTCTTGAAGATAGAGAGAATTGGAGACAAACAGACAGGAAAAATGCAATTGCAATGCCAGAGTTTTTTAATAAGTCACATAGAGCGGATAAGTACGTAATTGTTGGACATTGGCCTGTTGTAAACTATTCCAAAGAGGCGCCGTCTAACAATCCAGTTATTGATAAGGAGAAAAAAATTATTGCGATTGATGGTGGTAATGCGATTAAAGAAGCAGGGCAATTAAACGCATTTATTATTCAGAGGACAACTTCAGGTGATACGTTTTCTTATACACATGTAGACTATTTTCCAGAGTATAAAGTAATGGCAGATTTTAATGCGGATTCAGAAATGCATGGCGGGGTTACATATCCGTATTATTACATAGAGCCTGTGGAGAGAATGAAAGATTTTACTATATGTAAACAAATAGAAACAAATGAACTGCTTCATGTGAAAAACGAGTATATAAAGCAACTTGAATCAGGTGAGTATACAGTGAAAACGGATATTTCTTGTGCGCAAATCAGTATTAGAAAAGGGGATACAGTTTCTTTAATTGATGATAGCTGCATGGGATATGATTTAATTAAAAAAGATGGTGTAGAAGGCTGGATTGAGAAAGGAATTCTACTTGAGGTAGAAAAGAAGGGGAATACAATATTTAGCTAAAATAGGAGGGGTATAACCTCCTATTTTTTATTAACTATGCTACGAGTTCGTACTTCATCTAATTTTTTCCGAAGTTCCGTTTCTAGATTAAACTCGAAAAAATTGGCTAATTTACATAAATAATTCGTATTTTATAACAAAATTATACAATACAATTAACGATATTTGTTTTGATTTTTCTGAAAAAATATTATAATTATATATGAAATAAAGAGGATTGTAGGAGGAAATTATGCAAAACGTTATATTAAAGGGGAACAAAGTTACAATTCGTACAATAGAAGAATCAGATATAAAAACATTATGGAATCTCGTATTTAAAGAAGAGAATCCAGAATGGAAGAAATGGGATGCGCCATATTTCCCTTTCTCAATGCAAGAATACCCATCTTATAAAGAGAAGATGCAAGCTCGTTTAAAAGAAGAACCACTGTCAAATTTAATTATAGAAAATAACGGCCAAATTATAGGGACAGTCGGATTTTATTGGGAGCATAAACCGACGCGTTGGTTAGAGATGGGAATCGTAATTTATGACCCAGCATACTGGAATGGTGGATATGGTACAGAAGCATTAACATTATATAAGGACTTACTATTTGAAAATATGGAGATTGGTAGAGTAGGGCTTACAACTTGGTCTGGCAATGAAAGAATGATGAAAGTAGCAGAGAAAATAGGAATGAGCTTAGAAGGAAGAATGCGAAAATGCCGATATTATAACGGGATATACTATGATTCTATTCGAATGGGAATGATTCGTGAAGAATGGGAAGCGCTACGTGTAACGAAGGGGTGAGGAAGCATGTACGCTATCATTGCTACATTTGATTGTGTGTTTACTAATTAAAGTTAGAGAATTGCAAAATGAATTAACGAATATAATTGAAACAAATGAACTAGCCGGAGTAGAACCACATATAACATTGGCTGATTATAAGGAGTTAGATGTTAATTTATATACGAAGAGATTAGAGGAGTTTGTAGCTTTTCAAGAGAACATCTCCACTGTAACTTTTCCTTCTGTTGGAACTTTTCCTACTAACGGAACTATCTTTCTAGCACCGACCATTACCGATGAATTATTAAGACTTCATCATTCTTATCATGATTATTTCAAAACTTTTCATGATAATTCGAATTCATATTACGTGCCAGGAAAATGGGTTCCGCATTGCACGATTTCTAATGGGTTAAATTCAAATCAATTTTTAAGTGTAATGGAATATATATATGGAAAATTTGATGTTACAATAGCTTCGATTGAGAAGTTAAAATTAATTAAGGTAAATTATGAAAATGGTTTTGCCATTTCTTCTAGTATATTAGCAGAATATAATTTAATGAGAATGGAGACATCGAGATGACATATGTAATTAGAGAAATGAAGCAAGAAGATATTCATGCTGTACAAAACGTAGCAAAAATAGCTTGGCATGATACTTACGAAGGAATTATTCCGAGAGAGATTCAAGATAGTTTTTTAGAGGAAGCATATTCTGATGAAAAAATGAAATATCGTCTTAAAAATACACATTTATTCGTTGCAGAAGAAGAGGGAGAAGTAATTGGATTTGCGAATTTTTCACCTGTTAGACTGCAAAATGAAGCAGAATTAGGTGCGATTTATTTGTTACCAGATCAGCAAGGAAAAGGGATAGGAAGTGCTTTATTACAAAAAGGAATTTCAGCATTAAACGGAATTCGAAAAATGTACATTCATGTAGAAGCAGCAAACGAAAAAGGAAAGCGCTTTTATGAAGCGAAGGGTTTTGCCGAATTAGAGCAATTTGAAGAAGATTTTGAAGGACATTTGATGCAGACAGTAAGGATGGTTTTATACATATAGGGAGGAGCAGGAATGAAAATATTTGATTTCAGTGCAGAAGTTGGGAAACACATATCAGCATTTCAATCTAATTTCATAATGGCAAAAATATTAAATCATCAAGGGAATATACATATCGGTGCCATGCATTTACAAGAGAATGGAATTATCGGATATCATGAAGCAGTTGTATCTCAACTGCTTCTTATTGTGGATGGTGAAGGATATGTGTGTGGAGCAAATAAAGAAAAAGTGAAGGTAGAAGCTGGACAAGCTGTGTTTTGGGAGAAGGGTGAGTTTCATGAGACGAGTACGGAAAAGGGCTTGATGGCAATTGTTATGGAGTCGGAGAATCTTGAACAAGCCATATTAATGCCTATTAGTGAGGGGGAGTTGTGAAAAATGATAGTAAAGGCGAATCGAGAAGATACAAAAGAAATATTACATTATGCAGCTCAAGCGCTTTTTGAAGGGACGAGAGGGAATTGTCAGTTAAGTAAAGAGAAAGCGATTGAAATTACAAAGCCAATAATAGAAAAAGGGGCATATTATTTAGTCATTAAAGAAGAAAATAAAGTAATGGGATGGATATTAATAGGGGAAAACACAGACTATTTTTCTCGTGAAAAACTTGGATTTATATATGAGCTGTACGTATTCCCAGAATATCGCGGGAGAGGATTATCACGAGAATTGATGGAGGCCGGTATTAAGGAATTGAAGGAGAAGTATTCAGAAATTCGCTTAAATGTATTTGCTGGGAATTTTGCGAAAGAGATGTACGAAGAACTTGGGTTTGTTGAAAGACAGGTAATTATGACTTTGAAGTAAGTACAATAGCCTGAACGGGAGAAGAGAAAGAATGAGAAAAGAAAATGAGTATGTTGCGTATTTACAAAGGATATATCCTCAATTACAAATAAAATCGGTTTATGTAAATGAAATAGGTCAAAATAATGATGTATTAATTGTAAATGATAATATAGTATTTCGTTTTCCGAAATATGAAAAAGGTATTCAGAAACTTCGAGTAGAAACAAAGCTGTTAGAGAAAATAAGACCCTTCATTACGCTCCATATTCCCAATCCATGTTATCAAAGATTTCAAGATGAAGTGCCAGGGAAAGTATTTACAGGATATGAAATGATTGAGGGAGAACCGTTTTGGAAAGACATTTTTACAGAAATAAATGATGAAAAACAAATACAGAAACTTGCGTGCACATTAGCGGGATTTTTAAAAGAGTTACACGAAATTCCGTTATCTACATTTGAAGGTATTATGCAATATGATGGTACTGATATGTATTCAGAAATAAATAGTTTATATAGCAAATTACAAGAACATGTTTATCCATTCATGAGAACTGAAGCGAGAAAAGAGATCTCAAAATCATTTGAGTTATATTTAAATGAATCTAGTCACTTTAACTTTACCCCTAGTCTTGTTCATGGGGATTTTGGCATGACAAACATCTTATATAGTGCAACAAAGCGGGATATTTCAGGAGTTATAGATTTTGGTGGTGCGAGCATGGGAGATCCTGCTTATGACTTTGCGGGGATATTAGCTAGTTATGGAGAGGAGTTTTTACAACTCTTTTCGGTTCATTATCCTAATTTAGAAGCAGTAAAGGAAAGAATGTATTTTTACAAAAGTACATTTGCTCTTCAAGAAGCATTATTTGGTGTCCTGAATAATGATAAAAAAGCCTTTCAAGCTGGAATAGCAGAATATGTATAAAAGCCGATTTCAAATCGGCTTTTTATTATCGATACATCGTCCACATCCCAATATCTTTAAACCCTAAACGTTTATAAATTCGTCCAGCAGCTGGATTGTTATAAAATAAGCAAAGCGTTCGGCCTTCTTTCGTAAAGTCTTGAATCATTTTCTGTAATATGAGCGAAGCATATCCATTCCCGCGATGATTCGGATGTGTACAGACTCCAACAACCATAGCCGATAATGAATTTTCAGCGGATGTAGAGGCGGATGCGATGATTGCACCGTCTTTTTCAATATAGTATGTACGTCCTGTATTTGTTTCGATAGCTTGCCTTAACATTTTTTCTGATTCATTAGCAGCCGGGAATTCAGCGATGTCACTTCGTAATTTCATAATTCGTTCTATATCATCGAGTGAGGCAAGTTTAATTGTTCCATGAATTGGTGTGCTAGGTAAATTGCTGTCATTTAGACATTCGCAAAAATACATTTCATTTTTGGCGCCTAGTTGTACACTTGGAGCAGTTTCAAATCTTTCTACAATAGTTGACTTGCCAGAGAGTTTAAGTGGCTTATATGCGGAAAGAAGTGCCTCATAGTCAGTAACCACAAACTCTTCTTTACTATACGGTATAAATGTATCGTGAAAGCGAAGTAAAATGGATTTTAATGTTCCATTCTCTTTAAATACGCCCCATAATTCTTGAAAGTCTGTTTCATAACCGAAAGCTTCTAAATCCCCAATAATAAATAAGTTAAGGGCTGCTTCTTCTTTTAGAAAAGAAAATACTTGTTTATGATCTTTCTTTGTTAATTTTCTCATCATAACGAATCGACCTCTTTTTTTATTTTTCTAAATATTACAACTTAAGTTTTTTGAAATCAATATAAAATTTTATGTTTAGTTCACCAACTTTCGGAAAAACTAGGAAAGATATGACAAAGGAGGTTATGAACGGTGGATCATCCAATTCAAGGATTAATGAGAGCAGCAATGGAGAATTTGAAGGAAATGGTCGATGTAAATACGATTGTTGGGGAGCCTGTTCAAACGGCTGACGGTGGTGTAGTGTTAACGGTTTCTAAAGTAGCGTTCGGTTTTGGAGCAGGAGGATCTGACTTCCAGACGAATGATGGACAAAGAGCGAACGGTAACCCTGCATTTGGTGGCGGTAGCGCGGGTGGTGTTTCTATTACACCAGTAGCATTTCTAGTCGTGAATAAAGACGGGATAAATATTCTGCATCTACAAAATGCGACACATTTAGCAGAAAAAATAATTGAATTAGCTCCGCAAACAATTGATAAAATTCAATCGATGTTCCAAAAAGAAGAAAAGAAAGAGGGAAATAATCACCCTCAAAACCCAGATGATATCCTTTAAAAACGCCTGCTCATAAGCAGGCGTTTTTTCTTGTAATCAGTATGTAATAAAACACATGAAATTGTAAATAGTTTTTGAAGTTTTTTCTATGTTTCTAAAATTTTTCATGTTAAAATATGCTATAGAATTGAAACATATAAAACGAAGGTGGCTAGGTGCTTTGTCTGGAGGATCTGACCAAGTAAACAATATGATATATATTAATGGTAATCGTCGGGGTCATTGTTTTATTACATCTGGAATTACGTTTAAAGAGTTTGCAAGTAACATCCCTTCACCGCTTCATCAAGTATTGCTTTTAAAGCATAATTTTGAGTGGACAGATTTTCATTATCATACTTTATTTGAATATGTTGAGGAAGAAAACATACATAAACTCATTCAAGCAGAGATTGATGAATTTGATGAATTTTGTTGGGTAGATTTCGATGATGCAAGCGATTTAGATGAGTTAGAGCCAAAAGAAATTGCAGAATTATTATATTTGGCTCACAAAAAAGAACCACTTGGAAGAACGTTCTTCCCATTGTTGAAGAATAGATTCGTTTATTTTTCACATGATGACGGTTGGTACAACAAAGTGTATTACCGTAGAATCGGTGATTTTGTAGGAATGCTGAGTAAAGTGATTCCATATAAACTCGGTTCGTTTGGAAAGAAACGTTTTACTTTCTTCCAAAAATCAAAAATTTTCCCAGCAATTTCAAAGGAAGTTATCCTTGGGCTTATGCCGTTAATGGAAGATGGGTTATACATTGATTTAGCGGGGAAAATTGAGTCGAGAAGAGGTCTTGAAATTCCGGTATATGTAGTAGGATCATTCGAAAGTACGGATGAGGTACTAGATAATATCGATGAATTGAAAGCGGAAGCAACAGAAACGGGTTGGCTCATTTTTGATAAGAAAGAACAAGAGTGGCAATGGGTTGTAGACTAAGAAAACTTGGCGCATGAAGTCAAGTTTTCTTGTCTTTTGAAAGGAGAACAAATGAAGAAATATTATACAATTGTGGGTATTGTAAGTATTATTCTCGTGGCAATATTACTTATAACTTGTCCGAAAGAATCAGATTTTAAATTGTATTTAGAGGATAAGTATGCATTAAAATGTGACGAGAGTAGCTTTGAATGCACGCAAAATGTAGATGAAAAAAAAGAGAAATTACAGTTTGAAAGTATTGATGCACGAAATGGTGTTTTCTTTATGACTGTAAAGCAAACGTATAAAACAGAAGCTGGTGTTATGAAAGAATATAGCGGAGTAGGTATATTCGGTACATTTCTTTTTGTTTCAGAGAAGACTTTCTAGTAATAGAAGGTCTTTTTTTTATGCTTATGTTCATATAGATGAAGTAAGACAAGCATAGGAGGGGTATTGATGAAGAAGGGATGTATCGTTTGTGGTGGTGAGGAGTTTTTTTCTTCAACATTATATGCACGTACGAAACAAGATTGGGCATATGCGCCAAACATGTACCGATTTGAAAAGGTGTTTATTGAGCATAGAGATGAAGAAAATTATCCGGTTTTTCAAGAAATTACAGCGAAGCATTGTTGTGGATGCGGTCATATCATGTTGTATCATGAATGAACACACCAAGTATAACTTGGTGTGTTTTTTTAAAATGCTGATAAAGCAAGCGGATATAGTAAAGTGAATAAAACAGAAAAACTGCCAAAACCAATTGCGGTATATCCAAGTGTTCTCGCCCCAAAATTGACAGCTAATAAGCCAACTAAAATAGCAAGGGAGCCGAGTGTAACAGGATAAAAAGCAATGGAGAATAACGAAAGAAATAATGCGACATAGCCTATCATTGCACCGGTGTTTGTACCTTCTATTTCATTTGCAATTTCTTTGCGCTCATGTCTAATCGGAATACCAGCTGGAGATATTTCAGCTGCATACTCTTCGTTTTTTTCACCACTTTTAAAATGATGATTTCTCTTTCTTCGCATGTACATCCCTCTCTTTCAATTGGGTGTATCTATAGTATCTTTCATAAGAAGCAGAACATGAGTATGAGTTAAACCCAAGTAAAGCAAAAATTGGAGAAAATAGATTCCGTTGTTATCCTGTTTATCCCGCTATTTGCCGTGCAGTAAGACCCCCACCGGCTGGAGCAAAGAAGTTAGATGGGAGTCGGGCTGCCCGTAAAAGCCCGATTGGTTCAAATAATAATCAGTGGCGGACGAACAAACACCCCCACTGATTAAAGTTTCACTTTATCTCCTTATGAAGATAAACAGGGATTTTGGAACATGATGTAGAATGAAATGAATGATAATACGTGAAGGTAGGGGAATGTATGGCGAATTTTAATTGGCATGAATCGGCAGAGAAAAAATGGGATAACAATGCAGAGTTTTGGAATCAAAATAGTCAAGAAATGTGGGATAGCGGGAGCAGGAGTACAATCATTCCATTTTTTGAGCAGTACGTGGAAAAGGAAGTACAAGTGTTAGATGTTGGCTGTGGTGATGGGTATGGTACATATAAATTAAGTCTTACTGGGTACAAAGCGGTTGGGGTGGACTTATCGGAAGTTATGATTCAAAAGGGTAAGGAGCGCGGAGAAGGCCCAAACTTATCTTTTATAAAAGGTGATCTTTCTTCATTACCATTTGAAAATGAGAAATTTGAAGCAATTATGGCAATTAATTCTTTAGAATGGACCGAGGAGCCGTTGCGAGCATTAAATGAAATAAAGCGTGTTTTAAAGAAAGATGGATACGCATGTATTGCAATTTTAGGACCGACAGCAAAACCGAGAGAGAACAGTTATCCGCGCCTATATGGCAAAGGCGTTGTTTGCAATACGATGATGCCTTGGGAATTTGAACAGTTAGCAAAAGAACAAGGATTTGAAGTTGTAGATGGTACCGGCGTATATAAGCGCGGAGTAAATGAGAAGATGTTAGGTCAGCTACCTACAGAGTTACAACAAGCGTTAACATTTTTATGGGTATTTATGTTAAAAAACGTATGACAAAATTGAAGGATTTTAGGAGGTAAATAAGTGCAGAAAATACAAAAAACTGATACAATATCATCAGAATCAATTAAAGGGGGACTAGGGTACATGACAACTACTACAACAGTTAAATCTGATATTGAAATCGCACAAGAAGCAAGTATGAAGAAGATTCAAGAAATTGCAGCTGATTTAAATATTTTAGAAGAAGAACTAGAGCCATACGGACACTATAAAGGCAAGTTATCTCTTGATATTTTTAAGCGTTTACAAGATGAGAAAGACGGTAAAGTTGTTTTAGTAACAGCAATTAACCCAACTCCAGCAGGAGAAGGTAAATCAACAGTAACAGTTGGTTTAGGTCAAGCTTTTAATAAAATTGGTAAGAAAACAGTAATTGCACTTCGCGAACCATCTCTTGGACCAACAATGGGATTAAAAGGCGGAGCAGCAGGTGGCGGTTATTCTCAAGTAGTACCAATGGAAGATATTAACCTTCACTTTACTGGAGATATTCATGCGATTACAACTGCCAATAACGCATTAGCGGCGTTCATTGATAATCATATCCAACAAGGAAACACACTTGGAATTGATACGCGTAAAATCGTTTGGAAACGCTGTGTTGACTTAAATGATCGTGCCCTTCGTAACGTAGTAATTGGCCTTGGTGGACCGGTTCAAGGCGTACCGCGTGAAGACGGTTTTGATATTACAGTAGCATCTGAAATTATGGCCGTATTCTGCCTTGCAACAGATATTCAAGATTTAAAAGCTCGTCTATCTCGCATTGTTGTCGCTTATAATTTTTCAAATCAACCTGTAACAGTTAAAGATTTAGGCGTAGAAGGTGCGTTAACGCTTCTATTAAAAGATGCATTAAAACCGAACTTAGTACAAACATTAGAAAATACACCAGCTATCATTCATGGCGGACCATTTGCGAATATCGCTCACGGTTGTAACAGTGTTATCGCTACGACAATGGCAGCAAAATTAGGTGATTATGTTATTACAGAAGCTGGATTCGGTGCAGATTTAGGTGCCGAGAAGTTTTTAGATATTAAAGCACGTGCAGCTGGTATTAAACCAGAAGCGGTAGTTATTGTTGCGACTATTCGTGCGCTTAAAATGCACGGTGGTGTGGCGAGAGATCAATTAAAAGAAGAAAATGTAGATGCGTTAGCAAAAGGTATGGAGAACTTACAGAAGCATGTTGAAACAATTCAAAGCTTCGGTGTTCCTTTCGTAATTGCCATTAACAAATTCATTACTGATACAGATGCAGAAGTTGCATACTTACAAGAATGGTGCAATGAGCGTGGCTATGCAGTATCCTTAACGGAAGTTTGGGAGAAAGGTGGCCAAGGCGGAGTTGACCTTGCTGAGAAAGTGTTAAAAGAAATTGAAAAAGGTGAAAACAACTACGCACCACTTTATGAATTAGAATTACCATTAGAAGAAAAAATCCGTACAATTGCTCAAAAAGTGTACGGCGCAAAAGATATTGAATTTGCTCCGAAAGCACGTAAGCAATTAGCTCAATATGAGGGAGAAGGCTGGAGTAACCTACCGATTTGTATGGCAAAAACACAATACTCTCTTTCGGATGATGCAACAAAATTAGGTCGCCCATCTGACTTTATCGTTACAATTCGTGAATTAAAACCATCTATCGGTGCAGGGTTTATCGTTGCGTTAACAGGAACAATGTTAACAATGCCAGGCCTTCCTAAACAACCAGCAGCACTACAAATGGATGTAAATGAAGATGGAAAAGCAGTAGGTTTATTCTAAAAGGTTGTAATTCATCTCGTTTATCTGTAAACTATATATACATCAAGTGGCGCCTTTCCATCGAAAGGCGCCTGTTTTTTGGAGGAAATTATGTTTGATCCAACTGCTTTTGAAAATTTAAAGGTAATTGTGGAAGGAGCTGTCTATGATTTCGATTTACACGGTGATATTCTCGTAACGGATCGAAAAGATGTGATGGACCTTGCTTCATTAAGTCGTATGTATAGTATTTCATTTCAACTAACAGAAACATTTAAAACGATGGTAGAGGCGACATTTTCACTATCTGTTGATGCAAAGAATTTATCAGGTGAAATATTAGAAGTACCTCAGTTTATACCAGGTTGTGAAATGAAGCTGGAATTTTCGTTCGAAATGGAGCAACCAGAGATAGGATGCGAAGAAATTGAAACTTTATTGCATTCTATATGGGGAAAAGAGCGAATGATTACGCAAAAAATTTCATACGAATATAATAAGCAAGCGATTTCATATCATAATAAGGTAGAGGTTCTATTTCAAAAATCGATTACAGAAGACCATGTTGATGATTTAATAGCTGTTATTTCACACATGATAGAAACGGTGCGAACAATACAACATTTTCTTCAAAAATAGAGATAAAGGAGAAAAACAAATGATAAAAGATATGCAACCATTTTTACAACAAGCTTGGGAGAAGGCTGGTTTTAAAGAATTTACTGAAATTCAAAAACAAGCGATTCCAACTATTTTAGAAGGACAAGACGTTATTGCTGAATCTCCAACTGGAACAGGAAAAACATTAGCGTACTTATTACCACTTTTACATAAAATTAATCCTGAAGTTAAACAACCACAAGTTGTAATTTTAGCGCCAACTCGTGAACTTGTTATGCAAATTCATGAAGAGGTTCAAAAGTTTACAGCGGGAACTGATATTTCAGGTGCGTCTTTAATTGGTGGTGCGGATATTAAGCGCCAAGTTGAAAAATTAAAGAAACATCCGAGAGTTATTGTCGGTTCACCAGGACGTATTTTAGAATTGATTCGTATGAAAAAATTAAAGATGCATGAAGTGAAAACGATTGTATTTGATGAGTTTGATCAAATTGTAAAACAAAAGATGATGGGTGCTGTACTTGATGTAATTAAATCAACGATGCGCGATCGTCAATTAGTATTCTGCTCAGCGACAATAACAAAAGCTGCAGAAGATGCGGCACGTGATTTGACAGTTGAACCACAATTAGTACGTGTAACACGTTCAGAGGCACAGAGCCTAGTTGAACATACGTATATCGTTTGTGAGCGTCGTGAAAAAAATGATTATATTAGAAGAGTTATGCATATGGGAAATGTAAAAGCAGTTGCCTTCTTAAATGATCCATTCCGTTTAGATGAAATTACTCAAAAACTGAAGTTCCGTAAAATGAAAGCAGCAGCACTTCATGCAGAGGCAAGCAAACAAGAGCGTGAAGTAACGATGCGCGCGTTCCGTAGCGGGAAATTAGAAATATTACTTGCTACTGATATTGCAGCACGTGGATTAGATATCGATGATTTAACACACGTAATCCACTTAGAGTTACCAGATACAGTAGACCAATATATTCACCGCTCAGGACGTACTGGACGTATGGGCAAAGAAGGAACAGTTGTTTCTCTTGTAACAGAACAAGAAGAGCGTAAATTACTTCAATTTGCGAAAAAATTAGGTATCGTGTTTACGAAACAAGAAATGTTCAAAGGAACATTTGTAGAATCGAAACCACCAGCACCAAAGAAAAAGAAACCAGCTTTTACTGGTAAGAAAAAGCCTAGATAAATGAATGGAAAGACGTAACTATGCGTAGTTACGTCTTTTTTTGTGGAATAATAGATGGAATTTTATTAACGACTATTAAAATTTCATCTATCGTAACTTTAAAAATATTAACGATTCTACAGGGAATATCGATAAAGGTGAATCATTTCTCATTTAGTTTGTACAAGGAAGTAATGTAAAGAGAGTCGAATATTAAACTGATGCGAAATAATAAAAAGAAGGTACATATATGGATAGGAAATTAGGAATGTTTTTGAATACGAAACATATTGGAGTAAACGAAGGAATACAAAAAGCAAGGGAATGGGATTTAGAATATATTCAATTATATGCTATGAATAAGAACTTCAATTTAGCTAATATTTCAAAGTTAGAATGGATTACTTTAAAGGATAGCTTATCTTTTAATGGGATTAAAGTCCCATCATTAGCAATTAGTTTTGGAGAAAGTGGAATTGTAGGGGCGGAAGATGAAAGTGTAATAGAGCAGTTGAAACGTGTTGCTGATAAGGGATTAGAATTAGGAGCAAACATAATAACGGCTCACATTGGAAAGATTCCAGATGTTGAAAAGAGCGAGCGATATGAAAAGATGCAAAGGGCTTGTTTTGAGATAGGGGATTTATCATTCAAATTTGGAGGAGTCTTCGCTATTGAGACGGGGTCTGAAAAAGCATTAGTGTTAAAACGATTTTTAGAAACTATAAACTCAAAAGGACTAGCTGTTAACTTTGACCCAGCAAATTTAATAAGTGATGCAAATGAAAATCCGGTAGAAGGTTTATTACTATTAAAAGATTATATAGTACAAACTCATATTAAAGATTGTAAAGGAGTGAAAAGTGATAGTTCAAGTAAGTATATAGAAGTAGCAGTAGGAAATGGTGAAGTAGATTTCGATATATTCTTCAAGGTATTAGATGAAATTGGATTCGACGGATATAACATGATTGAAAGAAATGATTATTTTGACGAACTGAATGGGATGAGTAGGTCGATAAATTTTGTGAAGAAGTACATATAAACTCAAAAGGAATAATAATAGCACCTGTAGAAACCTACATAGAATATAAAAACGATTAGGGGGAAAACAAATGATTCATAAAGTCGGACAAATTATGTTGTATGTAAATAATCAAGATGAGGCAGTAAATTTTTGGACGGAAAAGGTAGGGTTTCATGTAGTTGCAGAGGAAGATAACAAACAAGGAATGAAATGGATTGAAATCGCTCCGACTAAGGGTGCAGAAACGAGCATTATACTACATAATAAAGAAGTTATTTCGAAAATGAGCCCAGAATTGAATCTTGGTACACCATCTTTAATGTTCTTCTCAGAAAATCTTGACCAATTATATACAAATTTAACAAATAAAAATGTTACTGTTGGCGAAATGGTAACTATGCCTACTGGTAAAGTGTTTAACTTTGCTGATAGTGAAGGGAATTACTTTGCAGTAATGGAAAAAAATAAATAATTATATAGTTATGTGAAAATCCCCCTCGTAAATAATGAGGGGGA
Organism: Bacillus sp. RC240; assembly: GCF_044907945.1. Taxonomy (NCBI): domain Bacteria; kingdom Bacillati; phylum Bacillota; class Bacilli; order Caryophanales; family Bacillaceae; genus Bacillus; species Bacillus sp. RC240. The sequence continues at coordinate 1,497,990 of NZ_JBIYCT010000001.1, read as the reverse complement.
TTAAATATTTGAAGTCAATTTTTTATTAACGAGTTGTTCTATAAAAAATGTTCCTTTTTCAATTGCAGTCTCAATATAACCAACGATTTGATCAAATGAAAACACTTGTAAGTTTTCGTGCAAGTGTTGCTCAGGATATAGCATATCTTCAAAAATATATTGCCGAAAAGCTAAAACATTCTCTCTAGAAACCTCCTCTATATTCACAATGTTAGCCTCTTGATTAAGTAGGGTGAAGAGCTGCTGTTCTTTATCGTAATGATGCAACAATTGTGCGTTCAATAATTTAAAATCGTTATAGTACATAGGTGCGATAGTTTCGTCGTTTTCTATTCTGTTTTTAAGCCAAGGTAGAAAAAAGCCGCTTAGCCAATTATCATCGGCAATGAGGTGGGTATAATAACCTAAAATATAAGGGGAATCTATATGATCTTCGTATTTATGAATAAATGAATCATAATCTATTCTTCTCGTATAGTTCTTCGTTGTACCAGCGTAAAAATGGGAAGCTCCTTTTTCTTCTTTTGAATGAACAGCATCAGGAGCTACACCACCAAGTAAGAAAGAAGTTTTATCTTGAATAGAAAGTTTCTCAGCAATACCGCTCGCGATAATGATATGCATAATTCGTGATCCCATGAATAACACCTCTATTTCATGTATTCATTTTAGGGAGCTGTCTGAACGTGTAGTATTACTTTCCCTATACTTTGTCTACTTTCGACCCATTCATGTGCTTTCCCTGCATCTTGAAGAGGAAAAGATTTCGTAGCTTTAATTTGTAAACTTCCATCGCGTAAATAATGGAAAACTTGATTCGCAGTTTCTTGAAGCAATTCAGGACGTTTTTTCCGTGTAGTGCCAAAGCTGAAACCGAGTATAGAACGGCAACTTGCGTGTAAATCTTTCGTTTGAAAAATACCAACTTCTCCGCTAGCATTGCCGAAATGGACGAGACGACCGTAATAAGCAAGGCATTCTAAACTTCTTTCGGACACAGTACCAGAAATAGAATCTAAAACAATATTAACACCTTCTCCGTTTGTAAGCTGATTTACCCTCTCTACAAAATCTTCATCTTGATGACAAATAACATAATCAGCGCCAGCATCTAAAGCAATTTTTCTTTTCGCTTCACTTCCAACAGTACCGATTACTTTTTTAGCCCCTAATAATTTTGCGAGTTGAATCGCGGTAGTACCAATTCCTCCAGCAGCGGCATGAATTAGAACAGATTCACCTTGCTGAAGTCTTGCAACATTTGCAAGTAAATTGTAGCTTGTAAAAGATACGATAGGGCAGGCAGCTGCAGCTTGAAAATCGACTTCATCAGGTAAAACGAAAGTAAGATTTTCGTTTGCGACAACGTATTCTGCGTAAGATCCGTTTTGAGGGAAAGCGATGACACGTTGTCCAGAATGAATATTTTTCACTTGAGAACCTACGTGTTCTACAATACCAGCTACATCTATACCTGGAATAAAAGGTAATGCTTTGTTTCCTTTTTTGCCATAGCGTGATTTAATATCGGCGAAATTAACACTAGTAGCAACAACACGAATTAAAACTTGATTGTCTGAAATAGCCGGCATCTCTACATCTGTATATTTCATCACTTCAGGACCACCGAACGAAGTTACAACGATAGCTTTCATATACATCCTCCTAAATTTGAATATATATATTATTTTAAATCTTTATTAGAAATTGAAAAATTATATAATTGTTATGCAGGGTTATAAGTGAAGCTTATGAAGTCATTGCATCATTATATTAATTTATTTGAAAAAACTTTGAAAGAAATCGAACGAAATATCGTTTTCTTGCCAATATATAGTGTAGGACAAAGGAGGGATGGTACATGAAGGGGGAAACAGTGTATTCAGATTTAATCCAATTAACTTTATCAGGCAATAAAGAAGCATATAGCGAATTGTATGATAAAACGATTCAAGAAATATATAAGACAGCACATTTTTTAATAGAAGACAAAGCAGATGTAGATGATGTCGTTCAAGAAATATACATACAGCTATATGAATCGCTTCGTAAATATGATAGCGAGAAGCCATTTAGACCTTGGCTAATTGGACTTGCGATTAAACAAATTCATTCTTATAGAAGAAAGAGGTGGATGCGACTACGAATTGTAAAAAAAGCAGAAGAGCAAAGAAAACCAGTACAAATTGATTTTTCTAGCGATGTTGTAAGTAAAATATCAAATCAAAAATTAATCGAACTCATTCATAAGTTACCGTATAAATTGAAACAAGTTATTATCTTAAGATACTTACACGATTACTCTCAAGAAGAAGTAGCACAAATATTACATATTCCAATCGGTACAGTGAAGTCTAGAATTCATGCGGCATTAAAGAAACTACGTCAAAAAGAGCAAGTAGAAGAAATCTTTTTAGGAGAGGTAGGGAATGTGAAATGAGCTTAGATTGTAGAGTTAGAGAATCTATACAAGAAGAAGCGAAGGGGATTATTGCCCCGCCGGAGTTAAAAGAAAAAGTAATTGTTCAAATAAAAATGAAGAGCGGGGGAAGTAAAAGGAAGAAGCGCCTTATCGCAGGAGTGCTTGCAGCCGCATTTTTAATCCCAACGACTGGTTTTGCTTACCAATCTATTATGGCGGATGGTATATACGGTTCGTTTGAGAACTTAAAAAAACATGCCGGAGCGATGACATTAGAAGCGTATATGCGTTTTAATGCAAAGTTATCAGAAGCGAAAGACGAAATGGGTGCGAAGGAATATGAAGAGTTTACAAAAGAACTAAAGAAATTAACAAATGCAAAGCTTGAGTACGGGGATTCGAATGGTAATATTGATTATGATCAATTATCACCAGCTAAAAAAGAGGAATTGAAAAAGGTAGAAATGGAGCTTCAGCCGTATTTTGATAAATTAAATGGCCATAAATCTAGTAAAGAAGTATTAACTTCAGAAGAGTATGAACAATATATGGAAGCGTTAATGTCATATCAAACCGTATTAGTAAAAGCGAAATCGAGCGGTGGGATAACAGTAGAAGAAGTACCTGAAGCGTATAAAGAAAGATTTATTAAAGCAGAACAGTTTATGGAGTATGTAGATGGAAAGGTGAGATAAGTAAAAAAGCTCATAGCTTAAGCTGTGAGCCTTTCTTATTGAAACGTAAATATATTAACCACCTATTCCTTTTGCTAGCAATAAGAAATATACAAATACGAGTATTACTCCATTTAATGCCGTACCAACTATTTTAAATAGCCAATCCTTTGATGCGATTGCAAAAATAATGCCGAGTAATGGAAGTATACTTAGAATCACAATAATTAACGTTAAATTCGCATTAGGGCCTCTTAAAACAAAGAAAGAACATATACTTGCGATAAACGTTAGAAACGAGAAAGTCCCTAATTTCATAATAAGTCTCCCTTGTTTGAAATGTATTTTGATTTAGTGCACGACTTTCTTTAGTTTAACATAAATTTCCTATTGTCAATTAAATATATGAACAATAAAAAACGAGTATAAAATCTATGCGATTTCATACTCGTTTTGTTATTACATAAATTTCCTTACCGCATGTATAGCAACTCTTACAAGGAGTATTGCACTTATAAATAAACCACCATAACCAACGGCACTTAAAAATTGAACATTAGGTTCTTTTGCACACAAGTCAGGGGCAGAATTATCTTGTAAAGTGAAAGTGAGAAATCACTTAGTTATATTCCTTACTATTCTCCTTGTCTTTTTGTATAAAACAATCTAAAAGCGAGTAACCAGCTATTAAACTAATAATGGTAACGAAAGTTGTATTCACAAGAATAATATTAGTTAAATAAGGTAGGTATTCACCAACTGGTGAAAAGAGTAGAGCTGGAGAAAAGGCAATGAATAGTGTTGGCAACGTAATAGCGATAAACTTATCCGGCTGAAAGTTCCAGTTTTGTTTACTCGTTTCGCGATTAATTGATTGTAGGAATCGTAATAAAATGCCGACCAAAAGAGGGAAGAGTGTAAAGTAGAATAATCTTGGATAGACGTTAAAGTTCACTTGCGCGTCTGTATCTAAATAAAATTGAATTTTAACACCTACAACTAATAATAAGATGATAAATAATGTAAAGCAGAGGTAAAGTATCACTTTTTGCATTCTATTCCACCATCCTTTATTAAAAAATATATTCAAGGAGCGAAGATATATACGATAATGGCGTTGTATATATCTTCGTTTTCTATTAGTTAATTGTGGATTTTGTTTGCTTCGTTAAGTAATCAATAATTCCCATCGCGCTAATTTCTAAATCAAGATGTAAAATGTTATAAACAGAATGATTTGATGGAACATTTAGCTTTGTAAGATGAGTGGAGACTTTCTCCAGTAGTAAAGATTGTAATGCCTTAGTAGCCTCATCAAAATCAGTATGTTTTTGAAAAATTTCATTTCCAGTATTAACGAAAATAGGTAACCAATGTTCAAGTTGGTTATATACTTCTGTAACATTGGATGATGCGCCGTAATGACCGAAATAAATAGTATCTACATTCATACTTTGAATATGATTTTTAGAAGCAATCATCGCATCTGGCTGGAATTGTGAAGGAGACGTTGATGGTAGATATAGTTCTACATCAAGGTCTGCGAGTTCTCTATAATAAATTCCTATTGTATCGCCAGTAAAAATGCCGTTTGTTAATGAATCGTGAATGCTAATATGGTGCTTCGCATGTCCCGGTGTATCATAAAATGTGAGTGTACGGTCTTCTGCAATTTTTAATGTATCACCATTTTGTACAATATGAACACGTTCTTCTTCAATTGGAAGAATTGGATCAAAAAGTTTATCAAAATCTTCTTTGTACACAGCTTTTACGCCAAGAATTAGTTTTGTTGGATCAATCATATGACGAGCCCCGCGCGGATGCACAAATAGAGTAGCATTTGGGCACTTTTCCATCATTAACCCTGCTGCGCCTGCGTGATCTAAATGAACATGTGTAACGATAATGTTTTTTACATCATTTAAATTAATATGTAATTGCTGTAAGCCGTCTAAAATATAGGGAAGAGAAGGGGCCGCACAAGTTTCAATTAAAGTAATATCGTCACCTAATAAAACGTATGTACCTGTGCGTTCATCATGTTGTAAGTCATAATCATCAATAAGATATAGATGAGAAGATAGTTGTTCTACTTTTTTCATACTTACCACTCCTTATATACGGTATGTATCTATTATACGCTAAAAATAGAAAAAGACAGAAAACGAAAGCTCGTCTTCTGCCCTTTTGTAATGTAGTTATTTCGTTTGTTCTTTATTGATAGACATAACGAACAGTCCAACAATGCCGCCAACGATCGGAAGCATAATTTCTCCTGCTAAATTAAAGTAGGAGCTTAAAAATAAACCATTTACATCGATTACCCAGCCAATAACATACAATAACATCATATATAGTACGAAATAAAACTCGCGATTTGAAATCGTTTCATGTTGTGCAGTTTTCATAATGAACACCATCCTTTTCTATTATAATGGAAATATAAACTGTCACATTTTGTTCATAAATTAATTGTAAAACTTTCCATCATAAAAGTCTAGTATATTGTGTCGAATTTTCGAACGAAAATAAAGCGCTATCATTCCGGTATGTGAGTACGTAATAAGAGCTGTATATTCACGAATGTAGTATAGTATAAACATAGAATGATAGTGAAGAGAGGGGTAGGAACAATGACAGTTTATGATTTTTCAGCTAAAACAATAACAGGAGAAGAAAAATCGTTAAAAGATTACGAAGGAAAAGCACTTCTTATTGTAAATGTAGCTAGTAAATGTGGATTTACACCACAATATAAAGGGTTACAGGAAGTATATGATAAATATAAAGACCAAGGATTAGAAATACTCGGTTTCCCTTGTAATCAATTTGGGGGACAAGAACCAGGCACAGAAGCTGATATTACTAGTTTTTGTGAATTGAACTACGGTGTAAACTTCCCGATGTTTGCGAAGATTGATGTGAAAGGTGATAAAGCGCATCCCCTCTATACATACATGACAGAACAAGCACCAGGTTTACTCGGTATGAAAGCAGTGAAATGGAACTTTACTAAGTTTCTAATTGGAAAAGACGGGAAAATAGTAGGGCGTTTTGCACCGCAGACGAAGCCGGTGGATTTAGAGGTTGAGATTGAGAAGGTGCTTGGGGAATAATTAGGAGTTTCACTTTATTAAAAAACGCCTCAAAGAACAAAGTAGTTCTTTGAGGTGTTTTCTTTAAACTCACATTATCAAGATTAAATCACTCTATCGTAGTCGTTTGATTTAGGCAGAGAAGCTGCTTTTTTCATAAGCACTTCCCATAAGTGTACGGATGTCTTCCATTCGGCTGCGGCCTGTTCCTTTTGATACATAGCGTTCTCATAACTGAAAGTAAGTTGTTGCATATCGGCCGAATTGTAAAGTGTATCGATGTGGAGAGCGTATTCTCGGAATGTTTGACTTTCACCCCGTGGTATGCCGATTCTCGCAAATTGTTTTAAAAGTGCACCGTAAGCTTTTAGATAAACAGCATCATCATTTCGGTATTTATAGAAAAGAATAATAAAAAATGTAATCCATTTCATTCTAGTGGTGAAGAGAATGTATCCGATGATACTAATTGGTATCATAGAGAGGAATACGTACCACCAGGAAAATCCCTTTTTAGAATTTGTAATCTTTTTAGTAGGAGCTTCTTCTGTATCTTCTATTAAACTTTTGAGCTTTGCTTCATTGTTTCGTTGGTGTATTTGTGCGTTTTGAGAATTAGTTTCTTCGCTATTTTGTAAAGTAGGAGCAGGAGTATTATTTGTAAAATTATAGGGATTGGTAAATCCTTTTGTTGGTTCGAATGGAATCCATCCGTATCCTGGGAAATATACTTCGACCCAAGAGTGTGCGTTATTGTTCGCGATTGTATAAACATTCTCACCTTCTGTACTAGCAAGTGTATTCTCCAGAGTTCCTTCTGTAAATCCTTTTACCCAGCGAGCAGGAATCCCGGCAGAACGAAGTAACACGATCATAGATGTCGAAAAATTATTGCAGTAACCGCTTTTTGTATCGAAAAGGAATTGATCTACATAGTCTTGGTTTTTGGCAGGGTATAAGACATTCATTGTTTCGTATACAAAAGAATTGTCTGTAAAGTAATTTTCAATAGCTAATACTTTATCATATCGGTTGTCTTTATCATTTGTAAGATTGACAGCCAAGTCTTTTACTCGCTGCGGTAATGATTCGGGAAGTTGTGTGTACTTTGTCATGAAATAAGGACTTGTTTCATGACCTTCATTCGTTTTTACAGATTTCAAATTTTCTATGGAAAACTCCGGAATCTCATATGTTACTCTATACGAATTTAAAGTAGTAGAAGAGTCTCCGTGCATCGTATAGATTTTTTCTGAAAATGGGTCAACGCTGTATGATACATCAGAAGAAGCCTCAACTGATACTAATCCTGCTGGATAGGTAAGGTGAGGATAACTTTTTTGCATGGTGATTGTTGCCTCAGTTATCTCCGTTTTTGTATTTGGTTCGTACCAGCTTACGACGTCGTTTTTATTTTTAAAAGAAACTTTTTTTCGATTTTCAGAAACATCCCAACCTTTTCCTGTATAAAAATCTTTTGTTTCTACTCTCCAATATTGTTTGTTTTGCGTTTGTGCTGTAAAAATAATTGTATTATCCGGCTTAAAAGGACCGCCTAATTGCGAGTCATCTAGACCATATCCAATTTTAGAAACTTCTTGTTCTTTACTTGCTTCAGATGTGTTGAATTTTAAAAAATCCATTGGGTTTGGCCATTGAGGGCCAAATTTTGGAGCAAAGTATGCGATGGTTGCTGACAATACAATAAATATTGTAAGAGGTCTAAGTAATTTTGAGATTTCTCTAGCATAATTTTGTAAGTGTTCCATCTCTTTTATTCGTTCTATTTGAAGAAGACTAAGCATAAAAAAGCCGATGACAACAGTACGAATAATAGCGTAGTTTGCATTGTATAAATGTAAGTTATGAAAAGTTATGATATAAATAATAGTCAATATAAGAAATAACAACCCGCGTTTTTTATGAATCATCCAAAAAGAGATGAAAGAACTCAAAAACCAAAATGATAAAAAAAATAAAAGTGTTGGAAAAACTGGAGAAATATCTAGCAAATTCCCTTGAAATAACAGGGAGGAATTTTGAGAAATATCAGAAAAAAATTTCGTTAGCCAAGATGGATTTATAAAAGCATTTTTATAATACAGGAAATGAATGATGAATAAGATCGTGACGATCTTTATTGGAACCTGCCACCTTGTTTGAAAAAAAGAGAGAGTGAAGCAAATTCCTATAAATATTACAAAAATATCTAATCTACCTACGTTTGTAATACCTATAAGGGGTCTTAGCCATTCTAGTAAAAGTAGAAGTGCACATACATGCATGAAGAATCTGTTCATATCCCATTTGTATTTTGTTCGTAATGTTATCATTTGCTCACCTCAAAAAACACGTTTGTATACCGGTTCCCATAAACCACATTTACAAATATTTTTCGTTTTTGTAGAGTTTCTAGAATACTTAGTTCTCGATGTGAGAGTTGATTTGCTTTTTCTTTCACGACAAACACCATTAATTTTCTGTTTTTTATAGCAGCACAGTTAGCCGCCTTTTGAATATCGGGAGAAAGATCGCTTGTTACGAGTATAATCGTTACGGGCTCATAAATTTTTCTTAATTCCATTTCTACACTCCGGGAGAGCGGGAATACACTGTCCGCTTGTACTTTCGCTAAATGACAAAAGATTTGTTGCAACTGAGTATCTCCATTGTTTAAAGGGAAAAAAGTTCGTTCTTTTCCGACAGACACGAATGACGCTGGTGAATTTTGCTTCAAGACAGCCCTTACAATAGAGGCAGTAAACGTTACGACTGATTCGAATAGAGGGGACTCAGTTCTGTCCATAAATATCATGATATTATGGCTGCGCTGTTGTTCAAACTCTTTCGTCATAATATTGTTTGTTCGGGCAGTTGCTTTCCAATCAATCCATGAAAAGCGGTCACCAGGTTTATAGTCTCTGACACCGACAGAGATTGTAGAGTCTTTTGCTAAATTTATATTTGCTGAAAGCGCTCCTTGTTCGAAATGATTTTCCAATTGTCGATATGTTATATCTACGTACTGGGGATAGATTAAAAATGTATCTGGAACTGAAAAAGTTACTTCTTTCTCCATCATACCGAATAGATCACCAGTTTTGACACGTACGCTTGAAAAAGTGTGCTCTCCTCTAGGGATTGTGTCAATAACATATTGAAACGAAATATTTCGTTTGAATCCTGGAAAGAGTATTACCTTATTCACCTTCGTTTGTCTACAATTTGTAAATTGTGATGGCAGTTCATCTTCTATAATTAAATAAAGTAAGGGAAAAGGAAATCTTCTTTTTATTGTAATGGTGCTTAAAAATTGTTCTCCTGCTGCATATTCATTTTGGTTTGTTATTCGTTTTACTTCAGCGTCTCGTAAAGCGTAGAAGGGAAGTAGAAGTGAATAAAGGCCAATAGGAATCGTACTGTAAAACAAAAACCAACTTACAAATCCTCCTTGAAGCATAGCGTACACAAATGTTAAGACTAGGCATAAAGGGATTAGCAATAACTTCGTAACGTGATATAGCGCCCGTAGTAGTCGTTTCATCAAAGGTTTTTCGTCCTTTGAGTCGGCACGGTAGTTCGTGCAACGATTTTTGCGATAACTTGTTCTCCTGTAATCCCTTCAAATTTTGCTTCCATTTTTAGAATGAGTCTGTGAGCTAAAACGTAAGGAGCTAAAAATTTAACATCGTCTGGAATAACATAATTTCTGCCATGGATGAATGCATAAGCTTGTGAAGCTTTCATTAAAGCGATCGAGCCACGCGGACTTGCACCTAGTTGTATAGAACTATAAGAACGCGTCTGAGTAACAAGCTTTACAATGTAATGCTTGATTGCTTTGTCCATGCTTACTTCCCGTACGCTTTGTTGTAAATAAAGTAATTCTTTTATTGTAGTAATAGCTTGTAAATGAGAGAGTGGATTTGTTTTTTCCATCCGGTTTAAAATTTCAAATTCTTCTTCTGGTGTAGGATATCCCATTCTTAGCTTCAACAAGAAACGATCGAGCTGAGCTTCTGGTAAAGGATATGTTCCCTCATATTCGACCGGATTTTGTGTAGCCATTACAAAGAAAGGTTTTGGTAACGATCTTGTAATGCCATCTATTGTGATAGTGCCTTCTTCCATACTTTCAAGTAAGGAAGATTGTGTCTTTGGAGATGTACGATTAATTTCATCAGCAAGTACAAAATTCCCCATAATCGGTCCAGGCTTGAACTCAAATTGGAGTTCTTTTGGATTATAAATAGAAACACCTGTTACATCTGACGGCAGTAAATCAGGTGTGAATTGAATACGCTTGTAATCAGCATCAATTGATTTAGAAAGAGCACGTACTAGCATTGTTTTCCCGACACCGGGAACATCTTCTAATAGTACATGACCTTCAGCTAAAAGAGCTGTTAAGGCTAAGAGTGTTTCTTTTCGTTTTCCGACCATTAATTTTTCAATATTGGTGATTATTTTTTCTACTATGGGATGTAATGAATCAAGCTGGGGCATCGTAATCCTCCTAATTTTATTGTCGTTTTTTAATTCATTTAGTGGAAAATAGAATTTATCTCTCTATTTGCGAGTAGTAAAACTCCTATCTTTAATTCTGAGAATATTCAGATTATTTATCGCGATTACATCTAGTATAATTGTTTCCGTAACTAAGGGCAATATGGTAAATAATGATTTCTAGTTTTATGTGAAAAGAGAAGCGGATAGGAAATTTAGTTATATGGATAGAGAGGGTGAAGAGGCATAAATAGAAGCAGGACATGAGCATTGCTACTCATGTCCTGTGACTTCAATTTCAGATTCATTTAATAGTTTCGTATTATGATAAAGCGTATTTAACTCTGTAATTACTTCAGAAGCTGATAAATTTCTTTCATGAATTGCATCAATAAGTGGTTTATTACCACTACAACAAAAGTCTATTCTATATGATGTGAACTACCTCCCACTTAGTATCTCTTACGAGCTTACCCCGAAGTGGGGGCTTCTCGGTTCATCGCTACTTTTGATAGCTAACGAATTTGTCCTAGGACAGCCGAGCTAACTCCCTTGTTCCAAAGGTTATTTCTTACGATTTATATCAACGCTAATAACCGCATGGCTTCCTTTTTAATATTGATAGCTGCGTTATAGTCACGACTGATTGTGAATCCACACGAACACGCATACGCGCGTTCACATAATGGCATTTCTTTTTTATTTCCACAACGACTACACATCTTTGTAGAAGGAAACCATTTATCTATTTTTATAAGCTGTTTTCCTTGTTCTTGTAGCTTATATGCTAAAAATGTCGTGAACATCCTCCAACCGTTGTCCGCAACACTTTTACCAAAACGAAGTGCTTGTGACATTCCTTTTATATTTAAGTCTTCTATTGCTACAACGTCAAAATGAGTAGCCAATTCTTTAGACTTGTGATGAAGGAAATTTTTACGTTGATTTGCGACTTTTTCATGCAACTTCGCTACACAGATCCGTTGTTTATTAAAGCGTGCTGAGCCTTGTACACGCCTTGCTAATACTCGTTGTGCCTTTGCTAATCGGTTCAACATCTGACGATAAAAGCGAGGATAATTGGCTTTCTCATCTTCGCTACTCACGTACAATTCAGCCATTGAGAAGTCTAATCCAACTACACTTTCTACTTCTTTCTGAACAATTTCGTTTTCATATTCAGTTAAGACAGACAGATAATACTTGCCAGTTGGTGTCATCGAAATCGTGCATGATTTGATGTTATAATTTTGCGGGATCTCTCTATGTTGTTTCAGTCGTACTAATTTCAGTTTCGGTAATTTGATATAACCATGAAACAACATAATATTTCCGTTTACTCGATTCGTTGTATAGGATTTTCTATTCTTTTTACTTTTGAATGTAGGAAACTCACTTTGACCACTAAAAAAGTTCTTATACGCAGTTTGCAAGTTTAATTGTGCGTTGGCCAATGCTAAGGAATCAACTTCTTTCAACCATTCATACTCCACTTTGTATTTCGCAGGAGTAGGGAATTTTTGTTTCTTCAGCTCTTCTTTGTTCGCTTTGTATTTTTCATATATTTCTTTCCGTTCAGCTAGCATTTTGTTATATACAAAGCGTACACATCCGAAAGTTTTATGTATCAGATGTGCTTGTTCTTCTGTTGGATACAGACGAAATTTGTACGCCTTATTATGCTTTGTCATATCAACTCACCTCATTTTCCGCTTCATTTCCCATAAGCTATGACGGTGATCACACAACCTGAACAATACATGATTATTATCTACTTTCATTGTTATACAAAACTTTACCTCTTATAAGACTGATTATATCAGAGGCAAAATAAATAGAGAAACCATTTTTTGGGCTACGCCAAACCGAAATTCATCTCCCATATACTGCTAGACTATCGTCTTTCACAGGCTTTAGGAAGGAGACTTCTTTAAGAAAAAATGTTAAAAAGATCACTAGCTTTCGGAAATTGTGTTACAATCTCACCGATAATTGAAGTTTCAGTAAATGTATGTTCCATATGAATACCTCCATAAAGTTTAAATGTAATATCTAAATCAAGAATAGCGATAAATTAACATCAATGTGGTGATTGAAATCACTCATTATGTGTCATTTTTGAGAATAATAAAAGGAGTTTTATTTAAGTAAGAGGAAGCGTAATTCGTCGCAATACTTTACGATAATAAAAAAAGAAGCTTAGTAGAAGCTTCTTTTTTATTACTATTTTTCACATGCAACTCCATCGCCATCACGATCAAGTTTAGAGCTATAACCTGGTTGATCTCTATATAATGGAGCTTTTCCAGCATTTTTAACTTCAGTACAATTTTTGTAAGTTACATTACTATTGTTACTTGCAGCTGGTTGTGTTTGAGCTTGCTGTGCTTTTTGCTGATCCTCTTGTTGTTTGCGAGCTTGTTCATCAGCCTGGCGTTTTTGCTCTTCTTGTTGTTTGCGAGCTTGTTCATCAGCCTGGCGTTTTTGCTCTTCTTGTTGTTTACGAGCTTGCTCAGCAGCTTGGCGTTGTTGTTCTTCTTGTTGTTTACGGGCCTGTTCATCAGCTTGATGCTGTTGCTCTTCTTGTTGTTTACGGGCTTGTTCTTCAGCTTGGCGTTTCTCATCCTCTTGCTTACGAGCTAGTTCCTCAGCTTGACGTTTCTCATCTTCTTGTTTACGAGCTAGTTCCTCAGCTTGGCGTTTCTCATCTTCTTGCTTACGGTTTTTTTTATCCGCTTCTTTCTTTTCTAATTCCTTTTTCTTTTCGTCATCTTTTTTCTCTTCACTATTAGAAGCAACTTGTTTATTCGTTGCTGTCGTTTTTTCAGAAGAAGGACTTGAAATACCTGATAGCGCAACAAAAATGACAAATAAAACAGCTGTAATAATAAATTGCTTTTTTGCTACACCTGTTTTCTTAATTACAGATATGATTGCTAGAACAAGGAAAAATATAAATAGAATGAAACTTAAAGTAGAAAAAAATTCTACGACTGGGTGTTCAGATTTTGTTGAGCCAGTCATTATTAATATAATTGAAATCATAAAAAGAATAACAGTAGGACGACCATATTGTTTTGCTTTTCCATTTTTCTTAAAGAATGAAATGATACATAAGATTAAAAGAATGATAGCAATCAAAAATAAAGCTACACCAATATTACTCAAAATAGCCATTTTCATACCTCCATTTGTAAGATTTTCTCTATTGATTATATAGGGATTTATTGGATATTACACGTTTTATATTAATTTAGAAAATTAATATTTTAATAGACGTATAAACATTTATTTTATATATAAGGAAAAATAGATATATTTACTATTACTTTTTGAAAGAGATTTCATAAATTATAGTATATCGATTGAAAGGAGGAGATTTGAATGGAATTCCAATTATTAGTGAATTGCGTGTTACAAGAAGGGAATGCTTACTTTTTAGTAACAAAAGTAGATGATGTTATTACGTTGAAAGTGCCAATTACAGCAGGAGTAGCAGGTTTATTCTTAGCTTTAGGTGTACCAAGATGTTCTTAATTTAGCTTTTGATAGTAAAAGGATGAGGGACAAGCCTTCCCCTTTTACTATTACATAATTTTTTTATGTAAACTAAATAAGGCTTTTTAAGTTTTTTAATATTATTTTTGCTATAGCACGTTTAAAACGGACATGCATATACTATAATGTTTCATTGGCCATTGATGATGAACGATAGTTTTAAAAAGTGTATCGAAAGTAGAAGTGATACTCTTTTCAATAATGAAAATAGAAGAGGTGCTAGTATATATGAAAAGACGAACGTATGATATTCCAGTCGTATTACGAAGAGAATGGTTTTTAATAGAATTAGCGCATTTAACAAAAAAATATGGGATTGAAATAGCAACTAGTAAAATAGAAGATGCACCATTTCTAAGAGATCAAGTTACAGAATTCAAAATAGGAGCTGGTTTGCAATACGATAAATATGATGATGAGTACATCATCGAGTTTTAAACAAAGAAGCTGCGTATAAAAGGTTATTAAAGAGACCTTTTATACGCAGCTTTTTTGTAAAGAGAATGCTTTATTGAGAAATATTCAAAACGCTTATTATAAAAAGGAATGAAGGAATGTTGAGAGAATAACGTTTGATAAGAAAGGAATGCGGCTATTAATTTCTTATTAGATTGTATCGTAAAACTAATTGATTAAATGGAATTTAAAACAATTGGTGTTCAACAGAATGGTGGCGTTTTCTTTTGGGAGAAAAAGGGGGATGTTAATGGGAATTATGAAAAGGAGTATCGCATTATTTATTGTACTTTGTTTTATGAGTCCGCTGGTTTTTAGTGCAAATGTACACGCGGAGGTTGTAACAGAGCTTAAGACTGGCTTTCCAGATCAAGAAGTATTTACTCCTGGAGAATGGTTTTTAGGTCAGAAAGCTGCTAATTATGATGAGAATAAACCACCAATTCTCTTTGTACAAGGAAGAAATGGTAATGCGGATAGTTGGTATGGAAAGACAGTATATCATGAGATGAATGATATGTACGATTATGCTTTGAAAGCAGGCTATCAAACTGTATTTATTCAATTATATGATGCCGCGGGGAAAGGATCAGCTAGCCAATGGGACAATGGAAAATTGTTAGCACAAAAGCTTGAAGAGATTTATAATCATTTTGGCAAAAAAGTAAATATTGTAGCTCACAGTAAAGGTGGTATTGATACACAAGCTGCGTTAGTTGGATATGGAGCGAATCGATTTGTTGGAAATGTTATTACGCTTGCCACTCCGCATTACGGATCCAATTTAGCGGATGTATCATATAGTTGGTGGGCAGGATGGCTTGCCTCTATATTAGGTCAAAAAGATGATGGGACATATTCATTGCAAATAGGTGAAATGGCAAAGTTTCGTTCTACAATAGATAATAATCCTGCAGCTAAATTAAACCGTTACTATACGGCTACTGGGACAAGCTGGGGACCTGTTTTTTCAGCATTATCTATGGGCGGGTTGTATTTGTCATCATACGGTTCTAATGATGGGTTAGTGAACGAATGGAGTGCTAAGTTACCATATGGAACACATTTATTTACAGATTCACGATTTGATCATGATAATATCCGAAAAGGTTCAGCCGTTTTCGCACGAATTGAACCATATTTACGGACAGCGAATGTACCAGTACCGGTTTTATTAGCCCCGAGTAATAGTTCAGAGGAAAAGGTAGAACAATTAAACACAACTTCTAATCAAGCTATTTTAGGAGGAGAGTTGTCACAAAATGAGTGGGTAGGACAAACTGTCGCAGTTGATAAAAAAGCAGAAGGGGTAGTTTCTATTTTAACAGCTTCTTCAGATGTAGAAATACAACTAATATCTCCAAAAGGAAAAGTTTATACAAATAAAGATAGTGCTGTATCTACTGGTGAAGGTGAATCTCTCTTTAAAGGAGCCACTATAAGAACATTTAAATTTGATAAAATGGAAGCAGGAGAATGGCAAGTTAAAATGATGGCGAAGCAGCCGAAAGATGCATATTTAATCGTGACCAATTACAAAAAAGATGCTCCGTTCGTCCTTCAAATGCCGGCAAAGGTTAAAGTAAATAAAGCAGAGTATAAACTCAAAAAATCACCTGTAGCTCCAGAAATGAAAGGCGATCTTTCAGTAACAGTACGAGTAATTAATAAAGATGGAAAATTAGTTTCTGAATCAAATGAATCGAAAAACATTAATACAACTACATTTACAGGTGCTTTGAAAAATATAGAACAGCCAGGTGTGTATAACGTTACAATTGATATGAAAGGAATGAATAAGGAAGGACAACCTTATAATCGTACGATAGTTAAATCGGTTTATGTGGAGAAGTAGGAAAGAATGAATCGGTTTTAATAAAAAAAGTGCCGAATTCTTGTGGCAGAAGGATTTCGGCACTTTTTCATGTTTATTAGATAAATAGAAAAGTGAAATGGGAGTTTATGTTGTATAAGAGGACGATAGGAATCAAAAAAACGTTATGCAATAAAAAAGATGCTGAATTAGCATCTGAATGTGAGGGAATAGTATTAACTTAGTTTTGTAACTGTTAATTCAACTGAATTTATACCATTATCACAAGTTACAATACTTTGATGATTGAAACCACTATTATTTCTAAGTTGAAGAGTTGAATTAGCAGGCACCGTAACAATGGTTTCACCAACTAGTTGAAGGCATTCGTTATTTGATGAAGTATTCATTTGAAAAGCGAAATCACCTTGACTATTAGCAAGTGGATTATTATTTAAAAATATAGTTATGACTGGAATATGGGGAAATACAGGATTTAACGTAGTGTTAATACTTGAAATGAAAGAAATTCTATAATCACCAGCTTTACTAAATTGTATAGTAGTCGGATTTAATAAGGAAACTCCTCCTGCCAAAGGGCCAACGTGATTAAACGGAAAAGAACCGCCAAAAGGAACAGTTATAAACTCAGTTTGCCAAAAAGTGCCGTAAGCAGGCTTAGATGATTTATGTGAATGGTCGCATGAACATTTTTTATACGAACTGGAAGATTGATGGCACGAACATTTTTTATATGAACTAGAAGAAGAGTGGCATGAAGATCTTTTATATGAACTTGAAGAATGATAGTATGAACCCAATATATTACCTCCTATTATTAATAAATGTATAACACATAGTAGTTTATGCAATCGAAAAGCAATTGGCGTGTATACTTGTCCATATATAAGGTAATAGATTTGGGATAAAAAACTGGCATAATATAAAGTACTTTAATGAGGGGATATAGTTTTCAAAAAAATGGAGTTAGAATATTCTATGTGATAAATTTTGGAGAAGAAAAAGGATGAATATTTAGCAGATAACTCTATCCAAGGTTTTAAAATGTTGAAGTATTTAAACTTTAAGATAGTATATCGCCAAAGTAAAGAAGAGAAGTATTTAAAGGACAGCATTTTAGTGAAACAGAGAAATGGATAAAGCGATGATTAAGTTTTTAACTTAGTCGTCGCTTTTTATTTATGTAGTTGTGCAGGAAGAAGGCAAAAAATATCGAATGAATGTAATTATACAGAATTGTTTGTATTTATTTCGAATAGTAGTTAAAGATACGTTAGTTATATTTCAAACAGTAAGAAAAGAGAGATTAAATAATAGAGGGAGCAACTTACATGGAAAATATATTAAAGGTATCCTCAAAATCAAGTCCGAATTCAGTGGCAGGTGCAATAGCGGGCGTACTAAGAGCAAGTGGCAAAGTAGAAATCCAAGTGATTGGAGCTGGTTCTTTAAATCAGGCGATTAAAGCAATTGCGATTGCAAGAGGTTTTGTAGCTCCAAGTGGCATTGACTTGGTTCTTGTTCCAGCGTTTCAAGAGGTTACTATCGATAATCAAGAAAGAACAGCAATCAAATTAATTGTAGGTCCTAGAAGGAGAAGGTCTTAATAGCGAGCATTAATATAAGGGGATTTGAAAAGGTCAATAGACTCCAAAAAGTTAGACACGTTATTTCATTTGACAGTTCCTTGGGCGTGGATACAGTATTGTACCGGATTTATGACTTTTAATTCCTCTTTATATTTAGCGGGTTTTTCTAGAAACTTAAAAATGCCAAATCCTTTGTGACATAAGGGATTTGGCATTTTTGAGGTTTTATGTTTTTTAAAATCAACAATTCTAAAACTGCTCATTCTTCTCCCAAGATTCAACAATATAATGAGCAATCGTTGGGTTGAATCCTTTACCAACTAAGAACATAATTGCAGCAACCTCAGTTAAAGCGTGTTGATGTGATGTATGTTTTGCTTCATTTAAACCGTAATCTACCCAAGGTTTTACGAAATCTAGTACAGGTTTCTTTAAAGGTAAAAACTGTGTACCGACAACTTGTTGAATTTGTTGTTGTGTTGGTTCTGTAATAGGTCCTGGTGGTAAAATTTGTGGCTGTGTAATATCGAATGTTGGACCAGGCGGTAAAATTTGTGGTTGCGTCGGATCGATAGTTGGTGGTGCAGGTGGGGAGACACGTTGTTCGGAGTTTGGTTGATACATTGGCTGTTGTGGCTGATTTGCATATGGATTTTGCTGATATTGTTGTTCTTGGGTGCGCCGCGGTACATATGGATTTTGTTGTTCTTGAGTGTACTGAGTTGTGTATGGATTTTGCTGATATTGTTGTTCTTGAGTTGGTGATGCTGCATATGGGTTTTGAGGATATTCATAATTTGGACGTGTGTCATATGGATTTTGTTGATATTCAGCTCCTTGAGTTTGCGGTGTTGCGTATGGATTTTGTTCGTATTGTGGCTCTTGATGTTGTGTCTCTTGCTCCTCATATTGTTCGGCATATCTTTGTTCCTGATGTTGAGGGGAAAATGGTTGTTGTGGGTAAGGCGGTTGGTTATTATAGAACATTTTTATTCCTCCTTCATAATGATGCCTACCACCTAGTGTATGGGCGGACAAGAAAATATGTGATGAAAAAATGCGGGCGTGTTACAATAAGTAACTGGGTGAAGATAAAATGATAAAACAAGAAAAAATACAAAAAACAATAACTTTCGTAAAGCATATTTTAGAAAAAGATGCGAGTGGGCATGATTGGTATCATATTGAACGCGTACATAAATTGGCGATTTCTTTATCCGAGCAAGAAGGGGGAAATCGTTTTATAATTGAAATGGCAGCATTACTTCACGATGTAGCAGATGAGAAGTTAAATGAGAGTGAAGAAGCAGGAATGAAAAAAGTTTCTGATTGGTTAGAAGAGTTACGTGTTGAAGAAGATGAAAGTAAGCATGTTCTTCATATCATCGCCAATATGTCTTATAAGGGCGGTCATGGTGGCACAGTTGAGTCACTTGAAGGTAGAATTGTTCAAGATGCGGATCGTTTAGATGCTCTTGGTGCAATTGGAATAGCTCGAACGTTTGCATACGGAGGAGCGAAAGGGAGATTAATGTATGATCCAACTATCCCTCCTCGAGAAGTGATGACGAAAGATGAATATAGAAAAAATAATGATCCATCTTTAAATCATTTTTATGAAAAGCTTTTAAAACTAAAAGATTTAATGAACACGAACGCAGCAAAACAAGAGGCTGAAGTTCGTCATCGTTATATGGAACAGTTTATTGAACAATTTATGAAAGAGTGGAATGCACAAATATGAAAATGTTAACTGTGGAGAACTTATCGAAATCATACGGAGAAAAACCGTTATTTGATGGATTATCATGTAGTATTACAGAAGGACAACGTGTCGGAATTATCGGTGTAAACGGTACTGGTAAATCAACGTTATTAAAAATTATTGCAGGATTAGAAACTCCTGATACAGGTGATATGACGCATTCACGCGGATATACAATTAGTTATTTATCACAGCAACCAGAGTTTGATGAAAAACTAACAGTATTAGAGCAAGTGTTCCATGGTGATACACCTTTAATTCGTCTTCTTCGTGATTATGAACAATCGTTATTAAATATCGAAAAAGATCCAAGTAATGAAAAAGTACAGGAACAATTATTTGCAGTGCAGCAACGTATGGATGCGATGAGTGCATGGGAAGCAAATGCGAATGCAAAATCGTTATTAACGAAATTAGGAATTACTGATTTTACAGCAACTGTTGGAAACCTATCTGGTGGACAAAAAAAGCGTATTGCAATGGCGCAATGTTTTATTGAAACACCTGATTTATTAATTTTGGATGAGCCTACGAACCACCTTGACCATGAGACAGTTGAATGGTTAGAAGAATATTTAGCAAGATATACAGGTGCGGTATTACTTGTAACCCATGATCGTTATTTCTTAGACCGTGTGACAAACCGTATTTTTGAATTAGATAACGGTAAACTGTATAGCTACGAAGGAAACTACAGTACATTTTTAGAAGCGAAAGCACTTCGTGAAGAGCAGGAATCGGCACAAGAATCAAAACGCCAAAATTTATATCGTCGTGAACTTGCTTGGATTCGCCGTGGTGCAAAAGCCCGTTCTACGAAACAAAAGGCGCGTATTCAGCGTTTTGATGAGCTGAAGGGACAAGAAGGACCAGCAGCGAAGCAATCAGTTGATATTGCACTAAGTGGAAGTCGTTTAGGAAAGAAAGTACTTGAATTAAAAGATGTAACGAAAAAATTTGGTGATAAAACAGTATTACATAACTTTAATCATATTGTGAAGCCTGGTGATCGTATCGGAATCATCGGAGCAAATGGAAGCGGAAAATCATCACTATTAAATATGCTTGCAGGAAAATTCTCTCCTGATAGTGGTGAAATTGAAGTAGGACAAACTGTAAAAGTTGCCTATTATACGCAAGAAAATGAAGAGATGAATTTAAACCAGCGTATGATTGAATACATTAAAGAAATTGCGGAAGTTATTCATACGACAGACGGAAAAGTAATTGGCGCATCTCAAATGCTAGAACGTTTCTTATTCCTACCGCATTCACATGGAACAACGCTTGGTAAACTATCTGGTGGCGAAAGAAGACGGTTATATTTATTGCGTATTTTAATGGGAGAACCAAACGTACTATTACTTGATGAGCCTACGAATGATTTAGACACACAAACATTAACAGTGCTAGAAGATTATTTAGAAGATTTCCCAGGTGTCGTTTTAACTGTATCGCATGACCGTTACTTCTTAGATAAAGTAGTAGATGAATTGTTCATCTTTACTGGCGAAGGTGAAGTGCGTGAATTCCTAGGTAGTTATACAGAGTATTTAGAAATGGAAAAAACGAGAGAACTCATTGAGAAAGCAGAAGTTCAAAAGGAGAAAAAAGTAGTAGAAGAGGCTCCGAAACAACAACGTAAACGTAAACTTTCTTACAATGAGCAGCGTGAGTGGGAAACAATTGAAGATACAATTGCACAACTAGAAGAGAAACTTGAATCAATTGGAGAAGAACTTACGAATGTTGGATCTGACTTCACAAAGGCCCAAGAATTATCTGAAGCAGGGCAGAAGATAGAAGAAGAGCTAGAAAAAACGATGGAACGATGGAGTGAACTATCCGACATCGTTGAAGGATTAAAATAAAAACAAGCTGCATATATTGAAAAGTAAAGAGAAAAACTTTACACTATTGGTAGAACCTATTTTAGGAGGGAAAAAATGAGAACATCTAATCCAATGTTGAAAAAAGAGGCATTCCGTAAAGAGGGAGCAAATACTTCTGCGATGACTATTGGCGGAACAGTAGGCAAAACGTTTATCATGCTTATCTTGCTGCTTGCAACGTCTGTCTATTCATACATACAGATGACGCAAGGTACGATGAAGATGCCAGTATTAATTGGCGCTTTAGTTATTGCGGCAATCGTCGCATTTGCGTCTATATTCTTCCCGCGCATTTCACCTATCGGTGCGCCAATCTATGCAGCGGTAGAAGGGGTTGTATTAGGGAGTATTTCAGCGATTTATACAATGAAATTTGGCGATACTATCGTTTTAAACGCTGTCTTACTAACAGTTTCAATTCTATTTGCAATGCTAGTGTTGTATGCAACACGCGTAGTAAAAGTAACTGATAAATTCCGCACAGGTGTAATCGCAGCGACAATGGGAATTATGGTTATGTATTTAATCGTATTCTTACTAAACATGTTCGGTGTTACAGTTCCATATATTCACCAAGGTGGAACAATCGGTATTATCATTAGTGCAGTTATTATTGTAGTTGCTGCATTAAATCTATTACTAGATTTCGATTTAATCGAAAGTGGCGCACGTAGTCAAGCTCCAAAATATATGGAGTGGTACAGTGCAATGGGTCTAATGATGACGCTAGTATGGTTATACTTAGAAATTCTTCGTTTCGTTTCTTACTTTACGAAAAATGACTAATAAAAAAATCCTGCATGAAATGTGCAGGTTTTTTTGTTTTTAAAGATAAATTGAAAATATGGATGTTGGCGACTTAAATTGAAGGGGGATGGAATATGATGAAAGAGAAAAAAGGGATTATGAAAAAACTATTTTCTAAAAGTTTTTTCATAGAACTAGATAACGCTTTAACATATCCGTCAGCAGAAGTCATTCGTTCAGCTATTGAAGGACATGCGACAGAATGTAATGAACAATTGAAATTTGAGAGTAAAGTTAAACCGATTACTTTCTACTTAGAAAATGTAATGTACCGCGCTGAAATAAAGATGGCCCGCGGAGGATATTACATATCTTGCAGTGAAGTATAATATTTTTGGAAACCTTAGATGTTTAAACTATGTAGGGTTTCTTTTTTTGATTTGTAAGATATAAAGTAATAATTTTTGCTTACAAACATATCATTTTGCGCTTTTTACCCTTCCAACATTTTTCTTTACAATGAAGAAAAATATGTGAGGTGGTATAACTTATGATGAATCGAGTTGTATTAATCGGTAGATTGACAAAGGAGCCAGAATTATACTACACAAAACAAGGTGTCGCTTATGCACGAATATGTGTTGCGGTGAATAGAGGTTTTCGAAATAGTTTAGGTGAGCAACAAGTAGATTTTATTAATTGTGTTGTATGGAGAAGGTCGGCTGAAAATGTAACAGAATATTGTACGAAAGGCTCACTTGTTGGAATTACAGGGCGTATTCATACGAGTAATTACGATGATGAACAAGGAAAGAGAGTATATAGAACTGAAGTTCTGATTGAGAATATTACATTTTTAGAGAGAAGGCGGGAGAGTGCATCGCAATAATATTAGAATTTTAATGATAGTTTCGGATTAATTAGGTGGAAAGAGAAAGTATGATGATGGGAAGAAATCAATAAAATTAAGCATCCGAGTAGGAGTATAAAGGGGTAACATGTTACAATACAGCTAAGAACACGCAATAAAGGAGAGTTTTTTACGTGAAGATTAAAGCAATTGAACCGACGCCAAGTCCAAATACAATGAAAGTTATTTTGAATGAAGTATTACCATCAGGAGCGCGTAATAATTATACAAATGAAAATAAAGAACAAGCACCAGTGCAAGTGCAAGAAATTTTGAAGATTGAAGGCATTAAAGGTGTGTATCATGTTGCAGACTTTTTAGCAGTGGAGCGAAATGCGAAGTATGACTGGAAAGTTTTATTACAACAAGTTCGTGCTGTTTTCGGTGAAGAAATAGTGGAAGAAAGCGAAGAACAACAACTTTCTCATTTTGGAGAAGTGAAAGTGTTTGTTCAAATGTTCTTTACAATTCCGATGCAAGTGAAGTTAACAGATGGAACCTCAGAAGAGCGTGTTGGTTTACCTGATCGTTTTAAAGAATCAATTATGAAAGTGCAAATGTCTGCACCTAACGTTGTGAAAGAGCGTAAGTGGGTAGAGCAAAGTACACGTTACGGTAATTTTGAAGAAATCGGGAAAGAAGTAGTAGAAGAAATTATTGCTGCTTATTCAGAAGAACGTGTAAATGAAACGGTTAAAGAATTATTAGATCAAGCAGGTGCTGTTGAAGTAACGATTCAAAAGCGTGAGCCATATAAAGTAACAGAAGAGATGATGAAAGATTCTGACTGGAAAAACCGTTTTGCAGCTTTAGAACAAATGGATCCAACGGAAGAAGATATGATGGTATTGAAAATGGCATTAGATGATGAGAAAGTATCTATCCGCCGTTTAGCAACAGCTTATTTAGGTATGGTAAAAGGTGAAGGAGTATTGCCGTTATTATATAAAGCGTTATTAGATCGTTCAGTAAGCGTTCGTCGTACAGCAGGAGATTGCTTATCAGACGTAGGTGATCCAGCAGCGATGTTCGTTATGATTAAATCTTTGAAAGATTCAAGTAAATTAGTACGCTGGCGTGCAGCAATGTTCTTATTTGAACTTGGTGATGAAAGTGCAATTCCGGCACTAAAAGCAGCAGAAGATGATCCGGAGTTTGAAGTGGCGATGCAAGCACGTTTAGCTTTAGAACGTATTGAAGGCGGCGAAGAAGCAAAAGGATCAGTATGGAAGCAAATGACGGAGTCTCGTAAAGGGGAATAGTTTATGATTGTTTTCTATGATAGTTGGTGCCCGATGTGTACGGCGGTTGCAGAACGTACGAAAAGATTAGATAAAAAGGGTAAGATGAAATTTGTTTCATTTCGAGATGAAGATGTAGTTGAGAAGTATGAACTTTCTCAAGAATTACAAAGTAAGATGGAACAAAGATTGTATATTTTAAAAAATAATAAGTGGTATGACGGAATTCATAGCATTAACGTATTAGCAAAGGCCGTTCCATCTTATTGGTTTGCAGTACCTTTTATAAAACTATCTATCGTACTTGGATTTGGAAGTAAAGTATACGATTATATTGCCAACAATAGAAAACTTGTCCCAGTTGGACACTGTCGTGAAGGGGTTTGTGAAATCCCTACAAAAAAATGAAATCATCGTTATCTTTCTTTTGCACCTATTAATAGAGCGTGATATGATAAATTTGGAATGAAAGTTGAAGGAGAGATACAAGATGTCAAATGCATATGAAGAATACATGCGTCAAATGGTAATTCCAATGCGCCAAGAGTTAGTGCGTTCTGGATTTGAAGAGTTAACTACAGAAGAAGCTGTAACAGAATTTATGGAGAATGCATCAGGTACAACTTTAGTAGTTGTAAACTCTGTTTGTGGTTGTGCAGCTGGTTTAGCACGTCCATCAGCAGGTCAAGCGGTTGTACGTGCTGAAAAACAACCTGATCATCTTGTAACTGTATTTGCAGGTCAAGATAAAGATGCTACTGTAAAAATGCGTGAATACTTCGGAGAAATTCCTCCATCTTCACCATCTATGGCATTACTAAAAGGAAAAGAAGTTGTTCACTTCATTCACCGTCATGAAATTGAAGGCGCAACAATGGACGAAATTATTACAAACTTAGAACAAGCTTTCGAAAAGAATTGCTAAAGTAGGGGGAGAGTGAATCTCCCTCTTTTCTTTATATAGAGGTGAAAAAATGATAGTAACAACAGCAGGAAGAACAAATAAAGAAATGAAAGATTATGCAAACAAGGTAGCAGCAGAATTAAATCTTTCTTTCGTTAAACGTAATGACATACCAGTACATAAACTGCATGAGCAGTATGAACAAGATGTACTTGTCGTAGGGAAAAATCGATTAGCCATTTATCCAAAAGGTACGGAAGAGTCGTTTTTCTTTCATCCAAACTCAGCGATGTTTCGTGTGAAAAGGTTAATGCGCGGAGAGCACGATCCGTTTGTACAAGCTGCTAAATTAGAGAGCGGAATGACAGTATTAGATTGTACGCTCGGTATGGCATCAGATAGTATTGTAGCTAGTTATATTGTTGGTGAAAGCGGAAAAGTAACGGGACTTGAAGGCAATGAATATATGGCTTATATTATGGGAAATGGTTTAAAAACATGGTCTTCATCTGTTTCTGAAATTGATGAGGCAATGCAACGAATCGATGTGAAGCAAACGGAGCATTACTCATTTTTAAAACAATGTGAAGATAATAGTTATGATGTCGTTTACCTTGATCCAATGTTCGAAGAAACTGTCATAGAATCAGATGGAATTAAAGGATTAAAACACTTCGCTTTGTATCATGATATTACTGACGAAACAATTGCGGAAGCGAAGCGTGTGGCGAGAAAGCGTGTCGTTCTGAAAGATCATTTCCGTAGTTCTAGATTTGAAAAACATAATTTTCACGTATACAAAAGAAAAAGTGCTAAGTTTCACTTTGGTGTAATTGACCCTTGCTAATTGTTTGAAAAGATGTATAATAAGCAATAATTAATTAAATATACTGTCTGTGATGAAGAGAGTAGTCTTTTTCAGAAGGAAAGCGAGCTAGGGATGGTGTGAGCCTAGTGCAGAAGAAAAAGATGAAGCGCACTTCGGAGATGCTTCTTGAACGAATAGTAGAGTAAGCCGAGGCCCCCTGTCCTCGTTATAAACGGGAAAGTGGTTCGAAATGAACAACAAGGGTGGTACCACGGGTTAAAACTCGTCTCTTTTTTAGAGACGAGTTTTTTGTGTTTTAAAAAATAAGGAGGTTATAGTATGAATTATAAAACGCAGTTTGCGAAAAGTTTATCGAATATTTTTACGAATGAATTAACACAAAATCAAATTTTAGATTTAATCGAAACACCAAAACAAGATGAATTCGGAGATGCAGCGTTCCCATGCTTTTCACTAGCGAAGCAATATAAAAAATCACCAGCTATTATAGCGAAGGAATTGGCGGAGAAATTAAATGATCCGTTCTTTACGAAAGTAGAGGCTGTTGGTCCTTATGTAAATGTATTTTTTAATCGTGAAACAGTAAGTGATGAAGTATTAAAAATAATTTTAGCGGAGAAAGAAGAGTACGGTCAAAATCACTTTGGATGTGAAAAAACGGTAGTTATCGATTATTCCTCTCCTAATATCGCGAAACCTTTTTCAATGGGGCATTTACGTTCTACAATGATTGGTAATTCGCTGAAACATATCGCCGAAAAATGTGGGTATGAAGTTGTCGGAATCAATTATATTGGCGATTGGGGCACGCAGTTTGGAAAGTTAATTACCGCATATAAAAAATGGGGAAATGAAGAGTTAGTTAAAGAGGATCCGATACGTGAGTTATTTAAGTTATATGTTCAGTTTCATGAAGAAGCAAAAGAGAACAAAGAACTAGAAGAAGAAGGACGATCATGGTTTAAAAAACTAGAAGAAGGAAATGAAGAAGCAGTCGAACTTTGGAATTGGTTCCGTTATGAGTCTTTAAAAGAATTTTCTCGTATTTATGAACTTCTCGGTGTGGAATTTACAAACTTTCAAGGAGAAGCTTTCTATAACGATAAAATGGAAGACTTTATTGGGATTTTAGAAGAGCACGATTTACTTGAAGAATCAGAAGGCGCATTAGTCGTTAATTTAGAAAAAGAAGGTATGCCGCCATGCTTAATTAGAAAATCAGATGGTGCAACTATTTACGCAACACGTGATTTAACGGCGGCTTTATATCGCCAAAACACATATGGATTTGATAAAGCACTTTATGTAGTTGGACCAGAACAAAGTTTACATTTTAATCAATTTTTCACTGTATTAAAAAAGCTAGGCTATACTTGGGTTGATGGAATGGAACATGTACCGTTCGGGTTCATATTAAAAGATGGTAAGAAAATGTCGACACGTAAGGGCAGAATTATTTTATTAGAAGAAGTGTTAGAAGAAGCTGTTGCGCTTGCGGAACAAAATATTGAAGAGAAAAATCCGAATTTAAAACAAAAAGAAGACGTGGCAAAACAAGTCGGTGTTGGAGCGGTTATCTTCCACGATTTAAAAAATGAGCGTATGCATAATATCGAATTCTCATTAGAAAATATGTTGAAATTTGAAGGAGAAACAGGACCATATGTACAGTACACACATGCGCGTGCTTGTTCAATTTTAAGAAAAGAAAGTGTAGAATTTGAAACTTGTACGTTTGCATTAAAAGATGATTATAGCTGGAGTGTCGTAAAATTACTTAATAAATTCCCGCAAGTAATTGAAGCGGCCTTCAACAAAAATGAGCCATCTACTATTTCAAAATACGTATTAGATGTAGCACAAGCGTTCAATAAATATTATGGAAATGTTCGTATATTAGAAGAGAACGAAGAGAAAGAGAGTAGACTCGCATTAGCTTACGCTGTGACGGTTGTATTAAAAGAGGGATTACGTTTACTTGGGGTAGGGGCACCTGAGGAGATGTAAATATGAAAAGAATTATTATGAACTTAGTAATAAACTGACAAACCGGGTCTAGTATGAACCTGGTTTGTTTTTTTATTGGATATATAATTTTTTTGCAAAATCAATTAAAATCTATTTAGAGAGGGTGATTCATATTGATTCGAACTTTTATTTTACAAATTCCTTGTCATAGAAGATCGGAAAGAAGTTTCCTTAAACTACAAAAATACATACCTTTATGTGCGCGTTGTACAGGCATGCTTATCGGTATTTTAATGTTTCCAATTTATTTTTATATGACACCTTCGTTTCTACTTGCAATAATACTATCATTTTCCGCTCAAATTCCGTTACTTATTGATGGATTCACCCAAAAATGGAAATGGAGAAGCAGCACAAATTTACTAAGAGTAACGACCGGTTTATTAAGCGGTAATGGTATGGGGCTATTTATTGCCTCTAGCATTATATGGATAACATCTAAAAGCATATATTAATGGAAGGAGAACTTTACATGTTTTGAATTTACTCAGTTCTAATTCTTATTTCAGGAGGAAGCGGGATTAGTTTTCTCATTCATGAAAGAAATATAGAAGCAGTAATTGCTTTTGTTATTTGTACAATATTTATTGTGTTACTCTATTTTCACCTAAAAAGAAATGACGAACATAGAAACTGTGATTGCAGTACATTAGCTTGTACTGATTATACTGATTGTAATTGTTAAATTATGTGAGTGGGAAAGTTAGTGTATCGTTTAAGGTATACTAGCTTTTTTTATTAGAAGTGTAGGAATGTGACTATTAAATGGAGAACTTTAGTTTTGTATATAAAAGGAGGTGTTGGACCTGGAAGAGTATGATTGGAATAGTAAGCTAGCATATTTAAGAAATACGAGAGATTTATATTATAACGATGATTATTTAAGTTTTTTAGTCAATTCAGTTTGGAAGATTACTGATCCTATACATATTGTTGATTATGGTTGTGGATATGGTTATTTAGGTTTAATTTTGTTGCCTTTACTTCCAATTGGATCAAAGTATACAGGGATTGATAGGGGAGAAACATTAATAGCTGAAGCGAGAGAGTTGTTTCGTGCACTCCCATATGAAACAGAATTTATTGAGGGGGATGCGACAGAAATTGAATTGAAAAATAAATATGATATAGCTGTCAGTCATGCTTTCTTATTACATATGAGTTCCCCAAAAACGATGCTAGAGAAGATGATACATTCAATTAAACAAGGTGGTAAAATAATCTGTTTTGAACCACATTGGATGTCAAATATGTCTTCATACGTATTAGATGGAGAGAATCAATCGGAAATTATCCAGCTAGGTGTTTTGCAGAGATTATTTGAAAGAGATACACAGAGAAACGGTAAAGATGGAAATATCGGTATGAAAATACCTATGTATTTAAGTGAATTGGGTGTTAAAAATATTGAATGTAGAGTAAGTGATAAAGTGAATTTTTTAGATTCTAATTTAAATCAAAATGATAAGCAAGGATTATATAATTCTCTAAAAGAAGAGGGGATTGCAGGCAATCCGGGTGATAAACAGCAATTTATAGAACGTTTAATGAGTCGGGGATTAACATTTGCTGAAGCGCTCGCTCAATATGAAGCAGAACTACGATTTTTTGAAGTGTTTCATATACATGCATCTTTAGTTTATGCTCCGAATATGAAAATTACATTTGGTGAAATAAAATGTTAAATTGTAGTGATGTAATTCGAATTGCTACTTTCAATATATGGAATCACGAGAGTTTTTGGTTTGAGAGATTAGAAGCCATTTGTGAGGAGGTTCGCAATATTTCCCAGCATATTCTTGCTCTACAGGAAGTGGGAAGTTGTGCTAAGTATGAATTGAAGAAAAATGTTGCGCAGTATAT
This sequence comes from Bacillus sp. RC240, assembly GCF_044907945.1. NCBI lineage: Bacteria > Bacillati > Bacillota > Bacilli > Caryophanales > Bacillaceae > Bacillus > Bacillus sp. RC240. The sequence goes on along the minus strand of NZ_JBIYCT010000001.1, from coordinate 1,467,674 downwards.
AGCGGATCAATCTGGATATCCGGTCTGTGTATTTAAAGAGTATCCAGATTCTCCAGATGAAGGCTTAGCTTTTTTAAGTAAAGTTCCTATTTTAGCTGAAGAAGCTATTTGGGAAACAGATATAGAGGAATCGAATTATTGTGCCATTCGAATTATGTTAAAATATAAAGAGTATAAGCTCGGGATAACGAATGTTCATTTAAATTGGAAATCTAGTAAGGTAAGAAAAGAGCAATTGGATACGGTGAATAATTGGATTAAAAACAGAGGTAGTGGCTACGAATTATTATGTGGTGATTTTAATGATGAACCACATTCAGGGGTGCATCAATACTTAATAAGTAATCAATGGATAGACGTGACTCAGCTTAAAGAAAATCAAGATAACATTCTTGCTCAGCCAACTTTAGATTATGGAAAGAATACAAATTTAATAGGGGATGAAAAGCAAGAAGAACGATATGATTGGATTTTGATACAAGAGAAGGATTCGTTTGAATCTCTAAATATAGAAAATGTATCTGTATTTGGAGATTTAGCATTAACTTCATCACACGTATTTCCAAGTGATCATTACGGTGTTTTTATAGATTTAAAATTTGATAAGTGAAATAAAAGATAGGATGATTGTCATTTTTTTAGGTAAATCGATATATCTTATCAAATCGTTGATCTATTGTAAGTTACAATAGATATTTAGGAAATCGTTAATATAATTTCATCCACTGAATGAAGCCTCAAAAAAGAAGATAAAACCCATCTTCGAATAATATATGTTATTTCATCAAATTAAACAAAATAACGAGAAAAAGTATCGTTTTTAAGATATTTAGTTATAAACTTGAATAATATTAAATAATATCGTTCATTATATGAGGTTTTAGTTGAATGCATACTATATGATGTGTAAAATCTAAGCAAGTAGGTTAGAATACTGCTTGCAAATGGCAGTATAAATAATAATTTGAGGTGAATGCATGCTAGATTTTAAGCAATTAGAGATTTGTTTGAAAGAAAAGAGATTCCTAGATGGATTACATGAGATAAATAATGAAATTGCGCATATAAAAGAAACGAATAAGTTATCATACGTGAAGAATTGGCTTTCTAACGTCTCGTCACCCAAGGAGTTTGATACATTAATTCGTCTTGCTGATGAAGGTTTGATGCATCAATATAGCTCCTTTTTAATTCGTTATACTTATAAAAAATTCTCAAATATGAGAACGCTCTCTTTATATTGTGATGAATTAATTGATGAACGTAAAATTCTTGATGCTGAACAATTATTAAAAGATTCTTTGGAAAAGGTAAATGAAGAAGAAACTGATGCGGATGTTTTAACGAAAGCATATTTTACGTTAGTTAGATGTTTGTTAGATATGAAGCGAAATGAAGAGGCCTATGCCTATATGCAAAAGGCGGAAAAGTATAGTACACGTGCAGTTTTTGATAAATGGGGTTACTTATTTATACAGACTGGTGAGTGGGAGAAGGCAGAGGAACAACTTTTATCCGGTCAGCAGCATAAAGATTGTGAAGAGTTAGCTACGTACTTATTGGCGCAATTATATGCATATAAAGGTGAACAGCAGCGAGCGTTACAACTCATTAATGATGCGATTGCAAAGTTCCCTCAAGTACCATATTTCTATTTTGAAAAAGTAAAATATTTATTAGATTTAGAGCGCTATGAAGAAATGTTAGCGGTAATAGATAAAATCAATCATATGCTTCCGCATCATGCATATACAACTTATTTTATACATTTACGTGCAGAAGCATTTTATAAAATGAATAATATTCACGATTTGCAAGCACTATTGAAAAGTGAAAAGAGTTTAAAAAATTCTCTATATCATCATATAGAAAAAAATCCTGATGGAAAAAAGGTTCGTTTACCGATAGTTCCGGTTGTACAAAAGGATAACTATTGCGTTCCGACAAGTTTGGAAATGATGTTAGGGGTATGGGGAGAAAAACGTACGCAAGATGAAATTGCACAACATATTTTTGATGTAACAGGTTCTAAGTTTTCAGATACAGTTACATATATAGAAGAGCAAGGTTACGAATATCGTTATTTTCAAGGGAATGAGGAAAATTATAAGAGATTACTCAATCAAGGTATTCCCGTTTTATTAAGTATAGATATTGAGCACGCTTCCCATGTACAAGTGCTTTCTGGTTATGACGATGTACTGCAAGCTTTTTATATTCAAGATCCGAATTTCTTGGAACCGATTCTTGTGGAATATGATAAGTTGCAAGAAAAATATCGTTATACAGATTGTTTAGCTATTACGTTTATACCAAAAGATAGAATGGAACAACTTTCATTTTTAAATGAGAAAGAACACACTTATTATAAAACAATCTTTTCTCTTACAGATCATTTAGGTGAGCAAGATAAAGAGGGAATTGAAAAGTTAGTACTATTTTTAAAAGAAACAAGTGAAAACCCAAACACTTGGTTATATACGATTAAACATTTAGATGCTGAAGTAGATAAAGATTTTATTCAGTTTTGTATAGAAAAATTAATGAAAAAGTTTCCGAGCTCTGACTTTGTGAAATTGCATAGTGCACAGTGTTTTATTCGTCTGCAGGATATGGAAAAAGCAGGACAGATGCTTCAAAGTGTGGAGAAGAAAAGCAATCAAGCGTTGTATCATTTTATAAATGGACGTTATTCTTTTGAGCAAGATAATTATGCAGAATCGATTGCTAGTTTTCGTTCATCATTACAATTGGATGCAGATCAACCAGTTGCGTGGAGTTTCTTAGCATTATCATACATGTATATGGATCAATCCGAAAAGGGGCTAGAGTATTCTCTAACAGCTATAGAACGTAGTCCAGAAAGGTTTACGCTTGTAAATCACGGTTTAATTTTAATAGATTTAGAACGATATGAAGAAGCATATGGATTCTTTAATGATTTATTAAAAGAATATAAATATGAAGCGCACATATGGTATGAACGTGCAAGATGTGCTCAGTATTTAGGGAAAGTGTATTTGGCGGTAAAAGGACTTAAAGTGGCGATTCAATTAGATAAAACAGCAGCCTATTTATATACGAAGCTTTCGGAAATCTATGAATCGGATTTGGATGATGAGAAAAATACGAAGGAAATTCTATTACAAGGAATTCAAAATTGTGAAGATCAGGCGTCTTTATATGTTCGTTTAGGAGATTTTCATTTTCAAAATGATGAACTTGAAGAAGCGGAAACTATATATAAGCGTTCTTTAGAAGAAAATAATGAAGATGTATATTCTCATTTCGGTTTAATTCAAGTTTATATGGCAAAGGAACAATATAAGGATGCAAAAAACTATATTGTCAGTATTAATAAGCAATTTGAAGACAATCAAGATTTCCTTATGAATGCTGGTATGGTGTTATGGGATGCTGAAATGGCATTAGGTGAGGATGAAAAAGAGTTAAAACTTGCACTTTCTAAATTAGAGAACGGTATACGAAGCGTATACGCTAATATAGCGAGCGTGTTGGATGAGTATGTAAATCGAATAAAAGACACAGCTTTTGTGCAACGAGGCATAGCATTTTTAAGAACGTTAGAAAAAGAAAAAGAGGATGTAATTGAATACGGTTGTTACGCAGGTGTTTTATATGAATCTATTGGACAGTATGATCAGGCGATAAAACGGTATAATGATGCACTTAAGAAAAAACAAGATTCATTGCCGTATTTCCGTATCGGTGAAACATTCATGGCGTTAGGGCAATTTCAAGAAGCAAAGCATGCGTATGAAACATGTTTAGAAAGGGATAAGAACTTCTTAGGTGTACATTTGCAGCTTGCTGAAATATACGAAAAAGAAGAGAATCGTTCCAAAGAACAAAAGCATATGGTCCAGGCGATGAAAGAAGAACCAATGCATATAAATATGGAATATTTAGCGCAGCTTTCAGTAGAAATGAATCTTCAGGAAGAATTGCTAGTTGAACTAGAAAAATTGGAGGAAGAAGTTCCTGAAACATGGCGTTTAGATGCGATTGCATACGTGTTTGGCGCGATGAATGACATAGATAAAGAAAAAGAATATATCGAATGCGCAATGAAAATAGATGAAGCGCATGTGGAAGTACTATATCATTATGCGAAATTGCTAGTTAAAAAGCAGAGTGCAGAAGCAATCGAAGTTGCGCTGAAAGTAATGCATAAAGATTTGGAAAGTGAACGTATTTTTGGTGTGTACGTAAAAGCAATGGAACAACATAAAAAATTATCCCAGATACGAGACGTACTTCATACGCTAAAGGTGAAAAAAGCAGAAAGAAGTACAGCGTTTATGTATGCAGCTACTGCGGTTGCCGAAAGATTAGTAGAAAGACAGCAAAATGAGCAACCGAAAAAATCTATATTTACAAGAGCATTTTATCGCATGAAAAATCGTGCGAAGGAAATTTCAATGATTACAGTTGTTATCGATTTATTTGAAATCTCCTTAAAGTTAAATTCGAAAAATAGTATGGCAGCGCAGCGTTTCGCAATATTTTATGAGAATGCGGCGATGAATAAAGAAGCTATAGAGGTTTTACAAACATCGTTAGAAAATAAGTGGGATTATGATGTAGCGAAGCAACTTGTAAATCTTTTCATTGAGTGTGAAGAAGAAGATATGTTACGAGATGCTTTTGAATTAACGAAACAAATGGTTCGCGAGCTACCGGATGATTATGATACACTTCTTCTACAAGCGAATGTATTATGTAAGCTAGGCGAAGAAAGAAAAGCCGAAAAAATTCACTTGCAATTAATTGAGAAAACGCCATTTGTAAGTAGAGGATTCCTTGCTTTAGCAGAAATATATCAAAGTCAAGAGAGAATTGAGGACTCGATTCAGTTATTAGAAGACGCTTCTGTACATCATCCAAATGAAACAGCAATTCTTCTTGCTTTAGCATCTTCGTATCATAGAGCTGGGCAAACGACAAAGGCAGAAAAAATAACAAGTGAAATATTAGCAATTGATGCTACTGACTTGCTAGCAAGATACGATCATGCTTGTTATTTAACATCATTAAACAGAAATGAAGAGGCAAGAGATGAACTTGAAATTGTGCTTCGTGAAGATGAAACAGGATTTTTCGCTGAACTTGCAGAGGAAGATGAAGATTTAGCAGGATTGCGAGAATTTGAAAAGTAATTGTATAAGAATAGAGAAAAAGGGTATAAATAAAAATATATTCCGAATTAGTTGACAATTAATTGTTTAATGGCATAAAATAACTTTTAATAAAGTATACAAATCTGAAGACGAGAAAGAGTAAAATAGTGAGCTGTTCTCCAGAGAGCCGGTGTATTGCTGAAAGTCGGTGTGCAGACGTTATTTGAAAATCATCTCCGAGGAGCCGTGGCTGAATAAAGTAAGCTCGGACGGATGTCTACCGTTACAAAGAACGCGTATGTTAGTACGTTGCTAAGTGCTATTAGTGAAAAGCTAATAGAATTAGGGTGGTAACGCGGGTAAACCCGTCCCTACTTCATAGGGACGGGTTTTTTGTGTGCTTTTTAAAACATTCAAAGGAGTGATTGTACATGAAAAAAGTAGATGTAAAAGAGTCAGCTGTAGAGAGAGAAAAACGTATTCGTAAGCAGTGGAATGAACAAAGTATTTTCGAGCAATCAATTCAGAATAGAGAAGGCGCACAATCGTTTGTGTTTTATGAAGGACCACCAACGGCGAACGGTTTACCACACGTCGGCCATGCACTTGGTCGGGCAATTAAAGATTTAGTAGCAAGATATAAAACGATGGCTGGATATAAAGTGTTAAGAAAAGCCGGATGGGATACACATGGATTACCTGTAGAATTAGGTGTTGAAAAGCAACTTGGTATTTCAGGTAAACATGAAATCGAAGAGTACGGCATTGAACCATTTATTCAAAAGTGTAAAGAGAGTGTATTCACATATGAGAAGCAGTGGCGTGAATTTACGGAGAGTATTGGATATTGGGTAGATATGGATGATCCGTATGTTACTCTAGAGAATCCATATATCGAAAGTGTATGGAATATTTTAGGGACGATTCATGAAAAAGGCTTGTTATATAAAGGGCATAGAGTTTCACCGTACTGCCCAAGCTGTCAAACATCTCTTAGTTCACATGAAGTTGCACAAGGATATAAAACAGTGAAAGATTTAAGCGCGACAGTTAAGTTTAAAGTGAAAAATAGTGAAAATGAATATTTCCTTGGATGGACGACAACGCCGTGGACACTTCCAGCGAATGTTGCACTTGCTGTACATCCAAATATGGAATACGTTAAAGCGAAACAAGAAGGGTATGTATACATTGTTGCGAAAGAGCGTGTACAAGAAGTACTAAAAGAAAACTATGAAGTATTATCCGTTCATAAAGGCGAAGAATTAGTAAACACATCTTATACAGCACCGTTTCCGATGAAGGAAGTTACAAATGGGTACCACGTAATTGCAGCAGATTTTGTAACTGCAGATAGTGGTACAGGACTCGTTCATATCGCTCCAGCATATGGGGAGGACGATTATAGAGTCGTTCAAAGTGAAGGATTGTCGTTCTTACATGTTGTAGATGAGAAAGGTGAGTATACGGATGCAGTACCATTTCTTAAAGGTAAGTTTGTAAAAGAATGTGACGTTGATATCGTTCGTTATTTAGCTAAAGAAGGTTTGCTATATCATAAAGAAAAATATGAACATAGCTATCCGCATTGCTGGCGCTGTGATTCACCATTACTTTATTATGCAGGAGAAAGCTGGTTAATCCGAACAACTGAGATTAAAGAAATATTTTTACGAAATAATGATTCTGTTAAGTGGTATCCAGACCATATGAAGCATGGACGGTTTGGTAAGTTTTTAGAAAACATGGTGGACTGGAATATTAGCCGGAATAGATATTGGGGAACACCGTTAAACGTATGGGAATGTGAAAGCTGCGATCATCAATTCGCACCGAAAAGCATTGCCGAATTAAGAAAGCATAGTACGAAAGAAACACCTGAAGATTTAGAATTGCATAAGCCGTATGTAGATGAAGTGCAAGTTTGCTGCGAAAAATGCGGAAGTACAATGAATCGTACACCAGAAGTAATCGATGTTTGGTTTGATAGTGGTTCCATGCCGTTTGCACAATATCATTATCCATTTGAAAATAAAGAGTTATTTGAAGAACAGTTTCCAGCAGATGTAATTGCAGAGGGAATTGATCAAACACGCGGCTGGTTTTATAGTTTATTAGCAGTATCCGCACTATATACAGGAAAAGTACCTTATAAACGAGTGTTATCACTAGGGCATGTTCTAGACGAGGAAGGACAGAAAATGTCTAAAAGTAAAGGAAATGCACTAGATCCAGTTGATTTAGTAAATCAGTTTGGTGCAGATGCTTTAAGATGGGCTCTACTTGTTGACAGTGCTCCGTGGAATGCAAAGCGTTTTTCTGAAAGAACAGTACTGGAAGCAAAATCTAAATTTGTAGATACGTTAGTCAATGTATATAGCTTCTACGTTTTATATGCAAATTTAGATGAGTATAATCCGAAAGAAAAGTATGAAGTTAAACGTACGAAATTAGATGAATGGGTATTATCAAGATTGCATAGCACAACGAAAAAAGTGAGAACAGCACTTGATGATTATCAATTTACGAATGCAGCTCGTGAAATCGCGGCGCTTGTAGATGAAGTGAGTAACTGGTACGTAAGACGATCACGTAATCGTTTCTGGGAATCTGGTATGAATCCTGAAAAAGCAGCTGCGTATGAAACGCTTCATGAAGTGCTTGTAACAATTAGTAAATTAATCGCACCATTTACACCGTTTGTAGCTGAGGATATTCATCTGAATTTAGAAGGAAGCAGCGTTCATTTAGCAGATTATCCGGTTGTAAACGAATCACTTATCCAGCCTGAGTTAGAAGCAGAAATGGATGCTGTTTTACAAGTTGTTGAACTTGGAAGAAGTAATCGTAATCAACATTCATTAAAAGTAAAACAGCCGTTAGCAGAACTTGTATTACTAGCGCATAATGAAAATGATATGGATTGGGAATCTTATCGTGATATCATCATGGATGAGCTAAATGTAAAAGCGTTCCATGTTGAACTCGATGAAACGAAATACACGTCCTATCAATTAAAGCTGAATTTTAAAACGGCTGGGCCGAAGTTTGGTAAAAGTGTGAATGCAGTAAATGGTTGGCTAAAACAATTATCAAAAGAAGAAGTACAACACTTTGCATCTACAGAAAGAGCAGTTTACGAAGTAGCACCAGGAGAAGAAGTAGTTGTAACAGCTGAAGATGTATTAGTAGAAAAAGTTGCGAAATCAGGATTTTCAAATACGACTAACGGTCAATATACGGTAATGTTAGATACGAATGTAACGGAAGAATTGTTACAAGAAGGAGTAGCACGTGAATTTATTCGTGCAGTTCAAGAATATCGTAAGCAGTTGAATTTACCAGTTAATTTACGAGTGGATGTAATTCTTGATACAGAAGAAGAACTACAGCAAACGTTAACGAATCATAAAGATTTATTAGAAGAAAACTTACTCGTCAAGCAATTTACATTTGGTCACTTAACGAATGAGGACGATGAACTTTCTTTAGGTGAGACAAAGATCCGAATTAAATTAAACGCGGCTAATTAAAGAAAAAAGGAAGTTGGAATCATTCCAACTTCCTTTTTTGTATGAAGATAAATTAATCAGTTATTTTCCGCATAATCCATTCGATAGGTCCTCTAGAAAAGTTCCTTCGCCATAATACGCTAAATAAAATACTGAAAATGAAAAATGCAGTAGCAAATAATAAAACGAAAAGTAGTGTTTGATGTTTCATACGATTTAATACAATCAATGCGCCAATACCGATAAATACATGACTTACATAATGCGTTAATGTTAATTGTCCTGTTTGTATAATGGAAGTAACAAACCAATTATTTTCATATTTTTCAGCAATGTAGAGGCAAATTATTAATATAGCAATAGCAGATCCTGTAGCGGATGCGACGTATAATATATTGGGTAAAATGGGTCCTGTGTTAAACAAAAATGTAGAGGCTGCTTCACCAATGTATGGGATAAAAAGGTGTGTTAACCCTTTTGATAATAGCTCTACAATTACGGTTACTGTTAAACCCAGTAAGAACAACCAATGTCTAATTTTCCTATTATGAAGATCTAACCTGCCAATTATCATACCGATTAAGAAGAAAGAAAACCATGGGAAAATAGGGTGATAGCCATTAAAAAATAAGTTGCGAAGAAAACCTGTTAAGGTCCAAAAGTCTATATAGTTTATAAATGGGATTGTGCCTCCCCATCCTTCGAAGGCGTTGAAAGTAAGTTGGAGATATTGTGCAGCAAGTAAAATAATGATAGAAAGCCATATTAGTATAGTTCTTCGTACAGTAATTAGTAATGCAGCGATGAAAAGGTAAACGCCGTAGTAGTGTAAAATATCACCCGTCCATTCCATTACATACAATAATAATCCTAAAATAAATAAGAATAGTGATCGTTTCCAAATCAATATTCGGCTGGTATTGATTTTTATTTTCTCTTGGCTAGCAACAGATGATTTAGTCATTAAAGTTATGCCAATCCCAGCAAGTATAACAAACAAGGCAGAAGCTCTACCTTCAAAAAGTGTCATAAAGATTTTTAACAGAGGAGGTCCATTTCCTTCCGCCCCTGTTATCACCATGAAATTAACTAGTAACATTCCAAACATTGCCCACGCTCTAGCAAAATCTAAGCCGATAATGCGCTTTTTTGTATTCACTTCAATCCCTGCTTTCAAAAATGCTATTTACAGCTTCAATCCATATTTGTTTATAATCCATATCTAAATGTAACATCATAAAATTCCCAATATTATCAAGAACTAATGCTAACATATGAGCTTTTGAAACTAGATTTTTATTTTGAATGAGTTGAAGTTCATTTGCTTTTGTTAGGAGTGATTCAAATCCGTTTAAATATTCTGTTTGTACAGTTAGTAATCGATCTTTGTACATATCGTTTCTTGAAGATAGTAATACATATTCTTGTAATACACGATTAAAATAAGGATCTTTCTGTTGTTCGTCTATCATTTTAAAGCCAATTTCAACACATTTCTCAATGAAATTCTCTTTCGTAAATTCTTCTGTATGAAAGAATGAGGAGAACTGCATCGCTGCACATAATTCATTAAAAATACTTTCAATTAATGCATCTTTAGATTTAAAGTAATAATAAATAGATGGCTTGGCAATACCAACTTCTTCAGCAATCATTGTATAGGTCGTTTTGGCAATGCCGTGTCCGGCAAATAGTCGATAACTTGCTTCGACTATGGAAGAGAGTGTTTCTTCACTTTTGCTCATGATAAGTCCTCCTAATAAAAAAGGTTACATAAATCGTATCATTCATTAATATTATTTTCAACCTACCGTTAGGTAAAAAATAACTTATTTTTTTACACATTACTTTAAAAAGCATAAGGTAAAGAAATTTACAAAAGAAATATATTTCTACAGTATTTTTCTCGTTTCACACATAAATATTGAGAAAATTTCACTTACCCAAAATGTAAAGGTAATAGAATTGTTTGTATAGAATTACTCGTAGATTCACTTTATTTCGTTACTTGTGGACAGGAATAGCCTTATAGGAATGGGGTAAAGTTTTCAATTTATTAGGGGGAGTGGTTCTATGTTAAACAAAAAAATGGTGGCAATGGCAATGACTGTGCCATTAGTAATGGGGACAATTTCTACTGTTTCAGCACTGGAAAAACAACAGCAAGTAAAGTTAGAAGCTTATTCACCACAGAAAAAAGCAATTGAATATTTAAAGGGACATGCTACGGAATATGGATTGAAGGCAGACCTTTCAGACTTGCAATATATTTCTACAACAGAAACGTCAGTAGCTTCATATGTTAGATTCCAACAAGTGGTCAATGGTGCGCCTGTATTTTCAAAACAAATTACAGTTACTCTTAACGGAGAGGGAAAAGGATTACTTGCGATTTCAGATTATCAGCCTGTTACAGGTGTGAAGGAAGTTACGAAAAAAATTAGTGAAAAAGATGCAGAACAAAAATCGATGGCGTATGTTGGAGGAGAAAGTGAGCAAAACTTATGGGCTCCTACGGAAAAAGAATTCGGATATATTGTTGAAGAGGGAGTCGCTATTCCTGTATATAAAGTGGTAGTCCATTCTAATAATCCATTCGGTGCATGGGAAACATTCATTGATGCGGAAAATGGAAAGTTAATTAAAAAAGTTGATATAAACCGAAAAGCAGAAGGAACAGGAAAAGTATTTTTACCTAACCCTGTCGTATCTAGTGGAAGTTTAGCAGGGTTAAAAGATAATAATGATGCAGATTCAACAGCATTAACGAATCAATTGAAAACTGTTACGTTAAAAGGTTTAGATGGTACAGGATTTTTAATTGGTGAGTATGTTACGATTTCTTCAAAAGCGAAGACGAAATCTACAAACTTACAATTTAACTATACACGTGCAAATGATAGTTTTGAAGATGTTATGTCATATTATCATATTGATACATTACAGCGTTACATTCAAGGATTAGGTTTTCAAAATATTAATAAACGTTCGATTAAAGTGAATGTAAATGGTACAACTGACGATAATTCATTCTATTCTCCATCAACGAAAGCTTTAACTTTCGGTACTGGCGGAGTAGATGATGCAGAAGATGCTGGCATTATTGCGCATGAATATGGTCATTCTATTCAAGATAATCAAGTGCCAGGATTCGGAAGTTCACCAGAAGGTGGAGCGATGGGAGAAGGATTTGGAGACTTCTTAGGTGCTACTTATGAAGATGCAGTATCGACAACAGGATACGGGAAAGCATGTATTGGAGAATGGGATGCGACTGCTTATTCTAGTTCAGATCCGACGTGCTTACGCCGATTAGATACGAATAAAGTATACCCGAAAGATATAACGAATGAAGTGCATAATGATGGGGAAATTTGGGCTCAAGGTCAATACGAAATGGCGCAATCTTTTGGACGTGATGTAGCAACAAAAATTATTTTACAATCACATTGGTCATTAACGCCAAATGCGAAATTCCGTGATGGAGCGAAAGCGATTAAGCAAGCAGATGCTCTTTTATACGGCGGGCAACATGCTGCTGAAATCGATCGTATTTGGGCAGCGAGAGGAATTAGTACGAATTAATTAAAAACGTCGTGGCATTTATAAGCCACGACGTTTTTAATTTGCTTAAGAACTGGTACTAGAAAATTTATTGGTAGCGGTAATAATGTACATATACCGATAAGTTCACTTTACTGCTTCTTTAAAAACAAAATGCTCTTTAAATTTTCTAGATTCAACTTTTTGACCGTTTCTCATAGAGCGGAAAGGATGTTCTTGCCACGTAATGATCACGTCAACCTCATCCGATTTTGTAGAAACTGGAAAATTAGCGTGTTCAAATCCAGTTTTTCCGCCCGCTAGACGACTTTCTTTTAGGGAAAAGAGTTCATATTTTGTTTTCGTATTTGGTTCATTCCGAAAAACTTCAACTTGTACATTATACACTTCACTTTTTCCAAGATTTTTTACAGAGAAATGATATGTTTGAAATACACCTTTTTTGGGTTGTAACAATTTTTCACTCGTTCTTTTTACTTCATCAATATTTACTTGCCATTGATCAGAATTTTGAGAGATTGGTAAAGATTTTGGTGAATAGGCATATGCTTCATTAACTACAACTAAGCATAATAGTAGGAGAAAGAAACTAATTGTTTTTTTCATATGTACACCTCCGATAAAACTTTAATAATAATATGCGTGGGAAACTTGTGTTTTATGTAATAAAATAGAAAAAGTTCGATTGAAAGAATTTGATAAGGATAAAATATTTCTAAGCTGTCAAATGATAATTGTATAGAGTTCAATGTTCATGTTACATATCTTTAGAAGGGGTCTGTTTAGTGAGAAATCGCAATATTTTTCTAAAAGGGCTTGCGTTTTATATAATAAAGAGATAGAATACTCTGTAAATATAAAAAGTGATGATTAGGAAAAGTACATGATGCAAGGGTCTACAGAGAGCAATCGATTGCTGGGAAGATTGCGATACCGCATGATGGAAAGACACCTGTGAGTGTTGCTTTGAACGTGATAATTAGTAAAAGCAAACGGTACCTACCGTTATCAGGGCTAAGATGGTCATTATGACAATTTGGGTGGTACCGCGGAAAAATCCGTCCCTATTTATAGGGGCGGATTTTTGTATTCTTTGAAAGGAGGTGAGTGACCGTGGATGATGACGATGACAACAATAATGTAAATAAAAATAAAACTATTGGAGGGAAATGTAATGGATCAAATAATGAAGCGTTCACTCACACGAGAATGTACGGAACATGGCGGGAAGGTTGTATTACTACAAGGATGGGTAAAAAAGATTCGTCATCTAGGGAATGTTAGTTTTTTATTATTAAGGGACCGAACGGGAGTTATTCAATGTGTATTAGAAAACGAGTTAGCCGGATACAAAGTTGATGTTGAAAGTGTGGTCCAAATAATTGGAGAAATAGTAGAGACACCGAAAACAGAATTAGGTGTTGAAGTACTTGCACATGAAGTGGAAGTACTAAATGGAGCAGAATCACTCCCATTTGAAATAAATAAAAAAAAGTTACAAGTTGGCCTAGATCAATTATTGAATGAGCGAGTATTATCGTTAAGGCATGAGCGAATCGTGGCGATATTTAAAGTGAAATCTATACTCGTTCAGAGCTTTAGTGAATTCCTAATAGAGAACGATTTCACACGTATATTTACTCCGAAAATTGTCTCGCAAGGGGCAGAAGGAGGAGCGAATGTTTTTAAGCTTCCATATTTCCAAAAAGAAGCGTATTTAGCTCAATCACCACAGTTTTATAAACAAATGATGGTAACGGGAGGACTCGAACGTGTTTTTGAAATTGCTCCTGTGTACCGGGCTGAACATCATAACTCTTCAAGACATTTAAATGAATATATATCGTTAGATGTAGAACTTGGATTTATTCATGATTTTCATGAAGTAATGCAATTAGAAACAGATATTTTACGATACATGTTTCAACAAGTAGGAGAAAAATGTGAAAAAGAACTACAACTATTACAAATAACAGTACCTGTCATTACAGAAATTCCTAAAATCACATTGGCAGAAGCGCAAGAAATTTTGAAAATGAAGTATCGGAAAGAATCTCCTGAAGGGGATTTAGATACAGAAGGTGAAAAGTTACTAGGGAAATATGTGAAGGAAACATATAAAAGTGAATTTGTCTTTATTACACATTATCCGAAAGAATCGCGACCGATGTATACAATACCGAATAAGGAGAATGAAGCCGTAACGGATTCATTTGACCTATTATATAAAGGATTAGAAATAACGTCAGGTGCACAGCGTATTCACAATCATGAAATGTTACTCGCATCTTTTAAAGAAAAAGGATTACATCCAGAGAAATTTCAATCGTATGTAGATACATTCCGCTACGGATGTCCACCGCATGGTGGCTTTGGAATTGGATTAGAACGAGTTGTGTATAAGCTTTTAGAATTATCAAATGTTAGAGAAGCGAGTGCTTTTCCGAGAGATTGTACACGTCTTATACCATAAAAAAGCATCTTCGCGATTATCGCGAAGATGCTTTTTTACTGTTCTTTCATTTTTACATTGAAAGTTTATAAAAATCATTTTCGACAAAAAATTAACATAGCCCTTGACAGTTATAAATATAACCGATATACTTCATATTAATTTCAAAAGAAAATATATTCTAAATATTAAAATGCATTGAATAGGAGTAGTAAGGTCATGTATTTGTACAGAGAGCTATGGGTTGGTGCGACATAGTCAAATGACATCCTGAACTCGCCTAGGAGCAGTAAGGTGGAACGGAATCACATTCTTAGTAAATCTTAACGGTTAACCTTCGATATTAGGTTTGTAATCAAACGATTACTACTAAGGTGGATTCATAATGGAATCAATAAGGGTGGTACCGCGTTAAGTAAATGGCTTAGCGTCTCTTTATATAGAGACGCTAAGCCATTTTTTTATTTTATAGAAAAAGAAATGGAGGTTTTATTCAGATTGATCAATAATATTTATTTATTAATATAAATTGATTTTAACAGGAGGAAAATAGGATGAAACAGACGGAGCAATGGACTTCGAAATTAGGTTTTATAATGGCAGCAGCAGGATCAGCAATTGGACTTGGCGCAATATGGAAGTTTCCTTATATCGCTGGAAAGAGCGGGGGAGGGGCATTCTTTTTAATCTTTATATTATTTACTGTATTAATTGGACTACCGCTACTTATAGCTGAATTTATGATTGGACGCAGTACACAGAAACAAGCAGTTGGAGCATTTAAAAGTATCGCACCAAATACAGGATGGCACTGGATTGGCCGTCTTGGCGTTGGAACTTGTTTTATATTGCTATCATTTTATAGTGTTGTAGGTGGCTGGGTTTTAATATATTTTTTCAGGGGAGTAACAGGACAGCTTATTACTCCGGGACAAAATTATAGTGCATTATTCACAGAGACAATTGGAAATCCGACTTGGGCCATTATCGGTCATTTTGCATTTATGTTCATTACGATATGGGTTGTATCAAAAGGTGTACAAAATGGAATTGAAAAAGCAAGTAAATATATGCTACCAGCATTGTTCGTTTTATTTGTCGCTCTTATTATTCGTTCATTAACACTGGATAATGCGATGCAAGGCGTGAAGTTTTTTTTACAACCAGATTTCTCGAAGATTACTTCAGAAAGTATTTTATTCGCAATGGGCCAATCATTCTTTGCGATTAGTATAGGGATTTCGATTATGGTTACGTATAGCTCGTATTTAAATAAAAAAGAAAGTTTACCAAAATCAGCAATAACAATTGTTGGATTGAATTTATTCGTCTCTTTATTTGCAGGTCTTGCCATTTTTCCAGCAGTATTTTCGTTAGGCATGGAGCCGACAGAAGGGCCAGGCTTACTATTTATCGTATTGCCATCTGTATTTAGCCAAATTCCATTCGGAGGATTGTTCTTAACTGTATTTCTTGCGCTATTTACATTTGCCACATTAACCTCGGCATTTTCTCTACTAGAGACGGTTGTTTCAGCATTAGCAAATGGTGAACAAGAAAGAAGAGCTAAACTTTCATGGATCATCGGTTTCTGCATTTTCCTAGTAGGTATACCATCGGCCTTATCATTTGGAGTATGGAGTGATATTACGATTTTTGGGAAGAATATTTTTGATGCAGTAGACTTCTTATCTAGTAATATATTAATGCCGCTTGGAGCGCTATTCATTAGTATTTTCGTATCATTCAAGATGGAAAAGAAAGTGCTAGAAGCTGAATTTTTTGTAGGTGGAAATTATGGAAAGATAGTATTTACTATCTGGGCATTTTTACTTCGATTTGTAGCACCACTTGCGATAGTTATCGTATTTTTAAATGTAATAGGGATTATTTAAGTTTAAATGTTATAATATTCAGTAAAAAAGAAGGTGATGATAATAAAAACAAATTTGATTGAAGTTGGGAAATATATGAACATTAGAGGGAAAAAGCTATACGTTGAAACACATGGAAGTCCTAAAAATAAACCAGTATTATTTTTACACGGTGGCCCAGGTGAAAGCTGTTATGATTTTTCATTTCATCAAGCGGAACGATTAAAAGATTCCTTATATGTAATTATGATAGATCAAAGAGGAGTTTGTCGATCAGAAGGAATTACTGAGGAAGAATCTTTTGGATTAAATGATTTAGTTGAAGACTGTGAGGAAATAAGAAAACTACTACAAATTGAGAAATGGTCTGTAATCGGGCACTCTTTCGGTGGATATGTAGCATTGTTATATGCAAGGGCGTATCCAAATTCAATAGAGAAAATAATATTTGAAGGTCCGACTTTCGATTTTGCATTAACAAGTAGGGCTCTATTACAAAGGACAGGAACATTATTAACAAAGTATGGAAAAGAAGAAGTAGCAGAAGAGTGCCTCGCTTATTCATCTAGCAATACTAGTTCAGAGGAGTTGCTAGAAACCTACATAAGATTAAGCGATGAATTAGAAGAAAAAAGAATGGAGATTTATGAAAATAAGGAGTTTAAAACTGACTATAGTTTATATAGTGATGAAGAGTGGGAAGAATTTTCAAAGCGTTCCGAAATCCATTTTGATAGATTAAAAGCAGAAAGAGCATTTCATACGTCATTATTATCAAAAATAAAAGATGTAGAAAATCCAATGTTATTAATTGTAGGAAAATATGATGTAGTAACGTGTGAAAAACAAATTGAAACATTTAATAAAGATGCTCGAAATGGGAAGCATATCATATTCGAAGAGAGTGGCCATACACCACATTATGAGGAAGCTGATCGATTTGCTGAAACAGTCATTCATTTTTTGAACTAAAAAAGAAAGAGCGCTTCGTATAATGCGAAGCGCTCTATTTTAAATTTCTGGATAAGTGATTGTAATATTAGGCCATTTACTTTGCCATTTCTTTTGATTAACTCTTTTGTTGTACATATGTATTCGTTCTTTCGTTTCAAGAAAATGAAGTGTAGGTTTCACTTGTAATGAAAGTACATCTTCAATTCCACATGGAGCTGTTAATATGACATTGTTTTGCTCGTCAAGCGTAACTCCTAAAGCGGTTGCTGTTTCAGGAAATTTAGAAATAGCATCAACAGAAGAAGAGTATGGTGGCATTCCATTCACTACATGCATGCGAGTTTGATTTTTTACTGACCAAGGGATAGAGGCATCCATATTCGCCAGCTTCTGTTTTAATGATTGTTCGTACGCCTCATCTTTATGTAATGGATCATAATAAATGACATCGACATCTGGCGTAGCCGTTCTTACTTCGTAGTTATGTAAAGTATCCCAAATTTTAGAACGGACAAACCCAGCGCAAATCCACCAATCAGGTAGCTCTAGTGATTTTGCCAATTTTAATACATTCATCATCCATTCGTCGTTTTCTATTAAGTGAATTAAATCTTGCTCTGTTTTTATATTCATTGATAAATACACCTTCCTAGTAGATTAATGCATCAGCTCAATAATCCATAAAATCCAGTGAGCACCTGGTACAAATAAAAGTTGTGCTAATAAGGTGCCGAGAAGTCTAGAAATCATTAGCCAACCATACATTTTACTCATAGATTCAGCGCCATTTTCTGATTGTAAAGCACGTTCTGTCAAAAGTGCTATACGTGGATCGAGTAACACTGTTAATAAAATTGTAGCAAAACCATTCACAAGGCCAGAAGCTGTACTTGCATTTGTTGCGTAATCTGGATTTAGAAAAGAAGCATAAAGGGCAGAAAGAACACCTGCTGTATAAATTGCAGTAGCAAACATGTTAATAAGCATAATACGCTTTGGGATACCACCGATACGCAATCTATGAATCATTTCAAATCTTGGAAAGCGCACATATTTTTTTGTGTACTTTAATTTTTGAATGTTATTTGTTTTCATCATTCGAATGAAAGAACCATCTGTTTCAAAGTTTTGAATGACATATCCAAATAGTTTTGTCAAAGTTGGATAAAGAATAATCGCAAGTAATGTACCGATGGAAGCTGATAATAGTACAAGTCGTATAGTATACTCTAAATTAATAGAAACATCTCGTTTTGCGTCATCGACAATCCCGCCAATTAAAAAGGCTTGTAGTAAATTTGACGTTCTTGAAATAAGTAATACCATTCCTACGACAGATAAGGCAACGACAATCTTTTTTAAACGAACACCAGCTAATCGAATACTATAAGAACTAGTTTCGACTGCGTGGATGACAATTGTGAAAGCCATTATAAAAATTAATGTAATTGACATTTGTTTCACCAGTTTCTATTGAATTAATTGTAACTTTTTTACTTTATCATATCTATCCGTATTTTGTAACTGAAACTATGTAACATAGAAAAAGTAATTTTTCGAAAAATAAATAATGATAGTATAGTAGAGGTAGAGTAGTAAAAAACCTTCAGTATTACATGTAAAGTAGGATGAGTGGGGGATTAAATATGTATACAACATTTTTATTTGATTTAGATGGAACAGTAACGGATCCTAAAAAGGGGATTGTAAATTCAGTTTTGTACGCGTTAGAAAAGGTTGGAATTGAAGAATTACATGTAAGTGAGTTAGATTCATTTATTGGTCCTCCTATTCAGCAATCATTCGTAGAGAGATATAATATGAATGAAGGAGAAGTTGAACGAGCTGTTTTTTATTTCAGGGAGTATTTAAAGCAACGTGGGTTGTTGGAGAATAGTGTATACGAGGGTATTCCAAATCTCCTAAAACAATTAAAAGATACCGGAAATCGTTTATTTATAGCTACTTCAAAGCCTACTATTTTTGCTAGACAAGTAATAGAGCATTTTCAACTAACGAATTATTTTGAAGATATCATTGGAAGTAATTTAAATGGAACGAGAATAAAAAAAGAAGAAATAATTGCTCATATTTTACAACAAAATGAAGGACTTAATAAAGAGGAAGTTGTCATGATTGGAGATAGAAAGCACGATATAATAGGTGCAAATCATAATGGAATTGCTTCAATTGGTGTTTTATATGGCTATGGTAGTGAAAATGAGTTGATTGAAGTTAGTGCGACTCATATAGCGAAGGATATAGAAGAACTACACCATTTTTGTATAGAAAATGGTTTAATAAAAAAATAAAAATAGAGACTAACAATCCCTTTATAACGTATGACGATGAAATCGTTTTTGTTTAAAGGGATTTTTCATATGTAATCGAATATGTATAATTAGACATTTTAGTATGAAAAATTTGTATGAATTAGAGGAGGGATGTCAGAAATGAAAGATTAGTAGAAGTTTATCAATAAAAGATTGAATTTTCAGTTTAAAGGAGGGGTATAATTGGAGCTAGTTATTATATTATTAGCACTTAGCTTACTTATGTTTGTAGCGTATAGAGGGTTTTCTGTTATTTTATTTGCACCGATTTTTGCATTATTTGCGGTATTTTTGACAGAACCTAGTTTTGTATTACCTTTCTTTTCTAATATTTTTATGGAGAAAATGGTAGGGTTTATTAAACTATATTTCCCGGTGTTTTTACTTGGAGCAATTTTTGGGAAAGTAGTAGAAATGTCAGGAATTGCTGATTCTATTGCAAAGACGATTGTAGAGTTGGTTGGAGAAAAACGTACGATTTTAGCGATTGTTTTAATGGGTGCTATTTTAACGTATAGTGGTGTTAGTGTATATGTAGTGGTATTTGCTATATTTCCGTTTGCAGCTAAGCTTTTTCGACAAGCTAATATTCCAAAGCGCTTAATACCTGGAACGATTGTCCTTGGAGCAGTAACGTTTACAATGGATGCGCTTCCTGGATCACCACAAATTCAAAATGTAATACCTACAACATTTTTTAAAACGGACATTTATGCTGCACCGATACTTGGTATTGTAGGGGCAATTTTTGTTCTCACGTTAGGTTTATTATATTTAGAGAGTAGGCGTAAGAAGGCAAAAGCAGCAGGTGAAGGGTATTTTGGTTTTAACAATGGGAATACTGAAATGGCAGCATCTTTGGAATTAGAGCAGAAAGAAATACCGCTGTTAAATAGTTTAGAAATTACGAGGGCACAACAACTTATTGCTTTTATACCACTTATTTTAGTAGGTGTAATGAATAAAGTGTTTACTATTATGATACCGAAGTGGTATCCGAACGGTTTTGACTTTTCAGCAATTGGTATGAAAGCATTTGGAAAAGTAGAATTGAGTGCGGTAGTTGGAATATGGTCTGTAGAATTGGCACTTATAATAGGAATTTTAACAACTCTTTTATTATATTGGAAACGGGTAGTAACAGGATTTCAAGCTGGATTGAATACAAGTATTGGTGGTGCGCTACTTGCAACAATGAATACAGGAGCAGAATTTGGTTTTGGTGGTGTCATTGCAGCACTTCCAGGCTTTGCAATTATGAGAGACGGCATTTCTGCAACGTTCACAAATCCTTTAGTGAATGGAGCGGTAACGACGAATATTTTAGCCGGTATTACAGGTTCTGCATCAGGAGGAATGGGGATTGTTTTAAGTGCGATGGGGGATAAATTTATTGCAGCAGCCAATCAATTTGATATTCCATTAGAAGTTATGCACCGTATCGTATCAATGGCATCAGGAGGAATGGATACATTACCACATAACGGGGCTATTATTACTATTCTTACAGTAACAGGTTTAACACATAAACAGTCATATAAAGATATATTTGCTATTACAGTTTTGAAAACGCTTGCTGTGTTTTTAGTTATCGCATTCTATACTATTACAGGAATTTATTAATAATAGATACTATATGAATTGTAAAGATTTATTTAGTTGATATTTTATAAACTAAAACATTAATAAGGGGAAGAAGGGGTGGAGTACTTGCAAGAAGTTGCTGAGTTTCGTATGCCGAAGTCGGTACTATATGGAAGAAATTCGATTGAAAAGCTGGGGGAACAATCAAAGAAGTTTGGGAAAAGAGCTTTTATAGTTACTGATACAATTATGGAGAAATTAGGGTATGTTGAAAGGTGCATAAAACAGCTAAATAAGAAAGGTATTACTGTTATTACATATAACAAAGTGAATGCTGAGCCTACAAATTTACACGTATTAGAAGCGTTAACGATTTGTAAAGAAGGAAAGTGTGATTTTATTATCGGTATTGGTGGTGGAAGTTGTATTGATGCTGCGAAAGCAGTAGCGGTGTTACATACTAATGGTGGAGCAATTGAATATTACGTCCAAAAAGATGTTGAAATAGAAAATGATCCACTACCACTCATTGCAATTCCAACAACTTCAGGTACTGGGTCAGAAGTAACAAGTGTAGCAGTAATTACGAATAAAAAAACAGATGTAAAAATGATGATGAAGCATCCGAGTTTTACCCCACAAGTAGCGATTATTGACCCGATATTAACAAGTTCGGTACCACCTCATATTACGGCAGCGACAGGTATAGATGCATTATGCCATGCAATTGAAGCATATATTTCTAAATTTTCACAACCACTTACAGATGTACTTGCTCTTTCGGCTATTGAAAGTATTATGAAATATTTACGTATTGCATATGAAGATGGAGATAATATGGAAGCAAGGGAAGCAATGATGATCGCTTCATTACAAGCTGGAATTGCATTCTCAAATGCATCAGTTACGTTAGTTCATGGTATGTCAAGGCCAGTAGGTGCACTATTTCATGTACCGCATGGTATATCGAACGCCATACTATTACCTACAGTTTTAGAGTTCACAAAAACAAGTGCAGTGAAAAGGTTAGCCGAGATTGGACGCAATTTAAACAAAAATCTCTACTCATATTCTGAGGAAGAAGTAGCGAATTACACGCTTGCTGAAATAAAGAAACTTTGTTTCGATCTTCGTATTCCAAATTTAAAAGAATACGGAATTGGTGAAGTTGAATTTGAAAAAGCTATTTCTAAAATGGCATCAGATGCAATTGAAAGTGGGAGTCCAGCAAATAATCCACGTGTGCCATCATATGATGAAATTAAACAGTTGTATCGAGAATGTTTTCATTATCAATATAAAGATTCTATAAAAACATTAGAGAAATAATTTCAGAATATTCTTATAAAATTTCCTTGGAAATAGTTAAAACAAGACTTTATATTATAAATGTAAAGTCTTGTTTTATTATGTATAATATACATAATAAAACGTTATAATTAATTTTAAAAAACAGTATAAGGTGGGTGTTGGTTTAATGAAAACAATAGGTTTAATTGGTGGTATGAGTTGGGAATCAACTTCTGAATACTATCGAATCATAAATGAAGAAATAAAAGAGAGATTAGGAGGGTTACATTCAGCAAAATGTATGATTAATAGTGTGGACTTTGAAGAGATTGAACGATTCCAGTCTAACGGAGATTGGAATGGAGCAGGAGAAGTATTAGGGAATGCGGCGTATTCGTTACAGAGGGGAGGAGCAGATTTTATAATTATTTGCACAAATACAATGCATAAAGTAGTTGAGAAAATAAAGGAGAATATTAATATTCCAGTGTTACATATTGCTGATGCAACTGCGAAAGAAATTAAAAGGAAAGATATTCAAACGGTTGGTTTGCTTGGAACTAAATATACAATGGAGCAAGATTTTTATAAGTTACGCATAGAAGAGAATCATATAAAAGTAATGGTTCCATCAAAAAAGGATAGAGATAAGATAAACGAAGTAATATATACAGAATTGTGTTTAGGAAAGATAACACCTCAATCTAGAGAGTATTATAAAAGAGTTATAGAAGAGCTAGTACAAGAAGGGGCACAAGGAATCATATTAGGTTGTACAGAAATAGGATTATTAATAAAGCAGGAAGACGTATCAATACCGATATTTGACACAACTCATATACATGCAGTTGAAGCAGTTAATTTCGCTTTACAAAATAGATTATAATTATATTATGTAACCTAGTCCGTGTGTGTGGAAAACATTCAGAAAATACTTTATAATGTAAGTGGTTACATTTAAGGGGGATGCGTATGTTTTCAGTTCAACCAATCGCATTTGTACATAATGAAAGAAAGGAAATAAAAGATGACGAATGGGGAGAAGTAAGATCCTGTATTACTTTAACTGAATTGTATACAGAGGAAAGTATACAAGGGATTGAAGATTTTTCTCATATTGAAGTTGTTTTTTATTTTCATAAAGTAACGGATGAACAAATTCAATATTTTGCTAGACATCCTAGAAATAATAATGATTATCCTAAAGTAGGTATTTTTGCACAGCGCGGGAAAAATCGCCCGAATCGCATAGGTGTAACAATTGTAAAAGTGATAAAAAGAGAAGGTAAATCAATTATTGTTGAGGGGTTAGATGCTATTGATGGTACCCCTATATTGGACATAAAGCCAATAATGAAAGAGTTTATGCCGAAAGAAGAAATACAACAGCCTAAATGGGTAACGGATATAATGAGAAAGTATTGGAAGGGGAATGGAGTAAAATGAGAATATATGAGGCAACAATTGCAGATTTAGATGGACTAGCATCAGTTTTTAATAACTATCGTATGTTTTACCGACAAGATTCCGATTTAGAAAGTGCAAAAGTATTTTTAAGAAATCGTATCGAGAGAAAGGAATCCGTTATTTTCGTAGCAGTTGAAGACGGTGAATATATTGGATTCACGCAATTATATCCATCATTTTCTTCCATTTCAATGAAAGAATTATGGATTTTAAATGATCTGTTTGTACAAGCGGCGAAGCGCGGATCTGGAACAGGTAAAAAATTATTAGAAGCTGCTAAAAAATTCGCATTAGAAAATGGCGCAAAAGGTGTAAAATTACAAACAGAGATTGATAATTTATCAGCACAGCGATTATATGCTGAAAATGGTTATTTGAGAGATAATCGTTATTTCCATTATGAATTAACATTTTAAAAAATGTAAGATTAAAAGAGACGTTTTCAAAATGAAAACGTCTCTTTTAAATTGTATTATAGTTGATTTAAAACCCAGTTTGTTGCATCTTCAAAGTTTTCTGCAATGTAGTTTGGCTCAATATGTGCCCACTTGTCTCGGTACGTATGTAAAGCATCGTATCCAGCGCCTGTTCGTACTAATATCGTTGTTGCATTCACTTTTTCTCCTGCCACAATATCAGTCCAACGATCACCAACTATAGCACATTCTGTTAAATCTAGCTCATGTTTTTCCGCTGCTTTAAGAAGCATGCCTGTACTTGGTTTACGGCATTCACAACCATCCCCGTGTTTATGAGGACAAACGTAAATATCATCAAAACCGAAACCTTCTAATTCTTGTACAAAATCAGCTACAGTCGCTATTCCATCCGCGATACCTGGTTGATTTGTGAAAGAGAAAATTTTTATATTTTGAGCTTTTAGTTTTTGCAGAGCTGCTTTTGTAAAGGGGAATAATGTAAAAGATCCAGGATAATGTATTGTAGTGTCGCCGCCAATTGTACCGTCACGATCAATGAAAATTGCTTTAATGTTTGTCATAGTTATAGTCCCTTCAATTAAAAAGTAGTTTAAAAATGTTTTACAAATCGATATCCATTTACTTCATAACCTAATTTTTTGTAAAAAAGATGTGCTTCCACTCTTTTTGTTCCGCTAACTAGCCATGTTCCAATGCAATTATGCTTCTTTGCTAACTGTTCTGCATAATTCATTAACACTTGTCCAATGCCTTTCCGCCGTATTGTGGAATCGACGCTAATAATTGAAATTTCTCCATAACGAGTTACATCTTCTAAATTTTCGCGTATACGAAACCCAAGTAATCCAAATATAGTTTCTTCTTCCTCATAAACATATAAAAAATCAAAAGGACTCATGTGTACGAATTGCAATCGGTTGTTCATATCTTCATAGGAAATAGAGGAACCTTTTAATTCTTTTGTTAAAGAACAAAGTGTATCTATATCATCTATCATCGCTTCACGAATTTGAAAAGGCATAGTATTCACTCCAATAAAATGTAATCAAACATTTAATATTCTGTTAAAAAATGTTTTTTCCTGCTATGAAAATAAATATTTTATAATGATATATAGATAGTGTTATTATTTTCCTTGATTGTATTGGGAATGGAAAGAAGGGGAATGTATGTTGAAGGTGAATATCCGCTCAGCTGGATATGAAATAGGTGAAAAAACAATTCATGATATTGCTTTTTCAATTGAAAAAGGTGAATTAGTTGCTCTTATTGGCGCAAATGGTGCCGGGAAAAGTACTACGATTAAAACGATGCTAGGCTTACTTGTAAATATGAATGGTGAAATATCATTTGGTGAAAAGAAAAATCCGTATGCATATGTGCCAGAACATCCAACATATTATGAGTATTTGACGCTCTGGGAACATATTGAATTATTAATGGCTGCTCGTGAGAATGAAGTAGGAAGCTGGGAAAGGGAAGCTGAAGAATTATTACATATGTTTCGAATGGATAAGCATAAGCATGAGTATTTATCAAAGTTTTCAAAAGGGATGAAACAAAAATCGATGCTTATATTGGCGTTTTTAACTAAGCCAGATTTTTATATAATTGACGAACCTTTTATCGGATTAGATCCAGTAGCTACGAAAGAGTTTTTAAGTTATTTATATAAAGAAAAAGAGCGCGGGGCAGGAATTTTACTTTGTACGCACGTATTGGATACTGCTGAAAGAATTTGCGAAAGATTTTTGCTCATTTCACAAGGTACATTAGTTGCAGATGGACATTTAGAGTCTATTCAAACGTTAGCAGAAATGCCAGGGAGTTCATTATTAGACTGTTTTGATGTAATCGTAAGGCGTGAACAGCATGATTAAAAAACAATTTTATAAAAGATTACGCCATGAACTCCAGCGGAAATGGAAGTCCATACGTTCGGTAACAGATTGGACAGTTGCGTTATATATAATTATTCCAGCACTTATATTTATGGGAATCTATTATCGATCACTATGGACGGAAACATTATCGATGGAAGAGACTGTGTATTTCGGATTAGGTTTACTCGCATTTTATCTTGTAACATATTCGAGAGGTGTACGCTCGTTTTTTGAACAAGCAGATAGCTTATTTTTAATTTCGTATCCAACTCATATGCGAAAATTAATTCAGTACGGCATGATATATACATTTATTCGAATAGCGATAACGAATGTAATGGTAGTAGTTGTTATGTTACCAGTGTTAATGAAAAGTATCGGAGCGACAAAGATACAAATCGTATTATTTTGGACATTCTTTACTGTATTTCGATTTATGTTGTCGTTGTTGACGAGATTTATTCATATACGTGTGGGGAAACGATGGCTACTATGGATTATAAAAAATGTAATATTTTCTATAAGTCTATCCTTTTTTGGATTGAGTCTGTTTCTTATTTATAAAAATCCATTTTATTCTATACTATGTATCGGTCTAGCAGTTTTTCTAATTATCGTATTGATAAAAGAAAAACTAAATTATAAAAATTGCTTTTTTAAAGAAGTTGAGAAAGAGAAAGAAGAAAGTATGCGCTGGACGAGTGGGATTATGCAAGTTGGTGGTCATGCGGCTAAACCGAGTAGTTCGAGTAAAAAACCGTGGATGTTCCCACATTCTAAAAGACTTTTAGGGAAAAAAGCTGATTCGCGTATCGTTGAATCTTTTTTGAAAGAATTTTTCCGTACAAGTAGTGCACGAATATTTTATATTCAAATTGTATGTATAAGCACGGTAAGTATTATGATGAGTCCGAGGTGGATTGCAGCTATTATCCTCGTATTTACGTTAGTTGCAATTTCTCGTTATGCACGCGATTATTGGAATGAATTTACGAAAAAAATGTTTCTACATTTATATTGTGATGAAGGCAAATTACTATTGTTAAGATGGAAGGCAGATCGCTATTTATTACTTCCAGTAATATTTTTGTATGGAATAGTTATACTTTCTCATTTTTATTTATTACCAGCTGTAATTGCCGGGATTATTTTTATAGTATGGATTGGTTGGATTCTATTTTTACCATAGAAAAAGAGCCGGAAATGGCTCTTTTTCTAGTCTGTAACACACTGGTAAATAAAATATACTAAAAGGAGTATGCTTGCGGCTGAGTACACGACATCTAAAGTCATCTGATTGTCCCCCTCATTGTTGTTGTATTTATAGTGTATGAAATCTTACAATTTCATATTCAAGTGAAAAATATGTGAACGTTAACAAAATTGTAAAGTGCAAAAATTACAATCATTTTGTATAATAGAAGAAACAACCGTTATATAAAATATAATGAGTGAAAGGGGAGGGAACATAAATGCCAAATTGGTTTAGAAAAACCTTAGTCGCATTAATTACCGTATTTACGTTTGGTTTAGTGACGCCTCCTTCCATATTACTTGATAATGCCAAAGCTGCGGACAAGCCTACGAGCACAGCTGGGCAACAAAATTTGGAGAGTACGTCCTATACATATGAAGAAACAAATGATAGGTTAACCACCGATACTTTTGTTAACTATGCGATGCAAGAAGCAGAGAAGCAATCTATGCAAAAATTCGGCTCTAAAATTGGGCCTGTAATTGAAGATGAATTTAAAGATGTTGTATTACCTAAAATTGAAGAGGCAATTGCGGAACTTGCAAATGATGTGCCAGAAGAATCGTTACAATCATTAGCGATTTCTCAAAGACCGGCTGGCGGAAATAATGAAAAGATTTTTCATGTTTATGACACGAAATCAGGAAATGACTTACTGCGATTTCATGTGAGGAGAGATCATCCACCGCAAGATGGATATTATTTTAATTTCCACTATCATCGTTTTGATGATGGATATTCAGGACACCATGAGTTAGGAAATATTTATTGGAATACGAATGTACCGCCGAAATGGTTGTCTTAAAAAGAACGAGAGAAAATCTTGTTCTTTTTTTCTTTATGAAAGGATACGACATTTATGTTGTTGAATAACATATGTTTAGGAAAAAAGAAAAAAGGGAGTATGGGGATGCAAAAATATATCGTTTTTGACTTTGATGGCACATTAGTAGATTCACAAAATATATTTGTACCGATTTATAATCAACTTGCTGAAAAGCACGGATATAAAACGGTAAGGGAAGAAGAAATTGAGTATTTACGTAAATTAACGATGCCAGAGAGATGTAAGCAAATCGATGTACCACTGTATAAACTACCGATATTAGCGCTGGAGTTTTATAAATTGGATCAACCTGCTATAAAAGATCTCGTTTTGTTCCATGGGATGAAGGATGTATTAGATGAATTACATAAAAAAGGCTACGGGATTGCCGTCATATCATCGAACTCAGAAGAGCATATTCGGGCGTTTTTACACAATAATGGTATCGAAAATATTCAAGAAGTGTATTGTTCTAAAAATTTATTTGGTAAAGACAAAATGATAAAAAGATTTTTAAAATCAAAAAAAATAACAGAGCAAGATATGTTATATGTCGGTGATGAACAGCGAGACGTAGCAGCGTGTAAAAAGGCTGGTGTGAACGTAATTTGGGTATCTTGGGGATATGATGTCATTGAAACAGTAGAAAAAGATGCACCAGATTATATGGTTCATACGCCTATGGAAATTGTACAAGTCGTACAGGGGGCACATTCTTAATATGAATACACTTCGAGCAGGTATTCATCATATTGAATTTTGGGTCGCGAATTTAGAGGAGTCTATTTCTTTTTATGATAAATTGTTTTTGATAATTGGATGGAGAAAGTTAAATGAAGTAGCATATAGTACGGGAGAAAGTGAAATATATTTTAAAGAGATGGACGGGGAAATTGTAAGGACTTTAGGGCCTAGACATATTTGTTACCAAGCTATTCGTAGAGAAGTAGTTGATGAAGTAGCAGATTTTCTTGCTAGTACAAAAGTGAAGGTAATACGTGGTCCGATAGAAATGAGTCATTATTCGGACGGATACTATACTATTGATTTTTACGATCCGAATGGATTTATTATAGAAGTAGCGTATACACCAAATGTAGAAATGTAAGGGGAATAAACATGAAGACAATTACAGCACGGCAAAACAATATACAAATAGTAAAAGATGCAGCAAATATTGAAGAAATCTCTAAAGGTTTCTCTCCTGATAAAAAATATATCATTACGACTATTGAAGATGAAAAGTATTTGTTACGGACAGGCGATATAAAAGAGTTTGAAAGAAAGAAAATAGAGTTTCAAATTTTAAATGAAATGCAAAAACGTAGTGTGCAAGCACAAAAGCCAATTGAAATGGGTTTGTTGGAAGAAGAAGGTTTATGCTACGGTGTTTTTTCGTATATAGAAGGAGAAGATGCGAAGAAGCTATTGCCTACGTATTCACCAAAAGAACAATATAATATTGGTATAGAGGCAGGAAAAGATTTAGCAAAAATGCATACATATGAAGCTCCTAAGGATATATTTCCATGGTATGAAAGAGCAATGAAAAAACACCGGAAATATTTAGTGGCATATAAAACATGTGGAATAAAAATAAAAAATGATGATAAAATCATAAAGTTTATAGATGATAATGAAATGTATTTACAAAACCGCCCAAATCGATTTCAACACGATGATTTTCATTTAGAAAATATAATTGTGCGGGATGGGAAATATGTAGGTGTTGTTGATTTTAATGGATACGACTGGGGCGATCCACTTCATGATTTCGTTGAAAATTGCACTATTTGCAAGGGACATTAGTATTCCGTATTCAATTGGACAAATAGAAGGATACTTTAATGGTAGAATACCAGAGGAGTTTTGGAAATTATATGCGGTGTACGTTGGCATGACAGTTTTCTCATCAGTTGTCTGGTCCTTACGAGCAGCACCGCATATGTTAGATGATACGTTAGAACGTCTTACTATAGTTTTAGCGGATCATAAAAACTTTGAGCTATCAAAGCCAATTTGGTTTCAACCAGAAAAGATTGATATGAAATAGAAAAGGTAGGTGTGATTCACATCTACCTTTATTTTTTACCATTCTTCGTTTTGAAGCAGTTGTAATGCTAACTTTAAATCTACATCTTCTTGTATATGTTCCGGAGTCCACGGGATATGTATATGCGGTTGTATACCAATTCCGGACATTCCTTCGCCTTTATCTATAATAGAAAGCCGTGAAGTAGGGTAGTAAAGAGCAAATGTATCAGCCCATTCCATTACTGCTAAATTAGAATAATCATTTAAACCAGCAGTAGGATCGTCCCATCCTTTTTTATCAATACAACCGGAATAATCGTGATGAGTAATCGAAACAATTTCTTTAAAAATTTCTGTGTACATAGCTTTTTCACTTTATAATTTAATTAGTTGAATAATAGAATTCTGTATCCTTTACGTATTATCCTTTTTTTGGATGAAGAATTTAAAGGGAAATAGAGGGAAGTGTTGTCATCCCTCTATTTAAAAATTATTTAATTTTCTTAAATGCAAGCGGCTGAGTACTTAACATAGCTGGTACATGTAACTGAAGGGATGGGAATTCACCACTCACACTCATTTCATAAGCGAATAATAAACTCATTTTCATTTGGAATAACTCAACTTCTGCGGAGAAGATGTCGTAATGATGATGCCCTAATTGAATATCCATCTCCATAAATTGTACATTTAACGAATCATCTCGCTTGTATATTTGTAATGTTCCGTATGCAGGATGTTCAAAAGTACCAGTATAATCCTCTAACTTGTGAGAAGGTGTAGTTCCTTTAATTTGTTCAGGAAGTGATTCAGTTGCTTCTTTCATCATTTCCTTCATTTTTTCAGTATCTTCTACAGCACGTTTATGCCAATCAATGGATTCTAATTCAAGTAGTTCATCATAAATTTGATTAGCGAGATAAGTAGGAAGTAATGTGCCTCCAGCATTTGTCAAAATGACAAGGCCTATGTTTTCATTTGGTATGAATGAAACGAGCGCTGAAAATCCATCAATATTACCGCCATGATGAACCACCTTATTACCACGATAAGCACTAATAAACCAACCAAGTCCGTAACTATTTAATGGAGATTCGGGAAGTGATAAAATCGGTTGATCTGGAATTGAATTGTGTGGTGTATACATTTGTTGTAATAATTCAGAGGAGATTAATTCATGATCTCCAAACTTTCCTTCGTTTAAGTGAAGAAGTACCCAATTTGCCATATCTTCAATTGTAGAATTAATACATCCAGCAGCGCCGACTGTATCGATGTTACGGAATGGAACTTCTTTTATTTCACCTTCATTTTCAATGTAAGGTAAAGCATAATCATCTGTAGTTTGTGAATCTGTAACAGAGAAATTTGTATGTCTCATATTTAAAGGTTCTAAAATATGTTCTGTAGCGTATTGCTCCCACGTTTGATTTGTAATGTTTTCAACAATGTGGCTAATTGTTGCATACATTAAGTTGTTATAAAGAAATGCTGTGCGGAACGGTGCATCAAGTTGTAAATGTTTTATTTTTTCAACGAGATCTTTTCGAGATAAGGAAGAGCTGTACCAAAGAGCCTCATGACGACTTATCCCAGTACGATGGGAAGCCAAATCTCGTCCTGTAACTTGTGAGCTAGCAAGTAGTTCAGATAAAGAGAAGTTAGGTATATAAGACTGGACAGGAGTATCCCAATTAAACTTTTTTTGCTGTGCCAACAAGCTTAATGAAAGTGTGCCAAAAGCTTTCGTTGAGGAACCGATTGCGAACCGAGTACTCGGTGTAACAGGTTCTTTTGTTTCTATATTTCGATATCCGAAACCTTCTGAAAGAATAACTTCACCGTCTTTTATAACAGCTACAGCAGCACCAGGAACGTTTAAATCCTTCATCATTTTTTCAACCGTTGTTTGTAACGAAGTCATAACAGGAGTTTCAATTTTAGACATACTTCTAACCTCCAAATATAAATTTTGTCTTACCGCACTATACTTTCGGTAATAGAAAATGAAAACCTTTTTAAATATGGAAAGTTAATAATTTTGTAAGAATTACTGAAATAATTTTTATTTATCAAGATTATTAAATTTATTGTTTTTCATGTTATGATAAATTTCATATAAGATTGAAAGAAGGTTTTCCTACATATGAAACATGCTGAATATGAATACTTAAATTTATGCCGCCATGTAATGGAGCACGGTACGAAGAAAGAAGATCGTACAGGGACAGGAACTGTATCTGTATTTGGATATCAAATGCGTTTTGATCTGAGTAAAGGATTTCCTTTATTAACGACAAAGAGAGTCCCGTTTCGCCTTGTAGCAAGTGAACTGCTTTGGTTTATGAAAGGTGATACAAACATTCGCTATTTATTGCAACATAATAATAATATTTGGAATGAATGGGCGTTTAAGAGCTGGGTAGAAAGCGATGAGTATACTGGCCCTGATATGACAGATTTCGGTCTTCGCTCACAACAAGATGAGGAATTTAAGAAGCGATACGATGAGCAAATGGAATTGTTTAAAAAGAACGTTTTAGAAGACGATGAATTCTCAACGAAATTTGGATATTTAGGAGACGTATACGGAAAGCAGTGGCGTGCTTGGAAAACGACAGCTGGTGAGACACTTGATCAATTAAAAGATGTAATTGAAATGATTAAGAAAACACCAGATTCACGCCGGCTAATTGTTTCTGCTTGGAATCCTGAAGATGTACCAAGTATGGCTTTACCGCCTTGTCATACGCTATTCCAGTTTTATGTAGCAGATGGAAAGCTTTCTTGTCAGTTATATCAGAGAAGCGGTGACATATTCCTTGGCATTCCATTTAACATTGCAAGCTATTCACTTCTAACACATTTAATAGCACATGAATGTGGTCTTGAAGTAGGAGAGTTTGTTCATACAATTGGTGATGCACATATTTATACAAATCATTTTGAACAAGTCGAAAAGCAGTTGGCACGTGAACCACGCCCGTTCCCTAAACTTACATTAAATCCAGATGTGAAATCTGTGTTTGATTTTGAGATGGAAGATTTAACGATTGAAGGATATGATCCACACCCAGCGATTAAAGCACCGGTTGCAGTGTAATTGTAGAGGAGATGACAAGATGATTGTTTCATTTATGGTCGCAATGGACGAGAATAGAGTAATTGGTAAAGATAATAACTTACCTTGGCGTTTACCGAGTGAATTACAGTATGTAAAGAAAACGACGATGGGTCACCCACTTATTATGGGGAGAAAGAACTATGAAGCAATTGGTAGACCATTGCCTGGAAGACGTAATATTATTGTAACTCGTAATGAAGGGTATCATGTAGAAGGCTGCGAAGTAGCTCATACTGTAGAAGAAGTGTTTGAACTATGTAAAAATGAAGAAGAGATTTTTATTTTTGGCGGAGCGCAAATTTATGATCTCTTTTTACCTTATGTAGACAAGTTATATATAACAAAAATCCACCACGCATTTGAAGGAGACACATTCTTCCCAGAAATGGATATGACAAATTGGAAAGAGATTTTTGTAGAAAAAGGTTTAACGGATGAAAAAAATCCGTATACGTATTATTACCATGTATACGAGAAACAACAATAATAATAAAAATTGATGTGAGTATTCGCATCAATTTTTTTATTTGTATTTATAAATGTAAGTTTATAGATGATATTCAATAGTGCTATAATGAAAGGTAGCATGTGAAAAATGCTGAAATTTTCAAAAGTATTAATATAGAAAGAGGAGGAGAATCAGTTGAGAAAAATATGGGGGATTCTTTTTCTTTGCTTAACATTCATGTTAGTTGGATGTGGTAAAGAAGAAAAACCACAAGAAGCGTTTGATACATATGTAAAAGCATGGAATAAACAAAAATTTGCAGATATGTACGATCAATTATCAGAAAATGCAAAAAAAGATATTTCAAAGAAAGAGTTTACTGAGAAATATGAAAAAATTTATTCTGGTATTGAAGTGAAAGACTTAAAGGTAGAAACAGGGGAAGTAAAAGAAGATAAAAAAGATGAAGGCCCTGTTCCTTTTAAAGTAAGCATGGATACAGTTGGTGGTAAAATCACTTTTGGTCATGAAGCAAAAATGGTGAAAGAAAAAGATGGAGATAAAGAATCTTGGAAAATAGATTGGACTCCTGATTTCATTTTCCCTGGCATGACAAAAGATAGTAAAGTGCGTATGCAGGCAACGCAACCAAAACGTGGTGAAGTTTACGATCGTAATGGAAAAGGTCTTGCGACGAATGGGAAAGCTTCTGAGATTGGAATTATTCCAGAAAAATTAGATGAAACTGCTCCGCAAACGAAAGAAGCAGTAGCGAAGTTGTTAAATATGTCTGTAGAAGAGATTGATCAAAAACTAGCTGCGAAATGGGTAAAACCAGGGTATCTCGTACCAATTGGAATTTTGCCTGAGGGAGCAACGCAAAATACGTACATCGATTTACCTGGTGTTGCAGCAAAACCTGTAAATGTTCGTACATATCCGTTAGGGGAAGCAGCAGCGCATCTTACTGGTTATATCGGAAAAGTAAATGCAGAAGATTTAAAAACGCTTCAAAAGAAAGGCTATCAAGCCGATGATCCAGTTGGTAAAGCTGGATTAGAGCAAGTATTGGAAGAACAGCTACGCGGGAAAAAAGGTGGCCGTGTCTTCATGGAGGATGCACAAGGAAAAGAAATTAAAAATTTAGCGAAAACAGATGCTGTTGATGGAGAAAATGTAACTTTAACTATCGATAGTGTTGTTCAAGAAAAAACGTATAATGAAATGAAAGGAGAAGCTGGTTCAAGTGCGGCAATTAATCCGAAAAGTGGAGAAACAATTGCTCTTGTAAGTAGTCCAGCTTATAATCCTAATTTAATTGCACGAGGAACATCAAAAGCACAGCGCGAGGCTTGGAATAATGACCCGAAAAAACCGATGACGAATCGATTTACACAATTATCGGTACCAGGTTCTGTATTTAAGCCAATTACAGGTGCAATTGGTCTTGAAACAAAAACAATCGATCCAAAAGAAGAATTGAAAATTGAAGGACTGAAATGGACGAAAGATTCTTCTTGGGGCAATTATTACGTAACACGTGTAAAAGATGCAAATCCGATTGATTTTGATAAGGCAATGAAATACTCGGATAATATTTATTTCGCACAAGAAGCTTTGAAAATTGGAAAAGATAAATTTATGGCTGAGGCGAAAAAATTCGGATTTGATGAGAAATTACCAATTGAATACGGATTCCCAGCTTCTAAAATCGCAAATGATGGCATAAAAAATGATATTCAAATGGCAGATACAGGATATGGACAAGGACAAGTCTTAATGACTCCTCTTCATTTAGCTTTAACGTATGCACCGATTGTAAATGATGGAACGATTCCATCGCCATATCTTATTAAAACAGATAAACAACCAAAAGCTTGGAAAGAGAACGTGATTTCTAAAGAAAATCAAGATATATTGAAAACGGCTTTAACGAAAGTAATTAACGATCCAGATGGTACGGGGAAAATTGCGAAAATTGATGGTATGACCCTTGCTGGTAAAACAGGAACAGCAGAATTAAAAGTATCAAAAGAGGCAGAAGGAAAAGAACTAGGTTGGTTTGCTGCGTTTGATTTAAATTCACCTGATATGGTCATTACAATGATGATTGAAGATGTAAAAGGTAGAGGTGGAAGTAATATTCCAGCTGAAAAAGTGAAACATGTTTTTCAAAAATAATATGTAATAAAAGGCTATCTCTATAGTGTATAGAGATAGCCTTTTTGCATGAGGAATTCTAAATATCTATATACTGAATTTTAAAGGGACAAAATAAATCATTAACTTACGAAAAAAAAGTAGCTATTTTTTATTGACATCAAACATAACTTTTTGTATTATACTTACATAAGGTAAGTTGTTTACTTTAAAATTACAAATCTCAAATTAAAGATAAAATGTGTAAAAGGGAGCTAATACAATGACAAAAGTACTATTTATTACAGCAAATCCAAATTCAGCAGAAGGTTCTTTCGGTATGGCAGTAGGAGAAGCTTTTATCGAAGCATATAAAAACGAACATCCACAAGACGAAGTTGTAACAATTGATTTATTCAATACAACTGTACCAGCAATCGATGCAGACGTATTCGCTGCTTGGGGGAAATTTGCAGCAGGCGAAGGATTCGAAACTTTAAGTGAAAATCAGCAACAAAAAGTTGCAGCAATGAACAATAACTTAGAAACATTTATGCATGCAGATCGTTATGTATTCGTGACTCCAATGTGGAACTTCAGCTACCCAGCAGTAGTGAAAGCATACTTAGATAACTTATCAATCGCAGGTAAAACATTCAAATATACTGAAAATGGTCCAGTTGGCTTACTAGAAGGCAAAAAAGCACTTCATATTCAAGCTACAGGCGGCGTTTACTCTGAAGGAGCATACGCATCTATGGACTTCGGTCGCAATCACTTAAATGCGGTATTAGGATTCATGGGTGTATCAGACACTGAATATATTGCAGTTGAAGGAATGAATGCAAATCCTGAAAAAGCACAAGACATTAAAGAAGCAGCAATTGTAAATGCACGCGAATTAGCAAAACGTTTCTAATATAGAAAACTTCAAAATGTCCAAACACTTGTTGTTTGGACATTTTTTCTTCTTTTTCCTTCGTTTGTCTAGTATAATGAAGGTCGGAATGATAATAGGTGGGGGTTCTGTATGATTCAAACGTTTTTTAAAATCTTTTATTTAATTTTAATCGTAATTGCGATTACACCAAGGTTGTGGCGTATAAAAAGAAAAGCAAATGCGATGTCACCGCAAGAAAAAGATAGTGTTGTGTATAAAACAACAAACTGGTTTGGTAAGAAAATGGTGGGTGTAACTGGATCGACTGTAGAAGTAAAGGGACTTGAAAATGTTCCGAAAGACAAGCCGGTGCTAGTTGTAAGTAATCATCAAAGTAATATGGATATTCCTGTGTTACTAGGTTACTTAAATAAGCCAATTGGATTCGTTTCAAAAGCGGAAATTAAAAAGTTTCCGGTTGTGCCAACATGGATGGAACTAATGAATTGTGTGTTTATGGACCGCAGCGATCGTCGTCAATCTCTTAAGGCAATTAAAGATGGAATTGAACTGTTAAAGAGCGGGCATTCTATCGTGATTTTTCCAGAGGGAACGAGAAGTAAGGGTGGCGAAATTGGTGAGTTTAAAGCAGGGAGTTTTCACCTTGCTGTAAAATCTGGCGTATCTATATTACCAGTAACTTTAGATGGTACATATAAGATGTTTGAGGCTAATGGAAATCGTATGAAACCAGCTCATGCAACATTAACAATTTCTAAGCCAATTACACCTGAAGAATATGCAAGTATGGATGCTAAAGAGTTAACCCAGCATACAAAAGATATTATTGCATCTCAATTACATAAGTAATAAAAAAAGTTTCAGCTTAAACAAGCTGAAACTTTTTTTATGCTGTGGGTAAGACATAAAACAGTACGCAGAAAAACATCATTGTACTACCGCCTAGTACGAAGAGATGCCAAATGGCATGATTGAACGGAAGTTTTTCCCAAAGGAAGAATATAGCTCCCACAGAATACAAAATGCCGCCTATTAATAGTAGTGAGAAGCCGTGACCGGTTAAATTTTCATAAAGGGGTTTAATGGCAACGATGATGAGCCAGCCCATAATGATATAACATAATGTTGATGTTTTAATAAAGCGACGAACAAAGAAGATTTTGAAAATAATGCCCCCAATCGCAAGGGTCCAAATAATTGCGAGTAAAGTCCAACCGAGCGGGCCACGCAGTGTAATGAGTAGAAATGGTGTATACGTGCCGGCAATTAATAAATATATGGCGGAGTGATCTAAAATGGTAAATAACTTTTCTACTTTTGGATGATGGATACTATGTAACAGTGTAGAAAATAAGTATAGCAAGAACATGCTTACACCATAAACGGTAAAGCCAACAACAGCAGATGCTGTGCCATGTTTGGAAGCATGAATAATTAATATGATTAAGGCAGGGATGCTTAAAATGGCACCGATACCATGGGTAATGGCATTCGCAATTTCTTCTTTTACAAATTGGGTCATTCTTTTAATTTTTTGCGTCATAATGTTAATTCCTTTCACTGTATTGAGATAAGTTATATTTTCCTTAACCATATCATATACAAAAGGAATAGAAAATGATATTCAATTGATTATATTTTCGAATTTTTTTGACAAAAGACAACGGATACATTGACGTTTACGAAATTTTTTGACAAAATGAACTTATGGAATAGTAGGACAAGGAATCTACTTATGAAGGGGATGGGGAAATGTTTTCAAATATTGGCTTTCCAGGGTTAATTTTAATTTTAGTAGCAGTGTTAATTTTATTTGGCCCAAAAAAGTTACCGGAAATTGGGAAAGCTTTAGGGGAAACGTTAAAAGAATTTAAAAAATCAACAAAAGAATTGACTGATGAGGCATTTCAAGAGAAAGAAAAAAATAAATAAATAAAAGAATATGCTGAAGTTTTTCTCGGAATGGATAAATAAAGTGTGGTGAACGAGATGGAAGATCGGGAAATGAGCGTAGTAGAACATATTGTTGAGCTTCGCAAACGAGTAATATATACAGTATTATCCTTTGTATTATTTTTAATTATTGGATTTACTTTTACGAAGGATATTTATTTTTGGCTTGTAAAAGATTTACCAATGAAATTAACTGTTCTCGGTCCAAGTGATGTGTTGTGGATTTTTTTCTCGATTGCTACAGTATTTGCTATCGTTTGTACAATTCCTTTTGCTGCGATACAAATTTGGTTATTTGTAAAACCAGGTTTACATCCCAATGAACAAAAAATGACATTAATGTATATACCGGTATTGTCTATATTATTTATAGCAGGCCTATCTTTTGGTTATTTTATCGTCATGCCATTTTTATTTCATTTCCTAACTACAATTGGTAATGAGATGTTTAATACGATGTTTACAACGGAAAAATATTTTCATTTCGTATTAAATTTAACAGTTCCGTTTGCTGTTATATTTGAATTACCTGTAGTTGTTATGTTTTTAACGAGTATAGGTCTTCTAACTGCAGAATTTCTTCAAAAAATAAGAAGATATGCTTATGTCGTGTTGATTATAATTGCATCATGTATATCGCCGCCAGATTTTTTATCACATAGTTTAGTAGCGGTACCGCTTATTTGTATTTATGAAATCAGTATCGCTTTATCAAAGATAGTTAGTAAACGAAAACAGAAAAGAGAAGAAATACAGTCGAAAAGTGCCTCGTTATAAAGGCACTTTTTAATTTATTTGTTATACTCTAGCTATAATTGTATACAATATATAGAAGGAAAAAATTATAGAATCTCCAAAATTTAGACAAACTTTTCATTTTTATAAGTTTATACTGAAGTTATCAAGCTATATATGGATAATAAGACTCCCGTCTCAAAGGATATATAGGACAGGGTTCGAATTAGGTGGATATAAATGAAGTATTAACTTCTAAATGGGGCAGCTTAAGGATATTTTAGTATTCATAGGAAACCTACACTAAAAAACGTGTTAAAGAATAAAGTGGAGGAAGTTCAAAAATCCAACGAAAAAGAGGATTGATAGTGTGATTACGAAAAGTTTTTATTTCACTCATGCAACAGGAAATTGTATTAAAATATTTGAAATCCCTGTCCTACAAACACAGCATCCATTAGCGTTTCTAATTCAGTCTCGTCTTCAATTGTTTATTGCGAAAATTCAAAAACATAAAAACCCAAGATTCTCGTACTCTTTCCGTGAATATTTACAAAGTTGTTTGAAGTGGAATGATTATTCAAATGTATATAAGACAAATACTCTTGAAAAGAATGCATAATACACAGCAGGGACAGAGTTAGATAGGCTCTGTCTTTTTTATTTTAGGTATAAAAATATAATTAATTTGGTGAAATTCATTCGAAATTGTTGAAAGCATCGGGAATGCTAGTATAATAACAGGGAGAGCGTATTGGAAAGGGAAGAATATAATATGCAAAAAATTAAAATTGTAACAGATTCAACGGCAGATTTATCAAAAGATATAATTGAGAAGTATGATATTCATGTTTTACCATTATCTATTTCTGTAAATGGACAAACATACTTAGATCGTGTAGATTTACAACCGGATGAATTTATTGAAGAAATGATTAAATCAGAAGAATTACCAAAAACATCACAACCGGCTATGGGTACATTTGTAGAAATGTATGACAAGCTAGGCGAAGATGGAAGTGAAGTACTTTCCATTCATATGACAGGTGGAATGAGCGGTACTGTCGCAACAGCGAATAGCGCTGCATCAATGACAGATACAAAAGTAACAGTTGTTGATTCTCAATTTATTACACATGCTTTAGCATATCAAGTAATTGAAGCGGCAAAAATGGCAAAAGAAGAATGCTCACTAGAAGATATTTTAAAACGTATTGATGAAGTAAGAAAGAATACTCGTTTATATGTTGTCGTAGATACATTAGAAAACTTAGTAAAAGGTGGACGCATCGGTAAAGGTAAGGCACTTATTGGTTCTTTACTTAATATTAAACCAATCGCAAGTTTAGAAGGCGGCGTATATAATCCGGTAACGAAAGTACGTAGCCAAGGGCAGATTGTAAAAACATTGGCTAAAATATTCGAGGAAGATACTGCTGGAAAAGTAGTGAAAGCTGTTGCGATTCCACATGCTAAAGCAATTCCTTTAGCAGAAAGTGTAAAAGCTGCTGTTGAAAAAGTGAATGGATTCACTCAATCAGAGATTTTCTATACAACACCAGTTATCAGTACTCATACAGGACCAGGAGCAATTGGTTTTATGTATTTAGCAGAGTAATAAAAAAGCTACTTGAAATGAATTTTCAAGTAGCTTTTTTATTATTTCAGGACAGAAAATAATAAATGAGAAGGGCAATACAGGCGCTACCGCTAATTATATAGCGAGTCTGTAAATAATCTTTCATGGAAAACACCCTTTTCAATTTTTTAAAGTATATGATAAATTACTCGCAAAAATTAGTACTATTATACATGAGAAGTTTCTGTGATTTTTACTGGTTCTTTAACTGAGACAATAGGGCTATAAGTGAAAGTTTGGCCCAAAAAGAGAACATGAAGTTGTTCCCACGGTAGCATGCGTAAATTCCAGTTATTACGAAGCCGTGTTACAGCTTCCCTCGGCGTTTCATCTGCTAGCGCAAAAGTACCGTAGTGCATGGGAATGAAATGTGTAGCTTTTATATCTAGATAGGCTTGCACAGCTTCTTCTGGTGAAACGTGAGACACTTTCATAAACCATTCTGGTTCATAGGCACCAATTGGCA
Source organism: Bacillus sp. RC240 (assembly GCF_044907945.1). NCBI lineage: Bacteria > Bacillati > Bacillota > Bacilli > Caryophanales > Bacillaceae > Bacillus > Bacillus sp. RC240. The sequence continues at coordinate 1,425,660 of NZ_JBIYCT010000001.1, read as the reverse complement.
TAAGTGCAATATCGATTGAAAAACGTTTGCCGATCTCTTTAAATCCTTGGAAATAACCACTATCACCACAAAAATAAATGGTTTCTGAAGAAGTCATATTATCAATGATCCATCCTCCCCAGTGAGAGGTGTTCATATCAAATAATGTTCTTCTCGTCCAGTGCTGGGCAGGTACGAAGTGAAAAGAGACTTCATCAATTGTTGTACTTTCCCACCAGTTGTATTCTTCTACATTGGTGAATTTTTTACGAGTAAATAATTTTTTTAGCCCAATAGGAACAAGGTATAAGGCATCATCATTTAGTTGACGAAGAGATGAAAAGTCTAAATGATCGTAATGACCGTGTGAAATAAGAACGATATCGATTTTAGGTAGTTCTTTTATAGTGAGCCCTGGCTCAGTAAGTCGTGGAACTAACTTTAATTTATTTGCCCATACTGGATCTGTTAAAATATTTAAGCCGTTCGTTTGAATGAGAAAAGTTGAATGACCAATCCATGTGACAGTCGTTTTTTCAAAGTTATTTAGTAGAAATTTACTTTGTTTAACAGGTGATTGTTCTACTAGAAAAGAAAAGTCTTTTTTGTTTTGCTTTCTCTCTTTACGCCAACGTAAGAAGGAGCGAATTGATTTTTTTGTACTTGCATTATCCATATTTTCATAGCGCTTTGCCATGAACATCACCTCATTTAAAATCGTTGTAGTTGCATTGTACCGAAATGTTGTTAAGGAATACAGTGTTTAACATGGATTAATGTTTAAGTAATTGTAAAAAAATAAGTGGATTTATTTACAAATTTAACAATGAACTTCGTTTCGCAAATAATGGTTAGAGAAATAATAGTAGTAAAATATATTTTGTCTAGTAATTCGCTTGAAATAAAGAAGTAACATACGTAAATTCGTACGATTTCGTGAACAAATGATGTAAACAATTTTCTCATAGTGTTTACTTTTGTTATGATATACATAACTTACATAAATTAAGGATAGAGAAAAGAGGTTTAATAATGAAGCGTTATCAAAAGTTAATTGGTCTTATGGTTGTATTTTGTCTCTTTGTACTTGCAGGTTGTAGCAGTTCAGGGTCAAAATTACGTAAACCGTTAAACTGGGATTTAGAAACTTTCCAATTTACAAATCAAGAAGGAAAGCCGTTTGGTACAAAAGATTTAAAAGGGAAAGTCTGGGTAGCTGATTTCATGTTTACAAGCTGTCAAACGGTTTGTCCGCCAATGACTGCTAATATGGCGAAATTACAGAAAATGGCTAAGGAAGAGAAATTAGACGTTCAGTTTGTTTCGTTTAGTGTAGACCCTGAACTTGATAAACCAGAAAATTTGAAAGCATTCATTCAAAAGTTTACAGAGGATACAAGTAATTGGAACTTGTTAACAGGTTATTCACTGGAGGATATTACAAAGTTTTCAAAAGATAACTTCCAATCGCTTGTAGATAAACCAGAGAATGGGCAAGTAATACACGGTACATCATTTTTCTTAGTCGATCAAAATGGAAAAGTAATGAAAAAATATAGCGGCATTAGCAATACGCCATACGAAGATATTATACGTGATATGAAGCGATTAGCTGATTAAAAAGAAGGGTGCTAAGCACCCTTCTTTTATTAGTATTCAGTCTATGGATAATATGTCATGCTGTTGTGGTAATTTCGGTGCGCGAATTTCTAATACACCGTTTTGATAAGAAGCTTTCGTTGCTTTTTTATTAATTAAATATGGTAACTTAATAATTCTTGACGCTTCTGAAATGGAACGTTCTCGGCGATAATAGTTATGAGATGTCTGTTCTTCTTCCGTCGCTTCAAGTATATCTTCTTTTACAGAGACTTTTAAGTATTCGCTTTGTATTTCAATTTGAATTTGTTCTTTTTGTATACCTGGTAGTTCGGCTGTAACGACGAGTTCGTCACCAACTTCGTATAAATCTACTGGGAATGTTAATAAACGGTTTCCTTTTTGGAAAAAATGATTTAAATCAGCAATTACGCCACGAAGAGGTGTTTGTTCGAAAAAATCATCAATTTGTTTTAAATAATTACGAACCGGTGGGCGAGAAGAATCTTTTTTTTCTTCACTCATGGTATTACCTCCTAGAAATCAATTTGCAATATCATATGACAAAAGCGGAGAAAGGTGAGTGCCTAGTTTTCATGTTTTCATAAAAAAATGTTAAAAATGTGAAATGGAGTGAGTTTTTTATAGTTTTTGGTCGCCATATTCAGTTGATTATGCTAGTATAAATAGGGTTGATATAGTAGTATTGAGACAGAATGAAAACTGAAAGAGGGTAAGAAGTATGTGTGGTTTTGTAGGATGTTTATGTGAAAACCCTAGAGAGTTTTCAGAAACAGAAAAACATCAATTTGAAAATATGAACACGATGATTTTCCACCGCGGTCCAGATGACGAAGGATATTTTCGTGATGAACATGTACAATTTGGCTTCCGCCGTTTAAGTATCATTGACTTAGAGGCAGGACATCAGCCGCTAACTTATGAAAATGATCGATATGTAATTATTTTTAATGGTGAAATTTACAATTATGTAGAACTACGTGAAATGTTACTTGAAAAAGGTGCAACTTTTGCTACACAATCTGATACAGAAGTTATCATTGCATTGTATGCACATATGAAAGAAAAATGTGTAGACTACCTTCGTGGTATGTTCGCATTTATGATTTGGGATCGTGAAGAAAAGACACTTTTCGGTGCACGTGACCACTTCGGTATTAAGCCTTTATACATCGCACAACAAGGTGATACTACATTCTTCGCATCTGAGAAGAAAAGTATTATGCATGTAATGGAAGACAAAGGGGTAAACCCAAAGTCACTACAACACTACTTTACGTACCAATATGGTCCAGAGCCAGAAACATTAACAATTGATGTTAACAAAATTGAGCCTGGTCATTACTTCGTAAAAGAAATCGGTAAAGAGATGGAAATCCATCGCTACTGGAATCCTTATTTCAACGCTTCAAGCGCAACGAAAGAGGAGCATATCCAAGCAATTCGCGATGTATTATACGATTCTGTAAAAGTACATATGCGTAGTGATGTACCAGTAGGTTCTTTCTTATCTGGTGGTATCGATTCATCTATTATTGCTTCTATCGCAAGAGAAATGAATCCAAATCTATTAACATTTTCTATTGGTTTCGAACAACGTGGTTTCAGTGAAGTTGATGTTGCGAAAGAAACTGCTGAGAAATTAGGAGTTAAAAACCATAACGTATTCATTACAGCTCAAGAATTTATGGATGAGTTCCCAAAAATCATTTGGCATATGGATGATCCTTTAGCGGATCCAGCAGCTGTACCATTGTATTTCGTTGCGAAAGAAGCGCGTAAACACGTAACGGTTGTTCTTTCTGGTGAAGGTGCAGACGAGTTGTTTGGTGGATATAACATTTATCGTGAGCCAAACTCGTTAAAAATGTTCTCTTACATTCCTAGCCCAGGAAAGAGTGTTCTAAAGGCATTAAGTGGTGCTCTTAAAGAAGGGTTTAAAGGAAAAAGCTTCTTAGAGCGTGGATGTACGCCAATCGAAGAGCGTTACTATGGAAATGCGAAAATCTTCCGTGAAGAAGAGAAAGCTGAATTAATGAAGTATTACGATGAAAGTGTTAACTATATGGATATCACGAAACCATTGTATAACGAAATTAAAGATTATGATGATGTAAGTAAAATGCAGTACATTGATATGTTCACATGGTTACGCGGCGATATTTTATTAAAAGCTGATAAAATGACGATGGCAAATTCATTAGAACTTCGTGTACCGTTCTTAGATAAAGAAGTATTTGACGTTGCATCTAAAATTCCGACAGAATTTAAAATTGCAAACGGAACAACGAAAGCTATATTACGTGAAGCTGCTCGTGGAATTGTTCCGGATCACGTGTTAGATCGTAAAAAGCTTGGATTCCCAGTACCAATTCGTCACTGGTTAAAAGATGAAATGCACGATTGGGCTGTAAATATTATTAAAGAAAGCAAAACTGAGCATTTAATCGAAAAACAGTATGTATTAAACTTACTGGAAGCACATTGTGCAGATAAAGGCGATTATAGCCGTAAAATTTGGACTGTACTTGCGTTTATGGTATGGCATCAAATTTATGTTGAGCATAAATACGATACGAATAAGTTCCACGAAGAAACAAAGCGTGCGTATAGCTTAGTTTAATAAAAAACCTTAAGGTCGCATTCGATCTTAAGGTTTTTTTCATAAATTGCATTTATTATTGATACAATAATAGTAAAAGGATGGACAACATATGATTACGTTTGAGAAAGTAAATACAGAAAATAAAAGCGCTGTAAAAGAAATGTTTCACTCACACAGCTTAGATGAGAAAAAGGTTCAGTATTGTGTAAAAGTTGATGATACATATATTGGCGTAATAGATTATAGCGTTCAAGAAGAGAGTGCTATTTTGTCACAGTTAATTATTCATTTTGATTATCAAGGTTATGGATACGGGACAAATACGTATTTTACATTTGAAGAAATGATGAAACAGAGAAATGTGAAAGAAATAAAAGTATTGCAAGAGATGTTTACTGAACAAGCTAAATCTTTCATAGAGGGATCTGGTTTTATTGAGGAAAATGGAATATATGTAAAAAAAATATAGTGAATATTGATTAGGTGATGATATGAATATAAGGTAGGTGGACGTATGACGATTACTTCTGGTCTTGTATTAGTTGGAGGTTGTTTTATAGTAGCAGAACTATGCCAGACTTTTATTCGGAAAAGAATGTATAAGAAGAGAAGACCATATGAATTACAATACATTCCCGTATTTTTAATTTTGTTTTGTATGCTATTTGTATTGCAAAACATAACGTATTTCCCACCTCTTTTGAACATCTTTTTGAAGTTTGGGTTGCTATATAGCGGCGGTGGGATATTTCTTTTATTTCTTTTATTTTGCATACGTTACATCCATTATCAATCGTATATATTCATTTTAAATTGGCTAAAGCAAAGCGATAGAAACCGCCTTACATAAGGGGGTTTTTTTATTTGTACTTGTAACGGAACTTGTACAATTAACATAAAATAGGACGAGTAGAAATGAAAGCTTATTACAATAAAGAAAGGAACGAAAAAGATATATGAAACTTGTTATAGACGCAGGGCATGGTGGATATGATTCTGGTGCTGTTGGTAATGGGTTAGTGGAAAAAGAGTTAACACTTCAAATTGCTAGACGTGTGCGAGATATTTTATCTGCAAATTATCCAATCAATATTAAAATGACACGTGATAGTGATGTGTTTATCTCTTTATCAGAACGTGCTAATATTGCTAATTCATTTGGTGCAGATTATTTTATCTCATTTCACATTAATAGTGGTGGTGGAACTGGATTTGAAAGTTATATTTACAACGCGCTATCTAATAGTAGTTCCGCATATGAAAAGCAACAAAAAATGCATGCAGCAGTCAATCCTGTATTAACAAAATACGGTCTTCGTGACCGAGGAGCCAAAAAAGCAAATTATGCGGTACTAAGAGAGACTGCAATGGATGCAATTTTAACAGAGACTGCCTTTATTGATACAACGTTTGATGCTAATTTATTGAAAAATCCACAATTTATCGAAGATCTAAGCCAAGCGTATGCAAACGGAATAGCAGCTATTTTTGGAGTAGCTCCAAATCCGAATCCTCCAAATCCACAACCTCCAAACCCACAGCCAACACCGCAAACGAAGGGGATTGCCTATATACTTGGGAAAAATGTGAATTTAAGAAGTGGCCCATCAACATCTTCTTCAGTTATTCGTCAACTAAACGCCCCAGAATCGTATGTCGTATATCAGGAAAGTAACGGATGGTTAGACTTAGGAAATGGACAATGGGTGTATAATGACCCTTCGTATATTAATTTTGTAAAGACGAGCAATAGTGATGGAAGCGCAATTGGTGTTGCATATATACAAAGAACAAATGTGAATTTAAGAAGTGGTCCATCAACATCTTCTTCAGTTATTCGTAAATTAAATAATCCGGAATCTTATTTAGTATATATTAATCAAAACGGTTGGTTGAACCTTGGTGGAAATCAGTGGGTGTATAATGATCCATCATATATTAAATATAATCAATATTAGGAAATGAATTTATGATGTAATATGAATGCGTATTTATGTATAACGTAGATACGCATTTTAAGAACGTTTATTGTTTTCATACTTATACACTTTATTTTAAAAATAAACATTTGAATAGCGGATAGAATCTAAATTGTATATATTAAAAAAGTTTTCTGATATACATTGACAATGTATGTAATATACATTAACCTTTAATTGTTAATGATAATCAATTTCATCTAGGAGGACATATGGTACATAGTAAAAAAATATTTATGTTATGCATTATGATACTTATGGTAATAATCGCAGGGTGTAGCAAAGAAGAGAAAAAAGGAAATGATCCATCAGCTAAAGCAAAAGATTCGTATACTGTAAAGCATGCAATGGGTGAAACAACAGTAAATGGTACACCTAAAAAAGTAGTTGTTTTAACAAATGAGGGTGCGGAGGCACTTTTAGCTGTTGGAGTAACGCCAGTTGGAACTACAAAACCACGTGCTGGTGATGAATGGTATCCTCATTTAGCGAAAGATTTAAAAGATACGAAAGTTGTAGGAACTGAGCGTGATATTAATTTAGAGGCAGTTATGAAGCTTAAGCCGGATTTAATTATCGGGAATAAAATGCGTCATGAAAAAATATATGAGCAATTGAACGAAATAGCGCCAACTGTATACGCTGAAACATTGCGCGGGGATTGGAAGGAAAACTTTACACTCTATACAAAAGCTGTAAATAAAGAAAAAGAAGGGCAAAAGGCTCTTGAAGATTATAAAAAACGTATTGAAGGAATGAAAGAGAAGTTAGGAGATAAATTGAATTCTACAGTTTCTATTATTCGCTTCGTACCAGGTGATGTCCGGATTTATCAGAAAAACTCATTCTCAGGTGCTATTTTAAATGATGTTGGATTTAAGCGACCACCACTACAAGATAAAGATGAATTTGCGATAAAAGGAATTACAAAAGAGCAAATTCCGAATATGGATGGGGACTACATATTCTATTTTACATCTGATAAAGATGCAGATAAGAATAACGAAGGAAATACGTTAGCAAAAGAATGGACAGAAGATCCACTCTTTAAGCAGCTACAAGCTTCAAAAGACAATAAAGTATTCCAAGTGGATGAAGTAATTTGGAATACAGCAGGCGGTATTAAAGCAGCAAATTTAATGTTAGATGATATTGAAAAATATTTTCTGAAATAAATGAATGGTTGAGTGCATCACTTTAAATAGGTGATGTACTTTTTAATTTAGTTAAATACAGAAAATTCCTTCTTTTAAGTGTGGATAAGTTGTACAATAAAACCAATCATGGAATAAAGGAGTGGGAAGGAATGAAAGCTACTCATAAAGATTGGATTTTGTTTAACGGAAGAATTGTGAATACGAAGGAAGAACAGCCGATGGTCCCATTAGAGGAGAGGGGCTTTCAATTTGGTGATGGTATATATGAGGTTTTTAGGTTATATGATGGGAAGCCACATTTATTGGATTTACATTTGGAACGATTTTTTAATTCTATGGAAGAAATAAAACTAATTCCACCGTTTGCTAAAGAAGAGTTAGTGGAAGAGTTACATCAAATGATTGAAAGAAATCAATTTCAAGAAGATGGGAATGTGTATCTTCAAATATCACGTGGTGCTCAAGCACGAAATCATGTGTATGAAAAAGATTTACAACCAACATATTTTGCGAATATCGTTTCGTTTCCAAGACCTACTGCTACTATGGAACAAGGAATAAAGGTGACTGTCGAAGAGGATATACGCTGGAAGTTCTGCCATATAAAATCATTAAATCTGCTCCCTAATATCATGATTAAAAATAAAATAAACGAACAAGGCTACCAAGAAGCGATATTGGTGCGAGATGGAATTGTAACAGAGGGGTGTCATTCGAATTTCTTTATGGTGAAAAATAATAAATTAATTACACATCCGGCCGATTATTTTATTTTACATGGCATTACTCGTCACTACGTTATTACATTAGCGAAAGCGTTACATATAGAGGTAGAAGAGCGTGAATTTTCATTACAGGAAGTGTACGAATCCGATGAGTGCTTTTTCACAGCGACACCACTTGAAATATTCCCTGTTGTTCAAATTGGTGATGAGAAGTTTGGAAGTGGCGAAAGAGGACCAATTACGAAAAAACTACAAGCTGCATATGAAGAAAGTATTAGTTTGTTTAAAGTGACAAATTAATAATGAGGAAAAAAGCTGGTATTCCCCCAGCTTTTTTTCATGATATAATTCAACCATAGGACAAATTTTGAAAACGCTGTAAAAAGGGGATTTAATGTATGAATTATGAAGATTTTAAAGAAGTAATTCACGGTAGACGAAGTGTTAGAAAGTTTACAGAACAAGAAGTATCCACTAGTGATATAAAAGAAATTATTGATTGTGCTCGTTATGCACCGAGTGATACGAACTCACAAACGTGGGAGTTCTTGGTCATTATGAACCGAGAGAAAATTAAAGAAATTGAACAAATGACATGGGATGCATTACATAAACTTGCAGCAAAAGCAGCAGAAAATGGAGAAGAGAAAGCAGGGAAATTACTTACACGTTCTTTCGGTCCATATGCGACAGCTTTCTCTGAGGCGCCAGTATTAATCGTATGTTTGGCAACACCATATGAATCAAAGTTTCGCGAAAAGATATTTGATCCAATTGCCTTCGTTCCTGATTCAGTATGGGAAGAGGAAGGAATTAAGAGTAGCTGTTTAGCAGCACAAAACTTAATGTTGGCTGCACATGCGAGAGGACTGGGTACTTGTCCAATGACAGGACCTGTATTGTTAGCTCAAAAAGAACTACGACAATATTTACAAATTGAGACCGAAAAACAAATAAATATGGTTATTTCACTCGGTTATCCGAAAGATAAACCGAAGAAACTTCCAAGAAAAGAAGTAGATGAGATTACAACATTTATTTTCTAAATGTTATGTGGAAAAGACATTGAAATAGCAATGTCTTTTTATTTTGAGTGGATATTTTTTAAGTGATTTGGGCTAAAATGATGAATAGAGTGGAATTACTATTTATTTCTTTTAAAAAATTAATGTTCTTAAAATGAAAGTATGGTACAGTAATCGTGAGCAAGCTAATATTTGTTCATGAAAGTGTTAAAAACTAGTTTTAAAATCAAGAAGTTATTTTTGTATAATAAATTATAATGAAATAACAGGGGGAATGAATTTTGAAGAAATTCATAATCGCTGGATTGTCTGTATTGTTATTAGTAGGCTGTGGTACTCCAAAGGAAAAAGAGGATGCACAGTCAAACAAGGAAGAACAAGTTGTAAATGCAAGTGATGAGAATATGGTCGTATATCCTGAAGGAGCAGTGCCAGTCGGAGAAGGGAAAGTAAAAGTAACTACGCCAGATGGTACTTCTGAAAATGGCAATATACCAACTGTATTCATAAAAAAGGATACTTTAATTCAGCAAGTCGAATTAGAACTTTCCAATTTTCAAAACGATAAAGAAACATTTGTATTTGTAGATCAAATATTTGCAGATAAACATCAAGTAACTAGTACAACACAGACAACAGTACAATTAAAAGAAAAGACGCTTGAGACAGGTAGTCATACGATTACCGCAGCTCAGTTTGAAAACAATGACCCGAAAGGAAAAGTCATTAGCTTTAATCAAGCAACGTTTGAAACAAAGCCTGCGTCTTAATTATGGATAAAAAGTACATTACTTAAAGTGGTAGTGTACTTTTTAATTTGGATAGGATTAGGTTGTTGAGAATAATTTGTTTCACTTTCTAGTACGAATGAATAGAAAGAACTTATTCTTTACTATCATGTAAGAGGAAGGAATTGAAAGTTTGAAACGAGTTATTCGTATTTTCTTATTTATTATAATGTTTTCGGTCATTTGGTTTACTTTACAAGAGGCGGTTGAAGTTACGCTCAATTATCACATTCATGACTTGTTAATTGGAGCTGTATGTTTTGTCATTGTGTATCGGTTTTATCAAGCCTTAACGGACAATAAGAACCCCACTTGAAAATTCGGCACATGCGAGGAAGTTAGGTGGGAGTCGGGCTGCCCGTAAAAGCCCGATTGGTGAAGGATAATACCCCCTATGATTAAAGTTTCGCTTTATGATAAACTCGGATTAAGGTAAGTATTGAGTTGGAAATGTAGGGATTTCATTTGAAATGTCGAATAGTACATACGATGTCGTAATAACAAATTTTCTATTGTTTACTGTGAAACAGAAGAAGGAGAGATTGTAGTTATGAAAAGAGCTCTTATAAATATTGATTATACATATGATTTTGTAGCTGAAAAAGGTGCTTTAACATGCGGGAAACCAGGTCAAGAAATTGAGAAGGAACTTGTAAGTGTAACGAAACAATTTATTGAAAAAGGTGATTACGTAGTATTTGCGATCGATAAACATGAAGACAATGATGTATATCATCCAGAAGCGAAATTGTTTCCACCTCATAATATAGCAGGTACAAATGGAAGAGACTTATTTGGTGAATTACAAGATGTATGCGAGAAATATAAAAATGCAGAGAATGTATATTACATGGACAAAACACGTTACAGTGCATTTGCCGGAACAGATTTAGAGATGAAGTTAAGAGAACGAGGAATAGAAGAAGTTCATCTTGTAGGTGTTTGTACCGACATCTGTGTTCTTCATACAGCAGTAGATGCTTATAATAAAGGATTTAAAATTGTCGTTTATGAAAAGGCGGTTGCATCTTTTAATGTGCAAGGACATGAATATGCACTTGGACATTTTAAATCTTGTTTAAATGCAGAAGTGAAGTAAAAAAAGAGGCCTTCGAAAAGGCCTCTTTTTTACATTTATATAGAAACGACTTGTTTTTGAATTAACTTTTTAATGAACGGACTAATCTTTTCTGGTAGTCGGTTTAAATCGAAAAATTGTACATGCAATGATTCAACTCCATCTGCTTTTAACAAGCCACATGTAAATTCTGTAATATTTATCCTTGTTCATTGAAAACAGCTACTCCAGCTAAATTGAGTGGTCTTGATCCAATAACTTCTCTTAGTTCTTCGATATAGCTCATTGTTAGTAACCTTCGCGAGTCAAAATATTTTCAAATGAACTATTCGGTGTCATGTGAATGTTTTCCTGTTATTAAGATGAGTAGTGCAGTCTTAAAATAAAGTCATTTAAAAAATTTTCAATTGTCAGCTCCCTTTAGATAATGAAAAAGGTTATATTTATAGAAGAATGTATAACAAGTTTGAAGGGAACCAAAAAGTAATACAATAAATCAGTTTTGCATGAAATTTTCATTAATAAGGAAGTGGATGGATGAGTTTATTAACGTATACTGAAGAGTTTTTTAATTATGTAAGGGAGTTTTTACTTTTAAGGTTTTTACTATTTGCTTTAGTTCTTATCATTATTTCTTTTGTTATAAATCGCATTATTGATTGGTTTTTTAGGAAATCAAGCTTTTTTGATGAAGAGGTAGAGCAGACGATTCAAAGTGTTATTCGATCTATTTTTAGATATATCATTATCATCAGTCTGATCATATATTTAATTAGTCAATTTGTAGATATAAAAAGTATTATTGCAGGTGCAGGGATAGCGGGAGTCGTCATCGGTTTTGCTGCACAACAGATGCTAAAAGATGTCATATTAGGCTTCGCAAGATTAGCGGACAAAGAGTTTCGAGTTGGCGATTTTGTAACTTTTAACGGAACAAATTCAGGAACTATTGAGGAAATTAGTATTCGTTTTATGCAAATTCGTGAATGGTCAGGGAAACTCCTTACCATTCCACACGGAGAGATTAGAACGATACAGAATTTTAATAAAGGATGGATGCGAGTTATTGAACGCATCACGGTAAGTTATCAGGAAGATCCTACAAGAGTTAAAGAATTGTTAGAAGAAGTATGTGTTATTTGTAATGAAAAATTGGAGCAAAATCTTTATAGAGTAGATGATGAAGCTGTTGAGCCATTTAAATATGTTGGAGTTACAGACTTAAATCCTAACCTTAAATATGTTGGATATGAATTTTGTATTACAGGTTTGATTAAACCGGAAGATTATTTTGAAACTTCTAGACAAGTAAGATTTGAATTAATGTCTATGTTCCATAAAAATCAAGTGCAAATGCCAGCAGCGAATATGTTCGTTAACACTGAAAGTTTACAGCATATTCATGGGGGACAATCTTTATCAGACAGTTAAAGAAAATTAGCTAATTTCTGTTTTTATTTAGGATTTGGATTTGAATGAACTGTATGGGATATCTCCGAAAAAAGAGCTGAAGGAATTCGGTTCTTTTTTGTTTGTAGTATTTTGAAATTTCTTAATGTTATAATGGTAGTTGGTGATGAGAATGAACATAGATGAAAAAGAGATGCATCGTTTAGAGGCATTAAAAGAAATTGCTGAGTTACTAAATGAAGCAACAAACTTACAGGAAATGTTAGGGAAAGTGTTACATACATTGTTACAAGTTATGAATTTACAAACAGGGTGGATATTCTTTATTGATGAAAGTGGAAAGCATCGTATGCTTGTAGACCAAAACTTACCCCCAGCTCTTACGTGGCAGGAAAAGAAGCCGATGTGTGAAGGAGATTGTTGGTGTGTAGAACGTTTTGTGAATGGAAGATTGGAAAAAGCGACAAATATTATTGAATGTAAACGAATAGAGGATGCGATTGAATGTAATTGGGGCGAGACAGAAGATGTTACACATCATGCGACAATCCCGCTAAGATCTGGATCAGAGAAATTTGGTCTATTAAATGTAGCCTCGCCTCATAAAACACATTTTTCTGAGGAGGAGTTAGCGTTATTAGAAGCGATTGCATTTCAAATTGGAACGACAATACAACGTATTCAATTAGTTGAGAAAGAACGAAAATATGTAGTTGTAGCTGAAAGAAATCGATTGGCTCGTGATTTACATGATTCTGTTAAACAATTGTTATTTTCAATTATGCTAACAGCGAAAGGGACTCTAAATATGACGAAGGATAGAGACTTGCAAGAGATGTTAAGTTATATTGGAGAATTATCACAGGAAGCATTACAAGAGATGACACTTTTGATTTGGCAATTAAGGCCTGAAGGATTAGAGAAAGGTTTAGCAGAAGCGATTCAAAATTACGGAAAACTGTTAGGGATTCAAGTGGAAGTTCGAATTGATGGAATGGTTTTAATTGAAGATGAAATAGAAGAAGTTTTATGGCGTATAAGCCAAGAGGCATTACATAATTGTAAAAAACATGCCTCATGTGAAAAAGTATGTGTTCATTTAAGGATAGAAAATAATAAGTTGCATTTTTACATAGAAGATAACGGAATAGGATTTATACAGGATCAAGTAAGAGAGTCAGCACTTGGTTTGAAAAGTATGAAAGAACGAATTGAATTAATGAGGGGAATTTTTCGAATAAAAGCAGAACCGGAAAAGGGGACAAAGATAGAAATTCAATTACCGGTTTGAGAGGGAGAACGTCAGTGGAAATTAAATTATTACTTGTAGAAGATCATCATATCGTGCGAAGGGGACTCGTATTCTTTTTGAAGACGAGAGAAGAATTTGAAATTATTGGGGAAGCAGCAAATGGTGAAGAAGCATTAACATTCGTCCAAACAGAAAGGCCAGATGTAGTATTAATGGATTTATCAATGCCGAAAATGGATGGTATTGAAGCGACAAAACGTATAAAACAATACGATGAGACAATAAAAATTCTTATGCTCAGTAGTTTTTCAGAACAAGATTACGTTTTACCAGCATTAGAAGCTGGGGCAGATGGTTATCAATTAAAAGAAGTGCAGCCAGATCAACTTGTTGCGTCAATCGTTGCGGTATATCAAGGAAACGCAAATTTTCACCCGAAAGTAACACCAGCACTATTAGGACGATCAGCAGTCAAGAAAGAAAAAGAGAATCCTTTTTCTATGTTAACTAAAAGGGAGCAAGAAGTACTTCGTGAAATTACGAAAGGAAGAAGCAATAAGGAGATTGCAGCAGAACTTCATATTACAGAACAAACTGTGAAAACACACGTTTCTAACGTATTGGCTAAATTGGAAGTAGATGATCGTACACAAGCTGCCTTATACGCAGTAAAGCATGGGGAAAACTAGAAATAAGTATGAATAATTGTGTCATATGCTACGGAAGAATACATAGGAGAAATTAAAATGTATAGAGATGCCGAATAAAGGTTTTTCTTCTTTCAATAATTAGGTACAATAAAGTGAAACTTTAATCAGTGGGGGGGCCATCCCCACTGATTATTAGTTGAACCAATCGGGTTTTTACGGGCAGTTGATCTCCCACCTAACTCCCTTGCATTCATCGGATTTTGAGGTGGGAGTCTTACTGCCCGTTAATACGGGATAAAGCTACTATGGAAGGGGAAGATACGCTATGCCTGGTACAAAAAGTGGGATTGGAAAGATTCAGGCTTCGTTAAATGGTTTATCACCGAAATTACGAAGTATTGCCGAACATATTTTGAAACATCCACAAGATGTTGTACATAAATCGATTACGGAATTAGCGGAAGTTACGAATAGTTCCGAAGCAACGATATTCCGCTTATGCAAACACTTAGGTTTTCAAGGGTTCCAAGACTTGAAAATTACATTAGCTCGTGAGATTGTACATACTCCGATGCAAAATATTCATGAGGAAGTATCGGTAGAAGATAATATTGTCACTGTTGCTAAAAAAGTTTTTCATTCACATATTACAGGACTGCAAGATACATTACATTTGTTAAACGATAACGCGTTGGAACAGGCAGTAAGTGCGCTGAATGAAGCGAAACGAATTGAGTTTTATGGAAATGGTGGTTCAGGTATTATTGCGATGGATGCTTATCATAAGTTTATGAGAACGGGTATTTCTTGTATTGCTCATACGGATTCACATTTTCAAATTATGGGAGCTGGCTTGCTGACAAAAAAAGCAGTGGTCATTGCAATTTCTCATTCGGGCAGTAATAAAGGATTACTTGAAGCATTAGAAGTAGCGAAAGCAAGAGGGGCTCGCATTATTGCGATTACAAGCTATCAAAAATCGGCATTAAGCCAACTTGCTCATATAACACTATATACTTCGACGCGTGAGACGGAATTTCGTACAGAAGCAAGTTCGTCACGATTAGCGCAGCTTAGTTTATTAGATACTTTGTATGTGGGATTGTCATTGCAGCGACAAGAGGAAACACTACAAAATTTACAAAGTATACGTGAAACAATTTCGATGAAACGAATATAAAGGGCTCTTCAAATGTTAAATTTAGATAATAACTTATAGGGTAGTTAGTCCATTACGGGGCTGATTATCCTTTTTATTTACATAATGAATAAAAAGAATGAATATTCAATTCGATTAGTATAATGTAGATATGGAATTTGAATCGTTTGTTTGGCTTTTGGGAGGGGGACAAAGCCTCGGAGAGTGTTTTAATGAGGGTTAAAGAAATAAACATTGGTAAAAAGAAAAGCTTTCCTACTAGTGGATTCAGAGGGGGTACCTGTTACATCAGTAGCTTAGTAATAGACCGATTAGAAAAACAAAATTTAGTAGAACGAAAAACTGATAAATTAGATCGGGGATATACATGTCTTTACATTTTAGAACAAGTTAAAGACTATATTGAAAAGTTAATCTCTGATTATTTTGTGCCATTACTTGCAAAAATAAAGGCATTGAACAAGGAAGAGTAATTAGCTATTTCTGAAGGAATCTCCAAATTTTGTGACCTAATTGATAAAAATAAGTGAGTTAATTATAAAATACTTTTATTGAAGGGAAAAAGAATTATGTTTCTCATAGCTTATTTACCTATTTTTCTGTATTTATTATTAGAATTTTATAGAAGTTCACCTGTTAAAGAAGAAAAACAAAATCGTGGTTCTAGTTTTTTTATCGGAGTAGTTTTTGCATTGATGTTAACCATTCCAGAGATTATGTATTTCATTACAGTAAATAAGATTAATTCATTGCTGTTTTTGGGTGTTATTATCGGGCTAATTGGTGTATGGATAAGATTTTCTTCAATGAAAATCTTAGGAAGATTTTACAGTAGGAATGTCGGAATGCAAGGGGGACATAAGTTAATTCAAAACGGTCTATATAAATATGTTCGCCATCCTGGTTATTTAGGGTCTTTTTTGACCTTTTTAGGATTTGCTATATCTTCATTCATTGCCATTATCATAAATATTATTTTATTTTTCCTTGTGTATTCGTATCGTATAAAAATTGAAGAGAGAATTCTTATTACGCTGTTTGGTGAACAATATAAACAATATCAGTCCAAGACTTGGCGAATTATTCCGTTTTTATACTAGGGATTATAGGAGAAATTTCTTAAATAGATGGATGCGGGGTCCCACCACATTATAAAAAGACAGGAACAAATATGTTCCTGTCTTTGATTTTATTGAGTCTAAAGTGTATGACCTAAATATAATAATAGAAGGCTTTTTATATTGGTGAATAGTTGTTGATATATCCGCTAGATTTAATGGTTCTAATTGTCTATAGAAATATATTACTTATAATCTCCCAAGCTTAAAAAATATTTTTTAAACCTCTATATTCTTTGCATATAAACCAAAAAGAAATGCCTGATAAATTTCAATGTAAATATGATGGAATTTCAGTTTTCCTTTCAAATATAGTAAGAAAATACTTGGTTAATAATTCAAATATTGTTCAATATTTCACAATAATCTTATGAAATTCCATGTTATGATGAACCTGTAATGATGATTGAACACTTAAATTTGGCACAATAATTAGCCAAAATAGTGAGGACAGTAGTTGTGAGATAAACTCATTAAAACTCTAAAACACTAAAGGGGAGATCACATATGAAAGCAGTAGTAGTTAATAAAAACAGCAAAGCAAACATTGAAGTTATTGAAAAGGAATTACGTTCGCTACATTCGGGTGAAGCGCTAGTAGATGTAGAGTATTGTGGAGTTTGCCACACTGATTTACACGTTGCAAATCATGATTTTGGAAACACCGATGGCCGCATCCTTGGTCATGAGGGTGTAGGTATTGTTACTAAAATTGCTGATGATGTTACTTCACTAAAGATAGGTGACCGTGTAAGTATTGCATGGATGTTCCAATCTTGTGGACGTTGTGAATATTGCGTAACGGGTAGAGAAACATTCTGCCGTGAAGTGAAAAATGCTGGTTATTCAGTAGATGGTGGTATGGCTGAACAATGTATTGTTACAGCTGATTATGCGGTGAAGGTACCAGAAGGATTAGATCCTGCTCAAGCATCATCAATCACATGTGCGGGCGTAACTACATATAAAGCTATAAAAGTATCAGACATTAAACCTGGTCAACCTATCGTAATCTATGGTTGCGGTGGATTAGGAAACTTAGCTATCCAATATGCTAAAAACGTATTTGGTGCAAAGGTAATTGCAGTAGATATCAATGACGACAAATTAGCCTTAGCAAAAGAAGTTGGTGCTGATATGACTATCAATCCAATTTCTCAAGGTCCTGCTGATAAAATTGTTCAAGAGGAGTTTGGTGGTGCTTATGCTGCTGTAGTAACAGCAGTTTCTAAAGTAGCTTTCAACTCAGCAGTTGATGCAGTACGTGCTTGCGGTAAAGTAGTTGCGGTAGGTTTACCAGTAGAAACTATGGATTTAAACATTCCACGACTTGTATTAGACGGGATTGAAGTAGTTGGTTCTCTAGTTGGTACTCGTAAGGATCTGGAGGAGGCATTTATGTTCGGCGCAGAAGGAAAAGTAGTGCCGGTTGTTCAAACGTGTTCTCTAGAAAAAGTACAAAATGTATTCGAAGAAATGGAACAAGGTAGAATTCAAGGACGTATGGTAATCGATTTTAAACAGCATAATTGTGATTGTAAATAATTCATTTTAAATATAAAAAGCATGAGTCTAGCAAAGGACATGTAAAAAAGTTAGACGGCATAAAAAAGATGATCCCTCGTATTCAATAGGGATCATCTTTTTTATATTCTACTAATATCAATGCCAATTAATACTTGATTGATGAGACATGATTAAAAATTCACTTTATTTGCAAACGAAAAAGAATCTTTATTTTCAACAAATTTTTTATGATCTGGAACGGTTTGAATTGCTACAACTTGCGAATCTCTTGCTTTCAGTGCATCTTGAATTCCGATTGTCATAAGCTTAATAAAAAGAATTGTAATAAAGAATGAAACGAGAGTATAAAAAATAATCCACCATGAAAGATTCATTTCATAACGATTTAATCCAATAAGACCTGCCCAATCATTAGATAGAGAAACAGGTTTGGGCACTCCGTCATAGAGTTCCCGCATTTGTATCCCGCCAATTACAATGTTAAGCAACGCTAAATGGATAACGAGTATGAGTGTTTGGACGATATGTTCCATGAATAACACAAATAAGCGATCAAGTAATAAGACTCGTAAGTGTTTTTTGATAATATGAAAACGGCTAGCACCCAGCAATTGAGAACTTAAAATGTAATCTTGTTTCATAAATTCATCAACCTCTGAGGATATATATAAAGAAAGTGTAGGTAGAGCGACGAAAATAAGTACGAGTACTTGATAAAACATAAATGAAATATTTGGGTCTAATCTATCAGCGTTTGATGTGATTACAATATTAACGGGCGTGATGAGTATAAATGCGATAAATAGAGTTGGAATATAATAAAAAACTTCTGAGCATGACTGGAAAAATCTCTTGAATTTTGGAGCGTATAAACTTAAGAGGATTCCTATACATGTTCCGAATAAAATTCGAAAGAAGCTAATTGCCACGGCTAATAAAATGGTGAATTTTGCTCCTTCTACAATTTGTAAGAAAACAGACTCTCCAAAACGATCAGATCCAAAAGGCGGCATTAACGATGGCGAAAAGGGGGCCTTTCCAAGTAATTCGTTATTGTCATTGTAAAGTAACTGAGGAGGTTTTGGGATGTTATCTTTAAAGAACCAACTATAAATAAAACTAGCTGAAACAAGTATGAATAGATAAGTAAAGCCGATTAAAAATCGTTTTGATTTCCAAATAGATTTCATAATGCTGCTCCTTTCAATTGCTTTTTCCATCTATTCATCATGAATGAGATTATTTGAAAAATGGTATAAAACGGTAAAATAATCATAACAAGTATGATAAATGCAGCTGGGGGTGAAATAAACGCCTTCTTAAATAAAAATTGAATAATGCCTTCCATATTAAAAACAAATTCTAAAATGAATAAGTTAGAAAGTAAGAAAACAAAAATCGTTTTTAAATGGTGAAAGAAGTGGATAGATATATTTTTGAATAAATGAATGCAAAGTATATAACTTGATGAAAGTCCTTTTCCATATGCAACCTCTACGTAATGTTTTTCATGTTCTTCTTTTATGTATAACACCATCATCCGAAACATTTGTAATGTAGGTAAGACTGCTAAAGATAAAATAGGGAGTAAATAAGCTCGATTTTCATTAAAAGAAATAATGGTGACAGGAGATTCCCCGAATTTCTGAAGTACCCATATGAAAAATATTTGCAAACAAATCATCATCATCATATCAGGGATAGCTTCTAATATGAATACAATTCGGTTTATCCATTTTTTTATATAATCTTTTGCTAAAAAATAAAAAAATGCCATACTAGATGATAGAAAGAGTGCAAGCAAAAAGGCTATAAATAATACAGTAAATGAATATAGGTAAGGTTCTAAAACAGTTGGAAATAATGGTGTTTTTTTGAAACTACCAAATTTAGGGTCTGATCCGATAACCACTAATGATTCAGGGGAGAAAACCTCTTTTAACATAGTAACGATCTGATTAAAAAAGTAAATTGGTTGAAAGGTAAATCCTTGTTGAGTGATAAATAAATAAGGTAAATTTAATAATAGTAAGAGTGATAAAAGAATTGATGAAAGCTTAATTGTGAATTGAGATATTGTATTTAACATTAAATCCCTCCGACATCTTTTTACAACATTATACAATAAAGTTTATATTCTGTTTTGATTTTTCCGAAAAATATAAATACTATTAGATTTTATAGTATGGAACATATATTTACAAGGTAAAAAAGTGATAGTAGGGAGCCACGCCCTATGTCCATCAAGCTAAGAAAACGAGAACTTATATATTATTATCTTTAGGTGGAGGGGAAAGAATGTTTGATAAATTAAAAAGGTTATTTAAAAAAGATAAAGAGAATGATTTAGAAGATGAGAGGTACATTTTGATTCGAAAAAAATTTTCTTCTAATAACTTGATTTATGAAAAAATATTTTATATACTAATTCATGTAAACGGTTTACTAGATCGTATTTTGCTAGAAACGAAGGGAAGGTTCGCATGGAAACAAGGGGGAGAGTAATCGGGGTTGACATCGGTACCACAAGTACGAAAACGGTTGTATTCACTGAAAAAGGAAAAGTCGTTGCTTCACATGCAATTGATTATCCAATTATTCAACCGAACGTCGGATGGGCTGAGCAAGATCCTGATGTAATATGTGCTGCTGTATATAAAACTGTAAGCGTTGCCATTAAAAAGGGTAATGTGTCACCGGAAGATATTTCTTCAATCGGTATTAGTACAGCGATGCATGCCTTAATTGCTGTAGATGAAAACGGTGCGCCGTTAACGCGCTCTATTATTTGGGCAGATAATAGAAGCACAAAGCAATCAGAAAAACTATTACAACAAATGAATGGTCATGACATTTATAGAAGAACTGGTACACCAATTCATCCGATGTCACCACTTTCTAAATTACTGTGGATGAAAGAAGAAGAAACGGATTTATTCAGAACTGCTTATAAATTTATTTCCATTAAAGAGTATGTCATTTATCAATTATTTTCACGCTATGTAGTTGATCATTCAATCGCATCAGCTACTGGGTTATTTAATTTAGAAACATTAAACTGGGATGAAGATGTTTTAACTATGTTAAATATGTCACCAGAACAATTATCAACACCTGTACCAACTACATATATTTTATCGGGAATGAAACCGGAATTAGCACAAAAGATGGGCATTCATGAAGATACTCCAGTTGTTATTGGTGCGAGTGATGGTGTTCTTGCAAATGTAGGTGTCGGTGCAATATCACCTGGATCAGCTGCAATTACGATTGGGACAAGTGGTGCGGTTCGAACAATTTCATCAAGTGTTAATACAGATGAAAAAGGAAGAACTTTTTGTTACGCATTAACAGATGAGCACTGGGTAATCGGTGGACCGACGAATAATGGCGGGATTTTATTAAGATGGCTACGTGATGAATTCGGTAGTCCAGAGCAAGAAGTTGCAAGGAAGCTTGGGATTGATCCTTATGATTTATTAATTAAGTATGCAGAAAATGTACCAGCTGGAGCAGAAGGATTGCTATTTTTACCGTTTTTATCTGGGGAACGTGCACCTTACTGGAATGCAAATGCTCGTGGTACATTCTTCGGTATAAACCTTCAGCATAAACGAGAACATTTTATACGAGCAGTTATGGAAGGTGTTTGTATGAGTGTGTATTCAGTAGCACTTGCCATTCGAGATTGTACAGGGCCACTTACTGAAATACGTGTTTCAGGAGGCTTTGCGAAATCTGCATTTTGGAGACAAATGTTATCTGACATGATGGGGAAAGAATTACTTGTTCCAGAAAGTCATGAAGCATCTGCGCTTGGGGCAGCGGCACTTGCTTTGTATGCAATTGGGAAAATTGATTCGCTTGAAGAGGTGAAGGATTGGATTGATATTGTCCATCACCATGTACCGAATAAAGAAAATACGGCTTTATATTTAGAGATGTTTTATATGTATGAACGACTTTACAATCGTTTGAAAGAAGAATTTGATTGTATAGCTGCTTTCCAACGTAAACAATAGGGGGATTGGGAGAAATGGTAGTTGGAATCGTACTAGCGGCTGTTGTCATATTGCTTTTACTAATTACGGTAGTAAAATGGCATCCATTTGTCGCGTTAATTTTAACAGCAATCGGTGTAGGCCTAGCAATGGGGATGCCCTTAATTGGAACTTCACCACAACATCCAGGGATTATCGATTCTATTAAATTAGGTCTTGGTAATACGTTAGGGTTTTTGGCGATTGTTTTAGCTTTAGGAACAATGCTTGGAAAAATGATGGCTGAGTCTGGCGGTGCTGAACGAATTGCTAACACATTAATTGGACGTTTTGGGAAAAAGCGTGTTCACTGGGCAATGATGTTCGTTGCATTTATAGTAGGGATTCCGGTATTTTTCCAAGTTGGATTTGTACTATTAATTCCGTTAGTATTTACAATTGCGTTAGAAACAGGGGTATCACTTATTACAATCGGTATTCCGCTAGTAGCAGGTCTTTCGGTTGTACACGGACTTGTTCCACCGCATCCAGCAGCTATGGCAGCGGTAGGTATATTTAAAGCAGATGTAGGGAAGACAATTTTGTATGCATTAATTGTCGGACTTCCAACTGCAATAATTGCAGGTCCGCTTTACGGGAAATGGATTGGTGCTCGTATACATAAAGAAGTACCGTTAGATATAGCGGAGCAATTTATTGAAAGAGATAAGAAGAAGGAACTTCCTAGCTTCGGAAATACATTGTTTACTATTTTACTTCCAGTATTTCTTATGCTAGGTGCATCGATAGCGGAAGTAGCATTAAATAAAACAAGCCAACTTGCACAAGTATTGCATTTTATTGGAGATCCAATAGTGGCATTATTAATTGCAACGATATATTCTTTCTTTAGTCTTGGCTATGCAAAAGGGTTTTCTAAAGACAAAGTCTTACAAGTTACAAATGATTGTTTAGGCCCAATTGCAAACATACTGTTAGTTATCGGTGCAGGCGGCGCATTTAATAAAGTGTTATTAGATTCTGGGATCGGAACTACAATTGCGGAGATGGCGAAAGAATCGCATATTTCACCGATATTATTAGGTTGGGGGATTGCTGCACTTATCCGAATCGCGACGGGCTCTGCTACTGTTTCCATGATGACAGCAGCTGGAATTGTAGCACCGATTGCAGCAAGTACACCAGGAGTAAATGTAGAGTTACTGGCACTTGCAACAGGAGCAGGGTCATTAATATTATCGCATGTAAATGATTCTGGATTTTGGATGATTAAAGAGTATTTCGGAATGACTGTGAAAGAAACATTATTAACATGGACCGCAATGGAGACAATATTATCTGTTGTAGCACTTGGATTAATTTCGTTATTAAATATATTTGTATAGAATGGGAGATTGATTAATATGAAACTAGGTTTAATTGGATTAGGAAAAATGGGATTCCCATTAGCTGAACACTTACATGAAGACAAGCATGAAGTAGTTGTATACGATGTAAATAATGAGCTTGTTGAAAAGGCAGGGGAATTAGGGATTACTGCTCGTCATACGTTAAAAGAAATGATTGCTGA
The DNA here is from genome assembly GCF_044907945.1 of Bacillus sp. RC240. Classification (NCBI taxonomy): domain Bacteria; kingdom Bacillati; phylum Bacillota; class Bacilli; order Caryophanales; family Bacillaceae; genus Bacillus; species Bacillus sp. RC240. The sequence goes on along the minus strand of NZ_JBIYCT010000001.1, from coordinate 1,402,017 downwards.
ACTAGAAGCACCTCGTACAATTTGGGTAATGGTACCTGCAGGAGAAGTTGTCGAGTCAGTACTAAAAGATGTATATCCATTATTAGAGGAAGGCGATATCGTTATTGAAGGTGGAAATTCATTCTATAAGGATACGTTGCGTCGTGCTGAAGAAGCGAAAAGCTTTGGCTTACATTACGTAGATATCGGTACATCAGGTGGTGTGGAAGGAGCTAGATACGGTGCGTGCTTAATGGTTGGTGGAGAAAAAGAAATTTATGATCAACTAGAACCTTTATTTAAAGATTTAGCAGTAGAAAATGGTTATTCATATGCAGGCCGCGTCGGTAGTGGGCATTTCTTAAAAATGGTTCATAACGGTATTGAATACGGAATGATGCAAGCAATCGCTGAAGGATTTGAAGTACTAGATAAAAGTGATTTTGATTTCAATTATGAAGATGTTGCAAAAGTATGGGCAAACGGATCGGTTATCCGTGGTTGGTTAATGGACTTAACTGAAAAAGCATTTGCAGAAGATCCGAAACTTGATGGCATTAAAGGTGTTATGAACTCTTCAGGAGAAGGGAAATGGACTGTTGAAACAGCGCTTGAATTACAAGCAGCGGCACCAGTTATCGCTATGTCATTATTTATGCGCTACCGTTCACAAGAAGATGATACATTCCACGGAAAAGTGGTTTCCGCACTTCGTAATCAATTCGGTGGACATGAGGTTGTGAAAAATTAGTTTTGTGAAACTCATACGAAAGTATGAGTTTTTTTTATTTCTCATACTATTTAATGAAAGTTTTTCCCTCTTTTTACTGTGTTTTGTATAGAAATTTCTGATAATATATAAATATAACTTGAAAACAAAGGGGAGAAATAATTATGAAACTAGTCGTTATTAACGGTACACCAAGAAAATTCGGTAGAACTCGCGTTGTGGCAAAATATATTGCAGAGCAATTTGAAGGGGAGTTATACGATTTAGCAGTAGCGGAATTGCCTTTATATAATGGAGAAGAATCACAACGTGAATTAGAGGCAGTAAAAAAATTAAAAGCTTTAGTGAAAGCTGCAGACGGTGTAGTACTATGTACACCAGAATATCATAATGCGATGAGCGGAGCGCTGAAAAATTCGTTAGATTACTTAAGTAGCAGTGAATTCATCCATAAGCCTGTCGCATTACTAGCAGTTGCTGGAGGAGGTAAAGGGGGAATAAACGCATTAAATAGTATGCGCACTGTCGCTAGAGGCGTTTACGCAAATGCAATTCCAAAACAAGTCGTGCTTGATGGGTTACATGTGCAAGATGGTGAACTTGGAGAAGATGCAAAACCATTAATTCATGATTTAGTTAAAGAATTAAAAGCATATATGAGCGTATATAAAGAGGTGAAAAAACAATTAGGAGTTGAGTGATATGTCCTCTCTTTATCATGATTCTCGCTTGTATTACATTCTAGGAGCCAATAGTTTATCCGCTATTGGTTCCGGGATTGTTATGATAACGATTCCGTGGCTATTGATTAAGGAAAGTGGAGGAGAGACAACGTTTGGTTATGTTTCTATCGTTGCGACTCTCATCATGTTTTTACTAACACCATTCATTGGGCAAAGCATAGATCGTTTTTCAAGAAAATCTTTGTTGTTATGTAACGAAGGTATTGGGATAGCGATTATAGGAATGATGGCTATTTGGGGATTTGCTGGGCAATCATACAATTCTATTCATTACATCATTATTTATATAGCAGGTTCTTTCTATTATCTATTATTCTATCCTACAATTTTTGCATTCAACCAAGAAATATTTCAATCTGAACATTATAAAAGTTTAAGTGGCACGATGGAAATACAAGGACAATTAACGCAAGTTATTTCAGGCGCAGCTGCTAGCTTTTTAATTGAGATTATTTCTTTGAAATGGATCTTGTTAGTGGATATGTTAACTTTTGCAGGAGCATTTTTTCTTTTCTTATGTATACCGTATGTAAAGAAAAAAGAAGTAAAACGGAAAGCAACATTTAAGAAGCAATTGTTCGAAGGAATTCACTTTATGAAAAAGCGCCCTAAGTTATTTTGGTTTTTACTAGCGACTTATATGCCGTTTATCGGTGTCATGATGGCAAATTATTTAATCCCAGTATATATTTCAGATATACTCAAAGCTAGTGCCTCTGTATACGCGATAGAAGGTATGATGTATGGTGTTGGGGCTGTTATTGCGGGAATAAGTATTCCAATCATGATGAAATATGTCAAAATAGAAATTTCAATCGTTATGACGATGATTATTTATGTAATTTCAATTACCGCAATGATTATTGAGCCTTCCATTATGTTATTATATGGACTTGCGATTTTCCATGCGATTGGAAATGCTGGAACGAGAGTGGCGAGAAATGTATTGATGATGGAAGAAATTCCAAATGAAGTAATGGGACGTGTGGACAGCTTATTTCGATTAATTGGTACAGGAATTCGAATTGTATTATTAATGTTGTTTACGGCAGGCGTATCTAAAGCAGGGGTAATGATCCCGTTTTATGTACTGAGCTGTATATTGATCCTATCATTAGGGATTGCTTTTTATTATGTAATTTCAAAACGTAAAACGGAAGCGAATGTGTCTAATAAATCAATTGTTTAAAAAATACTTCTGCCTCCTTTTCTTTTTCTATATAATAAAAAGAAAGGGAGTGTTAACTTATTTATGAACAAATGGATATTGCTTATAATCTTATTACTACCTCCGATATACATCATTTATATGACGTTTCGAATGAATAAAGTTGCTCGTGAAACATTGAGTAATCACTCTCCATACGTTCTTATATTAGGTGCAAAGTTATTTGGAGATAGACCGTCTTTATCTCTTCAAAATCGTTTGGATATGGCGCTAGAATATTTACATGCTCACCCTGAGGTGAAAGTAATTGTTTCAGGTGGTCAAGGGGAAGATGAAGATATACCGGAAGCTCACAGTATGAGAAACTATTTAATGGTACATGGTATAGATGAGAATCGCATTTTAATTGAAGACCGCTCTACAAATACGTATGAAAATTTAAAGTTTAGTATGGATTTATATGATGTAAAGCATGCGGTAGTTGTAAGTAATACGTATCATTTATATCGAACGAAAATAATTGCAAAGCGTGTAGGGATAAAGATGGAAGCTTTGGCTGCTGAAACACCGAGACGCTCTAAGAAAAAAGCGTATGTGCGTGAATATGCTGCAATTATGAAAACAATATTGTTCGACCGTTAGAGCTCAAATGAGAGCTCTTTTTTTGTATAATAAAGCGTATCATTTGAAATGAATGCTATATTCCATCAAAATAAAGGAAACAACATGAAAGGAGTTGTGTCTGTGATTCAATTTAATCATGTGTCAAAAGCGTATGAAGATGGCACAAAAGCAGTGGATTCATTACATTTAGAAATTAAAAAAGGAGAATTTTTTGTTCTCATTGGTCCGAGTGGTTGCGGGAAAACAACGACAATGAAGATGATTAACCGTTTAATTGAAACGACGGAAGGATCAATTTTAATCGATGGAAAAGATATTCAACAATATAACATAAACGAACTACGTTGGAATATAGGGTACGTGTTGCAGCAGATTGCGCTGTTTCCACATATGACAATTGCTGAAAATATTGCAGTTGTCCCTGAAATGAGAAAATGGACCAAAAAGGAAATAAAAGCACGTGTCGATGACTTGCTACAGATGGTTGGGCTCGATCCAGATGTATATCGTGATCGCATGCCAGATGAATTGTCAGGAGGGCAGAAACAACGTGTTGGTGTCGTACGGGCATTAGCCGCAAACCCGAAAATTGTACTTATGGACGAGCCATTTAGTGCGTTAGATCCGTTAAGTAGGGAGCAGCTTCAGAAGGATATCGTACAATTGCAAAAAAAGATTCAAAAAACAATCGTGTTCGTAACGCACGATATGCAAGAGGCTTTATCACTTGGTGATCGTATTTGTGTAATGAAAGAAGGAAAAGTTGTTCAATTAGATACACCAGAAGGAATTATACATAACCCGAAAAATGAGTTTGTAGAGGAGTTCATTGGAAATCGTGGACGACCTTGGTATGAGGGGAAGAGTATAGAAGAGGTATTGCCGCTAGACGAGGGTATACGAGTTGAAGGGAATGCTTTATCTTTACATTCGTCATTACAAGAAGCACTAGTCCGCTTACAAACTGAAGAGTCAGTGCCGGTTGAAGAGCATGGTCAATATGTTGGAGCGTTAACAAGTCGTCATATTGTCAATTACATTGTTGAACAAATGAAGGAAAGAGGCTAAACAGTGACTGATTTTATTCAAACGTTCCAAGAACGAAAAGTAGAATTGCTAAGTGCATTAAGTGAGCATTTACAAATATCGCTTATTTCACTATTTTTTGCAGTAATTATTGCAGTGCCACTCGGCATTATATTAACGAGAAAAGAACGAATGGCTGAATTTATTATAGGGACTTCTGCTGTTATGCAGACAGTGCCCTCACTTGCTTTACTTGGACTATTAATTCCGTTGGTAGGAATTGGAAAACTGCCAGCTATAATCGCATTAGTTGTGTATGCACTATTACCTATTTTACGAAATACATATACAGGAATACGGGAATTAGATGAATCACTTATAGAAGCGGCGAGAGCTATGGGGATGAATAGCTGGAAAAGATTATGGAAGGTAGAGCTTCCGCTCGCATTGCCAATTATTATGGCTGGTATTCGTACAGCGATGGTATTAATTGTTGGAACGGCTACATTAGCTGCTTTAATAGGCGCTGGTGGGCTCGGTAAGCTCATATTATTAGGTATAGATCGAAATGACCATGCGCTTATCATTTTAGGGGCCGTACCAGCTGCGTTACTCGCTTTATTCTTTGATATAGTACTTCGCATACTTGAGAGCCCGAAACGCTGTTCTAAGCGCGTTATATTGACGATATGTATAGTTGTAGTAATGATAGCTGCTCCATTTCTTTGGAATACCGAAAAGAAAGACATAGTTATTGCTGGTAAACTTGGATCTGAACCAGAAATATTAATTCAAATGTACAAGCAACTTATTGAACAGGATACAGATTTACAAGTGGAATTAAAGCCAGGCCTTGGAAAAACAGCATTTGTATTCGAAGCGTTAAAATCAGGTGAAGTAGATATATACCCAGAATTTTCAGGTACAGCTTTATCTACTTTCGTGAAAGAAGAACCGAAAAGTACAAATCGTGATGAAGTATATGAACAAGCTCGTATTGGAATGGAAAAGAAATATAATATGGTTATGTTAAAGCCAATGGAGTATAACAATACATACGCACTAGCCATGCCGAAAAAAATAGCAGATCAAAATAACATAAATACAATTTCTGATTTAGGAAAAATTGCACAGGAAGCTAAAGTAGGATTTACATTAGAATTTGCTGATCGTGAAGATGGTTATAAAGGAATGCAAAAATTATATAACTATAAGTTTTCAAATGTTAAAACGATGGAACCGAAACTGCGCTATAGTGCAATACAATCGGGAGATGTTAACGTAATCGATGCATATTCAACAGATAGTGAATTGGAGCAATATGGGCTTAAAGTGCTAAAAGATGATAAAGGACTATTCCCGCCTTATCAAGGAGCACCATTATTAAGAAAAGAGACGTTACAGAAATATCCTGAACTCGAAAAAATATTAAATAAATTATCTGGAAAGATTACAGATGAAGAAATGAGAAAAATGAATTATGAAGTAAATGTGAATGGGAAAAGTAGCGAAGAAGTCGCAAAACAATTTTTACAAAAAGAGAAGTTACTTCGTTAATTTTACAATAAATATACAATTTTATATGTATGAAATGACCGTTCATTACAAAATGAACGGTTTTTTTGTGCATACTTATACATTTTTTCAAAAAAGTATTCCATTTTTCTTCATTTTCTTTTAGAATAAGTAATGTTTTCCTGAAAAAATATAAGAGAAACGTCTATTAGAGAAAAAGGTGACTTTAATAGTTGAACGAACATAACACCTAGAATGACAGATGGGGTGGTACAAATAGAAAAGAAGTTAGGATTCTTTCCGTTAATCGCATTAGTAGTTGGAACGATGGTTGGTGGCGGTGTTTTTAGTTTACCGCATGATTTAGCAGTAGGAGCAAATAGTGGTGCAACGATAATTGGTTGGTGTATTACAGCAATGGGAATGATTCCACTTGCGCTCGTATATCAAACGTTAGCAAGACAAAAACCGGAGCTTGAGGGCGGAATCTATAGTTATGCACGAGCTGGATTCGGTGAATATATTGGTTTTAACAGTGCTTGGGGATACTGGCTAGCAGGGATTTTAGGAAATGTTGCAACAATTATGTTACTGTTTAGTACATTAGGTTACTTCTTCCCAATTTTTAAAGGCGGAAATAATGTTGCGTCAATCGTAGGTGCATCACTTTTATTATGGACATTGCATTTTCTAATTTTATTTGGAATTCGTGAAGCCTCCATTATGAATGTTATCGCAACGATTGGGAAATTAGTTCCGATTTTATTATTTATTGTCGTGATGGTAACAGCGTTTCGCTGGGATACATTTACACATGACTTTTGGGGCGAAGGGACTATCTCAGTTTCCTCTGTACTAGGGCAAGTGAAAAATACAATGCTTGTAACCCTTTGGGTGTTCATTGGGGTTGAAGGAGCAGTTGTATTATCAGGAAGAGCTAAAAATAGTAGAGACGTTGGAAAAGCGACAGTACTTGGACTTATTTTAGTAATGTCTATTTATATTTTAATTTCTGTTCTGTCAATGGGAGCCATGACAAGAAAAGAACTTTCAGTATTAGAGACTCCTTCAATGGGACATGTATTAGAACATGTTGTTGGGCCATGGGGTGCAATGGCAATTAATATTGGATTAGTTGCGTCACTTGTAGGTACATTAATTGGCTGGTTTTTACTCGTTTCTGAAATTTCTCACGTAGCAGGAAAAGACGGCGTGTTTCCGAAAGTCTTTACGAAAACAAATAAGAAACAAACGCCGCATATGGCATTGTGGATTTCAAATATCGTTGCCCAAACTATATTTATAATCGTTTTGTTTTCACAATCGACATATCAAATTATGTATTTTATTGCGTCAACATCTATATTACTGCCGTACTTATTATCAGCGCTATTTCAATTGAAATTAGTCATCACGAAAGAGCTGAAAGTTGCGAGAGTAAAAAATGGATTGTTAGCATTAATTGCTTCCCTATACTCTGTATGGTTAATTTATGCAGCTGGTTTAAAGAATTTATTGCTTGTTTCAATCGTATATGGTATTGGGATTCTCGTGTATATGTTTGCAAGAAAAGAAAAAGGGAATCGTTGTTTTGCAGGCAAAGAGCGATATGTGATGTTGGCAATTGTTATTGCAGCTATTACATCACTTTATATGTTACTGACAGGAACTATAAAAATGTAAAAGTCCTTTTAATTTAAAGGGCTTTTTTCCTTGTCTAGAGAATATTTAATACATAAGATATTCAGGAGGGATGAAAATGGAAGAAAAAGAACAGTTGTCTAGAATTATGGATTTAGCTAGTGATTTAAGGAAAGTATTAGTACAAGAATCTTTTTTTAATCATCATCCTGAACTTCGAGGCGTGATTGAAAATTTAGCGAGTTCTGTAGAGAATTTGGCGAGTTTGCAGCAAAATAAAGATGAAAATGCCGAAGATCGATTACGGTACGTACTTGCTAAAATGAAAATCGCTCATAATGCCATTTTACAAGAAAAAAAAGCATTTCCTTCTCATTAATATACGTTTTAATTTTGAACCTGACGGATGACGTCAGGTTTTTTATTTCTAGTTTTAGATTGTAGTTCATACAATAAGGATAGTATGAAAAAAAGAAGGTGACTACGTTGAAATTACATAAAGCTCTTCATCCAAGTTTTATAAAGCGAATGTATTATATGAGGTTTATTGGGAAGTTTGCAAAAGCTGAGGGAGAGAAGAATGGAGAAAATTTCTTTGTACAATGTCTTTCTTCAATACCTTTAACTTTACAAGAGTTATTTCCGACTGGAAAATATTTGTTTGAAGGATTATGCAGTAATAAAAAGAATGAAAAAATCTTTACTGATTTAAAGAAGCATAAATTAGAAAAGCAACTGGTTATGTTTCGTCTTTATTATGATCGTGGAAATTTATTTCTGGAATTAATATGCACAGAAGAGCCTCGGGAAATAGCATCTTCATATAAAGTGATTCCTTCACCAAAGGTCTCAAATTATAAAAAGAGAGCGTCATTGGAACGGAAGTTAAGCAACGGTTATTTATCATTTCTTATGCCTAAATTACCAAAAGACTTTGAGCCTCCAGAATTATTGTGGCATGAAGGAAGGCTATATGGAAATTTATCGTTAAAATCATCAATAAGTTCAATTTCATATTTTGAGCAAAGAAAAGAATGCAAATATATTGAAATAAACGATTGGATGAAACATGTAGAAATAGCAGTAGATGATCATTTATATTTTGTAAGTGAAAATATGTATGACCAACTAAATAAACGAATTGCTGAAGAAGGTAAGTTAGTTGAAGTAGAAGATATTAAAATGCAAAAGGATGACTGGGAATGGGATGAGCGTGAATCCTCTTTTTTGCAGTATGTACAAAGTATGGTTCGTAATAAAGGGTTATATTTGGATGATACAGATATATATAATTTTCACATTAGTATTAAAACCAATATGTTAACAATTGTTGGTGGTATACCAGGTGTTGGGAAATCACGCTTTGTGCAAGCTTATGCAGAATCACTTGGGTTACGTTATGGGGAAGAATTAATTTGGATTCCGATTTCACCATCGTATCAAGAACCACATGATATTCTCGGTTACCTTCATCCGAATGGTAATTTTATTGAAAGTGAAACGAAGTTAGTTCGGACATTGTTAAAGGCTAAAGAAAATCCAAATCAATTGTATATAATTGTGTTCGATGAAATGAACATGTCACATATTGAGCATTGGTTTACTCCGTTTCTATCCGTTCTTCAACTTGAAAAGAAAAATCGTATTTTGAGTTTGTATGAGAAAGTACAAGAAATAGAAAATCAAATTCCACCTTCAGTGGAAATTGGTGAGAATATTATTTTCGTAGGCACTGTAAATTTTGATGAAACGACGAAAGAGCTTTCCGATCGATTATTAGATCGAACAAATTTGATTACATTACAAAAAATTCCGTTTTGCGAGATGAGTATAGAACATGAGAAAGTTGTTCAGCAACCCCCGCTGAAAGTAACAACGGGAGAATTTCGACTCAATTGGTTTAGGAATAAAGAGATGATCGAAGTGTATACTGAAGAGGAATTAGAGTTATTGGATAAGTTACATGATGTATTATCATCACACGATATATCAAAAGGAATTTCTTTCCGATGTGCAAGCGCAATCGCTACGTATTTGCAAAATATACCGTTCCAAAATAATCAGTCTTATATGATTAGCAGGGAAGAAGGTTTTGATTTGCAAATAAAGCAGCGTGTATTAACGAAATTAAGGGGGACAGAAATGACAGTGGGCCCTCTACTTTCTGAAGAAGCAAAAAGGGGAGCGACATTGATACCACTTTTACAGTCTCCGCTTGCAAATCGTGTATCTACATTTGAACATTCTTTAGCTTATATAAGACAAAAGCGTAGAGAACTGGAGCTGTATGGCTATGCAAAATGAGGAGCGTTATGAAACAGCAATCGTCGATACGAAAGAAACGCTCCCGTTTGTATTGAAGCTAATTATTGGTACTGAGGGGAAAGGCGATTTTATCCTTTTAAACCGGCTTTGTACGTCTACTACAGCATTAGTTCAATGTATTTATAAAGTACAGGAATTAAAACCACTGAAATTACATTTCCATTATCAAAATCCAATGGACATTACATTCATATGGAATAAAGTATATGAGGGACAAAAGAATATAAAAGAGTCACAATATGAATTAAATGAAAAAAAACAAAGAGTATTAGTGTATGAACATGGAAAAACTGAATTTTTTTATCCGTGGCGCTGTGGCTTATACCATTTTGAAGTGCGTATAGAAGATAAAACTTATTATGGTGCGTTTCAAGTGGTTCCTAAAAACTTTTTTGATGACCAATTTGAAATGATTCAAGATTATGTGAAGTCAATTTTAAACGAGTTAATTTTAGATAGAGGTTATTACAAGAAAACTTTCTCAGCACTTAGCGATATTGAAGATTCTTCTTATTTGGTATTGTTAAGAAAGTTGCCACAAAAAATGAAAAGAATAAAACAAATTTTTAAGAAAGTAGAATCGAATGCGGAATTTGTACACGAATATGAATGGGAAACGAAAGCGCGGAAGGCAACGAGAAAAACTGCCATTATGACAGAAAGAAAGCTTTATGCGAAATATTACAACCGTAAATTTAAGGAGCAAAAAAATAGTATTGAAAATGCATTTCTTAAATTTAAAACGATGCAATTCTATTATTATTTACTTGAAGCAGAAATTTTTGTACGTAAAACTATTGAAATACTAGAAGGAGAAAAGAAGAAAAAGTCAGATGAATTTCAAGCTGTTAAAACAATTATGAAAACGATTGAACGAAATGGATCCGTGACGGATAGGGAAAAACAAAAATATAGAAATCTACATTTACTGAAAGAAGCAGATTTACGGAAAAGTTCTGTGAAAATACAAGAATATAAAATATTAGCTCATATCGTATATGAAAGTGTGCAATACTTTCGAAATTTATTGTATTCTCCATTTTGGAGGGAAGTTTCTGAAACAGCTACCATTAATTCGAACACTTTATCTATACCGCATCAACAATTAATCCACCATTTAGAATTGTTACCGCAACATACGGAGCAACCTCCATCTTTATTATTCGTATATAAACCAACGTTTTTAGTGTATGAGTATTACGCTTTTTTTATCGTTATTTCTATATTAGAACAAATCGGATTTGAAGATAAGAATCCTATTCGTGAACAAATACAAGAACATTTTTATTTAGACGGATTACAAGATGGAACGACAGTGATTTTACATCGAGATGATATAAAAGTGCACGTCGCGTTTAATGATTTAATTGAAACACACCCTCTTATTGCACTAAGCAAAGGAAGTAATTTTTATAACGGAGAGGACACAAAGAAGCCGGATATTCGTTTAGATTGTTATGTAAAGGAAGAAGAGAAGTATGTATATAAATCTTCTATTATTATCGAAGTGAAATACAGCCCTATGTACAATATTTTTCAGCCTGTCGGTAATACGAAAGCAACGGAGCAAATGTATAAATACTGGTCTATTAAGTATGTAGAAGAACAGAATGGTAAACGAATTTTTAAGCGAAGAGCGATTTATGAAGTGATTTGTGTATATCCAGGTAGCCATATGCATAGTAAAAAAATTGAATCTGGATGTGGAGTGTTTTTACAACTATATCCATATAAAACGAAACAAGGAGAAGAGAAGTTGGCTGGGAAGCATGGGATGATTCAAATTTTTGAGAAATGGTTAAAAAGTAATAAAATGTAAAAGAAATCCTTTTTAATGAAGGATTTCTTTAGGTTAAGAAGAATTATATGCAGTACGGAAAGACACATTATACGGTTCGAACTTGATAGTGATTATCATTTTTTTATTAGAGTAATTGAATCTTGTTATGTTTGTAACAGTATGGGGAATTAAGGGGTTTTGCATGTGTATTAATGACTAATAAGTAGGAATTTAATTCGTTTTGCAGAATATAATAAGACATAAATATTTTTAGTTGCATACGAAGATTTGTTCTTATATGATAGTAAGTGAAAGCGTTATCAAAAACAGAGCGGCGATGGGAAAGGCGGTTAAATATGTTCCAGCGTGTTCAAACAAAGGAAGAGCATTTTTGGTTCGAGCAACTGTGGGGAGATTTTTGTGAAGAAAGAAACTTAATGTTTGTAGAACGTAATTTAAATCCATCACGATTTTTATTAATAGAAGATGAACATCATATTGGTACAGTAGAATGTATTAAGTTTACAGTACCTGAACAATCAAATTCTGAGTTTTTCTATCCGTTTTCTAAAAATGATTTAGTGAAAGATTTGAAAAATGTGTATGAAATAGGAAAGTTAAGTATTGCGAAAACGTCTCGGGGGAGAGGACATTTCAAAAGGCTGGCAGCTATTTTATTTATGCATGCGTTAGAGACGAAAGCGGAATGGTATATTGCAGCAGTTACAAAAAGAATGTATATGTATTTACTTACACTCGGTTTTCCAATCGAACCGATAGATAGTCCATTCCAGTTTCATGATACTTTACAAGGTGTACCAGTGCGAATTCATGCTCGAAAAGGGGCTACACATCTGTATTCCTTGAAAGAATTCCGTGATATTATTCAAGGGAATGCTCATGCGCAGGCACTTATTGCAGAATACAGTAAAAATATTATGTTAACAAAATGAAAATATATGAATATGTATAGTATGAAGAAGAGTTACTTATTACAGGCATCTGTTTTCATACAAAAAGTAGACCCTTATTCTCAGAATAAGGGTCTAAAATATTATAGTCCAAATATACTAAAAATCATTTTACGACGCTTCGGTTTCTTTTCTCTTTCATATGTTGGTTTTGCATCAGGAGTAATGTATATTGGTTCTTCTTTTTTTAGGGCAGCTTCTAGTTTTTGAATTCGTTCTAACATTTCCTCTATTTCGCGGCGATGTTGTAAAAGTTGGTATGTAACGACATCATTTGCTTTATCTTGCATTTGTTCTTCCATTCGATCTAGTCTTCTCGTAATTGTGGTAAATTGAGCTGTTAATTGCTCAAAATCATTCGATGATGTGTTTTGAGCAATTGTGTTTACTTGAGTTTTTAATTTTTCTACATCATTTGAAGATGGTTTTTGAGTAGTTTGAGAGTTTTGAGGCTGGTCCATTTGAGAGCGATGGTATTCTAACATTAGATCTAAATCACCTTGTGTGAAAATAAAATGACCATATTTATTTTTTTTAATCGTAAGATTTAATTGTTGTGCAATCCGGACAACAGCCTTTGGGCTAACACCTAATTTCTTTGCGATAAATGGTGTTTTATATTCCAAAATAATCCCTCCTATATATATCCTGTTGAATGATTTCTAGTTATGTAGCAAGTTCCCTTCAGGTGTGACAAAAGAAGTGTGGAATCGGCAAAGAAAGTGTTTTTTCACGAAGTTCAGCTGTTTAGCACATACTATTTATATAAATCATTTTTAGTTATCGGAAAATTGGGCTTATTATAGTTTGACGATAATAAGCTAATTAGATTATCATAATTATAAATATCTTTTTTATGTATGCATATAATATATAAAAAGGTGGTTACTAATGTAGAATTTTATTAGAGTATAAGAATGCTTACTTCACTTGAATAAATTTAAGTAGGAGGTGGCTTCCTTGCTTACACTGTAAGTAAGGAAAAGTATTTGGACATATATAGTATAAGTATAGTGATTGTTTTAATTGCCTTAACGGCATTTTTCGTTGCAGCAGAATTTGCAATTGTTAAAGTGAGGAGTTCACGAATTGACTATTTAATTGCAAAAGGAAATAATCGTGCAATATCTGTCAAAACAATCATTACAAACTTAGACGAATATTTATCAGCTTGTCAATTAGGAATAACTGTTACAGCTCTTGGGATTGGGTGGTCTGGTAAACCTGCGCTAAAGCACATGTTTGATGTGTTGTTTGCAAATTGGAACGTCCCTACTCAACTCGCAGACATTTTAGCTATAATTTTAGTATTTTTGTTTATCACATTTTTCCATGTGGTAGTAGGAGAGTTAGCTCCAAAAACATTTGCGATTCAAAAAGCAGAACAAGTGAGTTTCTTTGTTGCTAAGCCACTCATTTTGTTTTATCGTATTGCATTCCCATTCATTTGGATTTTAAATGGATCAGCTCGGTTAATTACAAAGTTTCTTGGGTTGAAACCACCAAAAGGGCATGATGAAGTGCATTCAGAAGAAGAATTGCGGTTGTTAGTTTCAGAAAGTTATAAAAATGGTGAGATTAATCAATCTGAATATAAGTATGTGAATAAAATATTTGAATTTGATGATCGTATTGCGAAAGAAATAATGGTACCACGAACAGAGATGAATATTTTAAATAAAGAAATGCCTGCTGAAGAGGCTTTACAAAAAATGTCTCATGAAAAATATACGAGGTATCCGGTAGTTGATGGTGATAAGGACCATGTAATAGGCTTTGTGAATTTTAAAGATATATTTACAGATTTTGTGAAGCACCGAGTTGTTAGTGAAAAGACAGTGGAGCAATATATTAGGCCAATTATTTTAGTTATTGAATCTATCCCAATTCATGATCTATTTTTAAAAATGCAAAGAGAAAGAACACATATCGCTATATTAATTGATGAATATGGTGGTACATCAGGTCTTGTAACCGTTGAAGATATTTTAGAAGAAATTGTAGGGGATATTCAAGATGAGTTCGATACTGATGAACAACCGGAAATCCAACAAGTTAGTGAGACGAAAACGATTTTAGAGGGAAAAGTACTTGTTAGTGAAGTGAACGCATTATTAGGTTTGACTATTGACGACGATGATGTCGATACGATTGGCGGTTGGATCCTAACAAAAAATATTGAGATTTCCGAGGGTGATACCATTGAGATTGAAAATTATAAATTTTGCGTAAAAAAATTAGATGGACACTATATTAAGAGATTAGAAGTAACGAAACCTTCAGAATCGATTGTTATTGTAGGAGATGAAAAAAAGATTTCGCTCCAAGAACAAATTAGTTCGTAAACTCTGCTTTGTAGCAGAGTTTTTTTGAGCAAAATGTTTTTTGATGTATTAGGGCTATGATACAATTACACAAGTCAGACCTTTCACCAGGTGAAATAAATGAAATGTATTATTGTATACATATATTCGGAAGGAGAACCACTATGAAAAAACATTTATATATAAATGGGGTATGGAAATCAGTAGAGACGTATAAACCATTGTATGCACCATATTCTGAAGAAACATTAGCGGAGATTGCGCAAGGTACAGAAGATGACGTTAAGGAAGCAATAGTTTCGGCCAAAAATGCAATGAAAGAAATGAAAAAATTATCCGCATACGACCGTGCAACTATTTTAGAAAAGGTTGCACAAAAAATGGATGAGAGAAGAGAAGAGTTTGCAGAGATTATCGCAAAAGAAGCTGCAAAACCAATTCGTGCTGCACGGGGAGAAGTAGATCGCACTGTTCAAACATATAAGTTTGCAGCTGAAGAAGCGAAGCGAATATATGGTGAGACGTTACCATTAGATGCTGCACCAGGAGCAGGTGGCCGTATAGCGTATACAATTCGACAACCAATCGGGGTTATTGGTGCTATTACACCGTTTAATTTTCCACTTAATTTAGTAGCACATAAGGTAGGCCCAGCAATTGCGGCTGGAAATACTATTGTGCTAAAGCCTGCCGACCAAACGCCACTTTCTTCGTATGCATTGGTAGAATTATTTGAAGAAGCTGGTTTACCAAAGGGAGCTTTCAATATAATTTCTGGACCTGGATCTGTTGTAGGTGAGGCATTAGTAAAAGATGAGAACGTTGCTAGTATTACTTTTACAGGAAGTCCGAAAGTAGGTATTGGAATTAAGGAAAAAGCCGGGTTGAAACGAGTGACGTTAGAATTAGGATCGAACGCTGCAGTAATTATTGATGAAGATGTTGAATTGACAGACGAAATAATTGAACGTGTAAAATGGGGCGCGTTTGTGAATAATGGACAAGTTTGTATTTCAGTACAACGTGTTTTTGTGCATGAACGCAAAATGGAAGAGTTTATTACAAAATTAACGAAAGCAATGGAAAACGTTGTAGTAGGAGACCCGCTTCATGAAGAAACAGATGTATCAGCACTTATTTCAAAAAAAGATGTAGAACGTATAAATTCATGGGTGGAAGAGGCAGTTAAGGAAGGAGCTAATGTTGTATACGGTGGTAACAAACGTGATGCAAGGATTTTTGAACCAACTGTATTAACAAATGTTCCAGATTATGTATCTGTTCAGTGCCAAGAAGTATTTGGTCCACTTATGACTGTAAATACATTTAAAGAATTTGATGAGGCTTTAGAACAAGTAAATAATTCACGTTATGGATTACAAGCAGGTGTATTTACAAACAATCTATGTAAGGCAATGCGTGCAATTGATGAATTAGAAGTCGGTGGTGTCATGATTAATGATATTCCAACGTTCAGAGTAGATCATATGCCTTATGGCGGTGTGAAAGAGAGTGGAACAGGCCGTGAAGGGATTAAATATGCAATAGAAGAAATGACAGAAATGAAATTAGTGTGTATTAAAAAATAAAGTAGATCGAGCTTAAACACCGCAATAAAAAACGAGCAGGAAATGTTTACGATTCCATACTCGTTTTTTATTGTTTGTTTTACGTTTCTCGGAACGATTACATTTAATCAAGTGTACCTTTTACTTCATTTCTTGTTTGAAAATATCATCTTCGACATAAATATGTTCTTTATCTACAGCAGTGCTATGAGAGAGTACTAAACCGAGTGGTGTTTCAGTACCTTTATTTTGAACAATTGTAAAAGGAATATTTTTTTCAGTTGCTAATTTAATGTATTTTGATAAATGTGGGTAAGCAATGCTTCCATTTAGGAATAGTTGTAATGATTGAGAAGAACGTATGTTACCCGTTACTTCTGTATACACATTACTTTGCATTACTTGACCGATTGTTAAAGCGATTTCTACACGCTCACGTAATGTAGTTAAGTACATATTACGTTCTTCTGGTTTGTTTTGCTTTTGGCCATATATGCCTTCTTGGAGATAGTCTTCCACATTTTTATTTACCATATTTTTCACACCTTTCACTTCTTATTGTACGCAAGAATTAAAAAGGATGCAAAAAAAAGTAGTTTTGAACAGGAAAATAATTTAAAAAATGAGAAGGGAAAGGGATATAGGAATACAACTTATTTAAATAAGAAAGGAAAAATAAATTTTATCAACAGAAATTAACAAAATGTGACAAAAATCTATTAACGAAATGTATTTTTTGTGTTAATATTCAAAATATAAAGGGTATTCGTCGTATGGAAATGGAGGAATGGAGGTTTTTCCAATCGATAAGGATATTAAAGAAGTATTTTGTTCGCACTTGAAAAACAACAGGCACCAATTCGTAGAGAACTGGAAAAACAAAATGATAATTTCCGAAAAAGATCCATTTAAACAAGAGGTAGTTCAAAATGGAGCGAATTTATTAGAGTTAATTATCGAACTTATTATGGAAGATAAAGACATTAATTATCTTCAGCCATTATGTGAGAAAATTGCCATTGAGCGTGCAGGGGCAGATGCGAATATTGGAGATTTTGTTTACAATGCAAATGTGGGAAGAAATGAACTTTTTGAAGCGATGTGCGAATTGGATGTAAGTGCTCGTGAACTGAAACCGATTATGGCCAAAATACATACTTGTTTTGACAAATTAATTTATTATACCGTTTTAAAATACTCAGAAATTATATCGAGAAATTTAGAAGAAAAACAGCAATATATAAATGAAACACATAAAGAAAGGCTTACGATTCTAGGGCAAATGTCGGCTAGTTTTGTACATGAATTTCGTAATCCGCTAACTTCGATTATGGGATTTGTAAAGTTATTGAAGACAGATCACCCTAATCTATCGTATTTAGATATTATTTCACATGAATTAGATCAATTAAATTTTAGGATTTCGCAATTTTTACTTGTATCGAAAAAAGAAATGTGGAATGAATCTGAACGTTTTTTGGTAAATGACTTATTTCAAGATATTATACAATTCTTATATCCAAGTTTAGTTAATGCAAATGTTTTGATTGAAAAGAATTTGCCGTATCCTATTCCACTCGTTGGTTACCGGAGTGAAGTGAAGCAAGTAGTTTTAAATATTTTAATGAATTCGATTGATGCTCTTGAATCGGTGAAAGAAGAGCGGAAAATTATCATTGATGTATTTGAAGAGGATCAGGCTGTTCGCATTGTTATAAAAAATAATGGACCTATGATTCCAGCAGACAATGTAGAGACTATTTTTGAGCCATTTGTAACTACTAAAAAGCTAGGAACTGGTATTGGACTATTTGTATGTAAACAAATTGTAGAAAAACATAAAGGATCCATATTGTGTCGTTCGGATAACGATTGGACAGAATTTCAAATTACGTTTCAAAAGTAAACAGTCTACACCATGCGAATGGTGTAGACTGTTTTAATTTGTAAGTATAACGGTTTCTAATTTTGGATCCTCAGTTGAATAACCAACTATTGAAATTGTGTAAATTGTATTTGGTTCAACGTTGAATTTTGGAATGGTTAATAGTACTTTTTTTGTATCAGCAAGTGAAACTTCAATATCTGCTGTACCAGGGCTAACTTGTAAAAAATCTGTTATTTGCTTAAAGAGTACATTTTCAAATAAATGATCCCCATCTTTTAAATTTACATTTACAACTGGAGTGTCTGGTGAAAAATGTGCAAATCGTATTTTTGCTTGACCAGATGGTAAATGAGTATTATCAAGAATGGGTTGTAATTGGAGATGATTATCGCTATTGACCGCTGCAAGGGTATAAGTGTGATTCCCCATTATTGGTACTAATGCTGAAAATATTGGAGTTTCGTTTCCGACAGGGACAATATCAATACGGTATTTACCTTGCACTAATGATAAATACGGACTGAATTGTTTAAAAGAAATATTTTTAATAACCTTTTGTCCGTTTATTATAATATCAACTGCTGGTGTATGGGGAGCTGTGTGGAAGATTCTCATATGTGACGGTAAAGTCGCTTCTTGTGAATCTCTCTTTTCATATGCTTGTACAAGTTTTGTAATTGCATCATAGTATTTCATATAGAGTTCTACATATCTTTTAGGATTGCTATATTGATAGTAACGAGCGAGCTGTTCGTAACGTGCAGCTTCTTGGCCGTATTTTTCAATTTCGGATTGAGTCATGAACATTCCTCCTTTATCATCATTACAAATATATGCGAAGCTAGAAAGAGGTTATGCAAAAAACTTGCCTTTCTAGAAGGAAAAGTTTAAATGGGGATTTTTTTATTTATAGGCAAACACACATACAAATCGATAATTGTCCTACATAAATTATAAAGGAAAGGTAGTTTGACTTTGATGGAAGGAGTGGAACCATTGGGATGGGGATATCCCCATAGTTATTGGGAATGAAGTTATGGAGGATTTGGTGCTATAGGCTGTGGGACGAATTATGGATTTGTATTATGAGTATTTCTATTAATTTTAGTGATGCGTTGGATAAGGTAATACCGATAAAAGAGCGTCGTGCCGAACTGATTAATGTGGTTAATCGGTTCTTTTTTTATTGTTCTAAACAGGTGGTACTATTTGTTAAGAAATAGTTATGATAAATGAGGCGAAGTAAAATGTCGAATTTTGTTTGAAAATATGCAATATAAAGTAGGATAATAGGAAGGAGAATAACGGGAGTTTCGTCGAAGTTTACACAATGTCAGCAATTGAGGAAAGTTGATATTATATTTAAAAAATATTCAATTTGCTGTTATCTTAAATCAGGAAGGGGTATTTAAGCGTACAGGTAGGGTTGGTCTTCATTTTCAGTTCTGAATTTTCTGTTTTTAAAATGATATTTAGCAGTCATTTGTATATTTTATAATAGTTTTTTGATAAATTCACTGCTTTTGCAGAGGATTCTTTTTTATGAAAGAAACGTCAATTTTCTTCATATACATATACAAATTGGAGAAATGGGGGAGCGCTATGCGCGATTACTTAATTAAACCACTTGTTGGTCAGCCGTATCCGATGATTTCACATGGAAAAGGCGTGTATTTGTATGATCAAAACGGAAATAAATATTTTGATGGTTCGTCTGGAGCGATTACGGCAGGTATTGGACATGGCGTAGCAGAGATAGCAGAAGTTATAAAAAAACAGGCAGAGGAGATCGCTTTCGTTTATAGATCACAGTTTACGAGTGAACCAGCTGAAAAATTAGCGAAGAAGTTAAGTGATTTATGTGTAGGAGATTTGAACTGGAGCTTTTTTGTGAATAGTGGTACGGAAGCAAATGAAACAGCTATGAAAATCGCAATTCAGCATTTTCAGGAGCGTGGCATTCAAGGGAAACATAAAATTTTGTCACGGTGGATGAGCTATCACGGGATTACAATGGGAGCTTTATCTATGTCTGGGCATCCACTGCGCAGACAACGTTTCGTTTCTATTTTGGAAGATTATCCGACTATTCCAGCTCCATACTGTTTTAGATGTCCTGTACAAAAGGTATATCCAACATGTCAACTTTCTTGTGCGACTGAACTAGAAAGAGCGATTGATCGAATTGGTGCAGAACATATTGCAGCTTTTATTGCTGAACCGATTATCGGAGCTGCTGGAGGAGCGGTTGTCCCACCGAAAGAATACTATAAAGTAATTAAAGATATTTGTAGTCATTACGATATATTATTTATTGCGGATGAAGTAATGACTGGACTTGGTCGTACTGGTGCATGGTTTGCGATGGAGCACTGGGGTGTAGAACCGGATATTATGACCCTTGGTAAGGGGCTAGGAGCAGGTTATACACCAATGGCAGCAACAGTTGTAAGTGACCGTGTTATGGAGCCAATTTTACGTGGATCACGTTCTGTAATGAGCGGGCATACGCTTAGTGCAAATCCATTGTCTGCAGCAACGGCTTTAGCTGTTATTGAATATATGGAGAAACATAATTTACCTGAAAAAACAGCAGAAAAGGGAGAGTATTTATTAAAAGGTTTACAGAAAGTTCAACAACAATCGACAATCATTGCCGATGTTCGTGGAAAAGGATTGCTAATTGGAATAGAATTGCAACCGTTTACAAAAGCGTCGGAGCTTATTTCAGTTGCTGCTAAAAATGGACTGCTCTTATACCAAGCTGTTTCAGGGCAAGCAGGAAAAGAGGATAGTGCACTGCTTGTTGCACCACCAATGACAACTACATATTCCGAGTTAGATGAATTACTTTCAATTTTTGTAAAGAGCGTGGAAGAGATGATGCAAAAAGGAGGGCATAGTATCGCATGACAACTATTACAAATACATTCGGTAAATTAAAAGAAATAGAGGAAGTAATTTCTTTGTTCCATGATGATATGACATTAATGTTTGGGGGATTTGGAGGAATCGGATCCCCTCCATCTTTAATTCAAGCTGTTTTAGATAAAGGCATTACAAATTTAAATTTAATAGGAAATGATACTGGATTTCCTGATGTAGGAATCGGTCGTCTTGTTACGAATGAAAGGGTTAAATCTTTAGTTACTTCTCATATTGGGTCAAATCCAAATGCGGGAAGACAATTAAATGAAGGAAGATTGCAAATTGAATTCTCTCCGCAAGGAACACTCGCAGAGCGTATTCGCGCTGGTGGTGTAGGGCTTGGTGGTATTTTAGTTGACGTTGGTGTTGATACGATTGTAGAAGAAGGAAAGCGTACAGTTGAAATGAATGGAAAGACATATTTAGTTGAAACAGCTTTAACGGCTGAAGTCGCAATTGTATATGCGAAAAAAGCGGATCCGTTTGGCAATCTTGTATTTGATAAAAGTGCTCGTAATATGAATCCACACGTAGCTATGGCTGGTGACATAACGATTGTAGAAGCAGAAGAAATTGTTCCACTTGGAAGTTTAGATCCAGAAGAAATTGTCGTCCCAGGTGTATTTGTAAATTATATCGTGCCATCGGAAGGAGTGAATTGGAAATGGGTATGGGCGTAGAAGTAAGAGATAAGATTGCAAGACGTGCAGCGAAAGAAATTCAGAATGGTATGCTTGTAAATTTAGGTATTGGAATTCCATCGCTTGTACCGAATCATTTGCCAGAAGATATGAATGTTATGTTTCATGCGGAAAACGGTATTGTTGGTATGGGACCAACGCCAAGTAAAGGGAATGAAGATGAGAATTTATGTAACGCAGCTGGTTTACCAACATCTCTTATTACAGGAGCAAGTTATTTTGATAGTTGCATGGCGTTTGGCATGATTCGAAAAGGATTACTTGATGTTACGATACTTGGTTCGTTACAAGTAAGTGAAAATGGTGATTTAGCCAACTGGATTGTACCAGGAAAACGCGTTCCAGGTATTGGAGGAGCGATGGATTTAGCGCAAAAAGCGAAGCGGGTCGTTGTTGTGATGAATCATGTTGATAAATACGGAAATGCAAAGATTGTTTCGGAATGTACATTGCCATTAACTTCGAAAAAATGTGTAGATTTAATTATTACAGACATGGCTGTCATGGAAGTGACCCAAAGAGGACTTGTCTTACAAGAATTAATGAGTCCATATACTGTAGAAGATGTAAAACGACAT
The DNA here is from genome assembly GCF_044907945.1 of Bacillus sp. RC240. Classification (NCBI taxonomy): domain Bacteria; kingdom Bacillati; phylum Bacillota; class Bacilli; order Caryophanales; family Bacillaceae; genus Bacillus; species Bacillus sp. RC240. Next base: position 1,379,528 of record NZ_JBIYCT010000001.1, on the reverse strand, counting down.
ACGACAGCTGATTTTCATATAAGCTCAAATTTACTAGTAATTGAATGAGGGGAGTTGTAATATATGGAGCAATTAAAAAAACAAGTTTGTGATTATATTGAGGGTCATGAAGAAGAGAGTGTAAAATTTTTAACACGATTAATTCAAGAAAAGAGCGTATCTGGTGATGAAAGTGGTGCGCAGGCAATTGTTATTGAAAAGTTGCGTGAGTTAGGTCTAGATCTTGATATTTGGGAGCCTGCTTTTAATGAAATGAAAGATCACCCTTATTTCGTATCACCTCGTACAAGTTTTACAGATAGCCCGAATATTGTAGCGACTTTAAAAGGAAGTGGCGAAGGGAAATCTATGATTTTAAACGGGCATATTGATGTCGTGCCAGAAGGGGATGTAAATCAGTGGGACCATCATCCATATAGTGGAGAGAAAATAGGAAACCGCATATATGGACGTGGAACAACAGATATGAAAGGCGGCAATGTTTCACTTATGCTTGCGATGGAAGCGATTATTGAATCTGGTATTGAACTAAAAGGGGATATACATTTTCAAAGTGTAATAGAAGAAGAGAGCGGTGGGGCAGGAACATTAGCTGCTATTTTACGAGGATATAAGGCAGATGGCGTTATTATTCCTGAGCCGACGAATATGAAGTTTTTTCCGAAACAACAAGGATCAATGTGGTTTCGTCTACATATAAAAGGAAAAGCAGCACACGGTGGTACACGTTATGAAGGAGTAAGTGCAATTGAAAAAAGTATGTTTGTTGTAGAGCATTTGAGAAAATTAGAAGAGAAGAGAAATGGTCGAATTACAGATCCGTTATTTAAGGGGATTCCGATTCCAATTCCAATTAACGTTGGGAAAATTGAAGGGGGAAGCTGGCCAAGTTCTGTTCCCGATTCATTAATTTTAGAAGGAAGATGTGGTATTGCGCCGAATGAGACTATAGAGGCAGCAAAAGAAGAGTTTGAGGGCTGGATTGGTGAATTAAAAGATGTGGATAGTTGGTTTGTAAAAAATCCTGTAGAAGTAGAATGGTTTGGGGCTAGATGGGTTCCTGGTGAACTAGAAGAAAATCATCCACTTATTACAACGCTTCAACATAACTTTGTTGAAATCGAAGGGAACGAGCCGATTATAGAAGCTTCGCCATGGGGAACAGATGGAGGTTTGTTCACACAAATAGCTAACGTACCCACGATAGTATTTGGTCCAGGAGAGACGAAAGTAGCACACTATCCAAACGAATATATAGAAGTTGATAAAATGATTGCTGCCGCAAAAATAATTGCATGTACATTACTAGATTGGTGTGAGGTGAAAAAATGAAATACTATGAATCTTTTAGTGAACAGACAAAGCATTATACAGTAGAAGGGGTTTTAGATTATTTTAATAAACGTATTAGAGTTGATCACTATACAGGAAATGTTGAAAGCATCATACAAACAATCGAGGAATTAGCAAAGAAACATTCTTTCACTAAATGTATTATTAAAGGAAAGGGAGAGCATGTTTCAACATGGCTCTCTTTCGGTTTCTTACTGGAAGCAACGATACCTCATTATTTTCAAGGGCACGATGCGCACTTCTTCGTGAAATATCATAATGATGAAAGACGAAATAGTATTCATTGGACTGAGGAAGATACTATTTTAAGTGGTGTAAAAGAAAAAGAAGTGAAAGAAAAAATAGTCCCAGAGGAATTTGTGTTAAGAAAAGCGACAGAAGAGGATGCGGAAGAATTAGCAATTGTCTTTGGAAAAGTATTTGAAGTTTATCCGACACCTTTAAATGATGGGAATTATGTAAAGCAGACGATGAAGGAAGACGATACAATTTACTATGTTTATGAATTCGAGGGGAAAATTATTAGTACAGCATCTGCTGAAATGAACGTGAAAGAAGGTAATGCAGAATTAACGAATTGTGCTACATTACCTGAATATCGAAAACATGGTTTCATGAAAAGTCTGTTAATTAAATTGGAGGAAGAGCTCCAAGAAAAATCTATTTTTTGTTCTTATACAATTGCTCGCTCGCTATCTTTCGGTATGAATGCAGCCTTTCATCAATTAGGCTATACATATACGGGAAGGCTTGCGAATAATTGCTACATTTTTGATAAGTTGGAAGATATGAATATATGGGTGAAAGATTTATCAAGCTATTCGAAAGCAGTAAGACTCCCGCCTCAAAATTCGGCTGTAAAGCAAAGAAGTTAGGTGGGAGTCGGGTTAATAATAAAGCCCCACTGATTAAAGTTTCACTTAACCATAAATAAGCAATAAAAATATATATACATTTCATCAAAATAATAGAACGGAATCGTCATGCTTATAATCGCGCAGAGGGTGCCGGAAATTCGGCGTTGAATTTGCTGGATTTTCGGCAAAAGGGGGGATGACATTGCTAGCAGTTTCGACACAGGAAGTCATTGAAGCGATTTTGGGCAGTATAGATGAGGCCATACATGCAGTAGATGAAAATGGGATTACAATATTTTATAATACAGTTGCTGCAAAACATGATGGATCTAAAATTGAAAATGTGCTAGGAAAGCATTTATTAGAAGCATTCCCGTCATTATCCAGAGAAACAAGTACGTTGATGAAAGTATTAGATACAAAAAAACCAATCGTACACCAAGTTCAACATTACCAAAATTTAAATGGGGAAGACGTTTGTACGGTCAATACAACGTTACCTATTTTAATAGATGGAAATATTGCTGGTGCTGTAGAAATTGCGAAAGATTATTCTACTATTCAAAAGCTTACTGATACGATTGTAGATCTACAATCGAAAATAAAACGATCGACTAGCAAAAAAACGGTGAAAAAGCATGTTGCATTCGAGACAATTGTAACTGATGATTCCCGCTTTAAACAGACGAAAGAGTTAGCACAAAAAGTAGCGCCAACCGATGCGAATGTTTTAATATATGGTGAAACTGGAACGGGGAAAGAGCTATTTGTGCAAGCGATTCATGAAGCTTCTAAACGAAAAAATAAGCCGTTTATTGCACAAAACTGTGCAGCTTTGCCAGAGTCGCTATTAGAAAGTTTGCTGTTTGGCACGACAAAAGGTAGTTATACAGGGGCAATCGAACGAGCAGGATTATTTGAACTTGTAGATGGAGGGACATTATTTTTAGATGAACTGAATTCAATGCCGCTTGATTTACAAGCAAAAATGCTACGTGTATTAGAAGATGGAGTTATTCGTCGCATTGGTGATAATAAGACGAGAAAAGTAGATGTTCGCGTTATTACTGCAATGAATCAGCCTCCAGAAGTATGTTTAAGAGAAAATAAAATTCGCACTGATTTATACTATCGATTAAATGTGTTTTCATTATATATCCCGCCGCTTCGCGAAAGAACTGAGGATGTACTGTTATTAGCGTCTTACTTTTTGAAAGAATATAATAAAAGTTATAGAAAAGGTGTACTTCAAATTGATAAGGAAGCGAAAGAAAGATTACAAGCTTATCAATGGCCTGGAAATGTTCGTGAGTTAAAGCATACGATTGAACATGCTGTCATTATTACAGAAGGGAATTCGTTAACAGCAAATTGCTTGCCACGAACATTTCGGAAAGAGAAACTTCCGAAGAAGAAAAGTATATTACCGCTTAGGGAAGCTCTTCATCAAATGGAAAAGGAATTAATAGATCAAGCGTTAATTGAAACGGAAGGGAATATTTTGCAAGCAGCAAAAATGTTAGGTATTCCGCGTCAAACGCTTCAATATAAACTGAGCAAGTACGACAAAACCGCCGAATAATCGGCGGTTTTTGTGTGTTTGCACCAATAAAAGAGCGTTTACATATATAACAAGTAATGAATATGATAGTAAATATCATTTTAGTACAGCACTTAAAAATATTTATTCTCTTATATAATAGGGTATTTCTCGCATTTACTTATCAAGAATATGAAGTTGGCATAATTATTGCTTATATAAAGGATGAGCGTATAAAAAGGGGGAATAGCAATGTTACATGATGTATACAAACCAAATCGTCACTGGAAGGATATTGAATTATGGAAAGATGTTACAGAAGAACAATGGAATGATTGGGTTTGGCAATTAACGAATACGATCAAAACTTTAGATGATTTAAAGAAAGTAATTAACTTAACACCTGACGAAGAAGAAGGCGTTAAAATTTCAACGAAAACGATCCCGTTAAACATTACACCGTACTATGCTTGGCTAATGAATCCTGATGACCCACGCTGTCCGATTCGGATGCAATCAGTACCGATTTCGGAAGAGTTATATAAAACAAAATATGATTTAGAAGATCCCCTTCATGAAGATGAAGATTCACCAGTTCCAGGACTAACTCATCGTTATCCAGACCGTGTACTATTTTTAGTAACGAATCAATGTTCTATGTATTGTCGTTACTGTACACGTCGTCGTTTTAGTGGACAAATTGGAATGGGCGTACCGAAAAAGCAATTAGATGATGCGATTGCTTATATTAGTGAAACACCACAAGTACGTGACGTTTTAATTTCTGGCGGTGATGGACTTCTAATTAATGATAAAATTTTAGAATATGTATTAAAGAATTTACGAGCAATCCCGCATGTTGAGATTATTCGTATCGGAACGAGAGCACCAGTTGTATTCCCACAGCGTATTACAGAAAACCTGTGTAACATAATTAAAAAATACCATCCAGTATGGTTAAATACTCATTTTAACACTTCTATTGAGATTACAGAAGAATCGAAACTAGCATGTGAAATGCTTGCAAATGCAGGTGTTCCAATTGGAAACCAAGCTGTAATTTTAGCTGGAATTAATGACAGCGTTCCAATTATGAAAAAACTTATGCATGATTTAGTGAAAATTCGTGTTCGTCCATATTACATTTATCAATGTGATTTATCAGAAGGTATCGGTCATTTCCGTGCACCAGTTTCGAAAGGTCTTGAAATTATTGAAGGCTTACGTGGACATACGTCTGGTTATGCAGTACCAACTTTCGTTGTCGATGCACCGGGTGGAGGCGGAAAAATTGCGCTTCAGCCAAACTATTTAATTTCACAAAGTGCGGATAAAGTTGTTCTTCGTAACTTTGAAGGGGTTATTACAACGTATCCAGAACCAGAAAACTATATCCCAGGAAGAGCAGAAGGCTACTTTAAAGAAATTTATCCGACTTATGAAGAGAAACGCTCTGATATCGGCGTTGCAGGATTGATGAGTGATAAGAAATTTAATCTTGTTCCAGATGATTTACAACGTATGAATCGCCGCAAAGATTATGAAGTCAATGAAACGCATGCTTCTTTAAAAGATAAACGTGATAAGCGTGATCAATTAAAAGATAAAAAATATCAAGCACAAATAGCAAAGTTAGATGATGACAAAAAAAATGAGGGTGACGTAGTATGAATTGTATGTGGTGTGACAGTACAGAAGCGAAAGAAAGCTTGAATACTGTATATTGGGAATTACCAGATGGTACGAAAGCCATTGAAATCCAAGAGACACCATGTATTACTTGTTCCTCATGTGGAATGGACTATCAAGCAGACCATACTGTAAAAGAAATTGAAGATCAGTTGTTTTTAATTTATACGAAAGATTTGCCAAAACAACTAACATACGAAGAGTTGATGGGAAGACCACGTTTATTAAAAAGGAATTATTTCGACTTCTAACCAGCTTTTATGCTGGTTTTTTTCTTTTTTGCCTTGTATAATGTACCCAAGTTAGAAAGGTAGGGAATATTTTTGAAAAAGACATTTTACCATTATATGATGAAGCACCGTGCAGCTTTATTTAAAAATGAAATATCAGATTTAGCAGAGGCGATGTATGATGATTTAAGTTTTCCGAAGCAATCTGAAGACTATGATGTAATTAGTTCATACTTAGAGTTAAGTGGAATGCTAGAAAGTATGTCTATATTTGATGATGCATGGGATTTATATATACAAGAGAGATAACGATATGAAGTTTTAGGGAAATGAAAGCATAATGAATACATTACTTTGAAAGAAGTGAAGTATTCATTATGCTTTTTTATTTACAATACGTCTTGCTGTTAGAACATAAATGAAAAGTGAAAGCTAGTTTAAATACTAGCTTTTTTAAGTTATATACAAATTCTACTTTTTTATTGAAAAAATTTATGAATATAAGCTTCTGTGATAAGCGTTTTTATGTAGGTTGCATATACTGTTATCAAAATCACGACGTTTAAAAAAGGAGAGATATTGATGGCAAGGAAAAAACAACCTAAATATAACGTAGGAGACATAGTCGTGATTACGCTATATGGAACCGTTGGGAAAGTTACAAATATGAAAGTTTTAGATGGAGTTTACGTATACGAAGTAAATAATCACGATGGATTTTATGTAGAACAAACTTTGCAGCATGTTACAGAGCAAGAAATGAAAAAGGGCGACACAGAGTGGATTGAATTAAATTATAACTTTACGTTTGGTGATCTCGTGCAAGTAACTGGATATGATAAAGATGTTTTTCGTATTGTTGGTTTTCGTACAGAAGTATGGAGATATAAAAATGATGCATGGGAAGATACTATATATGAATTGTCACGAATTACTGATGGTGAATGGTTAGAAGCTGATGAATCAGATTTAACATTACTTGCCAATGCACAAACGGCAAATGCAATTTTGAAGAAAATGAAACAAGATAAAGCTGGTATGAATAAATTGGATTTAGGAAAATTGAAGTCGATTAACAATTCGAAAAAAGTAAGTGTAAAGACGAATCGCCAAGAAATTATTGATGGGTTATTAGATATTTATAATGATTATCATTTATTATTCGATACATTTAAAGATGAAGAATATAAAATTGTTATGGATGTTGTTCAAAATTATTTAGTTAAATTGACAGAGAAAAAATAGTTAACTAGAAAGAGAGAATAAATTGAACAACAACATATGCAGTATAAGGTATGCCTACAATTATTAAAAAAATAAAAAGCCATTTAATAAGAGAGTCTGCCCATTGATCTTCATGCATGAACTCTTCTTTTGTTTGCCCTACTTCTTGATCTACTTCATATTGGTATTCCATTATTATTTCCCCCTTTGGATAGCTTGTACTAACATCGTATGCCCTTTACCTACATGATATGACTTATAAAAAAAGAAAAACTATTTTTCTAATCTCATATACATAATTTTGAGATTTTTTCATAAAACAGAAATAAAGGAGTGATGCTCATGAAGGAAATTGAAGTCGTAATTGACACGGAAGAGATTGCGGAGTTTTTTTATGAGCGACTAATTGAAAGAGGGTACGTTCCAAAAAGAGAAGAAATTGAGGACCTGGCAGATATTACATTTGAGTATTTATTAGAGAAATGCATGATTGATGAAGTTTTTGATGAAGAGGAAGATTGAAAGTAACGGCGGGCTTAACTCGTCGTTTTTTACTCTTTACAAACTTGTCACAAATATAGACAAGAATTGTTGGTATAATTAAAAGAAAATTTTATACAAGAGGTGAAGGGATGTTCAAAAAAATTATTGATTCTTTATTAGGAAAGAAAAAACATCGTTCGTATTCAAGTAGTGATTATCGTCAAAGAGGGCGCTCTTATTCAAGTAGCGACTATAAACGACGTTCATCTGGTTATGGGCATCAGCATTATAAAAGAAAACGTAAAAGCCGTAGCTTCTTTTCAAGTAGCTGATGAAATGGCGTCGTATACTAGCTTTATTTGATAGACCACTGCGAAAAAATACAATAGTTGCAGAGCGTTATAAGATTGAATCAGTAATTGGAATGGGCAGTTATGGGGTTACATATGTCGTTAATGATTTACAAATAAATAAATATAAAGTCTTAAAACAATTAAGGCAAAGTAAACAAAGATATGAGTCTGGTAGAAAATCATTTGAGCAAGAGAAAGTGATTTTACAAACATTAAATCATGCGTCAATTCCTAAGCTACATGACCATTTCATATGGGAGAAAAAGAACTTTTTTGTGATGGAGTATATGCCGGGGGAAAATTTCGAAGATCATATTTTCTTAGATGGGCAAGTATATGATGAACGTGAAGTTTTTGAAATTTTATATGAAGTACTAGGAATTGTTTCGTATTTTCATAGTAAAGGTATCATTCACCGAGATTTACGTATTCCAAACATATTAATGAAAGAAAATCAGATTAGTATTATTGATTTTGGATTGGCTAAATTGAAAGGTGAGGGTGATGAGCGAGCTATAACTTATGAAGGTGAACAAGCTTTGATGCGAGAAGTTCACTTTCGTAGCGACTTTTATGCGCTCGGTCATTTCGTATTATTTTTATTGTATGCTAGTTATGAAGCGACTGAAAAAAAGGAAAAACCTTGGTATGAAGAGTTAGCGCTGGAAGAATATAATCGCGACATGCTGATGCGAATGTTACAAATGAAAGCGCCATACTATGAAAATGTACAAGATTTGAAAAAAGATGTAGCTTACGCTTTAGAAAGGATGGAGACCCCATGTTTCAAAAGTTTTTAGCAAGCGTTGGAATTGGAAGTGCAAAAGTAGATACTGTTCTTGAAAGAGATGAGTATACAGTTGGAGAAGAGATAGTAGGGAAGGTTCATATAACTGGAGGTTCAGTTAGCCAAGAAATTGAAAGCATTTACTTAACGTTGTCGACGTCATATGTAAGAGAAGTGGATGATAAAAAAGTAACTGCATCGTATGATTTAGAGCGAGTTCGTTTAACAGATCCATTTTCTGTAGAGCCAAATGAAAAAGTGGAAATTCCATTTTCGTTTTTAATGCCAATTGAAGCACCACTAACACTTGGAATGAAAACGGTTTGGGTTCATACAGGTCTTGATATTAAACGTAGTATTGATCCAAGTGACCGTGATTATATTCAAGTATTGCCGAATGCGCTATTGAACAGTGTATTAAATAGTGTAAATCAATTAGGTTTTAAAGCGCGTCATATAGAATGCGAAGAATTACCGTATCGATTACGTAAGCAAGTTCCATTCGCACAAGAATTTGAGTTTATTCCAGTTTCCGGAGAGTATTATGGGAAATTAGATGAATTAGAATTATTAATTTTGCCAAGTGCCCACGATCAATTAGAAATTATTATGGAAGTAGATAGAAAATCACGTGGATTGGCTGGTTTATTCGCAGAAGCACTTGATCTTGATGAGAAGGTTATTCGCTTTACAGTAACAAACGAAGATATTCCAACGATGCAGCAAAAAATTAACAATAATATTTTTTAATAAACTATGCATAAAAAAGAAATGGAGAGGAAAACTAAAACAACCGCTCCATTTTTTTGCATAGTGAGGTTATGTATGTGAAACGATACCGACATTTATACTTGTTAAGTTGTACACTACTCATTTGTTTTGTCGCACTATCACTTTCGTATCATACCGCTTGTATTGAAAAATTTGATAATGTAGTCGCACACTTTATTCAAAGTTCCCGAAACGAGTATTTGACAACCTATTTTACTTGGGTGTCCTTTATCGGTTCAAAAAGAATATATTTCCCGTTACTCATTATACTTGTAATGTATTTTCTTCTTAGAAAAAAAATATTAAGTGCATTACTTCTAACAATTAATTATTACGGATCACGTTATTTGAACAGTATGCTCAAACTATGGTATGAACGAGCACGACCTGATGTGACGCAGCTTGTTACAGCAACTGGATATAGCTTTCCGAGCGGTCATACGATGAATGCTACTGCTTTTTTAGGATTTATTGCATACGTCACAATTACAGAAGATCGTATTTCATTGCATAAAAAGTTGCTGATTATTTTTATAGCAAGCTTCGTTGTATTATCTATTTCAGTTAGCCGAATTTATCTTGGCGTGCACTATCCATCTGACATATTAGCCGGATGGGCAGCGGGCGGTAGCTGGCTCGTTTTATGTATTATATTTCATAAGGCGTTCATTAAAAAAGAACCTATGTCATAATAGGTTCTTTTTGCATGGGCTCCACATGAATATGAGCATGGTAAATTCCGAATTTTTTTCGAAGCATATCTTCAATATTGTCAGTAATACAATGGCTTTCGCTAACATCCATTCGAGCATCTACTTCAATTGTAATATCCACATACGTTTGGTTCCCATACATACGAGCACGAATATCTACAATATGTTCTACACCTGAAATATGCCCTATAGCATCAGCGTATTCATCCATTTTTTCAGGATCAATTCCATCTGTTAGCATATGAGAAGCTTCTACGAAAATTTCCCACGCGGTCTTACAAATAATAAGACCGACAAGTAAAGCGGCAATAGGGTCCAAAATAGGCATTTGGAACTGTGCTCCGACTATACCTACTACTGTACCAATACTTACAAGAGCATCTGATAAATTATCTTTTGCAGCAGCTTCTAATGATTTACTTTTTGTTCGCATTGCAATCTTTTTCGTATACTTGTATACACCGTACATAACGACAGCAGAAAATAAAGCCACCCATGCAGCAAGTACATTAGGTGCTGCTTGTTTCGGATTGAAAAACGATTGAATTGCACTAATAACAACTTCTAATCCGACCGTTGCCATAATAAAGGAAGCAACAAGTGATGCGATTTGTTCTGCACGCGAATGCCCATATGGATGATCTGGGTCACGAGGCTTACGAGAAATTTTCAGGCCAATTAATATTGCTAAAGAAGCACCAATATCCGTTAAGTTATTCAAACCGTCAGCACGTAATGCACTAGAGAGGGTAATATAACTGATGATGATTTTCATAGAGGATAAAAATATGTAGGCTATAATGCTGACAATAGCACCTTTATCAGCTTCTTTATGAGAAAGAGAATCCATTTTAATCACTCGCCTTTCTACAAGGAATTTCTTTCTATACATAGAGTATCAAACGAAACTCGTGTGGGTCTATACAAACATTGTTGACGTTTTATAGCTTTTTAAGAAGGGGATAACAAAGTTTCGTTAAGGAAAAATATGTTGAAAAGTACAAAGTAGAAATTTATCCCGCTATTTGAGGGCAGTAAGACCCCCACCTCAAAATTCAGTTGGAGCAAAGAAGTTAGGCGGGAGTCGGGCTGCCCGTAAACGCCCGATTGGTGAAGGCTAATAATCAGTGGGGGATGAACAAAAACCCCACTGATTAAGGTTTCACTTTATTAAACAATTAATGATGATTATGGCAAATGGAAAGAGGGCGAGAATAATGATTCTCAAAATTTTTTTCATATATATTTTTCGCAAAATGACTCTTTGTAATTCCTCATGTGAGTAATATATAAGAAATGATAACAAAATTCTTCAATAAGAAGGGGAGAAAGCATTATAATATTCACTTTCCAGAAAGAGACAAAGGCAAAGAATAATTTGAAAACGAAAAAAACCTCTGATGATTTTTCAGAGGTTTTTCGTTTCTTAGTATGCTTCTAAAAACTCAGTAACTTGCTCTTCCGTTTTTGCATTTGCACTATGTAAGTGACCTAACTTTTCGCCATTTTGATATACAAGTAGGCTTGGAATACCCATTACTTGATACTCTTCAGCAATACTTGGGAACTCATCTTTATTAATAGAATACCATTCAAATTTATTGAACTCTTCCATTACATCTCCGATAAAGTTGTCCATACGCACGCAATCTGGGCACCATGTAGTAAAGAACTTAACAACTACTGGCTCCTCGCTTGCGATGATGTCTTTGAATTCTTGTTCAGCTTTGATTTCTTTCATGTTTTTGTTGCTCCTTTTTCACTTATAATATTTGGGGTTATTTAGGCGGTGTTTTTGCCTAGAAACGAAAACTTCTAACAAAAGTTTTTCTTTCCGAATAATTCGTTTGCAAATTGATCCACCGCAGTTTCCTGAAGTCCTGGTACAACATGTGAGTAGGTTTCCAATGTGATGCCTACTCTTTTATGTCCTAATCGTTCACTCACAATCTTCGGATGTATACCTTGCTTTAACATAATCCTCAGATCATGGAACCGAATATCAGGAACCTCACTTTTCTTTATAAGCTTTTTCAGGAGCTGTGTCAAACTTCTGAAACGGCAGACCAAATCGTAGTCATTATAGCTTTCATCATATCGCTCTTTTTCCTCAGAGATTTTTTGCAGATGGTCATTTAGTGCCATTAAAGTAATGTCAGGTAAAATCAGCAATCTCTTTCCATTGTAGACCTAAGGTTTCACCTTTACGCATTCCACATGTAATAGTAAGAAGATAAGCGATATAATAACGGTTTTCTTTTGCATGTTCTAAAAAACGAAGATCTTCTTCATCGGTTAAAAAAACAGGGGGTTAACGCTGATTTAGTGGAGAGAGCTCATTATATCACTCTTTCGGAGGAGGTGAGTTAGGATGCGGAAATGGTGAAAGAAACTATTTTCGAAAAAACGCCCACCCTGCATTGTTCGTGAGGAACAAGAAGGTGAGCTTCAATTAAACGAAACTGATAGGATCTGTGAAAATTGTGCCCAAATTATGCATGGAAAAGGTATTGAAAGAGATGAATAGTACTCTTTACATCTTATTCCATATATAACAAAGCTGGTTAGCTTCTGATTCAAGTGCTATTAAATGATCATTATTAATAGAGTTATTCGTATACATTCTGTTCTTTTGGATGTTAAGAACCGTATAATTCACATCGTTATGTTCATTTGAAAATGTCGATTCGTTTAATAATGTCAGCGTTGAGTTGATGTTGTATTTATCAATTCGCTCTTTTTTTCCTTTGAAAAACAGTTTGATAAGATGCGGCTCATCATTAATGAGCAAACCGAGTTCAGGTGATGAGCGGACGATTAAATCATCTGATATCCAATGTGATTTACCTGGATCGAACCAAGAGACGTCTTTGTTTTTAATAAATTTTTTGTACTGTTTTATGACATCAATGTAGTTTTGCTTTTTCTTCTGATCAACCGTTTGCACTAATGTTTCGAAACATTCAAAAGGTAGTTCGTTTTGATGAAATTTAATAACAGTATCTCGTAATTGTTTCCAGTAATCAAAAGCTGGTTGGTATTCCGGTTGAGATTTTAGATTTTTCACAAAGTTTGTTTTAGCTGCACTACTTTTTAGTGTGAAGTCTAAAAATTGTGTAAGTCCTACTTTAATTTCTGCCATATTACACCCCCTTTTCAAACATTACTAATTCGATAATGGAAAGGAAAATCCTGCATTTTTTAAGGAGGTGAGCTAGATGCTAGAAAACCCGATGTCCATGCACAATGGCTATGGTAAAGCTGATCCACAGGAGCAAGAAGGTATCATGACAACGTCTATCGATGCCGAAAAGTTACAAGATGCCATAAGTCGATTCCAAGCGTACGGGATTTAAAGGTACAACGCAGAAATGCAATCCTGCAGCATCCTGAATACCCGTGGATGCTTGCAAATGTAGACCGATTGATTGTCGGTGAAAAGATTGGCCTTGAATGCGGAAAATCGCCGGAATATTTCGGGAAAGAGTGAGGGTGAAAAGAAGGAAGGTGAACAAAAACGCTATTTGAATAAAAGCTAGTGGACTAGTTTTTAACACTCACTGAAATTAAGAATCATAACATACTTTGTAATAACTTATATGGAAGTGAGTTGAATAATAATGTTTTATTCATATTTTGATACCCGAGATAGAATGCGTCCGTATGGTACGGCGGGTATTACGTATAGCGGAGCACAAACTACAATTCAAGCTGTTCAACAAGCGTTACAAGCACAGCAGCAAATGCAACAAATACAGCAAGGCATACAACCGTACTATCCATCTATGGAGTATTATTACCCAATGCATCATATTACACCATACGGAATTTCTGTTTCAACAATTCCATATGGAACTGTATACAATTTATAAAAATATGCGGGGGAATAAATTTAAGTATTTATATAAGAGCGCAAGTACAGAGCGCCCTTATAAGAAATGATTCGTATCTAGGGAACAATTATAAAATTTTAGATATTGGAATGAGAATGTTACAACCTCATGAGTTATATGCAACGCAAGGATTCTTAAGTGGGGGATATTATTTTTCCAAAATGAAAGGTGACAATTTTGGGTGTTTTACTATAAAAAAATATGAAAAAAGGCAAAGAGTAACTCTTACCTTACTCCTTGTCCATAGAATACACAAAAATTATACGTTTGTACAGGTCGATAATTTACAATAATAATATTTAGATATAATGATTGCAGGTAATTCTAAAGGATGAAAAAGTATTTGTTATAGAGTAAGTGTTGATTTTAAATTGTTATAAAGAGAATGTTTACAACTCAACGATAATAAAGGAATATTGAAATAATAAAATATGAAATATTGCATATCTCAATTAACAATATAATCTATTCAATAATAATAAAATCGTACAGAGGAGTTTTTTCTGAAAATCCGAGTTGATGAAACTAGATAATTTGTATTACTGATTTAACCAGAATATTACATGAGTGCTTTGTTTTTAAAAGTTATACTTTCTCTTCGCTCTGCCTTATGGTGGAGCATTTTTATTTTTGTAATCGCAATAACCTGTCCAAACTTTTCAAGTCTAGCATACATATTATGCAGTAGTAGATTAGAAAGGAGCACTATATATGTCTTGTTATTACTACTGTAAGAATTGTGAGAGTTACCAAAAGAAAAATCATGATTGCTGTAAAAAAAGAAGTGATTATTATAATAAGTGCGGTAAAAGATGTGATGACTGTTCTTGCGATCATAAGGAGAATAACCTTGTAAGAGCATCTGCTTTTAGAGCTGTAAATACAGTTAATCAAAACCTTCCAGCTAATACTTTTGTTAAAGTATTATTTCAAAATGAACAATTTGATTTAGCGAACGAATATAACCCAGCAACATCAGATTTTACTCCGAAGACTAGAGGAGTTTATTCCGTAATTGGGACGATTGGTTTCTTTCCGAACGATACAAATTTAAATTATAGAGCGCGTGTAGAAGTTCGAGTGAATGGAAATGCGGCAATTGCTATAGATAACGACTTTTTTGGTCCGATAAATTTCGGTAATGTCGTAAGTGTTTCAACAATACTTCAATTACATGCAGGTGATATTGTCGAGATTTTTGCACAAAGTAGTATAGATGGGGTTATTAGTAGTACAGAAGACGGTTCTCATTTTGAGGCTGCAAGATTCCCATCTCCAATTGTATAAATATTAAAAAGGAAAAAAATTTATTAACTCTGCTTTTCGGTGGAGTTTTTTAATTTCATAATAGCAATAGCTCGTCCGAACTTTTTAAATTTATTTTGCATAGTATACAACAATAGATTTAGAAAGGGGATATAAATATGTCTTATTATTATTGTAAGCATTGCAATGGCTATAAAAAGACAAAGCATACTTGTTGTAAGAAGAGTACAGATTATTACGATAAGTGTTGTGATAATGAGAAAGATAAACTTGTAAGGGCATCTGCTTTTAGAGCGGTTAGTACAGTAGATCAAAATGTCACTGCAAATACTTTTGTTAAAGTATTATTCCAAAATGAACAGTTTGATTTAGCGAATGAATATAATCCAGTAACATCAGATTTTATTCCGAAGACTAGAGGGGTTTATTCTATTATTGGTACAATCAGCTTTGCACCTAATGATAGTAATACGAATTATAGAGCGCGTGTAGAAATTCGGGTAAATGATAATCCAGCTATAGCGATAGATAATGACTTTTTTGGTCCACCCAATTTTGCAAATGTCGTAGCGGTTTCAACAATACTTCAATTACATGCAGGAGATGTAGTTGAAATTTTTGCTGAGAGTGATGTAGATGGACTGATTATACAAAATGATCCAGGATTTATTAGTACGCATTTTGAAGCTGCAAGATTCCCATCTCCAATAAAATAAAAGACATGTTTGTGATTTATGGACTATTTTTTTAAAAAAGGCCCTACCTTATGGTAGGGCCTTTTAGTTAAAGGTGTTAAATTGGTAATATATTAAAATAAGTTCATAAACACTTGATAAGCAACACCTAGAGTTAATATGATAGCTAACAGTTTTGCTACCCATCTCGGTGCATTTAAATTTAGTAAAAGGGAATGACATATACTAAATGTAATGCCGAGTGTTAAAAGAATTGCGATAAGATATAAAATTAATAGGAATAAAGGTTGCTCTATGGAGCCGAAGTCAATTTTGGATGGATTCATGTAATATGTACCTCGTTTTTTATTAATATATTAATGAAATAATGAAGAATATAAGGAATTGGAAGAGTAATGTAATAAATACTATAAAAGTAAATTTGAAGTTATGGATGGAGTAGATAAAATAATCTTTGAAAGACTATTCAAAGCCAACATTTGTTTAAGTTTAATATACAAGAACGAACGTTCTTGGTATACTGGAAAATAAAAAAGGTGCGTTTACATGACAAATTTTAGTAATATAATTGAAAAACTAGATGAAATGATTTACAAACCTAATAATCTATTAATTACTAAACGAAAAGAAGAAAAGCAAAATTCAGAATATGCAGGAGGGGTATTCCAGCTAAATAATAGAAGCATCCGATTTAGGATATCAAAAATTACGCCTAATAAGATTGGACAATTTGTTTCTTTTTGGGAGAAGAATGCCTCCATGAGCAATCAGGCATTTTCTTATGATTCAGCTCCTAACCTTTTAGTTATCACTTGTATAGCGGATAATAACCTAGGACAATTTATTTTTCCAAAAGAGATTCTTCTAAAAGAAAAAATATTAAAAACTCAAAATCAAAAAGGGAAAATGGCTATGAGGGTTTACCCTATTTGGGATAAACCTATTAGTAATCAAGCTAAGAAGAGTCAATTGTGGCAACTTCATTATTTTGTCGATTTAAGTGATACTGAAAATGTAGCTACAGATAAATTATTAAACTTATATTCATAGCACATAATAAGAAAAAATTGAAATATTCAATGTTCGTTCAGATGATATTTGGAAATATTAACAGGGTAAGCCGTTAAGTAAAGAATAAAAAAGGAGCATACAAATAAAGTATGCTCAAAAAAAGATAGGTTTTATGAGTGGAGAATCTCCATACGATAATATATGCGCATTTCATTAATATGTGTAAAATATCAATAAAATATCAACAGAATATCAATTAATGAGTTATTTTAGTTTTTTAATGAAGTCATGTTTTGTGAAATGAAAAAGAGCCGTTTCTTTTGAAAGATGCGGCTCTTTTTATTATTTTGTTATCGTACTGTTCGAAATGATAAATCATAAAATTATACGATTAACAATTTGATAATGATTGGACTTCAGTTATATATTTCTTGAAGTCTGGATATTGAGATACAGTTTGGCAGGTAGTGGTGAGTAGTTGATTAATTAAAGATACATTTGTAATTACTTCGTTACAAGGACCATAGAATGTAACTTTTAGCTTTGAATTCGGGGGAACTTTGAATACGATAGGGATTTTTTTCATTAAATAAACTCCTTACATAACAGAGGTTATATGTTTATTTCCTTTTAATTAGGAAGACATATTAATATAATATGTAATTTTTATTGTAGTTGATTATTACATATACTGTATGAGTTGATGTAATTTCTATTACGTATCAAAATAGTGTTGTGAAAAAATATATATCATGTTTATAAAAAGCTTAAAAACAGACTAATATGAGGGAATAAGCGTTAATTAACTTGTCTCTATATAATAAATTGTAAAAAGGCAGCTTTTTTTAGCTGCCTTTTTACAGGGAGATTGAAAAATCTTGGAGGTCATTCATGAGTATAAGCAAAAATTGCTTATATGTAGTATGTACATTATTTATAGTTTTATTCCAATATTTAGTATGAAATAAACGCAAGTTTATCGTTTACAAATGCCAAAAAAGAAGGACTTATTTATTATGGATAAAAAGAAATTATTTAGTTTTAAAAAATGATGAAAATATATTTATTTGTCTTATAGAAGCTTGCTATTAGGCGTATGGGTCTAGCAATAAAACAAGCTTTGAATAAGATAATAAAAAGGAGTTGATTAGTAATGGGTTATATTGTAGATATTTCGAAATGGAATGGAAATATTAATTGGGATATTGCAGCGTCTCAGCTAGATTTAGTTATTGCTAGAGTTCAAGATGGTTCGAATACGATCGATTTTATGTATCAAGGTTATGTGAAAGAAATGAAGAAACGTAGTATCCCATTTGGGAATTATGCATTTTGCCGTTTTATATCTATTTCAGATGCAAAAAAAGAAGCGCAAGATTTTTGGAATCGTGGCGATAAAAACGCTAAATTTTGGGTGGCAGATGTAGAAGTTCAAACAATGGTAGATATGCAAGGCGGGACTCAAGCATTTATTGATGAATTACGCCGATTAGGTGCAAAAAAAATTGGTTTATATGTAGGACATCACACGTATGTATCATTTGGAGCTCGCAATATTGATGCTGATTTTATTTGGATTCCTCGTTATGGAGGGAATAAACCAGCATATCCTTGTGATATTTGGCAATATACTGATTCAGGAAATGTTCCTGGTATTGGAAAATGTGATTTGAATCAATTAATTGGGAATAAAAATCTTTCTTGGTTTATAGGTTCAAATCAAACAAATCAATCTAGTATTGGAGACAGTAAGCGACCAAATGGAATTGGTATTGCAGTTTCAAAATATGATGATGGATACGGAATTAATTTATATGAAAATCCTGCGAATCCGCAATTTATAGGAAGACTTACGAAAAAAATCCCATATTTAATCTATAAAGGTTATTGGGGAGGTGGCGAAAAAGATATGATTTGTTTAGGTGGTGAACAACAGTGGGCTAAGTTAGAACATTTTAATGTACAATGGTTTTATGCATATTCAAAGTATACACCTGGATATGAAATTAGAACGTACGATGGGCCAAACGGGAATGATACAGGTGCGGTCGATGGGAGGGTTCCTTATCGTATTTGGAATCGTCAAGATGGATATATAGATATAGGTGGGAACAAATGGATCAAAGAAGAACATGTGCAGATTAAATGATGTTAAAAGTCGGATTTATGCCGGCTTTTTTATTTAATAAAGCTTGTCTCTGGCATGAAGAGAAATACTTGCAGAAAACACATTGATTTCACAATAGCGCTGTATAGTTCCTAATATACATTTATCAAAGTGAGGTATTTGAATTGAAAAAGAAAAAGCTATTTATGGGAACTATTATTGCATGTGTGGCGCTAACATTGTCTGCGTGTGGTTCCTCAGAAAATGTTGCAACATCAAAAGTAGGAAACGTAACAGAGAAAGAGTTAAGTAAAGAATTAAGGCAAACATATGGAAAAAGTACTTTATCTCAAATGATGTTAAATAAGGCATTGCTAGATAAATATAAAGTTTCAGATGAAGAAGCTAAAAAACAAGTAGAAGCAGCGAAGGAACAAATGGGTGACAAGTTTAAAGTGGCTTTAGAGCAAGTAGGATTAAAGAATGAAGATGAATTAAAAGAGAGAATGAAGCCAGAAATTGCACTTGAGAAAGCGATTAGAGCGACTGTCACAGATAAAGATGTGAAAGATAACCATAAACCTGAAATGAAGGTAAGTCACATTTTAGTGAAAGATGAAAAAACTGCGAAAGAAGTAAAAGAGAAAATAAATAATGGTGAAGATTTTACTGCTTTAGCGAAACAGTATTCGGAAGATACTGGTTCAAAGGAACAGGGCGGAGAAATAGCTGGTTTTGCTCCTGGTCAAACTGTGAAAGAGTTTGAGGAAGCTGCGTATAAATTAGATGCAGGACAAGTAAGTGAGCCAATAAAAACATCTTATGGTTATCATATAATAAAAGTGACGGAAAAAAAAGAATTGAAACCATTTGATGAAGTAAAAGATACGATTCGAAAAGATTTAGAACAACAAAGACTGCAAGATGCGACAGGTAAATGGAAACAACAAGTAATCAATGATCTATTGAAAGAAGCAGATATTAAAGTAACAGATAAAGAATTTAAAGATACATTTAAATTCTTAGATGAGAAATAAGGTTTAGAAGAAAAACAGAGATTTAGCATAATGCTATATTTCTGTTTTTTTGTTTTCAATAGAAAAGGGAACTCATATAGAGTTCCCTTTTCGCGTTAGTGTGTGAGTTATAAATAGATAGTAAGACAATACAATATTACATTTAAATATTAAGAATTACAATAGGAAAATTTGG
The DNA here is from genome assembly GCF_044907945.1 of Bacillus sp. RC240. NCBI lineage: Bacteria > Bacillati > Bacillota > Bacilli > Caryophanales > Bacillaceae > Bacillus > Bacillus sp. RC240. The sequence continues at coordinate 1,359,344 of NZ_JBIYCT010000001.1, read as the reverse complement.
ATGTAGATAAAAGGAATAAGCAATTAAATTCGCAAAATGTTGAAATGATAATGTTTTAGTTAATTAATTTTGTTAAATATAAACTAAATATATTTTCTTGGAGAGTGAATTGAGGACATAATTTAAAGAATGGTACATATCATATTTATTGGAGTATAAATTAACTTTATAGGAAGTGACATGTTGAACATTTAGTACAAAAAGATGTTCTTAATGATGATAAGAATTATTTATCCCGCTATTTGTGGGAGTCTTACTGCTCGTAAAACCCCCACTGATTATTAGCCTTCACTTTATTAAAATAGGATGAATATTTTTATATTTACTAGATTATTAAATTAATTTGGGGGAAAATATATGAAAGTTATTTTTAAGAGAGAAGGCGGAGGGAAAATTTTTGAATCATCTAATGAAAATATAAGCGTTCTATTAGCTGTATTAAAAGAAACAAAAGGGATAAAGATTGGGGTGGTTGAGTATGAAGTATTAGAATATAAACTGGAATATTATCGGAATCCGAAAAAAACAGAAACAGAGAGAGAATTACATATTATAATGCAACCCAAGCATATTCAATAAAGAAAGTGAAAAATTGATGAGTGTGAATCTTACTGCCTGCAAATAGCAGGATAAATGGTAGTAATTGTCGATATGTATGAAACTTATGAGGAATGAATTGTTTTACATCATAAGTTTCTAAAGCTTTGTGAGTTCGTTCATAATAAAAGTGTATGCTTTTGTTGAAGGATGGTTAATGAGATGTAGCTGAAATTTGTATTACAGAAAGAACGTTAGTTAGGATAGAAAAGTAAAATTAGAAATATAATTAGTTCAATAAAAGCGACTTCACATTAGGTGGAGTCGCTTTTATTGTTGCTACACGTATTCTATGATGCGATAGGAAGTGCAAAGAAATTTGATTAATAAAAGGGAGTAATAAATGAGTATGAATAAACTTCATATATTAAAGTTGCATTTTGTTTGAAAAATTTACATGTTGCACTTCCATAAGAACGTTCGTTCGTGTATAATTAGAACGAATGTTCTTTCAAAGTGGAGATGTCTACAAATTCATAAATAGTTTTGAATTGGAAAGCTACGCTACGTATAAATAAGAGATGGATAAAGAATGAAGCGATAAGGCTTCTAACCGCAAGGGCTGCGGAGATAGCCTAATAAATTAGAGTTCGATAGAACTCTTTACTTAGGAATCCCCCACTTCTAAACGAAGTGAAAGTGGGGTAGTTCAAGAATGGATAGATATAGAAAATTGAGGAGTAAAGAAAATGAATTATGTAAAGGTACAGGAAAAAGGAAGAGAGTGGGTTCCATTTACAGTAATGTCGGAACAATTATTAAGTATGAGAAAAATTATTGGAGAGAAATTAAAAGTCCAAAGGCCACTAATAACGAATGAAGCGAAAGAAAGCATTTCAGACAAATTATTAACTTCATTATTGTCTGAAAAAGAGATGTTAGTGACCTATTTTGAAGAAGGATACATACTTACGAGTTATATGACAGTGGTTCATATAAATCCAATTCAACAAATTGTAAAATGTACAGATGCATTTTATAAAACATATATATTTGCTGCAAGGGACATAATTGATGTAACTTAAAAGAAGCTGAATTTTGAAGTTTAGCTTCTTTAATTTATCTAGCTATTTGCGGGCAATTAGATTTACACCTCAAAATTCGGCTGTGAGTCAGGGTACCTGTAAAAACCTAATTTTTTGAAGAGGTGAAGAACTAAATGAAAAAGCAACTAGATGGAAGCTAGCTGCTTAGTCCCAGGGAAAGGGAGAAAAAGATTGGTACTCAAAAAATCGACGATAGCTGTGTATCAGCCTAAGTATAGTATAGACAAATTTAAAAATGTTATACAAAAATGATTACAGAGCTGTTTAGGCCGTACCAACTTGGTTTTGATCTGCTAGATCAGAATCAAATGTATTAGTCGCGCTAACCCCACTAAAAGTGTTCACTACGAAGCCAACGTTAGATGCGCCAGAGCCGTTATAAGCTTTCGTATTCTCTTTTGGAGAAACATTGTAGAAATCACCTAAGTTGAAAGATCCGTTACTATTTTGTACAACTAAATTCCCAACAACTGAGGGCATAATTTTCACCTACTTTATAAGTAATTGTTTGCATTACTATATGAAGGTACAGTCTAATTGGTTCATTTGACAAATATTCCGGAATAGAAAAATGTTTGAAGCTTTGTTTAATCAATCGAGCAAAAAGTATGTTAAAATTAATGAAGAGCTGAATTTTAAAAAGAACAAATTTGAATAATTAATATATATGGAATTAAAGGAGGCAAAATGTAATGGATAATGTTATAAAAACAGTGGATTTAACAGATGCAGAATCAAGTAAACTTATTGCTTATATTTATAGTAATGATGTCACATTGATCGAAAAAGCATTTTGTCCTAATGAAATAAAATTAAAGTTTAATGAAATAGCAATTTTATCGGCAATTAAAACTGCATATATTACGAAAGTATCTATAAGGAAAGAACTTGAAGCGATTTTTCACGATACAGGCGTTTTATTAGTAAAGCAAAATGTTGAAAGGAATAGTATTCAATCTATAACAATGCATTTTGAGCAATTTAAAAAGTTGCAAAATGAGATTGAGAATCTAAATAAAAGTATGTTATAAGACTAGGTGGAAATTTATTGATAGAGGTGGGCTCTGTTAAGTTGAAAAAGTGGATTGAAAAGTATTTGGATAAATCGAACCGTAAACATAAATATACTTTCATTAAGGTGTAACCTATATTTATCGATGTGAGAAATGTAGGGAATAGAAGATACAATTTAAAAATAATAACGATACAAACAAAAAGAGTAACTATGATGGTTACTCTTTTTGTTTGTAATATGTAATATCAAAATACTTCTAAAGTATGAAATGAATTGATACTTAAGTGAGAAGTTGAATAAGAATAAAAAGAGTAATATTAATGGAAAGGAGGAGATGAAGTTGGAGCGAAACGACATTGGGAAACTTGTAATTATTACTGGAGTAACGCAAGGGTTAGGACGTGCAATGGTTGATAGGTTTCATGAATTGGGGTGGAACATAGCAGGGTGTGGACGCTCAAAAAATAAAATTGAAGAACTTAATAAATATTACGGTGCTTCACATGATTTTCAAATAATTGATGTTTCAAATCATCACCAAGTTAGTAAATGGGCAAGTCGTATTCTTAATAAGTATAGGGCTCCCGATATGTTAATAAATAATGCATCGATTGTTAATCAAAATGCACCTCTATGGAAAGTTACCGCACAAGAATTTGAAAGTGTAATGAGTGTAAATGTGAACGGGGTAGTAAATGTCATTAGGGCGTTCGTCCCGGCGATGATAGCTAGGAAAGAAGGAATTATTATTAACATGAGCTCTAGTTGGGGAAGAGAAGGCGAGGCTGAACTTGCGCCATATTGTGCCTCGAAGTTTGCTGTTGAAGGTATCACGCAGTCAATGGCAATGGAACTGCCAAATGGTATGGCAGTAGTTGCTTTAGATCCAGGTGGCAGTATTAGCACTCCAATGCTTCACTTATGTGCACCTCAATATGTAAAAGAATCTCCTACACCTGAAATGTGGTCACATAAAGCAATTCATTATATATTAAATATATCAATAGATAAAAACGGTGAGTCATTGACATGTCCGGCATACATTCATTGAGAAACTCCTTGTCAAAAAGAGCGCCTGAAAGGTGTTCTTTTGTATTATTAGTACATTATGTGATGCACAAAATTACATATGAAAAATAGAATAATGAATTAAAGGTGATATTTGTTTGTTTTGAATGTACTAGAAAATTTAAATATAGGTGATGGGAAATGAACCTACGCGATTTAGAATTGACAGGTGCCTGGTTTCAAGTAGGAGGAAATCTTATAGCAGCAATTGGAACAACTAGAGGGTTTGCAGGGGAAGAAAAGATTGAGTCGGATCTCGTTATTGTAGGGAGTTCATTACAAGCTCTCGGATATATATTACAAATTATAGCAACTAATGATGCGAAAGATGAAGATAAATGTGAGAAGCAAGAGGTAACTATAGATAATAAAAATAAAGCGCTAGCGAAAACGGGGATTGAGTTATTAGCTTTAGGTAATATTTCAAATGTAATAGGAACGTATTTTAATCTCAATGAACAAATGAAAGAAAATGATTTCCTTATAATTACTGGAAATAGTTTGCAATCAATTGGCGCTTTTTTAGGAGTAGAAGTAGCATTGAATGAGATAAATGGAATACAGTGGATTATCGTATTAGGGAATTCGATGCAAAGTTTAGGTGCGGGATTACAAGCATATGAAGGTATTAAAAATATACCAAAAGAAGAAAAGGGAAAAGAAGACAGTAATATAGATAAAGAAGATCAACGTATAATAGGGCTAATAGGTATTTGGATACAGGCAATAGGTACTGTAATTTCAGCAATTGGATTAACCGAAATAGTAGAGGAACAACGATTGGAATCTAAGAAAAGGTGATGAAATACTCATTTCAATGAAGTTTGGAGTATTTCAATTTTAGAAGTAGGACAAGATGGATGTGTTAATTGTTTTTGTAGGCTTTTTCATATAGGCGTAGAATATACATATAAACGAACAGGTGAAAATAACTTGTTAACGTTAGTGAGAGGCTTCTCATTTAGTTATACTATTATATGTGATTTTTGTAATGATGAGTTCTTATATACGCTTTTAGAAATAACATGATTTCATAGGTTTGATAGTGTAGGAGATGGATGGGGAAGAAGCGAAAAATAAACATTAAGGAGTTTTTCAGACATGATGTACTTATTAGCAATTTTACTTCCGCCGGTAGCTGTTTTATTTTGCGGAAAGCCGTTTCAAGCGATTATTAATTTCATTTTAACCTTAATTTTTTGGGTTCCAGGAGCGATACACGCAGTTCTTGTCGTACATGATAAAAAAGCCGACAGGCGACTTAAAAAACAAGTTCAAGCGTATGATGAAATTAATAAAAGAAATAGAAGGTAAATTGCGATTGACATACAAAAAAGAAAGGGGATTTGATTCGCCTTTCTTTTTTGTATGCCAATCAAGTTTAAATTTTAGTATAGCGGTAAGAATTTTTAATATAAGTATTATGATAATAACTTTTAGAGTGTGCGTTTAATAAACCGGTGTAAATGCTTTCTGGCACATTAAAGAAATCATACATACCATTCTTTAGTTGAATACGTAAAATCATAGAAAAAGGATTATAGCCAACAGCAACTAATTTTTTTGAAATAACGGGAGATAGCTTCATCATTACGCAACTCCTTATTTTTCATTTTAGATGGTTTCTTGTAGAGAAGGGGATTGTCGTGTTGAAATTCTAATAATTAAAGGAGTATTATACTTATATGCAATATATTAAATGTTTGTTATACGTAATTATAAGGAAGTTCACACGAAGTACATATCGTTGTGCTATTTTTATTTCACCTTTGATTTATAAATAAGAAAATATTGACCATTTGAAAAAAAGGTATATTATTTATACGAGGTATTAAAAATTCACTTCTTACATTCTATGCTTTAAGGGGCAGTATTATTAGAAAAAATAGAAGTGAAAATAGTTTGTATAAGAAGTATTCTAAAATGTATAATCTGTGAATTGGGAAAATATTGAATGCTCCAGGTCAATATACTTTCTTGATTAAATGTATTTGGGAAAGTGACCTCAATATTTTCAAGTAAATCAACGGGAGAATTGAAAGGCAGGAGAAAGTAACATGTCAGAAAATTATCGTTCTCGAGAGGAGCGACGACAAGTTCAAAAGAAAAAACAGCCAGCTTCTAAAAAAACAAAACCAAAAGGTAAAACATCGTTTTTCCGTAAATTTTTAATCAGTTGTTTACTACTGGGTATTGTAGGTTTAGTGGCAGGGGTTGCTACCTTTTTCGTAATGATTAAGGATGCACCAAAACTTGAGAAAGCAAAACTTGTTAATCCGTTATCCTCAAAAATTTATGATAAAGACGGGAATTTGGTATATGAATATGGGAAAGAAAAGCGGACGAATGTTACGTATGATCAAATCCCAAAATTAGTAGAAAATGCATTTTTAGCAACAGAAGATTCGCGTTTTTATGAGCATAGCGGAGTAGATTTTAAAGGTACTGCTCGTGCAGTTTTAGTTAGTCTTAAGGGAGATTATGGCTCTCAAGGTGGTAGTACGATAACGCAGCAAGTTATTAAAAACTACTTCTTATCGATGGAAAAAACGTCAAAACGTAAGGTTCAGGAAATATATTTAGCGTATAAGCTAGAACAACAATATTCAAAACATGAAATATTAGAGATGTATTTAAATAAAATTAATTTAGGAAACCGTTCATATGGAATCGCAACAGCAGCACAAAACTACTACGGTAAAGAATTGAAAGATTTAACATTACCAGAAGTTGCGATGCTAGCTGGCTTACCAAAAGCACCGAATAACTATGACCCAACGAAAAAAGAAAATGTTCAAAGGGCAACAGAAAGAAGAAATACTGTACTAAACTTAATGAATAGACATGGTTATATTACAAAGGCAGAAATGGAAGAAGCATCGAAAGTACCAGTGGATAAAAATATTAAGAGTGCAGCTGAACTACAAGCGATGCCATATACTGCATTTATGGATGCAGTAGTTAAAGAAGTAGAAAAGGAAATACCAGATGTTAATATTGGATCTGATGGTTTAGAAATTTATACAACATTGGATCCAAAAGCACAGAAATTAGCTGATAATATTTTGAATACAAATATTATTAATTATCCAAATGATAAATTCCAAGGTGCTTTCACATTTATGGATACGAAAACTGGAGAAGTTCGCGCTATAGGTAGTGGGCGCGGTGAAAATAAAGCAGTATTTAAAGGGCATAATATGGCGATTGAATTAGATCGTGCAGCTGGTTCAACGATGAAACCAATTTTTGATTACGCTCCTGCAATTGAATATTTAAAATGGGCTACTTATCATCAAATTGATGACTCTCCATTTAAGTATTCAACTGGCCAAGAAGTTAGAAATGCAGATAGAAGTCATTTAGGGCCAATCTCAATGCGTGAAGCACTAACAAAGTCACGTAATATCCCAGCTATTAAAACAGCTAAAGAGGTAGGTATTAGTAAATCGAAAGAGTTCTCTGAGAAATTAGGTATTACATTTAATGTAGCACCGACAGAATCAACAGCGATCGGTACAAATGAAGCGTCACCAACTGAAATTGCAGGTGCTTATGCGGCATTTGGGAATGACGGTAAGTATACGAAGCCGCATTTTGTTAAGAAAGTAGTTTATCCAGACGGCAAGTCACAAAGTTTTGGACAAAAACCAAAATCAGTTATGGCGGATTCTACAGCATATATGATTACTGATATGCTTCGTTCTGTAGTTACATCAGGTACTGGTACATCGGCAAATGTGGCCTCTTTAGATGTAGCTGGTAAAACAGGTACAACTAACTATTCTTCAAAACAACTAGCACAATATGGAATTCCAGAAAGTGCAACTCGTGATAGTTGGTTTGCAGGATATACACCGCAATATACGATGGCAGTATGGACTGGATATACGAAAGATGGTAAAGACGAGTATATTAGTAGTAAAAATACGAAAATTGCACAGTTGATCTTTAAAGAAATGATGAGCGAGATGGCTACAGATAAATCACGCTTTAAAATGCCAAGTAGTGTTATTCAAGAAGGTAGTGAATTGCGTATAAAAGGTGAAAAACGTGATTCATCCCCAAATACTAGCGTACCGGATACAACGGAACAACCAAAACAAGATCAACAGCAAAAAACTGAAGAAGAGAAAAATCAAGAGGAATTAAAGAAACAGGAAGAACTTAAGAAACAAGAAGAGCAAAAGAAACAAGATGAACTTAAGAAGCAAGAAGAGCAAAAGAAACAAGATGAACAGAATAAGCAAAATGAACAAACCAATGGAAATGGTCAAGGAACTCCAAATCCACCAACCAATGGAAATGGCCAAGGAACTCCAAATCCACCAACTAATGGAAATGGTCAAGGAACTCCAAATCCACCAACTAATGGAAATGGTCAAGGAACTCCAAATCCACCAACCAATGGAAATGGTCAAGGAACTCCAAATCCACCAACTAATGGAAATGGTCAAGGAACTCCAAATCCACCAACTAATGGAAATGGCCAAGGAACTCCAAATCCACCAACCACTGGAGGTGGCCAGGAAACTCCAACCCCACCAACTACTGGTGGGAACACAGGAGAGGCTCCTTCCAATAATGGACAATAAATAATGCATTTTAAAAGCACCGAAGGTACCGGAAAAAACGGTTTCTTTGGTGCTTTTTGTATTATAAAGAGTAATATTATTTTTAAATGTTAAAAGTACCATAGAAATTTTGAAAGTAAATTGATGGGAAATGATAAAAAATTTGAGTTGGCGGTATTGGATAACTAGGGCTATAAAAAGTAGTACTACTCGGGTGTGTACCATGATGCCAAAATGAAGGGGTGACTTGGTCAGTCGATTGATATTGTTGCCAAGCAGCAGGAAGTTCGATACCAACATCAGAACTAGCTGTATGAACGGTAGGAACATGTATTGAGGGAGCTGCTGGGACAACGGCGGTTATTCTTGGTGATACCCACATGAAAACGATCACTCCTAAGTTTAATAATAAAATAGTATATTCTTCTAGAACATATAAAGGTACATATATAGGTTTTTTGCTTAAAACATAGGCATAAAGTCGTAAGACCAACTTAAATTGATGGTAGACCATTTATTATGAAAAGATACGTCTATTAGCGGAGGGCAAGGGAACATGAAAAATATACAATTGATGTGTTGATTGTAATATTTTACGTGTTTATGGAGGGATTTTAATGGAACGATTATGGACGAAATCATTTATACAAATGACTATCGCGATGTTATTTTTATTTACGGGGTTTTATTTACTTGTTCCAACGCTCCCGCTCTTTATTAAAGAGATTGGTGGAAATGAATCGCAAGTTGGACTGATGATGGGAATGTTTACAATAGCGGCAGTTGTAATACGACCGATTATTGGAGGTATGTTAGATCAATATGGTAGAAGATCTTTTATTATTTTCGGACTCATATTTTTTGGGATAACGATGTATTCGTATAATTTAGCATCGACTATTGTCCTTTTAGCTGTTTTACGCGTTATTCACGGAGTGACGTGGGCTGTTTCTACAACAGCAGTTGGAACAGCGATAACTGATATTATTCCAGATTCACGTCGTGGTGAAGGGATGGGCTGGTATGGCATGGCGATGACAATCGCGATGGCAATTGGTCCGATGATTGGATTATGGGTTGTACAAAATTATTCATTTCATGGTCTATTCTTGTTAGCAACTCTTTTATCCTTTATGGCAGTCGTATTATCGTTAATAACGAAAATGCGATTCACGCCACAAAAAGAAAAAGGGAAAATTCAGCTGTTTGAAAAATCCGTTTTATCAATAACGGTTGTTGTTTTCTTTTTATCATTTGCATATGGAGGAATAACAACATTTTTACCGTTATTCGCGTCATCAATTGATGTGAATCCTGGGACATTCTTTCTTGTATATGCAATTGCTTTAACAATTGTACGACCTATTTCAGGAAAACTATTAGATAAGTATGGAGAAGTTTTTATCATACTTCCGGCACTATGTATTACTATTTTAGCGATAGTTGTACTAACGATTTCAAATGGTTTGATAGGTGTAATGATTGCAGCGGCATTATATGGTGTTGGATTCGGTTCAGCACAGCCCGCTTTACAAGCAGCGATGCTGACAATTGTTGATCCTAGTAAAAGAGGAGTTGCTAACGCTTCATTCTTTACCGCTTTTGATTTAGGGATTGGATTAGGTGCGATTTTACTTGGAGTTGTTTCACAAATGTTTGGTTACCGTATTTTATTCGCAGGTAGTGCAATTTCAGGATTAATAGCTTTAATTATATTTGTCATTTTTGTAAAACAACGATTAGGCAAAAAAGATTTTGCGTATAAAGCATGATGAATCTATTTGATGTATTGTAAGGTACGGAGGAAATAGCTCAATTCAGCCCGGATATTCTTTAGGGATTGTTTCTGAGAAATCAGTTCGGGAAATAGTGTCAGTTGAGAAAGACGGTAGTTTATTTTTATAGATTTTGATGATCTTTCGTACTTTCAAAACTATGAATTAGTTGTAAGCTATCGTAAAGAAACGGAAGAAATTTAATTTAATTATGTAAAATAATAATTTTATTAAAAATAAATAAATTTTATATAAGAATTATATTTATGGGAATATGAAATAAATATTATAAAAAACCGAGCTGTGCATGAGTGCAGCTCGGTTTTTTATGTTTGTTGAAGAAAAAGGGATTAAAGGTATATTTAGTGGGATTATATGGATAATTGTCATATTTCGTTTTAAAACATTGTAAAAGGATGTCTGTCCTTTCTTTATAAAAGATGAAAGTTATTTTTGAAAAATTGTATTATTACATCGGTAAAAGTATAGGGAACTTATCATTATAAAATAAATTGAAATCTTCTAAAAACTCTGATACATTGAAATAGAAATGTAGTTTCATATTATTGTAAAGGCTTACAGTTATGTGCACGAAGATCTATTAGGATTGGAGGAAATAATGATGAAAGCTGAAGAAAAATTTTCCCCGGGATTAGATGGTGTAGTAGCAGCGGAAACGAAAATTTCGTTTCTTGACACAGTAAAAGGTGAAATTGTAATTCAAGGGTATGATTTAATCGAACTCTCAAAAACAAAAGAGTATTTAGACATTGTGCACCTTTTATTAGAAGAACGTTTACCGAATGAGGATGAGAAAGCAACAATTGAAAAGAAATTAAAAGAAGAATATGCAGTGCCAGAAGGTGTATTCAATGTTCTAAAGGCATTGCCTAAGGAAACGCATCCTATGGATGGGCTACGTACAGGTGTGTCCGCATTAGCTGGTTACGATAGTGATATCGAAAACCGCTCGTTAGAAGTGAATAAAAGTCGAGGATACAAGCTTTTAAGTAAAGTGCCAAATATTGTAGCGAATAGCTACCATATTTTAAATAATGAGGAACCAATTCAGCCTCTTCAAGAATTGTCATATAGTGCGAATTTCTTCTATATGTTAACTGGAAAGAAACCAACTGAACTTGAAGAGAAAATCTTTGATCGTTCCCTTGTTTTATATAGTGAACATGAAATGCCAAACTCTACATTTACAGCACGCGTTATTGCATCAACGCAATCCGACTTATACGGTGCTTTAACAGGAGCAGTTGCATCCTTAAAAGGAAGTCTTCATGGCGGTGCGAATGAAGCGGTTATGTACATGCTTTTAGAAGCTGGTAATGTTGAGAAATTTGAAGAGTTATTACAGAAGAAACTATATAACAAAGAAAAAATTATGGGCTTTGGACACCGTGTTTATATGAAAAAGATGGATCCAAGAGCACTTATGATGAAGGAAGCATTAAAGCAGTTATGTGATGTGAAAGGCGATTATACACTATATGAAATGTGTGAAGCTGGAGAAAAAATTATGGAGAAGGAAAAAGGAATTTATCCGAATCTTGATTATTATGCTGCTCCAGTATATTGGATGCTTGGTATTCCAATTCAACTTTACACACCAATCTTCTTTAGTTCTAGAACAGTAGGGCTATGTGCACACGTAATTGAGCAACATGCGAACAATCGTTTGTTCCGTCCACGTGTAAATTATATTGGCGAGCGACATGCATTTAGTAAATAAAAACAACTGGGGAGTTGTTAGCGCCGCCCGCCAGATGGGTGTTTGACCGACACCCATCATTAATAATAACGAATTTTCGACAGAAAGGGAAGAATAGCATGATTAAAACAAATGAAATTAAACAAAAAGATGCATTATTAGAAGAAATTACGGACTATGTATTAAATAAAGAGGTTACAAGTGCAGAGGCATTCAGTACGGCTCGCTACGTATTACTTGATACACTTGGATGTGGAATTTTAGCACTACAATACCCAGAGTGTACGAAATTATTAGGACCAGTTGTACCAGGAACAATCGTGCCAAATGGTACACGTGTACCAGGAACATCTTATGTGCTAGATCCAGTAAAAGGCGCATTTAATATCGGATGTATGATCCGTTGGTTAGACTATAACGATACTTGGCTTGCAGCAGAGTGGGGACATCCATCTGATAACTTAGGCGGAATTTTAGCAGTTGCAGATTATATTAGCCGCGTTCGTATTTCAGAAGGAAAAGAACCATTAAAAGTACGGGAAGTACTAGAAATGATGATTAAAGCACATGAAATTCAAGGTGTACTTGCTTTAGAAAACAGTTTAAACCGTGTTGGTCTTGATCACGTATTATACGTAAAAGTAGCGACGACTGCAGTAGTTGCAAAAATGCTTGGCGGAACGCGTGAGGAAATCTTTAATGCATTATCACATGCGTGGATTGATAATTCTAGTCTTCGTACATATCGTCATGCTCCAAATACAGGTTCACGTAAATCATGGGCAGCAGGTGATGCGACGAGCCGCGGTGTTCATCTCGCAATGACTGCATTAAAAGGTGAAATGGGTTACCCAACGGCATTATCTGCACCAGGATGGGGATTCCAAGATGTGTTATTTAACAAGCAAGAATTAAAATTAGCAAGACCGCTAGAATCTTATGTAATGGAAAATGTATTATTCAAAGTGTCATTCCCAGCAGAATTCCATGCACAAACAGCTGCAGAATGTGCAGTGAAATTACATCCGGAACTTAAAGAAAGATTAGATGAAATTGATCGTATTACAATTACAACTCATGAGTCAGCAATTCGTATTATCGATAAAGAAGGTCCATTAAATAACCCAGCTGATCGCGATCACTGCCTACAATACATTACGGCAATAGGTTTATTAAAAGGAGATATCGTTGCGGATGATTATGAGGATGTAGTAGCGAATGATCCACGTGTAGATGAATTACGTAATAAGATGGTTGTTGTTGAAAACAAACAGTACAGTTTAGATTACCTTGACCCGAACAAGCGCTCAATCGCCAACGCTGTTCAAGTTCATTTTAAAGATGGTACTGTAACAGAAAATGTGGAATGTGAATATCCACTTGGCCACCGTTTCCGTAGAGACGAAGCAATTCCAAAAGTTGTTCGAAAATTCACTGCAAATATGGCAGGTCATTATTCTAGTAAGCAACAAGAAAAAATCCATGAAGCTTGTCTAAATGAAGAAAAACTAGAAAATATGAATGTAAACGAATTTGTAGATCTATTCTTAATTTAATAATAGGGGGAATTTAGAATGGCTTGGGTTGTGAATAAACAGTCGACACAAGAGGAGCTTACGAATCGCTTCCGAGCTTTAGTAGAAGCAAATGAAATTTTGCAAATTCCAGGTGCTCATGATGCAATGGCGGCTCTTGTTGCGAAAAATACAGGTTTTTCAGCTCTATATTTATCGGGAGCTGCTTACACTGCAAGTAAAGGACTACCAGATTTAGGAATCGTGACGTCTACTGAAGTAGCAGAGAGAGCAAGGGATCTAGTTAGAGCTACAGATTTACCAGTTCTTGTTGATATTGATACAGGATTTGGTGGAGTACTAAACGTAGCGAGAACAGCTGTAGAAATGGTGGAAGCGAAAGTTGCGGCTGTTCAGATTGAAGATCAACAATTACCAAAGAAATGTGGACATTTAAATGGTAAGAAACTTGTTACTACAGAAGAATTAGTTCAAAAAATTAAAGCGATTAAAGAAGTTGCGCCAAGTTTATATATTGTAGCACGCACAGATGCTCGCGGCGTGGAAGGATTAGATGCAGCGATTGAAAGAGCGAATGCATATGTAAAAGCAGGAGCAGATGCAATATTCCCAGAAGCGCTTCAATCGGAAGAAGAATTCCGTTTATTTACTAGCAAAGTGAATGCACCTTTACTAGCAAATATGACTGAGTTCGGAAAAACACCATATTATAGTGCAGAGGAATTTGCGAATATGGGCTTCCAAATGGTAATTTATCCTGTAACTTCACTTCGTGTTGCTGCAAAAGCATATGAGAATGTGTTTACGCTAATTAAGGAAACAGGTTCTCAAAAAGATGCACTTTCTAATATGCAAACGAGAAGTGAATTATATGAAACAATTTCATATCATGACTTTGAAGAGTTAGATACTGGAATTGCAAAAACAGTATTATCTGAAGATCAATAGGTAGAAGGATTTAGGCGATGAAAATACATCTTTGGCAAAACGAACTGCTTGATGTGAAAAATCATCGCCTTCTGTTTTCAATAATAAGATATTCCACTCATCGTAGACGAGCATATGCAAAGATCAACGAAGGCCGAAATGATAGGGGGATTCAGATGGAGAAAACGAAGTTACCATGGGATGAATTTTTTTCACTCAATAAAGATGTGAATAATACTTTCTTTACACCAGAAGATTTTTCAGGGGATGAAGATTTAATTGCAAAAACGACAGAACAATTCGTTAAACAAGAAATTGTCCCGCAAATTGAGAATATTGAACAACATAACTATAAAGTTTCTCGCCAATTATTTGAGAAAGCTGGGGAACTTGGATTATTAGGCATTGAGGTACCAGAAGATTATGGCGGATTCGAGTTAGGAAAGGCTGTCTCAGGTCTTGTAGCAGAGAAAATGGGTTACGCTGGTGCATTTAGCGTTTCTTTTAATATACACGCCGGTGTAGGTACATTGCCTTACATATATTATGGAACGAAAGAACAGAAAGAAAAATATTTACCGAAAATCGCATCGGGAGAATGGATTGGGGCTTATGCTTTAACTGAGCCAAATGCTGGTTCTGATGCATTAAGTGCAAAAACGAGTGCAGTATTGAATGAAGATGGTACTGCTTGGAAGTTGAATGGTGAGAAGCAGTGGATTACAAATGCTCATATGGCAGATGTATACGTTGTTTTTGCGAAGACAAATAAAGGAATGACAGCGTTTATTGTCGAAAGAACATGTGAAGGTGTATCAATAGGATTAGAAGAAAAGAAGATGGGGATTAAAGGATCTTCAACAGCGACGCTTATTTTAGAAGATGTTGTCATCCCCGCTGAAAATATTTTAGGGGAAGTTGGGAAAGGGCATCACGTAGCTCTTAATATTCTTAACTTCGCTAGACTAAAACTTGCTTTTGGAAATATTGGAACAGCAAAACAAGCAATCGGTTTGTCAGTTCAATATGGAAAAGAGCGAAAACAGTTCCAAACGGGATTAGTAGATTTTACGATGATTCAAGAGAAAATTGCCAATATGATTATTTCTACATATGGAGCAGAAAGTGCAGCTTACCGTACAGCGGGTGTAATTGATGAAGCAATTCATGAGAGTGATGAAGATCTTATGAAAAAAATGTCCCAATTTGCAATTGAATGTGCACTGAATAAAGTAAACGCTTCTGAAACACTTGCTTATATCGTAGATGAAGCTGTACAAATTCATGGTGGTTACGGTTATATGCAAGAATACGAAGTAGAACGATTATATCGTGATGCTAGAATTAGTCGTATTTTTGAAGGAACGAATGAAATTAATAGATTAACAGTTGCAAAAATGTTAATGAAGCAAATCGAGCAAATAGAAGATGCTGAAGTAGAAATTGATGTAGCAAATGTAGAAAGAAACCATCGTTACATTTTATTAGCGAAAAAATTGTTGAAACAATCTTTGAAAACGCTCTCTAAAACTCCAGGAATAAAAATTGAGCAAGAGCAAGAATATTCACGCGTATTATCAAATATGTTGACGGACGTGTACGTCATGGAATCAGCATTTTTACGTACGAGGAAAGCAGTTAGTAAAAATGGTGAGGAAAAAGAGCGTACGAAGCAAATGATAACAGGTGTTATTTGTGAAGAAGGATATCGTAAAGTAGAAGAAGCTGCGATTTCCATTCTTTCAGCAGCTGTCACAGAAGAACAAAATAGACAAGAAATATTAGCTGAAATCCGTCAATTATTAGTGCCTTTATACTCAAACTTATTTACGAAAAAGAGAGATATTGCGAAAGTTATTATAAATCGCGGGAAATATATTGTGTAAATAGGAGGAAAGCGATATGAAAAAGATTGGTTTTATCGGTTTAGGTAACATGGGTCTTCCAATGTCTAAAAATTTAGTTAAATCTAGCTACACAGTATATGGAGTGGACTTGAATAAAGAGGCGGAAGCTTCCTTTGAAAAAGAAGGAGGAATTATCGGTCTATCAATCTCAAAACTAGCAGAGACATGCGATGTGATTTTTACAAGTTTGCCTTCACCTCGTGCTGTGGAAGCGGTATATTTTGGGGAAGAAGGATTATTTGAAAATAGCCACTCGAATGTAGCTTTAATTGATACAAGTACAGTATCTCCACAATTAAACAAACAATTAGAGGAATCGGCGAAGGAAAAGAAAGTAGACTTTTTAGCAGCACCTGTTAGCGGTGGGGTAATTGGTGCAGAAAACCGTACATTAACGTTTATGGTTGGTGGATCGAAAGAAGTGTATGAGAAAACTGAATCTGTCATGGAAGTACTTGGAGCGAATGTTTTCCATGTTAGTGAGCAGATTGATAGTGGTACAACTGTTAAATTAATTAATAATCTATTAATTGGTTTTTATACAGCTGGTGTGAGTGAAGCTTTAACATTAGCGAAAAAGAACAATATGGATTTAGATAAAATGTTTGATATTTTAAATGTAAGTTACGGTCAAAGTAGAATTTATGAGCGTAATTATAAAAGTTTCATTGCATCAGAAAATTATGAGCCAGGCTTTACTGTGAATTTATTAAAGAAAGATTTAGGATTTGCAGTAGATTTAGCGAAAGAAAGCGAACTTCACTTACCAGTAAGCGAAATGCTATTAAACGTATATGAAGAAGCGAGTGAGGCAGGATATGGTGAAAACGATATGGCTGCTTTATATAAGAAAGTTAGCGAACAATTAATTTCTAATCAAAAATAGTGCACTTATAAAAACCATGATAAAAAAGGAGAGAATATAATGATTACAACTGAAATTAAACGAGTGAAAAATCATATTAATGGCGAATGGGTAGAATCTACTGGTACGGAAGTAGAAGCGGTTCCGAATCCGGCAACTGGAAAAATCATCGCTTACGTTCCACTTTCTCCAAAAGAAGATGTTGAAAAAGCTGTTGAAGCGGCAAAAGCGGCATACAAAACATGGTCTAAAGTGCCAGTTCCAAATCGTTCAAGACAACTATACAAATATCTACAACTGTTACAAGAAAATAAAGATGAGCTTGCAAAAATCATTACGCTAGAAAACGGTAAAACGCTAACGGATGCAACTGGTGAAGTACAGCGTGGTATTGAAGCGGTAGAACTTGCAACATCAGCACCAAATTTAATGATGGGACAAGCTCTTCCGAATATTGCTAGTGGAATTGATGGATCGATTTGGCGCTACCCAATCGGAGTTGTTGCTGGTATTACACCGTTTAACTTCCCGATGATGATTCCATTATGGATGTTCCCACTTGCAATTGCTTGCGGTAATACATTCGTATTAAAAACATCTGAAAGAACGCCACTTTTAGCTGAGCGACTTGTAGAGTTATTCTATGAAGCTGGTTTTCCAAAAGGGGTATTAAATTTAGTACAAGGCGGAAAAGATGTTGTAAATAGTATTTTAGAAAATAAAGATATTCAAGCAGTTTCGTTTGTTGGCTCTGAGCCAGTGGCACGCTACGTATATGAAACTGGTACAAAAAATGGTAAACGTGTACAAGCGTTAGCGGGTGCGAAAAACCATGCGATTGTAATGCCAGATTGCAATCTTGAAAAAACAGTACAAGGTGTAATTGGATCTGCGTTTGCAAGTAGTGGAGAGCGCTGCATGGCATGTTCAGTAGTAGCAGTAGTTGATGAAATTGCTGATGAATTCATTGATGTATTAGTAGCGGAAACGAAGAAGTTAAAAGTAGGTGACGGTTTCAATGAAGATAATTATGTTGGACCATTAATCCGTGAATCTCATAAAGAGCGTGTTTTAGGCTATATTAATAGTGGTGTAGCAGATGGAGCAACTTTACTAGTAGATGGCCGTAAAATCAATGAAGAAGTTGGAGAAGGTTACTTTGTTGGTGCAACAATCTTTGATGGTGTAAATCAAGAAATGAAAATTTGGCAAGATGAAATTTTCGCTCCGGTATTAAGTATTGTAAGAGTAAAAGATTTAGAAGAAGGTATTAAGCTGACAAATCAATCGAAATTTGCGAATGGTGCTGTTATTTATACATCAAATGGAAAACATGCACAAACATTCCGAGACAATATTGATGCTGGTATGATTGGTGTAAACGTTAATGTTCCAGCACCAATGGCATTCTTCGCATTTGCAGGAAACAAAGCTTCATTCTTTGGAGATCTTGGTACAAATGGTACGGATGGCGTTCAATTTTATACACGTAAAAAAGTTGTAACTGAGCGCTGGTTTTAATAAAGTGAAATGATAATGAGTGGGGTGCATTCCCACTCATTATCAAAATAATACAAACGAAAATACACTACTCATAATGGAGTAGTGTATTTTCGTTTGTATTGTGTTAACTATTTCTTTCAAAGGCTAATTTAATACCAAACCCAATTAAGACGATTCCTGTAATCCCTTGAATATAACGCTGTGTCTTCGGTTTTTTCATAAAAGCACTAATTTTATCAATTAAAAATATATAAAAAGCAAACCAAATGACGGTTAAAATGAGATAAGTAAGTCCCATAACGAGAAGTTGTATAAATGTATTATGATTTGGATTTAAAAACTGTGGTAAAAAAGTTAAAAAGAAGACTGCAACCTTAGGGTTTAGTAAATTTGTAAGAAACCCTTGGCGAAAGCAAGAAGTATGTTTATTGTCATTATTTATTGGAACGTCATTTGTATTTAAGTCTTCTGTGTTTCTTACTGCTAAAAGGGCTTTAATACCAATATAGACTAAATATACAGCACCAACATATTTAAAAATAGAAAATAAAAGAGCAGACTTTACAATAAGTGCTGAAAGACCAATTACAGCAGCTAAAGTGTGAATTAAAAGCGCAACACAAGTACCAAAAACAGTTTTTACGCCGCCGATTTTGCCGGCAATCAATGTGTTTTTCGTAGCCATTGCTGTATCAGGACCGGGTAGAATAATAAGACATATAGACATAATAATAAACAGAAAAAAAATTTCCATAATGTTATCCGCCTTCCTTTGTTGTTTTTAGAAAATTCGATTAACGTTAGTTTAACATACATTTTAGTTAAATAAAATTAAATTATATTTAAAATTATTTAACTAAAAAGAAGAGGCCATATAGAGTAGCTGAGAGTGTGCTACAATATATGGCCTCTTTGTTTAAGCGTTAAGTAAGTTAAAGAATCGATTTACATCTTCTTCTGAAACATCACTTAATTGTTTATATTTATAATTTGGATTTTGGTCTTTATCAACTACAACGGAGCGTACTCCTTCAAAGAAATCTTCATGTCGCATGAAGTTTTTAGCGAGTATAAGATCTGTCGCGAAACATTCTTCAACTGACTTTTCTTGGCCATCAATAAACTGTTTTAATGTTACCTTTAATGAAACAGGGGATTTGGATAATAGCTTTTCTTTCGTTGTTTGGGCAAATGGACTTTGATCTTTCTCTAACGATTGAATGATTCCCTCAATTGTATCGAATGCAAAATGCGAATTAATTTCTTCTACTGAAGAAGAAAGATTACCATCTAAGTTTGGAGCAGTTGCAAATGTACGAATAACTTCTTTTAAATGAGTATGTACATCTTCTTTTTTCCAATTTACATTTTCAAGTGCGGTAAGGAAATTTGGTAATGAATCTGATGTCATAAAGTAATCAGCAGCGTTAATATATAATACATCAGGAGCTTTTAAAATAGATGCTGTTAAAGCAACATATCGACCAGTATATCCAGGCGCTTTATTTAAGAAATAAGCAGCACCGACATCAGGGAAGAAACCGATGTTCATTTCAGGCATTGCCCACTTCGTACGCTCTGTTACAATTCGATACGTCGCTCCATTTGTCAGACCGACACCACCGCCCATTACAATTCCATCTAAACAAGCGATAATTGGTTTTTTGTATTGATAAATAAATGTATCAATTTCATATTCTTCTTCAAAAAACTGCTCTGCATGTTGTAATGCAACTTCGTTAGAACGTGCTTCGTATAGCGTTTTAATATCACCACCTGCACAAAAACCTTTCGTCCCAGCTCCTTTTAAAACGATGAGTTCAATACGCTCATCTTGCTCCCATTCTTTAAGTTTTTGCCCAATTGGTTGTAACATGTCATAGGATAAAGAATTAAGTGCTTTTGGACGGTTTAAAGTAATAGATGCAACGCCGTTTTCGCTAACAGAAAATAAAACGTGTTCAGTCATTATAAATCCTCCCTTACTTATCTTTCTATTCTTATTTCTTGATACATGCTGAAATGTCCTCTATAATTTTTGTCTAAATTAGGTGCTTAGTGTTAGTATTTATCGCATATTTTGACGAGTTATATTTGCAGGATTTCAGAGAATGAAGAGGAATATTACAACATTACTGTAAGTGCTATTATTTGAAAATGTCGTGTTGAAGGCGCTATTATATGTATAACTTATATTGAGTTAGTATACGTGGCGTAAATTAAAGAGTTGATGTAGAAAAAGTTAAAAGGCTGAATTATCTAACTTTTAAAGAGCGCGGGGTTTGTATATAATTAGAAATAGAGAAAGGAGAGATCGGAATGCCAGGACCTTTACTATTGTCGGTTATTATTTTGTCATCTCTTATGGTAGGAATTACACAGTATTTTCATCATACAGATACGACAGAAGAAGTGAAGGCTAAGGTACGTCTCGTGTTTCCGATTTTTATAATATCTATTTCCATATGCTTTTTATTAAATAAAGATGGGTATGTTGTGGCCGTATTTGCGTTTTTTGTAGCGATTGTCTTAATAACTGTATTGTACTACGTTATGAAAGAGTACTTACAAAAATAAGGATGCCTGAAAGGGCATTTTTATTTTTGTAGATTAATAATTTCACATACCGTATTTCATATAAAAAAACATAAAATATTTATAATTAAAAAAGTATGTACATCGCGGTGTATTTACTTGTCAATCTTGCATGACCACTATACTATTAAAATGTAGAGATTAGAAAAAAGGGGTTGTATCTAGCATGAAATTTGAGATGCATACAAAAATTATTTCAAATGAAAAAGAAGTAAGATTACATATAGAAGATAATTTATTTCAATTAATTTTAGATGGTTATCATCTATTTACTATTCAAGAAATATTGCCTTTATATAAATCAAACGAAGAAAGAATCGGTAGTGCAATTGTCCAAAAGTTAGAATGGGAGAACGGAAAAACTACACTAAACTATCAGCTTGTTTCACTACAATCAGTAAACTAAAAGGAGAAGGGTAATATGAAGTTTTTTCATACAGCGGATTGGCATTTAGGTAAGCTTGTTCATGGTGTATATATGACTGAAGATCAAAAAATTGTGTTAGATCAGTTTGTACAAGCTGTTGAAGAGGAAAAACCGGATGCTGTAATTATTGCAGGAGATTTATATGACCGAGCAATTCCACCTACAGAAGCAGTAGACTTATTAAATGATGTATTACAAAAGATAGTTATTGATTTACAAACACCAATAATTGCAGTTGCAGGAAACCACGATAGTCCGGACCGCATACATTTTGGTAGTAATTTAATGAAAAAACAAGGATTACATATTGTTGGACAATTCCAGTTTCCATACAATCCTGTTATTTTAAATGATGAATACGGAGAGGTTCATTTCCATCTCGTTCCGTATGCAGATCCAAGTATTGTTAGACATATATTGAAAAATGAAGATGTTCGTTCTCATGATGATGCGATGCGTATTTTTATGAACGAACTCTCTGAAACGATGGATAAAGAAGCGAGACACATATTTGTAGGACATGCATTTGTAACTTCTTCAGGAGAGGCAGAGGAAAATACGAGTGATGCGGAACGACCACTTTCAATTGGTGGTGCTGAATATGTAAATAGCCATTATTTTGATAAGTTTCATTACACGGCGCTTGGCCATTTACATCAAGCGCATTTTGTACGTAATGAGACAATTCGTTATTCAGGTTCACCACTTGCATATTCTATTTCTGAAGAAAAGCATAAAAAAGGATATTATATTGTGGAACTGGATGAAAAAGGTGAAACAACAATTGAAAAACGTTTACTTACACCACGTCGTAAAATGCGTACAGTAGAAGCGAAAATAGACGATTTATTGCTTCATCCAGTAAGTGAAGATTATGTATTTGTGAAATTATTAGATGAAAATCCTGTCTTGCAGCCAATGGAAAAAATACGTTCTGTATACCCAAATGCAATGCATGTTGAAAGATCTATTCAAAGACGAGAGTTCACAGATGAAAATGAAGTAACTGTTTCAAGACATAAAACGGATGATTTATCTCTTTTAAAAGCATTTTATAAAGAAATGAAAGGGCTAGATTTATCAGAAGAGAAAGAACGTCTATTTTTAGATGTTTTGCAAACAGTGCAAGAACGGGAAGGTGAGCGAGGATGAGACCGATTCAGCTTATAATGACCGCGTTTGGTCCATATAAACAGAAAGAAGTAATCGATTTTAAAGATCTTGGTGAGCATCGTATTTTCGCTATTTCTGGAAATACAGGAGCTGGAAAGACAACGATTTTTGATGCGATTTGTTATGTATTATATGGAGAGGCTAGTGGAGAAGAGCGCAGTGATACAAACATGCTTCGTAGCCAATTTGCTGATGATGATGTTTATACAAGTGTGGAATTAACTTTTCAATTAAAAGGAAAAAGTTATGAAATTAAACGACAACTGGGCCATAAAAAACAAGGAAATAAAACAATTACAGGACATGCAGTCGAATTATATGAAGTAATTGATGAGGAAAAAGTTCCATGTGTCGATCGTTTTCATGTAACGGATGTAAATAAAAAAGTTGAAGATTTAATTGGATTAAGTAAACATCAATTTAGCCAAATTGTCATGTTACCGCAAGGAGAGTTCCGAAAATTATTAACATCTGAAACGGAAAATAAAGAAGAAATACTACGCCGCATTTTTAAAACAGATCGTTATAAATTAATGCGTGAGATATTAGATCAAAAGCGCAAACAATGGAAAGACGTCTTACAAGAAAAACAAAAAGAACGTGAGCTATATTTCCGTAATGTATTTAAATTACCAATACGTGATGGGGCATTATTAGAGACATTAGTGGAACAAGAGCATGTAAATACACATCAAGTAGTAGAGGCATTAGAACAAGAAACAGTTTGGTACAATGCAGAGGTTGAGCAATTACACTTAGAACAAAATGACAAAACGAAACAATTAAAAGAAGCAGAGGCACGTTTTCATGCAGCAAAAGCTGTAAATGAGAAATTCA
Source organism: Bacillus sp. RC240 (assembly GCF_044907945.1). Classification (NCBI taxonomy): domain Bacteria; kingdom Bacillati; phylum Bacillota; class Bacilli; order Caryophanales; family Bacillaceae; genus Bacillus; species Bacillus sp. RC240. The sequence continues at coordinate 1,335,780 of NZ_JBIYCT010000001.1, read as the reverse complement.
AAGATTTAGAACAAAAGAATGAGAAGTACAGTATTTTACAAGAAAACCGTGCCGTAATCGAAATGAAAGAAAAATCTTTTAAACATGCGGAACAGGCGAAGCGATTATTACCATTTGAGCAATGGTATGAGGAAGCGATGCAATATGAACAGCAGTCTGAAAGTTTGTTAAAACAGATAATCGCAAAAAAAGAGCATATAATGAACAGTTTTGCACTTGCTCAGGAGAAATATGAAGCATTAAAGAATAAGGCATCCGAGCGAGAAAATGCTAAAAAACAAGTTCAAAGACTAGAAGAGTTACAGCCAATTATTGCATCATTAGCTGAGAAAAAGTTAAATTTGCAAAATGCTGAAATTCAAATAGGAAAATTAAAAGAAGGTATGCAAAAGTTAGATGAACAACTAGAAGCGCATAAAAATGAAAAACAAAGAATGTCTGGCGAATTACAGCAATTAGAAGCAGCGCTTGAACAATATGTAGCTAAAGTAGAAGAACTAACGAATATGCGAGAAGATGCAAAAGTATTAAAGCAGGCATATGATGTATGGCAAGAAAAACAAAAATACGAGCTAAAAAAAGAAAGTGCGTTTCATAAGATGCAACAGGCAGTTAGTACATATGAAAATATGGAACGCCGCTGGTTAAGTGAACAAGCTGGTATATTAGCTCTTCATTTACATAATGGTGAATCTTGTCCTGTATGTGGTAGTATGGACCACCCGAAAAAAGCTACAGAGCAAAGTAATGCAATTGATGAAAAAGAGTTAAATGAGCTAAGAGAAAAGAAAAATATTGCGGAAAAATTACATGTTCAATTAGAAGAAAAGTGGAATTTCTATCGAGTTCAATATGAACAAGTGATAGAAGAAGTGCTAAAGCGAGGCTATCGCTCAGAAGAATTAGTAGAAACATATAGTGCGCTCGTTCAAAAAGGAAAGCAATTAGCAGCAGAAGTTAATGCGTTAAAAGCAAGTGAAGAAACGCGTAAGCAAATTGCTGTGAATATAAAAAGCGTAGAAGAAAAAGTAGAAGAACTCCAGAAACAAAAGCGTGAAGTAGAAACTGTGCAGCACCGTACTGAAATGGAGTGTATGCAGCTTCGTACGTCATATGAACATGATAAGCAAAATATTCCGGAAAGCTTGCAAACGGTACAAGCTTGGAAAGTACAGTTTGACCAAGCTCTGCAAGAACTTAGGTTAATGGAAGATGAATGGGAGAAAGTACAAGAGGCGTATCAACATTGGCAAAATGAAAATATACGTATTCAAGCAGAACATGATAATGCTTCTAATCAATTTAATAGTGCAAAAGAGAAGAAAGAAGAGACGCTCACACGCTTTATGAAAGAGCTAGAACAAAGCGGATTTACAGATCAATTAACATATAAAGAATCCAAATTAAATGATGCTGAGATGGATAAGTTACAACAAGAAATTCAAAGTTATTACTCATCTCTAGAAGTACTTACAAAACAAATTGAAGAATTAAAAGCAGACTTAAAAGATAAAGAGTATATGGACATTTCTTCATTAGATGAGCAAGTGAGAGAATTGGAAATTAGCCTTGATATTATTAAAGAAAAACGACAACGTGCTCAAAACGCCGTATCATATATTACGGATTTACATGAAAATATTAAACGAATTGATGAACAAATTCATGAGGAAGAAAAAGCATTCCAAGAACTTGTTGATTTATATGAAGTAATGAAAGGGGATAATGATAGTCGTATATCCTTTGAACGTTACATCTTAATTGAGTATTTAGAACAAATTGTTCAAATTGCGAACGAACGACTACGTAAATTATCAAATGGACAATTTTATTTAAAACGAAGCGAACGAGTTGAAAAGAGGAATCGACAAAGTGGATTAGGATTAGATGTATATGATGCATATACAGGTCAAACCCGAGATGTAAAAACATTATCTGGCGGTGAGAAATTTAACGCATCACTTTGCTTAGCACTTGGAATGGCAGATGTAATTCAAGCGTATGAGGGTGGTATTTCCATCGAAACGATGTTTATCGATGAAGGATTCGGCTCATTAGATGAAGAGTCATTAACGAAAGCAGTCGACGCCCTAATCGACTTGCAAAAATCAGGCCGATTTATCGGTGTAATTTCACACGTTCAAGAACTGAAAAACGCAATGCCAGCTGTATTAGAAGTAACGAAGCAGAAGGATGGGTGTAGTCAGACGAGATTTGTGGTGAAGTAAGTTCAATTATAATTCATGCTCAAAGTATTGTTTGCAATTTTCTAGTATAGAACTTACGAAAAAACAAATGCCGCCTCATTATAGAGATGGCATTTGTTTTTTATTCAAAACTACATAATTCACCTACGAGTTATCTGTAGAAGGCGGTGTATTTTCTAAGCGATTATAGGTTTTAAAGGCCGAAATTGCTGATATAACACCACCTACTAGAAATAAAGCTGATCCGCCGACCAATATGATACGACTGACATATGTTTCGCGCGCTTCTTCAACTTCTTCTTGTAACATTGTTGGCATTTGAATTCCCCCTAAACAACATTTCTTTTGTAGATAGTATATACAAATGCCTAAAATATGTTAAAATCACTGGATAGTATTATGAGGAAGTATATAGTTAGATGTGAATTGTTTGAAAAATCTTCATTATAAATTTATGCTAACTTCACATAGAGCACAAATTGAAATTGTATTATGTATATGTACCAAATAGATGAAATTGTATAGTATTGCTGTTTTTAAATAATCAAAATCCTATTATTTCTATATAAGGGTCTTAATTGTATATTAGAGATAATATTTTATTTAGAAGCAGATTTTAATAAAAAGGAATTCAAATAAAAGGGGAATGTCTTATGACAACATATACGAGCGAGATAAAAAAAAGTTTAGTAACTGAAGAAGATGTGGATATTTTAAAAATAATGGCACATCCAATACGATTACAAATTGTAAATGAATTAAGTGCACGCAAAACTTGTAATGTAACACAATTAACAGAAATATTAAATATTCCTCAATCGACTGTTTCGCAGCATTTATCAAAAATGAAAGGTAAAGTGCTAAGAGCTGAGAGAAGAGGGTTAGAAATTTATTATTATATTAATAATTTAAAAGCAAGCAAGATTGTTAGTGTTTTAGGATATATAAATTAATGAATTGTTATTATACAAAATAGCCTCCGCTGTTAAGCAGGGGCTATTTTGTATTGTTTTATTTATTTGCATTTAAAATTTTATAGTTTTTATGATTTACAATTGTTCGGTCAAATTCAAAAGTACCACCGCTTACATCTGTAACTTCAACTAAGACCGATTCAGTGTATAGTTTTAGTACAGATGCTGTGATCTTTAAGTTATTTCGTTGAAATAGTATAGTATCGCCTACGTTTGCTTTCATAGTACCTCCTTGTAAAAGTCAGAAATGTTTGTTTATTATATATATTAAACCACGTATAGATATATTAGTGAATGTTTAGTTTTATTTATCAATAAAATATTTGTTGTTTAATAAAAATTAAAGTGCAACATTATGTAAATGAATTATATATTTTCTGTTTTTATGTAGAAAATTGTAAAAAAATGTTGTAATTTTGTATGTTCCGTTAGAAAAACAAGATATACGGAAGTGGAAGTGGTGGGATTTTTGATTACAAGCATTGTAACGAGAAGCCAGATTACAAGACTATTAAATGATTTGTATTAAGAAATATAGACGCAACATGTTATAAAGCTGGAGAGTTAAAAAGAATATGGTGTTTTTTTGTTTGTATAGGATAATCAAAATTTTGAAGTCCAGCCATGGTGTAACAGGGCGCATAACTTTGTATAAAAGAGGATATGAAAACACACATAAGTCGTATTGATGTAAAACATTATAAAAACTACTACGTATTTAACAAGTAGTTTTTTGTATTTCACCCTTCGTTTTCTGTAACTGATTCCATATTTTTGACGCTCCGTCTTGTAAGTGCTTACATGAGCGAAAACATCCTATACAATGAAGTTGTTAAGTCGAATGAGGTGGCGAAAATAAAAATAAAAAAAGCATATTTAGCGAATAGCATTGAAATAGAAAGAGGAGGCGGAATGATATGAAAAAATCAAATGTTAATCCATGGCTTGTTGTCCTTGGCACAGTCATAGTACAAATGGGACTTGGGACGATATATACATGGAGTTTATTCAATCAGCCTTTAGTTAGTAAATATGGTTGGAGTCTAAACGCTGTTGCTATAACTTTCTCAATTACTAGTCTTTCCTTAGCGTTTTCAACTTTATTTGCGAGTAAATTGCAAGAAAAGTGGGGACTTCGAAAACTTATTATGATAGCTGGACTAGCATTAGGACTAGGATTAATACTTAGTTCACAAGCTTCCTCATTAATATTGCTTTATGTACTAGCAGGGGTTGTTGTAGGTTATGCAGATGGTACAGCATATATCACTTCATTATCCAATTTAATAAAGTGGTTTCCAAAGCGTAAAGGTTTAATTGCTGGTATTTCTGTCTCTGCATATGGTTCGGGTAGCTTAATTTTTAAATATATTAACGCACAGTTAATTGAATCAGTTGGTGTATCACAAGCGTTTATATACTGGGGTTTAATTGTTACAGCTATGATTGTCCTTGGCGCTTGTTTAATCCATCAAGCTGCAGATCAAGGAGCAGTTCATGAAACAAAAACTCAGGAATATACAACGAAAGAAATGTTAGGCACAAAACAAGTATACTTATTATTTATTATGTTATTTACATCATGTATGAGTGGCTTATACTTAATTGGTATGGTAAAAGACATTGGTGTTCAACTTGTAGGGCTTAGCGCAGCGACAGCAGCTAATGCGGTGGCTATGGTTGCAATCTTCAATACATTAGGTCGTATTATTTTAGGACCGTTATCAGATAAAATCGGCCGTTTAAAAATCGTTACTGGTACATTTGTTGCTATGGCAGCTTCAGTCTTGGTTTTAAGTTTCGTAGATTTAAATTATGGTATCTACTTCGTATGTGTAGCAAGTGTAGCGTTTTGCTTTGGTGGAAATATCACTATTTTCCCAGCTATCGTTGGTGATTTCTACGGTATGAAAAACCATAGTAAGAACTACGGAATTGTGTATCAAGGATTTGGATTTGGAGCGCTCGCTGGTTCCTTTATCGGTGCAGTTCTAGGTGGATTCAAACCAACTTTCATGGTGATCGGCGTATTATGTGTCGTATCATTTATTATCGCACTTTTAATCCAAGTGCCTAAGCAGAAAAAAGAAAAAGAAGAAGAGTATCGCAGTGTAGCGTAAGTATATAAATCTTCTTTAACACTATGTTTACTAAAAAGCACCCTATTTAATAGGGTGCTTTTTTATGAATTACAACATGTGGAATTTTCTAGAGGCAAAAAAATGAGTAAAGTATCCGTTTGGATTATATTGGAATATCATAAATTGATATATTATATTCGAAATACTTATTAAATCTTAAATTATAAACATGATATGTATCGGTAATTGCAAGATATACTTTCTCGATATTTTCAGAAAAATGTTGAGAAAATATATACTTGAGTTTTTGGTAAGGCTTTGTAAATGAAGGTATCTACAGTTTATCTTCTTCAATTTTAAAAAGAGGAGTACGAATTAAATTTTTTAATGTAAGTACTTATTAATGCTTTTAGATGTAATTGTATTGAGAAGTACTAAAATATTTTATCTGAAAAATAAAAATAGGTTGACAAGTTTATTGAGAAAGATTATCATTTCGATGTAAGAATATTAAATGAAAAACATTATCAATGAATAATATTTTGATGAAAAGTACACTTGACCAATTAGTTTAGTAAGTGTATTATTTTTTACATTGATAGTGATAATCGTTATCATTATTGCTATTTGTTTAATTAGATCAATTTTCAAATGAAAGGATAGAGGAAATGAACTTAGGGGAATTTGATGGAAAAACGGTTTTAGTAACAGGTGCAGCTCAAGGTATAGGCAGTGTTGTTGCCAAAATGTTTTTAGAAAGAGGAGCTACAGTTATTGCGGTTGATCAAAATGAAGAGGGGTTAAACGTACTCTTAAATGAAAATGAATTAAATGAAACACGTATGAAAACATTTCATTTAGATGTGAGTGATAGTACCGCTGTTGAAGATATGGTAAACGGTATTGAAAATGATATAGCACCAATAGATATATTAATAAATGTTGCAGGGGTATTACGTATGGGACCAATTCACTCTTTAAGTGATGAAGATTGGAATAAAACCTTCTCTGTAAATTCTACAGGAGTTTTCTATATGTCTCGAGCAGTAAGTAAACATATGATGCAAAGAAGGTCAGGGGCAATTGTTACAGTTGGTTCAAATGCGGCAAATACTCCGAGAATGGAAATGGCTGCGTACGCTGCATCAAAAGCCGCAACGACAATGTTTATGAAGTGTTTAGGATTAGAGCTTGCAGCATACAATATTCGCTGCAACTTAGTTTCTCCTGGTTCTACTGAAACTGAAATGCAAAGATTACTATGGGCTGATGAGAATGGAGCTGAAAATATAATTGCTGGTTCTCAAAATACATATAGACTCGGTATTCCGTTACAAAAAATTGCACAACCTTCAGAAATTGCTGAAGCAGTATTGTTTTTAGCTTCTGATAAAGCAAGTCATATTACAATGCACAATTTATGTGTCGATGGCGGAGCTACATTAGGAGCTTAATAAAAAATTCAGGAGGTTATTATACTATGAATGAACTTACAGCCGTAAAGGAACTGTCAGAAAAACTTTTAGAAGATTATAAGACAGAATCTTCATTCTTTTTCGCTTCACCAACTCGAACAATATTAGCAGAAGGAGAGTTTACTACAGTAAAACATCGTGAAATTGAAAGCTTTCCAGAACTTGTACAAGCGGTATTAAGTAATGCAAAACAAGCCGGAAATCCGAATCCTATCGTTGTTGGTGCTTTGCCTTTTGATCGTAGAAAAGAAGTTCAACTTATCGTACCAGAACATAGTAGAATTACTGAGCGTTTACAGTTAGAGACAACAAATGAGATAAAACGAAATGAGAAACTGACATTTGAAATGACACCGGTTCCAGCTCCTGAAGTTTATATGGATGGTGTGAAGCAAGGAATAGCAAAAATTCAGGACGGAGATTTAAGGAAAATCGTTCTATCTAGATCGTTGGATGTTAAGTCTTCCGAGAAAATTGATCAACAAAAACTACTTCGTGAATTAGCGGAACATAATAAGCACGGCTACACATTTGCTGTGAATTTACCGAAAGATGAAAACGAGAACAATAAGACGTTAATTGGAGCAAGCCCTGAATTGCTTGTTTCACGTAGTGGTATGCAAGTAATTTCAAATCCGTTGGCTGGCTCAAGACCACGAAGTGAGGATCCAGTAGAAGATAAAAGAAGAGCAGAAGAATTACTTTCTTCTCCAAAAGATTTACATGAACATGCGGTAGTAGTTGAAGCGGTTGCTGCTGCGCTTCGTCCGTACTGTCATACATTGCATGTGCCAGAAAAACCATCAGTTATTCATAGTGAAGCAATGTGGCATTTGTCTACAGAAGTGAAAGGTGAACTTAAGGATCCAAATACTTCTTCTTTACAATTAGCAATTGCTCTTCATCCTACGCCAGCAGTTTGCGGAACTCCAATGGAAGAAGCGAGAGAGGCTATTCAAAAAATTGAGCCATTTGACCGTGAATTCTTTACAGGAATGTTAGGGTGGAGCGATTTAAATGGAGATGGCGAATGGATTGTTACAATTCGATGTGCTGAAGTGCAAGAGAATACACTTCGCTTATTTGCAGGTGCTGGAGTTGTTGCTGAATCAAAGCCAGAAGATGAGTTAGCAGAAACATCAGCTAAGTTCCAAACAATGTTGAAGGCTTTAGGGTTAAGAGATAATTCGCTGAATGAAAAATAGGGGGAAGAAAGAATGTTAATAGGTTATACGGAATGGCCAAAAGAATTTGCCAATCGCTATCGAGAAGAAGGGTGTTGGCTTGGGGAAACATTTGGTTCGATGTTAAAAGAACGCGCTGAAAAACATGGAGATCAAATTGCGATTGTAAGTGGTAATTCACAAATAACATATAGTGAACTTGATAAACAGGTAGATCGCTTAGCTTCAGGTTTACTGAATTTAGGAATAAAGAAAGAGGATCGAGTTGTAATCCAGTTACCTAATATTATAGAGTTTTTCGAAATATGCTTTGCACTATTTCGAATTGGAGCGCTTCCTGTTTTTGCACTACCTTCACATCGAAGCAGTGAAATTAGTTATTTTTGTGAGTTTGGTGAGGCGAGTGCTTACGCTATTTCAGACAAGGCTCTCGGCTTTGATTATCGAAAACTAGCAAGAGAAGTAAAAGAAAAAGTGCCTACTTTACAACATGTAATCGTAGTAGGGGAAGAGGAAGAGTTTGTGAGTATAAATGAACTTTACATGAATCCAGTTCCGTTACCAGAAGTTCAGCCAAGTGATGTTGCGTTTCTCCAATTATCAGGAGGGACGACAGGACTTTCTAAATTAATTCCTAGAACACATGATGACTATATTTATAGTTTACGTGCTAGCGCTGACATTTGTAATTTAAATGCAGAAAGCGTCTATATGGCAGTTCTTCCAGTAGCACACAATTACCCGATGAGTTCTCCAGGAACATTTGGAACTTTCTATGCAGGTGGAAAAGTAGTATTGGCAACTGGAGGTAGTCCAGATGAGTCATTTGCTCTTATAGAAAAAGAAAAAGTTACGATTACAGCGCTCGTTCCACCATTAGCAATGATTTGGCTTGATGCTGCATCTTCCCGTAATAACGATTTATCAAGCCTGCAAGTTATTCAAGTAGGCGGTGCGAAATTTAGTGCCGAAGTTGCGAAGCGTATACGCCCTACATTTGGATGTACGTTACAGCAAGTGTTCGGTATGGCAGAAGGGTTAGTAAATTACACAAGATTAAATGATCCTGAAGAAATCATTATTCATACACAAGGTAGACCGATGTCTACATTCGATGAAGTAAGGGTTGTTGATGAAAATGATAACGATGTAAAGCCCGGTGAAGTAGGAAGTTTATTAACAAGAGGGCCATATACAATTCGTGGCTATTATAAAGCGGAAGAGCATAATGCAAGATCATTTACAAAGGATGGATTTTATCGTACAGGAGATCTTGTGAAAGTAAATGAACAAGGTTACATCATTGTAGAAGGCAGAGATAAAGATCAAATTAATCGTGGCGGTGAGAAGGTTGCTGCGGAAGAGGTTGAAAATCATCTATTAGCGCATGATGCAGTACATGATGTAGCAATTGTATCTATGCCTGACGATTATTTAGGAGAACGTACTTGCGCTTTTGTTATAGCTCGCGGACAATCTCCAACTGTAAGTGAATTAAAAACGTTTTTAAGAGCACGTGGTATAGCGGCTTATAAGATTCCAGATCGAATTGAATTTATTGAATCATTCCCGCAAACAGGTGTTGGAAAAGTAAGCAAAAAAGAATTACGTAAAGCCATTGCTGAAAAACTTATTACAGTAAAACGATAAAAAACTATTAAAATTTGGAAGGAAGTGATTAGATGGCTATCCCATCTATTTCAGTATATAAAATGCCAATTGAATCAGAACTACCAAAAAATAAAGTGAATTGGACGCCAAATCCGAAACGTGCGGTTCTTCTAATCCATGACATGCAAGAATACTTTCTTGATGCATATAGCGATACAGAATCGCCAAAAGTAGAACTAATTTCAAATATTAAGGTGATAAGAGAAAGATGTAAGGAACTAGGTATACCAGTTGTTTATACAGCACAACCTGGTGGACAAACGTTGGAACAACGAGGGTTATTACAAGACTTTTGGGGTGACGGTATTCCTGCTGGACCAGATAAAAAGAAAATTGTCGATGAACTTACTCCAGATGAGGATGATATATTCCTAACAAAATGGAGATATAGTGCATTTAAAAAGACGAATCTATTAGAAATTTTAAATGAACAGGGAAGAGATCAACTTATTATTTGCGGTATTTATGCGCATATTGGCTGCCTTTTAACAGCTTGTGAAGCCTTTATGGATGGTATCCAGCCATTTTTTGTAGCAGATGCAGTTGCTGATTTTTCACTAGAGCATCATAAACAAGCATTGGAGTATGCATCTAATAGATGTGCAGTAACGACATCAACAAACTTACTATTAAAAGATTTACAAAGTGTAAAAGGCGATGACAGTGAAGGAATCACTTTACAGGAAGTACATGAACTAGTTGCACAACTACTCCGTGAGCCAGTAGAGAGTATTGAAGTTGATGAAGACTTATTAAATAGAGGACTTGATTCGGTCAGAATTATGAGTTTAGTAGAGAAATGGCGTCGCGAAGGGAAAGAAATCACTTTTGCAGATTTAGCAGAACGTCCAACTGTTGATGATTGGTACCGTTTACTATCTTCACAAGCAGCACAAGTGCTGTAACAAATAGACTACATAATAAAGGGGTAGTAAAGAATGCCTAACAGTCAAAAGATTCGTAATTCGTTATCATCTGCGCAGTTTGGTATGTGGTTTGCGCAGCAATTAGATCCGCTTAATCCGATTTATAATACTGGGGAATATATAGAAATAAACGGAAATATTAATCAAGAAATTTTCGAGTTAGCTGTACGTAAAGTGGTAAAAGAAGCAGAAGCACTTCATGTTCGTTTCGAAGAGGATGAAATTGGCCCATGGCAAGTTATTGAGGAATCGTCAAAGTTTCATATGCATTTTATTGACGTTCGTAAAGAGGAAAATCCTGAAGAAGCTGCTAAAGTATGGATGAAAAATGATTTATCTATGCCCGTGGATTTAACAGAGGATAAATTATTTACTGAAGTACTTATTCAAGTTGAAAATAATCGTTTCTTTTGGTATCAGCGCATCCATCACATTGTGATGGATGGCTATGGATTTTCACTTCTTAGCCAAAAGGTAGCGAATGAGTATACATCACTTATAGAAGAAACAAACAAGAATGAAAAGCCATTTGGTTCTCTTGCAAAAATTGTACAAGAAGATAATGAGTATCGTGAATCTAAACAATTTCAGGAAGATCGTACTTTTTGGCTAGAAAAGTTTGCAGATGAACCGGAAGTTATAAGTTTAGCAGAACGAGCGCCGAGAACATCAAATGGATTTTTACGAGAAACTGCTTATCTATCAAATGCTAGTACGAAAACTTTACTAGAAGATATTAATATTTCGTTAACGAGTTGGCCCGAATTTGTTGTAGCCGTAACAAGTATTTACATGCATAAATTAACAGGTGCAAATGATATTGTTTTAGGTTTACCGATGATGGGGCGTCTTGGTTCTGTATCTATTCATACACCAAGCATGGTAATGAATTTAGTTCCACTTCGTCTCACTGTAACTCCAAATATAACTCTTGCGGAATTAATACAGCAAGTTTCTAAAGAAATTCGAGACGTACGTCGTCATCATAAATACCGTCATGAGGAATTAAGAAGAGACTTAAAGCTACTAGGTGAAAATCAAAGGTTGTTTGGGCCGTTAGTGAATGTTATGCCTTTTGATTATGGGCTTAACTTTGCTGGAAATCGTGGTATTACACATAATTTATCGGCAGGACCTGTTGATGATTTATCGATAAATGTATATAAACGTTTCGATGAAAATGAGTTAATGATTCATTTTGATGCGAATCCGGAAGTATATAACGGCGCGGAACTAGCATTGCATAAAGAAAGATTTATGAGTCTATTAGAATTAGTGATAAATAATTATCACAAAGACGAGCCGATTGGAAAAATAAACATTACTCTTCCCGAAGAAAATCATAAAGTTTTATTGGAATGGAATGAAACGAAGAAAGCTGAAGAGCTAATTAATCTACCTATATTATTTGAAAAACAAGTACAAAAAAATCCAAATAAAATAGCAGTTACTTGTAACGGGATAAAACTTACGTATAAAGAGCTAAATGAACGAGCGAATGAACTAGCACACTATTTATTAGAAGAAGGAATACGACCAAATCAGTTTGTTGCCTTAGCATTTCCAAGATCAATAGAAATGGTAGTTAGTATGTTAGCAGTTCTAAAGACGGGTGCAGCGTATTTGCCGATAGATCCAGAATACCCAGTTGAACGTATTAGTTATATAGTAAATGATGCAAAACCGGTGTATATCATAACACATTCATCTGTTTCATCCTCTTTAGTTATAGAAAATAATATTAAAAAAATCATATTAGATAGCGAAGAAACGAAAATAGTGTTAAAAACATATTCTCATATGAATATACCATTTAAAAATGATGAATCACTTTTAAACCCAGCGTATACAATTTATACTTCAGGATCCACTGGAAATCCAAAAGGTGTAATTGTTCCTATGAAAGGTTTAAGTAACTTCTTATTAGCCATGCAACATACGTTTTCATTAAATGAAAACGATCATTTATTAGCAGTTACAACGTTTGCGTTTGATATTTCTGCTCTAGAAATTTATTTACCTCTTATTAGTGGTGCAAGTATAACAATTGCACAAAAAGAGGTAATCCAAGAGCCTTCTGCGTTAACGACATTGTTACAAGAAGAAAGAGCGACAATTATGCAAGCTACACCGACGCTCTGGCAGGCGTTAATAACTGAATATCCAGAGAGGTTACAAAGGCTAAACGTACTCGTTGGCGGTGAAGCTCTTCCGGCACATTTAGCAAATAAATTAAAAGAATTAGGTTGCTCTATAACTAACTTGTATGGACCAACTGAAACGACTATTTGGTCTACTTTCATGAACATTGATGACAGTGAAAATGGTATACCTCCTATTGGAAGACCAATTTGGAATACAGAGGTGTACGTTTTGGATGCAGGGTTACAGCCTGTTCCACCTGGAGTTATCGGTGAATTATATATTGCAGGAGAAGGACTTGCGAACGGATATTTAGGAAAACCAGCGTTAACGGCTGAACGGTTTGTTGCAAATCCTTATGGAGAACCAGGAGCACGTATGTATCGCACCGGTGATTTTGTGAAATGGCGTAACGATGGTGTGCTAGAGTACATTAGTCGTGCAGATCATCAAATTAAAATTCGTGGTTTCCGGATTGAATTAGCTGAAATTGAAACGGTTTTACAACAACATGAAAATATACAACAAGCAGTGGTAATGGTACGAGAAGATCGTCCAAATGATAAACGAATCATTGCGTATATCGTTGCCGAAGAGAAGGAAACGATTCATCTTTCAGAAATTCGCTCTTATGTTTCAGAAAGTTTAGCGAATTATATGGTACCATCAGCATTTGTTGTGCTAGAAGAATTACCATTAACACCAAATGGTAAGGTTGATAGAAAGAAATTACCTGCTCCTGATTTTAATGGAATGAACAATGAGAGAGTTGCTAGAAATCCGAAAGAAGAAATACTATGTGATTTATTTGCAGAAGTACTTGGTGTTTCGCGAATTAGTATAGATGATAATTTCTTTGAAATGGGTGGCCATTCGCTTCTTGCATCTCGTTTAATGGCAAGAATTCGTGAAACGTTAAGTGTAGAATTAGGGATCGGAAAGCTATTTGAATCACCAACTGTTGCTGAATTAGCGAAACAATTAGATCGTGCAAAAAGCGCAAGACCAGCTATTAAGAAAGTAAGTAGGCCAAATGAAGTTCCACTTTCATTTGCACAGCGCAGGTTATGGTTCTTAAATTGTTTAGAAGGTCCAAGTCCTACTTATAATATTCCGTTAGTCATTCGTATGTCTGGAAAATTGAATGAGGAAGCACTGCAAGGTGCCTTTTATGATGTAGTTGAGAAACACGAAACACTTAGAACGATTTTCCCGAATTCACTTGGCAGTTCATATCAAAGAATTCTAGAAATGGATAAATTGAATTTAAAAATGATTATAACAAATACATGTAAGGATGAATTAGAAAGTACACTGTCTGAAGCTGTAAGATATAGCTTTAATCTTGATATCGAACCAGCAATTCGTTTGCAATTTTTTAAAGTGAGTGAAAATGAGCATGTATTACTAATTCTTTTACATCATATTGTAGGAGATGGCTGGTCATTACAACCGTTAACGAAAGACTTTACAGTAGCTTATAAAGCACGATGTCAAGGTGATAGTGTTCAATTAGAAACCCTTCCAGTTCAATACGCAGATTATTCACTTTGGCAACAGCAATTACTAGGTGATGAAAAGACACCAGAAAGTCTTATTTCAACACAATTAGATTTTTGGAAAGAGGAATTAAAAGGTTTACCAGATCAAATGGAGTTGCCTATAGATTATCAGCGTCCAATTGAAACAAGTTATCGCGGAGAAACAATTCATTTTCATATAGATAAAGGTATGCATAGTAGGTTAGTAGAGCTTGGTCGTAAAAATGGAGTTAGTTTGTTTATGGTGTTGCAAGCGGGACTTAGTGCACTATTTACAAGATTAGGTGCTGGAACTGATATACCATTAGGTAGCCCGATTGCTGGAAGAAACGACGATGTACTCTCGGATATAGTCGGTTTATTTGTAAATACATTAGTGTTACGTACAAATACATCAGGAGATCCAAGCTTTAAAGAATTATTGGATAGAGTGAAGCAGGTAAACCTTGCAGCTTATGAAAATCAAGATGTTCCATTTGAACGACTTGTTGAAGTGTTAAACCCAGTACGAACTCGAAATAGTCATCCGCTGTTTCAAGTTATGTTAGCTTTCCAAAATACTCCAGAAGCAACGTTTGATGTACCGGATTTAGAAGCGAGCCTTGAAATTCAAAGTGTTGGTTCTGCAAAATTTGATTTAACATTTGAGATTAGTGAAAGTAATGGAGCTGATGGTACGCCAAATGGCTTACACGGATTGTTAGAGTTTAGTACCGATTTATATAAACGTGAAACGGTTCAAAAACTAATAGAACGATTCATTCTATTATTAGATGATGCAGAGAAACATCCGGATCAATCAATTGGTAGATTAGAAATATTAACTTTAGCAGAGCGAAATACAGTTTTAGAAAAGTGGAATGGTGGTTTTCAAATTGTACCTGAAATGACATTGCCACAATTATTTGAAAAGCAGGCTCATGTAAATCAAAATTCTATTGCTGTCGTCTTTGAAGATGAAAAGCTAACTTATGAAGAGTTAAATAGAAAAGCGAATAAAATAGCTCGTTTGTTAATAGCGAAAGGAATCGGTCCTGATCAACTCGTTGCTTTAGCGATGCCGAGATCTTTAAACATGGTTGTAAGCTTACTAGCTGTTCTTAAAGCTGGTGCGGGATACCTTCCGTTAGATCCGGATTATCCGTCAGATCGTATCTCATTTATGCTACACGATGCGAAACCATCGTGTGTTTTAACAAATTCAGATGTGGAAGTTGAATGTGATGAGGCACTAAAGATTTTAGTTGATGATGTGAAAGTAATAGAAGAAATTGGGAAATATAGTGAAGGTAATATTGATGAAATGGAGCGCATTAAGCCGTTATCTCCTTCACATATTGCTTATGTTATTTATACGTCAGGATCAACAGGTAGACCGAAAGGCGTTATGATACCTCATCAAAATGTAGTAAGACTTTTAGGAGCAACTGATCATTGGTTCCAATTTGACGCAGACGATGTGTGGACGATGTTCCATTCATACGCTTTTGATTTCTCAGTTTGGGAAATTTGGGGACCTTTATTATATGGAGGGCGTCTAGTTGTAGTACCACATACTGTAAGTCGCTCGCCGAAAGAATTTTTACAACTGCTTGTTAAGGAAAAGGTGACTGTTTTAAACCAAACTCCATCAGCGTTCTATCAATTGATGCAAGCCGATCGTGAAAATGAAGAGATTGGTCAAAAATTATTTTTACGATATGTTGTTTTTGGAGGAGAAGCACTTGAACTAAGTCGATTAGAAGATTGGTATAGTCGTCATCCTCATAATTCACCGAAGCTTATTAATATGTACGGTATAACGGAGACGACGGTACATGTTAGTTATATTGAATTAGATGAGAGCATCGTCTCTTTACGAGCAAATAGTTTAATCGGGTGCAGTATACCGGATCTTAAAGTATACGTATTAGATAACTATTTACAACCGATGCCACCTGGAGTAGTTGGAGAAATGTATGTTGCAGGTGCAGGACTGGCTCGTGGATATTTAGGAAGAGCAGGATTAACTGCTGAACGTTTTATCGCAGATCCATTTGGGAAGCCAGGTACAAGAATGTATCGTACAGGGGACCTAGCGCGCTGGCGTCAAGATGGGACGTTAGATTATATAGGACGTGCAGATCATCAAATTAAAATTCGTGGATTCCGAATTGAATTAGGGGAAATAGAAGCGGTCATAATGAAACATCCTAAAGTTGAACAAGTAGCAGTTATTGTACGGGAAGATCAACCAGGGGATAAACGATTAGTTTCTTATATCGTCGCATCAAATAATGAAACGATTGATACGAATGAAATGCGTCAGCATGCAGGAGGTAGTTTACCAGATTACATGGTTCCGTACGCTTTTGTAGTAGTAAATGAGTTACCTTTAACTCCAAACGGTAAATTAGATAGAAAGGCATTGCCAGCTCCAGAATTTATTGCATCATCTTCTAGCCGCGGACCAAGAACGCCGCAAGAAGAAATGCTATGCGACTTGTTTACAGAAGTTTTAAGTGTGTCTCAAATTGGAATTGATGATGGATTCTTTGATCTTGGTGGTCATTCACTTCTTGCGGTGCAGCTGATGAGCCGTATTAAAGAGGCACTTGGGGTTGAACTGAATATCGGAACTTTATTTGCAGCACCTACTGTTGCAGGTCTTGCTGAAAGACTTGAAATGGGGAATGGTCAAAGTGCACTTGATGTGTTGCTTCCATTACGAGCAAGCGGAGATCAATTACCACTATTTTGTGTACATCCAGCAGGTGGATTAAGTTGGTGTTATGCAGGACTTATGAAATCTTTAGGAACAGATTATCCAATCTATGGTGTACAAGCACGTGGTATCGCTGAAAATGAAGAACTTCCAAAAAGCTTAGAGGAGATGGCAGCGGATTATTTAAAACACGTTCGTGAAATACAGCCTCACGGACCGTATCGTTTACTCGGATGGTCGCTTGGAGGAAATGTTGTTCATGCTATGGCGGCGCAACTTCAAAATGAAGGGGAAGAAGTAGAATTACTCGTTATGCTGGATTCGTATCCTGGTCACTTCTTACCGAATACGGAAGCACCTACTGAAGAAGAAGCGTTAATCGCATTACTTGCTTTAGGTGGATATGATCCAGATAACATGGATGGTAAACCACTTACTATGGAAAGTGCGGTTGCAATACTTCGCAAAGATGGAAGTGCATTAGCAAGTCTTGAGGAAGAGACTATTTTAAACTTGAAAGAGACATATGTGAATTCAGTAGGGTTGTTAGGGAAATACGTGCCAAAAGTTTATAACGGGGATATTTTATTCTTTAGATCTACTGTTATACCAGACTGGTTTGACCCTATTTCTCCAAATACGTGGCTAAATTATTTAGACGGGGAAATCGTGCAGCATGATATTGATTGTAGACATAAAGATTTATGTCAGCCAGGTCCACTTACAGAAATTGGACAAGTGCTAGCGAAATATTTGCAGAATAAGAAAGGGGTAAGTAAAGTATGACGAATCCATTTGAAAATGATAATTACACATATAAAGTATTAATGAATGAGGAGGGCCAGTATTCTCTCTGGCCTGCCTTTCTCGATGTACCAATTGGATGGAATGTCGTACATGAAGAAGCTAGCAGACAAGTTTGCTTAGACTACGTTGAAGTTAACTGGAATGATTTAGAGCCGAAAAAAAATCAAATTAGCGAAAAAATATTAGTAGGAAAACAATAATGAAAGTAAAAATAAATCCAAAAGTAGTTGTAAGCATCGTTTATATAACAGCGATGTTTATGGCTGCGATGGATGCAACGATTGTGAATGTAGCACTGCAAACGATAAGCAAAGAACTGCAAGTACCCCCATCTGCAATGGGGACAGTAAATGTTGGATATTTAGTTAGCTTAGCTGTTTTTCTTCCGATTTCTGGTTGGTTAGGCGATCGTTTTGGTACGAAAAAAGTATTTTTAACTGCCCTTTTCGTTTTTACAATTGCATCTGCATTATGTGGAATTGCGAATGATATTACTTCATTAAACATTTTTCGTATCATTCAAGGTGCTGGTGGCGGGCTTTTAACACCAGTCGGGATGGCGATGTTATTCCGAACATTTTCACCAGAGGAAAGACCAAAAATTTCTCGATTTATTGTACTTCCAATTGCTGTAGCACCAGCGATCGGACCAATTATTGGTGGTTTCTTTGTAGATCAAATGTCTTGGCGCTGGGCATTTTATATTAATCTGCCGTTTGGTATCATTGCGTTGCTCTTTGGACTTCTATTTTTAGCAGAGCATGTTGAAAAATCAGCTGGTCGCTTTGATTCTCTCGGTTTTGTTCTTTCAGCACCAGGATTTGCGATGCTCATCTATGCACTCAGTCAAGGGCCATCAAAAGGTTGGATTTCTCCAGAAATAATTAGTATTGGGATAGCTGGGATTGTATTACTTACATTGTTTATTATTGTAGAACTTAAAGTAAAGCAACCGATGTTAGATTTACGCTTATTAAAAGAACCGGTCTTTAGAAAAATGAGTCTTATTTCGTTGTTTTCATCAGCTGGTTTACTAGGAATGTTATTTATTTTTCCGCTTATGTATCAAAATGTAATAGGAGTTTCCGCGCTGGAATCGGGTCTTACTACATTCCCAGAGGCGATTGGATTAATGATTTCTTCGCAGATTGTACCATGGTCATATAAGAAATTAGGAGCTCGAAAGATAATCTCTATTGGATTAGTAAGCACGGCGGTTATCTTTATTTTATTAAGTTTTGTAAATCATGATACGAATCCATGGCAAATTCGGGCACTATTGTTTGGCATTGGTATTTTCTTAGGTCAATCTGTTGGTGCGGTTCAATTTTCTGCTTTTAACAATATTGCACCACCTTCTATGGGTAGAGCAACTACTATATTCAATGTGCAAAACCGATTAGGATCAGCAATAGGAGTTGCTGTTTTAGCTAGTATACTATCTAGTTTTGGAAGTAATAACGTACAGAATAATGCACAATCAGATTTCTTACCATATCAAGCTGCATTAATTGGATCAGCAATATTTTTACTCATAGCATTACTATTTTCTTTACGTATTTCCGATAAGGAGGTAATGTCAAAGAAGAATAAAAAGCCGTTATCTGTATTACAAAAAGAGAAAGAAGTTGTAAATGAATGAGTTGCAGCATGCTAATACTCTTTTGAAATAAAGTAATATTGGCATTTAAAAGGAGAGAGTTTACATGATAGAGAGTAAAGTTGTAGATTCTGTACCAACTCTTAATGAGAATAGTTGTCAAATATGGTGGGCAAGAATTTCAGATTTACAATTATGGCATAACAATTTACTAAATGATGTAGAGCGAGAGAAAGCAAATTCATATCATCATTCGGCAGACCGTGCGCGTTTTATAATAGGTTGCGTAATTAGTAGATTAGTACTTGGAAAGGTACTTTCTATGTCGCCAGTTCAAGTGCCAATTAATCGAATGTGCCCAGTATGTAAATTACAACATGGCAGACCACAGTTACCAGAAGGTATGCCGCAAATATCAGTCTCACATTCGGGTGAGTGGGTTGTTGTTGCATTTACTAAATCTGCACCTGTGGGTGTTGATGTTGAGCAAATGAATCCAAATGTAGATGTTATGAAAATGGCAGAGGGCGTATTAACAGACATTGAAATAGCACAAGTTATGAAGTTACCTGATGAGCAGCGACTAGAAGGATTTTTAACATATTGGACTCGAAAAGAAGCAGTGCTGAAAGCGACAGGTGAAGGACTATTGATTCCACCGGTAGAAATTACAGTATCAGCTCCAAATGACCCTCCAAAATTGTTGATTTTTAAAGATAGACAAGAGTTAGCAGAAAATACAATGATGGAAGATGTAAGGCCAAGTGTGGGTTATATGGCTGCAATTGCAATATTCAGTAAAGAAGTGATTGAAATCACGCAGTTAGACGCGGGATTGCTATTAAATCATCGTTAATTTTTAATAAAATTTCTTATAGAAGAGGTGTTCCTCATGTTAGTAGCGGAAAATAGAAAAACTGAATTAACTTATAATGTACAGGCAATTAAAGATATGTTGTTTTCTAGAAATACGTCATCTATTCTAGCTTTAGAAAAACTTGTAAAAGATACAGTTCAGTTTGATGTACTTGAACAGGAAGCGCTTAATAGACAATACATTCCGAAAGAAGCAAAGAATTTCTTTGATAAAAACGGAACATTTCTTTATCGCGTATCTAATGTTAGTTATAAAGGTAAGGTGTTATCTGAAAATCTAATTTTTGCAGACACTTCGTTTTTACCGGATACAATAAAGAGTGAATTAGAGAGTGGAAATATTCCTGTTGAAAACCTTATAGAAAAGATGGAAGTAAGAAGAAACGTATTATATGAAGGATATCAGCCATCTGGAAATATTATCGAATTGTTTGATGGATGTTCTGTTGCGGCGAATGTTTATCCAACTAGAAAATATCAAATTGTAAGTAACTGCAAATGTGTATTTTATATTTGTGAAGTGTATCATGCAGAGAATATAAAGGAACTGCTTAAATAAGAAATAAACAATAAACAAGAAACCAGCCTATAAAATGGCTGGTTTCTTGTTTATTTAACAGCTTCTTTTAATTCTTTTCCTGCTTTAAATGCTGGAACTTTACCAGCAGCAATCTGAATTTCTTCTCCAGTTTGCGGATTACGCCCTGTACGAGCAGATCTTTCACGCACTTCAAAAGTTCCAAAGCCGATTAGTTGCACTTTATCGCCAGATTGTAATGCATTAGCAATTGTGTCAAATACGGATTGTACAGCTGCAGAAGCATCCTTTTGAGAAATATCAGCTGATTGTGCTACATTTTTAACTAATTCTGTTTTGTTCATGTTTTCACCTCATAAAAAAATTTTTAGAATGAATGTTTTAGTATAATGGTTAGTAAAGATAAAGCTAACTTTGTGATTAGAAAGAATGCTGTATATTTATGTTAATTTCGTTGAAAGAAACTGAATCCCTGCTAATAATTAGGGATTAATTAAGAATTGATGCATACAACAAGCTGTAATATGAGGATGAGGGGGAATATACGGATGATTTTTCGTGAAAAGAATGAGAAAGAAAGTATATTAATTCGTCAACATGATCATGGTTTTTTAGCTGGTGAAATTGCAAGACATATAATAGAAGATTTTTTTGAAGATAAAATATACTTAAAAGAGACAATTGATGCTATATATGAGCATGATAGAGGATGGATAGAGCTTGATAAAGTACCAATTTTGAATGATGCTAAAAATATTCCATATACATTTATGGATTGTCCAAGTTCATTACGCTTTGTTTTTTATACGATTGGTTTGAATGCAATTGAAGAGTCAAATCCATACGGGGCGCTACTTTGTAGTAAGCACTTTTTATCATTTTCATTAAATGAGGAAGATGAAGAGATGATGTCTTTTTATAAACATGAATTGGAACGACAAAAAAGAATTTTGAAAACGTTAACAAAAGAACAATATGCGATGTTTGATAAACATTATAGATTATTAAAGTTTTGTGATGAACTTTCTTTATATGTATGTATGAATAAACCTGGTGTAAAAAAGAAAGATGAAATTAATTTATTTAAAGAGGGTTTTGAAGGAACAGAAATGTTTAATAGTAAGGGGGAGAAGTCTATTCAAGCTGAATGGGTGGATGAAGAAACAATTCAAATAACATCGTTTCCATTTAAAACGGAATTTCATACGTATGTAAAATATAAAACTATAAATAAACATGAAGTTAAAGAAAAAGGGATTGTAAAAGCTGATAGAGAATCGGAAATGAAGAAGCAAAACATTCGTTTCATACAATAAGGAGGAGATTTAGATTGAAAGATTACATGTTAAAACAGTTTGATTACCATGCTTGGGCTAATACACGATTATTCAACCGACTAAAAGAGTTACCAAACTATGAGACAATTTTTAATGAACAGATACAGAGTGTATTCCCATCAATTAAGGATACTTTTGTACATATTTATATTACAGATCAAGTGTGGTTACACATATTGCATGGTAAAAGTATGAGTGAAGTAGTACAAGACCGAGAAAAATTACGAAAACAAATCGAAACTAAATCGTTACATGAATTAGAAAAAATGTTTGAAAACATGGTAAATCAATATAAAGAATTTTTAAGTACAATACAAGACGTAAATACTGTATTTGTTATTGAGAACCCATATGCAGGTGCATTAGACACTTCCATTTTAGAGTTAGTGCAACACGTCGTAAATCATGGTACATATCATAGAGGGAATATAACAGCAATGATCCGTCAACTTGGTTATTCATCTACAATGATGGATTTTGTACTTTATTTACATATGGTTCAGGAGGGAAAGGAATTGAAATAGAGAAAAAAGGAATGGCTTATTATAAATGAGCCATTCTTTTTTTTAGTGATTAACTTGCCTGTTTTTTATGACTTTCTTTCAATTTCTCTGCTTGTAAAAAGCGATTCGTTTCAGCGACAACAATACCACTTAATCCGATTAGACCAATTAAGTTTGGAATCGCCATAAGTCCATTTGCTATATCGGCAAATGTCCATACGACACCTAGCTTTAAATTAGCACCTATTGCAATCATAACGATAAAGATTGCTTTATAATATCGTACAGCACCTTGTCCGAATAAATAAGCTACACACTTCTCTCCGTAATACGACCAACCTAAAATAGTAGAGTAGGCGAATAATATAATGGCGATACCGAGAATCATACTACCAGCAGTACCGAATACGGATTGGAATGCTAATGTTGTAGCTTCAACACCAGTTTTACCTGATTTCCATGCGCCTGTAGTAATTAATACTAGCCCCGTAATTGTACATACAATAAATGTATCTAGAAAAGTACCAGTCATAGAAACTAAAGCTTGTTTTGCAGGTGAATCTGTTTTGGCAGCAGCCGCAGCAATAGGAGCACTTCCTAAACCAGCCTCGTTAGCAAATACACCACGTGCCATTCCTATTTGAATTGCAGATGCAACTGTTGCTCCGATAAAACCACCAGCAGCTGCAGTACCTTGAAATGCACCAGAAAAAATAAGTGAAAATGCTTCTGGAATTTGATCAAAGTGATAGAAAATAATAATAAGGCCAGCGATTATATAAAAGAATGCTTTAATAGGAACGATATATCCAGTAACTCTACCAATCTTTTTTACACCGCCCAAAATAACGATAGCGATTAAGAATGACATGAGTATACCAGTTAATGCAGGAGGGAAAGAAAAATTGATTCGCATTGCCTCTGCAACTGAATTAGATTGAACCATATTACCGATACCGAAAGAAGCAGCTGTGCCGAATATAGCGAATAAAACAGCCAGCCATTTTTTCCCTAAACCACGTTCTAAATAATACATTGGTCCACCGGAGTATTCACCATTTTCATTACTAACACGGTATTTCACCGCAAGGATTGCTTCGGCATACTTTGTTGCCATTCCAAATAAAGCAGTAATCCACATCCAAAAGATTGCGCCGGGTCCACCGATTGTCACAGCAGTTGCGACACCTGCTATATTTCCCATACCAATCGTTGCAGCCATAGCTGTCATCAGTGCTTGGAAGTGACTAATATCTCCAGAAGATGATGTATCCTCTGATTTTTTAAAAGCTAGTTTGTGAGCGTATATTAGTTTACTAAATTGTAAACCTTTTAAGCGCACTGTGAGAATGATACCAGTTCCAACAAGTAGCAACAAAGTTGGTAACCCCCACACATACTGATTAATTTGTTCTAATACTTTACTTACTGTCTCCATCTGTATTCTCCTTTTTTAGAAAAAATAAAAACCACTTCAAGGAAATGAAATGGTCTCTGGAGAAACAAGGGATAGAAAAATAAACCGATACAAATCGGCATTTTCTTTCGCTTGTCTCTGTCCTTTTACCTGAGAGATTATCCGCTAGATTAGCGGATTTGCTCCTTCGGTGCTCGTTTTCCTCCGCGCTATATTAAGCGAGAGGGAGTCTCTCCAGAGATTCGTCCCCATGCAGTTCTACTTGTAAACAAGACCTGAGAGTTTCAAAGTTGGTTCAGCAACTTTTTGCCCCGTCGGTAGATCAATAGACCTTCTCCTGAATGGTTCATCCGAATTATAAAATTAAAAACTTAAACGCATTGATTCTGTATAGAATCAATAAAAACATTATAGATATACAATTAGTGAAATGCAATCATTTTTTATTTTGAAATAGTAAATAAACTTATTTTTTTGGTATTCCTAATTTATCTTCTATTTTATGATCTCAGGAGAGATTACTTATTATATATTCGAAAAATGAATGGTGATAAAAGAGATAGGACGTAACAATGTAGGATTATTTATGTCTTACTTTCAAATTTTCAATTCTGAATTATTTGAATTATAATTGTTGTATGTGTGGAATAAACCAATATTTTATAGGGAAATGAGTTGATAAATTGCCAAGAATAAAAAAAATAGGGCGTTTTTGTCCTGTGGATGATGAAGGATTTATTATAAACGATGCACATTTTAATAAAATTCAGCCTGTGTTTTTGGAGGTAATACAAGAAATAAAGGATACTTGTTGTCAATTTTTGCGGGATGATTTGCACAGTGTTTATATAAGGGGTTCTATTCCAAGAGGGATTGGGATAGAAGGGGTTGCAGATGTAGATATGATTATATTAGTTCGAAAGAATCCTCAAGTAATTGACTTAAGCTGGAGAAAGGAGCTAGAAGTCCAAATTACACAGCAGTTTAATTGTATATCAGGAGTGGAGTTAAGTTTTTATAGTGAAAAAGAAGTAATAAACTCAGAGGATTTTTCTTTTATAGGATTTATGATTCAGACACATAGTGTATGTATATTAGGTGAAGACGTAAAATTATATTTACCTAAATATAAAGTAAGTCAGGAGATAGCGTATGAACATCTCATTCATTTGCGGAAACAAATTGAACAAACACACGAAGAGTTAATTCATAATAAGGACGTGGATGATATAGAGGATTGTTGTCGTTGGATCATGAAGATTGTAGTCAGGGCAGGTCTAGCATTAACAATTGATAGAGAAGGGCTGTATTCCAGGGACTTATATCCAGCATATGAGTTATTTAGTAAGCATTTTCCCGAACAAGAAAAAAATATGAGGAAAGCACTACAATATGTAATTGAACCGATAAAAGATATAGAAGAAATCTTATCATTTTTAGATACGTTTGGTGATTGGTTGATAGAAAAAGCAGAGGATTCTTTGAAAAATATACAAATTTAATAAACTATAATTTCATTATGTAAACAGATTGTGTTGAAGAATAGAAGAGAGGAGAGATATTGGGATTTTTACATTGTGGATGTATTCTCGCAAGGCAAGTATTCAGGTAATCAACTTGCGTTATTTATGGAAAATTAGGGATTTTCTAGTTGGGAAATCAATGATCTTAATGTCCGTGATTTTGCAGATTATTATGGAATCACAGAGGATGTGGCAACAGGAAGCTCAAATGGATGTTTAGCGGCGTATCTTATAAAATATCGTTATCTTGGAACGAAAAAGATAAATATGCATGTTGGACAAGGGGATGAGATAAATCGCCATTCTCTAATACATATAGAAGCAGAGGTGATTGAGAGTAAAATTAATGTTTGCGTTGGTGGAAAAATAGAAAGTATTGCAAGTGGGAAATGAACCGTATCATAAGGGGGATTAGAAATGCTATTAAAAACAATATTTTGCAAGGTGGAAGAAGAGAAAAGGGAATTGTTTTCTGATGCGCAAGAAAAATGGCGTGATTTACAGTATTTAGACGGATTCTATGGACAATTTGGTGGGTGGAATGAAGGGGAAGCGTGTGTATATACTTTATGGGAAGATAGAAATGCATATCAATCATTCATGAATGATGCTCATGATACAATTTTTTTAAATAGTAATCAAGAAGGCACATATATTTCCTGTAATATTGAAATGTTTCAAACGTTGTATGATATAACAGAAACTCCTTTGAAAGACGTAACTGCACAAGGATCATTTGTAAGAGTTGCAATTTGCGATGTGAAAGAAGGAAAAGAAAAGTATTTTTTACATACGCAAGAAACAATTTGGAATAAAGGAATGGAAAATGCAAAAGGAATGTTAGGTGGAGTTGTTGGGAAGTCTTTAAAGACTGAAAATCGTTACATAGTATTAACGTATTGGCAAGATGAAATAGCACATGAACTCTATATGAAAGAAATTTTCCCAGAGCTATATCAGTTGGCAAATGTAAATGAGTATGTTGAAAATATAAATGGGAATAGAGTTATTCGGGAGGAAGAATGGTCTGTTGCCGCTTCTAAATAAAGTTAGAACTTATTAAAGTAGCTAGTTTCGAAAAATTCGATACAGAACATTAGTTCTTGTACAATTACTTTGTACAAGAATAAGAGGGGAGATATTTAAATGAGTAGAGTTTTAAGATTTGAATTGCAAGTCCCAAACCCTGAAGAAGCTATTCAATTTTATACAAATAGTTTTGGATGGAAGTTTGAAAAAATGCCTGGGCCACATGACTATTGGTTCATAATTACAGGTGAGAGTGATAGACCTGGTATCGATGGTGGATTAATGAAATCACCTGATGGTGCTACTAGGACAACTAATTCGATTGAAGTACCTTCAGTTGATGAGTACATAAATAAAGTTATTGAAAATGGTGGACAAGTAGTTGTACCTAAAACTGCTATTCCTAATATGGGTTACTTTGCTTATTGTATAGATAATCAAGGGCTTCTTTTTGGAGTATGTGAAGAAAATAGTGAAGCGTAAAAAATTAGGGGAGTTCGAGATTATTTTGTTTGTTGAACGATGTTTTCTATCAAAGATTATAATTATTGAACACTTTTGTATAAAAACTAGTATTCGTTTAGTTGAAGAAGGATCCATTTTGATTATTTTCAAAAGGGTTCTTTTTTATTTTTCACATATTGTGAGTTATTTAGGCATGATTAATCAAACTTATATCGGTATATTATCTATGAAAAAAGTAAATAAATGATGTTATATTCAAGGGTTAATCTATTGACTGCTAAACAGTTTGAGGTGAAAAGGAAAAGAGGACCAATTATTTTCGTGTAAACATGTAATTAAGTGGAGACGTCATATACCCTTTCATGTTAATATATTTAAGTTATAATAGGATGCTTACCCTTTTGTATTGTACGGTAGAAGCAGTGTGAGCTTGAAATTTTTTATGAAAAGGATGTGCCTAACTTGCGTATCAATAAATTTATTAGTGAAGCTGGAAAAGCGTCTCGACGTGGAGCAGATAAGTTAATTAACGAGAGAAAAGTAATTATTAACGGTAAGGTTGCAAAAATTGGTGACCAAGTAAATCCAGGTGATGACGTACGAGTAAATGGAGAGCAACTTCGTATTGCTCGAGACCATGTGTATATCGCTTTAAATAAACCAGTAGGTATTACATGTACAAGTGAAAAGGCCGTAAAAGGTAACATTATCGATTTAGTGAATCATCCTTTACGAATTAATCACATCGGACGTCTCGACAAAGACTCAGACGGTTTAATTTTGTTAACGAATGATGGCGATATCGTTAATGAGATTTTACGTGCTGAAAACAAACATGAGAAAGAATATATCGTTTCAGTAGATAAGCCGATTACACCGGAGTTTTTAGAGAAAATGGCAGCAGGTGTTAAAATTTTAGATACAAAAACACTTCCTTGTGAAGTAACACAGTTATCAAAATATGAGTTTGAAATTATTTTAACACAGGGGCTAAATCGTCAAATTCGTCGTATGTGTGAAGCTCTAGGTTATCAAGTATATACGTTAAAACGTACGAGAATTATGAATATTGAATTGAATAATTTACCGGTTGGACAGTGGAGAGATTTATCGAAAAAAGAGAAAAAACGCCTATTTTCAGACTTAAATTACGAACCACAAGATTGGTAAAAAAGAGAAGGGGAAACCAAAAATGTTTTTGGTTTCTTTTTTTGAATAAAAAAAATATTTTTAACACTTGTAAAAATAAAATGAATAGGATATATTAAATAACAATAAATGGATTTTTTACAAAAGCAAAGAAAAGGACACGAGTTATTTTAAACGGTTATACAGAGAAGGAAGAAAAGCTGAGAACTTCCTAACGCAGAAAAATAACTTACCACCTTAGAGCTGCACTGGGGAAATCAAGTATCTAGTGCCGTGTAAGCGACGTTACCCGCAAAAGAAGCCATTATGTTTTTTGTGATGGGAATCTGGGTGGAACCACGAATATAAGCATATTCGTCCCTATTTACTAGGGATGAATATGCTTTTTTATATTTAATTTCATAATAAGCGAAGAAAAGGACACGAGTTATTTTAAACGGTTATACAGAGAAGGAAGAAAAGCTGAGAACTTCCTAACGCAGAAAAATAACTTACCACCTTAGAGCTGCACTGGGGAAATCAAGTATCTAGTGCCGTGTAAACGACGTTACCGTAAAAGAAGCCATTGCATGTTTGCGATGGGAATCTGGGTGGAACCACGGGTAAAAGCACACTCGTCCCTATTTTAGGGATGAGTGTGCTTTTTATTATGAAATGGAGAGATGAAAAATGAAAGAACAGATGATTGAAATTAAATTTCCAGATGGTAGCGTTAAAGAATTTGTGAAAGGTATTACTTTGGAAGAAATTGCTGGTTTGATTAGTAGTAGTTTAAAAAAGAAAGCAGTCGCAGGAAAAGTTAATGAGCAGTCTTTTGATTTAAGACGAAACATTGAAGAAAGTGCGAAAGTAGAAATCATTACTATGGATTCAGATGAAGGGGTAAAAATTGCAAGACACTCTGCGGCACATATATTAGCGCAAGCTGTGAAAAGAATTTATGGTGATGTGAAGCTTGGAGTAGGGCCAGTTATTGAAAATGGATTTTATTATGATATGGATCTTGCAAGTAGTGTAAATGTTGAAGATTTACCGGAAATCGAAAAAGAAATGAAAAATATTATAAATGAAAATGTAAAGATAGAACGAGTTGAAATCTCTCGAGAAGAAGCAAAAAAACTGTTTCAAGAAATGAATGATAGTTTGAAATTAGAGCTTTTAGAAGCAATTCCTAATGATGAGAGTGTAACACTTTATAAACAAGGTGAATTTGTAGATTTATGTAGAGGACCACATTTGCCATCTACTGGTTATTTGAAAGCATTTCAATTAACTCATGTTTCTGGTGCATATTGGCGAGGCGATAGTAACAATCAAGTGCTTCAGCGTATATATGGCGTTGCATTTGCTTCACAAAAAGAATTAGAAAATTATTTGCATTTTGTTGAAGAGGCTGCGAAGAGAAATCATCGGAAATTAGGTAGTGAACTTGAATTGTTTATGTTTTCGGAAGAGGCTCCGGGAATGCCCTTTTACTTGCCAAAAGGACAGATTATTCGCAATGAATTAGAAGCATTTTTAAGAGAAATTCAAAATGAGTACAATTATCAAGAAGTGCGTACTCCATTTATGATGAATCAAGAATTATGGGAGAAATCAGGACACTGGGGACATTACAAAGACAATATGTATTTCTCAGAAGTAGATCATAAAAGTTTTGCGTTAAAACCGATGAATTGCCCAGGCCATATGCTTATGTTTAAAAATAAATTACATTCTTATCGTGAGTTACCGATTCGTATGTGTGAGTTCGGTCAAGTGCATCGACATGAATTTAGTGGCGCTTTAAACGGATTATTAAGAGTTCGTACTTTCTGCCAAGATGATGCTCATTTATTTGTAACTCCAGAACAAATTGAAGATGAAATTAAATCAGTAATGGCGCAAATTGATTACGTATATAAAACTTTTGGATTCCAGTATGAAGTAGAGCTTTCTACTCGTCCAGAAGATTCAATGGGTGATGATAAATTGTGGGAGCAAGCAGAAGCGGCATTAGAAAATGTATTACATTCATTGAATTATAAATATAGACTAAATGAAGGTGACGGCGCATTTTATGGACCGAAAATTGATTTCCATATTAAAGATGCTTTAAATAGAAGTCATCAGTGCGGAACAATCCAGCTCGATTTCCAAATGCCAGAGAAATTCGATTTAAATTATATAGATGAGAAGAATGAAAAGAGAAGACCAGTTGTCATTCACAGGGCAGTTTTAGGCTCGTTAGACCGATTCTTAGCGATATTAATTGAGCACTTTGGAGGCGCGTTCCCGGCATGGGTAGCACCAGTTCAAGTGAAAGTAATTCCAGTTTCAAATGCAGTGCATGAACAATATGTAAATAGGATTGCAGATAAATTAGCACAAGCCGGAATTCGTGTCGAACAAGATATACGAGATGAAAAGTTAGGATATAAAATTAGAGAAGCGCAAATGCAAAAAGTTCCGTATGTTCTTGTTATTGGGGATAAGGAAATGGAAAGCGAAGCTGTAAATGTACGGAAATATGGTGAAGAGAAGTCAGAAGTTGTTGAACTAGATGCGTTTGTGGAAAGTATGAAAGAGGAAATTAAAAATAGGAAATAGAGATTGATAATAAAACACACCATTAATATGTAATACTGAAGTTAAAGTAATTAAAGATATATTAAATAACAATAATAAACGCAGAGAAGGGATAGCTTAATTGCTATCCCTTCATCTTAATTTCACAATCTAATCCCATTGGTTGAAGAAAGTTGTTATTTGTTTTTATTGAGTGTATTCGTCGCTTTTGTACTCCAAAATATCACCTGGTTGACAATCTAAAGTCTTACATATCGCTTCCAATGTTGAAAAACGAACCGCTTTTGCTTTCCCATTTTTCAGAATGGAAAGATTCGCCATCGTAATCCCAACCCTCTCCGAAAGCTCCGTTACGCTCATTTTTCGTTTTGCTAACATCACATCAATATTAATAATAATTGTCATATTCTCCACCTCAGACTGTTAAATCATTTTCTGATTTTATATTAATAGCTTCTTGTAAAAGCCTTTGGAGAACAGCAGCAAAAACGGCAATCACCATAGAGGCGAAAATGATGGTCAATCCGATTGGTATGAAACTTGGAGGATCAATTTTTTTCGCCATGAGATAGTAGAGTGGCATACCTAGCAAGTACAAGGTACTGATCGTGATGGCACAGTATTTTATATTCTTTAAAGCCTTTACCGATAATTCCGAGAACGCTTGGTTCTTATCAATATAGCTTAAAAGTTTAAAAGCTTGATACAGAGCAAAGTAAAAAGGTATCGCTGCCGCGTACATATCGATTAAAACGAGAGATTTCATATAAGCAATATCTGGATACAATTCTCCAGCGAAATTCCCAATCTTAGGCACCAAAAATATGCACAATGCAAGAACTGGGAATCCTATAAAAATAATAGCTAGCTTTAAAAAGAGTGTCGTAACTTGTTTCATAAAAAGCACCTCACTTATGTAATAACAACATGATTTTATCATGCGATTTATCGTTTTGCAATAAAAATGTATTGTTTTTTTATTGTGTTATTATTTTTATTGAAATATCTTTTAAATTTTGATAACAATAAAAAGCATTTCTCATTCCAAAGAAATGCTCTTATGAAGTGGTTTGTTTTTTTTAACCTTACAAAAATGTAAGGTAAATGTAAGGGAAATCGAATGAAAGGATTTTAGAAAAGTGAGAATATTAAGCAGAGAAATCGTTTGTATTTCTTATGTATCTCAATCTGCATTTGGAAAATTTAAAAATTCTTAAGAATTTTTATGAGAAAAATATAAGAAATATATGGGAAATTTATACTATACAAAAGGGATGGAGTGAAAGAGATGTCAACAAATGTAGTTACTGTAGAAAGTGTAGAAAAAACGTATGGGAAAAGAAATGAGAATCAGTCAAAAGCATTAAGGGGTGTTTCATTAAGTATTAAAGAAGGAGAGTTTGTAGGGATTATGGGTCCTTCTGGATCTGGTAAAACGACATTATTAAATGTGATTAGTACACTTGATCAAGCGACAGGTGGTAGTGTAACAATAGCTGGCACAAATATTACTTCTATGAAGGGGAATGCATTATCAGATTTTCGTTCTCAAAAACTAGGATTTATTTTTCAAGACTTTAATCTACTAGAAAATTTATCAATTTATGAAAATATCGCTTTACCACTTTCCCTGCAAGGCGTACCGTCAAGTGAGATTACTGGAAAAGTAAATGGGGTTGCGACGAAATTAGGGATTACTGAAATTTTAACAAAATATCCGACTGCTGTTTCTGGTGGACAAAAGCAAAGAACAGCGGCAGCACGAGCTTTAGTACATAATCCGGCAATCGTATTAGCAGATGAACCGACAGGAGCACTTGATAGTAAAAATGCAAAAAGTTTATTAGAAGCGATGCAAGATTTACATGAAAATCACAATGTAAGTATTTTGATGGTAACACACGATGCATTTAGTGCAAGTTATTGTGAACGTATTTTATTTATTCAGGATGGACTTCTTTATAAAGAGTTAAATCGTCAAGGAACACGAGAAAATTTCTATCAAGATATTTTAGGTGTGCTTGCCCAAATGGGCTCAGCAACTGAGTCGAAGTAAGGAGGCGAGACTATGTTATTCAAATTATCACGTCATAGTATGAAAAAAATGTTAAAGGATTATATAGTGTTACTTATTGGTCTAGTCATTAGTATTAGTATTTTTTACATGTTCCAAACGATGGCGATGAATAGTGAATTTACAAAAGATAATAGTCTCATTAGTAGTATTAGGCTCGTCTTCTGGGTTGGTGCAATATTGCTTTCTTTCATTACAGTTTTTTACATCATATATGCCAATTCTTTTTTACTTACATTAAGAAGAAAAGAACTCGGTATGTACATGATGCTTGGAGCGAAAAAGAAAAAAGTAGCGCAATTATTATTTATTGAGACTTTTGGTATGGGTATTGTCAGTATTATTATCGGTATTTTAGTAGGAATAGTACTTGCTAGTGTAGCAGGAAATTTTTTAATGAATGGAATGGAAATTTCAGCAAAAGGTAATTACGCATCTGTGTACACACCAGCTATATTAGTTACATCTATTTTCTTCTTAATATTATTTTTCATTACTGGTTTAATGAATAGTTTCCGATTATTACGTAAAACAGAATTAGAGTTAATACGTGAAGATGAAACGCAAGATGAGGTGAAGAAAAGTAAGATTCGCACTGTTATTATGACAGTACTAGGTGTATTGCTAGTAAGTACAGGATATTATTTTATGGTGAATATAAAAATGTTTGCTGAACTAGGATTTATAATAGCGACAATTGTTACGACAGTAGGAACGTATTTCATTTTTAGCTCGTTGCTCCCACTTTTTGTAATGAAAATTAAGGGAAATAAAAAACGAAATGAAACGGGATTAAATAGTTTTACTTATGCACAGTTACGTTTTCGAGTAACTAGTTTATCGAGAGTACTAGGCACTGTAGCGATGTTAATTGCATTAGGTGCAGGTGCGATGACAGCAGGTATGGCGTTTCAAAAGAATGTAGGCATTATGACAGACTTCTCACGTGTATATGATGTCGTAATTCATAATCCAAATGAACAAGATAAAGCGGCATTAAAAGAAATGGAAATTGTTGAAGAAAGCAAGTATAAGTATAAAGTAGATGGAGAAGCGGTTTATTATTTACGTAACGACTTAACTGAAAAACCACCACTTATTTCAGATCATTTTGATACAAAGACTTTAAAAGAACCTGCTCGTAAACGTGTGGCTGCACCTTTAACTGAACCTGTCTATTCTGCTTTGGAAGCTCCTGAAGTAGCCAATAAGCTTCCTCGTATGCCAAAAGATTGGGAAGATGCGGTTGTAAGAGAGATACAAATTACACATAATCAGTTTAACGGAAAACCGGTAAGAATTGCAGATGAAGAGCATTACAAAGGAATTCAAGGAACAGAACATACTGTAACATTAGCAAAAGTAGATGATATGAAAAAATATAAACCGTTATTGACAGAAATTGATAAGAGGCAAAAAGAACAAATTGAAAAAACAACAGGTACAAAAGTAGACTTATTTACGAAAATGACAATTTATCAATTTATGAACAGTTTCATGAGCGGAACAATGTTTATGGGATTTTTCCTTGGAATTGCGTTTTTAGCAATGATGGCGAGTTCTCTTATGTTCAAAATATTAACAGGAGCTTCTCGTGATGTACGCCGTTATGAAATGTTACGGAAAATCGGTGTGAGACGTAGTATGTTAACAAAAAGTATATATAAAGAAATCTCATATTTATTTATCTTCCCAGCAATTATTGGAATTTCCCACGTGTTAGTAGGGCTTAACTTATTCAGCTTCATATTAGTTGACCCATTTGTAAAAGTGTGGATGCCAATAGGAATCTTCATAGTAATTTATTTCATTTATTATTGGATTACTGTCCAACTTTATAAAGGTATGGTAATGCCGAAAGAAAAGATAGCGAAATAGGAAAACAATTGAGTCCTTGTTATGAAAACAAGGGCTTTTTCTGTGTTTGTGATACATAAATACGTGTATGCGAGATGTTTTCAAGTCTTTCTGTAATGAATATATAGAAAATTAAGGAAATGTTAAGGGTTTATGTAGTGGAAAGTTAAGAAGTGTATGGGAGACTAATAATGTACAAACAAATTTAGATGGAATTGATATTTTTATAAATTTAAAGGAAAGGAAACGTTGTATGAGGAAGATAAAAAAATTAATAAAACTTATCGGAGTCATTACTATACTATTACTAATCATAGCGTTGGTATTTCCTACATGGACCTCACAAATAAGGGTCAAAAACAGTATAAGTACATTAGAACAAGTAGAGATAAATGGAACTGGTCATGAAATTATGATACGCGGCAAAGATAAGAGTAATCCAGTTATTATCTTTGTACATGGTGGACCAGGTTCTTCGGAAATACCATATGCTCAAAAATACGAAGACTTATTGGAAGAGAAATTCACGGTTGTCAATTACGATCAAAGAGCAAGTGGAAAATCGTATCATTTCTTTGAAGACTATTCTAACCTTTCATCAGATCTACTCGTGGAGGATTTATTAGCTATGACGGATTACGTTTCAAAACGTCTAGGCAAAGAAAAAGTAATTTTAATAGGCCATTCTTATGGTACATATATTGGAATACAGGCTGCCAACAAAGCTCCTGAAAAATATGAAGCATATATTGGCATTGGACAGATGAGCGATACAGTAGAAAGTGAGATGGATAGTTTAAACTACGTTATTGAACAGGCACAAAATGCTGGGAATGCGGATGAGGTTTCACATTTAAAAGGGTTAACTGAAAAAATTAAAAATGGTGATACATATACCCCGCGAAATTATGTTGCGAAATATGGTGGAACATCAAGACTCATTGAAAATCCAGATGGTGATAACATGGGGATGTTATTCAGTAATGAATATAACTTGTTGGATGTAATTCGTTATAACGTTGGATTATCACACTCTCAAACTGTCTTATTAGAAAAAGACTTAAAGAATCCATTACCTACTAAAGTAACTAAACTGAAGTTACCGCTTTATTTTCTTATGGGTAAATATGACTATAATACTTCATTTCATGCAGCTAAACAGTATTTTGATAGGATTGAAGCGAATCAAAAAGAATTTATAGCTTTTGAAAACTCAGCACATTACCCTCAATTTGAAGAGAAGGAAAAGTTTTATGAGTGGTTGTGTGATACATTCGTAAAATGAAATTAAATAAAAAAGCACTTATTTTAAAAATAAGTGCTTTTTTATAGTATATAATCGATCAGGAAGGAAAATGTTGGATAATAGTCGAAAGATATAATACAACTTCAGAGAAATGACGAGAATCGATATGTTTTGTCGAGAGAGGAGTTATTTTATTAAAAGATATAGGTACTATACATAGTTTTAGTTTCTGAATATTCATTTAAATAGAAGGGGTAATAGTTATGTTCATTCGAATTGGTAAGTGGTGTGGGGTTACTTGTTTACAATTATTTGCTGCAATCTTATGTATAATCTGTCTAGGTGCGCTCCCTCGGTTATTTAAGGGATTACAAATTGATTTAATCGGTTTTTGGAATGCAATTATATATGTTGGTGAGAAAGTACTTCACCCAACTGAAATTACATATGGTTTTCAAGCGCCGAGAAAATTATTTCCGCAAATTTGGATCCATTATATTGAAACGATGATAGTATTTCTTTCAGCATTTTTACTTTCTTTATGTATAGCGTATGTACTTGTTGTTTTTGTACTGCAGCGAACTCATATGAAACAAAGAATATGGAATGGGATTTTTCTTACCCTTGAGAGCATACCAGATATTTTACTTATTTTATTATCGCAACTTCTTGTCGTAATTATTTTTCAAAAAACAGGGTTTATGCCAATCAAACTGGCTGGATTAGGGGAAGAAAGAGTACGTTTGTTACCGATTATATGTCTTACAATACCAACAATGTTATTGTTTATTAAACTTTTGTTATTAAGGTTCAGAGAAGAATTAGAGAAAGATTATAGTATGTTTGCCAAGAGTAAAGGGTTAAGCTTACGGCATATTTTGACACATCATATTTCAAGAAATGTTTTATTGACGACAGTTTATTATGCGAAAACAAATATTTTATTTATGCTATCCAATTTATATATTATTGAATGGATTTTTAACACATATGGAATGTTTGTATTTGTAAAAGAACATTCGAACATAGAAATTTTCACAGTAAGTTTAATTATATTATATGTACCGATTTTTATCTTGTTTCGTTTATTACATACGCTTTTGCAAAATGTTATAAAGGAGCGTGCGTAATATGTGGCAAGTTGTTAAAAAAGATGTAAGGTTTTGGTTTGGTGTAACCTTTTTAAGTGTCCTTATGATTGTTAGTATTGGGAATACGTTGTTTTTCGATGGGAATATTCGTGAACTAACGATGATGTATAACGCAAAAGGAGAATTAGAGGTTGCTCCGTTTTCACCATCGAGTAAATTTTGGTTCGGAAGTGATGCGAAAGGCCGCGATCTTTTTCGACTAATAATAGAGGGAGCGAAATGGACGGTTGGTGCGAGTTTAATTATAGCGATTTTACGAGTAATTATTGGAGGGGGCATAGGCTTATTTCTCGGTATGTATAGTCGGCGTTCTTTTCCAATTATTTCGTCCTTTTTTGACCCATTCAGCATTGTACCAATGGTTATGATTTCCTATTTTATATTAAGGGGAGTTTTAATGTTCGACAGTGGAGAGGCAGCTGCTCCGTTTCATTTGCGAGTTGCGTTTCAAATTATAGTTCTTGCATGTCTTGCAGTACCGACAGTTATGTTGTATGTAGCGCAAGAAGTCAAGCGTATTAAGAAAGAAGAATTTATGTTGGCGGCCACTGTGCTCGGCGGAAGTAAGTGGCAGAGGTTGAAACGCCATGTATGGCCGCATATGTTACCATCATTTCTTTTATTAGTAGCCCAGCAATTTGTAAGTACTTTATTACTCCTCTTGCATCTTGGTTTGTTGGAATTATTTTTTGGCGGAACAATAATTTTTGGCGCTATAGATGCAGATAGTGTAACAAAGGAATGGACTGGCCTAATTGGTCAAAACTTCCGTCACTTAACTACTCATACATGGATTGTACTTATTCCGATTGCTTTTTATAGTATGACAATTTTGTCAGGAAATCTTATTAGTAATAGTATGCAAGATGCGATTAAACTAGGAAATGTAAGAATGCCGAAGAGGAAGGATAAAGAAGTGAAAGTAGAGAAGCAAGTACAACCTACTATGAATGATTTTTCTTTCTATAAAGAGGTACAAAAATAAAGAAAGATAGCTGAAGACAAATTGTTTTCAGCTATCTTTTTTTGTTTAAAGTGGTGGTAAATCAATCTTACCTTCTTCAAATAATTCTTTTATCATATGTTTCGTATAACCAGCTGCTTGACCAAATGTGATTTTTGCTGGCATTGGTGCTTCATTTACATCTACAACTACATCAATAATGCATGGTTTACTTTGTTTTACCGCATTTTCAAAGGCAGGAAGTAAGTCATCTAAATGTTCTACACGGTATCCAATACCACCGCACGCCTCTGCGTATTTTGCGAAATCAGGATTCGTTAAGTCTGTACCAAATTCAATATTCCCCATAACTTCTTGTTCGAATTTAATCATAGCAATTTTATTATTGTTTAATACAATGACAACGATTGGTAGTTTATATTTAACAGCTGTTACGAAATCATTCATTGTCATTCCAAATCCGCCGTCACCACAAACTGCAAACACTTGTTTATCCGGGAAAGCAATTTGTCCAGCAAGTGCACCAGGTAAACCGCAGCCAAGTGTTGCAAGCCAACTAGAAATGATAAATTTCTGGTTTGTCATACGGAAGTGCCTTGCAGTCCATACTGTTACATTTCCGACATCGACTGAAAGAATTGCGTCATCTTCTGCTACTTTCTGCAGTGCATGCATAACTCGTTGTGGTTTAATTGGAGTAGAAGAATCTTCTTCTTGAGTGTGTAATTTTTCTTCCCACTTTTTCATCATTTCTTGATGATGCTCTAAGAAGGAATGATCCTCGTGTTTTTCTACATTTTCAATTAACCATTTTAATGTTTTATCAGCATCACCAGCTAAGCCGATATCTGTCGTATAACGTTTCCCGATTTGTGCAGGGTCTGTATCAATATGAAGTGTTTTTGCTTTTTCGGGCAAGAAACCAGTGAACGGATAAGAAGTACCAACCATAATTAAAGTATCTGCATGCTTCATTGCTTCATAAGAAGGTTTTGTCCCGATTAATCCTAATCCACCGATACAAAGAGGGTGTTCATCAGGAACAATCCCTTTAGCTGGTAATGTAAGTACGATTGGAGCACCGATATGTTCTGCAAATGCAAGTAAAGAATCTCTCGCATGTTTAGCTCCTTTTCCGGCTAAAATAACAGGTTTTTTCGCTTCATTAAGTGCGAGTTTCGCTACAGCTAAATCTTCTTCTTGCGGAAATATTTCTGGTAATGTAAAGGAAGAGTTTGTAATGCGCGCACCATTTTTCACTTCAAATTTTGGAACATCATCTGGAATTGTAAGAACAGAGACACCTTTTTTTGTATATGCCATTCGAATCGCTTGATTCACTACAGCAGGTAACTGTTCAGCTGACATTATTCGTTGGTTATAAACCGCGACATCATCAAACATTCTTTCTAAGTTTACTTCTTGGAAAAAATCCGTTCCGAGTAAATCACTTTCGACTTGTCCTGAAATTGCTAATACGGGAGCTTGATCGAGTTTCGCATCATATAAACCATTTAATAAATGAATAGCTCCAGGTCCTGCAATAGCCATACAAACACCAAGTTTTCCTGTTAATTTCGCATAGGCTGCCGCTGCTAACGCACCAGCTTCTTCATGGCGAACTTGAATAAATTTAATTTTATCTTGTTTTTTTCTTAAAGCTTCAATAATAGAATTAATGGAATCTCCAGGCATACCATATATGTGTTCTACACCCCAGTCAATTAAAAGATCCACTAATGCTTCACCGGCTGTTTTTCCAAACATAATCGTTCCTCCTTATAATAGGTAGATACTATTATGTTTTGGAGAAAAAGGGAAAATATACAAATGATATAACTTATTTGTTTTAATGATGTCCAGTGAAAAGAGTGAAGGCTATTATTAGTAAAAATCCACTAATAGACCACGATAGAAACGGAAGGAAAGGTAGCTGTTTTTTTGCTTTCCAAAGCATTTCGTGAATTGTGACATAGCCAAGAGAACCAATTGCGCTTCCCATAATAAGTCCTTGTAAATGGAGAGCTTTCCCGTCCATCATAATGCCAAAAACAGTACCGGTCCCTAGGATGAGAGAAAGTAATAAAGTTGTTAATAAAAATGAAATGTATTTATGTTTTGTAAA
The DNA here is from genome assembly GCF_044907945.1 of Bacillus sp. RC240. Taxonomy (NCBI): domain Bacteria; kingdom Bacillati; phylum Bacillota; class Bacilli; order Caryophanales; family Bacillaceae; genus Bacillus; species Bacillus sp. RC240. Next base: position 1,295,646 of record NZ_JBIYCT010000001.1, on the reverse strand, counting down.
AAGAAATGGAATAATTAAAGCTAACCCTTCTGGAATATGGTGAATGACAATCGCAAGTAAGAAAGGAATGGCAGAGTCATTATGATTTATAAACGCTGTTCCTAACGCAAATCCACTCGGCATATTATGAATGAATATAGCGAAAGAAAGAAAAAGGAAGGTTTGCCATGCTTGTTGATCTTTCTTATGTATAATCGGATGATGACAATAGTTATCTAATAAGCTCATAACTAAAATACCGATAGCTATCCCGAGCATAGGCCCAATTATTTCATAGCTTGAAAATGTTTCAGGAATAATTTCAAGTGATAAAAGCCCAAGCAAAATCCCACCACATAATGCGTATAAGCGATGCATCTTTTCTTCAATTAGTTGGCGTGTTGCTACTCCAACAGCACCTCCTAATAGTAATCCACCGAACGAAAAAAACGTAACGATTATAGGAATCCATAAACGTTCCATATCATCACACTCCAATTCTATCCCCGTGTTTTCAGCTTACTAATAGGGGAGGAAGATTAGTCCAAATAATTGTGTTTGATTATAGAGAAAAATCTATCAACTCGTTATAATTTATATATTGAATTTAAATGGATGTAATAAAAGATAGTATTACGAAGAAGTAGTAAATTAGAGCATAGTTAACAACTGTTTCTATTTTATACATATAATCGATCATTTCAGATACAACGAAACAGATGTCGCTTTAACAAGGAGACCATTCGATACTATGAACGATTAGGCTTAATTCCAGAGCCTAATCGTACCGAAAAAGGATACCGAATGTATTCCCTACAAATGGTCGATCGTTTGAATTTCATAAAACGGACGCAGGAATTGGGGTTTACCTTAAATGAAATTGACAAATTGCTAGGGGGGTGTCGATCGCAATGAAGCAAAGTGCGGTGACATATATGATTTCACTGTTCTTAAATTAGAGGACATCCAACGTAAAATTCAAGACCTTAAAAAAATTAAACAACTGTTGATAGACCTTAAGGAAAGATGTCCGAAACCAAAGATATTTACGAATGTCCTATTATCGAAACTTTAATGGATTCAGAAAAGAAAGCAGAAGAATATTTATAAAAATAATAAATTGTAAAGGTGGAAGAATAATGGAAGATTGTTGTAGTAACCTTAAAGGAATAAAAATTGAAAATAATGGTCATTGTCCATCGTGTAAAAATAAAGCTAAGAATGTAAAGTTGATTACATTAAAATCATTGCTTAAACCATCTGCATTAGAAACATTAAATGTTAAAGAAAATCACTATTTTTGTTCAAACGAAGATTGTGATGTAGTCTATTTTGATACGAATAATAAAAAATACTTTGTATCTGCCATAAAGGTAGCTGTACATCAAAAAGATGACTCAGCAACTACACCAATTTGTTATTGTTTTGATTGGACAAAAGAAAAAATTAAACAATATGTGGAAAATGGACTTACTCCTAATCCAGTAGAGCATATTCGCGAAAACATAAGAGAAAACCGATGTGGTTGTGAAGTAAACAATCCACAAGGTAGTTGTTGTTTAGGCAATGTTACAACAATGTCATAAGGAACCTAAATGTTGTTTTTTTTTACCAAAATATTTGGGGGTATTTCAAAATCTTAAGTTGATGGGTATGTGACGGTGCCCCATGCTCACCAAGCTAGTTAGTGTATGTTAAGTAAACCTTATGGATTTGTATATCTCATCCATCCACTTTCAGATTGTTTCGCTTTATACTTCCCATAAGACAGAAGCTTCATTGCCGAGCGATTGGCCGCATGAAAAACCAAGTTCAGCTTCCATTCTTCCTCCATTTCACTGGGATAGGTGGTGGATTCATAAACATAATAACCCGCCATGATACAGGGGACTACTTGCTCCGGTTCAAATCCATAAGCAGTTGCATCATCCACAACCAAATCAATGAGGCATCGGTTTCCATCTTTAACTTTTTTCTGGAGTAATTTTTTTACCGATCCTGGTACTAATTCTAATATTTTATCCTTCATGTCAGTCACCTCATCTTTTATCGTGTCCAGAGAGCCTGGGGATATGTGTCAAACAGAATGAAATTCCAACCGTAATTGCACAGGTTTAACAAGATCTTAAGGACTATATCACCCTAAAAGGGAAAATGGCTTTAAATCCAAGAAATCTGGTGAGACAGGGAGAAACGTATTCGTTCATTTTGCAGTCGATTGGAACGAAACAATCCAAATGTATATCGAATCGTGCCGTGCCGGGATTAAAAAGAGTATTCATCCTCATCAATTACGTCACAGCTATGCTACACATATGATTAACAACGGTGCGCCACTTGAAGTAATACAAAGCTTACTTGGTCATGAGAAGAGTGAAACCACGAGAATATATGCTCAGCTGAGCGGAAAGCTGAGACACGATTTTTATAGTGAATATTTTTGAAAGCTACTGAAATTAATCTTTAATCAAAATCGAGGCGTGCATATATAAAGACGTATCTTTTTGAATTGGGCCACTTAATGGAATATGCAGGAATTTCTTGAAAAAGTTTCGAAGTAGTTATTATACTGACGTTATTCAAAGGAGCAGGAAAATGCAAGAAAATATATCAATTCTTTTAAGTAATGTAAAATTAAAATAGTTGAGAAAGAGAAAGAAATATCAAAAATACAGAGGTGGCTTGCTTGCTAAGAGAAGAATTAAAGAAACGTGCAATATCGATGGTCCAAATTCCTAGTCATTTTCAACCTCTCATAGAGGAGTATGTTGAGCGAGAGAATGGAGAAGGCGAGGCTATTTTTTCATGGACAAACGAAGAACAAGATGAGGGTATTACTGTTATTCTAGATTTATCTGGTAATTTGATTGGTTTAACAATTGATAATAACGATAAAAATTCAGATGTGATTCCTTTAAATATAGAGGGAAAAAGAGAATGTGCCGAACAATTCTTACTTAGCAATTATCCTGAAGCATTAAAAGATTTAACATACTATAAAACAAAAAAAATTACTTGTGCAGACCGTTTTTACTATGAACAAATCGTTATGGACTTACCGTTAGAACATGCTGGTTGTTATATTGATATAGACCTCGCGGGGAATATTGTCAACTTTACATATAAAGGTGTAAAAAGGATTCTTGTTATTCCAAAAATGTTGATTTCAAAAGAAAAACTGGTTGAACACGTACAAAATAGACTTAATTTTCAACTGACAATTGCAAAGTTGTCTACTGCTACTCATGATGTAGCAGTAGATGGACTCCGTCTTGTGTACGAACCTGAGCAATTTTTTATGAAATATAAAGCTGACGTTTTGAAACCAACGTTAACGATTATACATGACGAAGACGCTCCGCAAACATATGTCTTGCTTACTCCTCCTTCGAGTACGACCGTACGAAAAGATTTATCTATTGAAGATATCATTGGTATTACCGAGAGGATGGAAGTCATTCGTGAAGTAGATATGGGAGAAGAAACGGGCATAGTGTGGCGTAATCGAGACTGGGAGATGAAGGAAGCAGATTTATCTATAAATGGCTTTTTCAAAAGACAGTCAGAAGATACAGTTAAAGCCTTCATTTCAAAGAAAACTGGTAAAATCAGAGGCTTTATGTGGTTTAATGAACGAAGTGGTGATCTTAGACTTAGTCGTGAGGCATGTTATCAAAAAGCCATTGCGTTTTTACAAATGATTGTTCCAGATTATTATCGGTATTTACAACTGATTGTTCGAGAAAACGAGGAAGAAGAGGATGATTCTTCAATGAAAGAATCATTTACATTCCATATGCATAACGGCCATGGTATACCAATTCAACTTGAATTAGTTATGGTTGTTGTTAATCGTCAAACAGGGCAGGTTGATCATTATAGTGGACCGCGTTTTGATATGGAACAATTGAGCCAAATCCCTGTTGAACCGGTTATTTCAAAAAAAGAAGCAGGTGAAATATTTATCAATCATTTGGACTTTGAATTAGCTTGGAACAAAAATTATGATAGTGAAACAGAATCCTATATCCTTGTTTATCGAGCGTGTGATCGTCATTCCAGGACCTCCATCCAGTACATTGATGCCATGACTGGAGCAGTTATTTCCAATATAGATAAATAACATGTGATGACGTCAAATTGCACAGGTTCAAAGGGACAAAATTAACTAACCAAACTACAACTATGTTTTCTTATTCAACTAAATCTATAGTTAATTAAGGATTAAGTGATTTTAAGATAGTTATTCCATTAAAGGGCGCGATTGTTGAACAATACAGACAGAAAATGATCAAACTTTTTTTATAAAAGCTAAATAATTAATCTCAAAAGTTGAATCCATTTTGATCAATCTTGAACAGCTCCGACCCCAAGGGATGGGTAGGAAATGGACCAATGAGTAGGGGGAGATAAATGGCGGTTAGGCAAAAGCCTAAAGGGTCTTGTAGTTAGTGGAAGCGAAGAGGATGTTATAGTGTATGGTACAAGCATTAAGAAATCTTAGGAAACAGGGGAGAGAAGTTCTTTGTTTAATTTTCAGGGTATTTCAAATGTTAACGTTGACTGGGATTTATTTCTCATGCTAACATATAGATAATTTAATCAAGGCGGTGGAAATGTATTGGACTCAGATGTTGACTCGGATAGGTGGCTAAATGACCTCGATTTTCTCAGAGTACCCCTCATCATTTTGAGAATGTAGATTTTATACAATCTCATGTCAATGTGTATGAAGTAGGTCTGGAAAGAGAAAATATATCAGGAGGTGAATCCTTTAGTTTCAAGGAAGCTAAGGGAATTAGTTGGACATATTTAATTTAATCATGGTAGTGGTTTTAATCGCATGTACTGCATTTTTCGTAGCAATTGAGTTTGCTATTGTAAAAGTAAGAGGATCAAAGATTGATCAATTTGTATTAGAAGGAAAGAAGGGTGCGCTGGCAGCGAAGAAAGTGACATCAAACTTGGATGAGTATTTGTCAGCTTGTCAATTAGGGATTACAGTTACAGCAATGGGACTCGGGGCACTAGGGGAACCAACGATTGAGAGACTTTTACATCCTTTATTTGATAAGTGGAACATCAATCCTTCCATTGCAGGTGTATTATCTTTAGGAATTGCTTTTACTATTATGACGTACTTACATGTTGTAGTTGGTGAATTAGCACCAAAAACATTCGCGATTCAAAAGGCTGAGAAGGTTACTTTATTACTTTCGGCTCCGCTTATCTGGTTCTACAAAATCATGTATCCGTTTATTCGCTTGTTAAATGGCTCTGCAAGGATGATAACAGGAATGTTCGGCTTAAAACCTGCATCAGAGCATGATGTAGCACATACAGAAGAAGAATTACGATTGATTCTTTCTGAAAGTTATGAACGTGGAGAAATTAATCAAGCTGAATACAAATATGTAAATAATATTTTTGAATTTGATAATCGTATTGCGAAAGAAATCATGGTCCCCCGTACAGAAATTATAGGGCTACATGTAGATAATTCTTTAGCAGACCATATGAAAATAATCCGTGATGAAAAGTATACACGTTACCCAGTATTTGGGGAAGATAAAGATGAAATCATTGGCATGGTGAATGTGAAAGACTTCTTTATTCGTTATATGAATAAGGAAACAAAAGAATTCAATTCTATTCAATCGTATACGCGTCCAGTAATTGAAGTAATTGAGACCATACCAATACATAATCTTTTACTACAAATGCAAAAGAAACGTATTCCGTTGGCTGTCTTATATGATGAATACGGCGGTACGGCTGGTATTGTAACCATTGAGGATATTCTGGAAGAGATTGTAGGAGAAATCCGTGATGAATATGATGAAGATGAGCGTCCGCCCATCCAGCAAATGAATGAAGGTCATGTTGTCGTAGAAGGTAAAGTATTAATTAGCGAATTAAATGATTTACTAGGATTACATATGAATGATAGTGATGTTGACACGATTGGTGGTTGGATTCTGATGCAGAATTATGATATCCAAGAAGGGCAAACAGTAAATAGCGAAGGATATGTATTTAAAATTCTTTCTAAAGACCCTCACCAAATCAAACGTGTTGAAATACAAAAAGAAATGTTGGAAGCAGCAACTGTATAGTTGCTGCTTTTATTCAGCTGATAACATGGTAGCCCTCCTCATTAAATTCATTGATTGATCAACTCTTTACCTGTTAACACATTACCGAAATAGGGCAGGATTGTTTCCTTTGCATTCATGGTTCAACACTCCTTCGATATTGTAAAATGTATCTCATTTATACAAATTGTAATATAATTTAAATGTAAATTCGTAGCGTAAAATAGATTAAAAGTAACAAATGTTGAGAAAGGATTCCTTTGTCAAAATTAGTATTTGTATTTCACTAGATAATAAAAAATGTAGAAGGATTTTATTTCTGACATTGTTATTTATTAGTAATCAAAATACAAAATAAAGAATTTTCTCGGCTGGAAATTGTTACACATTCATAAAATGGAGGCAATAGTTATGCAGCAAATTAAAAAAATAGGAAACTCATTTTGGTATATGACACCTGTTTCCGAGACCGATAGACCTATCTTAGGAATGGTAGTTGGAAAAGAAAAGACTTTGATGATAGATGCAGGTAATTCAGAAGCACATGCACAATTGTTTTTAGAAATGCTAAAAGAGCAAAATATCTCAAATCCTGATTTTGTAGCATTAACGCATTGGCACTGGGATCATATTTTTGGATTACCTGTACTACAAGGTGCATTATCTATTGCGCATTCTGAAACGAAAAGAGAGATGCAGAAACTAGTTTCTTATAAATGGACAGATGACGCGTTGGACACACGAGTAAAAGAAGGCACAGAAATTGAATTTTGTGCGGACTGTATAAAAAAAGAGTTCAGTGAACAACCAAGAAATATTCAAATTATTCCGCCGACCTTAACCTTTCAGAAGCAACTTGAATTAGACCTTGGTGATGTGACATGTGTGTTAAAGCATGTGGGCGGAGACCATTCACATGACTCTGTTGTCATTTATATTAAAGAAGAAAAGATATTGTTTTTAGGAGATTGTATTTATGCAAATATTTTTTCTTCTAAGTGGAACTATACGACGAAACGAACGTTTAAATTAGTAGAAGAGTTAGAGGCATTTGATGCTGAGACATATATTTTTTCCCATGGGACAGCTATAAATCGGGATGAGTTTTTACAAGAAATTCATTTGCTAAAAACAGTAGGAACTTATACGGAAACTCATAAAGGCGATGAAGCGAATATAAAGGCATCGTATAAACGAGACATAGATAGAGAATTAAATGAAGATGAATTAGAAACAATAACGTTTTTTGTAAATGGTTATGAAATGAATAATCTGTAAAATACAACTCTAATCAAATTAACGCTTATTTTGATCAAATATAATATAATTGCACAAAAAGAGTATTGAAAGTTAATTCAATACTCTTTTTAATAAGTAAATATTAAGTCGCAACCAATTTGAATTTTTTTTGCAGGCTCATCATCTGAAGTTATACGACTTTATTTATTTTTCGTATAGATAGAATTTCAAGTAGAAGCTTTCTTTGCTAATTCAGTTATATAGTTGAAAAATACATCACGTTTTACATCATAAACGACATTTACAGGTCGCCCATCATCAGTTTCCACTGTACGCCCTTGGCTGGGTCCGTATGTATGAACGATACTAGTAATCGTTTTTGTTTTTGCAAGATCAGCTTTCCCAACAAACACAGCAGTTAATACATCCCACAAATAGTAGGTAGAGTTAGTTGAAAAGTGAACGAGAGGAGGGACCATCGCATAACATTGACCAAGGAAATCAACACCAATATACTTACGCTCTTTTGCCCACTGTTCACGTATGTCTATAGTTAGCGGAACCTGGTTTGTACTTTCTAGAGTTACTAAATCAATGATTATATTAGCATTCCAAACACGAGCTACTGCTTCGGGATCCCAAAATGAATTCCACTCGGCTGTTCCGTCATGTTCTGGCTCATGTACATTGCCTGCAGTACGAAATGTACCGCCCATCCAAACGAGACGTTCAATTTTATCTTCGATTATTGGAGATTCATATAGTGCACGAGCAAGGTCAGTCAGGGGCCCTGTAAATAATAAAGTTGTTTTTCCATCAGTTTGTAGAAGAGTCTCTATTATATGATGATGTGCAGGTTTTTTTGATGCAGGTGTAACAACTTTCCCAAACTCATTTAAAATTGGTAAAGCATCTACATAAAATGCATGCATCCGCCATTCTTTTGGAAATGGGTTTTTTCCACGAGAGTTGGACGCTGCTACCTCAATATTATTTTTGCCGAAGCGATCTATAATTTTACGACTGGCAGACATTGCTGGTTCTAAATAACAATCTGCAGGAATAACTGAAACACCTGTAAGTTCTACATTTTCCATCTGGAGTAGTAAAAATAGTGAAATTAAATCATCTACACCACCATCATGATTGAAGTACACTTTTTTCATCATTTTAATCTCCATTCTTTAATATTTAACCAGGAATTAAATTTTAATTGATGAAAAATCATCAATAATTTCCACTACTTCAATTCTCCCATTAATCAGTAACTCAGGAAGTTCATTTCTAACGTTTCCTTTCCAATACTCTCTAGCTTGTTCCATTTTTTGAGCGAAAGGGATACCATCTTCTTTCGGTAAAAGATTTCCGTCACCTTCAAAAGAACTACCGACCACTCGTAGTTTAACAATCTGTAAAACATCTCGATTATAAGAATCAAATAAAGCTTTCCATTTCAAAGCATCCTCATAGCTTTTGGAAGCATATAAGCAAGACAACCTTGAGGGATATTCAGGAAATTCTTGCAGTCTAACCATTTCTACAATCGTTTCTCTAACAGCTCTAATTGTTTGATCTATATAATTCATAACTACTTTAGCATTTTCATTATTTATATGTAATCCGTCACTTTTATAATGATTGTTTAAAATTTTTATGCCATCTTCACCGTTAGAGTTTAATTGTTCTCTTTCAAAAAAGAAGTGATAGAGGGTATTAGTTTGATTTTTATCGAAATGAATGATTTGTCCAATATTCATTTTTTTCCTTGTAACGATGTGGTATACGTAAAATTTTGTGTCATTCATGGTTATCCTCCTAGTAGTAATGTAATTCAATGTTAAATTTAGTAATTCAACATTGAAATATATAAAACCTTTATAATCATAAAGTTATAGAGTGGGATAGGATTCGAGTGGAAAGTGAAAGAAATGCACGTAAACGCTTTAAAAATGTTCACAAAATGTTCACTTACGAAGGAGTTTCCAATATCGATATAATGACAAAGACTCAAAGAGAAGGGATGATGAAAATTGCCAACAACAAGAAAGGAAAACCTCCAATTTGGTATGATGATGTGCCTCGGGATGGTTATCGTTATGACGTTTTACAATTTATTAATGAATGGAGCAGGAGGGCCAATTCATATTAAGGAGATCGCATTAGAACTAATAATTGGATTTATTATTGCGCTATTAATTGAAATATGTATCGTTGGACCGTGTGCGAAAAAGATTGTATTTGCATTACCATTTGATAAATTAAAAAAAGTAAACATGATTATTGCGATGGCAACAACAATGGTAATTGGAATGGTATTCTTTATGTCATTTTACGGAATGGCTATGATGTATTTACATAATGGGTTACATGGTGACTCATTCGTTACAATTTATTTTTCGGTTTTTATTAAAAATTTTATTATGGCGTACCCACTTCAATTAATAATAATGGGACCGCTTGTACGTTTCTTATTTGGAAAGTTTGTTTTGAAGAATAAAGGTGATAATGTAGCGTAGTTTTAATTACTAAAATATTATATACGGATGAAATGTTTTAAACACATCTCACATATTTTGAGATGTGTTTTTTCGTGTACATTACTAATTATTTTCATATTGATGTGACATTTGTCCTTTTGTCGTTGTAGTATTGTAGCTTTTAATTAAATCATAGATAGAAGATTAGGAGATGATTTTTTTGAAAGGTATTTTACTTTCAGTTTTTGGAGGAGTATTCATTACACTTCAAGGTACGTTTAATGCGAAACTTAGTTCAGATATCGGTATATGGTCGACGAGTATTATGACGCATTTAATTGGGTTTCTTATTGCAACAACTATATTTTTGTTAAAGAAAGAAGAGAAAGTAACGGATTTAAAGGGTGTAAAAAAAGTATATTTAGCAGCTGGCGCACTTGGTGGGTTGATTATTTGTGCGGAAACAATGGCGATATATTCAATGGGAGTTACATTAACAGCTGGAACACTTATGGTTGCTCAATTATTAACAGCTACTGTTATTGAAATGAAAGGATTATTTCATATAAAAAAGATACAAATGGAGAGATACCATATTGTGGGAACAATAGTAATGATTTTAGGTATTTTTGTGTTTAATATGTAAGGAAAGAAGGGACTGTAAGTGGATAATAAATCAGACTTAATTATTCAATATTTGAAAGCTTATAATATACTTGAAATTTTTTCAGGAATAAGTACTGACAATTTTCAAGTAAATCATTTTGAAAAAGGCAAACTTATTTGCGATAAAGATGATGAAATTCATCGTTTATATTTTGTTATTAAAGGAAAAGTAAAAGTTTACACGATTACACCAGAAGGAAAGAAACTAATCCTTCGCTTTATCAATCCATTAGCAATTGTTGGTGATATTGAATTAATACAAAATAGCAAAGCACATAATGTTGTTGAAGCTTGTTCAGATGTTGTAGCAATCTCCATTTCTAATACAGTTATTAGAAATAAGTTATTACATGATCCTATATTTATGAAGTTCTTGCTTGAAAACATTGCGAACACGTTAAAAATATCGACTCGTTTTACAGCTCTAAATTTACTTTATCCGGTAGAAGTACGTGTAGCTAGTTATTTACTTTCGATTTCAACGGATAGTAATGGGAATATGTATAAAGAGGATTTAGATTCAACTTCTGTATCAAGTATTGCAGATTTTATAGGTGTAAGTTATAGGCATGTAATTCGAGTTTTACAAAAATTTTATAGTGAAAAATTAATTGAAAAGAATAATGGAGTTATTGTGATTAAAGATTTTTCTAGAATGAAGGAAGTTGCTAAAGATAATATATATGAGTAATGAAAGGGAGAGAAGGGTTATGATTGGATTTAGTTTAGCTATATTAGCTGGAATATTAATTAGCTTACAATCTGTTTTTAATACGAAAGTGAATGAAATTGTAGGACAGTGGTTAACAACTGCATGTGTTCTTGGAATAGGTCTCATAAGTTCTGTTTTATTTCATATCATTACAGAGAAAAGTATAAGCGTTAACTTTTATACTGCAAATTATTTATTTTATATAAGTGGATTGTTTGGTATCGGATTAATTATTTGTATAATGGGTGCAATAAAGAGTTTAGGTCCAGCTTATACGGTGCTCATTAGCCTTATTACTCAATTAGTTGTTGCATTATGTGTTGATACATTTGGATTGTTTGGAATGGAGAGAGTGCCTATACAAATAAATAAATTAATTGGTATAGGTCTATTAATTGTAGGGGTAGGAATTTTTAAAAATCTTTTTTCGAATAAGAAAGCTATTACTATAAATGAGGATAGGGCCTAAAGAATTTAAAGGAAAAAGGTGTTAATAATTAGAACATATACATTTAGGTGGTAGTAAATGAGCGATAAGGAGAGAAAATAAGTGATTCAGTACATGTTGGAAGATGGTGTACATTATATTATGAGTGCAGTGACATAACTAGGAGGTTTCCACTATGACAGCTTTATTTAAAGCTATGGAGTTCCAGCTGAAAACTGAACGACTTGATCTGAGTATGTGGGAGGAATCCGATTCAGTCTGGATGAGAAAATTAATTGGCGAACGTGGTGTGGATATGCCACCCCTTGACGCCGTTCGTAGCAAGCTTATCGAGATGCGTAAGAGGGCAGTCGAAAATGGTATTTCCCTTCTCACTATCCGCCGACGAGACGAAGGTGATTTCATCGGATACTGTGGCTTGATTATCGGTCGTTCCACACTGGAAGAGCCGGAGATCGCATACGAGTTGTTCCGCAGTGCTCATGGCAAAGGCTATGCGACTGAGGCAGCATCTGTTGTGCTGGACGCTGCGATTGCTACCGGGCGCCACAGACTTTGGTCGACTGTAGGCGCTTGGAATGTTGCGTCCTTCCGGGTGTTAGAAAAGATAGGATTTGAGAGGCATCACAGTACGTGGGACGAGCGCGGTGAGATTGTTTGGAACGTACGTGACCTTTAGAAATCCCGGACCTAACTCGAAACTATTGAAAAGGAGAAGAGGTCATTAGTTTGGGCGAGAATCCAGATAAAGATAAAAGAACTGATTTATAATCCAAATAGTGACAAACTATAACTGAAGCATGTCCTCGAAAGCGGAGTGCTGCCTTCGCACCGAGGCTTTGTCCTCCACCCAAAAACAATCGAACGTTTCAAGTTATATATCTTTATTATACTGATTAAACTAAATATTTATTGTTTACTTATTTCATTCATTATGTAAATAAAAAAGGATAATTAGCCCTCATAATGGACTAACTATCCTATTATTATATGAATTTAATAAAATCGAGGTCTTTTTTGTATACGATATAATATATAAGCTATAGATTAATCATTTTTCAAACCGTATATGAACGAACTTCAACATCTTTATTAAATTTACAATCCGCATCATGATTCGTGTACTTCCATCCCAATCTTTATTTGTAGGTATATGTTTAAAGAAAGGGGAACAGCTTAATATTTTTATGTTAGAAGACCATCTTTCTATTGATTTTGGATTGTTTACATAAAAATACATCATAGCACCGTTATTACCAGATTTTTTTACAGTAGTATTCGAAAGCGTCAGTGCGAACTTTGATTCAGCATCAAAATATAACTCTCCTCCAGGAAAACGTTTTGCCATAGCGACAATTATCTCCTTCAGTTCCTCTTCTTTAAAGTAATAAAACACACCTGCTGATATAAAAAGAATCCCGTCCGTCGGATCATAGTTTATATCGTTGAACCAAGAAGTGTCAAAGAATGATTTGGCAATGCTTATATTTCGTGGTGTATCTTCAATTAATGTTTTGCGGAAAGCGATTGCATCAGGCAAATCAAGGTTATACCACTGTATTGTACCGTTATCAACTCTTGAAAAAGTAGTGTCTAGACCAGAACCGATATTTACTATAGTAGCATTCGGATTCTTTGTAATAAATTGTTTTATAGTATCATCAATTTTTCGTGCACGGGTAATGTAAGTGATACATCCGTATTCGCCAAATGTATCTGCTATTTTAGAGAAATCAAAGTCGCATTCTTTAATAATCCGAATAGCTTCCGTATCATCTAAAATATCCTTGTTTTTCTCACTACCATATGCTCGTCCCCATAGTGGAATAAGCATAGTACCTTGAACTGATTGTAAATCTATTTCTTTAACCATGAAACGTCCCCCGTTTAATAATAAAAAATATTATATATATGATTAGTCGTTATTTAGCATTTTTGATAGCATTTTATTTGTTTTATACAGTCCGTAAGTTAAATCACGTTGATCTTCTTCACTGAGTTTTTCAATATTACTAGTGAAATTATTATAAATTTGTTTCCATCTTTCATAATGTACTTTTTCAGCTTTATCTGTTAAGGAAATTAAAACAGCTCGTTTATCTACTGTATCTTGTTTTTTTACAATGTATCCGTTTTGCTCTAAATTACGAACGGTTACACTTAATTGTTGTTTAGGTATGTTTAAATAAATAGCAATCATTTTTAAATTTACAGCGACTTTTTGCTGGGCAATATACTCAACTATGTGTTGCTCTAAATGTGTAAATTCAGTGGATTTCTCTGATAATAATTTAAAAGTACCTGACATATTTAATAATAAATTCATGTATTCGTTTGTTAATTCTTTATTAGTCATTATTTTTCGTGTCCTTTATCAATTTAGTAATTATTTTATTACTATTTTCACTTAAAAACAAATAATAACATTGATATTAGTAATTATTTATTTACTAATATCAATGTTATTTAAGTCGTGAGAGATACAGTAGAGGAAAAGTTAAAGTTTTTTTATGAGAGGAGAATAGAAATATTATAAAATATTACTTTATACATAAAAAACTAATGAAGCTAATGTCTTTTTCAGATATTATGCTGTAAATAATTTTATGGTAAAATCTTTTACATAATGAAATAAAGGGGTAGTATTCTATGGGTTATTTCTCAAATAGTTTATTAGTTTTGTTTGTTCTTATCGTATGTAGCTGTATGATTTTCGGTTGATAATATAATGATAGATTGATATAAAAGAAGGTATCTCACAAAGATGAGATACCTTCTTTTTCTTATAATTGTAATTTAGATTCAGTATTTGGTGATGGTTGAAATGTATATATTTTATACTCACCATTAGTTGATATATTAAACAAATATTAAATAGAGAAATATATATGGTACCAATCTTATTAAGTTCCTTATGTTTTTAAAGAGAAGGAGTTTCATTTTTTCTTATTGAAGTATTGTTCTAGTCAGTTTAACGACGGTCAAAATTTTTTTGGAATAAAACAAAAAGGATGATAGGGAGTATTTACATGAAAACTATTTTAAATTACACGATTGAACCCCCTAAAGATTTCAATGAATTATTAACTATGTATGAATCTTTAGGATGGAATTCTCTTAAATTATCGGTTAACGAGTTAGAGCAAATGTGTAAACAAAGTTGGTATGTGATATATGCTTTTAAGGAGCAACAATTAATTGGGATGGGACGAGTAATATCAGATGGTGTAATAACGGGCATTATTTGCGGTGTATGTGTAATGCCAGAGTATCAGTCCATGGGCGTTGGAAAGGAAATAGTGGAACGATTAATCCGGCACTGTGAACAAAAACGAGTTATTCCACAACTTATGTGTGTTGAAGATTTAAAATCTTACTATGAATCAATTGGATTTGAGGGATTTTCGATTGGTATGACGAAACATATTAAACGATAGCGGGGCTTTGTAATTTAGAATTACTTGTTTATCAGGCCAATTTTTAGATTTCAAAAATTTCGTTATAAAGGAGAATAATGTTATGGAGATTGCTAAAGGAGTAGAAATGCTACACCTTGAATTTCAAGAATTTATTATTCACCCAATTCTTTTATGGGATGATGAAATGGCAGTTTTAATAGATACTGGATTTCCTGGACAAATTGAAGATATACGAGTAGAAATGGGTAAGGTTGGAGTATCGTTTGATAAACTAAAAGCCGTGATTTTGACGCATCAAGATATAGATCATATAGGTAGTCTTCCTGAACTATTACAAAACTGTGGAAGTAATATAAAAGTCTATGCTCACGATCTAGATAAGCCGTATATCGAGGGGGAGTTACCTTTGTTGAAGAATGCACAAGTACAGAATCCTCCGAAAGGAAAAGTGGATGATACTTTGGTTGACGGCCAAGAACTTCCATATTGCGGTGGTATTCTTATTATTCATACCCCAGGGCACACTCCTGGTCATATTAGTTTATATTTGAGACAAAGTAAAACTCTTATCGCTGGGGATTCAATGTATAGCGTAAACGGAATTTTAGGTGGAATTCATGCCCCAACTACTTTGGATATAAAAGAAGCGCAAAATTCTTTGAAGAAGTATTTAAATCTAGAAATTGATTCTGTAGTTTGTTACCATGGTGGATTAAGTAAGGGGAATATAAATGCACAAATTCAAGAGCTATAGATAAGGATTTTTTGTTAATCAGTGCTAAAGTATAATTTAATTGCTAGTATATAAATAAAACCCTTAAATTAATAAAGAGCATGTTTGAAGGAATTTCAAATGTGCTCTTTATTAAATATAATCAATTTAATTTTGATGACTTAATCCATTCCAATAAAACGAAACGATTTCTTTTGCTAATTCATCTATATTTGCAAGAGTAGGATTGTGATTCTCATCTTTAAAATTCCCGATTGATAATAAAGCGACGAAAGCATGGGCAGCAAATTTAGGATTTCCTTTAGGAATTTCTCCAAGGAGAATTGCGTTATCTAGCGCTTTTTCCAACACTTCATACATGTTATCCTCGGCATTTTTTAATTCCTTTAATTGCTCTTCAGATAAAGAAAGTTTTGCATCTTTCATAAAATTATTCATATCAATATCCATCGTTGCGTGTAAGTATACTGTAGCAAAGTTCAATAATCTTTCTTCCAAAGTTTTATTCGTAGAGAGTATTTGATCCATATTTTCTCTTATGCGCACCATCATTTGAATCATAGTAGCGGTAAATAGATCAGCTTTTGTTGAATAGTAATAGTAGACAGTTGCTTTTGTAACTCCACATTCTTTCGCGACCTCATCCATTGAAACAACTTGATAATTTTGAGTGAGAAATAACCTAGTTGCAACTTCTAAAATGATTTCTTTTGTAGACTTTGTATTTTTATTTTGACGAGGCCTTCCGAGAGGACGTTGTTTTTGATCCAAATACATTCGCTCCTGACATTTATTATTGAGATAATTATAACATAATTTTTTAATCATTCTTGATTAATTAACCGACCAGTATATATAATTAATATTGGAGGAAAAAAGGAAGGTGGGGTTTTATGAAAAAGCACCCGTTACATATGTTAGGGAGGCTTGTAGCAGGGAAGAATACGCAATGGATAACTTTATCGGTATGGATTCTTATTACATTAGTACTTTCATTTACGTTACCACAAGTAAACAGTACGAAAGAACCGAATCCGAAAAATTTACCTGAAACAGCTATGTCACAGCAAGCTGAAGCACTTATGAAAAAAGAATTTCCTAATAATGCAGGAAACCCGTTGTTAGTTGTATGGCATCGGGATGGTGGATTAGAGTCAAAAGACTACAAATTAATACAGGACGTTTATAAAGAGTTAAAAACGGCCCCTTTAAAAGAACAATCATTGTTACCACCATTTGATACAATTCCAGAGCAAGTATTATCAAAAAGTGCATCAAAAGATGGTACATCATTTGTCACACCAATATTTTTTAATAAATCTGCTGGAACGGATATATTAAAAGGTAATTTAGAAGAGTTACGAAAAATAGTAAATAGTAAAGTGGATGAAGATCCGTTCAAACAAAAAATTACCGACTCTGGTTTACATGTTCGATTATCTGGACCTGTAGGTATTCAAACGGATGCGGTAAGTTTATTTAGTCAAGCTGATGTGAAATTATTAGTTGCTACTGTACTACTAGTATTGGTTTTATTAATTTTACTGTACCGTTCACCAATTTTAGCAATTTTACCTTTACTCGTTGTTGGTTTTGCATACGGAATTATCAGTCCGACACTGGGCTTTTTAGCAGACAATGGATGGATTAAAGTAGATGCACAGGCTATCTCGATTATGACTGTCTTACTGTTTGGAGCAGGAACGGATTACTGTCTATTTTTAATTTCAAGATATAGGGAGTATCTGTTAGAAGAAGAAAGTAAATATAAAGCACTGCAACTTGCGATAAAAGCATCAGGTGGGGCAATTATAATGAGTGCATTAACTGTCGTACTTGGATTAGGAACATTATTACTTGCTCATTATGGAGCCTTTCATCGATTTGCAGTACCATTTAGTGTTGCTGTATCCATAATGGGGATTGCTGCTTTAACAATTCTTCCGGCATTTTTATTAATTTTCGGCAGAGTTGCATTCTTCCCGTTTATACCGAGAACAACTTCGATGAATGAAGAGTTTGCAAGAAAGAAAAAGAAAGTAGTAAAAGTAAAAAATACTAAAGGGTTCTTTAGTAAAAAACTTGGGGATATTGTTGTACGTAAACCGTGGACAATTATTATGCTAACCGTATTTTTATTAGGAGGCTTGGCTTCATTTGTACCGCGTATTCAATACACGTACGACTTATTAGAATCATTCCCGAAAGATATGCCATCACGCGAAGGATTTACATTAATCACGGATCATTTTTCAGCAGGAGAATTAGCACCAGTAAAGATTGTAGTTGATTCAAAGGGGAAAGATTTACCTATTAAACAAGAAATAGAGAAATTATCTTTTGTTAATAAAGTGAAAGAGCCAATGAAGGGAAAAGAAAATAATCAATTGCAAATGTATGAAGTTTCTTTAGCAGAAAATCCTTACTCAATTGAAGCGTTAGATCAAATCCCTAAATTGAAAAATAGTGTAGAAAAGGTATTAAAAGCTGAAGGAATTAGTAAAGCTGAGAATCATTTATGGATTGGCGGAGAAACAGCTTCCTTATATGATACAAAGCAAATTACTGAACGGGATGAAGCGGTTATTATTCCGGTTATGATTAGTATCATCGCTTTACTTTTACTCGTGTATTTACGTTCAATCGTTGCGATGATTTACTTAATTGTAACTGTCGTTTTATCTTTCTTCTCTGCATTAGGAGCAGGCTGGATTTTACTGCATTTCGGTATGGGAGCTCCCGCGATACAAGGTGCGATACCGTTATATGCATTCGTATTTTTAGTTGCCTTAGGGGAAGATTATAATATCTTCATGGTTTCAGAAATATGGAAAAATAGAAAGAAACAAAATCATGTAGATGCAGTAAAAAATGGTGTTATACAAACAGGAAGTGTAATTACATCAGCTGGTTTAATTTTAGCAGGAACTTTTGCAGTGTTAGGTACATTGCCAATTCAAGTTTTAGTTCAATTCGGTATTGTGACAGCAATCGGTGTATTGCTAGATACATTTATTGTAAGACCACTGCTTGTACCTGCGATTACAGTCGTTTTAGGACGCTTTGCTTTTTGGCCAGGGAAACTTTCTAAAAAGAGAGAGGAAGTAAAAAAATTGGATATATAATAGAGAAGAGCCAAGGATATTTTCCTTGGCTCTTTTCTATGTAGTTCATTAATTTTTTGAAGTCAAATCATCAGTTACAACGTGATCAGCATCTTCAATGGTTGTTTCGGGCATTCCATATAAGCCGTTCATTGCTTGTTCTTCGATATTAAGATTTGCAGTATTATTATTTTGAATAGATGTAGTGTTTTCGATAACATTTTCTTTTTTATTTACATTTTTGTCATTCATGTTTGAATCCTCCAAACGTCATTTGATTTATTAATAGTATGTGGATGGATTTCCAGAAATATGTGAACGAATTTCTGCAGATGTTATATAGTTAAATAAAAAGCTTAGTATTAAATTTAAACTGTAAGGAGTGAACAAGTGTGGTGAAAACAAGAAAGTTAGCCTTCTAAAATAAAAATAAAATTTTAGGAGGCTATTAAAATGAAGTTTCATGTAATTGACAGAGAAAATTGGAATAGAGAGCAGTATTTTGAACATTATTTAAAATTAAAGTGTTCGTTTAGTATGACAGCGAATGTTGATATTACGATGATGCTAGAGGAAATACATCAAAAGGAAATTAAATTTTATCCGACTTCTATTTATGTAATTTCTAGAGTGATAAATAAACATACAGAATTTCGAACATGTTTTAATGATGAAGGAGTTTTAGGGTATTGGGAGGAAATGATACCTAGTTATACAATCTTTCATAAAGATGATAAATCTTTTTCAAGTATATGGACGGATTATTCTAGCGATTTCCACATTTTCTATAAAAACTATGAAGAGGATATGAGATGTTATGCTAATGTTCATGGTTTCTTCACGAAAGAAAATATTCCGCCAAATTTTTTTTCAATTTCTGGTATACCTTGGACTAGTTTTACAGGATTTAATTTAAATATTAATAATGATGGTGATTCTTTATTACCAATTATTACTTGTGGGAAATATTTCAATGATGGAAGCAGGGTTATGCTACCTGTTTCATTGCAAGTACATCATGCGGTTTGTGATGGATATCATGCGAGTCGATTTATAGAGGATTTACAGGAGCTAGCTAATACTTGTAACCTTAAGTAATATCTAAGTATTAATTATATAAAATTGAAAATGAATAAGCGTTAAAATAAAAAGAAGAGAACATATGTATATTACATGTTCTCTTCTTTTTATTCATTCATATTAAGTAACAGTGGAAAATATAGGTTGATTTGTAGTTTAATAGTAAATAGAGTGATTAATTTTAAAATTCTTTATTTTATAATTATTTAAGGGTTCAAATGTTTTAATAGGGGGAAGGTAAAGTGAAATTCATACGTATTGAAAAAGATGAAATCCTAATTAATAATATGGCAAAATTGTATTGTAAAGCATTTGAGAAAACAAATTTTACTGAAATGATTGAGAGAATGAAAAGACATATAGAATATGCAGATTTTAAAGGTATAGTAGCAATAAATGATGAAAATGAGGTAGTTGGTTTTACTTATGGTTATCGCTCATTAGAAGGGCAGTACTATAATCAATTAATGAGAGAAGCGTTAAATCTAGAACAAGCAGACGAATGGTTACAAGATTGTTTTGAATTTGTAGAGTTAGCAGTTCACCCACAATATCGAAATGAAGGTCTTGGAATGAAATTACATAATGAATTATTAGAAGGGATTTCAAATAGAACGAGTATTCTAACAACACAAATAAACAATGAAAAAGCGCGTTCTTTATATAAAAGATTGGATTGGGTGGATGTATTAGAGCCATTTCACCCAAGTAAAAGTGATGCCCCATATGTAATAATGGGAAAAATATTAAAGACAAAAGTAAATTAATAACTATATCGTTCACAAAAGTTATCGGTTTATAACAATGAAGGGGAAAACAAAAATGACAATAATATCTATAGAAAAAGCTACAATTTTAGATGCTGAAAAGTTAACAGAAATAATGAAAAGAACATTTGATGAAGAAGCAAAGCGATGGTTATACGGCCAAGGTGATGTAATTGATTATAACATTCAACCGCCAGGATATTCTTCAGTTGAAATGATGAAATATTCAATTGAAGAATTGGATACTTACAAAGTGATAATGGATGAAAAAGTAATCGGGGGAATTATAGTTACGATCTCTGGTAAATCGTATGGAAGAATCGATCGTATTTTTGTAGAGCCTTTTCTTCAAGGAAAAGGAATTGGATCGCGGGTTATTAAGTTAATAGAAGAAAAATTTCCGAACATAAGGATTTGGGATCTTGAAACATCTAGTAGACAAATTAATAATCATCATTTTTATAAAAAAATGGGCTATGAAATAATTTTTAAATCTGAAGATGAGTATTGCTATGTAAAAAGAAAAAATGTAGATGCAGTTGGAGAGAACCTAATTAAAAATAAAGATATGAAAAATGGTCAATACGAAAACTGTAATTTGGTTAATACAGAATATTATCAAGTAAATTTAAAAAATAGTGCATTTGTTGGTAGTAATATAATGCATATGAATATGAGTAATTGTAATATAAGTCAATCAACCTTTAGGAATATTAATTTTAGAAATTCCTTATATGCAGATTTAAATATTTCTGGCAGTAAATTTAATTTTGTGACTTTAGGTGGAGTTCAATTTAGAGATACAAGCCTTGGAGAGGATAAAGATCCTATTTCATTTGATAGATGTGATTTGGAAAGTACTACAATACGTAGTAGTAATCTGAAAAATATTGAAATAGAAAATTGTGATATTACCGGTATGAAAATAAATGGTATTTCAGTAGAAGAACTGCTTGAGTTGTATAATAGGGTGAAAAATTAAATAAAAAATCACTTAGCATATTCTAAGTGATTTTTTCATTTTGAACGAGAGGGAATATAAGAGATGATGTTCAAAAAGCGAATATTATATCGAAATAATTATATAAAAATAACACAAAGAAATAAGGGTTGGCAGGATTTTAATATGGGATATTAGAATATGAATATTTGAATGGAGGGGAGAAAGATGGAGATTAACGTTAGAGCAGTAGAAATACAAGATGCTAGAGCAATTCATCGTATATGCATACAAGATGATGTTTTACCTTATATGGTTTTCTTACCTAGTATGCGTGTAGATGCAATGGAGAATAGAATTCGAAATTTAGCACAGAATCAATTTGAATTTGTAGCAGAATATGATGGAGAAGTTGTTGGATTTGTCGGTTTAACCCAAAGTCCAGGGCGAAGATCTCACTCGGGTGATTTATTCATCGGAGTAGATAGTGAGTATCACAATAAAGGAATTGGAAAAGCACTTCTTACAAAAATGCTTGATTTAGCTGATAATTGGCTAATGTTAGAACGAGTGGAACTTGGTGTATTAGAAACGAATCCTAGAGCCAAAGTATTATATGAAAAATTTGGATTTATCGAAGAGGGTGTAAAGGTTGGGAATTTGAAGGCTCATGGGAATTTTGTTAACGAAATCATGATGAGTCGTTTTAGACCAAATGGTTTGATTGTACATAATAAATAGGGGTGTAAATTGAACAGAAATATCGATTTGTTTTGAAAAAAGTATGGCAAAAGGACGCCATGCTTTTTTCAGTTTATTAAAAATAAAGAACAATTTTTATTTAAAGGATGTTTTAACGGCTGAAGCATTAGGAATCATCTTAATCCGGAAAGCATATGACTTAATAGAATCTATTTCTATGTGCAAGGGGAATGCATTTGTGGAAATTTCAAAAACCTTGAAAAAACGATTGCATAAGTATATTTAAATTTTATTTATTTTCATACATAGTATAATTGAGCATTCAAGGAACAAGGAGTGATTGTAATGTCGACAGACCAACCTATTCCTGGACATTTTATTATGGACCCACAGCGAGCTATGCTGTTGCCACCGGAATTGAAAGCAGCTCCATCTGAATCATTAACAGAACAATTATTTATTGAACGATCTATAACTGAAAATAGATTTTGGTTACGTATTATGAAAGAGCATGCTTTGTTTCTTGGTGAGGGGTTTAATCGTAACGATAAAAATTTAATTCAGCAAGTAGAACAGTTTTATAATCAGTTTGATAGGCAGCTGCAAAAAGCATTTACTATTCCACAAACTGTTCAAGCGGTAAGGCAATTAAATGAAGAGAGCATTCAGTTAGTGTATGCTTTTCGTAATTATAAAAGAAACTTACTAATTTTAATCATCAATTGTAAAGTGAAAGGGTTTAATTTTCCACTTTTAGTGGATCATGTTGCACGAGAAGCGGAATATTTTATGCGGACACTTCAAAAGTTTAATGAAGGCAAGATGGATCCTATTCAAGATGCGATTATTAGCGAGAATGTTTTCTGGTTACGAATTATGATGGAACACTCACGTTTTATTGCTTCATTACTGGATCAATCGGAGAGAAATCTTGTTCATACAGCGTTGAAATTTGGAGATGATTTTGAAATTCTTCTTAATCAAGCTAGAGATGTTGAATCGATGTTATATCAAAAAGAACCGACATATCCGATTATAGGAAAAATGAATAAAGATAGTGAAAATGCTACTGTTGAGTTAAGGAATTTCAAAAAAGCAGGATTAGAGTTAATTCAAACATGTCAAATTCGAAATGTCATAAATCCATTGCTTGCTGATCATGTTACAAGAGAGGCAGAGCATTTCCTCTTTATGATTCATGTATTGGAGCAAAGGCTAAAGCAAAAGCAAGTGGAACAATCTCCGCAATAATAAATAAACAAGAAAAGCATGGCAAACTAATGACATGCTTTTCTTGTTTATCCCGCTATTTGTGGGCAGTAAAACCCCCACTGATTAAAGTTTCACTTTATAAATTGTGATTTGGTTGTTTCGGTTGTAATAAAAATATTGCTAATCCAATGAAAATAAGTAGAATTCCTAGTCCTTGCTGTAAAGAAATTGTTTCATCTAAAATGAAATAGGCTAAAATACAAGTTCCAATTGTCTCTCCTAAAATACTCATCGAGATAACAGTAGCGCTCATCCATTTTAATAACCAATTAAAAATTGTTTGTCCTAAAATCGTTGCAATGAATGCAAGACCTATAAAGGACCACCATGTTTGTGTAGTGTAATTGAAGAAAGATGACTGCTGTGTGTAAGCAAATATACCGAGAAAGAGTGAACTACTGCCATAACTAATTACCGAGTACGGTATTAGGGATAGGTCTTTACGAACATGTTGACTAATGAAAAAGTAAGCTGTTATGACGCCAGCAGCAATAAAAGCTAAAATATCGCCGTATAAAGCCTCACCACTAATTTGAAAATCTTGCCACCCAATCACGATACTTCCTGAAATTGCAATAAGGCAGCCTATAATTGCACCTTTCGTAAACCGTTCCTTAAATAAAAAATAACCACCGACCATTGAAAATAAAGGTTGCAACGTTACGATAACTGTAGAACTTGCTACAGAAGTATACTGTAATGATTCAAACCATAGTACATAATGAGCTGCTAGAAATAATCCAGATAAGAGTCCAAACCCCCATTGTTTTTTTGATAATGAGCAAAGTTCGCTTCGATTGTTTGTATTAAATATTAGAAACGGTAAAAGAATTACCGTAGCAAACAATAATCGATAAAAAGCAGTGATTGCTGCAGGGGCATCGGCTATTTTTACGAAGATAGCTGAAGTAGATAAGGCGAACACACCAAAAAATAAGATGAAATATGAAAGAATAGGTGATTTCAAAGTTTGTCCCTCCGATTGGTTGTTTATTATAATGAACTGTATATAATATAATGTACAAAAGTTAGTATATAAGCCTAAGCTGAAATAAGGAAGGATTAATTGCCACTGTTTAGTATGTCAGCACAAAAGGGACAAAAGATGTATTATGATGGACGAAAGGAAGTTGTAACAATGATTCATTATCGGCTAGGTCAAACTGTTTTAAGTTATCGTAAGAAAAATAATATGACAATTCGTGAATTTGCTGATTATGCAGGAATCAGTACTTCACTTATTAGTCAAATTGAAAGAGGACATGCCAATCCTTCTTTAAATGTATTGGAATTAATAGCGAAAGCATTAAATGTACCGCTGTTTACTCTTTTTATTAATGATATTGATACAGACTCACTTATTTCTAAGAAGAAAGATCGGAAAAAAGTATATCGAGAAAATAATGATCATATTGTTTATGATGTGTTAACACCAGATTTTATGAAAGCTCGCATTGAAATGTTAATGATGGATTTAAACGGATATGCAAATACAACAGAAAGTCACTATTCCCACGAAGATAAGGAAGAAATTGCAGTTGTAATGAAAGGGGAAGTGTATGTGGAATTGGAAGGGAATGAATATTTTTTAGAAGAAGGAGATGTTGTGCGTATTCCACCGAACGTGAAACATAGATTTTTGAATAAGAGTGATGAAATGAATCACATCTTATTTGTATTAACACCTTCGTTAAGCTAAGGAAGTAGCTTAACGATACATACTAAGTGGTAACATAATAGAAAGTATCAATTACATAAAGATTCGTGTGTATAATAAAACAACTATCTATAAATACATACACATTTGATTTTCACTTTGTATGTTTAAGAAGATGAGAGACTTGACAAAAAATTAAGATAGTTCCATGACTATCAAACCAAATAATTCAGATAAACAAAGAGTGGAAATTTTTAAGGCTTTGGCAGGAGTAAAACGAGAAATTGTTCGTTATTTATTTCATAATCAAAACAAACACAATTGTGGAAGATTGAGACTGCATTAGGGATGAATAAGTATCATCTCAAAATATTATTAGAAGCAAATTTAATTCTTGTTGAGCGACAGGGGAAATTTTAATTTATAACTATAAAGGAGGAAACTTTTCAAGAGTTTTCACCTGGCTTTTTGCCGACTTTGTAGATGCCAAAAAACCATTTTTATTAGGGTTTAGAGGGGGTAAGAGAGATGGAAAATATAAGTGTATTAAAAGATGGGCTTTCAATTATATCTCAATGTAAAAAAGAAACAAATGATATTTGGCATGCACATTTCGGAGCAGCTGCCATTGCTAGTTATTTTTTTACGAAAAACAATAACATTGATGAAAAAACTGTCTGTAACATTTATTCTCAAACGAAAATGATGCTCCATAAGCAAAGGTTAGGCGAAACAATTGATAATAAACAAGGTGTCGATTATCAAAGTGCTGAAGAAACGATAATTAAATCTTTGGAACAAACGATTGATGAACTCCATTGGGTTGGTCATAATGTAATTTACGCTTCTTTAAGTTTACTAGCCATTAAGGAGTTAAGTCATTGGGGGAGTGAGCAAGATATTAATAATATAGCAAACCTTATATTATCGTTTCAAAGAACAATTCCCGGTAGATCTTGGATTGGTTTTACAACTAAAGAAGTAAAGCAACTAATTATAAATAATGAGGAGATTCAAAGCGAAATTAAAAACCCGAAGCAATTATCTGAATTTATTTTAAATGAATTATCTGAATTTAATGTTATATATAAGGCAGAATCACATCACGATTTAATTGGTCATATGCTTACCTTCTCACATGCGATTAATATATTATATGACTTAGGGCATATAGAATTATTTCAACGAGGAATAAAACCACTATTAAAGCTAGTTTATGTACTTAGAAAAAGTCGCAATTTAATGCCGAATGCCCAAATAATATTGAATTCTTCTGTAGATCGTTTACCTCTTACAAAAGCAAAACAAGTTGATACACTTCCGATAGATAATGCATTCTGGCTTAAAGACTACAGCGAATTTAATTGGGATTTTGGACACATATTTAAATTTTCATATAGTTATTTTGATCACTTAACAAGGGTTCCAGAATATAAAGATAAAACATTTGAAAAATTCTGTTGTATTATTAATGAGTAAAAGTGTCTAACTTTAAATTAATAGTAAATGGTACACATTCATAAACTAATATATTTATAAAAAATGGTAGAAAATTATTATGACCTGTAATAATAGGCTTAGTTTAAGTCTCTTTTTTTGTTAGTAGTATATTGTTTTTTCAAATATGTAAGATTTTACATTAGCATAAGACTTTTACTTATTATGTAAGTAGGCTATACTAAAATACATATATTTTGAAATTGGAGCGAATAAAGACGACATGGAATTAGTGAAGTTAGAAAAAATAATTGAATTGAAAAAAGAAGAATTATTGAATCTAGTCTCAAATTATGGACTTCAACATGAAAAAGTAATAGCACTCAGCCAAGAAATTGACAAATTAATAAACTGGTTTATGTTTTTAAAATAGAAAGAACTATGACGTAAGTTGAATATGTTATAGTTCTTTTTTATTCATATATATTGTCTAATTTCTTACAGAATGCGCAAGCTGCTAGTCGACTATGATAATTTTTGGTTATAATAATAAAGGAATTATTAATTGTATCGGTTAGGGGCGCAGCAAATATGAAAACAGTCGTTGTCATCGGTGGAGGTATTACTGGACTTTCTACTATGTTTTATTTAGAAAAATTAAAGAAGGATTATAATATAGATTTAAATTTAATCCTTATTGAGAAAGAAGAGTATTTAGGTGGTAAAATCCACAGTGTGGAAGAAAATGATTTTATTATGGAATCTGGAGCAGATTCTATTGTAGCTCGTAATGAACATGTTTTGCCGCTTGTAAAAGATTTAAATTTAGAAAATGAAATGGTATATAACGAAACAGGTATTTCTTACATATACTCTGATAACATATTACATCCAATTCCTGCTGACACTATATTTGGGATTCCTATGAGTGTTGAATCATTATTTAGCAGTACGCTAGTCTCAAAAAAAGGAAAAATCGTTGCTTTAAAAGATTTTATTACGAAAAATAAGGAGTTTACAAAGGATACATCACTTGCTCTATTTTTAGAAAGCTTTTTAGGGAAAGAGTTAGTGGAAAGACAAATTGCACCTGTGCTTTCAGGTGTATATTCTGGTAAATTGAATGAGCTTACAATGGCATCTACGTTACCATATTTACTTGAGTATAAAAATAAATATGGAAGTATTATTAAAGGTTTTGAAGAGAATAAAAAACAATTTCAGTCAGCAGGAAATAAAAAGTTTGTATCATTTAAAAGTGGACTATCTACGATTATTAATCGCTTAGAAGAAGTGCTGACGGAGACTGTCATTAATAAAGGTGCTGTAACAACAGTGATAAGTAAAAAAGGGGATCGGTATGAGGTTTCTTTTGCAAATCATGAGACAATACAAGCTGATTATGTCGTTTTAGCAGCTCCACATGATATCGCACAAACGTTATTACAGTCTAATGAGTTAAATGAGCATTTTAATAAATTTAAAAATTCATCGCTTATAAGTATTTACTTAGGTTTTGACATACTAGATGAACAACTACCGGCTGACGGCACAGGTTTTATCGTAACGGAAAACAGTGATTTACATTGTGATGCTTGCACATGGACAAGCAGGAAGTGGAAACATACATCTGGTAAACACAAGCTATTAGTAAGAATGTTTTATAAGAGCACTAATCCAGTATATGAAACGATCAAAAGTTATAGTGAAGAAGAATTAGTACGAGTTGCTTTATATGATATTGAAAAGAGCCTCGGAATTAAAGGTGAACCGGAAGTAATTGAAGTTACAAATTGGAAAGATTTAATGCCGAAATATCATTTAGAACATAATCAAGCTGTTCAATCATTACAAGAAAAATTGGCCGTGCTTTATCCTAATGTATACTTAGCTGGTGCTTCATATTACGGTGTAGGAATTGGTGCTTGTATTGGAAACGGAAAGAATACTGCCAATGAAATAATTACGACATTGAATGAACAGTCAAAATAATAATATTGAATACATATGTAAATGAAATGTCCCTCCAACATAATGGAGGGACATTTCATTTGTGATTATTTAACATTAATTACAATCTTTTTATGATTGGCTGTATTCTCTTTAATAGTTAATGTTATTTTTCCAGATTCTTCAAAGGAATACGGTGAGAGCCGATAAAGTTCTTTAATACTATGTTTTTCTTTTAATTTATTTGTAGGAATTAATGTTATATTAGGCTTCCATGTTTCCTGTTTGCCTGAAGGGTAGTCTACTATTATTTCTGGATTATTTAATTGTATTGTTTCCCAAGAGACAAAATACAGTTCAACTTCTGCATTTTTTTTTAGTAATTCTTCTGAGAAATAACCAAACTCACCAACATTACCAAAAACAGTGAAATTTTGATTTTGCAATTTAATATCTAAATATCTAGGTTGATATGTTGCTGCGTGATACATTCCGTATGAAAGAGAGAGTGTGGCAGCGATTAATATACCAACTGAAAATGTCTTAAAGCTATTTCCTTTAAAACTTGTCATCATAAATGAGTTTGGTGTGAATTTTTTTGCGAATAAAAAAATGAGTAAAATGAGCAAGAGGGATAAGCCAATGAAAATATACATAAAGTTTAAGCACCTCCGTAAGAAATATTTACTGTTTTTCTATATTTTAACATGAGAAGGTATAAATTAGGGGTGGTTTTTAGAGGGGAATTAATAAATACAACGAAGTTATATATTATTAATAGGATAAACATCGCTAGAAATATTTGATTTGTGGGACATTAAGGACTTTCCTAATTATAAATACTTTTTCTGCTATAATAAATGAGTAGAGAGAAAGGAGTGATCCTATGGTATTTCCTATGTTAGAAACAGAACGCTTGCGCTTAGTTGAAATAGAACAATCTTATTGTCAAAAAATATATGAAATATTCTCATTAGATGAGGTAACGTGTTATTACGGTATGAATTCTTTTACTGAGTTTGGACAAGCTTCACGTATGATTGAATCTTTTTCAAAAAATTACTTTGAGAAAAAGGCAATGCGTTGGGGGATTGTATTAAAAGACACAAATAATTTAGTAGGAACAATTGGATTAAATAATTTACAACTTTGGAGTAAACGCTCAGAAATTGGATATGATTTGCATCCTCGTTATTGGGGGAATGGTTATGCTTCTGAAGCTGCTCGAGAAATTATTACTTATGGATTTCGAGATTTAGGCTTATTTAGAATTGGAGCTATTACATATCCTGAAAATATAACTTCGTGTAATATGTTATCTAAATTAGGTTTTCAACAAGAAGGGCTGTTACGTGGATACATTCATCAAGGAAATAAACAACACGATGCATTAATGTATTCTATTGTACGAACAGATGTAGAGGATATTCATTATTAATAAAAAAGCCCCTCTTATTTAAAATAAGAGGGGCTTGTAAAAATCAACCTATTTTAGGTAATAAACGTTCTCCGCTTTTCATACTACTTTTACATAAAGGGCATTTAGGCTCTTCTTCAAATGAAAAGTTCTTTCTCATCCATCCTAAACAATCCTCTGATTCACATTCCCAAACAGGGGTTTGTTCTGGTGGTACTTCTGCTACATCGTTCTTTCGATTGCGATACATATAACCACTCCTTTTATGTAAAAATTTTTAGTTATATATTAAAAAGGTTGTTAACCGAGCTGGTAACAACCTTTTTATTGATTGAATTATAGCTTTACAACGTTTTTAGCTTGAGGTCCACGGTTACCGTCTTCAACTTCGAAGCTAACTTCTTGACCTTCGTCAAGAGATTTGAAGCCGTCGCCAGTGATAGCTGAGAAGTGAACGAATACGTCGCTACCGTCTGCAACTTCGATGAAACCGAAACCTTTTTCGCTGTTAAACCATTTTACTTTACCTGTTAATGTCATGGTAATGCCTCCTAAAATTTAAAAAGATTACAATATGATCGGCCTTATTCGATTGGAAATAAAAGTTCACATATTATCAAAAATCCATAAGGAGTACAAAACATTCCTGATTGATACTTGATAATATGCAAAGAAAATATAGTGCTAAATTGACCTTAATTACTATCTTACAACAAATGGTGGGAAATAGCAAGTGTTGGGAAAATCAAGAAAAAATAGGGGGTTTTATAGCAAAAGGCACAAAGACATCTCTTTTATTTATATATTATGCCTAATTTGGATTTATGCTAAACTGAGAACATTTTAATTAATAAGTATGTATAAGGGAAAGGATATATATATTTAAGAACAGTTGTGATTTATTTGTTTAGGAGGAGAGAATATTGCGAAATACTCAATTTAAAATAATCGAAGCTGCGAAAGAAGGAAGAAGAAAAGTTCATCCTATTTTAGCTGTAATACTAGCTATTGTATTTTTAACTTTAGGTGAATTTTTTATGTTATTTATGCTGTTTTTACCGAAAGCGGATACATCATTTGCAAAGGCAATTTATAATAATATTGAGATGATATTAACGTTTGGTGGGGCTATATTTTTTATTTTTTTATGGATTAGGTTTGTAGAGAAAAGGTCATTTTCATCCATTGGTTTTTGGAAAGTGCAATGGATGAGAAAGTATTTGAGAGGTGCGTTAATAGGATTTGTCTTCATTTCAATACCAGTAATTGTACTTGTATTAACAGGTATTGTAAAACTACAAATGCAACAAATTACGGCAACCGCCATATTTGGTATTGTAGGATCTTTAATTGCTTTTTTAATACAAGGTGCAACGGAAGAAATTATTGTACGAGGCTGGTTGTTTCCAGTTATTTCTGCTAGAAGTCGTATATGGGTTGGGATTATAGTGACGTCCTTTTTATTTGGTTTTCTTCATTTACTTAATCCAGGTATTACAATTCTTTCAATATCGAATATAATATTAGTTGGTGTATTTGCAGCATTTTACGTTTTAAAAGACAGTAGTCTTTGGGGGATATGCGCGTGGCATTCCATTTGGAATTGGGCGCAATATAACGTCTATGGTTTTGCAGTTAGTGGCATGACGATATATTCAACGCCGCTATTTAAGCCTGTAACAAATGGGTCAGAAGTGCTTTATGGAGGCTCATTTGGTATTGAAGGTAGTATCATTACAACAATAATGCTTTCTATCGCTTCAATTGTTTTATGGAGACAGTTATGGGGGAAAAATGCGAAGCAAAGAGATTTAAGTTAATGAAAGTGGGAGAAACTATGGGGATTATAGCATTTGAGGGAGCAAGTGCTGTTGGTAAGAGCAGTACGTGTCGTGAGTTAGAAAAAAATTACGGTGCATTTATTATACCTGAAGTTAATCTATTATTTGAAAGACCAAAAAATGAACATAGAACATGGTATTTTGAAAAACAAGTAGAGCGCTGGAATATAGCAATGCAGAAGTCGCAGCAATATGAGTTAGTAATACTCGATGGTGATATTTAGCAGCCACATAGTTATAATTGGTGTTTCCATTTTGATATATTTAATCAGCCGTTATCTTTAATAGAAAACTTTTATAAAGAAAAGATAATAAATAGAGAAATTGGTTTTCCAGATCAATATTTTTATTTATATACAAGTGATGAAGAGCTTAGAAAACGGAAAGAGTCTGATGGGACGAAAAAAAGAAGAAACTTTGAAAAACATTTACATATATCTAAAGCATTTCAGCGTTATTATGAAAATTTAAATAACGTCACAGACGGGTACTGTAAATTGATTGAAGCAAAAAGTATAAAGTCGAATGAATTAGAAATTGTGAAAAGTTTAAACAGCTTAAACGTGTGTGAAGAAAGACGTTTTGATGTTTCGAGGTTAGATGCTATTACGGAGTGGTTAAAAGAGAATCGAGCATAAAGTAAAAACAACGAGTGTTTTAGAAGGCGCTCGTTGTTTTTTTGTTTCCATATAAATATAAAGGGAAATTTTGTAGAATATCTTTATTTTTTAACAGAATAATCTTTCAATTTCACAAAAAAAGAAATACAATATAAGGAAATATATATAAATAATATGATAGGAGATGGGATGAACTATTTTGAATGAAGGAACTGTTTTATATAAGAAATAATGAGGTAGTAAGAACAGAGATATTTGGGAGGAAACAAGCAAGATGAAAACATTATTTAAAATCATAGGAATTATAGCTGGTATGGCGGTAATCGGGGTAGGTGTAACGTATGGTATGCTGTATTATCTGAATAATAGTAAACCAGCTGCGAAAAAGGAATCACCAGCCGCTCCGGCAGTAGAAGTGCTAGCTGATAGTAATGTAAAAGCCGAAGATGCAAAAATGTTAGAAAATGGTAATTATTCATTGCCGAATAGTGGTTTTAATAAAAATTTCAAATGGACAGATGAGAACATACAGACAGCATTACATGAAATGGCACATCAAAAAGCGAAAGCTGATCAAAAATGGGGCTATATTTTTATTACACAAGAACGTATTGAAAGTTTACTTGAAATTATAAATAGTAATGATGTTGCACAAAAAAGTACATATGTGGATATTTTAGAACGATGGAAACAAGGAAAATATGAAAAGGTTGATGTGGACCACAACAAGATTTGGAAATTACAAAGTGGGAATTTAGGAGAAGGAAAAGGAGTAATGTCAGAAAAGGAGCAAAAAGAATTAATTAATCAAGTTTTTATACAAAAAGGTACATATTCAGGTAGTAAATTAATTGCAGGTGAGGTACAAGTTAATAAATAATATACATATTGATTTTGAAACACCTGTATTGTTATGAACACAAATGTTTTAACAAAAATGAGTAATTGCTTTTTAGAGCAGTTACTCATTTTTGTTATTACTCGCTTACTTTTCTAGTTTCTCTAATCCTTCCGTTTTCTCAAGTGAATGTGAACTTTAAAAATAGTGAATATACTTATTTTGGAGAGAAGAGAAAAGTGAGTTGATTCCTAAAGATTAAAAAGGAATAAGATGGTAAAATGAAGGGAGTGAAAATAGACAGGAGGGGTTGATATTGCTACAAGTCATGTTACCATTTGTTCTTATCTTATTTCTAGTCGCTTCGATGTATATAACTTATCAAAAAAGAAAAAAAGCGGGGATAAAAGGATTAAAAAGTTCATTAACTTCTATTTGTTGCTTTTTAATTGCAATATTAAATTTGTTTGCATATTGGCTTCATTTTGGCGGTATTTTTACTTGGCTAGTCTCAATCGTATTGTTGCTAGTTGGAGCATATTTTACAAAATATATTCCAATCTCAAAAAAGGTACAC
This sequence comes from Bacillus sp. RC240, assembly GCF_044907945.1. Lineage (NCBI taxonomy): Bacteria > Bacillati > Bacillota > Bacilli > Caryophanales > Bacillaceae > Bacillus > Bacillus sp. RC240. The sequence continues at coordinate 1,261,676 of NZ_JBIYCT010000001.1, read as the reverse complement.
TAAAATTATATGAGTTTATACGTATCGATTTTATTTCATAATGAAAAGAGATTATTCTATTAGGTCGTTGTGCAGCGGCTTCATTGGATAATCTCTTTTTATGCTTTTTATTGTAGAGAATGTACTGTTATTTTTAGTTGCTCAATAAATTCCCGGGTAGAAGCGCACATATATTTATCTTTTCTATAAATAAGTCCTATATCTATTGTTGGAGTGGGGTTTTCAATTTTAATAGCTTGTATGTGCTCACTTTGCAAAAAGTCTATATACGGTTTTGGTAACACTGTAATTCCCATTCCTTTTGAGACCATTTGAATTAAAGATTCCATTGTACTAATTTCTAAAATTGGTTTTGGTTTAAAGTTAAAGTTTTGACAATGGGATGTAATTAGTTCAGTTAAAAAGAAATTTTTAGGTAAAAGAATTAAAGGATAGTTCTGTAATTCTGCAATAGATACACGATCATGTTCAGTTAAAGTATGACCGGTTGGCACGACTAATGTAAGTTCACTTTTATATAGTGGGATAGAAACAATCTCTTTATCTTGCACTGGAAGAAATGTAATGCCAATATCTAATTCATTTTGTAATAATTTTTCACGAATTTCCCCTGTACGAAGACCTAATACAGAAAGTTCAATATTCGGATATAAATTATTGAAATTTAAAATGGCTGGTGGTAGTAAATAATTTACGACGGTTAACAATGAGCCGATTGTTAAGGATCCATGTTGTAATCCGTTTAAATCTTGAATGGCAGAGCGGGCTTGTTCGACTTCGTGAAAGATTATTTTACTGTGCGATAATAAAACTTTTCCTGCTTCAGTTAAAGATATTTTTTTACCAATTCGATCAAAAAGTGGCATTCCTACTTCATGTTCTAATGCACGTATTTGTTGGCTTAGTGAAGGTTGTGAAATATTTAATTTCTCGGCTGCTCTTGTGAAATGTAATTCTTTCGAAACAGCTAAAAAGTATTCTAATTGTCGTAATTCGATTGAAATCACCTCAAGTTTAACCATAGGATATACCTATCATTATTATATAAATAATTGAATTGAACAATGGTTTTGTAGGATTTATAATCATTTTATCAGAAGTGGATTCTCAAGTTATCTATCAGTTTGAAAAGTTGTGTCGTGAGTAAGAGGAGGGATTAAAATGACTAAAGTATATGAAGTCCTATCTCTAAATATAGGACTGCCAAAAGAGGTTATGTATGGTGGGAAGTTAATTCAAACAGGGATAAATAAAAAGCAAGTAAAGGAACCTGTTTTTTTATCATTTTTAAAGCTTAATGGAGATGGACAGGCGGATTTAGTTCATCATGGAGGGGTAGATAAAGCGGTTTGTGTTTATACTGGTGATCACTATCCGTACTGGGAAAAAGAATTGAATCAGGAACTTGTATATGGGGCTTTCGGTGAAAATATAACAGTAAGCGGAATGCGTGAAGAAGATGTTTGTATTGGTGACACGTTTCAACTCGGAGAAGCGATTGTACAAGTAACGCAGCCAAGACAACCTTGTTTTAAATTAGCAAAGAAATATAATATTCCAAAGCTACCATTATATTTTCAAGATACAGGATACACAGGTTTTTATTTTCGAGTATTAAAAGAAGGATGGATATTACCGGTAGATACTTTAAAATTGTTGAAGCCTGATCCAAAAGGTGTGTCAGTTTCGTTTGCGAATCGCATAATGCATAAAGAAAAACAAAACTCTGAAGGATTAAAAAGGATTTTAGAAGTAAATGCACTGTCTACTAGTTGGAGAAAGACGTTTGAAAAGCGTATTAGGGGCGAAGAAATTAGTACGAAGGAGCGACTTGAAGGAACAAAATAATAAGTGAATAATATTTTTATAAATGGTGCATTTCTATTAGTAAAAGCTAGTTAGAAAGCATTATTTTTATATAATAAACTTATTAATATTCAACAATCTCAATGTTGGTTTATTCGACTTAGTTTTAAAGAGTCAAAACATAAAATTAATTAGATGATTTTTTTATGTTTTATGATATTATATTGAATTATAAGGACTATTTTTTGGGTAGGTCTTATAAGCTTATATAATTTAATGGAATCGACGTATGGAGGTACAACATGGGTAATGTTGAAAAGGTTGCAAATATTCTATTTGAAGAACCGAACAGAGAGCAGTTATTTCCTTTATTTGAAAAAGTGTTTGGGATTACGAGTCAAACATTACATGATTTTTCAGAGAAAGGATATTGGGATAATACATTTAAAGCATTTTCATATTTACAAGATGGTAATGCGATTGCAAATGTTGCGGTATTTTCACTCCCGTTACTAATTAACGGTGAAAAAATAAATGCAGCGGGTATTCAATCGGTAATGACACATCCGGATTTTCGTAGACAAGGGCTAATGACACAATTGCTTAATAAGATGCTAGAAGAAATAGATAAGCAATGTGAATGTGCTTTCTTGTTTACTGAGACCCCTGAACTATATAAATCATTTGGATTTCAAGTGGTGCAGGAATATCTGATGACTATACCGTATGATTTAAAGAATAATAAAGATTCTATACTTAGAAAGCTAGATTTTTATAATGAAGAGAATAGAATTTTAATAAATGAAATCATTGAAAATAGTCAAAGACTTTCTAATATGTTTTCGACAATAAATTATCAATCTTCATTTTATTTGAAAATGTATGACTTAAAATGGAATGAGAAACTGTATTATTCTAAGAAACTAGATGCGATCATTGTTTATGAAGTAGAAAATGAAAAGCTAAAGTTATATGGAGTATTTGCTCCAGTACTTCCGATTTTAGATGAACTATGTGTGGAAATCTCTGAATCATTTACAGAGATTGAATTTTATTTTTGCCCAGATCAATTAGGGATTGATGATGTACAATATACAGAATTACAGTCTAGTAAATCTTTGATGGTTCGAAGTAATAAAGAATTAGATTTTAAAGGACATAAATTCCCAGTTTTAACGGAGTTTTAAATGTTTATATAGATGCTTTTGATGGAGGATAAAGGTAATAATCCTAGTGAACTACTCACCACTTAGCAAAGCTAGAAGTGGGAGCTTCTCAAGTTCCACGACGAAAGTAACCTTTCGTCTCCATGAGCGTTACTTCGGGGCGATCCACCCCTAAATGTCCAACGCTTGGATGCTCTCTTTATACGGTTGATATTTTACGCAGGAACCGTATGGCTTGGTTTTCGCACGCTATTTTCTTCCTGCAACCTTCTATATCAAGCTATCAAAGAACTCCATAAAGCTAGTTTAGCAAAAGTTTTTGGCTATGCCAAACCGAAATTCATCTAAAATAATGATTCGCGATTGAATTTTACAATTGAACAAATATAAATAAAAAACCGCATTCTTTCTATTAAGAATGTGGTTTTTTATTTACGTAAGATAAAGCACATTTATTGACCGGGAAGTCATAAATGCTTATCATTTAATAATGTTAAATATTAATTTACCTAATATAATAGGACTAATGGAGAAATTACAGACTATATCGCTCAAATAAGGGGGAATATAAATTATTCGATGGTAATTTCATGAAAAAAGGAGATTGTGTATGAAATCATTTCGCAAGTTGTTACAGTATTTAAAACCATACATGTTCTTCGCTATTATTGGACCGCTATTTATGGTACTTGAGGTTGCGATGGACTTAATTCAACCGACAATAATGCAACATATTATTGATGTTGGAATTGCAAACCGGGATTTGAATTATGTAATAAAAATGGGGCTTCTTATGATAGGAGCAGCAGCAATCGGTTTAGTTGGAGGACTTGGCTGTATGATGTATTCTACAAAAGCTGCTGTTAATTTCGCTACAGACATACGAAAAGATGTGTTTGCGAAAATAGAAACATTTTCTAGCAAAAATCGTGATTCATTTGGAACAGGTAAATTATTAACAATCGTGACAAATGATATTACATCTATTCAATCGGCAATGACGATGACGTTACGTGTACTTGTCCGTGGACCGTTATTATTTATTGGAAGTATCATTATAGTCTTTGTAACAGCGAGAGACCTATTTCCAATTTTACTTGTTGTGGTACCCGTATTATTAGTTGCAATTGTATTGATTGCAGGTCAATCGAGCGGTTCATTTAAGCGAGTACAAGAAGCATTAGATAAAGTAAACACAAAGCTACAAGAAAATTTATCCGGTGTACGTGTTATAAAAGCATATGTAAGACAAAAATATGAAATCGCACAGTTTGAGAAAGTTAATACAAGTTTAACTGAAATAAATATTCGTGCAATACAAATTATTTCATTGATGATGCCAATTATTATGCTAGTTGTAAATAGCGGAATTGTAGCAACTTTATGGATTGGTGGCGAGAAAGTTTTTAACGGTACACTCCAAGTAGGGGCCATTTTAGCTTTTATTAACTATTTAAATATCATTTTAATGTCACTTATGTCTATTAGTATGGTATTTATTCAAATTGCCCGTGCTTTTCCATCAGCTGATCGTGTACAACAAGTCTTACATACTGAAGTTGATATTACAACTGAAGGCGACGTATATGAACCAAAACAAGTGGTTGGTAATGTAGAGTTTAAAAATATTAGCTATAGTTATACGAAAAATAATGAATATGTTTTAAAAGATATTTCATTTACTGTACGTAAAGGTGAAAAAATAGGGATTATTGGATCGACCGGAAGTGGTAAATCTACATTGGCGAAACTATTGCCACGACTTTACGATGTTGATCAAGGTGAAATATGTATAGATGATGTTAATGTGAAAGCATACGATTTGCAAAAACTTCGTGCTTCCATTGGCTTCGTTCCACAAAAGGCACTTCTTTTTTCAGGCAGTATAGAAGAGAATTTACGTTATGGCAAAGAAGATGCAACTTATGATGAATTGGAATTAGCATCTTCATCTGCTTGTGCGACTGAGTTTATCAATAAGCTGGAAGACTCTTATGAATATAACTTAACACAAGGTGCAACCAATCTATCTGGTGGTCAAAAACAACGTATATCTATTGCAAGAGCCCTAGTGAGAAAGCCATCTATTCTTGTATTAGACGATTCTACATCGGCAGTTGATGCGAAGTCAGAAGCTGTAATACAGGAAGCGTTAAGGACAAGATATAGTGGCACAACGACATTTTTAATTGCATCAAAAATATCTTCTATTATAGATGCTGAGAAAATCCTCGTGTTGAATAACGGTGAATTAGTTGGAAATGGTACGCATGAGGATTTATTGGCAACTTGTGAAGTGTATCAGGAAATTTATCTTTCCCAAGGTGGTAGTCTGCAGCAAGAAGGAGGGGAAGAGCATGCGTAATTTTCAAGGACAATTTGGAAATAAAGGTGGACGTAACAATCCGAAAACGGGAAAAACAAAGAATACTAAAGGAACTATAATGCGAGTATGGAACTACATGGGGTATCAAAAAGCATCTCTTATGTTCGTTATTATTCTTGTATTTATCACGACATTACTAGGTTTACTTGGGCCATATTATATGGGGGTCATCATTGATGAATACATTGTACCGAAGGATTTAAGCGGGACAGCGAGAATGTGCATGCTGCTCATTGTAATATATGGGATAACCGTATTGTTAACATGGTTACAAACATTTGTAATGATTAATGTTGCATTAAAGACGATACAAAAAATACGACAAGATATTTTTGAAAAAATCCAAACACTTTCTCTACGATTCTTTGATGTACGTTCTCAAGGTGATTTAATGAGCCGTGTGACAAATGATATTGATAACTTAAATCAAGCTTTGACACAAAGTGTTGTGCAAATCATTTCATCAGCGTTAACGTTTATAGGTGTAACAATTGCGATGTTTTCATTAGATTGGATTTTAGCGATTGTAACTTTAATTACAGTACCTATTATGTTTTTCGTTACGAAAAAACTAGTTGCTTATAGTGGGAAAAACTTTGCGAAGCGTCAAAAGGATTTAGGAGAATTAAATGGATTTATTGAGGAAGCCATTACAGGTGCAGACGTAACTACGTTATACGGAAAAGAAAAAGAAACCGTACATAACTTCAATAAAATTAACGAACAGCTAAGAATTTCAGCAACGAAGGCTGAAACGTTTTCAGCATTTATTTTTCCAAGTATGAACTTTATTAATAACTTAGGAATGGGGCTTGTAATTGGAACTGGATCGGTAATGGTATTAAACGGAATGACAACAGTAGGTGTCATTGCAGCTTTTATTAATTATTCTCGACAATTTTCAAGGCCACTTAGTCAATTTGCAACTTTAATGAATACGATTCAATCGGCAGTTGCTGGAGGAGAACGTGTCTTTGAAATTATGGATGAAGTACCAGAAATTCAAAATAAAAAAGATGCAGTACTTGTACAAAATTTACAAGGACATGTTAGGCTTGAGAAAGTTTCATTTGGATACGCACAGGACAACATGATTTTAAAAGATGTGAGTCTCAAGGCGAATCCTGGGGAGACAATCGCTTTAGTCGGTCCAACTGGATCAGGAAAAACAACAATTATTAATTTGTTAACTCGCTTTTATGACATTCAAAAAGGGCAAATTAGCATTGATGAAAAAGATATAAAGGATTATGATATTAATTCTTTGCGGAGTAAAATAGGGGTTGTTTTACAGGATACGTATTTATTTGCAGGAACGATTATGGAAAATATTCGATATGGACGTTTAGATGCAAGTGATGAAGAAGTAGTTGCAGCAGCAAAAGCAGCATCAGCACATTCTTTTATAAAACATCTACCGAATCAATATGAAACGGAAATTGCTTCAGAAGGTTCGAATTTAAGTCAAGGACAAAAACAACTCCTTGCGATTGCACGAGCGATTTTAGCAGATGCAGATATATTAATTCTCGACGAAGCAACATCTAATATTGATACGAGAACAGAATTACAAATTCAATCTGGATTAAATAATTTAATGAGAGGGCGAACAAGTTTTGTAATCGCTCATCGGCTGAAAACGATTGAAAAAGCAGATCAAATACTTGTAATTAAAGATGGTAGTATTTTTGAAAGAGGAAATCACGAATCTCTTATGGAAGAGAAAGGATTCTACTTTGATTTGTATACGAGTCAGTTTAAAATTTAACAAAAATATTGATGTAATGCGGTTTCTCGTGATAAGAGAAACCGCATTTTTTGTATTTGCAAACATTGCCATCCGAATAGTCTTTCACTGAATGTTTTAACAGCGTACTTTTGCAGACTAGGTGAAAAGAGGTTGGCTTGATCATAAAGGCTGGTGGTATGAAGTTGAGTAAATTTGAAGTAAGATTGATTCGGTGTTTGTTGCTTTGTTATGTTGGGGGGCAAGTCAGTTTGGTTTCAGCTTATATTTAGTGGGAAATGAACAAAAATCCGCTTCGATTAAAGCTATACGTTATTATTTTTTTGCAGAAAACTCCCGCCTTAAGGAGTGAATAGAGCAGAGTCCAATAAATAGGTGGGAGATTTGAGCTGACTAGGTAAAAACTTTAAGCATTTGTGACATATCGGAATTAGTTCGTTTCGATATGTCACAAATGGTATATAGAGTATCACCTCAACCCATGAATGAATTAGAACTATGAAATAGATTACTATTAAAAACAATCTAAGTTTTAAAAATATATAGAAAGGTAGTTTATAAGTAACCGGAATGAGTATAGAGCTAGTTTATAACGATTGATATAGCGCTGAAAACCAATAAAACAGCCATAATGATGTTAAATAATTGAGTATGTTGTAATAAAAGTTTTTGGAATATTGAACCAAACAGGCTCCAACTAAATGTACTCATTAAACCGACTACACCTAGAAATAATGAAAAAAGTAGAAAACTGGAATATGAATTGTAGTAAGGGAGAATAAAAGTAGAAACTACAGTCAGTCCGAATAATATCCCTTTAGGGTTAACAAACTGAAGAAAAATCCCCACTGTAAATAAGTTTTTATTATCTTTTTCATCGGGATCTGTACTGCCTTTACTAGTGAGTATTTTAATAGCTAGATATAGCATGTATGCTACTCCTAAAATTTTTAAAGGTAATTCGATTTTGGGTAAAATATTAATTAGTACGATATTAAAGAAACTACATAAAGAAGTGAGGAGGAAAAAACCGAAAGCTACTCCAAAGCAAAATTGCATGCTCCTTTTCAAACCAAGTTGATTTGCGTATGTCATAGCTAAAAAATTGTTAGGACCGGGTGTGAAGCTACTAATAAAAACAAATAATAAAAAAGAAAATAAAGGCATTTCAAAACCCCCTAAGTATTTTTCGTGTGTTATAATGACCGAAAAGAACAATATAACGTGTGCTTTTTATTATACATAACGGTCGTTATGTTGTATATAGTATAGGAGTGTTTTTTATGGAAGAAATTCAACTTATTTTGGCGAAAAATATAAAGGCAATACGTGAGAAAGAAAAATTAAGTTTAGAAAAGGTTTCCCAATTAACGGGTGTGAGTAAAACGATGATTGGACAAATTGAAAGAGGAGATTCAAGCCCGACACTAACAACGATATGGAAAATTGCGAATGGTTTAAAAGTGTCTTTTACGTCTTTAATTAATAATCCACAGCCTGATACGAAAGTGGTTTTACGAAACGATGTTCAAGTATTATCAGAAGACAATGGGAGATATAAAGTGTATCCTTCTTTTCCTTTTCAAGATGATAGGAACTTTGAAATCTATACGGTTGAAATTGAAAAGGAAGGAAAATTAAGTTCGGAAGGCCATAAAGAAGGGACCGAAGAATTTATAACGGTGTTTGAGGGAGAATTGACAATTGAAATAAATGATTGTCAATATACATTAAATAGCGGAGATTCAATTCGCTTTAAGGCGGATAGACCGCACTCTTATCATAATTCCGGACGAACGCTAACTCGGTTAAGTATGACCATTTATTATCCAGCTTCATAAACTTGCTATTTTATTTAAAATATAAAGAGATATGTTTTGATAAAACCATCTATAAGAGATGGTTTTATTTATTACAATTTACAAAAAAAGACACTCATTTGAGTGTCAACACAGTATTGCTCTCGCGTATAGGATTGGAGAATATTTCTCAAATACGTATTGAGATGGTTCGTAAAGGAGAAACTGTCTTCTTATTTAATGTAACATCAGCATGGGCGCAGTGTAAATTGATAATATATATACGGAAAATTTAGTAAAGATAGTTACTACTATGAATATAGTGAAATGTGTTTTTGTTGCTTAATCACTGTCGTGATAGTTACTAGTTTAGTATCTAAAAATGTTTATTAAAAAAAGAATGAATCATTTTTTAATCGATTCGTATAATTGTTAGAAAGGTACCTGTTGAACCACCTTCAACTAAATTAAAGATGGATAATATGCCGAATAATTGAAGTGAAATTGTATTACAAGCAAATAAATTGGTAATTGAATTATTATTATTATAATTTGAAGTTGATATTGCGGGAGTAAAAATAGATCTAGGAAGTGGAATGGAAGAGTTCAATAGTAGTTATAGCAAAGGTAAATGTTTAATATATGTAAAAATCATTTGAGAATGAAAAAAAGATTAGTTATGGAATTTTTCTGAAATGATAGAGTTATTATTATATAAATTAGTAGACAAAAATGTGGAATGAGGTATTAAATTGAAGCGAGATGATAAATTATCAATAAATAAAGCTATGATAGAACCTGGAAATATTGGACCTACATTTCCAGTTCTTCCCCCAATTTATATTCCAACGGGACCAACAGGTACAACGGGACCAACAGGTGTAACAGGCCCGACCAGTCTAACGGGATCCACAGGTGTAACAGGCCCGACCGGTCTAACGGGATCCACAGGTGTAACAGGCCCGACCGGTCTAACGGGACCAACAGGTGTAACAGGCCCGACTGGCACAACGGGATCCACAGGTGTAACGGGCCCGACTGGCACAACGGGATCCACAGGTGTAACGGGCCCGACCGGCACAACGGGATCCACAGGTGTAACGGGCCCGACCGGCACAACGGGATTCACAGGTGTAACAGGCCCGACTGGTACAACGGGATCCACAGGTGTAACAGGCCCGACCGGCACAACGGGATCCACAGGTGTAACAGGCCCGACCGGTACAACGGGACCAACAGGAGAACCTGGGGTTATTGGTCCCATAACAACAACCAATTTATTATATTATACTTTTTCAGATGGAGAGAAACTTATATATACAGATGCAGATGGGATAGCTCAATATGGGACAACGAATATATTATCACCTAGTGAGGTTTCATATATAAATTTGTTTATTAATGGAATTTTGCAACCACAACCATTTTATGAAGTTAGTACTGGTAAACTAACTTTATTGGATAATCAACCACCTTCGCAAGGGTCATCAATTATATTACAATTTATTATTATTAATTAAAAAAGACAGATTCTTAATGGAAAAAGGAATCTGTCTTTTTTTGTTCTAAATTACAATAGTTAAAATTAAGTGACGATAAATTCAATTGTTATTGGGATTCCACCGTCTAATACATCTCCGCCAGGAATTGTAATAGCACCAGTAGGACCTGTGGTGACACTGGAGTTCACGCTAGGTTGAATTATCCCGTTTACATAGAGGTTGTAATACGTAAAAGTCGGAAAGGCAGTTGCAGTAGTACCGGCATCGTTTAAACAAGCTGTTGCAGCAATTGCAAAAGCTGCACCTGTTCCTGTTCCAGCTCCTAGTGTAGATGTAAATCTTCTAGAAGCGATAAATGGTTGAATAATTGGCAATTAAATTTCACTCCTTTAATTATTTTTTGAACGAAGTATAGAATAACTTGTCCACTATATTGTATGAAAGTTTTTTATAATAGAAACGGCTTCATGATTATAGAAGGAACACAATATTAGTAAAGGTATCATTTTTAATTAGTTGAAAGAATGATGTTGTTACTTGTAGAATATATGCTAATGATTTATTTATGTTTTAATTTTTAAATGAAAATGTGCTTTTGGACCTAATAGATAAACGTGGAAAAATAAAATAAACTCTTAAGTTTAGGTGTTTAATCTAAGCAGTCAATTATTAAAAACATATAATTAATATGTGAGTCATGAACATAATTAAATTACGTTTTCAAGTTTGATTATAATTCATGTTTCCTATTTTAAGAGAAACATATAACTCAACTACTTTTTACAATCGCATCTTTTATAGTTCTTAGAATAGGAAAACACTCAACTATAAGAAAAGTAAGGAGGAAATAAATGTCAAATAATAATTGTTTTGGTCATAATAACTGCAATCCAATTGTTTTTTCAGCAGATTGTTGTAAAAATCCACAGTCAGTTCCTATTACTAGGGAACAATTAAGTCAATTAATTACTTTACTAAACTCATTAGTATCAGCTATTTCAGCATTTTTTACAAATCCAAGTAATGCAAACAGATTAGCGTTACTCGATTTATTTAATCAATTTTTAATTTTCTTAAATTCCTTATTACCTTCTCCAGAAGTTAATTTTTTGAAACAATTAACTCAAAGTATTATAGTTTTATTACAATCTCCAGCACCTAATTTAGGACAATTGTCAACATTATTGCAACAATTTTATAGCGCCCTTGCACAATTCTTCTTCGCTTTAGATCTTATCCCTATATCCTGCAACTCAAATGTTGATTCTGCAACTTTACAACTTCTTTTTAATTTATTAATTCAATTAATCAATGCTACTCCAGGGGCGACAGGTCCAACAGGTCCAACAGGTCCAACAGGTCCAACAGGTCCAACAGGAGGCGGAGCGACAGGAGCAACAGGAGCGACAGGAGCAACAGGAGCGACAGGAGCAACAGGAGCAACAGGAGCAACAGGAGGCGGAGCGACAGGAGCAACAGGAGCAACAGGAGCAACAGGAGCGACAGGAGCAACAGGAGCAACAGGAGCAACAGGAGCAACAGGAGCAACAGGAGCAACAGGAGCAACAGGAGCAACGGGAGCAACAGGGGCAACAGGGGCAACAGGAGCAACAGGAGCAACAGGGGCAACAGGAGCAACAGGAGCAACAGGTGGCGGAGCTATTATTCCATTTGCTTCAGGTACAACACCATCTGCGTTAGTGAACGCATTAGTAGCTAATACAGGAACTCTTCTTGGATTTGGATTTAGTCAGCCTGGAGTTGCTTTAACTGGTGGAACAAGTATCACATTAGCGTTAGGGATAGGTGATTATGCATTTGTAGCACCACGCGCAGGGACTATTACGTCATTGGCTGGCTTCTTTAGTGCAACAGCTGCATTAGCTCCATTATCACCTGTTCAAGTGCAGATACAAATATTAACTGCACCAGCAGCAAGTAATACGTTTACAGTACAAGGAGCACCTTTATTATTAACACCAGCATTTGCTATAATAGCTATTTTGGACACAGCATCAGGTATCATACCTGAAGCAATTCCGGTAGCCGCTGGGGATAAAGTATTATTATATGTTTCATTAACAGCTGCTAGTCCAATAGCTGCAGTTGCTGGATTTGTAAGTGCAGGTATTAATATCGTCTAACTTGTTACAATGTTTGTTTGAAATTTAAACAGGCATTTGTATATAGCCCTTCCTAATTTTATTAGGAGGGGCTATCTTTTATGGGAAGATAGGTGATGAATCAATTGAGAAATTACTATTTGATAAGTTGGTATATAAGAAAAATCAAAATTTATGATTTACACTTTATTGTTTATGGAATAAGTTATATGGTTTGAAAAATTACATAGAAACAAAAAAGATGAATTCTATTAAAAACAGAATTCATCCATAAAATAAACTATATACTAGTGGGTTAAATTGTTAATCATGAGCGGTGAAATGTCATTGCTCAAATTAGTAATAAACTATTTATTTTTATTACAGTTACATCCCTTTTTCTTTACATAGCCTTGCTCGGCTAAATCTCTTTGTGACTGGGAATCGGAAGATTGAGAGTTCGAAGATTGAGAGGATGCTGAAGAGCTACTATTTTTATTATTAGAGTAGTTTTTTCGATAGTTATAATTACTCATAGTACTATCACCTCCAATTAAATATATAAATATTATATGTATGTACTCTATTAATTGTTACGATAAAAAATCTCCTCGATATTTTCCGAGGAGATAAATGGTGGTTCTATTAAAATGATACTAATTAATACCCCCAGTATAGAGGGAAGTAATAAGAATCTTGGTAATATAGATTTTGTTGCTGAGTAGGGGGCTGAGTTGACTGATTTATCATGTCGCGGTTTTGATTACAGTTTGCGGGAGGACCAATTACCGTAGTGGATTGAATTGGGGATACTGCTTGTTTCCATTGTTGCTCATTGAGGCAATAAGTATGAGCCATCATATTAGCAGGAGTTAATCTTAAAATATCAGAACCAAAAATAACTTCTGGGGTTGGGGCATTGAATATAGCTAATAAATGAGTATTATCTGCTGAAGCAATTTCATAATGCCACCACGCTTGTGGAATGTTGGCAACTTGCCCTGGTTTTATCGGTAAGTTTAATATCTGATTCGTAAATGGATTAAGTAAAGAAACAACAGCAGATCCTGAAATACAGTAAACAAGTTCAGCTGCATTTTGATGAATATGTGGTTCTACAACATTCCCTGTACTTAAATAAATATCTAATAAAGAAGTATTTTCTAAAGTATTTAATTGTTTAATGCCAAGTACGTTTATATAATTTTGGGCATCTTTCTTAAAAAAATTACTTTTACTTAAATCATGAGTGAAATTAGTTGAGGGGGAAGTGTAGTCGATATTAGAAGTCAATTGTATTACCCGCCTTTCTATAGGTAAGTATGGATACAACTTTAGGATATGTGCCTAGTGTTAGTTATGTGCATTTGTCTGTATCATAATAAATTCACCTGTTTTATAAATAATATAGGTTGTGCTTCTTATTTCTCATAATGTAAATACGGATAAAAATTAGAGCGAACTAATGAAAGTCGGAATTATTGATGTTAGGTTAGGAGTAAAAATATTAAAATTTATTTCGTATATTTTAATGGTTACGTTATATGAAAAGACCAATGCCTTATAGAAAGGAATTGGCCTTTTATTTAAGATAGTTTTTGATGAATCATTAATTGTGCTTTAGCAGTATTGGCGTAATTTAGCCACTCTAATTCCAAGTTTTGTTTTAAATCGAAATGGATTTCGATGACGTCAAAATGAGATACCTTTGTTTTAAGTGGAACAGGCATCCCATTTACTTTTACTTTTTTCATGCTATGTGCAATTTTTGGAAATGCAGAGAAAGAAAAATCAATAATTGTAGCACCATCTGGTAAATAAATAGGTTGTAAATCTGTAGTATAAGCCGTAATAATATTTTCGAATAGTTCATACGATACTAAATTGTGGAAGGCGATTGGATCTGTAGTTAATAAATCGTTATTCACAATTGTATCATTCATTATTTTATAAGATATTGCTTGAACATCTACAGTTCTACTATTCAATAAATAAAAAATACCATTATCTTTTAATGTTTTTGCTGATTGCGTTTGAATGATAATTGTTTGTTCAGTATCATTCATATTTATTTTAGTTTTTAAATTGTTATTAAAATGGCTATTTTCAAGAGCGATATTATCTTCGAAATAGTTTATAGTTGGTTTGTATAATTGATGAATCATTCCAAGAATTTTATAGCAATCTAGCACACTTGCAGTGGTGATACATATTCGTGAAACACTTGATACGTTTTGAGATTCTTGTAGTTGTGAGTAAGCAGAGTAAATAGGGCTGAGTTCATAACTTATTTCAAATGACAGGGTAGTATCATAAAAAGAAAGTATGCCTTTTCTTAAATTCGTTATATTGTTTTGAATGCGTGGCGCATATTCCGTTAGAAGATTATGTGTTTTTTTATATCTTTCCTTATGTAGATATTGAAAAGCAAGATTTTCTAATTCATGCTGGATTGAATATAAACCGAATCTCTCTGCAAGTGGTGCAAAGAGTGTTAGTGTTTCATTTGCATAAGCTACTTGTTTTGCAGGCTTTTTAACACTCAATGTTTTTATGTTATGAAGGCGGTCTATAACTTTTATAATACCAACACGTATATCTGTTTGAGAGGCCAGTAATAACTTTTTAAAATTAATTGCTTCGTATAATGCTTTCTTTTGACCACATTGTTTTTTAACTTTTGTTAATCCATCTACAATATATTGAACGTTCGCACCAAAATATAACTTAACTTCTTCTAGAGAATGCTCTGTATCTTCTACAACATCGTGTAATAACGCAGCAATTAATGTTGTGACGTCAGCTTTATAATTTAGTAATATTTCTGTAACCGCGAAAGGATGAATGATGTATGGTTCTCCAGTTTGACGGTATTGTCCATCGTGTACTTGCTCTGCAAACTTTATAGCTTTTTTAAATAGTGTTAATTCCTCAGATTGAAGATAATTCGCCTTTCGTAATAATACCTTGCACATATATATCCATCCTTTAAAATTATTTTTAATAATAATTCTATATAATATGATAAAGACCTTTTGAAATTGTAATTATTGTTTAAAAAAATAAAGTATATTGAGATTAAACTATATTCGTATTCGCATTCATACTTTGGATTGATGGAAAAAAGTAATGAACGTGTTAATTTAAAATTACATCAATCAATAATAAGGAGTGAATGTTCATGTCATTTAGTGAAACGATTAGAAATGAAGTGCTCAGCTGGGCGGGTGTTTCTGAAAAACCTCATCGATTTCGTGGTATTGAAATAAATTATGGTAAGAAAGAACTTGGTCATCTTCATGGTGAAAAGTTAGTTGATTTACCATTTCCGAAGGTAAAGCGAGATGAATTAGTGAATGAAGGGTTAGTGAAACCACATCACGTATTACCTGAATCAGGATGGATAAGTTATTATATAAAGAGTGAAGAGGATATTCCATTCGCAATTGAGTTATTTCGTATGCAATATGACCGAATACAAAAAAGAAATAAAGTAGATAAATAAAATTTTATTTTTATGTCACATCCCTCCTAAATCGTTCGTCTTGTATGTAGAACGATAAGGAGGGATTTTATTATGAATACATTTGATATAGCGATTGTTGGTGGTGGGCTTGCTGGGTTAACAGCATCTATATATTTAGCGAAATCTGGAAGGAAAGTTATTGTATTAGAAAAATCCAGTCGCTTTGGTGGTCGGGGGATGACTATAAATAAAAATGGCATTTGCATGAATCTTGGTGCACATGCTTTATACAGAGGAGGAGCAGCATTTTTAACTTTTAATGAGTTAGGTTTGAATCTTCCAGGTGGAATGCCATCTACAAAAGCACATGGAATATGGAAAGGGGATGTATTTACCATTCCAACAGATTTTCGCTCCATTTTATCAACACCGTTACTTTCATGGTCTGCAAAAGTACAATTCTCTCGTCTTATGATTCATTTAGGGAAATTAGATGTAGGAGAAGTTCAAAAAATGAGTTTATCTACATGGGCAGAAAATGAAATAAAAGATCCGATGGTTCGAAATATATTTTATGCACTATGCCGAACAACAACATATACGTTTGCTCCTACAATACAATTAGCATCATCTGTACTAACGCAAATACAGCTTTCAATAAAAGAAGGAGTATTTTATGTAGATGGTGGTTGGGAGACGATAATAACAAAATTAAGAGATATAGCGAATAATGTTGGGGTGCAATTTCAGGCTAGTAAGCATGTATTGGAAGTAGAAAATTGTGAAGGTATACAAAAAATTCGTTGTTCGGATGATGAAGTATTTGAAGTTGATGCAGTTGTCGTGACGATGCCACCTAAAGAAGCTTGTAAAATAATAAAAGGTGCAGAAGGAACAAGTTTGTATAGATGGAGTGAACAATCGGTACGGGTTACCGTCGCTGCATTAGATATTGGTTTAAGACGCTTAACCAATCCTACACATCAATTTGCATTAGGGTTAGATCAACCTATATTTTTCACGAATCAATCAAGAGCAGCCAAATTAAGTGAAGATGGAGCACTTGTAGTGAGTTTAATTAAGTACCATAATCCTATGCTTGAGATAAATCATTTTCATGATGATCAAGAACAGTTAGAAAATACGATGGAATTGCTACATCCTAATTGGAAAAGAGAAGTTGTTGCAAAGCAATATTTACCGAAAATAACGGTAGTACATGATTTTCCTCATATTGACCGTGTTGAAAAACCGGGCCCTAATATACCTGAAATGCCAGGTGTTTACGTTGCAGGAGATTGGGCTGGGCATGATGAAATATTAGCTGATGCTGCGGTAGCAAGCGGGAAACGTGCAGCGTTACACATTTTAAAGCAATTTGAAAGTGAGGTAGTTCATCATGGAAACGGAGCAGTTATATGAAGCGTATCAACCATTATTATTTTCGTTAGCATATAGAATCCTTGGGAGTGTTATGGATGCTGAAGATATCGTCCATGACGTATTTATATCGTTTAATAATATGGAGGACGTTCAATCTATAGAAAATATGAGAGCCTATTTATGTAAAATGGTAACAAATCGCTCAATTGACAAATTACGTTCGGCAGCACATAAACGTAACGTATATGTCGGAATGTGGCTGCCAGAGCCATTTGTGGAAGAGATTGATGATCCATCAGAGTCATTTGTAATGAAAGAATCAATTTCTACGGCATATTTATTACTTTTACAACAACTGACTGAGGTAGAGAGGGTTGTTTTCATATTAAGAGAGGTTTTTAGTTATGACTACGAAGAAATCGCTTCGATTGTAGAAAAGAGTAGTGTGAACTGCCGAAAAATCTTTCAACGTGCACGAAAAAGTATTTTAGATAAGCCGAAGCAATCAACATTAAGTACGAAGAAAATGGCTGCCTATGTGGAAAAGTTTGTATCATCATTACAGTGTGGGGATACGCAAGGTATGTTAGAAGTTTTAAAAACAGATGCGATATTTAAAGCAGATGGTGGTGGTAAAGTTACAACTGCAATTAATCAGATTTATTCTGCAGATAAAATTATACGTTTGTTCTTTGGAATTGCAAAACGATTGCCAGAAAAGTATAGTGTTGATTTCAAAATAGTAAATGGTGCACCAGGCGTTATAGTTACAATAAATAATAAAGTGACGTATGTACTTTCATTCATATTTGAGGATGAGAAAATTTCAAACATTTATATGATGGTTAATCCTGAAAAACTTATGCACTTAAATGTAATAGTATAAAAAAGACGCATTTCTTTAGAAGTGCGTCTTTTTTTTATTTTTCTAACATTTCAAGAGGTACATCTTTTTCGCCGGCTACCTCGAATTTAATTTCCCCGTCTTCTTCATAAATGCGTTTAATAATCGGTATAGTTATCATTAGTTTTTTATGCTGTTTACGTCTTCTAGCAGCATCTAAGTTAATCACGTTCATGTGTAAGCATCCTTTCTTACAGAAATATATAAACAAAAGAAAATGCGTCCGAAAAGGGCGCTTAGTTGAATTAGAAATACCGATTCATTTAAATGGGGTTTAGATTATCTTATAATTGAAAACTGATTGTAAAATAATGTGAATTAAATAATTGCACGTAGAAATTAACTTTACCAAAAAACGAAACAATATGCTATAAAAAATTTTAATTCTTTGTCGTATAACAGGAAAAAGGGGTGCATTTCGCATATAATGAAAAGTAGACGGGCATCATGTACTTTTTCATCATATTGCTTGGAAAGGCGATGGAGAAAATGAATACTCTAGATTCATTATTATTGCAACTTGAACAATATGGAGAAGAGCATGATCGAAATAAAGAAAAAAGAGAAGAAAAATTAAGAAATATTTCTCGTGAAATGGGGCAGTTTTTATCAGTATTAGTAAAGGGGTGCAATGCAAAAAAAATTTTAGAAATTGGAACTTCAAATGGCTATTCTACATTGTGGCTAGCAAATGCGGTAGAAGAAACAAATGGAAATGTTATAACTGTAGAACTTTCTTCAGAACGGGTTGGAGAGGCACTTGGAAATTTTGAAAGGGCAAATCTTACACAGAGAATCGATATTCATAATCAAGAGGCTGGGGCATTTTTAGATTCGCAAGTAGATCGTTCATTTGATTTTATTTTCCTAGATTCAGAGCGCACGCAATACATGTGGTGGTGGGAACATATAAAACGTATTTTAGAGCCAAAAGGTTTTCTTGTAATTGATAATGCAACTTCTCATGCGGGGGAATTAGCTGGATTTATAAAGATGATTGAAGAAGACGTTACGTTTGAAACCGTGTTATTAGCTTTTCAAAAGGGAGCATTTGTTGCGCGGAAGAATAATTAGAAGTGGACCTAATATAATTATCACATTGAAAGATAGTATATGTCAAAAGATAGAGCATTGTATGAATTTAAGAAGGTAACTAAATGGAATTTCAAATTAATAGTCAGTGGTGATAAGTAAGGTAAGCTGTGAAGAATCCGTCTTCAGCATGTTGTTCTCTAGGTCTTAAGTCTGAGGAAAATAATGACGAGAACAGGTATACTTATACTATGAAACAGGGAATGACTGCATAAGCAGGTATTTCTTGAAAAATCGATTTCAAGCAAGCAAAAATGTATATGAAATACGATATATTAGATGAAATATAGTGCACATAAATTCGCACATATAAATAAAGGAGCGATTTTGTTGACTGAACTCGAGAAAAAAGAACCTGTATCGATTGTGAAAGATAATAATGTAGAAGTAGTAGTGGATACAGTAATAAAAGATGCAGAACTTGAAGAACTGAATAAAGAAGCAGATCTTTATGTACAAAAGTTGAATAGCGAGCAAAATACAGATTTATCAAAAGTATTGTCGCAGCTTGGAGACTTAGGGGATAAAGAGCAGCAAGCGGCAGGACAAACGCTATCAGCTTTAAAACGTCCTGTGACAGCGATGATGAATGGAAAGAATGAAGAAATTCCAAATACATTGTTAGAATTACGAAAAGTGGTATCAGAACTTGATCCAAACTCATTAAAAGCAACTGGTATGAAGAAACTTATGTTTAAAGTGTTTAAGAAAAATCCGCTTGAAAATTACGTGCATAAATATCAATCTATAGATAAGCAAATCGAGGAGATTATAAGATCACTTCTCATTGGCCGTGATAACTTGCAAGAGGATACGGTTGGTCTTGAAATGTTAAAAGAGCAATCACACGATAAAATTCACGCTCTTGATAAACAAGTATACTTAGGAAGAAAACTTGCTGGTATGCTTGAAGCTGAGAAACAAAATCCAGAACGTCAAAGGGATATTCCGTTAATAAATGATGCATTAGAAAAGATACTTGTGCGTACTCGTAATATGCAACAAGCAAAAAGTGTATTATTACAATCTATCGCATCTGTAGACATCATTAAGAAAAATAATGAAAAGCTATCAGAGGCAATTCGTAATGCAATTACGATGACGCAAAACGTTGTAACGGTTTCCGCTGCAATACAGCTTGCATTAACAAATCAACGTAAAACAATTGATGCTGTTAATGCAACAAATGAAGCGATTGAATCAATGGTATTAAGCAATTCACAAGCATTAAAACAAAATACAGAAGAAACAACAAAACTCCTTGAAAATCCTGCAATTAGCATGGATAAATTACGTGAATCATTCCAAAATGTATTTGCCGCTATTGAAGCATCTGAGAAATCGTCAGAACGTATTATTGAGTCTAGTAAGAAATTTGTAATTGAACTAGATACATTTAATGATGAGATGAAGCAGAAACTCATTCAGCGTCCAAGGAAATAACAGACTTTTAGAGGAGGTGAAAAAATGAGTTTCATTCAAGGAGTATTATTACTATTAGGATCATTACTTTTAATCGCATTTACTGTCGTTGTTTTAGTTGTATACTTCGGACGTAAACTTTATTTTTCATGGACGAAACCATATAAGAGAGCGCAAGATTCTATTGAAAAATTATCGAACAAATCAACACCGTTTTTACAAGAATTTACGCAGCACCCACTCTTTTATCGCTGGATTCGTACAGAAGGGAAAAAAGAACAAAATACATTAAATACACTTTTCTGTTCATCGGGCCAACGTACGAGAGAGCAAGTTTTCTCAATGTTACCGAAAGAAAAGCAGAAAAAAGTGCATGTGATGGCAAAAACAACGAAAAAGCTTACGAATGAAGATATTGATATTGCAACAATGAAAGTGAAAGATTTCTTGAGACAAGAATCACAGCAAACTGCTAAACCGACAGACTTATCGTTTTATAAATTGTATTTCTATGATCGATATCCAGATGCATTAAATACAATTCAAGCATATAAACGCTCGATTAATCCTTCACTACAAAGAACGGTTGATGACATTACAATTTCAGTATTAAATGCACTTCCGTACTATCAAGAACAACGTATGTTTGAACAACAACATAAACTTGAAACGTTCTTAATGAAAGATTTAACAGCGATGTTATCATTAGTGGTACAATTACCACCATCACAACGTCCTGAAAAAGAAGAAGAATTAAAAATCTACTTGCAAAATTTCCAAAAAGAAATGGAAGTAGTAGAGCGTGATATTCGTGACTCCATTGATCATGATTTGAATGTGAAGATGAGAGCAGCGACTGAGAAGTTTAAGAATAAATAAAAAAGGCGCCTTAAAAGCTAAGTATTTCTCAGCTTTAAGGCGTTTTTTTTTGAGATTTCATTTTGCCTTAACGGTAGTAAAACTAGAAGGAATACTTTCATTATGCAATCGATCAACTGCAGTTACCACATACGTATACGTTTCTCCAGAAATAGCCGTTTTATCTACGTAAATTTCTCCAAGTTTTGTTTTTCTTACAGTAGTAAGTAAATGTTTTGGGTTTTGTATATCCACTTCATTTTTTCCATTCACACGGTAAATTGCGTAATAAGCAGAGTCATTCTCTCTATCATCAATGATACCTATAGCAATACCTTCATCTCTTGGAATGGCACCTTTTAAAGTAGGTTGTTTTGGTGGATCATGATTAAGCCAAGGCATAGGTGGAATTAATGCAGGGTGTTTATATATGTCTTTTGAGAGTCTATCTTTAATTCCAAGTGGATTGTTATTTATATCTTTTAAACTGAAATGCATACTACCTTTTATTTGTGGATATTGATGGTTTAAAGCGATTTGCTTTGGATATTCTTCAGGATCAGACCAAGCAGGGACAGAGCTGTTATTAATTTTATAGGCCGCCTGACCGATGTATAGGTGAATGGGTTTATTATTGGTTTCTTTTACCCACCAATCTACTAATATATCATATGCAGCAGGTGTAAAACCTATATTCCAATATATTTGCGGTGTAATGTAGTCAATATATCCTTTTTGTATCCACTCACGTGTGTCAGCGTAAAGGTCATCAAAGTTTCTTTGACCTGCAGTTGTGTTAGAGCCAGTTGGATCATCAGCTATATTTCGCCATACGCCAAATGGACTAATGCCAAATTTTACGTATGATTTTTCTTGTTTTATAGCAGTATTTAAACCTTTTACGAGTTCATTTACATTATTGCGACGCCAATCTTCGATAGTTGAAAAATTCCCATTATTATATGATTCAAATGTTTTTTGATCAGGAAATTCTTCGCCAACTACTTTATAAGGATAAAAATAATCGTCCATATGAATTGCATCAACATCATAATTTTTTACGATTTCTAAAGCGCCTTCCGTTATAAAGTTTTTCACATCTGGAATACCAGGGTTGTAATATAGCTTCCCGCCGTAAGGCACAACCCAATCGGGATGTTGTCTTGCAGGGTGATTATTTGATAATCGATTTATATCAGTGTGATTCATCGTTATTCGGTATGGATTAATCCATGCGTGGAATTCTATATTTCTTTTATGTGCTTCTTCAATCATAAATGCGAGCGGGTCGTATCCAGGGTCTTTTCCTTGTGTACCCGTAATGTATTCAGACCAAGGACCGTAATTTGAAGGATAGAAAGCATCAGCAGTCGGTTTAATTTGTACAACGACTGCATTCATACCAGTGTTTTTTACATCGTCTAATAGTCTTATAAATTCTTGTTTCTGCTTTTCAATAGGTAAGCCAGTTTTTGAAGGCCAATCAATGTTGAGAACAGATGCTATCCATACAGCGCGTAATTCATGTTTTTTGTAAGTAGTATTTACTTCAGCATAAGTAGAGTGAGGGGAAATGAAAGAGAAAGGAGTAAACAATATGACGATACAGCACATCATTACTAAACGTTTCATAATCATTTATACGCCTCCCTATTATACGATTATTTAAAATAATATATGATGTTAGGTTGGCCCTGCAATTGAGAAAAATAAATATTGAAACATTAATTTAATAGGAAAAATATTTTTAGTGAAATTTACTTTCAGTATAACTAAATCGTTTCATTTCTTCATATGCTTGTTAGTAAAGTGAAACTTTCTTTCATTTGAAAGAAACAATTTATAAGTATAGGAGGATTCAATAATGAAAGTTTTATTCGTTTGTTCTGGAGGAATGTCCAGCGCAATTGTTGTAAACGCTTTAAAAAAAGAAGCAGAGAAAAAAGGTATGAACATGGAAGTGCATGCTATTGGAACAAGTGAGGTGGAGGAAGAAGTAAAGAATGGTTGGGATGTTGTAATGGTTGCACCTCAAGTTAGACATCGATTTGACGCTGTAAAAAAACTTACAGAACAAGAATCTATTCCGTGCGGTATTATTCCGCCGCAAGCATACACGCCGCTTGGTGGACCGACTTTATTAAAAACTGTAAATGAATTAATTAGTTAGGGGGAAGCGTTATGAATAAGTTTGTCACGTTTCTTGATAAAAACTTATCTGGACCGATGGCAAGGCTTTCTGAACAGAGGCATTTACAAGCAATCCGTGATGGAGTTATTTCGGCGTTACCATTTATTATCGTAGGGAGTTTCTTTTTAATAGTAGCATTTCCACCATTACCGAAAGATAGTTTCATATCAGTTTGGGCATTGAAAAATCAAACAAGTATATTAATACCATATCGTTTAACGATGTTTATTATGTCTTTATATATAGCATTTGGTATAGGATACAATTTAGCGAAAAGTTATAAGTTAGATGCTTTATCAGGGGCACAGTTAGCAGTATGCTCACTACTTTTAACATTGACGCCCGAATTAATCGATAAAAAAGGATTTATGCTTCCGATGACAAATCTCGGGGGGCATGGATTATTCGTAACGATGATCGTATCTATTTTATCAGTAGAGATTTTAAGATTTTGTAAGACGAAAAATGTAATGATTAAAATGCCAGAACAAGTACCGCCGTCTGTTTCACGTTCGTTTGAAGCACTTATACCTGCTGCATTCGTAATTATTTTAATGAGTTTAGTAACTGTCGTTTTTAGTATTGATTTACATCATGTAGTTGATAAATTAGCGGCACCGTTAGTAAAAGCTGGTGATAGTTACTTCGGTGTAATCATTCCAGTATTTTTAATTACATTTTTTTGGTCATTCGGAATCCATGGTGTGTCGGTTGTTGGAACTGTTGCCCGGCCATTATGGGAAGTATATTTAGGGAAAAATGGTGAAGCAGTTGCTAGTGGAGCAAATCAGTTGCCATTCATTTCACCAGAACCATTATACCAATGGTTTATATGGATTGGTGGTTCTGGTGCGACGTTAGGACTTGTATTAGCTATGATTGTATTTGGTCGATCAAAATATTCGAAGGCATTATCAAGAACTTGTATTGTGCCTGGTATCTTTAATATTAATGAACCTGTTATTTTTGGATTGCCAATTGTACTAAACCCAATTTTAATTATCCCATTTATCATTACACCACTAGTAACAGCAACTATTGCATACTCAGCAACTGCGATGGGGTTTGTTACACCAACACATATAATGCCTCCATGGACATTACCAGCTCCAATTGGTGCATATTTAGCCACAGGTGGAGATTGGCGTGCAATTGTATTAGTTTTTATAAACATAGCAATATCATTCCTTATTTATTTACCATTCTTTAAAATGTACGACAAAAACATGCTTGAAATTGAGAAAAATGGTGATGGGGAATCTGTTAATCCGTAAGTTTTATATTTTATTTTTGAGTGATAGGCATTTTGTCTATCACTTCTTTCACATTAAGTCCAGAGAGGGTGAAATGGAATGAATATAAAATTTAGCTATAAAGGTGTATTTTTATTGTTATTTGGAGTGATATGTGCGAATTTACTTTTCGTACCTTTATTAAGAATGCTAAATCTATCACAAATGCATAGTATATGGATCGTTACAAGCATTGCGGCAAGTGTTTTGCTTACGATCGTTGTTTCTTTCATTGATGGCACATTTGTATCGAAAGTCCAGTTGTTTATTAGATTTATATTGTTTTCTGTAGGTTGTACGTTGTTTACTTACATAATTGTTTTTTAGTGAATAGGGGGCATGTATTTTATGTATATTGCAGGGATAATGTCCGGTACATCGTTAGATGGAATAGATGTAGCGCTCGTTCATATAGAAGGGAACGGTGTAGATTCTAAGGTCGAACTCATTCATTTTACTACTGTTCCATTTTGTAAGGATATAAAAAATGAGATACTGCAGGCTTTATCAATTGATACATCTAATGTTCAATTGATATGCAGTTTGAACTTTAAGCTTGGTTTATGTTTTGCTAATGCTGTGGAGGAAGTTTGTAAAAAGGCTGATTTGTCATTGGAACAATTAGATTTAATAGGTTCTCACGGACAAACGATTTATCATCAGCCAAAGCAAGAAGGCAATAGTATTTCTTCGACATTGCAAATTGGAGAACCAGCAGTTATAGCATATGAAACGAACACTACGGTTATCTCTAATTTTCGAACAATGGATATGGCAGCAGGGGGACAAGGTGCACCACTTGTGCCATATTCAGAGGTCATTTTGTATCGCCATCAAACTAAAAATAGATTACTACAAAATATTGGCGGGATTGGTAATGTTACAGTGATTCCAAGTAAACGAAGTAATAAGAGTGTAATTGCTTTTGATACTGGCCCAGGAAATATGGTAATCGATGATGTATGTCAAAGATTATTTCAGTTGCCATATGATCAAAATGGTAGGATTGCAAAACAAGGAGTAGTTGTAGATGAAATTTTGACATATTGTATGAACCATCCATTTTTGAAAATGAATCCACCGAAATCAACTGGTAGAGAACAGTTTGGAGAAGAGTTTGTAAGTGAATTATTGAAGCGGTTTGAAAAGCATGGTAAAGAAAATCTTTTGACGACTGTCACGATGTTTACAGCAAGTTCAATTGTTCATCATTATAAGGAGTTTATTCTGCCGTATTATGAAATCGATGAAGTCATTTTAGGTGGTGGGGGCAGTTATAATCGTACACTTGTTGACATGATACGAAATGGATTGAATGAAGAAAAGTGCGCGATATTCATTCAAGAAGATATAGGCTATTCTTCAGAGGCGAAAGAAGCAATCGCCTTTGCGATATTAGCAAACGAAACGCATCATCGTAATCCGAGTAATGTGCCAAGCGCAACAGGTGCAAAGCAATCTGTAGTTTTAGGGAATATAACATTCCCTCCAATAAGATGATGAAAATGAGGCGAACATATGAAGTATATGATTGGAGTAGATGGTGGAGGCACGAAGACAGAAGCAATTGCATTTGATCAAGACGGAAACGAAGTTGTAAGAGGTACGAGTGGGTTTGGAAATATATTAATAGATTATGAAAAAGCAGTTTCGCATATTATGGAGGCGATCGATCAATGCAAGAAAGCTTTAATTGATGGGCATTGCGTTTGTATTTGTTTAGGGTTAGCGGGTATAAGTGGAGCGAATACAAATGAATTAACATTACGATTAATAAAGAAATATGAAACGAAAATTGAAGTTTTTAATGACGCAGTGATTGCACATGCAGCTGCTTTAAAAGGGAAGGATGGAATTTTAACGATTGGCGGTACAGGCGCAATTTGTATTGGAAAGAAAGGAGAAGTGTACGAGTATAGTGGTGGATGGGGACATATTTTAGGCGATGAAGGAAGCGGATATTGGATTGCGTTACAAGGTTTAAAGAGAATGGCAAATCAATTTGATCAAGGAGTTAGACTTTGTCCATTAAGCTTAAGGATTCAAGACGAGTTTCGACTTTTAACATCATCTCATATAAAAAGACTAGTATATAGTTCTTCAAAAGATAAAGTTGCAGCAATTGCACCATTAATTATAGAGGAAGCGAGGAATGAGAATGATGATGCACATAAAATTATTCTGCAAGCGGCTAAGGAATTAACGATAATTACGGTGAATATTTACAACAAGATGCAGTTTGATTTATCACCTTTAATTGCAGTAAGTGGCAGTATATTGCGTTTCGTTCCTGAGATATATGCTGAATTTAAGAAATGCTGTGAGAAAAGTATGAGAGAAGTTATATTCGTATCACCATCAGAAATGGCAGTGAAAGGAACATATCATTTAATGAAGGGTGTATATTTTATAAAATAGAAGTATGAGAATTTTTGTATGATTTGTAAAAATATGATGTTAAAATATACAAAGGGATGTAAAGCAAGAAAAAGTACAATATACATAGTCATTGAATATTGTATAAGTACTCCCATGTAGAAAGTGAATGATTACATGATTAATAGTATGCAATTTTTGTATTTGGTGGCTTCTTATTTATTTGGAAACATATTGACCGCTTATATAGTAACGAAATGGAAACATAATGTTGATATTCGTGAAGAAGGAAGTGGTAATCCTGGCGCAAGAAATATGGGGCGCGTATATGGAAAAGGGTATTTCGTCGCTACATTTTTAGGTGATGCGATCAAAGGGGCAATCGTAGTTTCTATTGCAAAATACCTTTTTGAAGATTCTACATTTGTAATGTTAGCTTTACTGGCTGTTATACTTGGACATATTTACCCAATTTTATTTAAAGGCAAGGGCGGAAAAGGCATTTCAACATTTATTGGAGGGTTAATTGCATTTGATTATTTGATAGCGCTTACTCTTATTGCTGTTTTCATTATATTTTATTTAATCTTTAAAGGATTTACTAAGCCCGGACTAATTACAATCGCTTGTTTACCAGTTTGCATGATTTTGTATTCTTACTCTATTGTTACGACTATTTTAAGTGCACTTATCATTGTACTTATTTTATATGTAAATCGAGAATGAAATGAACTTTTAATAAGTGGAGTTAATCTCCACTTATTATTTTTATTAAATACATAAAGGAGATACAACATGGGGTTAATTTATAAAGTTGCTGATCAAGCTTGGGAATTTGAAAGTATACATAAATTGAATTATAAAACATTTGTAGAAGAAATTCCGTAACATGAAGAAACGAAAGAGCATGTTCGTATAGATCGTTTTCATGAAGAAAATACTTATTTAATTTGTTTAGATGGTGATAAGTTAGTAGGTATGGTTGCGTTGCGAGGAAAACGACCATTCTCATTAGATCATAAAATTTCAAATTTAGATTTTTACTTGCAAGAACATGGAGAAAACGTATATGAAATTCGTTTACTTTCAATTGTAAAAGTAAACGAGGCAGTACCTGCTTATATGGACATTGGTATGTACGAAGAAAATGAAAGTATCCCATACTCCCATTCATGGAATTTAATTTATGCATTGCAAGAAGCATTAAAAATACTTGAAGATGAAATGGTATTTAAAAAAATAAAAGAGACGTATACATATATTGAACAAGCTATTACTACTATGGGTTTAAATCTTGTTTCACCTAAAGAACATGCCGCGCCAATTATAGTTACCATTCAATTAAATGAAGATCAGTCTTCTAAGGAGCTAGGTGATGCGTTAGCATTACAAGGATATATTGTTCATTATGAATCAGCGTATTTACAAAAGAATAACTGGATCCAAATTGCATGCCTGAATCATTACAAAGAACGTGATATGAAAAGGATGTTGAATTGTTTACACAGATGTACATTAAAGAATGGCATACATATATGAGCAATGATTTTTGAACATAGTTGGTTGCGTATAAAGGGATTATTACTTACGAAAACTTAAAAATGAGACAAACAGTAGATTATAAATTATTAGAAGAGGTGTTAGCATGATAACTAAAAAACTACCATTACATATAACAGACATTAAAAAAGCTCAAAACATTTTAGACAGAAATGCTCGTAAAACTCCTTTAGTAAAATCATTTTATTTGACTAGTAAAACAGGCGGAGAAATTCACTTGAAATTAGAAAATATGCAATTAACGGGTTCTTTTAAATTTCGTGGTGCGTTTAATAAAATGTCACAGTTGACAGATCAAGAAAAAGAGCGAGGCGTAATTGCTTGTTCCGCTGGTAATCATGCGCAAGGAGTTGCTTTATCTGCTCATTTACTTGGTATTAAGAGTAAAATTGTGATGCCGATTTCTGCACCGAAGGCGAAAGTTGAAGCAACTAGAGGATACGGATCAGAAGTGATTTTATATGGTGAAACTTTTGATGATGCGAAGGCAAAATGTGAGGAGATTATTAGGAAAACAGGTGAAACATACTTACATCCATATGATGATGTAGAGGTAATGGCTGGTCAAGGTACAATTGGTTTGGACATTCTTGATGATATGTGGGATGTTGATACGGTCATTGTACCAATTGGCGGAGGTGGAATTATTTCTGGAATTGCTGTTGCATTAAAGTCTTTTAATCCATCAATCAATATAATTGGTGTACAAGCTGAAAATGTTCATGGGATGAAGGCATCTTATGATAAAGGGACAATCGTAGAACATTATGAGGCACCTACTATAGCAGATGGTTGCGCAGTTAAAATACCAGGTGATTTAACTTTTGAAGTTGTAAAAGAATTAGTAGATGATATTGTAACAGTGTCAGAAGGTGAATTAGAAGTAGCGATGAAAGACTTATTACAGCGTGGTAAAGCCGTTGTAGAAGGTGCAGGTGCATTAGCTACTGCTGCTCTACTTGCAGGGAAAGTGGATACATATATAAAAGGGAAAAAAGTAGTAGCGGTTATATCTGGTGGGAACGTAGACTTGCAACGTATATCAAGTGTTTGTGAGCAATTTTTTGTAGCTAATGAAGTGAAATAGTATTTAAATAACATAAATTTTATGAAAGCAGAGCTAAGAAAACTAATCTTAGCTCTTACTTTTTGTCTACTGTATAGTAAATTATTATATGTAATCGTCTCTATTCAAAGATAACTCAAATAATTATATCAATATTGTCGAAACAGAAACAGAAATTTAATATAATGGTTTTAATGTATGAATGAGCTGTTAGGAGGATAGGCCATGAATAAGGAAGAACAGGTCATGAACGGTTTCAGGGAATTATATAATAAGATGGTTTGGCTAAATAAGGATAAGATGGAAGCAGGTCTGAAGGGTTTTAAGTCTTCTGAAGTACATTGTATTGAATATATTGAAAACAATACAGATTCTAACGTGACACAACTTGCAGAGGCTTTTTATGTGACTCGCGGTGCAATAAGTAGAATGACTAAGAAGCTCATAAAAAAAGGCCTTATTGAAAGCTATCAAAAGTCGAAAAATAAGAAAGAAATTTATTTTAGGCTTACCGAACAAGGGAAAGAAGTTTATAAAATTCATGAAGAACTGCACAAAGAGTTTCAAGTGCGGGATAAAGCTGTATTTGAGCAAGTAACCGAGGAAGAATTCGACAGTATAATTAACTTCGTGGAAAAGTATAGTAGGCATTTGGATGCAGAAATAAAGAAACAAGGTATACATATTAAGTCATAATAAAGTTGAAGCATTCGGGCTTTTACGGGTAGTTAATCCCGAAAACTAACTTATTTTCCCGTTCATGCGGGATACATTTAAATAATAAAAAGGTAGCCTGTTCATAGTAAGGCTACCTTTTTATTATTGTATTTTTGTTGACTAATCAACAAAACAGAGTTATTATTTTGTTGATGAAGCAACAAAATGTTTTAAGGAGAGAAGTTAAATGTCTATTTTTAGATCACAAAATGAAAGCGAAACTGAAAAAAACATAGATAAACATGCTTTAATATTCGGCCTTATTTCTGTATTTCTTTGTGGTATAGGTTTCAGTATCATTATGCCTGTAGTGCCATTCTTAGTGCAGCCTTATATAAGTAGTCCAGAAGAACAGGCTCTAGTTGTTACGCTACTGACCTCTGTTTATGCTGTCTGCGTGTTTTTCGCTGCTCCTGCAATCGGGGCTTTGAGCGATAAATATGGCCGTCGTCCATTACTTTTAATATGCCTTTTCGGTTCCGCAATCGGGTACTTAGTTTTTGGTATAGGAGGGGCTTTATGGGTACTATTTGCTGGACGCATAATAGAAGGAATAACAGGCGGGAGTATAAGTACAATTTTTGCATATTTTGCAGATATCATTCCTCCAGAACAGAGAACGAAGTACTTTGGATGGGTGAGTGCAGTGGTAGGTGCAGGAACCATTATTGGACCAACACTTGGGGGATTACTTGCCAAGTTTGGTCATTCTGTACCTTTATATTTTGGAGCGTTCATAACTTTATTAAATGTCTTATATGGGATGAAATATATGCCTGAGAGTCTTGACAAAAATAATAGGTTAAAAGAGATTACTTTTGTAAGGTTAAATCCTTTTGTACAACTTGCAAACATACTTTCCATGAAAAACTTAAAATGGTTACTTGTCTCAGCGTTTTTACTTTGGATACCTAACGGATCTTTACAAGCAATTTTCACACAATTTACGATGGATACTTTTAGCTGGAAGCCTGCACTAATCGGACTTATGTTTTCAATTATGGGCTTTCAAGATATCATTTCACAAGCTTTTATAATGCCAAAGCTTTTAATCAAGCTTAGTGATAAACAAATAGCTATACTTGGAATGGTTTCGGAGATTATTGGCTACAGTTTTATTGCAGCATCAGCTTTGTTTTCCCTATATCCTCTTCTAATCGTTGGGATGTTACTGTTTGGTTTTGGTGACTCGATTTTCGGACCTTCATTCAATGGGATGCTTTCAAAGTCTGTCGATTCTAGTGAACAAGGGAGGATTCAAGGTGGTAGCCAATCTATTCAAGCTTTGGCAAGAATGATTGGTCCAATTATTGGAGGGCAAATTTATGTATCACTTGGTCATGCAGCTCCTGCTTTTATGGGGATGATTCTTATAGTAGTGGCAATAGGAGTTTTGTATAAAGGGACGCATGTAACTGTATAAACTATCTGCACTATTATGGTCTTTCTTTATATAAGGATGTCTCTACGGGAATCTTTCCTGAATGAATTGTATAACAGATAAATATAAGAACAAATAATAGGGTGTCAGAACTTAGGAACAAGTACTGGCCCCTATTTGTTTACAGTTTGAGAGCTAAGAAAAATTAAGAATTTATTCTGTAATGCTCTCATGGTGAAGGTTAAATAGAACTATCAATAATTAAAGTTAGCTTTTTTGAAAGTAAAAAGCTATGTAAATGACTAGATAGTTTAATTATGCTTGTGCTGAAGTAAATAATGACTCCATTTTTACTTTGCTCTTTTCTCGAATTTCACTGTCCGCATGGCGCATTACAAATTTATGCGCTATAGCGATTGCTAAAACATCATCTAATAAGCCGATCCCAATAATAGCAGCTATATCTGGAATGAAGTCGATTGCTAATACGTAATAAGATAAAGCAGCTAATATTATGAATTTCGCTTTAGTAGGTAACCCTTTTTTTCTCATTGTGTAGTATAAAATAATACTTTCATATACGCTTGATTTCCCGAGGTTTGCTGAGCTTTTTTTGAATTTTTTCCAAAGGGTCTGTTTCTCCATATAAACACTCCTATTACAAAAACATAGATTTTTTAAAAGGATAGACAAAGAAGTAGGGAAATAATCAATTTTATTGTTTTTCTTATGTATATTCCATAAAAATAGGGAATTACCTGTTCAAAATAATATAATGTTTGTTTTGCAACGACGCACAGTGTCCCGTTACATAGTCTGTATTGTAAAATGTATGTGGATGATTTTATATTATTGCTAGTGAAATTGAATCTATCTATATTAGTGGTGATATAAAATCAGAGAGGTTGGTTCAAGCTGAAGAAATGCTAGAACATATGCAAAATGAAGAAAAGGAATTTGGTGAATGGTTTATACAGCAGTTAAAAAATGTAAGTCATATTCCTGTTGATGAAAAAGTACATGATGGTCAAATGATTTTGAATAATGAATGTAAAATACTGGCGACGCCAGGGCATACTTCGGGGCATATTTCATTATATTTTCCAAATTTGGATTGTGTAATTACGGGAGATGCAGCTGTTCAAGATAATCGAAAATTAGTAATTGCGAATCCGAACTTTTGTTTAGATATAGAAAAAGCGGAGGAGTCTTTAAAGAAGATTAAAAATCTTAAAGCAACAAGGTATTATTGCTATCATGGAGGGAAACTCACTGTATAAAATAATAAAAAAACGATCTATTTTAAAATAAAAAGATCGTTTTTTTAATTCATAAATTCTGCAATTTGAATCAAATCATTAACATTGAATTCTCTTTTTATATGCAGTTTGTTACCAATTGCAATTTTATATTGAAAACCAACTTTTTGAAATAGAAGCTCATATGCGAAATCAAAATGAGGATTATATAATGCTTTTATATTATTGTTTAAATGATAGAATTTGGTTCCTCTATGTACATATTGGTCTAATTTATTATGGACTGGTGAAACAGTGATTTTTAAAATTCCACTAATATCATCATTATAGTAACGTAGTTCCAAGTAATCGTTATAGATGTAACCGTGAAATCCCTGAATTTCGAATGGGAATTTTGTAGGTGTTAGTATATGCCGTTTAACCTTCAATTCATATTCTTTTACAATAGTAGCTTCTTTCATAAACGGATTAGTTCCATCATAAATTTGATTAATTTGAGATATTTTCTTATTTTTTGTTACTATTTCTAAAATGAAACCGATAGTACTTACATCATCAGTGTCTTTGAAATAAGAAATAAGAATTGTAGTGTCCTCTTTTGGAGATGGTACTACTTTAATTTCATGAATAGGTTTATCTTTTGGGAAAGTAGGTAGTTCAATCCCTTCTGTTACATATGACTGCATTAATTTTTTATCATTATTAAGTAAAGCGTGTTTAAACTTAATTATTATATCGGTTTGAGATTTGGCCATAATAATTGAGATGGATTGAAAAAATAGTAAGAAAAATATGCAAAAAATCTTTATTAATTTAGTGTTCACTTTTATCACCCTCTAACTATATTTCCGTAAATTTTAAATATATATGTAAAGGAACGTATATATGTAATAGAAGTCATAGGAGGGAAGGCTATGAGCTCTTTATTTGATGTGATTTCAGATGTTATTTTGTTTTATCCTCGAAATGACATGAAATTAAAACATCATATTGCAAAATTAAGCGAATTTGAGTGGTTTCGAAGGTTACACGAAGATCAGAAATATACAAGTTTAATTTGGAGTAATAGAAA
The DNA here is from genome assembly GCF_044907945.1 of Bacillus sp. RC240. NCBI lineage: Bacteria > Bacillati > Bacillota > Bacilli > Caryophanales > Bacillaceae > Bacillus > Bacillus sp. RC240. Next base: position 1,227,129 of record NZ_JBIYCT010000001.1, on the reverse strand, counting down.
AATTAAAAAGTATATTTTGACTTCTGCAAATATGGAAGCATTAATAAAATCCGAGAAAAAACAAAAAGAATTTGTTCATCTAGTACAGGATGAATATAAAAAAAGAAGATAAGAATTTTTTTATTTTTCATATTTGGCGAAACAAATGGTACAATGAAAGCTAATGTGAAAAATAAGGAAAAGAAGTGGTCTATTTGAAAAACTTTTTAGAATTAGGAATTAGTGAAACTTTTAATCATACATTACGTGAAAATGGAATTACAGAAGCAACACCGATTCAGGAGAAGGCAATTCCTGTTATTATGTCAGGTAAAGATATTATTGGGCAGGCGAAAACAGGAACGGGTAAAACGTTAGCATTCGTGTTACCGATTTTAGAAAAAATCGATCCAGAGTCTAGTGATGTTCAGGCTTTAATTGTTGCACCAACAAGGGAACTAGCACTGCAAATTACAACTGAAATTAAAAAAATGCTTGTTCAAAGAGAAGATATTAATGTACTAGCGATATATGGTGGACAAGATGTAGCACAACAATTGAGAAAATTAAAAGGTAATACACATATTGTTGTAGCGACACCAGGACGATTATTAGATCATATACGACGTGAAACAATTGATTTAAGTAATCTTTCAACGATTGTACTAGATGAAGCAGATCAAATGCTTTATTTCGGATTCTTATATGATATTGAAGATATTTTAGATGAGACACCTGATAGTAAACAAACGATGTTATTCTCAGCAACGATGCCAAAAGATATTAAAAAATTGGCGAAACGTTATATGGAAGAGCCGCAAATGATTCAAGTACAAAGTGAAGAAGTAACGGTAGATACAATTGAGCAGCGTGTCATTGAGACGACAGATCGTGCAAAGCCAGATGCACTTCGTTTTGTTATGGATCGTGATCAGCCATTTTTAGCAGTTATTTTCTGTCGTACAAAGGTTAGAGCAAGTAAGCTTTATGATAATTTAAAAGGACTAGGTTATAATTGTGCTGAACTTCATGGTGATATACCTCAAGCGAAACGTGAAAGAGTTATGAAGAGTTTCCGCGAAGCTAAAATTCAGTACTTAATTGCGACTGATGTAGCAGCTCGTGGACTTGATGTAGATGGTGTAACGCACGTATTTAACTTTGATATCCCTGAAGATGTAGAAAGTTATATTCACCGCATTGGCCGAACAGGACGTGCAGGTGGATCAGGTCTTGCAATTACGTTCGTTGCAGCGAAAGATGAAAAACATTTAGAAGAAATTGAAAAAACGCTTGGTGCACCAATACAAAGAGAAATAATCGAACAACCGATGATAAAAAATGTAGATGAAAATGGAAAACCGGTACAAAAGCCGGCTCCAAAGAAATCAGGTCAATATCGTCAAAGAGATAGCCGTGAAGGTTCAAGAAGTGGTTCAAAAGGTGGACCAAGAAACGATTCAAGAAATAGTTCTAGAAATGATAACAATCGATCATTTAATAAGCCAAGTAATAAGAAAAGTAGTGCAAAACAAGGTCAGCAAAGACGTGGCCGTTAAATAGTTATAATTTTAAAAGAGGCGCAAATAATTGCGGCTCTTTTTTATTTTTATACAATGAAGTCGTTTGAAAGATAATGAGATTTTCTAAAAAATACGAGTCCTGTTATTTAATAATTGGGACATATTCTATAATAATCAATTGAGAAAATATTGTAAATTTGAGATAATTTGGTTATATGAATCGGAATTTAAAATGTAATACAGGATATGTATTACTATAGATATCGTAGAAGGGGGAGGAGAAATATAGTGAATTCATGGGGAAGACCTAGAATGAAAATCCAAAAAACAAAAAGTGAATGGATTTGGGATATCATTGGATATTCATTTTTCTTAGGATCAATAATTTTTTTGATCACCATTTGGGGAGGATTACCTGAGGAAGTACCGGGACATTATAACGCAAAGGGGGCTGTAGATCGCTGGGGGTCAAAATGGGAACTTTTTACTCTACCAGGAATCGGGATATTTATACTACTTTTAATGCAGACTTTAGAGAAGTTTCCAGAAGTTAATAACTATCCACAAAGATTTAATGAATCGAATGCTAAGCAGTTTTATTTAAATAGCCGAAAAATGATTAATCAATTAAAAAATGTTTGTTTAGTTATTTTTGCTTTAATCCAATTTGAGACAATTTCAATAGTTTTAGGTTGGAGCGGGGGTTTAGGTAAATTATTTTTACCAATAATAATTATCGGAACAGTTATTCCAATTGTTATAGGAATAATAAGGAAACGGAAAATTAAATAATACGGAGTGAATAAATATTCTAATTTATGACATTATTTCGTTATCGGGCGCTATTATGGGATGTAATTTAGAATTTTAAATGAATTTATTATAAATTTCGTATAGGGAAGTTTTTTAAATTCAAAATTAAACAACTTTATTTTACCTCCATCTTAATTTTAGGACGGGGGTATGCGTGTTTGCAGTTTTAAAATTTAATAACTTTAATGTCTTTCTACAGGGGATACCAAAAATGAAATTTTAAAATTTCATTCACCGTATTAAAAATAAATTTTAAAATTCATAAAGGAAATATAAAGTAGGTTGTTGTATATGTACGATAACAGGAAACTTTTCACATACTAAACATATACTTTAAATAAACCGACAGTCGGTCCGTAGGAAGGAGTACATGAATGAGGATCGTAAAAGAATATGGGGAGCGTAGAAATGAAATTTTAGAAACTGCTGAACGTTTGTTTGTTACAAAAGGGTATACGAAAACTACAGTAAATGACATTTTAAAAGAGATTGGTATAGCAAAGGGGACGTTTTATCATTATTTTAAGTCGAAAGAAGAAGTAATGGATGAAATTATTATGAGGATTATTAAAGCTGATGTTGCTAAAGCGAAAGCAATTGTCTCTAACCCTAATATCCCAGTTTTGGATAAGTTATTTCGAGTTTTAATGGAACAATCACCAAAATCAGGAGATGTAAAAGATAAAATGATTGAACAATTTCATCAGCCAAATAATGCGGAAATGCATCAAAAAAGTATAGTACAATCAATTATTCATTTATCTCCTGTTTTAGCAGAGATTTTAGAACAAGGAATCGCTGAAGGCATATTTTCTACTCCATACCCACAAGAAACGATTGAATTATTACTCTCTTCAGCACAAGTCATATTTGATGAGGGTTTATTCCAGTGGAAGCCGGAAGAAATGATGAGGAGGGCTAAAGCTTATATCAAAATGATGGAAGCATCTGTTGGAGCGAAAGAGGGAGCCTTTGATTACATGGTGGAGGTTTTAATCAAACAGAAATAGTAATTTTCTGTTTGGATATTATCGACCGACAGTCGGTCTGAATCGAATGAAAGGTGTGATAAGTATGTCAGCTAGTATAAGGTCTTCGATGAAAGATTTTCACTTAATGGTGAGTGGACAAATCATTACTATTTTAGGTTCAACACTTTTACGTTTTGCCCTGTCATTATATGTGCTAGATATAACAGGGCGTGCTGATATATTCGCAGGATTATATGCGGTAACGAGTATTCCGTTTTTACTAGCTCCTCTCGGCGGAGCGATAGCAGATCGTTTCAATCGCCGTAATTTAATGGTTATTTTTGACTTTATCAACGCTGCGATTGTATTAAGCTTTATAGTTTTGTTATTTACTGGACCTGTATCTATTATATTGATTGGAACAATTATGTTTTTACTAGCAGTCGTTAGTGCAATGTATTCGCCTGTTGTAATGGCGAGTATTCCGCAATTAGTTCCAGAGAATAAGTTAGAGCAAGCGAACGGTATCGTAAATGGTGTGCAAGCATTATCGAATATAGTTGCTCCTGTATTAGGAGGAATACTGTACGGCATAATTGGTTTGAAAATGCTCGTAATAATAAGTTTTCTTGCTTTCTTTTTATCTGCGATTTTAGAAATGTTTATTAAAATACCTTTTATAAAAAGAGCACGAGAAAGCCATATAATACCGACAATTGTAAAGGATATGAAAGAAGGATTTATATATGTTTTAAAACAACCATTTATTTTGAAATCTATGCTTTTAGCTGCATTACTAAATTTAATACTTACACCGCTATTTGTTGTTGGCGCTCCAATTATTATACGAGTAACAATGGAAAGTAGCGACACGTTATACGGAATTGGAATGGGATTGATCGATTTTGCTACTATTTTGGGTGCATTATCAATAGGTTTTTTTGCGAAAAAGCTACAGATGAAAACATTGTATTACTGGATGCTTTTAATAGCTTTATTAGTACTACCAATGGCACTATCAGTTACGCCAGTTATTCTTAATTTAGGATACTATCCACCATTTATCCTCTTTATACTTTCTTCTATTCTAATTGCAATGATCGTGACAATTGTATCCATCTATGTGATTACTGTAGTCCAAAAGAAAACATCAAATGAAAACCTAGGAAAAGTAATGGCAATTATAACAGCGGTATCTCAATGTATGGCACCAATTGGGCAAGTCATTTATGGTTTTATGTTTGAAGGATTCAGTATGAAAATTTATTTACCTATATTAGTTATTAGTTTCATAATGATAATAATAGCGATAGTGACGAAGAAAATATTATGGAATGAAGGGAACTAGCTCCATATGATTAGGAGAATGTTAAAAAGAGATTTCTCTCAAAATAAAATGATAATTACCATTCTATTTATGTTTATCATGTTATCAAGTCTTTTAATCGCAAGTGCTTCAAGTAACGTTATAAATCTATTGAACTCAACGGATCAATTGTTTAAAGTATCAAACGCACCGCACTTCGTACAAATGCATGCCGGAGAAATAAACCAAAAGTCAATTGATTCATTTGTAGCGCAAACTCCTTTTGTAAAAAAACAACAAACAGCAGAGATGGTTCAAATAGGCGGATCTAACATTTTTATAAAGAAGAAAAATCAAGCGGAACATAATAGTGTAATGGACATTAGCTTCGTTAAGCAAAATACTATTTTTGACTTTTTATTAGATTTAAATAGTGAGTTGATCGATGTTAGGAAAGGGGAAATAGGTGTACCAATTTATTATATGCAAAAATATAATTTGCGTATTGGAGATAAAATATGGGTTGTGAAAAATAATAATGAGCTAGAATTTACTATTTCGGCATTTGTTCGTGATGTTCAAATGAACCCATCACTTGTTAGTTCAAAACGATTTGTAATAAGCGATGAAGACTTCGAAAAAATAAAGGGTAATTTTGGAGAAAGTGAATATCTTATTGAATTCCAGCTAACAGATTTAAATAAAATAAATGAATTTGAAACTTTATACCAGTCATCAAACTTACCTCAAAAAGGTCCCTCTATTACGTATTCACTCTTTAAAACACTCAATTCATTAACAGATGGAATAATAGCTGCAGTGCTGATCATTATAAGTGCATTATTAATGCTAATCGCGATTTTATGTATTAGATTTACGATTATGACTTCAATGGAAGAAGATTATCGGGAAATTGGTGTTATGAAAGCTATAGGCATTCAAAGTAAAGATATTCAAAAACTATATGTAACAAAATATGTTGTTATTTCAGCTATCGGATGTATATGTGGATATATCCTTTCGTTATTTGTTACAAAAATATTTACCTCTAACATCGCACTTTATATGGGGACAGCTAATAAAAGTATTTTATACTATGTTGTGCCATTGATAGTCACAACATTGTTATTTCTAGCCGTTATCCTTTTTTGCCGCATCATTTTGCGGGATTTCAGGAGAATTACAGCAATAGATGCTTTACGATCAAGAGATAAACTAGGAAAAAGAAAGATTAGAAGATTTTGTTCTCTCTATCAAACTAAAATTACAAATGTAAATATATTTATTGGTATACAAGATGTAGTGAAACGATTTAAGTTATATCGAGTATTAAGTATCGTTTTAATTATTGCAGTGTTCATGATTGTTGTACCGGTTAACTTTTTGTACACGATTCAGGCACCGCAATTTGTTAATTATATGGGAACAGGAAAGAGTGATATACGAATAGATTTACAGCAATCTGAAAATATAGAAAAACGGTTTAATGATGTTATATCGTATGTCGGAAACGATGAAGAGGTAGAAAAATATGCAGCATTTGTAACGAGTACATTTAAAATGGTGAAAGCTGATGGTACACATGAAAACTTAAATGTAGAAGTGGGAGATTTCGCTCAATTTCCAATAGAATATGTTAAAGGTATGGCACCAAAAAATGAAAATGAGATCGCTCTCTCTTATATGAACGCAAATGAATTAAAAAAGAATATAGGGGATGAAATCGTTTTATTTGTAGAAGGAAAAGAGAAAATGCTAACTATTAGTGGTATATATCAAGATGTAACGAATGGAGGAAAAACAGCTAAAGCGAGTTTTTCTTATAATAAAGAAAATATATTATGGTACGTAGTAAATGTAGATATGAAACCCAAAGTGAATCTACAAGAAAAAGTGAAGGAGTATAAACAAAATTTTAATTCTGCAAAAATAACAGATACGGATAATTATTTATCTCAAACTTTAGGAGAGACAATTAAACAATTAAGACTCGTGACACAAGTGGCAATTTTGATTGCTATATTGATATCGGTTTTAATAACTGCGATGTTTTTTAAAATGTTATTGGTAAAAGATTCTTCGCAAATATTAATTATGAAAAGTATCGGCTTTTCCTACAAAGATATTCGTATACAATATGTTACTCGTTCTATTTCTATAGTATTAGTAGGTGTTTTAACAGGGACATTTATAGCTGCTACGCTTGGAGAAACACTAATAAGCTGGTTAGGTTCATTTATGGGAGCAGCTCACATAAAGTTTGTTGTTAATCCGATCATTTCTTATGTAATATGTCCAGCTATTTTATTTATATCTGTGACCGTAGCAACACTTTTCAGTAGTTTTACAGTGAAACAAACAAATGATTTAAAGCTAAATGGGGAGTAGGAGGTGTGTAATTTGAAAAAAATTTTAGAAGTAAAACAATTAAATAAAAAATACGCAATGGATGGAAATAAAACATACCATATGTTAAAAAATATAAATTTAGAGATTTATGAGGGAGAGTTTATATCGGTCATGGGACCTTCTGGTTCAGGGAAATCGACGTTACTATATAATATTAGCGGAATGGATCAAATGTCATCAGGAAGTGTGAAAGTTGATAGTAAAGAAATAACATGTATGAAAGAAGAGGTGTTAGCAAATTTACGACTCAGCGAAATGGGATTTATTTTTCAACAGAGCAATCTTCTTAGAAATTTGAATCTTTTTGATAATATAGTTTTGCCTGCGTATTTAGCAAAAGTTGAGAGCAGGAAAATAATAAATAAACGTGCACTTGAATTGATGAAGAAAACGGGAATTAGTCAAATTGCAACTAATAATATAACTGAAGCATCAGGAGGAGAATTACAAAGGGTATCTATTTGTAGAGCACTCATAAATAAACCTAATATTATTTTTGCTGACGAACCAACGGGTGCTTTGAATTTAAAAGCGACAGAAGAAGTAATGGATATTTTAGCAAATATAAACCGTATGGGAACTACAATTTTGCTAGTTACTCATGACGTAAAGGTAGCAGCTAAAACAGAAAGAGTTCTTTTTATGGTGGACGGGGAAATTGTTAGCGAAATACAGATGGGTAAGTATAGAGACGATGATTTGAAAGTGCGAGAAGAGCAGTTGTTAAAATGGTTAACCGTACTTGGATTTTAAAGAGATAATATTTTTGACTCCTATTGAATATAGGAGTTTTTTCTTTGTTTGAAAGTTCAAAAAGAGATATAATAATTTTCTGACTATTGATTATGGAGGGGTATAAATGAAAAGTGAAACGTTACACACTCAAGAAGATATATTAAAAATGCTTGATTCATTATTAAGACCTGCAGAACCGTTTTGGAATGAATTTTATGCGGATAGAGAAAAAGATGTTCCGTTTTTTGAAAATGTTCCAGATGAGAACCTAGTTTCGTATATACAAAAAGAGAGTGTTTCAAAAGGGAAAGTATTAGAACTTGGATGTGGTCCAGGAAGAAACGCAATTTATTTAGCGAGTGAGGGATTTGATGTAACAGCAGTAGATTTATCTATAGAAGGTATTAATTGGGCGAAAGAGAGAGCATTAGAAAACGGAATAGAAATACAATTTGTTTGTGAATCGATTTTTAATTTGGATTTTCAAGATGAATATGATTTTGTATATGATTCCGGTTGCTTGCATCACGTTCCACCACATAGAAGAATGAATTATGTTGATCTAGTTAAAAACTCATTAAAATCGGGTGGTTATTTCGGATTAACATGTTTTGCAGCAGGTGATTTGAATGAGCGAAATGGATCGGAAATAACGGACTGGGATGTGTATAGAGGATGGAGTTTGCAAGGTGGTCTTGCATATTCAGAAGAAAAGTTAAGAGAGATATTTAAAGAATTTGAAGTAATTGAAATTAGAAAAATGAAGCAAATTGAACAACCAAATAATATGTTTGGAGAATCATTTCTTTGGACAGCATTATTTAAGAAGAAATAAAACATAGATAATTGACAAACTCATGGTTTTTATAGACAATACACTTATAAGAATATACGTTCGGTTTTATTGTCCGATGTATGTTTTGCATAAATACATAACAAGGGGATGTCTCTAAATGGGTAACACAAATCAAAAAATCACTACATTTTTAATGTTTGAGGGCAAAGCTGAGGAAGCGATGAATTTTTACACATCGCTATTTAATCAATCAGAAATTGTAAGTATCTCTCGTTATGATGAGAATGGACCAGGTAAAGAGGGAACTGTAATTCATGCAACTTTTACGCTAAATGGACAAGAGTTCATGTGTATTGATAGTTATGTAAAGCATGATTTTACATTCACTCCAGCTATGTCTCTTTATGTAACTTGTGATACGGAAGAGGAAATCGAAACCGTTTTTAATAAACTAGCACAAGATGGAAAAGTTCTTATGCCTTTAGGTTCATATCCGTTTAGTAAAAAGTTTGGCTGGTTAAATGATAAGTATGGTGTGTCTTGGCAGTTAACTCTTGCTGGAGATGAATAATTAAAATAATATGGTGACATTAACGTCATAACAAAAGGGATGATTCAAGATTAATATGTATCATCCCTTTTATTTTTTGTTTTACAAACGTCACTGGTTTTTAAAGAACGTTTCATTGTTATAACTAAAGAAGAAAGACCATCGTTATTCAATAAGATTAAAATAGATTTAGCTACCCGTTGTATTTATAACACCTTTAGGTTTGTATATAATATAAAACTGCTAATTTAATTTTTTAGCTTATCTAGTAATGGAACTCATTAACTGGAAGAAGTCTTTAAAAAGTAATTTGGATACTTTATTTGAAGGTATGGTTTACGAATTAAACAACCTTCAAAAAATATAATAGTTGAAATTTGTTGGTTTTAGAATGAAGAAATTAGGCTCAATATACCAACTAAATTATTCATAATTGAGTTGTGGTATAATTTACATACAGGGGGAAAGTAGATGACACAACATAAAGAAGAGCAAATGAATGAGGCATTAGCATTATTTTACTTTGCATATAAAACTTTTACAGAAAAACCAGATGAAATAATAAAAGAGTATAGTATACAGCGTGTACATCATAGAATTCTGTTTTTTATCGCTCGTTTTCCAGGGCTTAGTGTAAATGAGCTGTTATCACTTTTAGAAATAAGTAAACAAGCTCTTCACGGACCGTTGCGCCAACTGTTAGATAAAGGACTTATTGAGAGTAATGAAGCTGCACATGATCGTCGTGTGAAACAGCTGTCTTTAACAGAAGAAGGAACAGACTTAGAGAAAAAACTGAGCGATGTTCAAAGAGAACAAATGGGAGCTATTTTCTCACAGTTTGGCGAATCGTGTGAAGAAAATTGGCATCAAGTTATGAATGAAATGGCAAATAGCCGTTCAGGATTTGATGCATGGACGTCTAAGCGTGAAATACCAGTAGAATAAAAGATAGAAACAGTATCTTGTTTTGTAGTTTGGAAAATCAAAAATTTTTATCTGTATATTTGGCAACTATGGATAAAAAATTCACATTGCCAAAAACTTTATATGTGTACGTATTGAAATTTTAAAATTCATATTTCCGAGAGGGGAATTATAATGATAAAACTTGTACTCATTCGTCACGGACAAAGTTTGTGGAATCTTGAAAATCGATTTACAGGATGGACAGATGTGGATTTATCAAAGAATGGATTAAGTGAAGCGAGAGAAGCAGGAACAATATTAAAAAAGAATGGATATACATTCGATGTTGCGTATACCTCGGTACTAAAACGAGCAATTCGTACATTATGGATTGTACTGCATGAAATGGATCTCACTTGGGTCCCTATACATAACTCATGGAAGTTGAATGAACGCCACTATGGTGCACTACAAGGATTGAATAAAGACGAAACTGCAAAAAAATATGGAGATGAACAAGTTCATATTTGGAGAAGAAGTATAGATGTGAGACCGCCTGCACTTACTGAAGATGATCCTCGATATGAGGCGAACAATCCAAGATATAAAACGTTAAAAAAAGATGAATTCCCATTGACTGAATGTTTAGAGGATACGGAGAAAAGAGTAGTTGATTATTGGCATTCAGAAATTGCATCGTCATTAAAAAGTGGTGAGAAAGTAATTATTTCATCGCACGGTAATACAATTCGTTCGCTAGTGAAATACTTAGACAACCTTTCAAGTGATGGTGTGGTTTCATTAAATATTCCAACTAGCATTCCGCTTGTTTATGAGTTAGATGAAAAATTACGTCCGATTCGTCATTATTACTTAAGTATGGATGGAGAAGTACCTGAAGGGGAAATTCCGAAACATATTTCTTTTTAACATGAAAATTTGAAACGCATGCTTGTCTACATATACAATGTAGATTCATGATAAAGTGAAACTTTAATCAGTGGAGGGTGTTCATCCCGCACTGATTATTAGCCTTCACCAATCGGGCTTTTATGGGCAGTTGATCCCGCACCTAACGTCTTTGCTTTCGCTGAATTTTGAGGTGGGGGGCTTACTGCTCGTTAATGCGGGATAAAAGACGTGGCCTGCTTCTAATGTATATGCGATGTTGCTAACTTTAGAAGGTTGTCCACGTCTTTTGTCATAAAGAGAGCTGTTTGTGCATGTAATGGTATCGTGAGTAGTTTTGGAATGGAGGGTGATGTGATTGACGATCTCTAACATTCGAATTGGCTTATTTATTTTAGCAATCGTCTTTATTGTTCTTGTTTTCTTTTATTGGAGAAATGAAGAGTTGTACGAGGAGAAGAAACAACGAATTCGAAAAACGTGGTACGGTTTGTTCATAACATCAGTCACAGTTTATTTCACGATAAAAGGAATAGATTTAACCCTCTGGAAAAATCTTTTAATGTTTACTGCGATGGTAATTTTCGTTGATATTGCATTCATTTTGACACCAAATATTTCAGAAATATGGGGCGCAAAATTCAGCGATATTGGAAAGACGGTCCAATCAATTAAAAGGTCATTAATTGCTTCAAAAGCAAGGGGAGAAATATATACGACAATTATTCAAAATGTGAATCCAACAGCCTTTGGGACAATGGAATGGCATACGGAAGAGGAATATACAAAAAGCTTAAACACATTTTTAGATTCATATGGGGAAAAGATTGGTGCGAAAATTGTTGTATTTGAAGCGGTGAAGGAATTAAATACAAACTTTCGTGGTATCCGCTCTCAATTTAGTATTATGGTTCCATTAGAACACATCGAGCAATTGAATGAGCAGAAAGCGGTGCAAGTAGAAAATGTCGGAATTATACCAGCAAAAATAGTTAGTGATGTTTTCATTGTTATTGATGGGAAGAAAAATAACCTTCAAGATCGAGATTTTGAAAATGTATATAATTTAACAATTCATCATAGTTATTTTAGTAAATGAGGACAGAATCTTTTTCTGTCCTTTTCACCTATACATAAAGGGAGAACAAATTCAGACAAGCTTGTATAAAATTGGACAATCATTCCTACACTAGCACGTAGAGGTGATTGTAGTGATAAAAGATTATGACAATGATTTTTTTAAAGAAGATAATGAAGATACAACAGATTTCTCTTTAATAAAAGGAGATACTTTGCAGCAAGTAGAAGAGTTAGAAGAAGAATTAAAAAGAAAATGATACGTGTACACTCTGTCTGCATTTGCTATATAATATAAATAAAAGGTTGTATCTTTTTGAAAAGGGGGAGAAGAGATGGCAGAAGTAAATGCTCAAAAATCTTCGTTTTTTAAAACTAAAAAAGAAGAATCAAATACAGATTTCTCTCTTGTGAAAGGTGCATTAACAGAAAATATAAATCGTTTAGAAAAACTTATGGATAGTAATAGTTCGAAATATACTCGAGTGAAAAAAATACAGGAAAATGCATAAGAGCATTTTCCTGTATTTTTTATTTTGCATTAAACTTTTCTTTTACTTTTAAAGGTAAATCCGCTTTTTGAATTTCTTCATAGGATTTTACTTCAATCGATGATATTTCATTTTTATCTTTATTTTCTTGGTCTACATAAATGCACAAAAATGCCTTTTCATTTAATTTTTGATCGTTTTTTACTTCTAAATGTAATTTGTTTTCTTACTCCATCTTCATCATATGCCGGCAATGTGTAGTTCCGTAAGTTTCTACCTTCTATCTTTTCAATAAACCCTTCACCTTTTATCTGTACGTAATATACATCCTTACCGATTCTATTTAGAGAAGCTCTTTCGCACCCGATAGTTAAGTTGCAAAATAATAAACTTAGTGTAATAACAGATAAAAATTTTTTCATTTTCATTATCTCCTTTAAATTATGTATTTAAAGTATGCGGTTATTTTTTAAATAGAAAAATCGATTTTGATTACAGCACTCTTACAATCTTGTAAGAGTATAGCTTATTTACAATAAATTAAAAAATATGAGGATGGAATGAATAGGTTATAATGAATTTTTGAAATCTTAAAATAAAAGTAAAGTAATGAATCATGGTATAATAATAAAGGACGTACATATTATTTTGTCAATTGGAGAGGAGCTTAAAAATGTATTCTACTTTAGAACAATTAACAAAGCACCCTGTATTTTATCATTTTGCAGAAATTTCAAAGATTCCTAGAGGATCAGGTAATGAAAAAGAAATTAGTGATTACTTAGTGAGTTTCGCAAAGGAACGTAATTTAGAAGTTATTCAAGACGAAGCGTTAAATGTCATTATAAAAAAAGAAGCTACTTCTGGTTATGAGAATGTTCCAGCTATTATCATTCAGGGGCACTCTGATATGGTGTGTGAAAAAAACCAAGCGACAGTTCATGATTTTGAGAAAGATCCAATTGAATTAAGGATTATTGGAGATATGTTATATGCAAACGAAACTACTTTAGGTGCTGATAATGGTATTGCCGTTGCATATGCATTAGCATTATTGGATTCAACAGACATCCCGCATCCAGCTTTAGAAGTTGTTATTACAACTGAAGAAGAAACGACAATGGGCGGTGCATTCGCTGTTGATTCAAATCATTTTGACGGAAAAATATTTATTAATATTGATTCTGAAGAAGATCATAAATTACTAGTGAGTAGCGCAGGTGGTGCGAAAGCAGTTGAAACGATTTCAGTGATTTGGGATGAAGCGTCAGTAGATATGGACACATACCGACTATATGTTGGGGGACTTAAAGGTGGACATTCTGGTTTGGAAATTGATAAACAACGCGGTAATGCGAATAAAGTATTAGGACGAGTTTTACGTGATTTATCACTTCACATTCAGTTTAATATGAGTGAAGTTCATGGCGGCTTAAAAACAAATGCAATTCCGCGTGAAAGTGTAGCTACAATTTTATTACGTGCAGAAGATGTACAGCAAGTAGAAGAAAAACTAAAATCATGGACACGTATGTTACAAGAAGAGCTACGTGCTGTTGATCCGGATGTTCATGTTTCACTTACAAAAGTAGAAGAAAAGGCGGAAAAAGTCTTTTCTAAAGAAACACAAAAACAGCTTATTTCTTCATTATTCTTAATTCCAAATGGTATACAAAGTATGAGCATGGATATTAAAGGTCTTGTAGAAAGCTCAACTAATTTAGGAGTTATTCAAACACTGCAAGATGAGATTAAATTACGAAGCGAAGTGAGAAGTTCTGTAAGTAGCTTAAAACAACATATTGTAGATGAAATTAAGTATATTGCGGAATTAGTAGGGGCAACATTTGAAAAAGAGTCTGAATATCCAGAGTGGCCATATAATCCTAATTCGCCTATCCGTAATTTATTCGAAAAAGTGCACCAAGAAAAATACAGCAAAGATGCTGAAATCTTCGCAGTACATGCAGGAATTGAGTGCAGTGTATTTGTTCAAAAAATGCCTGAGTTAGATGCTATTTCATTCGGTCCAGATATCTTTAATGTTCACACTCCAGATGAACATATTAGTATTTCTTCTGTTGTGAATAACTGGGGATTTTTCGTTGATGTAATGCAGGGAACGAAAGAATTAGCTAAGTAATAAAAGACGGAATAAAAAGCAGCCTAAATTTATAGGTTGCTTTTTTGTATAGAATTTTATGTGAAGCAAAATAATGGCCAAGAAATTTACCTATTGTTGATTTAAAATAAAGTTTGATAAAAAGATCTATTTTGCAGAGTATCTCTTTCTTCAACAATCGGGCCATTTAATTGAATAAGACTACACAAAAAGTCGCTTTCCCTTACCTAAGAAAAGCGACTTTTTAGATTGGTTTTCCCCTTATTATCAAGCTTTTTACTTTAAGTTCCTTTGACTAATAAGGTTTACTTCAGTAAAATAAGGTATATTATATTTGTTGAATAGGTTCTCTTTAAAGACAAGAAAAGTAGGTGAACAAAGTGGGGAAATATCAATTGGATTACAAAGGTCAGGCAGCTGTGGCAAAGTTTCATGAAAAACAGACGCCTGCCAAATTTGATAAAAAGCAGCAACTTGAAAAATTGCGTGCGGAGTATTTGAAAAAGAAGCAAAAACAAACAGATAAATAATACGTTATGTTTTTCTGAATTTTCTTTATGTAATGCAAACAAACACAAGAAAATAGGTAAGTTATTTATCGTTCAAATATATACAGGCTATTTTTTCAAACCTCTTACTTAATGAACTAAAAAGTCGATTCCTTGAGATGGAAATCGGCTTTTTTAATAAGTGACATTTCCTTAGCGTTGTAAATCCGCATTTTCCTGACGCTATCCCAAGAAGTAATTGAGGATAATGTATCTACCACAGTCGGGCGCTTTAATTGAGTGATGTTCACAAAAATCATCAAAATTTTTTATAAAAAGATGATTCAATTGAATATAGAAAAAGCGTGTTTTGATCAATCTTTTTTTCAAAACACGCTTTTTCTATACGCTCTTTTATCAAGGTTTATTAAGTTAAGTTAAGTTAATTTAATCAAACTTTATTCAAAAGCTACACCTATGTAAAAGTGCTGCTGTAATATTATATCCTCTTGATAAGGAGAAAGTATTACTACACAAGTGTCATGTGAATTTCATGTACCGTAATTTAAATAAAAAAATAAAGAGTTTCAAAAAAATATAAAATGGTTTTCTTGTCCGCATTCTCGGATTTATTATAACTTGGTTAATTTGACTTGTGTAATTTATTACGTTATGATTTTTCATTATAACTGAAAGGCTTGAAGATAATGATTCGTCGTTTGAAAAAGTTTAAAAATGTCGCTGTCGTATTAAGCTTCTAAGGAAATTGCAAAAATCTACAATACTTAGAAGCGAGGAATATAGTTATGAAGCATCCATTATTTAATCATTGGTCTGAAACAAAGTATTTAAAAGATATAGTAACAAATCCACTCATTGAAGTAGGAGAGTACTCCTATTATTCAGGGTATTATGGAAATCAAAATTTTGAAGATGGTTGTGTAAGGTATTTATGGGGCGATGCTAAGTCCCAAACACTTTTCAATCCAATTGAACAGATGGGTTGGCATCTTGATAAGCTCATTATTGGAAATTATGTTTGTATTGCAAGTGGAGTTGTCATTCTAATGGGTGGGAATCATAATCATCACGCTGAATGGATTACAGTGTATCCATTCGCTGAGCAAATCGGACAATCTTATGAACCGAAGGGTGATACAGTCATTAAAAGTGATGCCTGGATTGGTATGAATGCTACAATAATGCCTGGCGTTACAATCGGTGAAAGTGCAATCGTTGCGGCAGGATCTGTCGTATGTAAAGATGTTCCGCCATATACAATAGTGGGCGGTAATCCTGCTAAGGAAATAAAAAAACGGTTCACTGATACAGAAATTAATATGCTAATGGAAATGCGTTGGTTTGATTGGGATAGAGAATTGATTGAGAAGGTAATTCCTCTTTTATCTAGTCCAGCCATTGAACCATTATTTACTTTTTATAAAAATGAAGTGAAAAATAAATAAATCAGCTAGAAAAACTACATTCAATATAGGATGTAGTTTTTTTATTATTTGTACTAGAAACAATTATGAAATAATCTCCCCATTATGGTTTAGTTTTTATAAATTATCTTAAGAAAAATTACGAAATATAACCAGTAGTTCTTAATATGTTTTATTTATAATTCAAATGATTGAACAAAATTGTTTCTTCATTTTCCCTGTAAGGTTTTCCATCACGAAGTATTCGCCAGGAAGTAGAAAAAAGGTAGCTCATATATTAGAAGTTTCAGCGATATTCCAAAAGTATTCACCTGAAGTATTTGGTGGACAGCAACATGTGTACTTGTGCATGAGCCGGCCATTATACAGTTTATAAAATCTGCAGCAATGATTCTTTTTTTGTGAGATGGCGAAAAGGGATTTTTTATGTGCAATTCATTGTGTTTTCTTAACAAAACATCTAGTGCTTTCTTATCTTAAAGGGGAACATATTTATTACTTAGATTGTCTATTACATGTATTACTAAAAATGGATATTCAAATTAAATACAATAAATCCCGTTTGATACCCATTTTTATGTATTACAAAAGTATGAAAGGACTTATTATTTTGAAAAATAAAAGGATGTGTATTGGTGGTGGACAAGTTTAATACTTTTACAGATGAAGCATTGCAAGTGGAAACGAAAAAGACATAACTCAAACAGTAGCTTATCAATCATACAAACGTAGGAGGATATATATGACGAAACAAGTTGTAGACGTAAAAAACATTCAAAAAGTGTACGGTAAAAAAGGTGAGAATCAATCACAAGCATTAAAAGGTGTTTCATTCTCGATTCAAGAGGGGGAGTTTGTTGGGATTATGGGGCCATCTGGTTCTGGCAAAACGACATTATTAAATGTAATTTCAACTCTTGATAAAGCGACAGGTGGCGTTATTGAAATTGCAGGAACGGATATTACGAAAATGAAGCAAGGTGAGCTTTCTGATTTCCGTTCGCAAAAGTTAGGATTCATTTTCCAAGACTTTAATTTATTAGAGAATTTATCTATTTACGAAAACATTGCACTTCCATTATCCCTTCAAGGTGTCCCATCACGAAAAATTGGGCCGAAAGTAGAAAAGGTAGCTGATATGTTAGGGATTGTAACAATACTTCAAAAGTACCCATCTGAAGTATCTGGTGGACAGAAACAGCGTTCAGCAGCAGCACGTGCGTTAGTGCATGAGCCTGCAATTATTTTAGGGGACGAGCCAACAGGAGCTCTTGATTCTAAAAATGCAACTAGTTTACTTAATGCGATGACAAATTTAAACAAAGAACAAGGCGTATCGATTATGATGGTTACGCATGATCCATACAGTGCAAGTTACTGTCAGCGTATTTTATTCATTCAAGATGGTGAGTTATATAAAGAAATTTACCGTGGTGGTAAACGTGAAGAGTTTTATAAAGAAATTTTAGACGTGCTTGCAGATTTAGGCACACAAAAAGCGTAAGAAAGGAGGTTTGGGCATGTTATTTAAACTTTCCATGTCAGGGTTGAAAAGTAAATTGCAAGATTATATTGTATTACTTATTGGTCTTATTGTATCTATTTCTACTTTCTATATGTTTCAAACGCTATCACTAAATAAAGTGTTCCTTGAATCTAATGCAAACATTGGTCCTATTGTATTAATATTCCAAATAGGTTCCTCTTTATTAGCGATTGTAACATTTTTTTACATTATGTATGCAAACTCTTTCTTATTATCTCTTCGCCAAAAAGAGTTTGGTATGTATATGATGTTAGGAGCAAAAAAGTATAAAGTTACATTACTGATGTTCCTTGAAACAATTATATTAGGTGCGGCGTCACTTGTGATTGGGATTACAAGTGGTGTAGGACTTGCAGAAGGTATCGGACAGTTATTAATGAAACAATTGGAGTTGACTGGAGAAGGTTACCAAGCTTTGTACATTCCATCAATGGTCGTTACTTGCATCTTCTTCTTTGCATTATTTGTACTATCAGCAAGTATGAATAGTATTAAATTGTCACGTATTTCTATATTACAACTTGTACATGCAGGTGCACAAACAGAGCGTGGCGCGGTAAAAGGAAAAATGACAGTTGTAGTTGCATTACTTGGTCTGATTTTGTTAGGTATTGGTTATGCATCATTGCTCTATATACCACAGGCAAAAAATCTAGGAACCGTTCCTACATTAATGGCTCTTGGATTAATCGCAGCAACTGTTAGTACTTACATGTTGTTTGGATCACTTCTCCCAGTTATGATAAAAAAAATAAAAAGTAATAAAAAGCGTAGTGAAAAAGGGCTTAATGCTTTTACCTTTGCTCAATTAAACTTCCGCATTAATGGCTTAACAAATGTGCTTGCGACGGTAGCAATCTTAGTAGCCCTTGGAGCAGGTGGAATTGCGTGTGGTATGGCATTTAAAAACGACGTTTTAAAGCAGACTGATAAAGGAACAATTTACGATTCGGTAGTTCATAATCCAACAGCAGAAGAAAAGAACATTTTGAGTAGTATTTTATTTCAAGAGAAACTTGAATATCGTTACAAAGTAGATGATAAGTATGTTTATTATATAAAAGAAGAGCTAGAGAACAATCATCCTTTAGTAAAAGATAGAAAAAATGAGAAGATAATGAAAGTTTCAGAAGAGATTCCCATGGATGCATTTGCATTGTCAAGACAATGGGGTAAAGAGGATGCAAAATCAAAACAATGGAGCGACGCTTTCGAAACAATTCAGCCAAATTATATATATCCTGATCATAAAATAAAAATTGTAGATCAAAACATATACGATAGTATGAAAGGTAAAGAAAGTACTGTGTTTATTGGGAAAACAGATGATTTTGAAGCATATTTAAAAGAATGGAAAAAACTTGATGAATTACAGGTAGTTAAGTATAAAAATGTGAAATCTGAAGAGCTGTATAGTAAGTATCAACAATATATTGCAAATCAAGGTTTTTCCAGCGGACTAATGTTTATGGGGTTCTTCGTTGGAATTGCGTTTTTAGCAATGATGGCAAGTTGCTTAATGTTTAAAATTCTATCTGGTGCATCTAAAGATAGTATACGTTACCAAATGCTTCGTAAAATTGGTGTTCGCCAGGAATTATTAACACAATCGATTTATAAGGAGTTATCCTTCGTATTCTTAGTCCCAGCAATTATCGGGATTGTTCACATATTAGTTGGTATGAATATGTTTGGCCCTCTTTTAATCGATCCGTATTTTCGTATTTGGTTACCAATTGTTATTTTCATAGTGATTTACTCGATTTACTACTGGATTACAGTTCAATTGTATAAAAGAATTGTACTTCCGAAAGAAGGTTAATGTAATAATGTTATGTATACTAAGTATCATCATAATTGGTCCCCGTTATGATGAAGTGAAAAAATATCATGTAAGCAAAATAGAAAGTGGATTTGAGATACAAATATGCAGCAATGAGCGGCAGAAAGTGTTAGAAAAAAAGTAAATACAAGTAGGGGGCGCATTTCATGTATAACTTACAAGAAGATATGTATGAGCAATTAAAAGAGAAAAATACTATTCTTTCTATATCTTAATAATGAAGGGAAAAGAAGAGGGAAAATAGCATCGTTCCTACATTGAGTACTACTTTAACCTTATTTGTAGGAACTCTTGCACTATCCCCTTACAATAAAATTGAATAATCATCCAATATTAATTGTTAACTATTATCGGAATTTTGACAGGATAGAACAATTTTCAAAAAAATATCTTGTATTCATTGTGTCTATTATAGCTATTATTTAAAATTGGGTTTGCACCAAAAGAGTGTAAATAAACATAAAACTTGTAAACTTTATTCATCATAAGGATTATCGTTTTAGAAAAGGAGTGTGTGTTGAAAAAATTTTTAAAGGTAATTTTAATCTTATTAGTAATATTTATAGGAATTATGTTGGGAAGCATAATTTTAAATAAAACATATCATACAGAGTTTAAGTCTTTAGATAACACGGATCAAAACATGTTAAAAGAATTATCTACTATTTATAAGAGCTTCGAAGAATCGAGTGATAAACTTTGGAATGAAGATTATCGCTTCGAAAAAATGCCATTGGTTCTGATACGTAGTAATAAAGACGGGGGATTCTTTAGACAAGAAGCTTATGCAGTTAATGTAACGGGATTAGAAAATAGTATTTTTGCAAAGGAAATAAAAGTCTCAAATTCTCTGCATCTATCTAAAGTCTATCGCTTAACTCGTTTTGATTTTAGAACTATTTCTACCTGGATTCCTTGGAACTTTGGGACAATAAATATTAACGATATGGATGTATTTTATTTAAAATATCATCCTAAAATGTTTAGTAATCCAGATTTATATTTTGATTTTTCATCTTTCTTATTACATGAAGGTTTTCATGCTTATAAACAAAAAGATTGGACATATGATGCAAATGGTGGAGAGTCTATTCACGAATATCCGATTAATAAAGAAAATTACGCGCTAATGGGATTAGAATTTAAGCTATTAGATAAAGCAATGATTGATACGAACCCAGAAAGTATTAATCAGGCATTATATGATTGGACAATTGTACGTAACTATCGCTATAAAAAATGGCCTCAATTAATTGGAGAAACAAAAACTGAAGCAATAGAAGGTTCAGCACGATACTTAGAGTATCGTTATAGTAAATTAACTGGTGGAAATCTTATGGTACTTGCAAAGAAACAGAAGCCATATCATGTTACTTTTATGGAGGCGTTCAACTTCATTGCTAATGGACAGGCAGAATCTCCAAGGTTTTTAGAGCGGAATATGAGATATGAGACTGGTTCAGCCCTTGAATTAAGCATGGACAAAGTAAATATTCCATGGAAAGAAGCTATTGAAGATAGTGCAATCAAACAAGGAAAGACACCATATGAAGTATTAAATACGTACTTTAATATAAATAATACGCCCACAATTGAAAATAAAATCAAAGAAATTAAAGAGAACAATGACTATGAAACACTTTTAGAACAAGGAGAAAAACTGGTGAAAATAAGTAACGAGTAAAGAAAATACGATTTGAAAAAGAATTTTCTTTAAAGAGCGTATTGAAGAGGATTCTTTTTTCATTTTATAAGTTATATACACTACCGGTGTAATCAAAAAAAATTAATTAAAAGAAGGAATCTCAAAATAATTTTTTTTATTAAAAGCTAAATTTAATGAAGAAGAAAAATTATTAATTGTAAATGGATCTAAAGAAAATTTTGAACAATATTTAAGACGTTATCTTTTATATCGATTATGTTACTTTTGGTCATTCAATTGCAGGTTTACAAAAAAGAGGATAGAAATGTACCGTCTGCTTATGCTTTTAGTTGTTCAATATGAGAAAAATGTGGAGGAATCATATGGAGTCAAAAATTCTTATTGTTGATGATGATAAAGAGATTAGAAATCTTATCTCTGTATATTTGGAAAATGAAGGTCTGAAAACTCAAAAGGCAGAAGATGCTATTGAAGCGTGTATGAAGATTAGGGAAGAACGAAATATGCCTATTATCATGCTTTCTGCAAAATCAGAGGATATAGACAAAATTCAGGGTTTAGCCTCTGGTGCCGATGATTATTTATCAAAACCGTTTAATCCGTTGGAGTTAATCGCTAGAGTAAAATCCCAATTAAGAAGGTTTAAAAAATATAATACAAATACAGATAATGATAAAAGTGTCCTAGAAATTGGTGATTTGACCATAAATACAGATACACGTCAAGTATGGATAAGAGGCACGGAAGTAAGGCTAACTCCAAAAGAGTTTGATATACTCGAACTACTTGCTCGTAACAAAGGGATTGTTCTGAGTGTTGCAAAAATATATGAAGCAGTTTGGAAAGATGCTTTTTATAAATCGGATAATACCGTCATGGTGCATATTACAAAAATAAGAGACAAAATTGAAGAGGATTCTAAACATCCAATTTATATTAAAACTGTTTGGGGAATTGGGTACAAAATATGAAGAAGGTTAGTTTTAGAAATAAGATAATAATAAAACTTCTTGGTGCTGTTGCAGTTAGTTTTTTTGTTTCGTTTGGTTTAACAATCCTCACTTTTATATATATTATAATACCATTAAATCTAAATCACTATCTTGATGATCTTAGTACATTTGAAAATAATATACTTACATTTCTTATATTTGCGTTAGCGATCTTTACTTTTATTATCATTTTTTTAATATTGGTTCGAAAGAAAATAGTATATTTGAAGCTCATTTCTGATAATGTGAATGATATTGCCAATGGAAAACTGGGTTTGACTATTGGGATTAACGGGAAGGACGAATTAACCCAACTTGCTCAAAATATCAACTATATGTCCAAGAAATTGGAAAATACATTTGAACAGGAAAGACGATTAGAACGTACAAAAAATGAACTTATAACCAATGTATCTCATGATTTACGCACACCGTTAACATCTATTATTGGCTATATAGATTTATTAAAAAGAGGGCAATACAACAGTAAAACACAATTACAGGAGTATCTCGAAACCACTTATTTAAAATCACAGAGATTGAAATATCTAATTGATGAACTATTTGAGTACACCCGTTTATCAGACATCGATGCTAAGTTAAACATTAACGAAGTTGATTTATCAGGCTTGTTGGAGCAAATAGTTGGAGAATATATTCCTATATTTGAAAAGGCAGGTTTAAGTGTTCAAAAATCAATAACGGAAGAAACAATACCTATTTTCATGGATGTAGAAAAAATGGTACGTGTTTATGAAAATCTGTTTATGAATGCGATAAAGTACAGCATGAAACCATCCAAATTATCAATATGTCTTGAACTAATAGGTAACAAAGCAATTTTGAAAGTATCAAATAAAGTCGAGAAGCCGCCTGTTAGCGATCCTAATAAATTATTTGAAAGGTTTTTCAGGGGTGATAAGGCAAGAAAAGATGATCAAGGAAATGGGCTGGGACTCGCTATCTCAAAAAGAATTGTTGAACTTCATAATGGTAATATACATGCAGAATATAAAGTAGGCTGGATGTCCTTTATTGTTGAACATCCAATTAAATAGAATGGCTTATGGAATGAAAGGTTCCATAAGCTTTTTTTTAAACTTAAGAAACTTCTTAAGTTAATAATTCAAGTAGGCCATTCATAGTAGACATGATACTGATAAGTTAATTTGATTTATTATTATAAAGTGATTAATCGAATAAAGGGGAAGTTCATTGATATGAATAATGTAAGAGACGATAGTAAATTTAGCAACCAGTGTGTTTTGGTATTCAACCGGGGCACACTGGTTTTATTTTTTTATAAATGTGGAACAAATGTATTACTTAGATTGTCTATTAAGTGTAATCCTAAAAGATATGAAAGTACAGATCATTTCGAAAAATACAAAGGTATTAAAAAGAGGGATATGTGTGGGAACACTAAGTGTCAGTGTGCCTAAAAGGGTGGGATGAGATGGTCTATATGAAAGTGGTTCTAATGTCTTATATGTATATAGAATTTGATAACGCTGTCTATTTTTTGGAGGATTATGTTAAAATAACGTTTTTTTGAGTACAAAGATATTGGAGGTAACAGAAGTGAAAAGTATGTTTTGCAAGAGATTTATTACAATAGTAACAGTGCTTACACTATTTTGTAGCATGGCCGTTACATTTGGAAGAGCATCAGCGGAAACAGTTCCTGCTATAGACGTAGAAGCAGGATCAGCAATTTTAGTAGAAGCAAATTCCGGGAAAATTTTATATCAAAAAAATGCAGATGAATCATTAGCAATTGCTAGTATGACAAAAATGATGAGTGAATACTTAGTTCATGAAGCGGTGGATAAAGGAAAACTTAAATGGGATCAAAAAGTTAAAATTTCTGAATATGCATATAAGATTTCGCAAGATCGCTCATTATCAAACGTTCCATTAGAAAATGGTGGCTCTTATACGGTCAAAGAGTTATATGAGGCAATGGTAATTTACTCTGCAAACGGTGCAACAATTGCTTTAGCTGAAGAGATTGCTGGAAAAGAAGTCAATTTCGTGAAAATGATGAACGATAAATCAAAAGAGTTTGGAATGAAAAATTATAAATTTGTAAACTCTACAGGTTTAACAAACCATGATTTAAAAGGACATCACCCAGAAGGGACAACTCCAGACGAGAAAAATAAAATGTCCGCAAGAGATTGTGCGATTTTAGCACAACGTCTTATTCAAGATTTCCCGAAAATATTAGATACAGCAAAAATCCCTAAAAAAACATTCCAAAAGGGTGGCAAGTATCCGATTGATATGACGAACTTTAACTGGATGTTAAAAGGCTTAATTAAGCAATACGAAGGTGTAGATGGGTTAAAAACAGGAACTACTCCAGAAGCCGGAGATTGTTTTACTGGTACAGTAGAAAAAAACGGTATGCGTCTAATCTCTGTAGTTATAAAAGCAAACTCTCATACAGCACGTTTTGATGAAACAAAGAAATTATATGATTATGGATTTGCGAATTTTGAAGTGAAGAAGGTCTATGGAAAAGATTCAGTAGTAAAAGGTCATGAAACAGTGCGAGTAGCAAATGCAAAGGACAAAGATATAGTTGTTCAAACGAAGCAAGCTATTTTACTTCCAATGCCAAAGGGCAACAAAGACGTTTATAAAAAAGAATTTAAAGTATCGAATAAAGAACAAGAAGCGCCTATTAAAAAAGGTGTAACAATTAGTCAAATGATTATATCGCCTAAAGATATTACAGATCCTGGGTTCTTATCAGGTAAATCATTACAAGTAGACCTTGTAACAAAATCTGAAGTAGAACAAGCAAATTGGTTTACACGTTTTATGCGCGAAATAGGATCTTTCTTTAGCGGTATGTGGAATAGTGCGGTTGATATAGTAAAAGGCTAACTTTGTAGGATAAAACTAAATATTAGCCTGAAATAAAAGGTTTCAAAGTATTATAGATTCTTATGTGGATGGCTTGGAATGGAAGATTGCATTAATTCTCAAATCTGGTTCTTCGGAACTTTCGGTATTGCAATCAAGCTAAGATAAATTTGTATCCATATAATCAAAAAACGCTATTCTTTTTGTAGAAATATACAGAAAGGATGGCGTTTATTATGAATTGTTCGATTCAAAGGGTTCTGGTGCAAGGCTAGTTTAATAAAGTTACATGATGAAAACACATTCATTATTCCATCAAGTGACAATAAAAATAAATACCTGGTACTTATTCCTGTTATTAAATTTTATAAAAATTTAATAAAATCTTTTCTTTCTATTAAATATTTTGTTTTAAATTATTTATATAAAGAAATGGAGGCCAGAAAATGAATTTTTTAAAGAAATTTAAGTATCTCTTTATAGCGTGTATCCCTATGTATATAGTTATTCTTTAATTTCAATCGAATAAAAAAGCAAGGTATTCGAGAAAAAAGTACGGTACCATACAGAGAAAACGCTCTCCCATACAAAAGTAAATTGTACCGAAAGTGATAAAAGCGAATGTTATATGGAGGGAACCCACTAATAATTTCACCTGAAAATCGGTAATTAATGAAACAAAGAATAACAAAATGATACATGATTACGAGTTAATATCCCAAAAAGATAGGATTACTAGTGACAATCTTTGATACTGACAAGTGAGGTGACGTCGATGAGAGGGCCATTAATAAAAAGTGGAGTATTTATTTTAGTTTTAACAGGAGGGCTATATCTTACAAAATACGCATATGACCATCATACTAACCGAGTTAAAGTAAGAGACACGATTCAACAAATATCAATAGAGCATGGTATACCACCATGGATTCCTTTATCTATTGCATTCCATGAAAGTAAGTTTGATCAAAATGCAGTCGGAGATCAGGGCACATCATTTGGACTGTTTCAGCTCCATCGAGGTGGACTAGCACCTAAAGATTTAACGAACGAAGATTTGAAAAATATAGAAACTAATACTCGAATTGCAATATCTAATATGAAAAATGCATATAACCGTGGTTTACAGCAAAATTTAAAAGGACCAGAGCTATTAAAACATGTTGCTAATCTCAGGGTGGCCTGGGAATAAGGGTGTTCAATGGACAAATAAGCAGACAGACTATAACGAGGGGTTAGAAAACAGTTTTAAAATGTTTTCTAAACGACAATACGATTTTATAGAATGAAATTTCTTTTTTCTTTCTATTATTATATAATTTATGCCTAAATAAGAAAGTTCCCTTATACAGACGCATAGATTGACTTTGTACTGCTTATATTAGGAATTTAAAGAAACAATATGTATAATTCTCCCACTACACTAGTATAGTGGCCTTTATTAACAGCAAAATCTACAATTTACAAGGAGAACATTTTATGAGTAAGAGAATAAAAGAATTAGATTCCATACGAGGGTTAGCGGCACTGACAGTGGTATTTGGACATTTTTGTTTAATGCTACCATCGTTGCCTAATTCTATTAAATTTTCCCCGCTTAGGTTTTTATGGGCTGGCGGGGAAGCTGTAATCGTTTTTTATGTACTCAGTGGTTTTGTGTTATCTATGGCACTTTATCATTCAAAAACAAATTATTGGGGATATTTAATTAAGCGATTTGTACGAATCTATATTCCTTATTATTTTTGGATAATCATTACCTTTGCTTTATTTATTTTGTTCTCGCCGTATGAAGTGGCTGGACTACGGGATTGGTTCTATGATAGGTGGCAAGGGTCTATAACAAAAATAGATATTATAAACCATTTTGTGCTTCTTAATAACTTTTTTACGGAAAATTATAATCCAGTTATCTGGTCATTGGCTCAAGAAATGCGTATATCTATTGTGTTTCCTTTGTTATTCCTTCTTTTTTATAAACTGAGTTGGAAGAAAACGATACTATTTGCTTTGAGCTTTTCTTTAATTAGTGTTTTCCTTAATATGTTGCATATAGGGAAAGCAGAGGGATTTTATAATGGTTATGCCGATACACTGCATTTCACATCGATGTTTATGGTTGGAATGTTACTTTTTAAGCATCAGGAAAAGCTTATCTACTTATATAGGAATATGAAAAAATTTAATAAAGGATTTCTTATTGCATTAGGGATTATTCTATATTTATATTCCATTTTAATTTATGGTTTTTCCCGTAATGATACTACTTTCTTATTAAAAGATTGGGGTGTCGTAATCGGTGTTAGTATATTTATAATAATGGCCATGAGTAACCTAAAAGTAAGAGCATTTTTAAATAAGAGTGTATTTGTATACTTAGGAGAAATTTCATACAGTATCTATTTGTGTCATTTTCCAATCATGATGGTACTATTTAAACTTTTGTATACAAAGATACCTATCTTTTTCCTTCTTGCTTTGTGTATTTCAATGACAATACTTTTTTCTATAGTTTCGTATCATTTAATTGAAAAGAAATGTATCAACTGGGCAAAACAAAGAACAACAAATTTTCGAAAAAAAGTGTAATACTTGAAGGAATTTTATTTCTTTAGTAAATATACGAATATTACCGATTCCTAAGTATATTAGGAATCGGTCAATTACGGATTCTATATAAATATACTAAAATTGAACAAATTTTTAATTTTATACTTAACTCCAAAAATCCTCTTACTAAAGAGAATCTTCGTAACGTTTTTCCAGACATAGCCAAAAGTACAATTAGTAAAACGCTAGTTTCCTTGTAGCTGCTTGGTCAAATAAAGCTGGTTTCAAGAGGAAGAAATGCTCATGTATACAGGTTTAATTCTGTATTAATAATTATTAGGGGTAACAACACATCGCTATCTATATCTAAAATGTTATATAAAACTATTGAATATTTTATTCGTAAAAACAGAGGTGTAAAATGAATTTTATTTCCGAACTACTTGTTACCTTTGCAATTCCTACAATACAACTCACATTCTTGTTACTACTCATTTTTGTTTTTAGCTACTTTGTAGTATACAAAAAGGTATGCAAAGGAGGGAGGGAATTTACCGTACAACAAGTTATATTGTTTATATTGATAATAGGATATTATTCCCTTGTATTATCAGCCACTTCATTTGGTCGTCCAGATGATATAACTTTCGCAAGAACAATTGACTTTGATGTACTTAGTGTTTATAAAAAAGCATGGAATACCTTTTCATTTTCTTCTTTTTTCCATATCATTGTGAATATAGGTATGCTTTTTCCGTTAGGAATTTTATTACCTTTATTTAGTAATGTTTTTCAAAAAACAAAATGGATGTTAATCAGCTCAATTATAGCAAGTTTATTGATTGAAATCCTTGAATTTACAATGCAACGTGGAAGTATGGAACTAGCCGATTTACTTCATAATACTTTAGGAATGATGCTAGGATATTCTATGTTAAATATAGTTCTTATATTGTTGAAGAAAAAAGAAACAGATACACAAATGACCAAATATTTATTTCTTCCGATTACAGTAAGTTTTGTTGCACTTGGAATAATGATTTCGTATCAAATGAAGGAATTTGGGAATATGCCTTTAGATCCCATTACAAAAACAGACATGACTGATGTCACTATAAAAACATCAATAGAGTTAAAAGACGAAGGTAATAAAATGCCTGTTTACAAAGAGGAAATTACAAAAATGCCTAATGACAATGAGCCAGTTACAAAAAAATCACATATTCGAGATGTCGAAATTCTGTCTCCAAAAGAAGTATTTCAAAAACTAAAACAAGGAGACTTTGATCCTATAATATCTTTCAAAGCAGGTGATACATTAGTCATTACAGATTATAATATAGATTACTACGCTGATACAAAAGGCTTTTCTCAACCTATATATGTTTTTCAAGTACGCTTAAATGATAATGGGAAAGATAGTTGGTCTCAACCTATTTCTGCAAGAAGATAACGTAGATTTTTCATGTTTTTGTTCATGTGAAATAGTTTAATCGAGTTGTCTTGCTCATTTGAAAAATCTCCTATGGAATTTAATTGAAATTGAAAAACATTTAAGAAGAACAATTACGCTGTGGGCTATTGTATAGTGTAGATATGAATAACAAAAAAGGGGGACTATATATGTGGAAGCGATTTGTAGCGATTGGTGATAGTTTTACAGAGGGGATAGGGGATGAAGTTGAGGGAATAGCATTAAAAAGCTGGGTAGATCATTTTGTTCAACTGTGTGTAAACGATATAGAATATGCTAATTTTTCAAAGCGTGGGTTAGTAACTAAAGAAATTCGCTCACAGCAATTGGAAAAGGCATTAACTTTTAATCCAGATGTGGTTAGTCTAATTGCAGGTGCAAACGATGTTTTAAAAGGACGTTGGAATCATCAAGCATATAAGAACGATATGGAATTTATGATAGATACATTAAGTAAAGCAGGTGCTGATATTATTATAGCAAACCTTCCAGATTTTACGATTCGGCTTCCTTTTTCTTCTGAAAAAAAACAAGTATTAAAAGAACAATTATTAGAGGCAAATGAAGTTATACTTTCACTGAGTAGAGAGTATAAGCTTCATCATGTTGACTTTTGGAATCATCATTTAGTTAATGACAATACGCTTTGGTCTACGGATTTAATTCATCCAAACTCAAAAGGATATGTAAAAGTTGCTGAATTGATTTTTAGTAGTTTACCTGTACACGACTCTTTTAAATAAGCTGTAGAATGACCTAAACTCCTGTCACATGCTGTACAGGGAGTTTGGGTGCGAAAAAGAAGGATATAGAGTGCCTATAAATTATACTTTAAGTAATTCTTTTTATTGTTTATAATTTTGTTATTTTCTGTTGCAGAATCCTTAGTATAAGGATTCTTTTTTTGTATCAATAATCTATAAAGAAAAAAGATGAAATTGGCGAAAATGAACTAAAAGGTATTTTAAATGAATTGTTAAAACAACACTAATAATGATAACGTTCGCTAAATATATTCGTCGTTTGTAAGAATCTTAAAATCTTCCCTTTTTGAATGCAGCTTAACCATAAATTAAATTTTTTTGTAAATGTGGAACAATTTCATTACTTACACTGTCTATTAAGCGTTAAAACATTTTTTATTTAATAAATTAAGAAAGGAATAATCATTTATAACTAAGGGAGAAGATTGAATTGAAAAAAATATGGATGCTACTTTTCTTTTGTTTCGGAATTATGTTGGTAGGATGTAATAAAAACGAACCCTCAAAACAAGCATTTGAAGAATATATCAATTTATGGAATGATAAAAAATTTACAAATATGTATGATCATTTATCAGAACATGCAAAAAAAACGATTTCTAAAAAGGAGTTCACAGAGAAATATCAAAAAATTTATGAGGGTATAGGAGTTAAGAATTTAAAAATTAAAATGAAAGGAGAGAATAATAAAGATAAAGAACTTTTTCTTTTTGAAGTTAATATGGATACGGATGGAGGAACTGTTTCATTCATCCATGAAGCAAAACTCGTGAAAGATAAAGATAAGGAATCTTGGAAAATAGATTGGACACCAGACTTCATTTTCCCAGGTATGAAAAAAGATTATAAAGTACGTATGCAAACAGAGCAAGGAAAACGCGGAGAAATATATGATCGAAATGGAAAAGGGCTTGCAACGAATGGAAAAGCGACTGAGGTTGGAATTATTCCAGAGAAACTAGGTGAAACGGCAGCGCAAACAAAGGAAATAGTAGCACAATTACTTGATATGTCTACAGAAGAGGTCGATCAAAAGCTCGCAGCGAAATGGATAAAACCAGATTCCTTTGTACCAATTGGTATTTTAAAAGAGGGAACCAGACAGAATGATTATATTGAATTAGAAGGAGTTTTATCTCGCCCAGTAAATATTCGTACGTATCCATTAGGAGAAGCAGCGGCACACTTAACGGGATATATAGGAAAGGTAAATGCAGAGGAGTTAAAATCGCTTCAAAAAAAAGGTTATCAAGCAGATGATTTAGTGGGTAAGACAGGTTTAGAGAAAGTATTAGAGAATAAATTGCGTGGTAAAAAGGGTGGACGCGTATTTATGGAAGATGAGAACGGGAAAGAGATTAAAAACGTAGCAAAACAAGAAGCAAAAGAAGGGGGAAATGTTACGTTAACAATTGATGCTGCAATTCAAGAAAAAATCTTTAATGAGATGAAAAATGAAGCAGGATCTAGTGCAGCGGTCAATCCTAAAACTGGTGAAACAATCGCACTTGTAAGTAGCCCTGCTTATAATCCAAATACAATAGTTAGAGGAGCATCAAAAGCTCAACGGGAAGCATGGAATAACGACTCGAAACTGCCAATGATGAATCGCTTCACACAAGCATTTGTACCAGGTTCCGTATTTAAAACGATAACAGGTGCAATTGGTTTGGAAACAAACACAATAAATCCTAAGGAAGAATTTAGAATTCAAGGATTAAAGTGGACAAAAGATTCATCTTGGGGAAATTATTATGTAACACGTGTGAAGGATGCTAGTCCAGTTGATTTTGATAAGGCAATGAAGTACTCTGATAATATTTATTTTGCTCAACAAGCTTTGAAAATAGGAAAAGATCAGTATGTAAATGAATTTAAGAAATACGGATTTCATGAAAAATTACCAATTGAATACGAATTCCCTATTTCAATCATTGCAAAAGATGGGATAAAAAATGATATTCAATTAGCAGACACGGGATACGGACAAGGACAAGTATTAATGACACCTCTTCATTTAGCATTGACTTATGCACCGATTGTCAATGAGGGTAACATTCCGTCACCGCATCTTATAAAAAAAACAAAAGAAGCGGGAAATTGGAAAGAAAATGTGATTTCTACCAAGAATCAAGAGATATTAAAAAGTGCGTTAATAAAGGTTATTAATGATCCTGATGGTGCTGGGAGAATTGCTAAAGTTGATGGTATAACTCTCGCTGGTAAGACAGGTACAGCAGAACTGAAAGAATCGAAAGAAGCAGAGGGTAAAGAACTTGGTTGGTTTGCAGCTTTCGATGCAAGCACGCCAAACATGATTGTTACCATGATGATTGAAGATGTAAAAGGAAGAGGCGGGAGCAACGTTCCAGGTGAAAAAATAAAACATGTTTTTCAGAAATAATACTTAATTAGAAGGTGAAATTTACTTCTTTAGTAAATATACAAACCTTACCGATTCAAGATTATATTAGGAATCGGTTAATTTATGTCTAAACGCAGATTTTATGATTTTAATAATCGTATTTAATTACGTGTTTTTTACACAATTAAATACGATTATTTTTTATTTTAAAATTATAAAACAACAAATTTTAAAATGTTAAATTAGATAATTGAAATTTAAAAAATAAGAGCTATTATACTTAACTTTATTTTCAGAAATATTACAAAACTGTTAGTTTGAAGTAAGGTTATTCAATATAAGTAAGAGGGGAATTTCTTTATACTAAAAGATAAAAGTATTAATTAGATATTTCTAGATAATAAATAGATACATAAATAAAAGGAGCTAAATATATGTATAAAATCATGATTGTAGAAGATGACCAAAAAATTTCTAAACTACTTCAATCCCATATTAATAAGTACGGGTATGAAGGGAATATTACAGAGGATTTTGAAAATGTTTTGGCTAACTTTGAAAAAATTCAACCTGATTTAGTTTTATTAGATGTAAATTTACCGAGTTTTGATGGTTTCTACTGGTGCCGACAAATTAGAACGGTCTCTACTTGTCCCATTATATTTATATCAGCACGTAGTGGAGAGATGGAGCAAGTTATGGCACTTGAACATGGTGCAGACGATTATATCACTAAACCGTTTCATTATGAAGTTGTAATGGCAAAAATCCGAAGTCATCTTCGAAGAATTTACGGAGAATACGCACCGAAAGCGGAAGAAAGAGTTGTTCAGCAATCCGGTTTAATACTTTATCCAGAAAAAATGGAATTAAAGCTAAATGATAGCATGTGTATACTGTCAAAAAAAGAAACTGTTTTACTAGAAACTCTCTTACGACAATCTCCTAGTATTGTTAGTCGAGAGAAAATCTTAGAAAAACTTTGGGATGACTATACGTATGTAGATGATAATACGTTAAGTGTAAATGTTACACGTGTCCGAAAAAAATTAGAGGAAATCGGAATAAAAAATGCATTAGAAACAGTTCGTGGTGCTGGATATCGTTTGAAAATAACTTGGAAGAATGATGAGGTATAATAATGAATTTATTTTTACGTGAACATATCCCTTTCATCTGTTTCTCAATCATTCAGCTATTTGTCGTTCTAACTGTTTATTGGCTGGATGGATATAACCACTTATCTACTGCGTTATATAGTGTGTTTTTAGGAGGATGCTTTTTAATTGCGTTTTTACTTTATCGCTACTTTAGCCATCGTAGATTTTATAACAAATTATCCAACCCTTCTGAAACATTAGAGGACTCCTTAGAAGAACTCGATTCCACTCCATTATCAGTAGCACTTCAGCGTGTGTTAAAGACACAATACAGTCAATATCATCAACAGTTAAAGACTTGGGAATATAAACAAAAAGAGCACCTTACATTTATTAATCAATGGGTGCATCAGATGAAAACGCCCCTATCAGTTATTGAACTGATCACACAAGAAGAGAATGGGGAGGTTTTTGAAAGTATTGTGGAAGAAGTAGATCAAATGCAGTACGGATTAGAAATGGTCTTATATATGGCGCGATTACAAACGTTTGAGCAAGATTTTTATGTGGAAAGAGTTTCGTTACAGGAAATCGTTCAAGAAGTAATCCGTGAAAATAAACGTCTGTTTATCCGTAGCTATGTTTATCCAGAAGTAAAAGTAAAACAAACTATTATGGTAGAAACCGATAGAAAGTGGCTTCGGTTTGTTATTCATCAAGTGATATCCAATGCCATTAAGTATTCAGCAGGAAGTAGAAAAAACGTTACTATTACTACATTAGAAGAAGAGCGCTCAGTAATCCTTGAAATACACGATCATGGTGTGGGAATTCCAAAAGAAGACCTCCCAAGAGTATTCCGCCCATTTTATACGGGAATAAACGGTCGGAAATTTAAGGAATCTACTGGGATGGGATTATATCTTGTGAAAAATATTATAAAAAGATTGGAACATGATATTGAAATAAAGTCGGAAGTAGGAAAAGGAACAACAATCTGTATTATTTTCCCTTATGCAAATCGTTAGAACGGTATTTAGTTTGACTTTTCAGAAACATTACAGACCTGTTAGATATATGAAAGGTTAATCGATATGAGAAGAAGGGACGCTTAGATAAACTTAGGTTATTAAAAGATAAAAAGGAGCAAAACGATATGGAAATATTAAAGGTCTGTGAACTGAGTAAAATCTATACAGGAAAGGTATCTTATGAAGCGCTCACCGACATTAATTTGAGTGTGAAAAAAGGGGAGTTTGTAGGAATAATGGGACCATCAGGAAGTGGAAAAACTACTTTGTTGAACATGGTTTCTACTATTGATTCTCCCACATCAGGAGAAATATTGATTAATGGAGAAAATCCATATCAATTATCTCAAAATGAACTGGCATTATTTCGAAGACGTGAATTAGGTTTTGTGTTTCAAGCATTCAATCTTCTTACAACATTAACTGTAAAAGAAAATATTGTTCTTCCTCTGACGTTAGATGGTACTAAAGTTGAGGATATGAATCAGCGTGTAGAAGGTATTGCAGAAAAATTAGGCATTCAAGATATATTAAATAAACGAACATATGAAATATCGGGCGGACAAGCACAAAGAACAGCAATTGCACGTGCTCTAATTCATAAACCTAAATTATTACTTGCAGATGAGCCGACAGGAAACTTAGATTCAAAAGCGGCTAATGATGTAATGGAGTTATTAAAACGATTAAATAAAGAACAAGATGCAACAATGATGCTTGTTACGCACGATCCAGTGGCTGCAAGTTTTTGTGATCGCGTTGTATTTATTAAAGATGGAAAATTATATAACGAAATTTATAACGGAGAAAACCAACAAAAGTTTTATCAAAAAATTATAGATGTACTTGCATTACTAGGAGGTCGTAAGCATGACTTTTCAAAGATTCGCTTTTAATAATATCATTCGAAGTAAGCGGACTTATGCTGCACACTTTCTAAGTAGCTCATTTTCAGTTATGGTTTTTTTCACATATTCACTCTTACTTTTTCATCCTGATTTACAAGGAGGACTAGCCTCCACAAGTAAAACAATGAGCCTTTTAGGAACAATGGGGATGCAAATCTCTCAATATCTCATTTTTGTATTTTCATTCTTCTTTCTTTTATATTCGGTGAGTTCTTTTTTAAAAACAAGAAAAAAAGAATTTGGAATTTTAATCATGCATGGTATGACACCGGCGCAGTTAAATAAATTAATTTTTTTAGAAAATATGTTAATTGGAGTCGCTTCAATTACATTTGGTATCTTAATTGGTTTGATATTTTCAAAGCTCAATTTATTGGCAAGTGAAAATATATTAGCGATTGATAAGGGTCTTCCTTTTTACGTTCCTATAAAAGCTGTCTTTACGACAACTGGCGCATTTTTGATTCTGTTTCTAGTCATTTCGTTGTTTACTTCTAAAATGGTAAAAGCAAACAAGTTAATTGATTTGATGAAATCAGAGGAAAAGCCAAAACCAGAGCCAAAGGCATCAAAAGCATTAGCATTCCTTTCCGTATTATTAATTGGGTTAGGGTATGGATGTGTGTTCTATTTCGTACTAGAAAGAAACTTCATTATGCCTTACTTACTTGGAGGAGTAGTTTTTGTAGTGGTAGGGACATATTTTCTATTTTCACAGTTGAGCGTGTATGTAATACGTGTCTTAAAGAAAAAAGACACTGTATTTTTTAATAAAACGAACCTACTTACCATATCTGAATTGGCTTATCGTATGAAGGATAATGCAACTATGTTCTTTATGCTAGCGATTGTTTCCGCGGTGGCTTTCACAGGAATTGGTACATGTTTAGCAATGGGAAATAAGGGATTAACGGAGATGATCAATCCATTTGCATTTACCTATACCTCGTTAGGCGAGAATCCCCAAGAAGGAGAGCACATTACAGAAATAAAAAAACAACTCACTCGTTCAAATTTTTCTTATCAGGTAGCGGTTACGAATCCTAAATTCACGGAAAATAATTTAGTGCTAATCAAAGTATCAGAGTATAACAAGTTTGCAAAAATCTTCGGGTATGAAATGGAAAAGATAGATAATGATCAAGAAGCGATTATAGTACCCTCAATAATTTCGCAAAAAGAAAAGTATGCAAGAGGAAAAGATATACCCGAGAAAATAGATGTAGTACAGGAAAACTTAGAGATGTCCCTTGGGGTCAAGAAGGCAGTCCCGTATATAGTTCTCCCAAATACAATTGGAGCTATTATTGTTGTTTCGGATTCTTTGTACGATACAATCCCGAATAGAAAGACAGAAGATGATTCTTACGTAATGAAAAGTCAATATGGATTTGTAGTGGAAAATTGGGAGAAATCAAGAGTGGTTACAAAAAAATTAGAAGCAACAATGGGTAATAATAATTCGGTGCAAGCACATCATTATTTTAAAGCATTGTATTCTGAATGGATTTTTTCGAAACAAGAGAACGGTATTTTACTTATTGTCAGTGTATTAGTAGGGATCGTATTCTTTACGTTCGCAGCCAGTCTTTTATATTTCAGGCTATATGCAGATTTAGAAAGGGAACAACAACAATATGAAATGATTGCGAAGGTCGGTCTAAGTAGAAGAGAGCTAAAGAAAATCGTAACGCGTCAGCTTACGTTAATGTTCTTCTTGCCTTTAATTATAGCGATTATTCATAGTGGTGTCGCTTTTATAGCCTTGCAACAGCTAATTGACTTCTCTGTTTTAAAGATGTCCATTTTAATTATACTAGCCTTTATATCCATTCAAAGTGTGTACTTTTTCACTGTCCGTTGGCGTTATTTACAACGGTTATATAAAAAAATCATGTAACGTATTGATAAAACAAGCAAAGAGGAGAAAAAGAAATGAAAAAAGTAATGAAAGTGTGTATGGCAGGAGTTGTATCAATTTCTATGTTAGGGGCTTGTTCTTTTGGAAAGAAAGAAGAACCAAGGAATGCCGCTTTATTGATTGGGGAAGAACAATCATTAAAAGAAATAGTAAGTCAACATAAAAGTGAAATTAAGACCAACACTTTATATAAAGTGAAAAAAGCAGAAACTGGCGGTAAACAACTATTAATTATGGAACGAAAAACTGCAGAGAAAATGGTTGAGATAGGTGTGTTGAGAGAATCAGATAATGATAATGAAGTATGGAGTTCAGATCCAATAAAGTCATTACCTTCAGCTCCAAAAGGTAAAGCTGTATTATTGGCTAGTAAGAAAAATAAAAAAATTAAGGAATTAACAATTAATGAAAAGAAAATAGAAGTCCAGTATGCTAGCGATACTTGGTTTGGTCACTATCGTAATTCAGATTATGAGGAGCTGATTGTAATTGTTGACAATACTACTTTCAATCAAATCCCTGTAAATGAAACATCAATGGAAATCCTTCATTTCAATAAATCGTATGGTGAAGATAGACCATATAACACAGATGATGTTACGGCTGTACAAGCAGAAACTGAATGGAAAAAACTCACTAAAACTATGGGGAGTCAAGTGGATGTATTAGATGCGGTTTCTATTATAAAAAAATAATGAAAATATATTTAATACAGAAAAACCAGGATGATTTTAAGAATTTATCCTGGTCTTTTTTATTACATTTTTTTAGAAATATCATCTGTCGAAAAAAAAGATAAACAATGGAACAAATGAAACTTGTATCATGTCTATATATTGAAACCATATTAAAAGTGAGGGCAGCTTTATGTTTATTCAAATAAGTTTGAGGTGTGGAAATGGAACAGAAGTTTATTGAAAAATGTAATCATGATGAGCTTGACTATGTTATAAAAGACTATTGGCAAGATGTATGGAATTATTCATTTATTATTACGAAAGATCCACACTTATCAGATGACATCACACAAGATGTATTTATTAAGGTTTTTAAACATTGGAATTCGTTTCGAAAGGAGTCATCTATTAAAACGTGGATATTAAAAATTACAAGAAATACGGCAATAAACTATTTGAAATCCTCTTATTTTAAAAGGATATCTTTAGTGGGATTTTTTAGTGACGATAAGCAATCTCCATCGGCAGAACAAGAATTTTTTAATCAAGAGGAAATGAATGATGTGTGGGATGTTGTATTAAAACTACCTAAAAAACACCGCGAAATACTAATATTGGACGCGAAATATGAATTATCTTATGAAGAAATGGCTGAAACATTAGGTGTATCCATTGGAACAGTCAAATCTAGGTTAAGCAGAGCAAGAAGTAAAGTTTCAAAATTAATAGGGGAGGGTAGAAGTGATGAACAGTAAAAAAAATCCTGACTGGTATAGCAAATTAAAAAATGGACCAATGGAGCGTCGTAAAGATGAAGAAGCATTTATTTATAAAATAAAGCAATCGATATACCAAAATAGTGAAGTAGACTCTGTACCATACAAGAGACCATTTCGTAAAAAAGCATTGCCTATTGTAGTTGTTTTGGTTTGTACAATGTTATTTTTTATTGTTCAACAACCTTGGCTTGATGATAATAAATCACCGGTACAAAGTAGTACTCAAATTAAGCCTAAAACAAAAGATGAGTCTGCTCAAGATCCATCATTAAAACAATTTATGAATGAGTTATATCGAAGTACAAATTCAAAAAATGAAAATGACCTGTATAGAGCGTTAAATGATGAAGTTCTATTTAAAGGGAAAAGTTATCAGAAGGATGAATTGAAGTTTGATGAGGATATTTTTCATGAGTTGCAAGTCGCTCTTACAATGGGGGGAGAATTTGCAAATGATACAAAGAAAGCATACAAAGTACCAAGTGGATTGACAGAAAGTAACCAACCAAAGCAATCGCATTTTATATATGCAACTGTTACTGGAAATAAAACGGAAATTTTAGCTGAACCAAAACGAGAATCACAAGTTTTATATGAAGTATCTAATGAAATGGTAAAAGCTTTGATTCCAGAAAAAGTACAGAATGATGGATTTATAAAAGTATCGACAATTAACGGTTATACTGGATATGTACAAAAAGAGTATGTTTTAACTGATATTAAATATTCTTTCATATTTGAAAAGAATGATGAAGGTATATGGGAAATAACGAATATAGATTCTATATGGTAAAAGAGGAAGGTTCACTTTAATGAACCTTCCTCTTTATCTTTATCCTCTTTTTGAAGTGAATTCCAGCACTCTAAAATTTCTGATGTAACGAGAGCAGCAATATTTTTTTCCGAATTACTACCAGGAATAACGACAGAAATAGCAATTTTTGGATCTTCGGTAGGAGCATATGCAATGAAAAGAGAATGATTTATCATTCTTTCTTGCTCGTTCGGAGAGCCAGTTATCCCTGTTTTACCCGCGACATGAAAGGGCAAGTTTTTAATCTCCTCTATATTTTGACTCATCCCACCTTGCACGACACTCCAAAATTTCATAGGATAACGATTTGAACTTTCTAAGAGTGGTTTAAACTTTTTTGTTTCCTTATCGTCTTGACCAATAATAGCACTTACGATTTGAGGTTTATATTTATCACCTTTACTTGCCAAAGTTGCTGCATATTGAGCAAGTTGTAGAGGGGTGTGTACTTCATTTCCTCCCCAAGATGCATTTAATAAAGCAGAGATTCCATTTTCAAACTTATTAGATGGATGAAATTCATATTCTCCGTCTTCTTCAAAGGGTAAATCAATACCAGTTTTAGAGCGGAGGCCAAATTGCTTTAAATAATCTGTCCATATATTTGCTACTTTTTCTATATTCCCATTATTTCGGTTGAATAAGGGGAGAGCTACTTTTGCTGTCATAAATGTATTTGATGAATTAATGATAGCTTGACTCGGTGTAATTTCACCTGTTGGTGTTCCAGGAGCATTGGTGATGTTATTTTGATTATCATACTGAAAACTACCATTATCCAAATATGTATCCTCAGGTTGAAAAAGCTTTTCGTTTAATCCGATTAAAATAGTAAGTGGCTTTATAGTAGAGGCCATATTTACATAAGATTCACCATATTTTAATTTTTGAATCGCTTTATTTTGCGAAAGGGATTTAATGTTTTCTTTTTTAGATGATACATGTGTATTTAATATATTTGGATCAAAAACTGCCGAATTGGCCATAGTTAATATTGCGCCAGTTTTTACATCGGTTACTACTGCATAACCAGCATTAGCATCAGGTACTTTCTTAATTTGAGATCTTAGTGCTTCCTCTGTTTTTTGCTGCAATTTAGAGTCTAAAGCTAGCCGGACATCTTTTCCTTTTTGTACTTTTTGAATGTTCCATAAGAACTTTTTATTATTCATTTTAAAAATCAGAGTTTTTCCGGGTTTTCCTTTTAAATCATTTTCATATTGAAACTCAATCCCACTTTTACCAACAGGTACATTTTTAGAATTAAGGTCATTTTCTACATACCCAATTACTTGTGAAGCAATTTCGTTCTTTGGATAATATCGAATGAATTCGTCTTTGATCACTACATTTTTAGGTTTATTCTTGTTTATGAATGAAATTTCATTTTCATTTATATCAGAGTATAAGGATATTTCATTCATAGTCTGCTTATTACAGGATTGTTGTAATTGAGATTTTATGTCCTCTGTAGAAATGTCATGTTGAAACTCGTTTGAAAATTGATTGAAAAAAGCTAATGTGTTTGATGTATCTTTATTCGATAGTTTTTCATCATTAGAAGTGCAATATAGAGACTTAACTTTCTTATTTGTAGCTAGTATTACACCATTTTGATCAAGA
Source organism: Bacillus sp. RC240 (assembly GCF_044907945.1). Lineage (NCBI taxonomy): Bacteria > Bacillati > Bacillota > Bacilli > Caryophanales > Bacillaceae > Bacillus > Bacillus sp. RC240. The sequence continues at coordinate 1,185,679 of NZ_JBIYCT010000001.1, read as the reverse complement.
ATTTTTCCTCTTTCAGCTGAAGAAGTTGCGATAGTAATTGAAATGAAGTTGATTTTTAATAAAATTAGTAAAATCACACTTACAATAGAAAGAACCGCAAAAAATCTCCATCTTTTCGTATGTAACATATAACCCTCCCTTATGTAGCCTATTCCATCTTATAGTTAATTATTTTTTTTGTAAATGTGGAACAACTTTATGATTTAGATTGTCTATTAAGTATTACAGCATGAAGAAAGGAACAATCAGTATGAAAAAAAGTACATGTTAATAGTAAGTCTATGTGTAAGTTTAATATGAGTCATTATACAGTTTAGCATTTCTAATGCAGGCGACAAAAAAATAGAGAAAAAAACAGGAAGGGAGATTTATCAATTACACGGCTAAACCAAAAGGAATGGATGCTTACAAGGATTTAACAAAAAAGATAAGACACTATTATAACTGAATAGTGGTTTCTAATATATAGGGAACGCTTTTAGTATATTTATTTACTAAGTATTAGTGAGGATTTCCTGAAGAATTATATGGAGGATTTATGAAAGAACAAAAAGTAAAGAAACAGAAGACATATATATCTATTCGATTGAATATAATGTTCCTTTGCATATTTGTACTATTCTCAGCTATTATTATGCAGCTAGGAAAAGTACAAATCGTTGAGGGAGAGGCTTATAAGAACCAAGTGGAAAACAGTCAAAATGAAACAACTAGTATACCAGTTCCACGTGGACAGATTCTAGATCGAGAAGGGAAAACGGTCGTTAATAATAAATCTCTTCGCACAATTACGTATACAAGGGTGAAGGGGATTACGAGTGAAGATATTTTAAAAACAGCAAAAGACTTGGCGAAGGTACTTGAAATGCCTGAGCAAGATATAAATAAATTAACCGATATCGATAAAAAAGATTTTTGGATGCAATTGAATACGAAACGTGCGGAATCAAAGATTACTAAAAACGACATAGGAAAGTTTAAAGAAAAGGGAATAGAGGGAAAAGAACTAGACAAAAAAATTCAAGACTTAAGACGAAGTCGCGTTACAGAAGTAGAATTGGCAGAATTAACAGCACAAGATTTAAAACTGTTAGCTATTAAAAGTAAAATGAGTTCAGGTTATCAACTGACACCACAAATTATAAAAAAAGATGTGACAGATCAAGAATATGCGCGGATAAGTGAAAAACTTGCGGAGTTTCCAGGAGTAGATACAACAGTTGATTGGGAACGTAATTATGTAAATGGTAATTTATTTCGTTCCGTGTTAGGTAATATTACAAGTAGTGAAGAAGGATTACCGAAAGAAAACTTAGATTCTTATTTGGTACGTGGATATAACCGTAATGACCGTGTAGGAAAAAGTTATATTGAACAACGATATGAAGATGTATTACACGGCACAAAAGAAGAAGTGAAAAACATTACTGATAAATCAGGAAACATTATAAACACAGAAATAATCTCTAAAGGAAAAAGTGGTAATAGTTTAACATTAACGATTGATATGGAATTACAAAAGAAAGTGGAAGAAAGTATAGAGAAAAATTTGAGAGCTTTTAAGAGTTCAGAGCCACTGTTGGACCGAGCGTTTGTCGTCATGACAAATCCAAATAACGGACAGATTTTATCTATGGCAGGCAAAAAGATTGTAGAAAAAGAAGGGAAAATAGAGATTGAGGATTTGGCATTAGGTAACATGACAACTTCGTATGAGCTAGGGTCAGCTGTAAAAGGCGCAACGTTATTAACTGGATATGAGACAGGGGCAATACAGCCAGGAGATCAATTTTATGATGCACCGATGAAATTTAAAGGTACACAAGCCAAGAAATCATGGAATGTATCCGGATTTGGTAATATTAATGATTTACGAGCTTTACAAGTATCTTCGAATGTATACATGTTCCAGACAGCTTTAAAAATTGCGGGAGTTAATTACGTACCGAATGGTTCATTGGATATTAAACAAGAAGCATTTGATAAAATGCGTTATTATTTTAAACAATTTGGTTTAGGGGTACCAACAGGTATTGATTTACCGAATGAAATAATTGGGCAAACGAGAAAAGTAGATAGTCAACCTGGGTTTTTACTAGATTTTTCTATCGGTCAGTATGATACGTATACACCATTGCAATTGGCACAATATATTTCAACTATTGCAAATGGTGGATATAGAATGCAACCCCAAATTGTACAAGAAATACGAGAGCAATCAATAAAAGAAGAAGAGGTCGGTAAAGTTATACGCTCTATAGAGCCTGTCGTATTAAATCGAGTTGATATGAAGAAAGAACATATTGATCGGATAAAAGAAGGTTTTAGATGGGTATTCCAAGAAGGTGATGGAACTGGCGTGAAGTATTTCAAAAATGCGCCATATAAACCAGCAGGAAAGACAGGGACAGCTCAAACTGTATATGGTGGAGATGATCCAATTGGTAGAAATGCAAAAGGAGAACGTATGGAATGTTACAACTTAACATTAGTTGGATATGCTCCATATGATAATCCAGAAGTAGCATTTTCTGTAGTAGTCCCATGGCTTCATGATGATAAAAATGGAATTAATTCTATAATTGGAAAGGAAATTTTAGATGTATACTTTGATTTAAAAAAGCAACGTATGCATGGTGGAGCTGCTAGTACAGATAGTTCGAATCAAAGATAGTAAAATTTGTGCACTTTTCTCAGGGGAAGAGACCCTGTTTATATAAAAGCCTTTATAAGTTAAAGAAAAAGGAAGATTTGAAATAAGAGATAGCGGCTATCATAGTTGCTATCTCTTACTTTTGTTAATATCTTGGCTACTAGTTAAAAAGGTTTTAAATTTATGGAACAAACTTGTTTCTTAGATGGTCTATTATGTGTACGTATAAAAACAGGTTTTCAAATAGGATACAGTGTATTGAATTTATTACTTGTTTTCAGTATTGAAAATTTGAAAGGAATGATGATTTTGAAAAACAAGAGGATGTTAAAAATAGGTTTATGTGTTGGTATATTAGGTTTAAGTCTTACAAGCCTAGAAGCTTTTACAGGAGGGGCATTGCAAGTTGAAGCGAAAGAAAAGACCGGACCAGTTAAACATAAAAATCATGCGACGTATAAAGAATTCTCTCAACTTGAGAAAAAATTTGATGCTCGATTAGGTGTATATGCTATTGATACTGGTACAAATCGAACAATTGCTTATCGACCTAACGAAAGATTTGCCTTTGCATCAACCTACAAGGCATTAGCGGCAGGAGTATTGCTACAGCAAAACTCAACTGAGAAATTAAATGAAGTTATCACTTATACGAAAGACGACTTGGTGGAATATTCACCCGTTACAGAGAAACATGTAGATACAGGCATGAAACTTGGGGAAATTGCAGAGGCGGCTGTTCGTTCCAGTGATAATACCGCCGGGAACATTTTATTTAATAAAATAGGCGGACCTAAAGGATATGAAAAAGCACTTAGACAGATGGGTGATGGGGTTACTATGGCTGATCGCTTTGAGCCAGAGTTAAACGAAGCTACTCCAGGAGACATTCGTGACACTAGTACAGCGAAAGCCATTGCTACCAATCTTAAGGCTTTTACGGTCGGAAATGCACTTCCAGCTGATAAACGTAAAATTCTTACAGAGTGGATGAAAGGAAATGCTACAGGAGACAAACTTATTCGTGCAGGCGTACCAACTGACTGGGTAGTTGGAGATAAATCAGGAGCTGGAAGTTATGGGACACGAAATGATATTGCTATCGTTTGGCCACCGAACAGGGCACCTATTATCATTGCAATCTTATCTAGTAAAGATGAGAAAGAAGCTACCTATGATAATAAATTAATTGCAGATGCAGCTGAAGTTATAGTTAAGGCTCTTAAATGATAATTTCTCAATTCTTTATGTAATGTAATTGAAAATAGGAACCTAGAAAGCGATTCTTTTTACTGTGAAAAGAATCGCTTTTTTGTATTCCTATAATGAATAGTAAGTATATAAGCGAAAATTATTATTTCATGGACAATTTATCCCCTAAAGTGCATGAGGGAAATTTTCTCCTGTGGTATTCGTAGCAATATGATTATTATGTATACGATAATAATATTTTGGAGTAGTTAAGCTAGATACTCCTATATGGATATGTAATTTTACATATCCATATAAAAGACACATATGTGTTAATCACTATTAAATTATATTGAAATCATTTTTAAGTAAGGGATTCATATAGATTTAAGGGAATCAAAGAATTTTTATGTTTAATTATCATAGTATAATTATTTCACTTTATGAAATGAAATTTGTATTTAACTTTTTTAAATATAATATTTTTAAATTCGAATAATAAATATCTGAAAAATTAAATTTAATCAATGTGATTTTCAGGTTTACTTATGAAAAACATAGTGTTTAAAATGAGGGGGAAGTAAGGTCCTTATATTCTATCAAAAATAAATAAAAAACGAGATACGATTACTCTATCGAAAAAATTTCTATCCTCAAGTGTGTGTGATGAAATCCTAACGTTAGGTTGTACAAAATTTACGATTAAAACTGTAAAAAACAATAGTGAAGAGGTGTACGGAATGAAGAATAAAATTATGACAGGATTTTTAATAACATCAATCGTTACTGGAGCGACTATTCCTATCAATACTCTCGCAATGCCAATCGTTCAGGCAGAAACGAAACAAGATAATATAGATATTTCCTCAGCATTACGAAAAATAGGTGCACACTCCAAATTAACACAAACCTTTATAGATGGAGCCTTAGCAAGTCCGAATGTGCAACTTGAAGAAGTTCCATCTTTAAATACAACTCAATTTCTAATTAAACAAGATATGAAAGAGTGGTCATCAGAACTATATCCAAAATTAATTCTACTAAATTCAAAAAGTAAAGGATTTGCAACCAAATTTAATAGCTATTATCCAACATTAAAAGGATTTGTAGATAATAAGGAAGATAAAGAAGGGTTTATAGATAGACTGGAAGTTCTTCAAGATATGACTATAACAAACAAAGAAAACGTGCAACGTCAGATTAATGAGTTAACAGATCTTAAACTACAGGTAGATAAGAAACTGAAAAATCTTGATACAGATGTGGTAAAAGCACAGAGTGTACTTAGTTCAGAGGGAACAGGAAAAATAGACAAGTTAAAAAATGAAATGCTAAATACAAAAAAATCAATTCAAAATGATTTAGAGCAAATAGCATTATTACCAGGAGCTTTAAATGAACAAGGGCTAAAGGTATTCCAAGAGATTTATAGCCTATCAAAAGATATCATTGAACCGGCTGCTCAAACAGCGGTAGTAGCGTATAACAAAGGAAAAGAAATAAATAATACTATTGTAGAAGCAGAGAAGAAAGCAGAGCAGGAAGCAACAGAAAAGGGAAAATCAGCTATAGAAATTGAAGCTGCCAAAAAAGAAGCACGTGAAGCGATAGAGAAAAGTAAAAAAGGTGAAATTGCTGCAGCTGCAGTTACAAAAACGAAAGAGTATGATCTTATGAAAGTGATTGATCCTGAAAAAATAAAAAAAACATATAGTACCTTTGCCGAAATTAATAAACTAACAGCAGAGCAAAGAGTATATTTAAATGATTTAGAGAAACAAAATCAGAAATTATATGACTTAACAACTAAATTAACAGTAGCAGATTTACAAAAATCAATGATTCTTTTCATGCAAAATGATTTGCATACATTTGCTAATCAAGTAGATGGAGAAATTGAGCTAATGAAACGTTATAAAGAGGATTTGAATCTAATAAATAATAGTATTACAAAATTATTGACTGAAGTTGATACTAGTAACACTCAGTCTCAAAAAGATACATTAAGACGACTAAAAAATGTAACAAATCAACTCGAAGAACAAGTTTGTAAATTTTAATATTAAGAATTTAGGTTTAATAAAAAGATAATAACTCAATTGAAAATAAGGAGGAGAATCAAATAATGAAATTTCCATTTAAGGTCATAACTTTGGCCACTTTAGCAACGGTTATAACTGCTACGAATGGTAGTACTATTCACGCACTTGCACAAGAACAGACAGCACAAGAACAGAAAATAGAAAATTATGCGTTAGGATCTGAAGGGTTAAAGAAAGTGTTGGCTGAAACAGGCTCTCGTATTCTTGTAATGGATTTGTACGCAAAAACAATGATTAAGCAACCGAATGTAAATTTATCCAACATTGATTTAGGTTCAGGAGGGGGAGAATTAATCAAAAACATTCACCTGAATCAGGAACTGTCACGAATCAATGCAAATTACTGGCTAGATACAGCGAAGCCAAACATTCAAAAGACAGCACGTAATATTGTAAATTATGATGAACAATTTCAAAATTATTACGACACACTAGTAGATACTGTAAAAAAGAAAGATAAGGCGGGCCTCAAAGAAGGAATAGGGGATTTAATCGGTACAATTCATACAAATTCAAATGAAGTTACGGAAGTTATTAAGATGTTAGAAGCTTTCAAAACAAAGTTGTATACAAATACTGTAGATTTTAAAAATAATGTTGGAGGTCCAGATGGACAAGGGGGATTAACGGCTATATTAGCGGGAAAACAAGCACTATTCCCACAACTTCAGGTCGAAATTGAGAATTTACGTTCTACGCAGAAAGCACATTTTGATAATGTATTAGCCTGGTCAATTGGTGGTGGATTAGGAGCAGCTATTTTAGTTATTGGAACGATTGCAGGAGCGGTAGTAATTGTTGTGACCGGTGGCACAGCGACACCAGCTGTTATTGGTGGTCTAACAGCTCTAGGGGCAGCTGGTATCGGTTTAGGAACAGCAGCTGGTGTTGAGGCATCTAATCATATGAACTCCTATAATGAAATTTCGAATAAAATTGGAGAATTAAGTATGAAAGCTGATTTAGCTAACCAAGCAGTTATTTCACTTACTAATACAAAAGACACTTTAACATATTTGTATCAAACAGTTGATCAAGCAATTATGTCTCTAACAAGTATTCAGCAACAATGGAATACGATGGGAGCGAATTATAAAGATCTATATGATAATATCGACCAAATGCAAGAACATAAACTTTCTTTAATACCTGATGATTTAAAGGCTGCAAAACAAAGTTGGAATGATATTCATAAGGATGCAGAATTCATTTCAAAAGACATTGCTTTTAAACAAGAAAAAACAAATTAAAAATCAATATATATGTATAGGAGGAATTAAAATGAATAAAAACTTTCCTTATAAACTACTTGCTGTATCGACGTTTTTAACTCTGACAACAACTACTGTAGTTTCTCCAGTGGCAGCCTTCGCAAGTGAAAGTAAAATGGAACAAACTAGTACCGAAGATATATCTCTTTCTGTAAACAGCGAAAAGATGAAAAAAGCTTTGCAAGATGCTGGGGTATTTGCAAAATCCATGAATGATTACTCTTATTTGTTAATTAAAAACCCAGATGTTAACTTTGAAGGGATTGACATTAAAGGATATACAAATCTACCTAGTCAAATTCTACAAGATCAAAAGAATGCAAGAGAGCATGCTACGAAATGGGAGTCACACATAAAAAAACAACTTTTAGATACACTGACGGGGATTGTAGAGTATGATACTAAATTCGACAATTATTATGACACATTAGTAGAAGCGATTAATGAAGGGGATGCAGACACATTAAAAGAAGGCATGACAGATTTACAAGGTGAGATTAAACAAAATCAAGCATATACACAGAATTTAATACAAGAACTAGCTAAGTTAAGAGATAGTATTGGAGAAGATGTCCGAGCATTTGCAGGTCATAAAGATATTTTGCATTCGATTCTGAAAAACCAAGCATCTGGAATTGATGAAGATGAAAAGCGCCTAAATGAAGTTTTAGAGCAAGTAAGACATTTTAAACAAGTAGAATCAGATGGAATAATAACTGTATCAATTCCCTCAATTCCTACGTGGATTGCTGGTGGTGTAATGATAGGGGTAGCAAGAAATAATTTAGGTACGTTAGAGCCGTTGTTAGCACAATTACGTCAGACTATAGATTATAAAGTAACATTAAATCGTGTAGTTGGTGTTGCGTATAATAATATTAATGAAATGCACAATGCGATTGGATCGGCTATTAATGCACTTACCTATATGTCTGCACAATGGCATGATTTAGATTCTCAATATTCGGGAGTGCTTAGTCATATTGATAAAGCATCCCAAAAAGCGGATCAAAATAAATTCAAATTCCTAAAACCTAATTTGAATGCAGCGAAAGATAGTTGGAAAACATTGAGAGCGGATGCGTTTACATTAAAAGAAGGGATAAAAACATTAAAAATGGATCCTGTTTCTTCAAAAAAATAGCGTAATACAGTATTTGTTGCAAGGGCATTTATACAGTTATAAAATGATTTTTTGTTCTTTATAAATTGAAAAGACGGAGGTATCATCAGGCCTCTGTCTTTTATTTTATTGAAATATTTTTATAATTCCATCCTATATGCGGAAAATAGTTATACAAGTTTGAAATTTTAAAGTGAATGATTTTTATGAATTTTCCCATAAAACCTAATCTATGATTAGTGAGCTTTATATTCTTATTTTCCTAATTGAATACTTTTATACAATTAGATGGAAGTTAACAATACTAAATCAAAACATAATAGGTTGTTATTGATGAGTTTATCGTAAAGTTGTTATTTTATGTGTCATCAAATAACATTTATAAACAATTAGAAATAAAGAAAAGGAGACTATTATGAGGAAAAATAGAGTATTAGATACAACATAAATAGCGTAAAAAATTTTTGGTGTAAAAACGTAATAAATAAAATAATAATCCTTAAATGTACTAAGGGAAAATGAGGGAGATAATATGGGGAATAACTCAAAATATAAAACTAGAAAAATACTTGCAGCTACTGCTACAGTAACTATGCTTACGACTGGAATGGTTTCTTCATCAGATGTCTTTGCAGAGGAAACAAAGCAGCAAAAAAAAATATCGACATCACTGCAAGAGGAAAAGCCAGTTAAATCAGAAAACAGAATATATACAGTCCCAGGAAAAGGGGATGTTGAGGTACTGAAACAACAGGAAAGAAAAAGTATGGCATTTAGTCCATATGAACCCACTGGTTTATATGCAAAGCCAAATGAACAAATAACGATTAATGTAGAAGGAAATCAAAATATTCAAGCATACATTGGAACGTATTCGTATGATGCTTCTTGGAGAGAAGATTCTAAAATAAAATCATTTACATTAAAACCTGGTATAAACACAATCCAATCTCCAAATGGGGGGATGATTTATTTTTATAATAAACAACAAGGTGGTACCATTCGAACAACAGTCACAACAGGTGGAACGACTACTCCCTTTTTTGAACTAGGAAAGCATACGAGACAAGATTTAATAAACATGCTGGACCAATATCCCAATGCACATGCAGTGGAGTTAAAAGGAGAACGTGTATTAATTACGGCCAGCCCTGCACGTGTTAAGAAATATTTGTTAGGTTCTAATACAGATCCTGTACAACTCTTAAAAAAGATGGATGAAGCTACTCGAATTCAAGACAAAGTAGCTGGTTTATCCGAGGAACAAGTAGATAAACATTATATTCATTACGTAGAAGAAAATCATTCTCCCGATTATTATATGTATGCAACTTCTTATCGAACCGCATATGTAGGAGATGCAATCCAATACGTGTTAGATATTAATAAATTTATAAAAGATGGCTGGGGTCCTTGGCATGAGGCAGGGCATTTGAGACAGCAATCACCTTGGAAGTTTTATAATATGACAGAAGTACAAAATAATATTTACAGCCTTTCTGTAGAAAAAGCATTTACATCTAATCAATCTTTTAGATTGCAACAGGAGGGCGCTTATACTAAGGCATTTCAATACTTAGAACAACCTAATAAAAATTATGACGAAGTTAGTGATGTTTTTGTTAAGCTTGTTATGCTTTGGCAACTACAGTTAGCATATGGAGAGGACTTCTATCCTAAATTGCATCAATTGTATAGAGACATGTCTTCAAGTGAACTTCCACAAACTGATGAAAATAAAAAACAATTATTTATGATTTCGGCATCAAAAGTAGCCAAACAAAATTTGATACCTTTCTTTGAGAAGTGGGGATTGCGTCCAAATAACGATACCATTCAAAAAGTGGCTGCATTAGGATATCCAATTTTAACAGCAGAGATTTGGAAGGGTACGGATTCTAATCCAATTAAACCAGATGTGCCTAATGAAAATAATATTTTAGAAGGAAGCCAATTTGCATGGTCACTAAAAGGGATTAGTGATTTCGAATTTGCTAAAATCAATTTCAATAAGTCGACAGAAGAAATGAAAATTGACTTAAAAGCAGGCATACCACATCATTATTTTAATGAAACGTATGCGAGTATTAAAGTACAAAATGCATCAGGAAAAGTAGTATACAATAAAGACATTTATGGAAACAAGCAACAAAATGCTGAATCGCAAAAAGTTCCAGTTAAAGTAGGAGATTATATTGAGTTAACACATCTAGAAGGTGTGCATAGAGCTACTTTCACAAATGTAGATAACAGTAAACAAGAAAGCTTTGGAAAAAAAGCAATGTACGAAGTTACAAAAGAAGGCTTGAAGAAAATAGAAAAAATGCCAAAAGCAACAATTTTAGATGGAAATCAATTTGGCTGGTCACTAAAAGGAATTAGTGATTTCGAGTTTGCTAAAATCAATTTCGATAAGTCGGCAGAAGAAATGCAAGTGGACTTAAAAGCAGGTGTACCGCATCATTATTTTAATGAAACATATGCGAGTATTAAAGTACAAAATGCATCAGGAAAAGTAGTATACAATAAAGACATCTATGGAAACAAACAACAAAATGCTGAATCGCAAAAAGTTCCAGTTAAAGTAGGGGATTATATTGAGTTAACACATCTAGAAGGTGTGCATAGAGCTACTTTCACAAATGTAGATAATAGTAAACAAGAAAGCTTTGGAAAAAAAGCAATGTACGAAGTTACAAAAGAAGGTCTGAAGAAAGTAGAAAAAATGCCAGAAACAACGGTTTTAGACGGAAATCAATTTGGTTGGTCTTTAAAAGGATATAGTGATAGAGAAATTGCAAAAGTAAATTATAATAGGGTAACAGAGAAAATACAGGTGAATTTAGAAGCAGGCGTACCACATTCTTATTTTAATAATACGTATGCAAGTATCAAAGTACAGAATTCATCCGGTAGTGTTGTGTACAATAAGGAAATAGTGGGAAATAGACAGCAAACTGCTGAAAGACAAACTGTGCCAGTCAAAGTGGGAGATTATATCGAGTTTACCCATATAGAAGGGGAAGCAGTAAAGGAAAAGACACGGGCTACACTTATTAACCTTGAGAATAATAAACAAGAATATATAGGTAAAAAAAGAACCTATCAAGTTACTTCTACGGGATTAAGCAAAATAGATTAATATGAATAAACTTCAAATTATTAGTAAGATGCCAAATAGTCGTTCATTATGAACGGCTATTTGGCTTTTATTTATATAAAAGTGAAATATAATCCAATGTTTAATGATTTATTAGAAGTAAAAAGGTAGGTATTATATAAAAGAAAATGAATAATTTATGCAGAGCTTGTATACGGTATTATTATTTGACTATTCTAAAATCAATTGATAAAAACGCTGGAATGTTTTTTAGAAAACAACTGACTCCATAGGTGGAATTTGGAAGATTAATTCTATTTTGGAGTTTATTTTTATAAGGAAATTCACATACGTGGATTAGTATTAAGATTCAAAATGTAAAATATCTAAAGACCTAAGTACAAGCACACATTTTAAATAAAAAAAGTGAGAAGAATGAATAACATTCTTCTCACTTTTAGCAATTAGGGTCGGCATATACATAAATATGCGTTTGAGTGGAATTTTGGATGAAAAATCCACATGCATAGTATACCAAAATATTTAAGGCCCTTCGTATGCAATATTGCATACGAAGAGTAGGTGGATATAATAGTTAACTTACTTCTATTAAAAGTAAAATGTGTTTATATTAAAAAAGTTAAAATCAAATTGAAGCTGGTTAAGATCTTAATTCTTCATAGCTACCTAATTAATCAATTCTAGCTACTGAGTAGGAAAGAGTTAATTAATTTGAAAATGATTTGAGTAGGTAAATTCTCGGTTATACTTAATTACTGCAATATATGTCCCTTTAGTATATACATTTGTAATTGGTGTTCTCCAAATTTCTAACCCTTTAGGCGTAGTAATAAATTCTGGTTCAATTGTAATAAAGCGTTGTAAAGTGCCGTCAGGGTGAACCTTGAAAATCTTCATTTTGGCACCAAAATGCGCTCTACCAAAACGTTGAGTTAAGTAGAAAGTATCTCCTGTTATGAGGTGTTCAATATTCCAGTCGGGTTGGTATGTACTATTTTCAGCTCCCTATAAATCAAAGGCTACGGGAAATATGGTAATAGCAATTCTCACATTATTGAGGGACTGGAAAAACAACAAAGACGTTCTCAAATGCATGTATAGATATTTATAACAAAGATTCAAAAAAGAATAGGTAATATAGCTATTGGAATAAGATTGTTTTTGTCTATCTCCTGAAAAGGAGGATGGACAAACCATACCAAAGAAACTTGCATTTCATTATCTATAGAAGTGTAATGTCATTAAAGTGAGATAGGATACAGGCTAATATTGAGAAATGTAAAGTTTGTAGAGTTTGAAACAAATTAAAGAAGTAACATAAGGGATTTACGCATATAGTAATGTCGACGGATAAAGTTAACGGAATATTCGTTTTAATAAGATAAAATAATAGTATTTTTATCTTATAATATTGTTACTACGATGAAATAAGGCTAATAATTAGTTAACTTAAAAATTAAATTCAGATAGGAAGAGGATAATGAAGACCAGAGATAATTATAAAATTATTGTGATTGGCGCTGGGACTGCAGGACTATCTTCTACTGCACATTTGTTACGAAATGTATCCCTATTGAAAGAAAGTATAGCTATTATCGATTCATCTAAAAAACATTACTTCCAACCACTATGGAGTTTAGTTGGGGGAGGAATTGTTTCAAAGGAATGTACGATGCGTGATCAAGAATCACTTATTCCAAAAGGAGCAACGTGGATTCCTAAAAGTGTTGTTAAGTTGTTTCCAGATCAAAATAAGATACTTTTAGATGATGGAATGCTACTTGAATATGAGATTCTTATTGTAGCAGCCGGTATACAAATAAATTGGGGTGGTATTAAAGGCTTAAAGGAGTCTATTGGGACTAATGGGGTTTGTAGCAATTATTCTTATAAATATGTTGATTCTACTTGGAGAGAAATTGAAAAATTCAAAGGAGGAAATGCGATTTTTACCCACCCCAATACTCCTATTAAATGTGGTGGCGCCCCACAAAAAATTATGTATTTAGCAGAAGAGTATTTTTGTAATAGCGGTTTGAAAAACAGAAGTGAAGTAATGTTTTATTCTGCGAACGCTAACATATTTCAGGTACCGCGTTATGCTGAAACATTAGAACAAGTACTAGAAAGAAAGCAAATTATAACGAACTATAATAAAAACTTAGTAGAAATTATAGCTGAAAAGAGAGAAGCAATTTTTGAAGATACGCAAACACTGAAACGAGAAACAGTACCATATAGTATGATACATGTTGTTCCACCAATGGGGCCACCTAACTTTATTAAAGAAAGTGAGATAAGTGATCATCAGGGGTGGGTAGATATAAGTCCTTATACTTTGCAGCATGTAAAATATAAGAATATTTTTGGACTTGGAGATTGTACCAATTTACCTACATCTAAAACTGGAGCGGCAATTCGAAAACAAATACCTGTCTTAAAACAAAATATTTTGGACGTACTTAATGGAAGAGACTTGCAGGCTAATTATGATGGGTATACATCCTGTCCGATTGTTACAGGATATAAAAGTCTTATACTCGCTGAATTTAACTATGAACATGAGCCTCAAGAAACGTTTCCGTTTAATCAAGCGAAAGAACGGTATAGTATGTTTTTACTTAAAAGGTATATGTTGCCCTATATGTATTGGAATTTAATGTTGAAAGGGATTCTATAAGGAAAGATAGAGAGTTGTTGTAACAACCGAGAAGTAATTTGAAATAAGCATTTGGAGGGAATAGCTATGCTTTTAAAATATTTTTATGATGAAAAATTAGCTCATGCTTCCTATTTAGTTGGTTGTCAGAAGGAAGGCGTAGCAATTGTTATTGATCCCAGCCGCTATATAGAACAATATATAGAATTTGCTAAGAAAGAGGGAATGGAAGTAATTGCTGCGGCTGAGACTCATATTCATGCAGATTTTCTATCTGGGTCTAGAGAACTTTCCCTTCTTTTTAATGCAAATTTATATGTATCAGATGAAGGAGATAGTGATTGGAAATATCAAAATCTTAACGAGGGCCGATACAATTTGGTTAGAGAGGGAACGGAGTTTAAGGTTGGTCATATAAAATTCAATGTCATTCATACCCCAGGGCATACGCCTGAAAGTATTTCCTTTTTAGTAACCGATACAAGTCAAAATAATTATATGAATGATAAACCGATAGGAATATTCACAGGTGATTTTATATTTGTAGGAGATATAGGTAGACCCGATTTATTAGAAATTGCTGTTGGTATTAAAGATACCGCAAAAATAGGAGCGAAACAATTATTTGATTCTATACAAAAAATAAAAATACTCCCCGATTATTTGCAAATATGGCCATCACATGGTGCAGGAAGTGCATGTGGAAAAGCATTAGGAGCAATTCCAACTTCCACATTAGGTTATGAAAAGATGTTTAATTGGGCGTTTCAATGTAATGATGAAGATAATTTTATATCGAATTTATTGACGGGACAGCCAGAGCCTCCAAAGTATTTTCCATTAATGAAGCATTTAAATAAGTATGGTCCACCAACTCGTAAGAAGAGAGAGATTACTGCTATTTATATAATAGAAGAACTTCAAGAAGTGATGAGGGGTGTTCAGCAAATAGTTGATATAAGGGATGTAGAGTGTTTTGCTGCTGGCCACATCGAGAAGTCAATTAACATACCTTATAACAATTCTTTCACAACTTGGTGTGGGGGGATATTAGATTATAAAAAAGAAACTTTAATAATTTTAGATGCGGAAAATGTTAAAGTGGAGGAAGTTATTAGAGACTTTGAGTCCATTGGCTTAGATAATATTATTGCTTTTGCACCTTCAAAGGTAATTCAAAGATTCCATAGTTTAGAGATTTATAAGGAAAAAACATCAAATGAATTATATCCGTTAATAAAAGATGGAAGTGTAAAGGTTATCGATGTGCGTAGTAAAAAAGAGTGGGATGAAGGACATCTTCATGATGCAATACATATCACTTTAGGTAATCTACTTGAACGGCTAGATGATGTACCGAAAAATTGTCCAATAGTTTTACAATGTCGAACGGGTTTACGTTCCGCTATAGCAGCTAGCATTTTACAAAAAGCTGATATAAAGAAAGTAGTTAATTTAAAGGGAGGATTTCTTGCATGGAAAAAAGCAGGACTGCCTTATGATACATTTAATTCCAAGGTATAGGAAAATATTTTTTACTAATTTATATGAATAGGAATTGGAGCGATTTTATCGATTTCTGACAAAAGACTCCTTTCTTAAAAATGTGAAGGTGTAAAACGTCAATTTTAAGAGGGGGATGCATGTCGGTTGGCGTAAGCCAAAATGTTTTTAACCATATACTTGTACAGATTGATCTTTGAAAACTGAAGATATGAGGTTGGTTGCAGAAAATTCGTTGCAATCGTAAAATTTTCAACGTCCTATCGTCCCGCGCTTGCCGAAATTGCGAAAATCAAGCTAAAGTAGGAAACGTGGTGAGGCAACGTAAAAGACACTTCAGTTCCCACCATAGGAACTACGGGCGGATCCTACTAAGATAACTGGTGGGTACACCGATGTTCACAGAAATCTCCCACTTCAAAAAGGCCGCAAAGTCGTTAAGTGGGAGTAGTTCAAAATCTTACAGTTATATTTGAGTATTCAGCCCATTTTTCAATTTTGCTGGTGATATATTACTTAACTTAATGGCGATGGAGTTAGTTCTCAGAACCTAAGAAAGCTTTAGAATACTATTATAGTTGATCAAGCACATGAACTAGGCACCTAATTATTTCAGAAGATTTCTCGATTTGTTCTGCATCAAAATCTGAAAGGTTCGCATTAAGAATATGTTTTAGTTTTTCCTCCCTTTCTAAATGACAATTTAAACCACTAGGCGTAAGCCGGACTTTGACAACTCTCCGATCGTTATTTGAACGAACACGCTCAACGTAGCCTGCTTGTTGTAATCCATTGATTAATTGAGTAATACCAGCGGCGGTAGTTTCTGCTCGATCAGCTAATTCTTTGACTGATAATTCACCTTCTTCAGCTAATACTTTAAGAGTTCGAGCATGGACCATTGAAACTGCTCCTAATGTACGAGTAGCTCGCCCTCTTAAACGTCCATCGGCTGCAGTCAGACTATATATAGCCTGACTAAGTTCGTCTATTGCAGTTATCTTATTTATAGAATTTGTCATAATATCACCATTTTCTTATTAACTAAGTACTTAATTATATGAAGTTAACATTAACATATGGAAAAGAGTAGAGTCAAATTAAGTATAGATTTGCTGTTCTTTTCCAAGCAATAGTATATCTACTTACTTTGAATCCTAAATAAAACGACTTAGTTTATAGACTTGACAAAAGTAGATAGTATACTTCATCATATTAATTAAGTACTTAATCATTAAGTACTTAATTACATTGTAAAGGATGATTATTATGACTCAACGTTCACAATCTCAAGGATGGGCTTTAGATATAGCTCTTGCACTTGGTGGGTTTGATGCTTTGCACCCTGAAGCAAAGGCAACTATGGAACAGTTAGGACACGACCACACTGATTTTGATAAAGTTTTTTCTCAAGTAAAGAGTGGAGCAATGATACCAAAAGCATGGGCCACGGTTGCTGCTCAAGCTCAAGAACGAGCAAAACATTATGAACAAAAAGGATTCACAGTTACTGCCCGTGATCTGTATCAGCGAGCTGCTGTTATGTGGGGACGTGCACAATATTCATATTTTAATGATGATCCACGAAAATTAGCGTTTCGAGAGCGTTGTAACGAATGTGTGGCAGCTATTTCGTCACTTGGAGGGGGAACGGTACAACGTATAGTATTAGAATTTGAAGGCAAACAGATATATGCACTACTTCATTTACCTTCAGGTGAAATTCGTAATGCACCAGCAGTAATATTAGGCCCAGGTATGGATATGATTAAGGAAGATTATATACAGATTGCGCAACGCTATTATACGTCTCGTGGTATCGTAGCTCTATCAATTGAAGGACCAGGTCAAGGTGAATCTGTATCAGGAGGTCTAAAAGTTGATTTGACTAATTACGAACGCGCCGTTAGTTGTTATATTGATTTTCTATCAAAACGACCTGAGGTTAATCCCAATCGGATTGGATTTTTTGGCATCAGTATGAGTGGGTATTGGGGGATGCGGGCTGCTGCAAGTGATAATCGTATAAACGCTTTAGCAACTTTTGAAGGTGTATATGGCGAATTTGATACCATCTTCAACCGAGCACAGCCGAGTTTCAAAGCAAACTTTATGTATATGTCGGGCTACACTGATGAGGTTGCTTTTGAAAACGAGCTGAGTAGCCAGATGAACCTATGGAAATTGGCTCCAAAGATTACTTGTCCAGTCTTCATGGGAATAGGAGAATTTGATGAACTAACCCGTTTGGAAGAAGCATTAAGTCTTTATGAGCTTGTAGAAGCACCAAAAGAGCTGCGCGTCTACGAGAATGAATTCCATCCGCTTGGTGGAGTAGCTGCAGAAATTTTCCGTTTTGGTGCAGAATGGGTAGAACTTGCGCTTGAAGGTAACGTTAAAACTCACTATGATGAACGCTATTACATGCACCGTGATGGCGATGTCACTGAGGGGACTGCATTTCCAACCTATTGGCTTGGTGCTGAGCCAGCTGAAATTAAAGCACGTAAAAAATGTAAAACATTAAATGCTTGTAAAAATTAATAGATTTACTCCGATTCAAAAAAAGGTTCTGCAGTAAGTGTCAGGTCCGTTTTGTTATGTATCTATTATTTAACGAATTGAAGCGACGTAGTAAATAAAGAAGTTATTATTCATCAAGATGGAATAGTTGGAAAATTTCAAATCTAATAAAGTATACAAAGAAAAGACACTCTTCATAGAGTGTCTTTTCTCCTACTTGAACCATCTTAATTTTAATAACATCCATTTCTTCTTACAATTACAAATATATCAGCTATCTTTCATATCACATTTATTTTACCATATTAATCTATGGGAATTATTGAGAAATATGATTCGTAACTATTTATATTAAAATCCATCAAAACAGCGAACGTATTTTCGTAAAATAGGTTGAATATTTGGGTTAAGTAGGAATATATTAAGAGCGAATATTCTGTAATGGGGATAATGCAGTGTATGACTATTCACTTTGCCCAAACAATACAGTATTTTGCCTAGATCCTGTGTCATTTTTCGTATCCGTTTCTTGCTTGAAATTAGGTTATGATCCACTACAAACAAAGTTAGCAGTAGTTATTGATACGGCAAGACCAGGTTCTGTTGTTTTAGCTGCTACTAAACCACTAAAACAATTAGTTATAAAATTACGGTTTGGTTTTATGTACCTCCATCAACTACAAATTCACAATAGATTTTGCATTTTCATATCTCTGCATTTTATCTTTACATCAGCATGTTATTCTCCTCATGTAAGTATCTTACATTTATTAATAATGGAAATAGTGAAAGACTTTTAATTGATTAAACTAGAAAAGAAAGTATTTTTTCGTGAAAATAAATCGTGGGGAAGATAGAATATGGAAAGAACAATTTTAATTGTGGAAGATGAAGATATTTTACGTGAAATTATGAAGGATTATTTATCATTTTAGCCAAGAAGACTCCTTCCTCAAGGAACGCGAAGTGAGTAGGTGGGAGATGAAATGGCTTCGGACAAGGGATGGCAGGAAGCCATCTTAATTGTTCGACATACATAAACTGTTACTTCACTACCTATCGAATATACGTTTGTTGTATAATAGACACATATCGAAATGGGGGTGAAACGAATGATGATCAATAAAGCATATAAATTTCGTATCTCTCCAAATAAAGCACAAGCGACCCTAATCAATAAAACGATTGGTTGTTCTCGTTTTGTATTCAATCACTTCCTATCTCTATGGGATCATGCATACAAAGAAACAGGAAAAGGTTTGACATATGGTACATGCTCTGCCAAACTTCCTGCCATGAAGAAAGAGTTTGTTTGGCTAAAAGAAGTGGATAGTATTACGATTCAGTCGTCTGTTCGTAACCTTGCGGATGCTTATACACGCCTTTTCAAAAAACAAAACAATACCCCTCGTTTCAAATCTAAGAAGAATAACGTACAATCTTATACCACAAAACAAACAAATGAAAACATTGCCGTTATAGGAAATAAAATTAAATTGCCTAAACTAGGTCTTATTCGATTTGCCAAAAGTCGTGAAGTAAAGGGACGTATTTTAAATGTTACAGTTAGACGGAACCCTTCTGGCAGATACTTTGTGTCATTGTTAGTTGAAACAGAAGTGCAAGAACTTCCAAAAACACAATCTTACATCGGAATGGATGTGGGACTAAAAGATTTCGCCATTTTGTCAGATGGAACAACCTATAAAAATCCGAAGTTTTTTCGATCATTAGAAGAGAAGTTGGCAAAAGCACAGCGTGTTCTTTCTAGAAGAATGAAAGAATCTTCTCGCTGGAATAAACAACGAGTAAAAGTAACTAGAATTCATGAATACATGACGAATGCTAGAAAAGATTACTTGGACAAAATCTCGACTGAAATCATCAAAAACCACGATGTTATCGGTATAGAGGATTTGCAAGTATCGAATATATTAAAGAATCATAAGTTAGCAAAAGCAATTAGTGAGGTATCATGGTCTCAGTTTCGAACTATGTTGGAATATAAGGCAAAATGGTACGGCAAACAAGTCATTGTTGTATCGAAAACATTTGCTTCAAGCCAATTATGTTCTTGTTGTGGATATCAAAACAAAGACGTTAAAAATCTAAACCTACGTAAATGGGACTGCTCTTCTTGTCGTACACACCATGATAGGGATATTAACGCAAGTATCAATCTAAAGAATGAAGCGATAAGGCTTCTAACCGCAAGGACTGTGGAGATAGCCTAATAAATTAGAGTTCGATAGAACTCTTTACTTAGGAATCCCTCTCTTCTAATCGAAGTGAAAGTGGGGGTAGTTCAAAAACAAGGAATTAAATAAAGGCATTTTCATATTAGTTATATTTTAACTTGTAAATGTTTTTTCTCTTAAGGATTTTTTAGAAAAAAATTCTTGATAATGTACGAAATTCATATTTCTTAGTAACAATAATCTAGACAGCTATCAAAAGGATTGTATTGGCAATCCAGGTGTAAAGGATAAAGGTATGTTTTACTTAACTGATGCAACAGAAAAGGCCTTTGAAACCGCTCTGGCTAATCATGATAAGCCAGAAGGAACAGTAGTTTTTGAAGCGTTTCTAGAAGGGAAATCCCCTATTTCTTTAACTATAAACATAAATATTAATAGAGTTGGGAAAACAGAAGGAAATTGGATAAAAATTAGTAGAAATCATAAGACAATATCCGTATCTTATACTTTCAAAATAACATACCTTAGTATCCTACTATCAACATCTAAATATTTGTGAAGAATATCAGCATGATAACTGTATTTAAGAATTACAATTATCTATAACTATAATTACATATTGGGTTCCACCATAACGTATCAAGTTAAAAAACTAATTAGCCCCCAAAACGAAAAAAGTGATCTGACTTCTCAAAGTAACTACCTTTAGAGAAAGAAAATTTTCGTTTAGGGGGTACTTTAAAATCTTAGCTTAATGGCGATATTGCCGTACCCCTATTACCATTTCTGTTCCGTTACTATACAAACCAAAGATTTTATTTTATCTTAAATTTAATTTATTTGTAAATGTGGAACAAATTTATTACTTAGATTGTCTATTAAGTGTAATCCTAAAAACTTAGTGCCCAAACTTGATACACTGAATCTGGTTTGACATCTATTTTAAGTACTGCAAAATACGAAAGGACTGATTATCTTGAAAAGTACAAGGATGTTAAAAATAGGGATGTGTGTTGGAATACTAAGTTTAAGTCTTGCAAGTGTAAAACTTTTTACAGGTGAACCATTGTAGGTGGAAGCAAAAGAAAAAGTAGAGAAAACTAAACATACAAATCATGCGGCTCATTGAGAATTCGCACAACTCGAGAAAAAGTTTGACGCTCGACTGGGTGTCTATGAAATCGAAACCAGTACAAACTGGGCAGTTACTTATCGATCACCTAATGAACGGTTTGTTTACGCATCTACCTTTAAGGCTCTGGTTACAGGGGTATTGTTACTACAATATCCAATTGACAAATTAGACGAAGTTATCACTTATACAAAAGATGATTTAGTAGAGTATTTACCAATTACAGAGAAACATGTGGATAGCGGTATGACTCTTGGGAAAATTGCGGAGGCTGCTATTCGTTACAGTGATAACACTGCGGGGAACACTTTATTCAAGAAATTAGACGGACCTAAAGGATTTGAACGAAGCTATTCCGGGAGACATTTGTGATACAAGTACAGCAAAAACACTTGCTACCAATCTTAAGGCTTTCACGGTCAGAGATGCACTCCAAACTGATAAACGTAAAATCCCTACGGATTGGATGCGTGGAAACGCTACAGGAGACGAACTCATCCATGCGGGTGTACCAAAAGATTGGGAAGTCGATGATAAATCTGGAGCCGGAAGCTACGGAACACCTAATGATATATTGCCATCGTTTAGCCACCGAATAGAGAACCAGAGAACCGATTATCATTGCAATTCTGTCCAGTCAAGATGCTATATATGATACTGAGCTAATCGCGCAGACTGCCAAGGTTACAATAGATGCTCTCAAGTGAGGGTATTGATTTTACCTTTGCTTTCTGATTCCCTATATTCCATACCATCTATAGGATAAAATTAGAAGTCGATTCTTTTTTACATCAAAAGAATCGTTTTTCACATTCTTTTCATTATGATTATGCTAACAAGAACCATTAAATTAGACGAGTAATTCAAGAACTCACTATTACAAACATTAGATATAGTACAAAGAGGTGAGGAACAGCTCACCATTCCCTTACTTTAAAGGGCAGCATTATTATAAAGAATAGATATGAAACTATTTTGTTCAAGAGTTAATCTAAGTTTTATAATCTGCTGATTAGAAAAATATTTACTAATCTCGATTACCATACTTTTTTAATATAAGTATATTTCTAAAGGTGACCTCAATAGTTTTAAGTAAATCAACGGGAGAATTGAAAGGCAGGAGAAAGTAACATGTCAGAAAATTATCGTTCTCGAGAGGAGCGACGACAAGTTAAAATGAAAAAACAACCAACTTCTAAAAAACAAAAACAACAAGGTAAAACATTGTTTCTTCGCAAATTTTTAATCAGTTGCTTACTACTTGGTATTGTAGGGTTAGTCGCAGGGGTTGCTACTTTTTTCGTTATGATCAAGGATGCACCAAAACTTGAGAAAGCAAAACTTGTTAATCCGTTATCCTCAAAAATTTATGATAAAGATGGAAAATTGATATATGAATATGGGAAAGAAAAACGAACGAATATTATGTATGATCAAATTCCTAAATTAGTAGAAAATGCGTTTTTAGCGACAGAAGATGCACGTTTTTACGAGCACAGTGGCGTAGACTTTAAAGGTACTGCACGTGCAGTTTTAGTCAGCCTAAAAGGTGATTACGGCTCTCAAGGTGGAAGTACGATTACTCAGCAAGTTATTAAAAATTACTTCTTATCGATGGAAAAAACGTCAAAGCGAAAGGCGCAAGAAATATTTTTAGCGTATAAGCTAGAACAACAGTATTCAAAACATGAAATTTTAGAAATGTATTTAAATAAAGTTTACTTAGGCAACCGTTCATACGGAATCGCAACAGCAGTACAAAATTACTATGGTAAGGAATTGAAAGATTTAACACTACCAGAAGTTGCGATGCTTGCTGGTTTAATGAAAGCACCTAATAACTATGATCCAACAAAAGAAAAAAATATCAAAAAAGCAACAGAAAGAAGAAATGTTGTACTTGAATTAATGAATCGACATGGTTATATTACAAAAAAAGAAATGGAAGAAGCATCAAAAGTTCCAGTAACAGAAGGACTTAAGAAAGCAACTGAACAAAAAGAAATGCCATATCCTGCGTTTATGGATGCGGTTGTGAAAGAGGTTGAAAAAGAGTTGCCAGATGCTAATATTGGATCTGACGGCTTAGAAATTCATACTACATTAGACCAAAAGGCACAGGATTTTGCGGACAAGCTTTTAAATGAAAACATTATAAATTATCCAAATGAGAAATTCCAAGGGGCTTTCACATTTATGGATACGAAAACAGGAGAAATTCGTGCAATTGGTAGCGGGCGTGGTGAAAATAAAGCTGTATTTAAAGGACATAATATAGCGATTGAATTAAATCGTTCAGCAGGTTCAACGATGAAACCAATTTTTGATTACGCTCCTGCAATTGAATATTTAAAATGGGCTACTTACCATCAAATTGACGACTCTCCATTTAAGTATTCAACAGGACAAGAAGTTAGA
Organism: Bacillus sp. RC240; assembly: GCF_044907945.1. Classification (NCBI taxonomy): domain Bacteria; kingdom Bacillati; phylum Bacillota; class Bacilli; order Caryophanales; family Bacillaceae; genus Bacillus; species Bacillus sp. RC240. The sequence continues at coordinate 1,161,785 of NZ_JBIYCT010000001.1, read as the reverse complement.
AATGCAGATAGAAAGCATTTAGGACCAATTACAATGCGTGATGCATTGAAAACGTCCCGAAATATCCCGGCAATTAAAACTGCAAAAGAAGTAGGAATGAATAAATCAAAAGCTTTCTCTGAAAAGCTAGGTATTACATTTAATGTAGCACCGACCGAATCAACAGCGATAGGTACAAATGAAGCGTCACCAACTGAAATTGCAGGTGCCTATGCGGCATTTGGTAATGATGGTAAGTATACGAAGCCACATTTTGTTAAGAAAGTCGTTTATTCAGATGGTAAATCAAAAAGCTTTGAGCAAAAGCCCAAACGAGTTATGAAGGATTCTACAGCATATATGATTACTGATATGCTTCGTACTTTTGTTTCTTCTGGGTTGGGTACAGCAGCTAATATAGGTTCTTTAGATGTAGCGGGTAAAACAGGGACAACAAACTATTCTTTAGAACAAATAGCACAATATAATCTACCAGAAAGTGCAACTCGTGATAGTTGGTTTGCTGGTTATACACCACAATATACGATGGCAGTATGGACTGGATATATTAAAGATAGTAAAGACGATTATATTAGTAGTAAAAATACGAAAATTGCTCAGTTAATTTTTAAAGAAATGATGAGTAAGTTTGCTACAGATAAGTCGCAATTTAAAATGCCGAACAGTGTAGTTCAAGAAGGTAGCGAATTACGTATTAAAGGTGAGAAACGTGATTCTTCCCCAAATATGACTGAACAGCCAAGTAATAATAATCAAAATAAGCAACAAGAAAAGCAAAAGAAACCAGAAGAGCAAAAGCAAAGTGAGCTAAACAATAGTAGAGGCGAAGGAAATACAACATCGTCAAACAATGGTAGTGGTCAAGGAAATACAACGCCGCCAAACAATGGTAGAGGCGAAGGAAATACAACGCCGCCAAACAATGGTAGAGGCGAAGGAAATACAACGCCGCCAAACAATGGTAGAGGCGAAGGAAATACAACGCCGCCAAACAATGGTAGAGACGAAGGAAATACAGCGCCGCCAAACAATGGTAGAGGCGAAGGAAATACAACATCGCCAAACAACGGTAGTGGTCAAGGAAATACAGCGCCGCCAAACAATGGGGATGGTCGTGGAACGCCAACGCAACCAAGTTATGATGGGAATACAGGAGAAGATCCAGCAACTAATGGTTAATAAGTAATATAAAGAAATTGTTGATTCTGTTGCAAATTTTATAACCAGCATAAACAGGTTGATAAATGAGAAACAATGTTTAGGAAGTAGCTAGTAATTGTTGAGATTCATTGTACGCTGAAAAGGCGGAGTCTCTTTGTAAAGCGCCCCAAAATTTCTATTCATTATTGACTACTTGATAAATAGATTATGTTTCCATTTTAAAGAGTAGGCAAAGTTTTTTAATGCTTGTTATTAGTTTTGTATGAAGTTAACTTCGGATAATTGATTATTGTATTCTTCTAATTGGATTAGATATTCATAATCCTTTTGCAACAACGAAATTTCGTTTTTTTAGTGTACGATGAATTACATCAATTACTAACGATCGCATAAAATCCATCTGCAATCATACCAACTTTTTATCTGCTAAGAAAATTTGCACCAGTCTCCTTTTGGGCTAGCGTATATATCTTACTAAATTTACGAATTTCTTTACGATATTATTTAATGTAATGCCTACCCCAGAATCTTCTATAAATTACTATGGACTCCCTCTTGGATTATTGGAAGTTGAATCTAATACTTTACTTTATTTTTTAGGTGTTATTAATAAATATTATTACAATGAGAAGCTAATAGTGGACATTTCAAGAGTGACTATATATTTTTAAGACAAACTGCTGTAGAAAGATTAAGAATTCTTAAGAACTTTTGCCCCTTTTTCTTAAGGGTTGGATTCTAGAGTATGAGTATGAATTCTTACCAGTGGGGTGATTAAGTATGAATACAATTCACTTTCTTATTTCTGTATATAATGAGCCAAAAATCAGTTGGTGCAGCCCTTCCAAGTTTAAGGTTTATTGGAGATAAAATGATTGAAGGAATTGATTTGAAGAAAGTAAATTACATTGTCAAATATGGGCCAAGCACACGTGTATTAAAAGGGAAATTAATTATAAGAAGAAGGAATCTTATGAATTGTAATATGGCTTAGCAGTATATATTGAACAATATATTAGGGGATTGATATCACTATATTCATTATGTTATTTCTTGTTTTCCGTTTGCAAGTTAACAATAAAGAGACGATAGACATGTCTCACCTGCAAATGTCTTTAATTGTTCAATATTAGAAAAAATGTGGAGGAATAATATGGAGTCAAAAATTCTTATTGTTGATGATGATAAAGAGATTAGAAATCTTATCTCTGTTTATTTGGAAAATGAAGGTCTGAAAACTCAAAAGGCTGAAGATGCTATTGAAGCTTTACAACTGTTAGAAGAAAAGGAGTTTGATCTTATTATTTTAGATATTATGATGCCTAATATGGATGGTATTGAAGCGTGTATGAAGATTAGGGAAGACCGCAATATGCCTATCATTATGCTATCTGCAAAATCTGAGGATATAGACAAAATTCAGGGTCTAGCCTCTGGTGCAGACGATTATTTAACAAAACCGTTTAATCCATTGGAATTAATCGCTAGGATAAAATCCCAATTAAGAAGGTTTAAAAAATACAATACGTCAATAAATCATAATAAAAGCATCCTAGAAATTGGTGATTTAACCGTGAATACAGATACACGTCAAGTATGGGTAAGGGGAAAGGAAACAAGGCTAACTCCAAAAGAGTTTGATATTCTCGAACTACTTGCCCGTAACAAAGGGATTGTCCTGAGTGTTGCAAAAATATATGAAGCAGTTTGGAAAGAGGTTTTTTATAAATCAGATAATACCGTCATGGTGCATATTACAAAAATAAGAGACAAAATTGAAGAGGATTCTAAACATCCCATTTATATTAAAACTGTTTGGGGAATTGGGTATAAAATATGAAGAATGTTAGTTTTAGAAATAGGATCATTATAAAACTTCTTGGTGCTGTTGCAGTTAGTTTTTTTGTTTCATTTGGTTTAACAATCCTCATTTTGGTATACGTCATAGATCCATTATTTATAAAACACGAAGATTTTGGCATGTTTGAATTCAGATTCGCAATGTTGTTCTTATTCACGTTCGCAATCTTTAACTTTATAGTAATTTTTTTGATATTGGTTCGAAAGAAAATAGTATATTTGAAGCTCATTTCTGATAATGTGAATGATATTGCCAATGGAAAATTGGTACCTTCTTGTAGGACAAGGGTTATAATGGGTATCAGAAAGTTACAAATAATTAGAAAAATTTATATCAATTTACTATATATTACATTTATGTAAAGGTTATTGTGAGTACATTTTTTAAAACTTTCCCCTAATAAAGTTTTGAAAGAGTTGTCTCAACATTCTCCATGTTGTAAGTATGCCAAGGAAGGAGAGCCTATATGGGTTCTCTTTTCTTTTAAAATTAATTTTTTAATCTCATATTTAAGTAGTATAAAACTCTATCAGGGATACCATTGCTGTATTTAACAACAAGGGAAGATAAAACCAATAGTATTGTTTTCGCCTTTTTCATAAATGATTATTAAAGATACTATATGAGAAAAGGGATAAATAAGTATATTTTTCCAGAAATTAAAAAATTAGCCAGTAAAAGTTAATTGCCCTGTAAATAAGAAGAACATCAATAGAAAATGAAAGTTTGCCTGAATTATGTCTAAGCTTACAATTTTCTTTTTTTGATATGGTGAGGCTTCTTATGTAAAAACAAGCCATAAAATAACTTGATTTGTTTTTATTACACTTGATTATATATTTATTTAGTGTATCATTGTGTTCGATGGTTAAATTTTCTATAAATGGGAGGTTATATACAATGTTGACTGATTTACAAAAAAAAATTTTCTCACGGTTACAGATATCTCCGAAAGAAGATGTAAGCTTTGAAAATTTACATGAAATTCTTCAGCAAATGGCATATGTAATACCTTATGAAAATTTAGACGTTATGAACAAAAATATCCGGAAAATTACTAGAAAAAATGTTCAAGAAAAATTACTCCTAACTCAACGCGGAGGACTATGTTACGAGCTCAATACCGTATTATATTATTTTTTACTTGATTGTGGATTTGATGTCTATCGTATATCTGGTACGGTCTACGATTTAGGTGGTGATAAGTGGAAGCCTGACGATGGACATGTGATTATTATTTTAAATTATAATAATCAGAAATATATTATAGATGGGGGGCTTGCCTCACATCTTCCATTACACCCAGTTCCATTTAGTGGTGAAGTGATCTCATCTCAAACGGGAAAATATCGTATTCGTAAACAGAATACTGAAAAAGGAACTTACCTACTAGAATTGAAAAAAGGAGAAGATGGGGAGAGTGCCCAATTCCTTAATTCTGAACCTACTAATACATGGTGCACTGGGTTTGCGTTTTCATTAGATGAAATAGATACAAACAAAGTAAATGCTATACAAAATATTATTGTAGAGCACCCCGAATCACCTTTTAACAAAGGATACATTGTCTGCAAATTAATTGAAGATGGACATATTTCACTTACTAAAAAAAGTTTTACAGAAACAAGAAAAGGCCAAAAAAGTAAACGAACTATAAATGAAGAAGAATATCAGCAGATTCTTAAAGAAGTATTTAATATTTCTCTAAATAAATACCTCGATAAAATTTTAGAAAGAGACTAGCTTAAACTAACTCATATAAAATTTCTTTGTCGTTTAAAAATAGATTTGTTTAAATAAAATTACATTTTTATACCTTTATATAATTTCAATTGAGATAGTTAGTATACTTTATTTACAATATGTTTTAAGAGTGGAAAAGTATAATTTTTTATGCAGTATTAGAAAAAGCACTCGAAAGAGTGCTTTTTTCATTCATAAAATTATAAATCAATATAGCTATAAAAGTAACTGATTTGTATTTTACTTTTAATAGAATAATTTCGAATAATATTGTATTTTAAGGGGTTCTGGTGCAAAAACTTCGAGAAAATTGCAATGAATCTATAAATCTTGGACATACTGATACTATTACTCTAGAAAGGGTGCGTGATCAGTATGGAAAAGGAGAATTTGTTTAATTGGAAGCATTATCAGCCCGAACTAATCTTATTAACAGTAAGGTGGTACCTGCGGTACCATTTAATTTTTTTATCGCTTCAAAAAGAAGGTCACCATCAACTGCGGTTATTTTCCGTAAATTATTCAAATCAATTATAGGAATGAGAAGTTTAGAAGAAATCGCAAAGGAATATGTTTCAATTGAAATGTGTGAAGGAAGTCATATTTGTTATAAAAATATTATTATTTATAGATATTTACTATAAACTCTGTATATTTTCTATGAATTTTCTCATAGTAAGCGACAAAGCCATATCCTTATTTCTAACAAATGTTGTTTCAATTTTCCCATATTGTTCAGGTATTTCATGCCAATAAATATTGGGAATGTTTGAGAAAAAAGTTAGAGCTGTAACTGGAAGAACCGTAATGCCTAGACCAAGTGATACGCTATGTAAAATCATTTCTAACATATTAAACTCCATAATTTTCTTAAGAAGAATTCCTTCATCTTTCAACCATTTTTCTAAAACAAAACGATAGCCACATCCGGAGCTAAACACTAAAAATGTTTCATTTTTCAAATCTTGTATATCAAATGTAGGACGATTTGAAAATAGAACAAGTGTCTTCGTACTTACCTTATATTGTTCTAAAGAAGAATCTTGAATCGGACTTGTTACAAAAGCACCATCTAGCTTAAATTCTAGGATGTCTAAGATCAGACGTTGACTAACATCAGTTTTTAAAGAGATATCTACATTAGGAAATTGTTTATGATAGCTGGCCAAAATGGTTGGTAAGGGATGAACAGTATCTACAGTTCCAATATTGAGAAGACCTGTGGGATTATTATCATCTGTAAACGTATTTTGTAATTCTTCGAATTCTTTTAACAATTTATTAACTTTCTTAAGAAATATTTGTCCATCACCAGTTAATGTGATACCCCGAGCATGTCGATAAAACAACAATGTATTTAGCTCTTGTTCTAGCAGTTTAATGCGCGCTGTTACATTTGATTGTACATAATTAAGGTTTCGTGCAGCTGCGGTAATATTTTGAACTCTTGCTACGGTTTGAAAAATTTTTAAGTCTCGAAAATCCAACGTTCTCTCCACCTTTATATGTTATTGTGATCATTTTGAATGATGTGTTCCATTATTTTTAACAATTTTTCATAATACGATTGATAAGTATAGAATGTACTAAAGATAGATTTTTAACTCTTAACTGTAAAAATAGCTTTAGTACATAGAAACTATGGGGGTCTCAATGTACTAAAGCTCAAATATACTAATACATTTATACTTTAAAGAGCTTAAACTTTAAATAATGATGGCTATGTGTTTTGAATTTTTCTTGAATTACATTATTACTTACGACAATATCTTTAATCAACGTATAACTTTTATTTCGCATGTTACAATTATACATTTTTGGAATAAACAGATTTATATAAAAAAATCAGTCTGTTGAGAACTTTTATATAAATTCTACGTATTAAATATTTATTTTTCACATGAATTTACACCCTAAATTTTTTCTTGAAATATACATCTTTATATAATCTTTATATAAAATTTATGTTGTTTTCTGTTGCATATGTTTTTATCTAGTGAGTATGGAAATTTTATTATTGGAAAATTTTCAAATAGTTATTGTAGACATAATGTAAATGCAGGGGGAAATACTTTTGGGTTACGTGATGGGGATTTTTTAAGGATATTAGTTCATTGTATTGAGTATTAAAAGGAGATTAATATGAAGCAATCAAAAACATTACAAAAAAATAAGGTATCTATAAGGTTAAATATACTATTTTTGTGCATTTTTTTATCATTTTCAGCTATTATCATTCGGCTTGGAAAAGTACAAATTGTTGACGGGGAGGGTTATAAGAATGCAGTTGAAAAGCAAGAAAATGCGACGGTTAGTACTTCTGTTCCACGTGGTCAAATTTTTGATAGGGAAGGTGAGAAAGTGGTTAATAATACTGCTGTTCGTACCATTTCGTATACAAAGGGGAAAGATATCACTTCTGAAGAAATCTTAAAAATAGCAAAAAAGCTCTCGAAAATACTTGAAATAACAGAAGAAGATATAAATAGGTTGACTGAAACAGACAAAAAAGATTACTGGATGCAGTTAAACAAGGAAAAAACGAAAAAAAAGATTACAAAAAAAGATGAAGAAAATCTACGTAAACAAAATATTGAAGGAAAAGAATTTGATAAGAAAATAGATGAATTGAGACGAGGACGCGTCACAGCAGAGGAATTGAGTGAATTAAGTCCACAAGACTTAAAGATATTAAATATTAAAGGGAGAATGAATTCAGGTTATAAAATGACACCACAAATTATAAAGAAAAATGTATCTGAGAAAGAATACGCTACAATTAGTGAAAACTTATCGGAATTTCCAGGTATTGATGCAACTATTGACTGGGAACGTAATTATGTAAATGGTGAATTATTCCGTTCTGTACTAGGTAATATAACAAGTACTGAAGAGGGGCTTCCAAAAGAAAATTTAGATTACTATTTAGTTCGTGATTACAATCGCAATGATCGTGTGGGAAAGAGTTATATCGAGCAACGATATGAAGACGTACTACATGGAACTAAGGGAGAAGTTAAGAATGTTGCTGATAAAAAAGGGAATGTTATTCAAACGGAAACGATTTCTAAAGGGAAAAGTGGCAATAATTTAATTATGACAATTGATATGAAATTACAGAAGGCGGTAGAAGAAATTCTTGAAAAGCAATTAAAAGCTTATAAGGGGTCAGAGCCTCTTTTAGATCGGGCATTTGTAGTGATGATGAATCCGAATACTGGAGAAGTATTATCTATGGCGGGTAAAAAATTAGGGAAGAAAGATCGGAACATAGAAATAGCTGATTATGCTTTAGGTACGATGACGAGCTCATATGAACTTGGATCAACTGTAAAAGGTGCCACAGTGTTAACGGGATTTGAAACGAAGGCTATTACACCTGGTACAAACTTTAATGATGCGCCTATGAAGTTTAAAGGGACAAAGGAGAAGAAATCTTGGAAAGATTTTGGGATTGTTGATGATTTAAGAGCCTTACAAGTTTCTTCTAACGTCTATATGTTTAATACGGCATTAAAAATAGCAGGAATAGATTACGTACCAAATAGCTCATTAGATATAAAGGCAAGTGCATTTGAAAAAATGAGATATTATTTTGGGCAATTCGGATTAGGGGTTCCAACTGGAATTGACCTCCCAAACGAAACATCTGGAATAATGAAAAAAGAAAATTATCAACCAGGTTTCTTGCTAGACTTAGCTATCGGACAGTACGATACGTATACTCCTTTGCAACTTGCACAGTATGTTTCTACTATTGCAAATGGAGGAAATCGATTGAAACCACAAATTTTGAGGGAAATTAGAGAACAAACTACAAAAACTGAAGACATTGGTAAAATTGTGAAATCAATGGAACCAGTTGTATTGAACCATGTAGATATGAAAAAAGAATATATAGATCGAGTAAAGGAAGGGTTTAGACGTGTATTTCAAGAAGGTGACGGAACTGGTGTGAGTACTTTCAAAAACCTTCCTTATAAGCCTGCTGGTAAAACTGGGACAGCACAAACAGTTTATGGCGGTGATGATAATAGTGTTGGTAAGGATCAGGAAGGCAATCGTGTTCGTTGTTATAATTTAACTTTAACAGGGTACGCTCCATATGATAAACCAGAGGTGGCATTTTCTGTTGTTGTCCCATGGATAATTAATGACAAAGGCAATAAAGTTAATTCAATAATTGGTAAAGAGGTTTTAGATGCGTATTTTAATTTAAAAAATAATCAGGAGAAGTATGCAAACTAAAACTATGTAATAAGGAAGTAGAACCAAATTGACTTAAGGCAGTAATCTGAATGAATACTGTAGAAAGACATGGAATTGGGAACTATTTTTAAAGTATGAAATAACTTGATAGCGATGGGAGACCGTAGCTATCAAGTTAAAACTTTAATTCTCCCTAAATGGAAAAGTTGAGTTTTTTATGGCACCGAATTTCATATTTATCGTTTTGGGAAACTTGTTCTGCTAGATTTTCAGGCATAGAGTAGGGCCACTATTTATAATGATTTATTACTTATATAAGACTATTTAGTGTGAATGAAAAATTTATCTATCATTTTTTATGTGTCGTTTATTAAAAGTCTAAATTAGATCAATTAATTGCGATAAAATCCGGTCAAAAATAATGGAATTTTAAGAACAATAAGGTACATTAGTCAATGATTTTAGTTTAAAATCTATTGACTTTGGTGTAAACGGAGGAAGATTGATGAACAACAATAGAATAAATGAGTCAGTTGAAGAAGCTGATAAAAAAAGAGTAAGATCAAGCAAATGTTTTACAAATTGGAAGTTTATTGCAGTGGTTGGTGGTATAATCACACTTCTCATTGGGGGAATGATTTGTTATCAGGCAACTCACTTCAATTCGAATGTTACGATTAACGACAAAAAAGTCAGTGGTCTGAGCGCTGATCAGGCAATACAGAAATTAAAAACATCTGGACTAGCAAACAAAGTCTATGTAGACCAACAACAAATTTTAGATGAAAAAGAGACAAAAATGGAACTTGCAGAAAAAGATTTGCCTCAAATTAAGAAACTATTAAAAAGCCAGTGGACACTTGTCCCTTCCTCAAAGGAAAAGAATTATTCATTGTTACCAGAAAAGGCAGAACAATATCGTAGTAAAACGATGAAAAAACTTGTAGAAGAAAAGCTCATCTCTATGAATAAAAAATTAAAAGCGCCTCAAGATGCCATGGCGAAGCTTGAACAAAGCAAAGTTGTTATCTCCAAAAGCGTTGAAGGAAAACAGTATGACATTATGAGTTTACTGAAAGATTACGACAAGCAGAAGCATAAAAGCGAAATTCATTTGAAGTCTGCATACTTACAGCCTATTAAAGAAGACGATCCGATTATCAAAAAAGAGGAGAAAGCACTACAAAATCTTCTTCAGCAGTCCGTTGATTATAAAGTGCAGAATGAAGTTTATCCTTTAAAAGCGAAAGGTTTAATTCAAAATGCCTTTATGTCAAAGGATATGAAAGTTACTATCGATGTGAGCAATATTAAGAACAAGGTTACTGAAATTAACAATGCTAAATCAACATTAAATAAAGATTTTACATTTAAAACTCATTCTGGGGCGGTCATATCAGTAAAAGGACAAGGCTATGGCTGGGCACTGGATGTTGAAAAAGAAACAAAACAAATTCAACAAGGCTTTGAGAAAGGCGAAAAATCACTTTCTACTTCTAATATTCACGGAAATGGTTGGAAGAAGGAAGGGATCGGCTATGAAACAACATCGAATAATGGCATCGGAGACACGTATGTGGAAATTTCAATTGCAGAGCAACAAATTTGGATTTACAAGGATGGAAAATTAGCAGTTACAACAAATGTAGTAACTGGGAAACATAGCACGGGTGAAGATACTTCACCAGGTGTGTGGTACGTTCTTTATAAACGATCACCGTATACACTTAAAGGTAGCGCAGTAGGTAAAGGTGATTATGCAGTTAAAGTAAATTACTGGGTTCCATTCACAAATAGCGGTCAAGGATTCCACGATGCTGGCTGGCGAACAAACTGGGCAAATAATGCCTATTTAACTGGAGGATCGGGAGGATGTGTTAACCTTTCTCCTAGTATTGCAAAAAATGTGTATGATAATTTAAGCACTTATGAACCGGTTATCGTGTACTAGTAAATATCAATCTCGTGTGAGGCGATGTATGTATTAAGAAATTAAATTTATAAAAGAATCAGTGAAATCAATATGGAGGATGGGATGGAACTTTAATTAGCTGGAATACTACGAATCATATAGAAAAAGTTGAACAAGCAAATAATCAACACGAAAATAATGCTGATGTATGGATTTGGTCTAAATTAGACGAGTAAACGTTTCGTTTATGTATGACTTTTGAATCGGTACTTTTGTATTCAATCCAGATATGAAAAGTATACCGTGTGAATTTTAAACATATTAAGCAAACTACATTATTGTAAGTAGGTGAATTTTTTCTTAAAAATTGTAGGAGTTTCCCTTGCATTTTTTCCCTGTTTTTGAATTCATGATGTGTGATGAAATGGTTCAATGCATAATAGTAAATATTGCATATCGATAGCACGATTTTTTACACATACGATTAATACGTGTAAGAGTCGTTTTTATATAATCTTGATATAAATTTTACTTTGTCTTTCTATAAATATGATTTTATATAGATATGAACAAATTAAACTCTCCTTAGAAAGTAATAAGGAGAGATACTCATGAATAAAATTAGAACGACAATATTCTGTTTATTCACTCTAGTGGTGTTAGGTACAAGTATTGAGATGTCAAATAATGATAGCCCTACAATTACTAATAAACAACGTGCCTTAGCAAATGAAGTGAAGCAAAGATTAGAAGTAGAAGAAAAGCGTAATGTATCTGTAGAATCCGCCAATGAAGTGGTAGTTGAAAATGAAAATGTGCCTATAGGACAAGAGAAAGAAATTGCAAGGCCATTGGATGTTCCACTGATTTTACAAAAGCCAGAATTGATGCGTGGTTGTGAAGTAACGAGCCTTGCAATGGTACTACAGTTTTCAGGTGCGCAAGTCGACAAGATGGAGCTTGCTTCAAAAATAAAACATGTACCATTTCAGAGAAATGGTTTGAAGGGAAATATGCATAAAGGGTTTATCGGGAATATGGCTACTTTTGATAAACCTGGATTAGGTGTATATGTGGAACCGATTTTAAAATTGGCAAAGTTATATGTCCCAGAAGAAAAAGTGAAGGATTTAAGCCACAAAGAACCTCAGCAAATCTATGAGGCGATAGATCAAGGGTTCCCTGTATGGGTATTAACAAATGCTCGTTTTAAACTGTTACCCGATGATCAATTTTATACATGGAGAACATACGAAGGGGAAATGAAAGTGACATATCATCAGCATAGTGTCGTAGTGACAAATTATGATGACCAATATGTATATATTAATGATCCGCTAAAGACAGAGAAACATATAGTGATTAATCGAGATGATTTTGAACAATCATGGGTTCAAATGGGAAGGCAAGCCATGACCATTTCCATATAGATAAGCATAGATCGGATGAGAATTATATGAAAAAAGTGTTGATTATTGAAGATGAAAAAATCATAAGAGAGGCGGTAGCACAATATTTCTCTCATGATGGATATGAAGTAATAACAGCGGAGGATAGCCGAATAGGATTAGAATTATTTACTGCACATGATGATATCAATTTAATTATATTAGATATTATGCTCCCAGTCATGGATGGATGGTCAGTGTGTAGACGTATTCGTAAGAACTCTACTGTTCCTATTATCCTATTAACAGCTCGAAGTGATGAGGATGATACATTACTTGGGTTTGAACTAGGAGCCGATGATTATGTAACAAAACCATTTAAACCAGCTATTTTACTAGCGAGAGCAAAGCGTTTATTCAAAGAGACAACTCAAATTGTACAATTCCAGGACTGCATTGATTTATGTGGTATTTATTTAGATAAATCGGCACGTTCTGTTTCTATAGATGGAAAAAAAGTAGATTTTACACATACAGAGTTTGAAATTTTACTATCGTTAATGCAGCATAAGGAGCAAGTATTGACAAGGGACACGTTAATTACGAACATTTGGGGATATGATTATGTTGGAGATGATAAAACATTAACTGCACATATGCGTAATGTACGTGTGAAGCTAGGCGACAGGGCAAAACATATTACAACTGTTGTTCGAACGGGCTATAAATTCGAGGTAGACAGAAGATGAGAAAGAAAATAGTTTTTCAATTGTTTTTTCTAACGTTTTTATTATGCTGTATGATTATTGCTGTTATATTTTTTGGACAAATGTATGTGATGAATTACTTGTATATAGATAAAGAAAAAGAACATGTTCAGAAGCAATTACAACAGTATAATACATTTTATGAAGCTTATAAACAGGATGAAAATAAACTGCAGAGTAAAGAACTCTCATATGAAAATCAGAAAGGCATTATGATTGCAAGGCTTGATGAAGCAGCAAATATTAAGAAATTACCGTCAGGAGATTATTATATAAAAGCGATAAATAAAAATGATCCAAGTCGAACATCTAAAGTTGTATTTAATAATTTAATTAATGCAAAGAAAGATATGGATCCTAATTTCAGTATTTTAATTACAAGTTTAATTAATAAGACGACCCAAATAGCTATTATGGATACTGCAAGTAAAGGGTCAAATAAAGACATAGTTATTCCTACAACATTAAAAATAAAAGGTTATGATGGAGGGTTTGTCTCGCCTACCTATTATCAAATAGACAAAATCATGATGTCAGGTGTTAAAAATGGGATGAAGATTTTTTCAAAAGAAGAAAGCGAAAAATATTATTTTTTAGAAGGAATTGTAAAAGAAATAAGTTTCCCAGTTTACTTCAATTCAAAAATTGATAACACATTATATAGTAACGAAGTGTTTGCAAATCGTATTTTACAATTTCAATCGGAGTGGATTACCGATAAAGTGAAATTAAACGGAGAAGAATGGGTACAAAACGAGATTAGTATAAATGGAATCAAGTATTTAGAAACCATTAAACCAATATTAAAAGATGGACAAGTGAAAGAATTTATTTATTCATTGTCTTCTCTACAGCCAATTACAAAAGCAACAGATATAATGAGTGATTACTATGTATATATTATTGCATTTGTGCTGGTTCTATCGCTTATTGTGTCTTTCTATTACTCAAGAATCATTACAAAACCATTATTGAAAATTAATGAAGCAACCAAAAAAATCATGGAATTTGAGTTTGAAGACCAGCTTTCTATAAAGTCTAAAAATGAAATTGGGGAGCTATCCTCCAATATTAATCAGCTTTCAGAAAGAATGGAAGGGTATATCAATCAGTTGAAAGAAGATTTAGAAAAAGAAAAGCAATTAGAACAAACAAGAAAAGATTTTATTGCAGGTGTTTCACACGAATTGAAGACACCACTCAGTGTCATGCAAGTATCGGCATCTATGTTGCAAGACGGGTTTGCGCCTGAAATGAACCAATATTATTGGGAAGCGTTAGAAAAAGAAATAGAGAAAATGAATATACTGATTGATGAGATGCTCAATTTGGCTAAATATGAATCAGGAACGTATCAAATACAGATGGAGCAAGTTAGTATAGGGGATTTGATTCAACAGGCTGAAAAAGATCTACACACTCAAATTGATGAAAAGTCACTGCAAATCAAAATGAATATTGATGATGTGCGTGTGAAGGGAAAGGCTAATTTATTGGAACAAGTGATAACGAATCTGTTTACGAATGCAATTCGTTATACAGATTCGAGACGAATGATTGTGATAGAGGTAATAGAAGAAGAACATGGCGTATATATAGGGTTTGAAAATAAAGGATCGCATATTGCAGAAGAAAATATAGAGAAAATATGGGATCAATTTTATAGAGTGGATAAATCAAGAAAACGAGTATGCGGTGGTACTGGCCTAGGTCTTTCGATTGTAAAGAACATATTCGAATTACATGCTGCAGAATACGGTGTAACCAATACGGAGGATGGGGTATTGTTCTACTTCCGTTTAGAAAAGTGGGATACAAAACAGTAACGTGCTTTTAGCTTCAAAAATAGTCTAAATCCTTAAGTTGATGGATGTGGGGTACCGCCACATCGCTATCAAGCTAAGCCCGTGTAACGTCAATGATAAGCAAGATTGTTTCTTTTTTTCGAAAGTCTATACGTAGATGCTTTAAAGATTTGCATACGAAATAAACCCTAACGGTTTTCCTTTTTTGAATTAAGCTGCTTGGTTATCAGACATGGTACAATTATAAACAACACCTAATATATCAAAGACTGTTTTCTTCTCATACCTATGGGATTTTCGCCCGTTTTGCTGTAGGAGATTGAACAGGCGAATGAGAATCTTTGATAATTCTTGGGTGTCTTTCTGTATGGCTTGATAAATAAGAAAAAAATAATCTCTAATCATATATATGGCCTTATATTCACTCAGCTCTCGTTTCTTTTTCATAAGAAGTAATTGACGCATTTGAAACATAGTAGAAGAACAGAGGAGAATGGCGATCAGTTGCCCATACAAATGGCATTCTAATCTTTCTCGTTTTATCTTTTTACAATGGTGAATATGAAAGAATGATTTCCATGTTTTAAATAAAATCTCGATTTGCCAACGTAAAGAGTACCAATCATGTACTTGTCCCATCGGGACAATATTTGTAGAGGTATTTGTCATATATACATTGATACCGCTTAGTCGTTTACTACGAGCAGAATACTTTGTTCCCTTCTTTTTTTCTCTTACAGCCTGATCTTGTAATCGTTTTTGTTGCTGTTCTTCTGTAAGTCGATGAACAATTACACGAGCTGGCACTTTATCAATCATTCCTACATAAGCATCAGATATTTCGTATGTTTGCCCTGGTTGAAGAGAAATCATTAATGCCTCTATATCTATCTGTTTATATTCTGTTTTCTTCTTTAGTTTTCCATTTTGATAATAATCAGGATTAGGATTTTTTTGATAAATATGTGTATTTGATTTAATACGAGAGATATAGTAAGCCTTTTTATCTTGTATATGTTGAAGATCTTTCAGATGAAAATAGCCTAAATCCCGAATACACAAATCATTTTCTTTCACGGTTGGAACACACAGAGAACCATAGGTTCGATCATGTTGTTTTCCTGGACCTGTATGAATATGTAAAGACTGTCCACTTAATAGATCATACTCCAATTGAATTTTTAATCCCGCTGTATGGCTGCATCCTCCAGCACCTGGATAAACGCTTGAAAAAGAATTAGGTAGTTGAAATGCAGTTGAATCTAGAATACGAATACGTTTGAAAGCAGAAGTATAGGGAGAGGAAAACGATACAGATGAAGCTAATTTTTTGTTTAGTAGTTTGGCTAATATATGTTGTAAAAAGTGAACAGCTTCCTGATTAAATCGTTGATTCAGTCCCTCAGGACTGATAAGCACTTTAGTTGATGCTTCTAAACAGCTAGATAGCTGAGTTAAAGAAGTCGTAGCAACCTTTTGGCTCATCCACACACATAAAGCGATTAAATCCTTTGCTTGGTATTTACTCAGTCGCTGAACAAAACCAACATCTCTAGCAAGATCCTGTAAGGCATTTGGAGATAGGACACTTTGAATCTCTTGAGCAAATAGTTGTAATTCGTCAGACACAGAAACAGACATAAAAAACGCCATCCTTTCCTATGATTCTACAGAAAGAATAGCGTATTTTTTCATTTTAGGGGGCATTTCTTTTTATTAACTTGGTAGCGATATGATGATACCCCCTGTAAGTGAGAATTAAAGCTGTGTTTATGCTTGATGTTTGAATGTAAACAATTCATTTTCAGGTACCTGCAAAACACTCTTATTAGTATTTTTAACAGAGATACTGGCAGTTCTGTTTCTTTCTAAAGAATCTTGAATACTATCAGTTATTTTATTCGCAGCTAGAACAGTCAAACTAAAAAAGATTATCGGAACCATTGGAATCCAAGTATCAGCAGATAGAGAAGGATAGTACATCCCAATTAAACCAGTCCACTCATGTGTTACAGAATCAGCCTCATCACCATAAAGAACTGTTCCACCAAAAAACAAATTTATTAAACCTAAATGAAGCAACAATGTTAGTGTTTGTACGAATTGTTGCATAAGCATTATTATAAACGTTGGAACCAGGTGAGGAAGAATGTGCTTAACAACAATGTATAATTTTCCGCCACCGAGGATCTTTGCAGCTTCAACAAACTCTTCAGTTTGCAATTTCCTTACTTCATTTGCAACATATAATGATAGAGTCGGAACACTTAAAAGAACAATCACAGCCAATTGGAATAGAAGTCTTTGATAAAATGGAGCCGGTATCGTCCCATTTTCATAAATAAGTACTTCTGATAATATGAAATAACAAATCATAACCATTGGTACGATTGTAAAACTATCAAAAAATGCTTCAATTTTTTTAAACCCTCTTTTAACATATGCACCAAGTAAAAAACCGATTATAACGCCTAACACCATGCGTAATATGGCTACTACGATTGCAAACCCAATAGTCCATTTTGCCCCTTCAATTATCAGATTGAGTAAGTCGTATCCCGCTCTGTCGGTACCAAATAAAAATTGCATTGAAGGTGGAAATGGAGGCACTTCAGGATAACCAGTTTTATCATATTGAAGGATTACCTTATGTATATTTCCGTCATTAAAAATAGTATTTCCTATACTTAGGACCATTAATATTGTTAAAAATAAACCACCTAACCAGAACCGTTTATCACGTTTTAAATAATTCCACATATTATATTTTCTCCTTCATCGCAGTAGGTACCAACCAATGGAAACATTTAAAAAATAAGAATATAGGTAAGTAAATTAATATTAATCCAACCGTGAATACCTCAACACTTTGGTATTCTTTAATAAAAACAAAGAATCCGAGAGTATTGAAAATCGATTCTATTATGTATAAGTTAGAGAGCATAAACCATATATTAGCTTTTACAAAGAACAAAGTACTTAATAGAACGTTTCTTAGTACATGGTGGTTTAAAATATGAAGACGATCCATACCCTTTGAAGCAGCGAACAACACATAATCCTTTCTCAACTCATCCTCAAATCTTAGAAGTAAGAACTTAACAAACATGATAACGGTAGGTATACAAAAACAGATAATCGGTAAGAGTCGCACCTTCTGGTCTCCAATTCCTGCTACTTGTGCTGCCATAACACCAGTTTTCTGGAATATCCATACCACCAACAATTGGGAACCAACAATAAACAATATGTCAGGTAAAGATTGAAGAAATAACATGAATTCTTTAATCCTATTCTGCCATTTTTCGTTAACCCTTAAGATTACGTGTACTAGTATAAATGACACTATTAATGAAACAATCAGTGAAATTGAGAGTATAACCATCGTCTCTTTATAGTGAAAAAATATTTGTGGGAACAAATCCTTTTTAATCTTCATACCATATTGCATAGATGAAGCATGTAGTATTATCTTCTCGCAAATTTTATAAATACTACTAAAATACTCTGGAATATCTATTGAAAGCCCTTTGAATAGAATTGGTAGAGAGCCAACCGCTAGTATACCGACAAACGACAACAATAGATGAATAATTAGCTCCCAGCCTGATACAATGATTTTCTTCGACACAGAACCACATCCTTCTTACTTAATTTTCCACTCTCAATAATAGATTTAATTTTCAGATATGTAAACCCTTATATCGGTATAGGTAAACTTTCAACGGGGCATTTACAAAAATATGGTTTAATTCAAAATTGTATTAAACCATATTTTTGTAAACACTAAACTTATAAACTTGGAGATCTATTATAGAATTGGCTAAAATCTAACATCATTTAGAGCATCGTTATTTTAAAGTCCTTGATAGTTTTGTATTTCCTATGATAAGGGAAGTCCGTGAAAAAACGGATGATCTTTAGCCTATTCTATTACCGTTGAGGAGTTTGAAAAGGCCGTAATGGAACTTCTTACAGGGGTACCGTTACATTGCTATCTGGTAAAAAATATAACTACCCACAATGAGATTTTGTGCTAACTTGTAATAAAAAGCTTATTTTTTCGTTTGGGGGGTATTTGCTTTTCTTAGCTTGATGGTGATGTGGTACTACCCCATGCCCATCAACTTAAGAAATCCGACTACCCCCAAGTGTAAAAAAACGTTATTCTTTCTATTCAAGGTGAACCACAATTATTTGGTAATTGTACAATGACAATAAAGTTGTTTAATTCACAACATAGTCATTTAAAGAATAATAAAGTTATTTAAAAATCTTTCTATCAAGTGGTCAAAAGGTATTTTCAACTTAGTACAGAACTATATCATAGTAGGTTGACATAAAATAGGTTGGATAAAATTGATATGAATAGGGAGAAAAATTTCAATGAATTGCTTAGTTGCAAAGGGTAGTATTTATTATGAAATCATAGGGAATGGCTTTCCGATATTAATAATGCATTCAATGGGTACAGACCATAAATCTATGAAAGCTTGGATAGAGCCAATTTTTGATAAGATTCAGGGTTTTCAGAGGATATATATAGATTTACCTGCTCACGGTCGAAGTTTAATTGACGAAAATTTCAACTCTTCAGATGATATGTTTTTAAATATTTTGAACTTTATTGATATGACAATTCCTAACCAAGCATTTTCTCTTATTGGTTTTTCATATGGAGGATATTTGGCACAAGGTATTTTGCACCATAGACATAAAAATGTAAAGAGTATTTGTTTGCTGGCCACTTCACTTCATTTGAAAGATAGGAATCTTCCTAAAAAAATAGTTATTACAAAAGATGAAGATTTATTAACAGAATTGGATTCTGATATAAGAATGGCTTTTGAAACATTAATGAATTATCAAAATAAAGAGAACCTTAATTACTTTTTAAACGAAATCCAACCTGGACGATTATTAGCTAATAAAAATTTTTTAATGTCAAATTGGAGAGAGAAAGGGTATTTTCTTTCTGAAGAACCGCTTAATGATGTAAGTACACTTACACAACCTGTACTCATCATTCTAGGGAAACAAGATTCAATCTGTGGTTATAAAGATCACTTTTTTCTTCTAGAAAAATTTCCGAATGCTACGTTTTCCATTTTAGATGGTGCGGGTCATATGCTTCAAATAGAAAAACGTAAAATAGTACAAGAACTAATCAAAGACTGGCTAATTAGGAGCAATTCGGTTTGCGAATCAAGCAAGTAAATACAATCAATATCTTTTTCAACCCAATTTCCATATCTGTTGCCTGTCAGTTCATTTTGTTATTATTCAACTAACAGGTGCTTTAGTTCAATAAGGATTAAATAACTTTATTATTAATTTTTGAGTGCAAATGCAATTAAATGGATAGAAATTAAACAACTTTAAAGAGCCTTAGTACAATAAAATGTGCAAGGCTTTTATATATTTCATAACAAAATTCAATAACTTTATTATCTCTTTACAGTAAGGGGTACCGCCACATCGCTATCAAGCTAATAAATAGGTTACCCCCAAAATGAAAAAATATGTTAAATTCCCATAGATAACTATCTTATATTAATTACATAACCTAGTGTGTGATATAATAATATAAAGATATTGTGTTTAAAGGGGGATTCAAATTGGTTAAAAACTTACCTTTACTAATAGTGATTTTAATATTAGGTGTAAGTTCTTCTACATTAAGTACGAACGGATACTTTTCTCCAGTTATAGAATGGTCTTTAATGTTTATAAGTATTATTTTAAACATTACTGCGGTGATAGGTTTATCACTACACGTCCTTGTATATCAACCTATGAAAAGATTTGAAAAAAATTTAAAAGAGACCTTCAAATAAAATAATTATATTTGAGGTAACACCACATCGCCATCGAGCTAAAAAAATGTATCCATAAAAAGAACAAATACGCTATTCTTTCTGTAGAATCATGAATTTAAAACAGCGGATGGGCAATCTTACTGGGGGCATGCCGGAGGTACTTTCGGATATGAATCGAGAGCCGTCGGATCTCTAGACGGGAAGCATATTCTGGTAACGTGTATCAACTCGGTAGGTCCACAAGTAGCGCCAGCTCACGATAAAATAATCAATAAGGAATTTAGCCATTACGCAAGTCTAAACAGACAGTGAATTATATATGTTTGACCTGCTTGGAAAACGAAAACATACCGATCTATACATGGTTACGGGTGCCGGATCATATCTATCACTCCTCATGGGATTTATACACAAAAGGACCGTCAAGATGTTTTCCTAGCGGTTTTTCTTATGAGATGGATGTATATTGTATTCATAGAAGTTAACATAAAGTCCTATTATGGGTAGAAAGAAAAAGGTGGATCCCTACTTTCACAAGGGAACCTCCTTTTTTTGTTCTACGGATCTATGCATTTTTTTATACATTCCTATCCTGGCGCGGTTTTAGGGTTCTTGTTTGTTACTGGATTAGCCGAAAAACTGTATAAAACCTTGCATGCTCTTAGCATGGTTTTTTTCCGAAATGCTGGCGGTAGCCAAGCGCTAAATAATCTGCGAATCAGCACAATTTCTCCTAAATGGTAGGAGTTGTGAGATGCAATATTGCGTAGCACACCGCCCGGGGTTTCACCAGGCCATTCCTCCAATGTTTTGTCCAATTGAACAGTTTGGGCAATCGTGCATGCCTGTTCAATCCCCTAAAGAAAATACTGAATAATCTGTTTCCACTTGAATAGGTTTTGCTTTTCCATACTAATCACGTCCTTTTTTAGAGTACTAGTATCAGTATGTCCAAGTTTCAGAGATTAGTTACATAAGTCATATAGTTTTTGCACCAGAACCATAAAAGTAAGTCTATGACCTATTTTTACACGTATCTCGGCTGTTCCCTATAAGAGGCCAAGTAAATAGAAGACAAAAAAGCGACCAATTTCAATTAGTTGCTTTTTTGTCTGTATTGTTCCACCAATCCCTATTCTTCAATTCGATTGGATCAGTGTAAAATATTCCTATTTTATCATCAGTATGTTTTGTTTCAACCTTCAAACGATAAATGCTAGGAGTTACAATCTGTCCAAATATCAAAATCTTTATAATTGTTAACTGAAAAATTTGAATGATATCATTTTTTTATTATTAGCCTAATAGAGATGTGGTGGTATTCCTATTAAATGATTTTCACAGCAGAACTGGATTTGAAATATATTTACCTGAAAAATCAGATAAATAATGATAAATAGAAAGAACATTTAATTATAGATATAGTTTTTCAGTGAGTGAAATATAATTCGTGTTATCAAATATTTACATAGGAGGCAATTATATGAATTAAAATCCCCCCTTAAGTTTTATTAAAAAATAAAATAATAGTTATTATTCTAGTTGTTATAGAAAGGACGAAGAGAATGTCAATAGTTCAGCGTTATACAACGACTACAAATGGTGCGATGACGTTTACAGGTAATACGCTAGGATTTGGTTCGAATAATCCTAGCTATAATGACATTGGAGCATTCATTACGTTGGATCTTACCCAACAAGTCCCAAGTTATCCAATAGGTAGTACATTGAATTGGAAATTGAATGCTTCTCAAGCATTTCTGAAATTTCCTGTAGCTAGTGAAGTGCTGTATGCAGAGTTGATTTGGGGAGGTACCTCAAAATTTAATGCAGTGGATGTTACAGGAGATATTAACGTTCCCATTTCCTTAACTAACCCACAAGGTTCAATACAAACAATATCTCCTGATGCTACAACGGCCCAAGTAGTAGTGCATGAAAATCACACATTTTATATTCGTACAGCTGATGTTACTAAACTAATAAAGGCGAGTGGGGCAGGTTCTTATACTGTAAGTGGGGTACCAGCCACAATCCAACGGCCAAGTAAAAGTAATGCAGCAGGATGGACGCTTGCTGTTATATATAAAAATCCTTCTTTACCTTCACGAAATATGAACTTATATGTTGGTGTGGCATCTGTTGAAAGAGGGAATGTAGTGGATCAAAAAATTAAAGGTTTTGGGACACCTGAATCCAAACCGTTTCAGGCAAGAGCTTTATTGAATGCTATCGAAGGCGATAGTTTCATTTCTAAGGACCAATTTTTATTTGGTCCATCCCCAGGCCAATTACAAGCCATTTCTGGACCGAATAACTTAGTGGATAACTTTTTCGCTTCACAGATTAATGATGATGGTGGAAATTTAGATACTAGTGGGACAGCGGGAAATAGTAATGTAACCCCAGGGCAAAAACAGTCTACACAGCGCTATGGCTGGGATATTACGAATGTGGATATTTCAAACGCCATGGAAATCTCACAAACTGAAGCGATTGCTCGGTTCAAAACAGATATGGATGGATTCATCCTTTCTGGATTAGGGATTCAAATTGATGTGAATAGTCCGGAACTTAAGATAGACAAACAAGTGGATAAAGATATAGCAATAGTCGGAGACGAGTTAACTTACACAATTTTAGTAGAAAATAGTGGACTAGTAGAAGCACAGAATTCCATTTTTAAAGATATTCTTCCAGATGAGTTAGAATTTGTGCAGAACAGCTTAACTATCGATGGGCAAGCCAAACCCGGAGAAAATCCAGCTAAAGGAGTCAATATCGGATCTGTAAGCATAGAAGGACCAGTCGAGATCATATTTAAAGTGAAAGTGATTGCAGTCCCTACAGATGGAAAGGTGACTAATACGGGTGAGCTGGATTACGAGTTCCAAAGTGCAGCGGGTTTACCTCTCACATCAGGATCTAGTAGCTCAAATGAAGTAAATACTATCATTAAGCATGTACAAGTCGATCTCGTGAAAAGTGAAGATCGTTCGGTTTACGATAAAAGGGGAGGTATTATCACCTACACGCTCGATATTACCAATAATGGAGATACTTCAGTAAATGCACTTTTTATTAAAGATGTCATACCTACAGGAACGGTACTCGTTCCAGGGAGTTTAAAAGTAAATGGTGCACCGGTGCTTGATGATTTAACAACAGGAATTCCTCTTGGTACATTAATTCCTGACCAAACAGCTGTGATTACATTTCAAGTAGCGTTACAAAGTCCGTTGCCAGTGAAAGTAGATAACCAAGCAGAGGCAATTTATCAATTTCAGCTGAAACCAGGTAGCAATGTGCGTGAGGAAGTAGTAACAAGTAACCTAATTACGGCGTGGTTGGAGACCGATTGTCAAAAAGCACAAAATCAGATTTTTGAATCAGTAGCACAACAAGAGCTCGGTTTGATGAAAATCCTTCAAGCAGAAAGTGTAAAGGTACAAGAAGCGGTAAAGGCATTTGAAGAAGAAAGAATCTCTGCCCAAGAACTTGCTAGGATTAATCAGAGTGTCGAAAAAGTAGTCCAAAAAGCTACACAGTTGGAGAAATTATTAAAAGATAAATTAGAAATTGCTAAGCAGATTTGTTGTTAGTAGATTAATGAGAAAGAAGCACAAGAATTTATAGCTTTATTTAGATTGAAAAGGGGGAAGAATATGCCATTTATTCATCGTTTCACCCAAACAACCAATGGTGCGATTACATTTACAGGAAATACATTAGGTTATGCAGATGGAAGTACAGATATCGGGGCTTTTTTGACAACAGATAGTTCTAAACAAGTGTCAGGCTATCCAGCTGGAAGTACAATGAACTGGCAAGAAAATTCCTCTTTGGCTATGCTGAGAATCCCTGCAGACAGTGAAATATTGTATGCCGAGTTGATCTGGGGTGGATCGACTAAAGATCAATATACTGATGTTCGTTCAGCTATCAATACTTCGATTACTTTTACCACCCCAGCTGCTACTGTATCCATCGCACCAGATGCCTTCACTGCACGAGAAGAGTCCGTCTTTGGCGGTCAAGTTTTCTATGTTCGCTCTGCGAATGTAACTGAATTTGTACAAAAAGGTGGAGCTGGAACTTATATAGTAGGTGGTATTCCCGGAACGGTAAGAGATTGTACTTTTTTTCTAGCTTCTACCAATACAGTGGGATGGACGTTGGCTGTCGCTTATAAACATCCATTACTTAAAATTCGAAATATGAATATTTATGTTGGGTCTCAAGTGATTTCTATGTCTAATCCTCCAGTGGATGAGCTGATTTATAATTTTAAAACCCCAGAAGGTGGGGATATCCAGGGACGTGTCATGCTTACGGCACTGGAAGGAAACTCTAATCTTCCTGGCGATCGCTTTGAATTTGGTCCCAATCGTTCGTCGCTTTCGGTGATATCTGGGCCGAATAATCCTGGAAATAATTTTTTTGCGTCGCAGATTAACGATGATCTAGGAAATTTAGATACTAGTGGAACTGCTGGAACGCTCAATAAGCCTCTTGGATCAGACGGATTTGGCGTACGATCGGGTTGGGATATCACGAATGTAGATATTTCTCACACGTTGCATCATAGTCAAACCGAGGCAATCGCCCGTATTGCGACGGCGCAAGATACCTATTTGGTGAGTGGATATGGAGTACAGATTGACGCCAATAGCCCAATCGTAAAAATGAATAAGTCGGGGGATAAAAAACAAGCTGTAGTAGGTGAAATAGTAACTTACACTTTGGAAGTAAAAAATGATGGCTATGTAGATGCGACTAATGTGATTTTTCAGGACTACTTAGATCCAGAACTTGAATATTTACCAGATAGTTTACGAATCAGAGGTGCGGCATGGCCAGGACAAGATATTGCTAAGGGTGTGAACATTGGTACTTTGGCTGTAGGAGAAACAGTCCTCATCACGTATCAAGCGAAAATCATGAAAGAGCCTGATGATAAAGTGGTGCATAATCAAGCATCGATGATCTTTGATTTTCAGAGTAGACCAGATTTACCTATTTCGACAGCGACGAGTATTAGTAACAAACCTGGGATTGAAGTGATTGAGCCACCTACCTGTGAAGAAGGGAAAAATCAGATTATCCAAACGATTGCTGAGGCGGAACAAAGCATTGCTAGGATTATGCGGGCAGAAGCAGAAAAAATTGAAGTAGCTGCTCGTGCGTTTGGAGATAAGAAAATAGGAGTCCAAGATCTCATCGCTGTCAATGAAAGTGTGGAGGATATGTTAGACAGCCTAATCGTACTAGAATCAGTGCTTAAAGATAAACTCGCTGTTACCCAAGAAATTTGTGATTTTTGCTCATAACATCCATATATAATTTGATTCGATGATGGAAAGGGTGATGAAATATGTCTCAAAGTCGGGGGTATGTAAATATGAAAACTGAGGCGAATAGATTAATGGAGGATAGTCTGAAGATGGAAATAAATAAAAAAGTAAACAAAAATGAGGCAAAAGTAAAAGATATTTTGACTTATACCGTTCTTGTAACAAATATGGATCCGGTTGACGCACAAAACACTCTTTTGAAAGATATCCTTCCAAAAGAGTTGAAGTTTGTTCCAGGTAGTGTTTTTGTGGATGGTGTGCCTCAACCTAGTGTGAATGTAAATAATGGGATTAAGCTAGGAATGGTAGGAACAGGAGAACTGATTGAAGTGACATTTCAAGCGAAAGTAATCAATATTCCTCCAGATGAGCTAGTGAAAAATAAAGCCACCTTAAATTATGAATTTGAAAGTGCTTCTGGATCGCCTATCAAAAAAGGAGAAGCAGCCAGTAATATAACAGAGACAAAAGTGATTGTGCGTCCTCCTACTAACTGTGAGAACAATCAAAGTACCATTGAATTTTCAATTAAACAGGAAGAGAAGGCCATTCAGGAGTTACTGGATGCAGAAGCAGAAAAAATAAAGACGGCAAATCAAGCCTTTAATAGTGGCAGGATTACAAAAAATGAACAGAATTTGATTATTCAGAGTGAAAATAGTGTTTCTCAAACATTATCTACATTGAAACAAGAACTACAGAACAAGAGAAATACGATTCAGGATTTATGTAGTGGTTGTAAGTAGAGAAGAAGAGGATGTCTTACTTTTCCTCAGATGCTTTTGAAAAATAGGGAATCTGATTCATCACTAATAAGGTATGAATTACAGAAAAGAAAGGGAGAGGCACATGTCTAATTTTCCGAAAGTGAGTATAGAAAAGGAAGTAGACAAAATTGATGCGGTGGTAGGAGATATTCTAACATATACGTTTACCATTTCCAATGATAGTCTAATTGATGTTACTAATTGTCATTTTAAGGATTTTCTATCAGAAGAGGTGCAGTTTGTCCCGAATAGTGTGGAAATTGACGGTGAATCAAAACCTGGTGAAGATCCAACGAAAACGATTGTACTTGATAGACTATCCATTGAAGGGCCTATCATCATTACATTTAAAGTTGAAGTGATTAAACCCCATTCTAGTGGAGTGATTAGGAATAAAGCTTACATGGGCTCTCAGTATTCAGGTGGTTATGTAGATGCGGTCAGTAACGAAGTACAAACCAATGTGCCAGCAGGACGAACAACCTGTGAATGGTCACGTGACTTAATCATTCATTCCATCGCACAAGAGGAAAAAGGCCTAGCCACGATTCTTTACATGGAAGGCGAAAAGATTCAAGCAGCAATTAATTCATTCCGAGGTGGCCAGATTAAAGTGACGGATTTGCTAGCAATTAACAAGAGTGCAAAGGAAGCAGTTCAGCAAATTGCTAATCTGGAAAAAGAGTTGAAGAAAAAGTTAGATCAAGTTAAAGACCTATGTTGTGGTTGTAAGTAGGGATAGGAATAGATAAATAGAGAAAGGGTGAGAATCATGGCGTTTATTCAGCGATATTCAACCACGACTAACGGGGCGGTTACTTTTACTGGCAACACACTGGGTCTAAGTAATATAAATATCAGTTATACAGATATTGGTGCATTTATCACATTAGATTTGTCTAAGCAGGTACCAGGATATCCTGCAGGTACCACACTAGATTGGAAAGAAAATGCTTCTGCTGCACAGCTTCGCTTACCAACGGGAAGCATAGTATTATATGCAGAGCTAATTTGGGGTGGATCAACAAAAACGAGTACCGAGGATGTGACGAGTGAAATAGATCGGGCCATAACGTTAATCTCACCAAAAGGGAGCACCCTCATTACGCCAGATCCGACTACGAGTCAGCAAGTAGCTCAGGCGAACCAAATATTTTATGTTCGCTCTGCCAATGTTACTAGTTTTATAGATGCAGGTGGGGCTGGTAATTATACTGTCAGTGGTGTACCAGCGACAGTACAAAGATATAAAGGGAACAACGTGGGGGGATGGACTTTATCTGTGGTTTATAAAGATCCTACACTGTCTCTTCGAAATATGAACATTCATGTCGGAACTGCATCGATTGAGAAAACGGGATCAGTAAGCCAGAAAATTTCTGGCTTCTCTACGCCTGAACTTGGTGATGTCAAAGCAAGATTGTTGCTAACCGCAATGGAAGGAGATTCAAAGATTCCAGGAGATCAGTTACTTTTTGGAAAAGATGCCTCTTCTTTAAAGCCCATTTCAGGTCCCAATAATCCGATTGACAACTTCTTTGCTTCACAAATTAATGATGATGCAGGGAATCTAGATACGAGTGGTACCTATGGGAATGTAAATGTCATACCAGGAAGTGCCGGACCAGCAGTTCGTTATAATTGGGATATTACCAATGTGGACGCTTCTACAGCTATGGAGAATTCACAAACGGAGGCATTAGTTCAACTGACTTCGAAATCAGATGGTTATATAGTGACAGGTCTGGGTGTCCAAATTGATGTGAATAGTCCAGAAATCAAAATTAATAAAGAAGTAGATAAAGAAGCAGCTATCGTGGGTGAAATCCTTACTTACACTCTATTAATTGAAAACAGTGGAATGACCGAAGCACAAAAAACTATTTTAAAAGACACTCTTCCACCAGAATTAAAGTTTGTTGAAGACAGCTTACAGATCGATGGCGTTCCTATACCTGGTGGAGATCCGACAAAAGGAGTAGACATTGGTTCCATATCTATCGAAGGCCCGACGGAAGTTACCTTTCAAACCTTAGTATTAAAAGTGCCACCAGACAATAGAGCGGTGAATAAAGCTACTGTCGTGTATGATTTCCAAAGTGCCCCAGGCTTACCGGTCTCTTCAGGTACAGCAGATAGTAATGAAGCCATTACGGTCATTCGAAAAGTAGAGGTAGAGGTAGTGAAACGGCAAGACATGTCAGTTTATGTCAAGGCAGGTAACATTATAACCTATACCATTGAAGTTGCTAATACAGGTGATACACAACTGACCGATGTCGTAATTGAGGATCAAATTCCAAATGGAACGAAGTTGGTTCCAGGCAGTTTACAGATAGATGGGCGCCCTCTCTCAGGCAATATAGAAAATGGCGTGAATATTGGTACGGTAGAGCCCGGGACGACGACAAGAGTCACCTTCCAAGTGTTGATTGATAACCCAGTGCCTAAGAAAGTGACAAACAAAGCAAAAGTTGATTATAAATATAAGCTTATTCCTGATGGACAAATTTATCGTAAAGTAGAAATGACGAATGAAGTGACAGCTATTCACGAAAGCAATTGTAAAGAAGCACAGAAGAAAATCGTGACAGGTATTGGAGAAGCTGAGTTAGCGGCTGCAGGAGTAATCGTAGCAGAAAAATTAAAAATACAAGATGCAATTCGGGCCTTCAACGAAGGGAAGCAGAGTGCAGAAGAATTACTCAATGAGAATGAACAGTTGACCCACAAACTAACAAAAACAATTTTAGACGAAAAATTGCAACAAGATACATTGCAAAAAGCAAAAATACTTTGTTGCGATGGTATTGAAGGGATTGACTACAGTGGTGTCTATATCATCAAAAATAAAGGAAGTCAAAAAGTATTAGATATATCTAGCGCCTCAAAGGATAATGGTGTAAACGTCCAACAATGGGATTATAACGGCGGAGATCATCAAAAATGGGAACTAGAGAAGATGGCAGATGGGTATTATAAAATCAAAGCAGTTCATAGTGGAAAATTGCTTACTGTGTCCGGAGCTTCAAACAGTGATGGTGCGAATGTAGAACAATGGGAAGACATTGGTGGAGATCATCAAAAATGGAAAATCGAAAAAAATTCGGATGGAACGCTTAAATTGATAGCTAAGCATAGCGGCCAATTACTTGATCTGAAGAGTAGTATACAAAACAATGGTGCTAATATTCAACAATGGCCAGACAATGGTACAGATGCTCAATGTTGGGAATTGACAAAATTAAAATAATACTTTTTATAAAATAAAGTATGTGTTTCGATATAGTAGCACAAAGTAGAAGTATTTGCTTTTAATAAAAACGGTAGAATAAACTTTAAAAAGAAAAGACATGAGTCATTGAGAAGTATAGACTCATGTCTTTTTTGTGTTATGGTGTAAAAAATTATTTAATAGAAGAAATTGAAAATACATTTGATGAGGTAATCTTTTTAAAAGACGGAAATATTGTATTACATGAAAACGTAGAGGAAATTCGTTTTCATCAAGGTAAAGCAGTACATGAGTTGTTTAGGGAGGTTTTTGAGTAATGAATTCACTTTTATAGAGGTATCGTGGATTCTTTAGATGTATGAAAATAAAAACTGTTCGAAAATGTATTAATAATGGAATGTGAAGCCAATCATCCCTAAAGTGATTCCAAAAGAAAAACTTAAGACTATTCAAATTCCAACCCTCTTATTGATGGGCGTAATGATTGGTACCATGATACCTCAAACCGGATTATATATCATTGTAATACTATTAATGATTTTGTTTACAACCACTTGGGTTACCATGAATCGACAAATTCACAGTCAACCTATAGAGTAGAATCTGCTCCCTTATTTTTGGGTGTGAGGCAAAGCATGGAGAGCAGAGTATTTCCTAAAAAAGTGCTCCTAGATAAATCTAGGAGCACTTTTTTGGATGTAGTTACTGGTTTTATTGGATGGTGAACACCAGCAGTTAGATAATAACTTATGAATGTGAACTACTCACCACTTAGCAAAGTTTGAAGAGGGAGCTTCTTAGTTCCACGACGAAAGTAACCTTTCGTCTCCCTGAGCTTTACTTCGAGGTGTTCCACCCCTAGATGTCCAACGCTTGAGGAAGGAGAATTCTTTCGGGGAATTCGTTAAAACATACTCCAGCCTTCTTGTGCGGAAAGTAGTTCTAGCATTTTAAAACCAGCTATACTATTTCCGTTAGCATCTAAAGCGGGTCCAAAAATACCAATTCCCATTTCTCCTTTTACGCATCCGAATATCCCACCGGCAACCCCACTCTTGGCGGGTATTCCGACGCGAATTGCAAATTCACCAGATTCGTTGTACATGCCGCATGTGACCATAAATGTTTTACAAATTTTTGTTATATGTTCCGGAACGATTTGTTTTTTTCTATATGGATCATATCCATCCATTGCAAAAATCAAACCAATCCGTGCTAAATCAATGCAGTTTACCTCAATTGCACATTGACGTGTGTATAAGTCCATTAACGCCTCTACATCGCCATTGATAATGTCATTTTGTTTCATATAGTAGCAAAGAGAACGATTTAAGTAAGCTGTTTCTAATTCAGAGCCGGCTACTTTTGAAGAGTAATTAATTGTAGGATTGACCGTAATATCACGCACAAAGGAAAGAATCCGTTCCATCTTCTCGTCATTACTATCCCCTGTTAATATACTTGTAATCGCTAGTGCTCCTGCGTTAATCATTGGATTGAGTGGTTTAGAAGGGTTAGCTGTTTCTAGTTTAATAATAGAATTAAATGGGTCACCAGTTGGCTCCATTCCAACTTTAGAAAATACATACTCTTCGCCACGCTCTAAAAGTGCAAGTGCAAGCGTAATTACTTTTGAAATACTTTGAAGGGTCAAAAGCGTTTGGGAGTTCCCGGCATGGATATAATCTGTTTCTTTATGATAAATTGCAATCCCTAAATCATCTGGATTTGCATTTCTTAGTTCTGGGATATAAGTAGCCAGTTTACCTTTTTTTGTATATGATTGTACTTGGTCTAGTAACTGTTCTAGGTTATTTGTTTGAATACAGTGCATAACTAATACGTCCTTTTCCTTTTTATCTTTTTCCGCCAGAAGACTTCCTCCTCAATTTGTGTGAAGGTGTGATAGCACTAGCAGATAGGTGGCAGATGAATGTCGGATGGCGTAAGTCAAAATGTTTGCTAGCATATACTTGTACAGATTGCTCTTTGAAAACTGAAGAAATGAGGTTGGTTGCAGAAAAATCGTTGCAATCGTAAAATCTTCAACGTTCCATCGTCCCACGCTTGCCGAAGTTGCGAAAACCAAGCTAAAGTAGGAAGCGTGATGAGTCAACGTACAAGACACTTCAGTTCTTACCGTAGGAACTACGGGCAGAGCCTGCTAAGATAACTGGTGGATACATCGGTGTTCGCAGGAATCCCCCACTTCAAACATCTCGTAAGAGTGTTAAGTGGGGGAGTTCAAAGAAGCTAACATAATGTTATTACCAGGAAAAATCCAATCCCGATACTATTTTCGTTTATATATTTTCTTTTTGTACACGAATCAGACGCCCCTTTAGAGTTACATTGTTCCAATGATTACAATTGCCTTAATGATTTTACGTAGTAGAACACTGTTTAGTTCTTCCTGAAATCATCAAACCAATCAAACTGCCAAGTAAGGCTATTAAAATCCATCCCATTCCTTCGTTATATAGAGGAACGTATTGCATGAAAGTAAGCAACGAGTCACTAGCAAGTTCTGCTGTTTCTAATCCTTGTACTATACTAATCAGTAATGCTCCTAAAACTGATCCAACATAGACAGCCTGCTTATCTTTTATAAATCGATCAAAAAAAGCGAGGATAATTAGCACAATTGCTACAGGATAGATAACAATTAGGATAGGTAGGGAAAGTTTAATTAGCATAGACAAACCAAGGTTTGATACTCCAAAGCTAAATAAGCAAATAATTAAAATGATTTTGTTATAAGAAATCTTTGGAAATAGTGTTGTGAAAAATCTCCCACATGCTGAAACGAGTCCTACAGATGTAGTTAAACATGCGAATAACATTGTAATTCCTAATAAGGAAAGACCATATTGCCCAAATAAATGTTGTACTAAATTTGTTAATAACACACTTCCGTTTTCAAATGTGCCAAATGTTTGAGAAGTAGCTCCAATATAAGCAAGTGATATATATATGATAGATAATCCAAGTGCGGCTATAAGCCCTGCTACTATAGTAGATTTAGCAATGGATTTTTTATTTGTAACACCTTTTTCTTTTATAGCGTTAATTACGATAATTCCAAATACGAGAGCAGCAAGGGCATCCATTGTTAAAAACCCTTCAATAAATCCTTTGAAAAAAGGAGCTTCCTGATATGAATCAGAGGGTGTTGAAATAGATCCAACTGGTGAAGAAATTGCTTTAACAATAATAATACTAATCATGATTAGTAACAGCGGGGTTAAATATTTTCCAATTCTATCTACCAATTTAGAGGGATTTAAAGATAGATAATACGTTATAGCGAAATATGCAAATGTGTATAGGAGTAATATATACCATTGATTTTGCATGGTGTTACTTAAAAAGGGGGCAACTGCCATTTCATATGAAACAGTGCCTGTACGAGGAATGGCGAAAAAAGGGCCAATTGCTAAATAAATGATAAGAGGGATAATAACACCACAGGCGGGGTGAATCCTACTAGCAAGGGTACTAACATTTCCACCAAAAAGGGAAATAGCAGCGATGGCTAGTAATGGAAGTCCAATACTACTCACAACAAATCCCGAAATCGATATCCAAATATTCGTTCCAGATGAATATCCTAATAATGGAGGGAATATCATATTACCTGCACCGAAAAATATTGCAAACAGCATAAGTCCAATAGGGATTGTTTCTTTAAACGTTAACGATTGTTTCATAGAGCACTCTCCTTTTTTGACGAAAAATGTCGAAATTTAAGTTTTTTTCATTATAACATATGAAATTAGAAAATACAGAAAAATAAAAATGAAAAAAATCCCTTATTTTACTTGAAATACTATTTGAAATAAATAAAATGATATAAATACTCAAATTTATTGTGCTGTCTTACTCTAAATATAGAAATATCTTTATACCAAAAATTATTATATTGAAATTTAAAAGAGGATGAAGGGATCAGCAGCTATTTGTATAAGCGTCTCTTGATTAATTATTATGAATTGATTTTGCTGCGAAGTGTAATTTATTTTAGTTTTTATAATGAGGTTCACCATATCAATTAAATAGACCTGGTATAAATTCAATCGTAAATAAGTCATCCTTTCCTATGATTCTACAGATAGTAGAAGCAAAGAAAAAAGAAAAGGGACATGAACAGGAACAGGCACCGATGGAACGTGCTGTTTATTGGTGTCCGTGAGAAAACAGACCTGTTTTGAATAAGTTAATTTTATTTTGAATATATAATTACTATATATAAATATTTGAATTCAAATAACGGACATAATTTCCCCATATTCACTGCATAAAATTTTGTTAAACTCTGAAATTCAAGAGGTAAATTATTCTTTATCATTGTAGTTCTTTTTTTATACGCTACTCTAAAATGCGTGTAATTATTAGAAATATGAATATGGGAAGAGGAGGGAGAACTGTTATTAAAGATAATTTCCACTTTTATTTATATACAATAATACAGAAATGGTGGTTTTTAGCATGAAATTACAGAATATTGAAATTATTTCAGTTTGTAAATTTGCTAAAACTATTTTAAAAAAGGAGGGGGATTTAACACAGCGCAATCCGTGCATTGTGTGTTAAAAATTAATATGAATAAACGACTTTATAACGTCTTAGCAACGGTCATGGTACTTCAAATAGTAAACATAAACATTCCTACTACTTCGTTTGCAGATTCAGTAGAAAATGTAGTAACGGGAACTAAAATAACGTCTTCTGATATAGAAGCGATAAAGAGTATTGAAGATGATATGAGAGATGAGGATGGAAAAGGGGATAAAATAGATGAAAATGGTGAAATACAAGGAAACTTTATTGTAAATATCCAAAAACAAACTACTTTATATGATTCTCCTAATATACAATCTACTGTTACCAGTGAAATACCTAAACAAATAGCAACAGGAACAAAGAAGAAAGGTGACTGGTATTTTGTTCAAACAAGCTCGGGAGAAGGTTGGATATATAATAGTAATCAAGCCTTTATAGAAAGAAATATCTATACTTTACCAAATGATTCAAGAAAAATAGTAATTAATGAGAAAACAGAAGTTTATTCATCTCCATTTGATGAATTTAAAGAAAATGGTAGTTTAGAACCCCAAACACTAGATGCTATAGCACAGGCAGGAGATTGGTTTCAAATACAAACTGATGGTGAAATCAAATGGATAAAATCGCATTCTGTAAAATTTAAAGGGTCAAAACCTTCACTTATTAAGCAAAGAGCTACTACTAGTAATATATATGGTGTACCATTTACAGAATGGATTGTTCCAAAAGGTAACAATAATATTCGTCCTGGATATGCGATGAATGCAAAGTATATTACAATTCATGAAACAGATAATGAGAGCCCAGGGGCAGGTGCAAAAAATCACGCACAATATTTATATAACCAAGCAACAGGGAATACAGATCGTGCTGCTTCGTGGCATTTTACAGTGGATGATAAAGAGATTTATCAACATCTACCTTTAGATGAGAATGGGTGGCATGCAGGTGATGGAACGAATGGAACTGGAAATAGACAATCCATTGCAATTGAGATTGCTGTAAATAGTGATGGGAACTATGATAAAGCTGTGGATAACGCTCGTAAATTAACAGCATATTTGATGAGGGAGTTAGATATTTCTGTAGATCATGTGGTTAAACATCAAAATTGGAGCGGGAAAATTTGTCCATCAAAAATGATTAAAAGAGATGCTTGGAATGATTTCTTAGTTGGTACAAAAAACTATTATAACGCTAACAATAAAGATGATATTACCGGTGGTTGGTATGAAAAAGATATTCGTGAATTAGCATCGCAAGGGATTATGGTAGGAGATGGACAAGGTTCATATTGGCCGGATCGTCTTGTTACTCGAGCAGAATTTGCAACATTTATTACTAGAGCCTTAAAATTGCCTGAGGGCACTTCAAAATTTACTGATCTTAATACGGCACACCCCTCATTAATAGATGGGATTAATCGTGCAGCAGCAGCTGGAATCATTAGTGGTAGGGGAGATAATATTTTTGCTCCAAATGACACAATTAAGCGTGATGAAGTGGTCATTATGATTGATCGAGCGTTACAGTATAAAAATATTATTGGAAAGCTAGTAGACTTGCCTTTTACTGATCAGAACTTAGCGTATGATAAACAGGCTGTACAACGTGTTTATGGACTAGGGATTGTAAAAGGAAATGAAAAAAACGAATTTATGCCCAAAGGTACAGCCACTCGCGGAGAAGCTGCTGCCTTTCTGAATAGAATGCTACATGTATTAAATAATGATAACAATAATTCAATAGGTGTTGTTACCATAACTGGTTCTGGTGTAAATCTGCGCAAGGGACCTGGGACGACTTATGAAGTAATTCGTAAACTAAATAAAAATGAATCATATTCTGTATATAAGGAACAAAATGGATGGTTAAGTATTGGTGATAATCAATGGTTATTTTATGACCCTAGTTATATCTTTTTTAATAAAAATAAATAAATACTAGAAAAATCGTGTAAAACAGAAAGCATTTTTGTTAGCAAGAATGCTTTCTACTTTTTTATATTTAAATTTCAAATATTTCGAGAGATTTATATAAGGAAATCTATAAATCATTTCATTTGTATAAATCTTGTTTGAAATAAAATACAGTGAACCACTCGCCATTTAGCAATGCTTGAAGTGGAAGCTTCTCAGTTCCACGAAGAAAGCAATCATTCATCTCCGACCTACCGTTGGGCTAGCGCCCTTCACACGCTTGAGGAAGGAGCATTCTTTCGGATAATACGTTAAATATTTTATTTTTACACCATTCTTCAATTATAAAGCGTCAGGACACGTGTAATAATAAAAAAAATTAATTTAATAGTTTATAGTTTAGAAAATTTAGCGCATAAATTGTAAAGTTCGTTGTATAAATATAAATCAGTATACAGCTGTTTATATCTATGAGTTGGGAATGGTATGATATCAAAAAATGAAGAAATAAGTTTTATTATTACTTGACAAGCTCAAAAATAGTGGATATGCTTTAACACGAAACGAATAAAAAATTTAAAATATTTATAACCTGTTAGGTGAGGCTCCTATACAAACACAGGCTATTGCCCAAAAATATCGAAAGATGCCAATGGGTAGAACAGGAATTGTCGGATTAAGGCTCTTCTTAAGATAGCTAAGTGATGAAAGATTCATCCTTTACGTTGTATAGTGCCAAAACTCAACTAGGGGGAATGAGCTTTATTTAGCTATGTCTTTTTTAAATCAACCTCCTTTAGTTGAATCACTAGGGGAGGTTTTTTATATGCAAAATTTTATTTGTAATAAATCTCTTATAAAAGGGGGGAAAACTAATGATTGATGATATTGATCCCATATTTATTAAGAAATTTGTTTTCCCAGAAGTGGGAAAATGATAACAAGTGCCATTGTCCTTAAGGAGGAATTACGATGAAAAAATGTTTGCAACAATTATTAAAGACACAAGACATACACTTAGTGCGAGAGCTTATAAAAAATCAATCCTATGATATTGCAATGGAAATGAAAGATTTTCATCATAAAGATCAGATATCTTTAATGAAATATTTTCCTACTGAAAAAGGTGCGAAAATTCTTAGTTACCTTACTCCAGAGGAGCAATATAATATTTGTACCAATTTGCCTTTGGATAAAGGTGAAGAGCTATTAGCAAGGCAATCTATCGATGACCTTGTTGATGTAATTCTTTCAATTCATGCACTTCAGGCTAAAAAGCTGATACAACTTATGTCTGAAGAATCTCAACAAAGAATTAGAAGTCTGCTGGTTTTTCAATCTGGAACAGCGGGCAGTCTGATGACAATTGACTATATTGCCGCCAGGGAAAATTGGAAAGTGAAAGATACGCTGTCGCATATTAGAAAAATTGGGGCAGGGGTAGAATCAATTTCGTATATTTATGTTCTTGATACGCGTGGTCAGCTTAATGGAATTGTTTCTATTCGTGAATTATTGCTAGCTTCAGATGATAAGACTTTATCATCAATAATGGCATCAGATGTCATTTCAGTTTCAGTGGATCTAGACCAACAGGAAGCTGTACAAAAGCTAATGGATTATGATTTATCTGCTATACCTGTAACAACGATGGATAATCGGATGATAGGTATCATAACCTTTGATGATGCAATGGATGTTTTCGAAGAAGAAGCAACTGAAGATATTCAAAAATTAGGAGGGAGCACCCCATTAGATAAGCCATATTTCGAAACCTCTATTTGGCAAATATACCGTAAACGTATAGGTTGGTTATTACTTCTGTTTGTAGCGGAAGCATATACTGGTTCTGTACTTCGACATTATGAAGAAACTTTGACTCATGTAGTAGCACTGGCTTTCTTTATTCCATTGTTAATTGGAACTGGTGGAAATACAGGTACACAGGTCGTAACTACATTGGTTCGTGCTGTAGCTCTAAATGAGGTGAAATTTAAAGATATATTTCGTGTTATGAAAAAAGAAGCATTAGTAGGTATTTTACTTGGGCTTACATTAGCCGTGGCGGCATTAATTCGTGCGTACACTTTAGGCGTAGGTACAGAAGTCGCACAAGTTGTAGCTATAACTGGATTATTCATTGTTATTTGGTCGTCTATTGTTTCATCTGTATTACCCTTGATTCTAAATAAGTTAAAGTTGGATCCAGCTGTTATTTCAGGTCCGTTCATTACGACATTAGTCGATGGGACGGGGTTAATTCTGTACTTTACCATTGCAAAAATGTTATTAGGCTTATAAAAAATTTATACTAAGTTTTTATACCTAGTTTCGTTCCCGTAAAGTTTGTAGACAAGATTCTTGGAAGCATGGAGAAAGAGAGAATAGAAATGAAAAAAATATTCAAGTTACTGGATTATCCGTTGGTGTTTTCGCTTATCGTTACAATTATATTTGGAATTTTGATGATGTATAGTGCTAGCTCAATTGTTGCAGTAAAAAATTATGGTTATAGTGGTGATTTCTTTTTTCGCTCTCAATTAAATAAACTTTTTTAGGAGTAATAGGGTTAATAATTTGTATAGGACTACCTTTACATATATGGAAAAAACGCATCGTTTCCGTGTGTATTGTAATTGTAAGTATTGTATTACTATTTTTAGTTTTATGGAAAGGGAAAGTTGTTAATAATGTACAATCTTGGATATTTGGAATACAGCCTGCAGAATTTATTAAACTGGGTGTGATTATTGTACTAGCAGTTTTTTTTTCAAAGCGTCAAGAGGTGCAAAAATCATATTGGTAAGGCAGTGGTAAAGTTATTTTGTTTTTAATGTTTACGTTCTTTTTGATATACAAACAACCCAATCTAGGATCTGCATTATTAATTTCAGGAATAGGGGTAAGTATGTTTATATGTTTTGGAATAAACATTTCTATTTTAATGAAATGGATAACTGTTACTTCAATTGTTTGGGTACCGACTTTATACTTTCTTTTTAGGTTTGGTTTATCTGATGTTCAAATGGCACGTATTACAACGGTGTTCAATCCATTTCTTGATGCAAAAGGGGATGGTTACCAACTTGTAAATTCATTTATTGCCATAGGATCTGGTGTAGTTAGTGGACGTGGGTATGGAAATAGTATTCAACAGGAAGGTTTTTTACCTGAGCCTCATACTGATTTTATTATGTCAATTGTATCTGAGGAGCTTGGAATTATAGGGGTACTAATCATATTAACTGGTTTATTAACTATAGTACTTCGCTCTTTTAAGATTGCTCAAGAGTGTAAAAGTCAATTTGGAGGTCTAATATCAATAGGAATCGGGAGTATGATAGGTCTTCAATCTATTGTTAATTTAGGAGGTGTCACGGGAATGTTCTCTCTTACAGGCACCCCACCTTCCATTTATTGGTTATGGTGGAAGTTCTTTAATGGCTAATTTAATAGTAATGGGACTTTTAATAAATATCTCAATTTTCAATAAAAAAAGATAATATATTTGCTTATGGAGGAGAAATGTTAAATTTAATAAACAATCTAGATTATAATGGATTTCGGTATATAAATGAGCATGTGAAAGGAAATGTATACATCGATTATTTAATGATCTTTTTTGCTGAATATGCTCAGTATATGTTCATACTATTATTTATGATTCTTTGGTTAAATAAAAAATATAAAAATAGAACCTGTGTAATTCAAGCTATTATAGCATGCTGTTTTGCTTTTGTGTTGAATAGAATTATTGGATTGTTTTTTTATAGAGAACGACCATTTGTTTCTCAGTTGAATATAAAACAACTTGTTGAGCATAGCGCTAATGCCTCTTTTCCTAGTGATCATGCTACAAGTGCCTTCGCAATAGCTATAACTTTATGCTTATATGAAAAACGTTTAGGGAAAGCATTTTTATTGTTAGCTTTTTTAATTGCTTTTTCAAGGGTCTGGGTAGGAGTACATTATCCGCTGGATGTATTAATAGGAGCTGTTTTAGGATTTTTATGGGCCTTCATAATCCATTATATAGTTAAAACTAACTTCAAAAATAATAAATAAAGCATCTACACTATTATACTTGCGACAGACCACATTATATTCAAAATTTTTGCTGCTAATAAGAGGAAACCTATAAATAAAAATTACTTTTTACGGTGAGAATAATACTATTTAAGTGCGATTGCACTTCTAAATTTGATTAAAAATTCAGGGTGATTATAAAAATATAGCTTTAAAATTATATTTTGAAAAAACAGGGGGATTTTATTTAATGGGTAGGAGGTTAAGTTGTTGCGATCTAATAAAAAAAAATCTTTTTATAATCAGGAAGTACTAGGAAAAAATTATAAAATGCTAAGTGAAATTGCAAAAAGTGATGTTGAGTCGACGTTAGCTTTTTTTAAAACATCGTCTCATGGACTTTCTCAGGAAGAAGCTACTAAGCGGCTTGAAGTATATGGGGAAAATAAAGTGATTTATCAAAAAAGAATAAAATGGTATATAACATTATTTAATTCTTTTAGAAGTCCGTTTATTTCTCTTCTAATCATATTAGGGATGTTATCTTTTCTTACTAATGATATAAAGGGTACTATTATTGTAGGGATTATGGTGGCTGTAAGTGTGTTAATTCGGTTCATACAAGAAATTCGTTCTCAGAAGTCTATAGAAAAATTAAAAAATCTTGTATATGGAAAGGTAACTGCTCTCAGGGGGGGAGATGTTTTATATAAGGAAAATAAGAGGGCGGTATTAGAAGAAAGTGGAAAGGTACAAGTTGCTCTTGAGAATCTTGTACCAGGGGATATTATAGAATTATCTGCCGGGAATATTGTACCTGCAGATGTACGAATCATCTCATCGGAAAATTTACTTGTAAATCAGTCATCACTAACAGGGGAAGCATTACCCATTGTTAAAACAAATCAGTATTTCCATATGTACAAAAAACGTAAAATTAGAAAAATCCAAAATTTGATCGAATTGGAAAATCTCTGTTTTATGGGAACTCATATTATAAGTGGTACCGCAAAAGCAATAGTTGTGGGTACTGGAACAGATACTTACTTTGGTTCAATAGCAAAGAATCAGTTTAAACTGAACAAGAAATCTGATTCTAGATTCGATAAAGGGGTAAGCAAAGTTAGCTGGCTATTAATTAAATTTATGATTATCATGACACCTATTGTTATGATAATACATGGATTTATAAATGGGAATTGGTATGAGGCATTTTTATTCGCTTTAGCTGTAGCGATTGGACTTACTCCAGAGATGCTTCCAATGATTGTGACCGCTAATTTGGCTAAAGGTTCTATTAATATGAGTAAAAAGAAGGTACTTGTAAAACAACTATCTTCTATCCATAATCTTGGAGCTATGGATATTCTCTGTACCGATAAAACAGGCACATTGACAGAAGATAAAATGGACCTGGTATGCCATACAGATACTAATGGAGAGAAGTCGGATGAGGTTTTGAAATTAGCGTATTTAAATGGCTACTTTCATACAGCATATAAAAATGAAATTGATCTATCGGTTATGCGTTATGTAAGAGATAGTAGTGAATATGATATATCTCAATACTCAAAAATAGATGAATGCCCATTTGATTTTAATCGAAGACGAGTTTCAGTTGTTGTAGAAACAAATGCTAACGAACGAATAATACTATGTAAAGGTGCTGTTAGAGAAGTTATATCAATTTGTAGTTATATAAAAGAAAATAATAAGATAATTCCTATTACAGATGAAATCCAACGTAAAAATAAACACTTAATTGAACTCTGGCAGGAACGGGGGATGCGTGTTGTTGCAGTTGCATATAAGCAGTTAAAGAGTGATAAAGTGGGGAGTTACTCTATTGATGATGAATCAGATATGATACTTGTTGGATATGTTGGTTTTTCAAATCCACCCAAACAATCGGCTATGGCTGCACTTCATACTCTACAAAAGAAAGGGGTACAAGTGAAAATTTTAACTGGTGATAATGAGTCCGTGACAAGAAATGTATGTAGGAAAATGGGCTTGTATATAGGAGAACCAGTACTGGGTTATGAAATTGATAGTCTTCCTGATAAAGCATTAGTAAAACTTGCAAGTAAAACAAGTGTGTTCGCAAAATTAAATCCTAGTCAAAAATTTCGTATTATTAAGGCACTTCAAATGAATGGCCATACAGTTGGATTTATGGGGGATGGAATTAACGATGTGTTTGCTTTAAAACAGTCTGACGTTGGTGTATCTATCCATACAGCAGATGATATCGTTAAAGAGTGTTCAGATATTATACTTATAGAAAAGAATTTACATGTATTAGAAGATGCTATTGTGGAAGGGCGGACAACGTTTGGAAATATACTGAAGTATATTAAGATGACAGCAAGTTCAAATTTTGGAAATGTATTAAGTTTATTAATTGCTAGTGCATTTCTTCCTTTTCTTCCAATGCTACCAATTCAAATATTATGTCAAAACTTACTATATAATCTATCCCAACTTTCAATTCCGTGGGATAAAGTAGACAATGAATTTTTAGTAAAACCAAGAAGTTGGGATACAAAAGATTTATTTCGTTTTATTATTTTTATTGGGCCGGTAAGTAGTGTTTTTGATATAATCATTTTTATCGTAATGTGGAATATATTTGGTGCAAATATTCCTGAAATGCAATCCTTATTTCAAACGGGTTGGTTCGTAGTAGGGTTACTAACACAATTATTAATTGTGCATATGATTCGTACTCAACATATTCCTTTTCTACAAAGTACGGCTGCTAGACCTGTTTTGATACTTACAGGTTTAGTTATGATTATAGGGATTTCCCTTCCATTTACCAGGTTAAGTACCCAAATTGGCTTAACTCCACTTCCGTTGTATTATTTCCCGTGGTTATTTGGAATTTTAACAATATATGCTCTAGTTACTGAAATTATAAAGAAAATATACATCAGGAAGTTTAATCGATGGCTGTGAACTACTCGCCACTTAGCAAAGCTTGAAGTGGGAGCTTCTCAGTTCCACGATGAAAGCAACCTTTCGTCTC
Organism: Bacillus sp. RC240; assembly: GCF_044907945.1. NCBI lineage: Bacteria > Bacillati > Bacillota > Bacilli > Caryophanales > Bacillaceae > Bacillus > Bacillus sp. RC240. Next base: position 1,118,222 of record NZ_JBIYCT010000001.1, on the reverse strand, counting down.
CCTGAGCGTTACTTCGGGGTGTTCCATCCCTAGATCCAACGCTTGGACGCTCTTTTGGTACGGTTGATATTTTACGCAGGAACCGAATGGCTTGGTTTTCGCACTCGATCTTCTTCCTGCAACCTCATATATCAAGTTATCAAAGAACTTCATATAGCTAGTTTATCAAAAGCTTTTGGCTATGCCAAACCGAAATTCCTCTCCCACCTACCGTTGGGCTACGCCCTTCACACGCTTGAGGAAGGAGAATTATTTCGGGGAATTCGTTAAAACTAAAACATTTTGTTGAAGTTCATTGTACGTTGAAAAGGCGGAGTCTCTTTGGAGACTTTGCCTTTTCGGTATATCATGAATTACAGGAATTACTAGTAGCCTCATAATATTTCCTCATATATTCATGCCTCTGTTTATCTCTTGAGAAACTTTGCACCAGAACCATATATACCCTAGAAACACATGTTTCCCTACAGGAAAGGTGAATTCATCTTCCACTTAACTTATTGGTGCTATGCACCTTCACACAAATTGAGGGGGAAGGTTTCTTGGCTAAAAATAATCTAGATAGTTTAATTTCTAATTGTTCCTGTATCTGTTATTTTAACGTGTGTATTCACACGTATTTTAGCTTTTGAAAAAGCGCGCAACCAATCTTCTTTTACCTTTTTCCATTCTTTATATTGAAAAGCTCTAGCGTGTAATGATAAACCAATTGGATCAATTTTATTTCTCTGCATATCCTGTAACATGCCTTGTAATTTTTTATTGAACTCTTCCTGGATTTCATGTTCCAATCTACCTATATTCTTATTACCATGTAAACGAGTTTTAGTTAAGTTTCCGTTGGTTTTTTCAATTAAGGATACATTCATACTTACATCTATATTAAAAATAAATTTGCCTTTTTGGAAATCAACACTAATTTTTCTCTTTGCATTTTGTACGAAAACAGACGCATTTGGCTTTTTATCAGATTTTTTTGGAGAAAGAACAAGGTGTAGTATCATCCGACCTGTATTTTTTGACTTATTAATAAGGTTGAAAAACTTCACATCGGTTTTAGGAATCTTCGTTAAGTACTTTCCTTGATGATTTAAAAATGCAATTCCTACCGTATCAATTTCATTATTTGTTTTCTTGATAATGGGAACAGTTTGCGTCATTCCCTGTTCATTTTTTTCTCTCATTAATTGTTGAATTGTAGAAGAGACGGATTGATTATTTTGAATTGAAGACTCGATTACACCATTTATATAAGATGGAAGTGATGGCTTATCAGGCCTATTAACTTTAAACATATCTTCTGCCGGTCCATCAACAAGCACCACTTTAGCATTAATGGTAGCGTAAGGATCACGGTAAGAGGAATCGAGCGCCTGTATCCAATTTTCTTCTTGTGCTAATTTATCCCCAATTAAAATAACTTCAGCTTTGGATGATGTCACATACCCTGTTAATTTCGTATCCATTTTGCTAAATCCATCATATATGGTTGACGCCTGAACCCAATGCTCTACAGTACTGCTTTGCTGTTTATGATGAAAGAGTGGTATGCTTGTGCCCACTTTTATGTTTCCATTAGAAGTACTATCTAAGCCGATTAAAAGGATTAAAGAAACTTTTTCAAGAGGAATTCTCTGACCACAACCAATTAAACATACACAACAGATTACAATCCATATCCATTTTCGAATCAAAGCTGTTTCCTCCTAGTAAACCAAGTAAAAACAATGCTGTAAGCGAAAAAGAAGATTGGTAATAGAATAAAGAAAATGATATTTAAGATATCCATAAGAGAATATATAAATAAATATTGATCCACATCGGGATTTAGAAAAACGAATAAGCCGACTATTAAAAGCATAAAACCAACCAGCACCCAATTGCGAACGGTTTTTTGAAATAAAATGGTCACAGATTCGAAACTGAAAAATAAATACGGATATATTGTAGTGGAAAATACAATCAAATAGTAAGCGATATATAAAATTTCTAATCGTTCTATGAAAGAAAAACGAACTCCTTTTAACAGATGAAATACTGGCCAAATTACGTCTTTTATCCCCTCCGGACTAAAGTATATATAAGAAAGAATAGTCACATATAGATAGAAAAACATGGTTCCAGTATTCGCTATTAGTATTCCTTTTATGGCTTTTTGTTTTTTTTGTAAGAACGGATAAATAAAATATGCAATTTCTAAGCCCGCATAAGGAGTAATGGTTTCTTTTGTTGCCTTTACAATAGGGTATAAGCCATCTTTAAAAATAGGTAGTAGGTGTAAAGGATTGTAGTTACTCTTTAGTGAAAAAAGAAGAAATAGTGGCATCCAAGTAGTGAAGAAGAAAACAAGCATAGAATAACTAGTAAGAGCCCTTAACCCACTCAGGGCTAAAATAATAAAAGGCAATAGTAATAATATGGAGATTTGATAAGCAGGAGTGGAGGGGAATATCCACACTTTTACAATATCAGTTGCCTTTAATAAAGTATTAAAACCAGCAAAAAATAGATAAAAGGCATATAAAAGAAGAAAAATTGTTCCTAGCCATTTACCAAAGTATGCATTTAAGATCTGAGAGAAATTTTTGTTAGGATTTTTTTGTAACATTAATATAATAATTACGCCAATTATAGAAGTAATTATCCATCCCAGAATGATAGAAATCCAGCCGTCTGTACCAGCGGTAGTGGCAAGAGGGCTTGGCATAATTAGCATACCTGATGCTAGTTGCAGTGAATGAATGAAAACAATATATTCGAATGAAGTTATGTTTTGGAATTTAAGATTCCCCATGTGAACCACCTTCTTTTTTCTTTCTTTGTTTCGGCTGTCCTGTACTCGAGCGGGTGGTGATCATAGAAATTGGAAATCTTACAAAAGAATCTTTTAACTCTTGGAGACGAAATGGTGCAATTGGCAATCCATATGGTGAACCATAGGAAGTTAGTGAAACAAAATGAGCAAATAAGAGCATTAATCCACTAACAATACCTACAATTCCAAAAAAGTAGGCAAATAACATCATTGGAAAACGAATAAGCCGAATACAACTTGATAAATCATAATTAGAAACAACAAATGATGCAATGGCAGTAATAGACACGATAATAACCATAACATTACTCACAAGCCCTGCTTGAACAGCTGCTTGTCCAATTACAATACCTCCAACAATTCCAATGGTTTGTCCAATTGGTTGTGGTAGACGAATACCAGCTTCACGAAGCATTTCTAATGTGATTTCCATAATAAATGCTTCTAGTAAAGGCGAGAAAGGGACTTTAATTCTTGACGTTGCAATAGAAGTATATAGATCTAAAGGAATGATTTCAAAGTGGAATGAAACCATTGCAATATATATTGCGGGTAAAAATATAGCTATAATAAATCCTAAAAATCGTAATAAGCGAAAAGATGATGCAATCAGCCAATGTACATTATAATCATCGGGAGTCTGAAAAAATCCAATTAAATTCATTGGAACGATCATTGCACCAGGAGATCTATCAATTAACACTGCTACTTTACCATCAAGAATATGATTAGAAATAGCATCTGGGCGTTCACTTAAATAAGCCTGTGGAAAGGGAGTCCAATTTTGATCTTTTGTAAAGTTGGACAATTCTCCTACGCTCAATACTGTATCAGTTTTAATTTTACAGATTCTTGTCTCCACTTCCTGTACCACATCTTCGTTAGCTACATCGCCTAAGTAAAGTAAATATACAAAAGTAGTGGCCCGTTCTCCGATTGTCATTTTTTTAATTTTCAATTCAGTAGAAGGAATATATCGACGAATCAGACCTATGTTTTTAGTGACATTCTCAATAAACCCATCATGAGAACCTTTAATGGTAACTTCTGAAATAGGTTCCTGAATTGATCTTTCTGCCCATCCCTTTGTATTAATGAGAAGGGCTTTCTTTTCTCCTTCCATAAACAGTACACATTGTCCCTCAAGTAATCCTTCTTTAATTTCATTCCACGTATATACTATTTTGGTATGAGTAGCAATAATATTAGAATTAAATATTTGACTGTCTTCATTCACTTCTTGTAATAATGGTGTAACAACATTTCCTTTTAATGCAACACCATCTGTAAGGCCTTCAAAATAATATAGTAAAATATTCGTGTTTGTTTTTAATTGCAAAGGATGTTCAATCAAATCTGCACTAATATCAAAGATGTTATCTAATGTATTTTTAAGTTCTTTTAAGTTACTTGTTTGGATTTTTTCAATGGTTTTATCTGTCTTTGTTTCTAGGGTCTTTTCATTTAAGGACAAAATTGACACCTCTTTAATATATAACGATTAGTTGTAGTTATTATTTTTATATGTTTGAATTTTATTCACTAATTTAAACGGATTGAGATCAAGAATAACTAAAATTGAAGTACTATATTATAAATTCAATAATTGAGAGTAAAAAAGTAGATGTAATTTGTGTAGAAATCTAAGTATCAAGATAGAAGTGAAATTTGAATGATTATAATAAAAAAGAACCCTTGATAGGTTCTTTTTAATAGTTGGTAAATATGTTGTCAACAATAGATGGCGATAAAGGTAGTAATTTAGATGTCTTTATGTTACTCAGCTGAATTTTGTAGGAAGAATTATTTTTTCATACCTCAATGCTCAATAAAAAAGGACATTTCATTTATTTGGGTGTTTTAGTGTATTTGAATTTTGCACGCTAACAAATTTTGTTTAGGGACAAAATGTGAAGTTTTATTCTGAAATAACAGAAAGTTAATGCGGCAAAATTCCTATTGGTAATTTGGATAGGTATCAAATATTTCTTTGGCCTTATTTTCTTGATATGACCGTACGTTTATATGTTTCTAAGGGAAAGAAATATTTTCATTTTTATTACCATCTATTGTTTGATTAAGATGGTAACACGAAAATGAAACGTTTACAACCAGAAAATAAAGAAAAAATATTAAAATGCGACTTTTTTCGACAAATATTCCTATAAACCGTTTTGTGTTTTGTAGGAATTAGAAATAACTAAATTAGTAATAATAGCTTAATATATTAAAGTGAAATTCAATGAATAAGAGTCCAAAGGCATGAATTTAAATGATAAAGTTATAATTTTCTTTTTTGAACTGTAAGTGTTTTACAAGTATAGTTAAACTTTAATCCAACTAGCATTTCTTCCTTTTGTCACTAGCTTAATATGGCCAAACAATTGCAAGGAATTTAAAGCCTTACTGATTGTACTCTCTGCTATGTCTGGATATGTGTTACGAATACACTCCTTAGTAAAGGGTTGTTTTTGTTTAAGGATAAAATCCTGAATTCTCTCCACTTTAGTATGCTTACATATAGAATCTAGAACTGTATTATGAAGATCTTTGTACGCCTCTAATATAATAGTTAAAAACGTTTTTAACCAAAAGCTACTATTATGTTCCTCGCAGTACCAATTTACCGAAGATTTATAAATTGAATTGTAATATTCAGATTCGTTTTTCTTAATGTATTTATCCAGACATACATATTTTACAAATGTATTTCCACTCTTAATTAATAGCAATTGCATTAACATAAGTGCCAATCTGCCGTTACCCTGATTAAAAGGGACTATGCAATAAAAATTAAATATAAAACGAGCTATTAATAAAAGTGAATGATGGCCCTTACTAGAATTTAATGAGTTATATTGATCACATAATTGTTCCATTACTTGTGGAATAAGCTCATGTGGAAGAATGCGGTAACTATTTAAGTGCATTCCGTTTTCAGGAATACCTGGAATAGTAAACGGTTTTTCGCGCCATTTGGCACTGTCAGAGGTAATGTAATGTATTAATTGAAAATGTAATTCCTGTATAGTCTCTGGATTGATTAATAAATCACAGGAATTCTTATGTACAAAAGTAAGTGTTTGATAAAAACAAAAGATAGCATCTTCCGAAATATTTTGAGGTACTATATCATCTAAAATAAGTTCTTTTAATCTTTTATTAGGGACTTTTATATCTTCATAGGTAGTAGTAAAGTTTTTTATGTAATGAAGTGGTATGGTTTTTTCTAAGCTAGTAAATATATCAGGATTTTGTTCCTGATAAGCAGCTAATTTTCCTTTTAATTCACTAATTTCACTAATTATATTTAATAGTCTCCTTTTTAATTCAATATTTTTATACCTGTCATCGAAAAAATTTCTCATTTTTATTCCCCCTGTAACCCCTTAACATGCTGTTACATAAATCTTTCCATTCTAAAGATAGTTTACAACATTATTTTGAAATAACAATATATTTATTTTGATTTTGAACTTATTTTAGAATCAAAATTGTTATTTAAATTTGATTAACGAGTTAGAACTTATAATTAATCATGTTTGAATAAAGAATGAATATACACAGATAAAAAATATAGTTTGACTTAAATTCCTTTTTATGAATTTACGAGGTAAAAATATAATTTTAGAATTATTATTAGTGTAGTTTGCTGTATTATTGCTGGGAATTTACTAGAAAGTAACTAATTTTCACAAATAAAATAAAGAAATCTTAAAGAGGAATCAATAGGATCTAATTTGAATAGGCATAATCCTAACATTAAATGTGCAAATGTACAATAATTAAATGAAAAAAATATGAAAATATCGACTTTTTTCGACAAAATAAATTAAATAGAAAAACAATCTAATGTAAGAAAATTGTTGCTTTAGATGGTCTCTGCATTTCATAAATTAATATTGAAGGAATTATCAAATGATTTTTACGAGTAATAAAAGAGTAGATATATAAATTAAATTGTGACAATTATAAAGTTAGTATTCTCCATTTTCATTATTTAATTTAACAAATTTAATAATATTAAGGTGACTTTTCTATATTTAATATAAGTATTTGATGGGGTATGCTCATAAAAAGTGTCATTTTCTATATATCCATGTAGCATTTAGCGCTTGTATTGCGAAATATTTTGACATAAGTTAATTTAAATATTAGGTACAGAAACATTTTAAGGAAAAGAGTCAGTATAAAAGTAACCTGAAAAACGTTTTTCCTCAAGAGATTTTCAGGAGCACTAAAGTTTTTTAATTTGTTTCTGTGCCTTATTAGATAAAAATAATATAATAAGTTGTTTAGAAAAGGTGAAAAATTCCCCCATTATAAAATGAATTCATATCACTTAACGTCCGTATGTTCTAGTTAAAGTAGGAATTTAAAGAAAAGGAAAGGGCTAGCTCTAGTTATAATTAGTGCAATAAATAGGGGGCTACTCAAATTTTTTTGTTTGATTTGGTAGGAGTAATATTTACGTTTGTTGGACTAGGTGTTATTAAAGTGCATACCCTTTTTGATTCAACCGATGAGGCGCTAATCAAGGATTTAATCATCTAGAATTTAAAAAGGTTAAATGTGGAACTGAATTTTCTGCTAAATTAGTAGAAACTAAAACAATCCCCTTAAATTGAACTATTCACTACTTAACGTCCTGATAGATTGTTTGAAGTGTTAGTAGGCAAATCTAAAAATAAAAAAGGATATTCTACTCTTCTTTTATGTATATAAAACAAAGTGTAAGGTAAGTTCCAGATCCAAAGTGTTTTATTTAATATTCATTCAATCTCATGCGTACTACTTTTATTTTCTTAAGAGCATGTATTTGCGTGGATGCTCTTAAGAGAATAAAATGCCTAAAAAAATAAGTATAAGCATACATTTTAAAAATTGATATATCGTATATTATAAAAAACTCCTTGTTCTTCAAATAACGAACAATACAATGTGAATGAAACTCTCAGAAGAATTTACATATAGAATTCACCTTAACTCAAAAAAACACATTTTATGCAAAATTATATTTGCTGCTATAGAAGGGTGGGGGTTAACATGACCAAAACTTGGTGTAGGTTCGTATTCCTTGTAAAATAAGTGATTCTTTACTGTTTTCTCTAGTTGTATCTATTAATGATTCATCAGGTTTCCTTCCAGTGGAAGGGACATAAGTTGTTACTACCCTTGGAAATATATTAATAAACACCCATTCAAATTTGTCGATATTTCTATTTCCAAATTCTAATGTTTCAATTGGCTTAATTGTATTTTCTATATCAAAAAATTTTATTATGTAAAACCTTTTTGAGAGGTCACTACTATGTTCAATAGTCCAAATTAAATTTTCCATTTTCTTGATTTGCAACAAGTCCATTTCCGAAAATCCTTTCATACATAAATATAGCGAATGTTCCTATTCTATACTATATATTTTGAAATTTAAATAGTTATCTTATACGATGGGATAAAAAGAAGTTAATACTCTAAAATCTATCTTAGAAAAGGACACACCTACGCATACATATGCTATAGGTGTGTCCTTTTTTAATTGTTTATAAGTTTCCTACAGAGTTATTGAAGTAAAGTTTCAACAGTGTCTCCATAGTGAAGTGAGATTCATTATTTAAGATTCATTTAAACCGTATATTAAGTTCATATGAATCGTATATTGGAATTTTACAATATGTGTGTAAGGCGTTTCTGGAATTATATTATTTTGAAAATATAAACTTCAATATACCAAAAAGTAAGAATATTAAACCGTAATAATTTTAGAATATACTTCTAATTAAAAGACGTGCGGAAATGCACGGATAATAAAGGAGAATTTCTTATGACAATGTATAAAAGTGAAATGAAAAAGAGTGTAATAACTGAAGAGGATGTAGATATGTTAAAAATAATGGCACATCCAATTCGATTGCAAATTATAAACGAGTTAATTCAGTATAAAAAATGTAATGTTACACAATTGACGGAGCTTTTAAAAATTCCACAATCTACTGTTTCCCAACATTTATCGAAAATGAGAGGCAAGGTGCTAAAGGCTGAAAGAAAAGGCTTAGAGATGTACAATTATATTACTAATTTAAAGGCGAGTCAGATTGTAGGGATTTTAGGTTTGTAAATAAACAAAACTTCACACATATCATTATAAGTAAAGCACAGAATAATCCCCCCACAAATAAGTGGGGGATTTCTTTTATGACAAAATATCAGTTTTTTTGAGGAGTGTCACGATAGTCACCATGTTCTAATGTGTTATTAGTATATGAAAAATTTTGAAAGTGCTAAAATGCTTGATATTATTCACTAGAAGTTATGTCGCAAAAATCTTTTAATTTCATCAAAAGCTAAGTGACGATGACCAGCCTGACAATGTTGTTCACCACCAGTTTTCTTAGTGAAAACTACAGAAGTGATGGAGGCTGCATTACATAGCTCCGATTCGATTTGCGGTAATCGGCTAATTGGAACGTACTGATCGTCTTCACCAGCCAGGAGCAATACTTCTTGATTTATGAACTGACCGATTCCTGCCATCGTATGTTTTTCAAAGTTTTTAAGTAAGTTAAATGGCGTTTTTTCACCTGTATTTTCCATACCTTTTTTAACTTTCCAGTTCAGGTCGATGCTGGTGGCCATCATTTGTTTAAACATGGTATTAATTTTGTCAGCTTCATTAGTAGCCAGAAGCGTGGTCAATTTATTCCAGATATTATCCGGCATGCGCATCTTGAGTGCATCAAGGCCACTATAAAAAATATTAAAGGCGATGACTTTGTCGATTCGTTTTTCAAAAGCGGCGGCACGCATTGCCAAGTAGCCGCCCCAAGAAGCTCCGAGAATACTAACACGGTCAAGTTTGAAATAGTCAATGACTGTGGAAACGGGCTTCTCCCAGTTGTGGATGAATTTTAAGCCGTTTTTCAGTGCTGTTCCTTGTCCAGGTCCATCAAAAACTATAATATTATAATTGATTCCTATGAGGTAGTTCATCATCTTCATCATTTCCTCCATGTAGGAATCGTAGCCTCCAAAGAAAAGTAGTGTACTACATGCGCCTGGTGTCATGAATTTGATTGCAGGAAGATAGGAATCTTCATAAGGAATTTGATAGGTTTCATACTCAAAGTCATGAAAGCCCTTATAGAAAGTTTCACGGTATTTTTGGTACACTTTTTCTTTTTTTTGATCGGATGATTCCATATAAAACTCGGCAGCCTGATAATAAACCGAAGCCAGATCGAAGTCTTTCTGATGCTCCCGCATTGCTGCATATTCTATCCAAGTGTTATACCAGCTGTCCGTGTCTGTAAGTCTTGGGATGATGGCTTGCAAATCCTGATTTGCCCGCTCATCGTCTTGATAGAAATCGTTGAAAAAACGGTTAATTTGCAAATTGAACTGTTCGTTGTTTACATACTGTTTAAACATAAAATCCCTCCTTATATTTGACTACAAGGTAAGGATAAGAGAAGTATATTATAGAAACAACAAGCAGGAAAGGGTAAGAAGTACGAAATCGAACCATAAGGATATAAATGGTTTGATAAGCAACTTTGGGAAGGAGATTGATTATTAATGGGAGAGGATGTTCGCGTTTATAAAACGAAGAAAAATATTTCTAATACACTTATTACCCTCTTGAACGAAAAAGAGTTTGGGCGAATTACAACTAAAGATATTTGCATACATGCTATGGTGAGTAAGTCCACATTTTACAGCCATTTTGCAGATAAATATGATCTTTTGGAAAAATTAGTGCAAAATTATGTCTGCTGGTTCAAGGAAGAAATTGAATTTCGTTTCGCATTAATAGAGAATGGAAATGTGGCTCAAGCTATTAATATGATAACCGATAAGATCTCAGCGCGAAAAAAAGAGATTGCAACTTTACTCCATGTACGTGTTCCCTCAGCGGATTTACGTTTAGAATTAGAATCCATTTTATATAATGCCTGCTATTTCTATTTGAAAGAGCAGCAGGTTGAAGTAAGTGTGCCGATTGACTTTGTAGCTCAGTTGTATACAGCAAACGCAATGGTGTCAATCAATTGGTCGCTGAGCAACGATAAAAATCCAGATGTGGTTGAACTAATCGATAATATGCAGGGATATGTTTTTGATCTGATTTTGTCAGGTGGCGAGAGAATGTAATAAATCATGAAATCTGCTTAATAATGTAGTTATCGTGTGGGGGGTGGTTGTAAAAAATTAAGTAATCGATATTTGGATTTTTTGTGAATCTTTATTGGTTTTTTATAAACTCTTTACTACATAATGTTACAAAATAGAATTAATTTGCTTAATTTAGCCCCATATCAGATTAATAAATAAACTAAATGTGTTTATGTTATTGAACTATTAATATATTAGTAGGTGATTTGTTCGTTTATCCCTATATTGCTATTATATTAGCATAAACAATATATTGGGGGGACAAGTATGAATTTGAAGTTAACACCTAAGTTAGAAAGATTAAGAAAAAGTAAAAAAGGAATTGGTGCTTGTGTTTTAGCTGTAGGGTTGACGGCAATTACAATGATTCCTCAAAGTGCATATGCACATGGGTTTGTTGAAAAGCCGAGTAGTCGTGCTGCTTTATGTAGTCAGAATTATGGAGCATTAAATTTAAATTGTGGAAATGTAATGTACGAACCTCAAAGTCTAGAAGCACCTAAAGGATTCCCAGATGGTGGACCGATTGATGGGAAAATCGCTTCGGCAGGAGAACTGTTTGGAGGGATTCTTGACCAACAAACATCAAATCGCTGGTTCAAAAACACAATAAAGGGGGGAGCAAATACATTTACATGGAAATACACAGCGGCACATTCTACAAGTAAATGGCATTATTACATTACCAAAAAGGGATGGGATCCTAATAAACCATTAACACGTGCTGAATTAGAACCAATTGGAACTGTGAAACATGACGGTTCGGCAGCATCAAATAATTTAACGCATACAATTAATGTACCAACTGATCGAAATGGTTATCATGTTATTTTAGCTGTATGGGATGTAGCAGATACGTCAAATGCGTTTTATAATGTAATTGATGTAAATCTAGTAAATAATGAAGCTCCCGATACAGTAGCTCCAAGTCAACCAACTGGATTAAATGCGTCTAAAGTTTCTGCCAATAGTGTTGAACTAACATGGAAGGCCTCAAATGATAATATAGGCGTAAAAGAATATCAAGTGTTACGTAATGGAGAAGTAATTGGTACGGTACTAGGTACAACTTTTACTGATAAAAAACTAAAAGCAAATACGGAATATACCTATACAATAAAGGCATTAGACGCTGCTGGAAACATATCAAAAGAAAGTGAAAAACTAAAGGTTAAGACAACAAATGAAACTCCAGATAAAGAGGCTCCGACTCAACCAAAAGGATTACATAGTATGGGTACAACAGCGACAACTGTTGATTTGATGTGGAGTGCGTCTGAAGATAATGTAGGTGTTGATCATTATGTTGTATATAGAGAAAGCACTGGGGTTATGAATAAAATTGGGACAGCGGATAATACATCCTTTATGGATAAAGATTTAAAAACTAATACATCGTATAAATATGTAGTGACGGCGGTTGATTTAGCTGGAAATGAGTCTAGTAGAAGTGATGTTTTAACTGTAGCAACAAAACTAGAGGACTCTACTTATGAAAAATGGGATGCAAGAAAAGCATACAATAAAGGTGATAAAGTAGTACATGAGGGAAAAGTGTATGAAGCGATTCAAAGTTATCAAGGGAACGGCGATCCAAATTGGATTTTTGCACTATCGCTTTGGAAGCCAGTTTTAAATAAATGATAAGTGGAAAAGGGTAGTTATCACTTATTCTATGTGCAATACCGGAACAGGGGTGCAATTTTTACTCTTCATCCCAATATATACGAAATGAAATTATTAAAGAACCCCAATGGTATTCCATCAAAAAGGAATTCCATTGGGATTCTTTATTTTTTAATTTGTAATAGCGTATATTTTCACTGTAAATTTGTTAGTGGCACCAAGTGGGCTTGCAATATAATATTTAGCATTCGTATAAGCTTCAGTCCTAGATCCATGTGAAATATTTTTCCAACGAGTAGAATCTGTACCTAGGGAAACGTCAATCATTACATTGAAAGAGATAGAAGAAGGATGATCTTTTTCTGAAGGCTCAATAATCCATTTTAATTCCTTAGTACCTACAGGTAAACTATCAATTTTAAAGTTTTGACTGGATCGATTTTGTTGTCCGGATAAAGGGCTAGATTCGGATGAAATTTGCGAAATTAATATTTCTTTTTCATTCGAATGTATACCATTTAATTTAATGATACTATCAATTAAACCTGGACCAGGAAAATCAGCTGCGATAATACCAGAATGTTTAATTCCACCTTGTTGCAAGAGTTCGGTCCCAAGTGTATTCATTCCACCATAAAATACTTGACCATTTATATCACGAGGGAAATCTTCCCACGCATTAGTTGTAGCTTTTTGAATCATCTTGGGGTTACTATCAGTATTTCTGCTCTCTTTACCACTTGCAACAAACCAAGGATAAACATTATTTAATAATGCAGCAGCACCACCTGTGCCACTAAAATGGTTAAGATAGATTTTATCATTGTTAAAATTATTATTTGCATTTTGAAGGTGGGTTCTCACCGCATTCCATTTTTCATACATTCCGTCTGGTCCGTTTTCAATTTCAAATGTATCTTGTATATTTAAGCTATCGTAATTAATACCATATTGCTGAGAGGCTGTAAAGTTTTGTAAGATTACAATTTTCCCTCGGATGTCTCCTAGAGTAGGGTTATTTCTTTTTGAAGCTGGTACAGAACTTGGATCCCAAAAATAGGAAGAATTAAGGTCTTTGTATTTATTAAGTATTTCCTCGAATGATAGTGAGCCACTTTCAGGAGTAGTTTCTTCTTTTAAGCGCATTAAAATTGTTTCTGTAGGATGATCTTTTAAAAATTGAATTGCCTCTTTTAATACATCTTCAAACATTGCTTTTTGATTTACAATCCCATGGTACATTGCAAAAGAATCTTTTACACGTTTAACACGCATATCTACATATCGAATTCCGGAATTTAATTGTTGTGGTAGACTCATAGTTTGATTTCTTGTCAAATTTTCATCAAGAAAACTTGCTCCATGTAAAGCCATTGTACCGTGAGTCCCTGGAATAGATATTTCACTCAATTTTGTTGAATCTGCTACTTTCGACATCCATGCTGGGTTTTGATAGCCTATATTGGATTCATAGGAATAACCTGGATGACTATCAGCAAAAATAGTAGATGGTGTACTTAAACTTGCTAGTGTGAAACAAGTAAGGATACTAATTTTAAAAAAATTCCTCATTTTTATTTTGTTCATTTTATCTCTCCTGACTTTTAAACAATAGATATAATAAAACAAGATGATTTTTTACTACATCTATTGTTTTCATTCTTAAAGTAATGAATTTTTGTGTTTGAAAAAATCAAAATAGGGTAGGAAGTTATTTGAGATTTTAATAGTTTGTTGTAATAAATTGTATCTAATAGTCAAACGGATTCTTAAAGAATTGAAGCATAGATAGGTAAAAAACAAACTTTCCGCTGTACTGTATACAAACAAAACAGAAGTCTTAAAAAAGACTTCTATTTTGTGACATATAATGAATGATAAGGTGGTTAACAAATCAAGATAATGTGACTGAGTGGTAAAAATCTATTTATAGCTGTTTCAGAATTTTTTATAACAAGGTTACTTATGAAAAATGGGACTCTGTTAGGCTAACAAAAATTAAGAAATTCTACTCATTAAAACTTAAACTAACTACAGTTGCGATAGATTGGGCTGCATGTTCCCAGCTTCCATCTATCACTTTTCCAATCTGTTGACCAAGTGCATTTAAATCATTTGGATTAACTGGAATCCCATTATACGCAGCAAGAATTGATAAAAGTGGAGCAGCAAATGGTGTCCAACCACCTCTATCAATATTAAATACAGGCTTATCTATTACCTTTCCATCTTGCACTGTAAACTCATAATAAAATTGATCATCTGGACGAAAACTTAAATGATGAGAAATTTGTCCCTTAACATATGTTTTACCGCCACCTAAATTTACTACTTCAATTGGTTTTACATTAAATTCATGCTCAAATACTTTTATTTTTTTGACTTCTGGACCATTTAAGGCAGCGTCAACTGCTGTTTCCAAATTATTTTGTGCAAATGGTTGAATACTCATCTGTGTCTCTTCTTGTTGGATAGGAGCCTCTTTTTCAGCAGCAAACACCGATGTACTTGGTAGTGCACCTGTAGCCAATGTAGCTGCAAGCGCAGTCGTCATAATGACTTTTCTTTTCTTCTTCATAGTTTTCTTCCTCCTTTTAAGTTATGATATATAATCTTTTAAAGACTGACACGGGCAATATTTTGTTTCATAATGCACGCAAAAAACTAGTTTAAGAATTATGTGAAAATATGTCAGAAAATTAAAGTTAATTATATATGCACTTACAATGATAGCTATCTACACATGTTTTTTCAATTTTCTAACAAATAATACAGTAATACCTTTTCATAAGGCAATTTAGTGTTTCAATTCTCTCTTTGTACGTTTTAAACAAATTAAAATCGTAGTGGTAATAATATATTTGTAATCAAATGTCGTATATACTTCGAGAAAAGTACACAATATTTTTATAAAAAACTATAGGAATTATCATGATATAGTTATCAAACTAAGTAAGATAAATGTTAATATTATGAAGAGATTCCAGTGATCCGCTATAAAATTACTGAAAAATGAGCATGACATCATACACACATGCGATTGAAAAATTTTATAAGTGGCGTATAAAACTATAACAAATTCTACAAATCAATTAAAAAATTTCAGTTATTCTGAATGCGAAGGGCACGTAATATTTATTGTGAACTGTAGTACTGATTAAGATTTTAGGAGGAAGTATGAACAAGAAGACTAAAAGAATCATATTAATTATTGGTATATTAGTAGGCATTAGTATCTTTTTATATTTACAAAACAATTTAATAAGTATAACTGAGGTTAAAATAACCTCTAGTAAAATTCCCTCTTCTTTTAAAGGATATAAAATACTACAAATTTCAGATTTACATAATAAAAAATTTGGTGATAATCAAGACGTTTTAATTCAAAAAGTAAAAAGCATAAATCCAGATATTATTGCTATTACGGGTGATTTAATAGACAGTAAATCGTACGATGCAGAAATGAGTATGCAAGTAATACGAGAACTTGTGAAGGAATATCCGGTATATTTTGTGACAGGAAATCATGAAAAATGGTCAGGAAAATATAACAGTTTAGAAAAAAATTTAAAGAAACAGCATGTCACTGTTTTAAGAAATGAACATGTAATAATACAAAAGGGAGGACACGAAATAAACTTGTTAGGAATTGATGATCCGGAATTTAATACTGGAGATATTGATGAAGGAAGTATTGTAAAAGATGCAATTGTAAAAGCAAAAATTGAAACGCAGCCAGATAGGTATAATGTATTATTATCCCATAGGCCTGAATTTCTAGAAGAGTATGCTGAGGAGAAAGTAGATTTAGTGTTATCGGGTCATGCACATGGGGGACAAGTTCGGTTACCTTTTATCGGGGGATTAGTTGCTCCTAATCAAGGAATACTGCCCAAATATACAGCGGGTTTATATGAACAACAAAATACGTCTATGATAGTTAGTAGAGGATTAGGCAATAGTATCATTCCGCAAAGAGTTTTTAATAGACCTGAGATTGTAGTCGTGCAGTTAAATTAATCTGTATGGCTTTTTTGTTCAGGAGAATAATTTAAAGGTAGTTTTTCTTGAGTACAAGTTTCCATTACAATTTTGTTAAAATTTTTCAACGTTACATAAAGTAACAAAATTTGACCTATTGAGTTTGTTATAGTGTAAATAATCAAAAAACTTAAAAATTAGTCGAGTTAAAATAGTTATTATTAAGCAATATTAAAAATATAAAGGGGTGTACAAATGCATAAAGAATTTGAAATTGAAGAATATACGGCGATTGAGGAGCAAATTCATTATTATAGTACGTCTTTATTAGTAAGTCATCCTGAGCAAATTGTAAAGTATTTAGAAAAACGGTTGGAAAAGTATGCAGAAACGTTACAATATGCACATTTATATCCGGAAACGGTTATATTACCAATACAGCAAATAGTTATCGAATATTCTTTAGATGTTGCTAGAATTAGAAGGTATTTAAATTTAAAAACATAACAAAAATCGAATAATTTACAATGAAACAGAGTCGACTTTAAGAAAAGATATTCTAATGTCGACTCTGTTTCATTGATTTAGTAAATAACAGAAAAAATATATGTTTGAAAAGTTTGACATATAATAATTCGAGAGTAAAATAAAAGTGAGTACTCACTCATTTTAAAGAAAAGGGGGATTTTTAGTGCAGCAACCTTCAATTATTTTACGAGATGTATCAAAAAATTTTGGGAAAAAAGAAGTTTTGCATAACCTTTCGCTGCAAGTAGAAAAAGCAGAAATTTTTGGCTTGGTTGGACCTTCCGGATCAGGGAAAACAACACTCATTAAAATGATTGCAGGTATTAATGAGTCAACTACAGGGGATGTAATTGTTTTTAATACAAACATGCCTAATCTAAATGAAATGAAAAGAATTGGTTATATGGCTCAGGCTGATGCATTATACGAAGAACTATCGGCATATGAAAATGCAGATTTTATTGCAACGATGTATGGGTTAAAAGGTAAGCGTAAGAAAGAGAGAATCGTAGAAGTTTTTGAACTTGTGCAATTATCAGAGCATATGAAAAAGCAAGTACAGCATTTTTCAGGTGGAATGAAAAAACGTTTATCATTGGCGATAGCACTCCTTCATGAACCAGAAATATTAATTTTAGATGAGCCAACAGTTGGGATAGATCCTCTACTTCGAAAATCGATTTGGGAGAAGTTTTATGACCTTAAAAAGAAAGGAACAACTATTATTGTAACAACGCACATTATGGATGAAGCTGAGTTTTGCGAACGTCTAGGGCTAATTAGAGAAGGGAATTTAGTTGCGATTGGCACACCGGAGGAATTGAAAAAACAAACATCTTCTGGACGAATTGAAGATGTCTTTATGTTAGAAGGAGTGATTGAATCATGAGAGTTAATGGTGTAGTCATCCGTATCATTCGTCAATTTTTTCGAGATAAGCGTTCTTTAGCAATGATGTTTGGGGCACCAATGTTATTACTTTGGTTATTATCGCTAGTATTTACACAAAAAGACTATATACCGCATATTGCTGTAGTCGATGTACCTGCTCCTATAGTAAAAGCAATGAAAAATCAAGAAGCATCAATTTATGAATATAGTAAAGACAAAGCAATTTCGGAATTAGAAAAGCAAAAGGTAGATGCAGTAATTCATTTAGAAAATGGAAAAATGAATCTTCTATTAGAAGGCAGTGATTCATCAAAAAACCGTGCAGTACTTCAAGTATTGCAAAAGAGTACAGAGAAGAATGATGTATCAATGATGAAGCCTGAAGTGGATTATTTACATGGCTCTAAAGACATTACGATGTTCGATGGGCTTGGTCCCGTATTAATTGGTTTCTTTACATTTTTCTTTGTATTTATATTGTCCGGAGTATCTTTTGTAAGAGAACGTTTAAGTGGTACATTAGAGAGGTTATTGTCCACACCAGTGAGAAGATGGGAAATAGTTTTAGGATATATTATTGGTTTTGGAATCTTTGCATTTATACAATCTATTATAATTGTAAGTTTTTCAGTTTATATTTTAGATTTATATGTAGCTGGCTCAATATGGCTAACGCTACTTATAACATGTATGCTTTCTTTAACTGCACTAACATTAGGCACATTTTTATCGGCATACGCAAATAATGAATTTCAAATGATTCAATTTATACCGCTTGTTATCGTGCCACAAGTCTTCTTTTCTGGGTTGTTTCCAATGGAATCCATGAATACATGGTTACAAATGTTAGGTAAATTATTTCCACTCACATATGGTGCTGACGCTATGAGACAAGTAATGATTCGGAATCAAGGGTTTACAGAGATTGCATTAGATCTTACTGTATTACTACTTTTTTCACTATTATTTGCAGTAGGAAATGTATTTGCATTAAAGAAACATCGCAAAATATAATGATGATAAAAAGGAGCACAATAAATGAAGAAGGATTGGCTGGAAGAATTAGTTGCCGCAACGAATACTGATAAACGTAATGAACGTCAAATGCGTATATTAGAGGCAGCTGTTGATATGTTTGGAGAAAAAGGGTACGCCTCAACTTCAACGAGTGAAATTGCAAAGCGAGCTGGTGTAGCGGAAGGAACAATCTTCCGCTACTATAAAACGAAAAAAGATTTATTGTTTGCAGTCGTGATGCCGACCTTAACAAAGTTTACTGCGCCATTTTTCGTACAAGCCTTTGCAAAAGAAATATTTAAAACAGAGTATGAATCGTATGAAGTGCTTTTAAGAGTAATAATTCAAAATAGATTTGAATTTGCTAAAAAGCACTTTCCAATGATAAAAATATTAATTCAAGAAGTACCATTTCAGCCGGAACTAAAAAGTGAAATACAACAATTAATAGAAACAGAACTGCTTGTACATTTTAAAAAGCTGATTGTAAAGTTTCAAGAAGAAGGGGAAATTATTGAACTTCCGCCATCTTCCGTATTACGTCTTACTTTATCAGCTGTATTAGGGTTGCTCTTAACGAGGTTTTTATTATTGCCGGAAGAGAAATGGGACGATGAAGTGGAAATTGAAAATACGATTCAATTTATATTGTATGGACTAACGCCACGGAGGTAATGTGATGCGACAATTTGCTAAACCGATAATTGTTGTAAGTAAATGTTTAGAATTTGATGCCTGTCGTTATAATGGAGAGATGGTTCCAGATTTAACAATTCGAAACTTGCAGCCATTTGTTACATTTATACCTGTATGTCCTGAAGTAGAAATTGGTTTAGGGACTCCTCGTGAAACGATACGTATTGTAGAAAAAAATGGTGCGAATATGCTTGTACAACCGTCAATACGAGAAGATGTAACTGAAAAAATGAATGAATTTTCAAATGCGTTTTTACAAACATTACCTGAAGTTGACGGTTTTATTTTGAAGAATCGTTCGCCAAGTTGCGGAACTCGTGATGTGAAAATCTATTCTGGTTTTGAAAAAGGGCCAGTAAAAGGAAAAGGAACTGGATTATTTGGCGGAGCAGTAATAAAAAAATTTTCGCATCTTCCAATTGAAGAAGAAGGTAGATTGTCGAATTATATTATTAGAGAGCATTTCTTTACAAGATTGTTTACAATCGCGCATTACAAAATGATTAAACATACTAAAAACATAAAAGAACTCATAGCGTTTCAATCAGATTATAAGTATTTATTTATGGCATATAATCAGCTGAAACAAAAAGAATTAGGGCGTATTATTGCAAATCAAAAAAATGAAACAATTGAAGTCGTATTTGATAACTATGAGAAGATTTTATATGAATTATTTATTCGCGCGCCTCGCTATACATCGAATGTAAATGTATGTGAGCACATTTTCGGATATTTTAAAACAAAGCTAAAAAAACAAGAAAAAGATCATTTTCTAGAACTGATACAAAAATATGCAGAAAAGAAAATACCACTTAGTAGTTTGCTTACAATTTTAAAATCATGGGCCATTCGATTTGATGAAAAGTATTTATTAAGACAAACATATTTTGAGCCATACCCTGAAGGGTTAGTAGAAATTTCTGATTCGGGAAAAGGTAGAGATTATTAAACAATAAATTACATAATTCGACACAAAACCTCCTATGTTGTTGTAGAACAATGTAGGAATTTTTTTGTGCATTGGTACAGAATCTGTTTTAAAATTAAGTTATGACAGAATTATAGCAATTGTCTAACTAATATTCATGTCTTTTAAGAAGTAATGTTTGTAGTAGAAACTCGCACGCTGTCGAAACTCAATATTCGATAAGGGGTGTGTAGCGGAATGGAATTTACTCTAACTCGCGAAAAACAAATGATTAAAGAAATGGTACGTGATTTTGCTGAAAAGGAAATCGCACCGAAAGCTGTATATTATGACAAAACTGCGGAATTTCCATATGAAACATTTCAAAAAATGGGCGAACTAGGATTATTAGGTATCCCATTCCCAGAAGAGTATGGAGGTTCAGGTGGAGATACGTTATCGTACGCGTTAGCTGTTGAAGAAATTGGTCGTGCTTGTGGTGGAACAGGTTTAAGCTATGCTGCAACAATTTCATTAGGTGCTTCTCCAATTTATTATTTCGGTACAGAAGAACAAAAACAGAAATTTTTAGTTCCAATGGCGTCAGGTAAAACGTTAGGTGCTTTCGGATTAACGGAGCCAAATGCTGGATCTGATGCAGGGGGCACACAAACGAAAGCAATTTTAGATGGCGATGAATATGTTATTAGTGGTGAAAAGTGCTGGATTACAAACGCAGAGTATGCAAATACAATTATTGTAACCGCTATCAACGGTTTTGAAGACAATGGTAAAAAACGTATTTCTGCATTTATCGTACCGACTACTAGTGAAGGATTAACGATTTCAAGCCCTTACGATAAGATGGGTGTTCGTGCTTCTAATACTTGTGAAATCGTACTTGATGGTGTACGTGTACCGAAAGAAAATATTCTTGGTGATGTAAATAAAGGATTTAAACAATTCTTATATACACTTGATGGAGGACGTATTTCAATTGCAGCATTAGCAGTAGGTATTGCACAATCTGCATTTGAACGTGCATTGCAATATGCGAAGGAACGTCAACAATTTGGAAAACCGATTTCTAATTTCCAAGCGATTCAATTTAAATTGGCTGATATGGCGACTGAAGTAGAATTAGCGCGTAATTTAGTACATAAAGCAGCTTGGTTAAAAGATAACGATAAACCTTTCGGTAAAGAAGCGGCTATGGCAAAGTTGTTTGCATCTGAAGCTGCAAGTCGTATAGCAAATCATGCAGTACAAATTCATGGTGGATATGGCTATATGCGCGAATATGAAGTTGAACGATATATTCGTGATGCAAAACTTTTAGAAATTGGTGAAGGAACTTCTGAAATTCAACGTCTCGTAATTGCAAGACATTTAGGATGTAGATAAAAAGGAGGAGTCACTATGTTTCAAAAAATATTAATTGCTAATCGCGGGGAAATCGCAGTTCGCATTATGAAAACTTGTCAAAAACTTGGCATTCGTACCGTTGCTATTTATTCTGAGGCTGATGAAAATGCCCTTCATGTAAAATTGGCAAATGAAGCTTACTTAGTAGGCGGTCCACGTGTCCAAGAAAGCTATTTAAACCTTGAAAAAATTATTGAAATAGCTAAGAAGACAAATGCTGAAGCAATCCATCCGGGGTACGGATTATTATCAGAGAATCCATCTTTTCCGATTCGCTGTAAAGAAGAAGGAATCGTATTTATCGGTCCTTCAGAAGAAATCATTACTAAGATGGGAAGTAAAATTGAGTCACGTATAGCGATGCAAGCAGCAGATGTGCCAGTAGTTCCAGGAATTACTACAAATATTGAAACTGCTGAAGAAGCAATTGAAATTGCGAAACAAATTGGTTATCCATTAATGCTTAAGGCATCCGCGGGCGGCGGAGGCATTGGTATGCAGTTGATGGAAACTGAGCAAACGCTCACCAAAGCATTTGAAAGTAATAAAACAAGAGCGCAAAATTTCTTTGGTAACGGAGAAATGTATTTAGAGCGCTATATAGCAGATGCACATCATATTGAAATTCAGCTTTTAGCAGATACACATGGTAATACAGTGTATTTATGGGAACGCGAATGTTCAGTGCAGCGCCGAAATCAAAAAGTAATTGAAGAAGCACCTTCACCATTTTTAGATGAGGGTACACGAAAGGCTATGGGAGAAGTTGCTGTACAGGCTGCTAAAGCACTTGGTTATACAAATGCAGGTACAGTAGAGTTTCTTGTAGATGATCAAAAGAACTTTTATTTCTTAGAAATGAATACGAGATTACAAGTAGAACATCCAGTTACAGAAGAAATTACTGGGTTAGACTTAGTTGAACAACAATTACTTATCGCATATGGTGAGAAGCTATCATTTACACAGGATGATGTAAAACGTAGTGGTCATGCCATTGAGGCTCGTATTTATGCAGAAGATCCGAAAACATTCTTCCCATCACCTGGGAAAATTACAAATTTAACGTTACCGACAAATATACGTATTGATCACTTTTTGGAGAATCAAGTAACGATTACACCTTTCTATGATCCAATGATTGCGAAAGTAATCGCACATGGTGAAACTCGTGAAGAAGCGATTTCAAAATTAAAAATTGCTCTAGAAGAGTTAAAAGTAGAAGGTATTAAAACAAACACACCAATGTTACTGCAAGTACTCGGAGACGATGTGTTCAAAAGTGGTATTTATACAACGGGTTTCGTAACGAAACAACTTGTTAAAAAATAAGAGTTATGAATATTAAGGGGGAAAAAATGATGACGAAAGTATATGCATCGATGGCAGGAAATGTTTGGAAAATTGTTGTAGGAGTAGGAGATACAGTAGAGGAAGAGCAGGATGTCGTCATTTTGGAATCTATGAAAATGGAAATTCCAATCGTTTCAGAAGAAGCCGGAACTGTTATGAAAATTAACGTACAAGAAGGCGATTTTGTAAATGAAGGAGATGTATTACTAGAAATTGAATAGGGAGATATAGGGGGAAGCGAATTGAAACTACCTAATTTTGCTGTCATTAAAGAAGTCGGGCCACGTGATGGCTTACAGAATGAAAAAAAGATTGTTGGCACAAAAGATAAAGTAAAATGGATTCAACTACTTACAGAAGCGGGATTGTCGTACGTTGAAGTTTCCTCATTCGTTCACCCTAAATGGGTTCCTGCATTAGCAGATGCAAGTGATGTATTTTCTGAGCTAAAAAGGGATCCAAATGTTACATATGCAGCGCTTGTTCCAAATCAAAATGGTTTGGAACGAGCTTTTTTGCAAAATGTAGATGAGGTGAATGTTTTTTTATCAGCAAGTGAATCTCACAATAAAAGTAATATTAATAAATCTATTAAAGAAGCATTAGCTGTAATTGAAGATATAACAAAACAGGCAACGTTCGAAGGTAAAAAGGTAAGAGGCTATGTTTCTACTGTATTTGGATGTCCTTATGAAGGGGATATAAGTGCCACAGCAGTTGACGAAATATGTAATCAACTATTTTCATACGGCATTTATGAAGTTTCTCTCGGGGACACGATTGGTGTAGCGAATCCATTACAAGTAGAACAAGTATTAGAACATCTATTAAAGAAGTATGATGCTTCGCAGTTTGCAATGCATTTTCATAATACGTATGGAATGGCTCTGGCGAATGTAGTTAAGTCTTTAGAATATGGTATTACAACGTTTGATAGTTCTTGTGGTGGACTCGGAGGATGTCCTTATGCACCAGGAGCATCGGGTAATGTTGCTACTGATGACTTAGTGCATATGCTCCATAAGCTGGGAGTCCAAACTAATATTGATGAAGAAAAGTTATTGAGAGCTAGTCAGTTTATTCAAAGTAAGTTAAATATCCAATTACCGAGTCATGTGTATAGAGCGCTTCAACATAAAACGATAAGTAGGTGAGAAGATGCTACAATTACAAAACATTTCAGTTGACTATGTTACACCGCACGTTGTAAAGATTTCGTTAAATCGTGAAAGACAAGCAAACTCATTATCCTTGGCATTATTAGAAGAATTACAAACTATATTAACTCAAATAAACGAAGAATCAAATACGCGCGTTGTTATTTTAACAGGGGATGGCGAAAAAGCATTTTGCGCTGGTGCTGATCTAAAAGAGCGTGCCAACATGAGTGAAGAACAAGTTCGCCATGCTGTGGGTATGATTCGTTCTACTATGGAGATGGTGGAACAATTACCACAACCAGTTATTGCTGCTATTAATGGAATCGCACTTGGTGGAGGTACTGAATTAAGCTTAGCTTGTGATTTTAGAATTGCTTCTGACACTGCAAGTCTAGGTCTCACTGAAACTTCCCTTGCAATTATACCTGGGGCGGGTGGTACGCAGCGCTTACCTAGATTAATTGGAGTTGGTAGAGCGAAAGAATTAATTTATACAGGAAGACGTATTTCGGCGCAAGAAGCGAAAGAGTATGGTTTAGTAGAATTCGTAGTACCAGCTGATTTACTAGAAGAGAAAGCAATTGAAATTGCAGATCGAATTGCTAATAATGGTCCAATTGCCGTTCGATTAGCAAAAGAAGCAATTTCAAATGGTATTCAAGTAGATTTACATACCGGCTTACAAATGGAAAAACAGGCGTATGAGGGCGTAATCGATACGAAAGATAGATTAGAAGGATTACAGGCATTCAAGGAAAAACGCAAACCAATGTATAAGGGGGAGTAAATATGTTAGATCAAAAACAACAATCTAATCCATTTGAAGAACGGGTTGAAACAATTAAGCAAGGCGGGGCACCGAAATATCATGAACAAAACAAAGCAAAAGGGAAACTTTTTGTTCGAGATCGTTTAGCTCTTTTATTCGATAATGGTGAATATGTGGAAGATGCATTATTTGCAAATTGTGAACAAACTGGATTACCAGCTGATGGTGTTGTAACTGCGACTGGTAAAATACATGGTCGTACTGCGTGCGTAATGGCAAATGATTCGACTGTAAAAGCTGGATCATGGGGAGCACGTACAGTTGAAA
The DNA here is from genome assembly GCF_044907945.1 of Bacillus sp. RC240. NCBI lineage: Bacteria > Bacillati > Bacillota > Bacilli > Caryophanales > Bacillaceae > Bacillus > Bacillus sp. RC240. Next base: position 1,092,552 of record NZ_JBIYCT010000001.1, on the reverse strand, counting down.
AGATTTTACGTATTCAAGAAACGGCTGAGAAATTACGTGTACCGTTATTTTATTTAGTTGACTCTGCTGGGGCACGTATTACAGATCAAGTTGAAATGTTCCCTGGACGCCGCGGTGCAGGAAGGATCTTTTATAACCAAGTGAAATTATCTGGTAAAGTGCCACAAATTTGTTTATTATTTGGACCTTCAGCGGCTGGTGGTGCGTATATTCCAGCATTTTGTGACGTTGTTATGATGGTTGAAGGAAATGCTTCTATGTATTTAGGGTCTCCGCGTATGGCTGAAATGGTTATCGGTGAGAAGGTAACTTTAGAAGAAATGGGCGGAGCACGTATGCATTGCTCAGTATCAGGATGCGGAGATGTTTTATGTAAAACAGAAGAAGATGCAATTACGCAAGCAAGACAATATATTTCTTATTTTCCAAGTAACTATTTAGAAAAGACTCCTTTGATTACACCTCAAGAACCGAAACAGTTCGATAAAACGTTAGAAGAAATCATTCCAGAAAATCAAAATGCTCCTTTCAATATGAAAGATCTCATTAACAGAATTATTGATGAAGGTTCTTTCTTTGAAGTGAAAAAATTATTTGCTCAAGAACTAATTACAGGTTTAGCACGCATTGATGGTAAGCCAATTGGCATTATTGCAAATCAGCCGCGTATGAAGGGCGGCGTATTATTCCACGATTCAGCTGATAAAGCAGCGAAGTTTATAAATTTATGCGATGCATACCATATCCCATTATTATTCCTTGCAGATGTACCTGGATTTATGATTGGTACAAAAGTAGAACGTGCCGGAATTATTCGTCACGGTGCAAAAATGATCTCTGCAATGAGTGAAGCAACTGTACCGAAAATTTCTATCGTCGTTCGAAAAGCATATGGAGCTGGCTTATATGCAATGGCAGGTCCAGCGTTTGAACCAGATTGCTGCTTAGCATTACCGACAGCTTCTATTGCAGTAATGGGTCCAGAAGCAGCAGTCAATGCTGTATATGCAAATAAAATTGCAGCTTTACCAGAAGAAGAGCGTGCAAGCTTTATTGCTGAAAAACGAGAAGAGTATAAGAAAGATATTGATATTTACCGTTTAGCATCAGAGATGGTGATTGATGGTATTGTTCATCCAAATAATTTACGTGAAGAGTTAAAAGGACGATTCGAAATGTATATGAGTAAATATCAAGTATTCACGGATCGTAAACATCCTGTATATCCAGTTTAAAAGCCCTATTTAGGGCTTTCTTGCTCAAAAAGTCAAGGAGGGGAAAACATTGAAACAAGCAGTTTGGTTTCCAACAGAAGAATATAAAGAAAAAACGCGTTTATTTGGTTGGATGAAATCATTAGGCTATGAAGATTACGAAGCTTTTTATAATAAGTCAATTGAAGAAACAGCTTGGTTTTGGGGAGAAGCTGAGAGAGCAGTTGGCTATCAGTGGATGAAACCATATACAGAAGTGTTAGATTTAGAAAATGGTACACCGTTTGCACAGTGGTATACTGAGGGAACCTGTAACGTTGTAGAATCTGCTTTATCTCGCTGGCTTGCAGACGATAAAACGAAAACACAAGCAGCACTTATGTATGAAGGGGAAAACGGAACTTCGAAATCATTTACATATGAAGAGCTTGATAGCTGGGTAAGCCGTGTTGCCAACGGTTTGAAACATGCTGGTATTGAAAAAGGTGATCGTGTAACAATTTACATGCCAATGATTCCTGAAACAGTTGTTGCTATGTTAGCAGTAATGAAAATTGGAGCGATTATTTCACCAATATTCTCAGGTTTTGCTGCGGATGCAGTAATGACACGTGTACAAGCAGCGGGTTCAAAAATGATTATTACCGCAGATGGCTTTTCACGCCGTGGGAAAATTGTTTCATTAAAAGATGAAGTAGATAAAGCTTGTGAACATTGTCCAACTGTTGAAAAGGTGGTAATTGTTCGTCATGCAGGAAATGATTTTACACCGCATAATTATGATTTTTCATGGAGTACGTTAGAAAAAGAAAAACCATTTATACATGCTGAAGAAATGAACAGTGATGATCCATTAATGCTTATATATACATCAGGAACGACTGGTAAGCCGAAGGGGACAGTACACACACATGCTGGTTTCCCGCTAAAATCTGCATTTGATGCAGGATTTGGAATGAATATAAAACAAGGCGACCGCGTATTATGGGTAACTGATATGGGCTGGATGATGGGACCATTTTTACTATTCGGCTCTTTAATTAATGGCGCAACGATGGTTATGTACGAAGGTGTTCCAGACTTCCCAGAAGCAGATCGCTTATGGGAGACAGTTGATAAATATGAAATTACTCATCTCGGTATTTCGCCAACGTTAATCCGTGCATTAATGGCAAAAGGTGATGAGTATGTAAATAAACATTCTTTAAAGAGTTTAGAAGTATTCGCATCAACAGGAGAACCTTGGAATCCAGACCCATGGATGTGGTTATTTAATACAGTTGGTAAAGGTAAAGTACCAATTTGTAACTATTCAGGTGGAACTGAAATTTCAGGTGGGATTTTCGGGAATGTCCTAATTAAGCCAATCGCACCGATTAGTTTTAACGCATCTTTACCAGGAATGGCAGCGGTTGTACTTGATGATCGAGGTAAACCAATTCGAGATGAAGTCGGAGAATTATGTTTAGAAAAACCTTGGGTAGGTATGACGAAAAGTTTCTGGGAAGATGATGAACGTTATGTAAACACATATTGGTCACGCTTTGAAAATAAATGGGTTCATGGTGACTGGGTCATTTATGACGGTGAACAATATATCATTACAGGCCGTTCAGATGATACGTTAAACATTGCTGGAAAACGTATTGGACCTGCTGAATATGAATCTATTCTTGTGAAACATAATAATGTAATAGAAGCAGCTGCAATTGGTGTACCTGACGATGTTAAAGGTGAGGTTTGTCATTGCTTTGTAGTATTACGAGACGGTGTAATATTTACAGCAGAATTAAAGAAAGAATTAATGAGTTTAGTAAATTCTCATATCGGAAAAGCATTATGTCCAAAAGATATTCATGTTGTAGAAGATTTACCAAAAACACGTAATTCTAAAGTAATGCGACGTGTTATTAAAGCAGCTTACTTAGGAAAAGAGTTAGGCGATTTATCGTCACTAGTAAATCCTGAAGTAGTACCCTTTATTCAAGAACTACAGTCTAGCAAACTATAACATTACGAATGAGCTCTATGTAAATAGAGCTCATTTTTAATGTTCACAAAAAGATACGAGAGAAAAAGTAAATTTGAAGTTAAAAAATCTACTATTAGTGGTAAGTATGTCTGTTTGTTTTTAGTTTTTATCAAAATAGGATACTGAGACTGTCTATTCAATGGAGTGATTGAATTTTGTTAAGAATGAAAATTTAGTGAAGAAAAAGTAATGAATAAAAGGAGAAATCCCTGGGGGACAGGGATTCGATAAGGGAGATAATATTGTCGTTCAATGTCGAAATTTGGCGTATCTGACAAATTAATATTATCACGAATTTTCAGGAGATTGTGATAGTGGATGTGTCAAAAATGTGTACGTGTTTCATATAAAAATATTATTTAAATAGGAAAAGGGAAAAGAATTAAGTTCACTCGTTCTTAAGATTTTTCCCTTTTAAATTTACTGTTTGTTCGTTGTTCTATATACATCAGAAATTGGTAAATCTTCGCCATGTAAAGCTTGAGTACTGTCCTTTTTATTTGAATCATGTGCCTCCTGAGATGCTTCTTGCATTTGCTCTTGGGCTTTACTAGGAGTATTCAGCGCATCCGATGACACATAATCAAGTTGTTGACTTAATAGATTTTTCTTATCCATGTTATGTAGCTCCTTTTTTGAACTTAGATATAAAAACGATGTTTTTTTAAATAGTTACGTGGGTATTATGTATCTTTGAATGGAATTATATACACAAACTATATTGAGAATTTAACTAATAATAAAAAGTACTTGTGATGACAAGCTTAAGAAATATAAAGATCATTAGTCCTTAATAAAAGCGTTATTTTAGTAGGGTGTAGATTAAATAGGACCTGTTGTATGGAACAAGTCCTTTCAAAAATGACAACAGATAATGAATGGGGGTTACTTGAACATTTCTATTAGTGGTAACTAGATCCCATTCGTTGGATGCTACGAAATTTCATTTGAAAGGAACATCCCAATGATAAGATGAGCACTGTAAATCTGTGCTCATCTTATCAGAAATTGCTTAGTCCTTAAAAATAAAACCGTTACGGACAATTCACAATGGTAATAGTGACGTTTGCCATTGTTCCAGGAGAATCAAGAAGTGAAGCAGTAACGGTTACTGTTCCAGGCCCATTAGCGGCTAGAAATACAGCGGTAAAGTTACCTGAAGCATTGGTAATGACAGCAAGAGGAACCATGAAAGCAAGAGAAGGGTTACTAAATGAAAAACTGACTACTACTCCTGGAGTAGGACTACCGTTTACTAATACTTGACCCGAAAAAAATAAAGTATTATTTCCTTGAGTGGATACACATGCTGTGGTTTCGTTAGAAGTCAAGGTAATAGATGCAGGCCCAGCAGGAAGATTAAATCCAGTTGGTCCAGTTGGTCCAGTTGGTCCAGTTGGTCCAGTTGGTCCAGTTGGTCCAGTTGGTCCGGTTGGTCCAGTTGGTCCGGTTGGTCCGGTTGGTCCGGTTGGTCCGGTTGGTCCGGTTGGTCCGGTTGGTCCAGTTGGTCCGGTTGGTCCAGTTGGTCCAGTTGGTCCAGTTGAACCGGTAGCACCAGTAGCTCCTGTAGAACCGGTGGGACCAGTAGGGAATTGAAAGGGTTGAACAGGTGGAAGTGTAGGTCCAATAGAACTCGGATTAAGTGCAGCAAAAGATAAAAACTCGTCCATTATATATCACCTCTAAAAATCGTATTACTAATAGTAAATGTAATGATAGAGCAAAGTGAAATGGACAAGTGGCTGTATTTTAATAAATTAAACAAAATAGTTATTTGATAGAAAGAGAGATTAGTATGATTACTTTAGAAATTAAATATAAAAAGGCGATTATCTTCATATCGCCTTTTGGATAATACAGTGTAATTTTATTCAGTTATTTGAAATATAGTTTCATTCGGTTTGGAAAATCCATACAGTTTCCTTGCGAATTTTAAAATTTCTTCTTCACTACCTGTTAAAACTTTTACATCATTCTTAAGGGAATGACCATCCTTCTTTACAGAAGATAATTTTTGTTGCTCCGTATTCAGCGTGATTTGTTTTTCTTTAATCATTTCTTGTTGGTTATTCAGAGAATATTGAAGGACAAAAATTATAGGTAATATAATAGCCAAAGTAGTTATAATACGGCGTCTTGTTTTTTTATTATTACCTTGTTTGGTGTTAACGTTCACTTGCTGTGAGGGTATCTTAGGATTTGATTGTTGTGATGATATTTTTGGGATGTTTCCCATTAAAATGCCTCCATTACTGATTGTAGAATTTAAACTGTTTAAAAGTATTATAAATGTTCAATGGGAATTTTAGAAGATAGTTTAATCTAGGTGAGTTTTGTAAAGTTTAAACAAAATCCTTATTTAAATAAAAGGAACCCCGATTGTCTGCGGGGCTCCTAAGGGTAATCGTCAAGTAATGACGTAATCGACTAGTTAACGATATCATGAATTTTTTGGTAAATATACTGGTAAATGCGTCCAAATTAATGAGAGCATTATTTGAAACAAAAACGCTATTTTAATAGGGAGGGGAATAATGATGATTCCATGGGACAAGCGAGTATACATTGTATCAAGGTGATCATTTTATTACAGAGGGGACAATTTTAGAGGTTAGTGAAAAGGCGAATAAATCATTATATTGGCGTTGGTGCATGTTAGCTCCAAGCTATGAAAAAGTGTGCGGTAATAGTACAAAGCGACTTCGGTTGATTCGGATAGATGATGATGAAGAATGATATAAAAATTTCATTTTGTAGAGAAATGAGGTGATTAAGGATGGGCATAGAATATGCCATGTTTGTATTAAAAAAGAGCAGAATTTGGCCAATATAAAGGTGTTGGAATTGTTCTAAAGGGGATCTACATAATTGCATATCCTGAATCCTCCAAGAAAACAGACTTTGAATTAAGGGTTCTATCTACACGTATAGCGCTCGCTATCATTGGCGCCTTGGCTTTATGGATGCTTATAGTAATCTATATATAATAATTCTTTTCTAATAAGAAATATACTAAAATATGAGAAAATGCTGTAATAATAATTATACATTTAGTCCTACTGGAAGAACCAGTGCACATCAAACTAAAAAGGGCGTTGTTATATTGCTCTGTAGTTTGGTGTCCGCTTTTTTATTTTTTATTAACAAAATAGATTAGTGGTGTTTTTATAAATGACGCAATTTCGTTTTTAGTATATAAAAAGAAGGTTTAGTACAAGTGTTTGTTTTTTTGTTTTTATGCTTTCGTCTCGTACACTTTTAAGCTATTGGACATACTTTACTAATAGAAAGGATTAGGGGGTGAGGTTTTGGGTTCTCGATTTAATAATTGTAAAAAGAAGTGTACATGTAAACAGGATGATTGTTTGGAAATATTCGAAGAGTGTAAAAAAGAAAAGCATGAGAAATGTGATAATTCTTGTGTACAAGGAATTAGAGATGAGCTTAAGAAATTAATTAATCAAACAGTTCAAATTAATACAGAGGGACGTACTTATGTAGGTACTGTTTTGTCTGTAAGTTGTGATGTTGTTAAGCTTGCAGCTATTCCTGGATCTGTTGGAGTAATTATCTCCATTTGCAAAATTGAAGCAATTTTCCCTCCTGTTACAACGGTTACCGCTGAGTTTGATTTTAATGGTGTTGACGTAGCAAACAAAGCATAATTATGCTGTTTTTTGTAAAGCCATTCTTATGAATGGCTTTATTTTAATTTCGTATAAAAGGAGAATATATTCTTTATATAGAAATAGGTTTGAGGCTATAAAGAGTGATGTACGAAAGGAGAATGAGAGTGATTAAATTAGTGCCCTTTAAAAAATCTGATTTCAAACAATTAATAAATTGGATTAATTCCGAAGAATTTTTAATACAATGGTCGGGAAATGCATTCACATATCCTTTAAATGAACAGCAATTAGAGAAATATACAGAAAGTGCAAATACACTCTCTTTCACAGTAACAGATGAAGAGACTGAAGAAGTTATTGGTCATATTTCACTTGGGCAAATAGACAATATAAATAAGTCTGCAAGGGTTGGAAAAGTGTTAGTTGGCGATACGAAAATGAGAGGACGTTCTATAGGGAAACATATGATGAAAGGAGTACTTCATATTGCATTTGAAGAATTAAAACTACATAGAGTTACTCTGGGTGTTTTTGATTTTAATTCGTCCGCCATTTCATGTTATGAAAAAATAGGATTTGTAAAAGAAGGTTTATTAAGAGAATCAAAAAAAGTAGGAGAAACGTATTGGAATTTATGGGAAATGAGTATGTTAGAATATGAATGGAAACAATAAAGAGTATAAATATTTTTTAAGATGCCAATCGTTCCTTTTTTTACGATTACAAAATACAGAGAAAAGAAACTGGAGGACTTAGCAGCAAAGTACGATGTATTTATGAAGGTGTATGTAATAGAAGCAATATAAAAAGTACTAACACCTATACGGAATAGATATAAAATATCGCTGATATGCCATTCATAAAAATAGACTTTTTTTAGCAGAAATCACTAATTATAAATACTTATAAAATTAGCTCTGATATAGCAGATATTGAAGCGAAGAAAAATAAAGATGGGAGTGCATATTGGAAATACGAAGATGACCAAACAAAATTATGGAATATACGACTATAGAACTAGAAAATGATGACATAAATCTAAATGATATTGTTTAAATTCATATTTTATAATTTCCATTTATAAAAATGAGCCCATAGTAAAAATAACCTAAAAATAGGCATATGAACAAGGTGCATCATCTAGTGATGGGTCATATTTTGTTGGTGTACGTATTGAACTTAGTTTATAGTGCTATTTCTACTTAGATTTAACTAACAGAAATATAGGAAAGTATCGATGGGGTTGTAGTTTATAAACGGAGGTCATGAAGATGAATAAGTTTCAACAAGAACTACAAGCGTTAAGCCTTAATGATTATCAGTATGGAAATATTGTGTATTGGGACCAGCAAAACCAATATCCATATTACTATATTAAAGATGATGCTCGTCGCTGTGGCGGTTGCGGTCGTTGTGGCGGTTGTGGCGGATTTCGTTGTTTTGGTTGCTTCGGTTGCTTTAGTTGTTTTGGTTGTGGTGGTTGCTCTAATTGCTCTAATTGTTTTGATGGTTTTAATGGTACTACTGTAACATTTGAATATTGATAAGAGACGAAAGGAATCCATTTTGAAAAAAGATTGATCAAAACGGATTCCTACTTTGTAAAGCATTATACAATTTTTATAAAAAAGTGCTAACAAGTTTGCAAACGAACTTGCTAACACCTATACGGAATAGACATAAAATATCGTTGATATGTCATCTTTAAAAATAGCCGTAATCAATTAAATCCAACTAATACGGAATACCTATAAAAATAATTATGATATAGACTATATTCTTGTAGATTATCCGTTTGCTTACTTAAATAGTAGCATGCGGGATTTAATTGATGTATCTATTTATGTTGACACTCCTTTAGATATTGCGATGGCTAAACGGATTATAAGGGATTTTAAAGATAAATCAATTATTGAACTGCTAAAGATTTGAATCATTATATAACACATGCAAGAAAGCTTATGTAGAGGCAAGTAAGAGATGATTGGTTTAAATGTTGTGAACAACTTACAGAGGAAGAATTGCTTCGCAAACGTGTTGGGAGTATTTTAGAAACACTTTTCCATATTGTAGACGTTGAGTATAGCTGGATTAGTGCGCTTCAAGAAAAAGAGGATAACGAACCACAGTTTAAAGATTATCAATCAAAAAAGTGAAAGCGTTATCTGATTTATATAGACGAGAATTAGAAAGCTTTTTGCAGTTATGGTCTGGCGACTTCGAATCAAAAATATTGAAAGCTTCATGGACAGATAAAACATATAAATACGGTGAAGTTTTAAGGCATGTAATTGTACATGAAATTCATCATATTGGTCAGATATCTATATGGGCAAGAGAATTAAATCTTCAGCCCGTTTCAGCGAATTTAATTGGAAGAGGATTGTAGATTTAGAAACCGACTTGCAGTGTAAACGCAAGTCGGTTTTTATATATAAGAAGATTTCTTAATTAAAATCCTCGGCTTTTTTTTGACGTATATATATAAACATTAAGATTGTAATGATGAAAAAGATCATAATCGTTTGTATGATTAAATTTTTAAACTGAAACAATATTGTCCAAGATGTAACAGCATCTTTAAAAGCTTGGAGTGCAGAGTACGAGGAAGGATCAAAACCGTACTGAAGTAACTTTTTTGTTTCAATAAAAGTACTGTTTTCATCACCGGCGTCTAATATTACTGAAATAAGTCTAGTATCTCCTCGTGTGGCTGTACTGACAAAACTATAATTACCATTAGTTGAAAAACTAGTTTGTAAGCCGTCAACACCTTGGAGTTTAATGTTTTTATTAAGGGAATATATCATTTTATTTGTATTGAAAACTTTTGAATCTTTGAAGGTAAATTGGTAAGAGGTTAGTTTCGTAACATTCAATACATCTGGAAAGTCTTTTACTAATTGTGTTGCTAGTTTAGCGACGTCTATCGATGTTGTAGTTGATTGTTTATTCGTATCGTTATTAATTCCAGTAGCATTTAGAAACGGGGATGGTTGTGATAACTTTAGTTGTTTTGCTTTGTCATTCATTAAAAGTGTAAAGTTATCTTCGTTTCCAGCAATGTGTTCTGCAAGGGCAAGTGCGGAACGATTATTCCCTGTCAAAAACAATGCATGAAGTAAATCACGAACCGTCGTTTTATCTTTCGAAGTTACTTGTATAGGACTCGTTTCTGCTCGGAAAACTTCGTTACTTATTTTTACTAATTCATCTAACTGTATTTTTCCTTCATTCAGTTGTTCCAGTGCGATATACTCCGTCATTAATTTAGATAAAGTAGCTGATTGTATAGGAGCTTCTTCATTTTTTTTATAAACAATCTCACCAGAATTAGTATCTATTAAAATAGCTGATTTAGCTTGAATAATTGGACCATTTACATAAAGATAAAAATATAAAACGATAAGTGCAGTAATAAGAAAAGATAATAATAAAACTGTTATTTTTTTTAAGAATTGCATTAGCGATCCTCCTACTATTACATCAATAATAGTATTGTAAAAAGGAATGCTTAATTAGGAAGAAAGAAAAGGTAAAGAATTTCTAAAGAATTTTAAGGAATTCTTTAATTTTGGATATTGATGGAATATAAAAGGTTCAATTTCTTATATGATAAAAAATTGAACCTATAAATATGTGGTATTAAGCTTTATAAGGGAGTAATTTTACAGTGAAAGTTGTTTTTTTATCATCGCTATATACTTCAATTGTTCCTTTATGCAATTCAACAATACTTTTTGCAATTGCTAATCCGAGCCCAGATCCACCAGTGTTTGTTGAACGTGATTTTTCAACACGATAAAAACGTTCAAAAATATGAGGTAAATCAGTACTAGGGATAGGTTGTCCGTAATTTGTTATATCAATTGTAATCATGTTATTGCTTTCGTAAGCGGTAATATCAATATGATCTCCATCATTTCCATAAGTAATAGCGTTTATGATTAGATTTTCAAACACACGTACTAATTTATCCCCATCAGCTAGTACCATTAGCTTTTGAGATGGGAAAGAAGGGCGACATTCAATATTAGCTTCTTGAAGCTGTATCCGAAATTGGACAGTTAATTGTCCAAGCAATTCTACAATATCAATAGGAACAGAATATAAACTTAACTCTTTATTTTGAACGCGTGTATATTCAAACAAGTCATTCATTAATGCATTAAGACGAGTTACTTTATCGTAAATGACTTGAATATAGTATCGTAATTCTACTTCATCTCTATAATTATCATGATGGATTAAATTTACGTATCCAACTATAGATGTAAGAGGGGTTCGTAAGTCATGTGATACATTTGTAATAAGTTCGCTTTTTGCTTGTTCTGCCTGTCTTTCTTCATCAATCGAAACTTTTAATTGCTCAATAATTTGATTGACCCCAGTTGCCAGTTCTTCTAAATAATTATGGTGTACGATGGAAACTTTATGATTAAAGTTTCCACTTGCAATATACCGAATCTCTTCAATCATTTTTTTTATACAAGTTTCATAGTAAACCTTTCTTTCATGACGATAAAAAATGTATAAATAGGATGAGAAAATAGAAAATAAAAACAAATAAGATACAATCATCATCCATAAAGACTCTTTTAATCCAATATATTTTTCATGGCCAAAAATTCTAATGAATTCTTTTCCTAGTTCGCTTAGAGTGAGTGAACTCTCAATTACACTCGTTACGAGGCGAAATATAATTAATTCGGTAATTGGTGTAAGAGTGATAGCTAATAAAAGCCAAAAAATAAGCTTCCACTTTGGTATATCTTTTAATATATCAAATGCTTCATTTCTCAATTTTATATCCTACTCCCCAAACCGTATGAATTAGTTTTTCACCATTCATTACGGTTTCAAGTTTATCACGTAAATTACTAATATGGACCATAACCGTTTTATTAGAACCATAACCGTCTTCATTCCAAACTCGTTCGAATATCTCTTCAGAGCTAAATACTCTTCCAGTATTACTCGCTAGTAAATATAAAATATCAAATTCGATAGAGGTGAGCTTAATATATTCACCATTTACTTTAACCGTATGATTATGTTTATGAATTTCAACTGTACGAATGCGAATAATACCATCTTCATTCTTTGGTGTGGCAGCGTTTTGGAAAGATGATCTACGTAACAATGCTTTCACTCTAGCAACTAATTCTAGTGGATTAAACGGTTTAATCATATAATCATCTGCACCGGTCATAAGTCCTAATATTTTATCCATATCTTCAGCTTTTGCACTAAGCATAAGGATAGGTACAGTATTATTTTCACGCACTTCTTGACAAACTTCTAATCCATTTCGTTTTGGCATCATAATATCCAAAAGCATAAGATCAACTTCATATGTACATATCATTTGTAATGCTTCATCACCATCATAAGCTTTATAAATGTTATAACCTTCATTTCGCAAATAAACAGCGAGTAATTCTACAATATCTTTATCATCATCAATAATTAATATGTTTTTATTCATCATATAGTTCCTTTCCTTGCGAATCATCAATATTACTATAATATCAAACATTTATGTATTTTGTAGTAATGTTTCTACATTAAATTTCACATAACGTATTAAAAAGGAATTAATACAATTATAACGAATACAAAATAAGAAGGAGATTTAAATTTCACATTATATTGAAAGTTAGTTATAAGGGGGACTTGCTATGTTATATAATGATATATATTCATTTACTCCAACTGGAAAAATAGAAAATGATATTAAAGCTTTTCTATTAAAATACAATAAAGAATTTACATATAAACATTCAATTCGTGTGGCAAATGAGGCAAGAAAAATTGCGGGAATATTTTATGAAGATGAAGAAAAAGCAGCGATTGCAGGATGTTTACATGATATTAGTGCAATCTTTCCGAACGAGGAGCGGATTGCAGTTGCTGAAAAATTTGGAATAGAAATATTACAAGAAGAAAGAGAATTTCCAATGATTATTCATCAAAAATTATCGAGAGTAATTGCAAAAGAGGTATTTAAAGTAGAAGATAAAGAAGTTTTAAATGCTATCTGTTGCCACACTACTTTGCGTAAACATGCTACAAAGATGGATTTAGTACTATTTGTTGCTGATAAATTAGAATGGGATCAAATAGGGACACCTCCATATTTAATAAATGTAAAAAAAGCTTTAGGAAACTCTTTAGAACATGCTGCTTTTGTATATATTTCATATTTGTGGGAAAGAAAAGATACATTAAAAGTCATACACCCGTGGTTAGAAGAAGCATATTGGTATTTAAAAGAAATTGTAGAGTAGAAAGGGTATAAAAATGCAATTAAAAGAATATATGAATCAAAGATTCCCAGGAGTTACATTAGTACCGTCCATATACTTTCAGTGGGAAAATCATCTTCATTTTGATTTTGGGAAAGATAAATATCAATTCAAAGAAGATGGTAACACGTATAATATGGAATATTTCACACAACTATATAGGTATAATAAAAGTCTATTTAAAGATATATTTTCTAAAGAAGATACCGTCTTTTTAGTCACAAATGTTTATCGATTTAAACAGGAAAATATAAAAAATGCGCAGAAAATAAATGTATACAATAGGTTTATTAAAAAGAGGGATTTAAAGTTTCATATAAGACAAGAAACATTCCCTTTTCTATTTGAAGATGAAGAAGCTGACTTATATTGTACATATCAATTTTCTTTACAATGTTTTGCAGAAGATATTAAATATGAACCGCTTATTGAAGCTGTTAATCATGAAGATTTCCCTGACCTACGTCCACGTCTAGGGCGAAAAAAAGAAATTTCATATCCAGATGTATTTTTTATAAATGTAACAAAGGATATTATCATGTTTATTTATGAAGATAGAGGATGTGAAGTAATTTCGAAGAATAAAGAAAAGATACGGGATTTATATGAGAAGTATAAAGAGTGGATACCAGAATATGAACGAGAGAGTATAGATGAGTTATTTACATGAAAATAGGAGGAAGTGAAGTGTGTAATGAAAAGGATGGCAATTGTATCTGCATGGGAACCAGAGCTTACGTATTTGCATCAACATTATCCAAGTGAGCGTGTAGAAAAAATAGCAGCTTGGGAATTTCATTTTCATTCTATTAATGAATTAGAAGTTATTTCAGTTGTAACTGGTGTCGGTAAAGTAAGTTGTGCTAGTTGTGTACAACTATTAATAAGTGAATTCCAGCCAGACCAGTTATTTATGACAGGGATTTGCGGGAGTTTATCAGATAAGGTGAAAAATGGGCACATCGTTGTAGCTCTTAATACTTTACAGCATGATGTTACAGCGGCTGGTTCAGGAGAAGATAGTTTTAATCTATATGATGGTAGAACAGCACCTATTGAAACAACTAAATCACTCGTAAAACGAATGAAGAAATTGCGTTCGTATGACCCGGTCCATTTTGGTACATTTCTATCTGGAGATCAACGTATTCGAAGTTCAGAAATGAGGTATTTACTTCATACTGTATACGGTGCTTTAGCCGTTGATCAAGAAGTGGCAGCATTTTCTTATGTATGTCGTGTAAATAACAAACCATTTCTATGTTTAAAAGCTGCCTCAGATCAAGCGAATGACAAAACGAAAGAAGAACAAAAGGTTTTTAAAATGTTAGCATGTGAACGAGCATGTGAGCATTTAATTACTTTTTTACGTGTTTATGAGATTACTGTAGTTAACAATGTATAGTAAGAGGAGTATAGTGATGAAAGCTACAAATAAAATAGCGATTCTTGGTGCGAATGGAAAAGTCGGAAAATACCTCGTAAATCAAGCGTTAGAAAAGGGCTATCAAGTACGAATATTAACGAGAAATTCTAAAAATATGACGATAACTAATGAAAATATAGAGACTATCAGTGGGGATGCCCGCAATTTTTCAGTCATACAGGAATTACTTCAAGGGTGTAAAGCTGTGATTAATGCGGTGGGTCAGCCGAAAAATGAACCTTATATTTTTAGTACAGTTACGAAGCATATTTTAAAAGTAATGAAGGAATATGAAATGAAGCGCTATATTCTTATTTCTGGAGGCTCCTTAAATGTAAAAGGAGATCAGAAGGGAATTGCAAATAAAATAGGGGCTAATTTGTTTCGATTATTTCTTCCAAAGATGATGCAGGATAAATATAAAGAATTGCAAATTATACAAAGTAGTGAAGTAGATTGGACAATTGTTAGATTACCCTTTGTTATAGAAGGAAATGGTACTGGTGATATTAAAGAGAGTTTAGTAGATATGCCAGGAATCAAAATTCAAAATGGGGATATTGCACCGTTTGTTATAAAACAAATAAATAGTGAGACATATGTAGGAAAATGTCCACTCATTTCAAATTAAGAGGTGAATTATAATTGCATACGTATTATGGAGAACTTTGTACAAAGATATATGAAAGTGATAAATCAATTGCAGCCGGAAAAGAATTGGATTTTTATCTTTCTTTTGCAAAAGATAAAAATATACATGTGTTAGAACCAATGTGCGGAAATGGTAGAATGTTAATTCCTTTTATGCAAAATGGTGTGAATATAGAGGGATTCGATATTTCGAAAGATATGCTTAAAGTTTGTAAAGATAAAGCAGAAAAATTAAATTTAAAACCGGTTGTGTCACAAGGGAAAATAGAAGAATACTATAGTGATAAAAAATATGATCTTATTATGATCCCTATAGGTTCATTTTCACTTTTACCAAATAATTTAGTAGACATTAGTCTTCAAAATATGAAAAATAACTTAAAGGAAAATGGAAAATTACTTCTTACAGTTGTACAAGGTGGAAGTGAGACAGAACAAATTTTAGATTGGATAGAGACAAATAGAAAAGAAATTAACAATGAATTAATTGTTGAGTATAGAAAAGTTTCATATGATAAGGTGCAAAAACTTCTAAATATTATACTGAAATACGAAATCATTCATGATGAGAAAATAAAAGAAACTGAGATTATGGATTTTCCTATAAGACTATATGATTTAAAAGAATTTGAAAATATACTTATTACTAATGGGTTTAGTCAAATTGTTGTTCATGAAATAAAAGATGGATATGGTGAAGGTAATTCATTTCATGTATTTGAATGCAGTTTATAACGAGTCAAAGCGGGGGATTATACTTATATGATTCAATACAAAAGATGTAGTGAAGTAAGTATAGATTTGGTATATGAAGCTTTTAAGGACGGATTTTCAGATTATATTATTAAAATGGATGTTTCAAAAGAAGACTTTATAAAAAGGTTTTTTGGACCAGAAGGGAATTCACTGGAACACTCTTTTATTGCGTTAGACGGTGACAAATCTGTTGGTGTAATACTTGGTGGTATTAAGGTGTATGAAAGTATAAAAACAATGCGCTGCGGAACATTAGCTGTTCATCCAGAGTTTCGAGGCATTGGTGTAAGTCAAAATTTATTTGAGTTACATAAAGAAGAAGCGACACAAAATAAATGTAAGCAGCTTTTTCTTGAAGTTATTGTAGGAAACGATCGGGCGATTCATTTTTATAACAAATTAGGTTATGAAAAAGTATATGATCTTTCTTATTATAATTTAAATGATTTAACTAAAATAATGAATAAAGGTAATAAAAATATTGAAGTAAAACAATTAGAATTTCCAACATTTAAAGTTGAAATTCAGAAATGGCTAAACTTCCATATAAATTGGCAAAATGATATTGATTATATCGAAAAAACAAATCATACATTTTACGGTGCATATGTTGATAGTGATATAAAAGGTTCTGTATGTGTAAATGAACAAGGAAAAATTAGTTTTATTTTCATAGACAAAGACTATAGAAATATTGGTGTTGGGACGAAATTATTACAGGTAGCAAGTGAAGAATTAAAATTATCAAGTTTATCAATTGGGTTTCCAAACAACAATTTACTGGAAGGGTTTTTAAAGAAATCTGGATTTGAAAAGAATTCTTTAGCACAATATGAAATGTATTTATTGCTATAAAAAGCGGAAGGAATTATTCTTTTCGCTTTTTATTTTGTACTATAAACGTTTTTGCTGTATGTGGGAGGATAAGTAAAAACAACAGAAGTTTTGTTATCTATCTTATTGAACTAACTGGCACTTTAGTTGAAGAAGGAAAAAATATAGTAAACATAGAATATATTAATACATTAAAAGATTTATGAGGTGAAAGTGATGGCAATTAAGCAAGACGAAATTAAAGTAGTAGTCGGAGCTGGAGTATTTAATAATAATCCAGGTTGGGTTCAAACGCAAGAAGATGAACTTAATTTACTAGACAATACCACTTGGGAAGAAAGATTTGAATACAATTCCATTTCAGCTATTTTAGCAGAGCATGTATGGGAACATCTTACTTTTGAAGAAGGTGTAAAAGCAGCTGAAATTTGTTATAAATTTTTAAAGCCATCAGGTCATATTCGGTGCGGAGTACCTGATGCATTTTTCCGAGATGAAACCTACCAAAATATAGTTCAAATAGGCGGCCCTGGCCCGAAAGACCACCCAGCTGCAAGCCATAAAATCGTACATAATTATAAAACATTAACGAAAATGTTTGAAATTGCTGGATTTGAGGTAGTTTTACTTGAATATTGTGATGAAAATGGTCAATTTTATTACACAGAATGGGATGCGAATGACGGCGTTATTTTCCGCTCGAAAAGGTATGATTCTAGAAATAGAGGCGATAAACTTGGTTTTCCATCGCTAATTGTTGACGCGATTAAAAGGTAAGTCATTCACCTAAAATAGGTGTTAGTTCTATTCGTTCATGAGTCGCAAATGCGGCTTTTTTTATTTGTTTTGTAAACCTACATTTAGCAAGGAATTAGACATACATAATAAGTGATTTTGAACATTACATAACTTGATTTGAATACTATATTAGCTCTTATTAACACCATTTATCTTAAAGGAAATTGCTTTTAAATATTTAATGGAAATATTATATAAAATAAATAAATCAACGTTTTCTCATATTGAATTTTTTTGTGGAAATGTTGAGATACGCCTATTGTAATAAACATATGGAGAGAATATATAATAAATCAATGTTCAAATTACCATTCACACATTAAATTAATATTTCATTGCCATAGAGATTTCTTTTATACATAAATTCGTGTAAAATAAAATAAGAACATACATTCTATATACAAGTAGGAGGCAATAAATATGTTGGCTGAAATAGAGAAACAAACTGACGGCTATATTGTGAAATTTGAACGCCAATTTTCTTATACAATAGAAGAAGTTTGGTCTGTTTTAACTGAAAACAGCAAGCTTAAAAAATGGATGTCTAATTTACAGATTGAAAATCTTAAAACAGGTGGAATTATAAAGTTCGACATGATGGATGGTTCATTTTTAAATATTGATATTTTAGAGTGCCAACTAAATTCAGTACTTGAATTCACATGGGATAAAGATCGTGTCCGATTTGAAATACATAAAGAGGAAAATGGTTCTCTTTTACTACTTAAAGAATACATTCATGAATTAACTGATCATACACCAAAAGATATAGCTGGTTGGCATATTTGTCTTGACCTTTTTTCTTCAGTTTTAGAAGAGGAAGAGAAGGAATTTTCTAAAAACGAATGGCAACAATGGTTCGAAAAATACAAGGTAAGATTCAAGAAGTGAGAGGATAATTGTATAATAGGCAATATTCATTATGTAATTATTATATTGTAAAAATGATTTTATGGAAAAATAAGAATAGAGGTTAATATGAAAGTAAATCAATTAATTGCTAATAACATAAATAAACTTGATACTGTTATTCCATTTAATAAATCACTTGGTATTGCTGGTTTATCTGGATCTGGAAAAACAACTCTTTGTCAAACAATTGGTGAAGAATCAAAGAAGCGTCTAGTTTCCTTATTGCCAAAGGCTGAATATCAATATTTATTTCCTAATATTATGGAAACTAATTTTAGTGCCATTAAGATGGAGGAAATGCCTTTAGTACTTTTTTTAGGAAAATCATCAATTTCTTCCAATCCGCGTTCGACGATTGGTACTCATACAGGTGTTTTTAAAGAGATTCGTGAAAAACTAGCGGAAGAATTTAATCTTTCTCCTGAAGTCTTTTCATTTAATAATCAATTAGGTTGGTGTGCTGGCTGTAAAGGGCGTGGTACTACTAAAAATATTGAGTGTAAAAAATGTAAGGGGAAACGTTATAGTGAAGAAGTTGAACAACGTACTATTGAGTTATTTGCTAAATCACATACAATTTCGGATATTAACGATTTAAGTGTTGAATCTATTCTTTCATTAGCAGAAGAATTAAATATTAGTGAAGCAAAACAACATATATTGCAAAATATTATCAATATGAACATTGGTTATTTAACATTAAATCGAATTATGGGTACGTTGTCAGGTGGAGAATTAACACGACTTTACTTAGCTGAATTCATGGCAGTTAGTGAAAATACTGTAATTATTATTGATGAGATTTCAGTTGGACTTGATAATGAAACATTATTACAAATATTAGAAGAAATCAAGCAATTAGGGTGTAAAAATCAAATCTGGCTCATTGATCATTCTGATACAGTACTGGATACAACAGATGAGCAATTGTTCTTCGGACCTGGTAGCGGAAAATATGGTGGACAAATCGTGAAAGAATCACCAAGACCAAAACCAATACTATCGGAACGAAATTACGAAATGCCAACAGAATATTATACATTCCATGAATTATATTGCCGAAATATCCAAATGACTGAGTTTCAGATTCCTAAAAATAGACTTGTAACTGTTACAGGAGAGTCTGGATGCGGGAAATCTACACTTGTCAATGAGTGTTTAGCTACAGATTTCTTGAAACGATATCCAAAAGATAAACTAGTTATGGTAGGGCAAGATCGAAACCAATCGATTACAAGTCGATCAACTGTAGCAACTTTCCTAGATGTTAAAAAGAAACTGACAAAGTATAGTGAAGAAATTGATGATATTTTTGAGCGCTCAATTGAGGATATTATTGATGAAATTCCAAATGAAGATATTGCGTATAAACGCTTGAGCCTACTAATCAAATTAGGACTGGGATATTTAACATTAGAACGAAAAACACAAACATTATCAACGGGTGAGTTTCAATGTGTTCATTTAGTTTCTGAGTTATTTGCAAAAACAAGAAATCCACATACATTGTTTATTTTTGATGAGCCCTCAAAAGGTTTATCGCAAAATATTTTAAATCAATTTATAGATAGTGTTAGAGGGATATTGCAAGATGAATCAGTCTCTATCATAATGATTGAGCATAACAGTTACATGCTAGAAAGCTCTGATTATATTGTCGATTTTGGAAAAAGACAGGTTGAATCTATAGAGCATCTTGATGTAGTAAGTCATGAGGATTATTATCGTCAAAAAAGAAGTGTGAATAATGCTGAACAAATACACATTTCTTCAACGCTTAAGCGTAAAGAAGGAGTTCACTATTTAAAAGAAAATCATATTAACTATTTTAAAAATGCTGAAAACGTTTATAAGGGTGGTATTTTAAAAAGCTTATCATCAATGGCACGATTAATTTATGGTGAATATGAATCTGATACAATGGCACCTGTTGTTGCTATTGATCTCGAAAGACATTTGTATAGTCAATATAGTTTCTTATATGAAATTGGTGGATTGATCAATCATATTGTAGCTGTTCATCCGACTAATAAAGATACGAGAAGTTTCGATTTCTATTCTCAGGATAATCATTGCCGATCTTGTTCTGGACGTCTTCAAATTGAAGTTTTTGATAAAGAAATTACAATTCAAGATAAAAACGTTCCATATTGGGATGGTCTATTCGATCCGGAAATCATGAAAGTATTAAAATTTTATCAATATGAAAAAATAGAATTTCTATTTGAAGAAATTAAAAATGAGCTTGGTCATGATTTGACGAAAAGCTATAATGATATGTCTGAGGAAGAGAAACATACATTTTGGTACGGCTATTTTGATAAGTCCTTTTATGATAAGAAAGGAAAGACACGTAGAACATGGGTAGGATTTAATACGATTATTGGCGGGTATATTGTTATTTCAAAAGCAGCTATTAAAGAAGATATTAAGACTTCTAAAGAAATGATGACATGTCCAATTTGTAAGGGGACTTTATTAAATCACCATAAACCACTTAATTTTGGAGATACAGATATTCGTGAAATTATTAATCAGCCGCTTAACGAAGTATTAAAAATTGTAGGAGATTTGCCTGTACTCGTCAAATTGAAATCTATCGTAGGTGACGATATGATTATGACAGAAGATGTTTCTTTATTACCTAGAAATATACAAGTCGCACTGAAAATGTTTGAATTAGAACAAGCAAGCTTTTCAAATTATGAAATGGTGTTACAAAATGTTTTACCATTCTGGGACAAAATAAAAGGAAATATAGAATCCATTTGCTTCAACAATCAAGTAACTATTTGTGATTTTCCTAATGTTTATGAAACAAGAGAAACCATTATAGATAAGTATTTCACAAATGGTAAATATAAAAAACTAACATATGTATACGAAGCATTTGGTTACAAAAAATTAGTTACCCAAATTAATAAAATTAAAAAAAGCAGCCCGTGTCCATTCTGTAACGGAAAGAAAGTTATAACCGAAGATAATCTACATGATGGCGTGTTTAAATTAACAATTCCATGTATAACTTGTAATGCAAGTGGTATTAACGATGAAGGACTTAAAGAAATCGTTGATGGAATAGATGTGCAAACATGGTTAACCGGAAAAGTTAGTGATGTTGTGGATGAAAGCTTACGAACTGAGGATGTTGCAGACATTCTAATATTTAATCGAATTCGTGAGTTGAATAAGCGAGAAATGATGGCAGTTTATGAATGTCTTGAGAAAAATAATTAAATTAAGAAGAATAAAAAATAGTGGTTAGTTAAGGATTAAGAACTCATTTGCAATAATCTGCAAATGAGTTTTTATGTTGAAGAAGAGTTTCTTTAACATAATATAGGGGTACCTAAAACCTCAAAAGCGTCTAATTTTTCCTCCTTCGCTTATTTATAATTTCTAAATCTCGTTTGGAAAAAGTGTAGTAGGTTCCTAGCACCCACTCATCTTCAGAAATTTGTATAAAGGCTTGTCGTTGTTCCGGTGTAAGTAATTCGCTACCTCTCGCTATTTTCATACAGTATCATCTCATTTCTGTAATTATTCAGTTAATTAGTTCAATTATATATCAATAGAGTGTACTCTATTGATACAAGTGTAGAAGACTGATAAAATCATAGTTAAGAGCGTCCCATAAGACTTGTCTCAAAAACGAGGTGATATTTTGCGAAAAATTGGTTATATACGTGTCAGTTCAACTAGCCAGAATCCTTCAAGGCAATTCCAGCAACTGAACGAACTCGGAATGGATATTATTTTTAAAGAAAAAGTTTCTGGAGCAACAAAAGATTGTGAGCAACTTCAAAAAATGTTAGAGGATATACAAGAAGGTGACATCATTTATGTTACGGACTTAACTCGGATTACTCGTAGTACACAAGATTTATTTGAATTAATCGATAACATACGGAGTAAAAAGGCAAATTTAAAATCCTTAAAAGATACATGGCTAGATTTATCAGAAGATAATCCCTACAGCCAATTCTTAATTACGGTTATGGCGGGTGTAAACCAATTAGAACGTAATCTTATCCGTATGCGGCAGCGTGAAGGGATTGAACTGGCTAAGAAAGAAGGAAAGTTTAAAGGTCGATTAAAGAAGTATCATAAAAATCATGCAGGAATGAATTATGCAGTAAAGCTTTATAAAGAGGGAGATATGACTGTAAATCAAATTTGTGAAATTACAAATGTGTCTAGGGCCTCATTATATAGAAAGCTATCGGAAAGGAACAGTTGATGAGTTATACCAAAAATCAGAAATATATAATAGAAAATAAATTCCATATAGAGGTGGAATTATATGCCTAAAATTGACAATATGTTAGCAATTCTATGGATGCTTCGCTCAGGTAAAAAAGTTACGGCAAAACAAATTTCAGAAAAGTTAGAGATGAATATAAGGACTGTGTATCGTTATATTGATACTATTTCAACAAGTGGTGTACCTATAATTTCAGAACCAGGACATAACGGTGGATACACTTTATTGAACAATTTTATTGAGGCTCCTCTTTTTTTTGATTTTGAGGAGCAAACTTCACTATTTCACGCTGCTGTTTTTGCAGAAGAAGCCGGATATTATGGAGGTGAAGCACTAAATAGGGCCATTTCAAAACTAAGTAAATACTCAAATCAAGAGCAGGAAGCAAAGATAAACCAACATTTAACTAGTCTAGAAGTAATAAGTCGATTAAGTTCACTCTCTATGGAACCTTTTTTGAAGGAGTTGGAGCAGGCCGTAGCTGACGGGTACTCAGTAAAAATTCTTTACTATAAAAGTGGCGAAAAGCAATTAAATTATAGATTGGTCGATCCGTACAGAATTATCTATTGGAATAATAAGTGGTATGTGATTGGATTTTGTCATCTTAGGAATGATATCCGTAGTTTTAGAGTAGATCGAATTGAAAGTCTAATGCTAACCGAAAATAAGTTTAACCGGCCAGAAAATTTTTCAGCACGTGACTTTTTTATAAAAAGTCTTCTTCCAACTATAGAAGATAAGGAAGGGATTATTTCTTTGGTTCTTAATGGGGATAAAAGTGTATTGGCTGATATTTGCCAACATTGGTTTTTAGGACATTATTTACAAGAACGGACTTCAAATCAAGCAGTTTTTCTTCTTGAAAAAGATATGATACATACATATGTACCTTATTTACTTTTACCGTACAATAAATCTATTAAAGTTATTGAGCCAATAAGTCTTAAGAAAAGACTTATTGAAGTTCTGTCGGAATTAATAAAATTTCATCAAGTATGATAACTTCCCTGACGTTAACTGTCAGGGAAGTTATATTATAATAGCTATATCAATTGTGATTGGAGTGTTATTGGATGCAAACAAAAAAAGCTTTTCTATATGTATTTAATACAATGTCGGACTGGGAATATGGATATTTAATTGCTGAACTAAACTCAGGAAGATATTTCAAAAAAGATTTAGCACCTTTAAAAGTAATTACAGTAGGAGCTAATAAAGAAATGATTACTACTATGGGAGGACTGAGCATAAAACCAGATATTTCCCTTGATGAATGTACTCTTGAGAGTAAAGATCTTTTGATTTTACCAGGAGGGAGTACTTGGAGTGAAGAAATTCATCAACCTATCTTGGAAAGAATTGGCCAAGCTTTAAAGCTTGGCACTATTGTTGCTGCAATTTGTGGTGCAACTGAGGCCCTTGCGAATATGGGATACTTAGATACTAGAAAGCATACAAGTAATAATTTAGAATACACTAAAATGGTATGTCCTAACTATAAAGGAGAAAAGTTCTATGAGTTGAGATTTGCGGTATCTGATGCGAATTTAGTTACTGCATCAGGAATAGCTCCTCTGGAATTTGCGATGGAAGTACTGAAAAAATTAGATGTATTTGCACCCGACACATTACATTCATGGTATAACCTAAATAAGACTCATAAACCTGAATACTTCTTCCAGTTAATGAATTCAATAAATAGCTGAGCTGAAAAATCAACTTAGCAGTTTTATATTAATTCAAATAAAAATAATGAAGTAACTGAAAAGCTCACTTTCTCTATTTTGTTTTGCAGAGAAGTTGGGCTTTTTAATTTGGAATTTCCTTAACGTTGTAAATCCGTATTTTCCTGTCGCTACCCCATATAGCAAGAAAAATCTATTTGTAATATTAATATAAATTATTCTTAAATTATTAAATTTTAAACTGAAAGGTATTACAGTAAATCTAGAAGATATGATTCAATTCATTAAGTTTTTGAATCACCAAGAGCATACACAATTTTTAAATAAAGATAGTATGGATCTTTATTTATCTCCATTATATAAAATAGATTCAGCGAAATATTATGGTTTTGGACTGAGGACAACAAATATAAATGGAAACGAAAAGATGGTTTGGCATTCAGGCTCAACTCCTGATTCACATGCAGAGATATTTATTTTAAATGAAACTGGCTGGGGTGTTGTGATTTTAACGAATAAAAATCATGTTTTAGAAGAAGCATCACTACCAGAATTTAAAAAAGGGATTATTAATATTTTGAATGGTGAAGAACCGGTTGATATACCAAAAAATATACCAATAGTTCAAATTGTTATGTCAATATTAATATTCGCACTTTTCATTACAGCAATTATGTTAATAATAAAGTATAAACGTAAGAAAATTTGTAAAAAAATGACCTGGCTTTTTCTAGGGAGTTTATTTCTAATATTATCTATTACTTTAATTCCACTTCTTATTTATAGTACAAATTCACCGTGGCAGACGATTAAAACGTTTTCTGCAGATGTAGCGTTGCTCATTAGTATTATAGTTACTTTATTGAATGTAAATGGATTAATATCAATATATATTGCGTTGAAAAGTGAATTGGTAAATAAGTCGTAAGAGCTTTTAATTATATAAATATAATACATTAAATAATTGTTTAAACTGTTATAAATAGTTCACTCTCACAAATGTCATTGTTTAAGCTTAAGTTGAGCTTCGAATAATTGTAATAAATAGGAGGAACTAATGTTCAAAATAGGAGATTTTTCAAAACTATCTTCCATTAGTATACGTATGTTGAGACATTACGATAAAGTGGAATTATTACAACCAATAAAAGTCGATGAGCAAAGTGGTTATCGATTTTATTCAGCAGCCCAATTAAAGAAAGTAAATCAAATTCAAGTGTTAAAAGATATGGGATTTAATATTGCCACTATTAAAGAATTAGTAGAGAGTGAAAATATTGAAGTAATAAAGTCACAATTTGAAAATCGTAGTGCTCAAGTAAAGGAAGAAATGGACGATCTCAAAAAACAATTACGTCTCCTCGAAGACTCAATGAAAACGATGAGAGAGGATGTTATTGAAATGAACTATCATGTTTCATTAAAAGAAATTCCAGAAAGAAATGTAGCAAGTGTTAGAAAGGTTATTCCATCGTATAATTGCGAAGGGGATTTATGGAGTATATTGATGCAAGAAATTAATGTTAAAAATATTAGTATAGCTAATCCGAGTTATAGTATTGCTACATTCCATGATCAAGAATATAAGGAAAATGATGTGGATGTAGAAATACAGATAAATATTTTAGGGAAGCATGAAAATACAAAAGATGTTAATTTCAAAAAGATAGATCCATCCTATGTAGCTTCAATAACAGTTAACGGAAGTTATGAACAAATGACAGCTGTAAATGAGGCGGCAGCAAAATGGATTGAAACAGAAGGTTATGAATTAGCCGGACCGATGTTTAATATTTATCACGTTAGTCCAGCGATGGAATCAGATCCTAATAAGTGGGTTACAGAGGTTTGTTATCCGATAAACAAATAAACAATAAAGTAAAAAAGGCATCGTATATGCCTTTTTACTTTATTTCCATCTGAAAATATTTAGCACAAAGGACTCGTTGATTAACCATAATAGCCTCCTTAATACTAGTTAATCTAAGGAGGCATTGAATTGTTATAAATTAATGATATGTGTATCCTCCATCAGGAAATAATACATTACCTGTAGTAAAACCATTTTGCATTAAATACAGGACAGTATGTGCAATTTCATCATTATACCCAGGTCTCTGTACAAGAGAAAGAGATTTATAATCTTCATAAGCAGCTAGTCTTTTCTCATTTTGTTCATTCTCTCTTCGTATCGTTCCAGGAGAAACAACATTAACTCTAATAGGAGCTAATTCAACAGCTAAAGCTTTCCCTAAGCTTTCAATAGCACCATTACAAGCGCCATAAGCAGGTGCACCTTTAAGTGGTCTTTGACTAAATGCACCGGACATTAACACGATAGATCCAGATTTTGAAAGAAAAGGAATCGCATATTTTACGGCGTAATATTGTGGCCAAAACTTTCCGATAAAGCTGCTTTCAGCAATTTCCTCTGTAGCGGTTATTGGTCCAAGTGTGTAAGAGGCTCCCGGTGTGAATAAATGATCAAAATTCCCAACTGTCTTGAAAAAATCTTGTAATTGGTTTTTATTTTGATTATCCAATACATAAGTTTGAAGATGGTTGTTATTTATTATTTCTCGAGCAGCCTTTAGTTTTTCTTCCGAGCGCCCTGCAATAATAACATGTGCACCTTGTCCGATTGCTTGTTTTACTGTTGCTAATCCAATACCAGAGCTTCCACCAATGATAACGATATGTTTATCTTTTAATGCAGTAATAGACATGATTAAACATCTCCCTTAATATAAGATTTAAAATAAGTTGTGTTAATTTTATTATTCGTTAAAAAATGACTATTGAAAAGTACGCACTTTATATGTACTTAGTCGCTAATTTCGTACTAATCGCTTGTTATATGGATACATAATATAAAGAATTATTCATTATAATTTATGATTTGAGGGGAGTGGTGAGGAAAATGAATTTAGGGGAACCGAAATTAAAAGGGGTAATAGCAACATTACAAATAATCGGAGGTAAATGGAAACCACTCATTTTATTTATATTATTAACAGATGGAACGAAACGGTTTGGTGAATTAAAGCGATTAATACCAGACATTTCTCAAGGAACATTAGCGAAGCAGCTTCGTGAATTAGAGCACGATCAACTAATAAAACGCGAAATTTATCAAGAAATACCACCTAAAGTGGAATATAGCTTAACTGAGCATGGAAAAACAGTTAGTATTGTTTTGGATAGTATGTGTGGTTGGGGAAGAGGACATTTAGAATATATCGATAAAAACAAACTATAATATTATTATGTAAACTGCTTGTGCGCATGGTATATATTTTTCTTATAATTTGTATTTTATAATATATAATAGAAAGTAAGAACATTGTGGTAGTTATTGAATGAAATTAAGGGTCGATATTGGAAAGGAGTGATGTTTTATGAATAAACAGAAGAAAACAAAGTATGAGGTAAAAATAATTTGAGTATGCGTATCATACCTCTATAAACTACGTTCGCTCAAAGCTAGGAGCAGCGCATGATAAATATTACAATAGGAAAAAATCAATACCCAATAACATTAGCTGAGGATCATAATTTTGATTGGTTAAAGGGTGTAGAAATATTTACTGTTTTTGATCAACAAGATTCAGGAAATATTAGTTTTGGTATTATTGAAAATGGACATCGTTACTTTTTGAAGTATGCCGGTGCTCGTAATTTAGAATATAAAGGTAATGTAGAGGACGCAATCCAACGACTAATGAAAGCAAAAGAAGTGTATGAACAAATTAAACATCCTTTACTAGTTCCATATATTAATTCCATTCAAATGCAAAATGGATTTTGTTTAAGGTTTCATTGGATTGATGGGGAATGCATGCACAATCATTGGGACTTTACACCGTTTGAAAAGCACCACGCACCAAATTCGCCGTTTGTAAAGCTTAGAAAATTATGCGTGACGGAGAGACTTAACATATTGACACAAATTTTTGAGTTTGCAGCATATGTGGAGTCACTAGGATATGTCATGGTTGATTTTTATGACGGTAGTATTTTATATAATTTCGAGCAATCAAAACTGACGATTTGTGATATTGATTTTTTTCAAAAAGCACCTGTATTTAATGAAATTGGGGAGAATTTCTGGGGAGCAGGTCGTTTCAAAGCATCGGAAGAATATGAACTGCATGCACAAATTACAAGCGAAACGAATGTGTATGTACTAGCTGGAATTGCTTTCGCTTTTATCGGCGGAAAAAATGATAAAAGCTATGAAAAATGGGAAAGCATACAAGAATTATATAATATATGTAAAAAAGCGCTACATAAAGAAAAAAATAAAAGGTATCGCACTGTTCAAGCGTTTCATGAAGCTTGGCTTGCATATATAGAATAAATAATGGATGGCTCATTTTTATTAGACAGCTAAGGAATATAAAAGCATCAACAAAGGGGAAAACATAAAATGAACGAATTAGAGTACAAAAACTTTTATGATAAAGTAGGCAGATTAAATGGATGGGATTTTAGTAAAATAAAATGTGAAACTGTAGGAGATTCATGGGACTTTTATGGCGAGGTAAAAGAAAGATGCAAGTCATCACATATTTTACTTGATGTTGGTACAGGTGGAGGAGAAAATGTACTTAACATAGCATCTTCAGCTGCATCACTGATTGGAATAGATAATTCTAATGGAATGATCAAAACAGCACATTTTAATTTGAATAAAGCAGGTGTACAAAACGTTGAATTTCTCCAAATGGATTCTGAAGTTTTAACGTTTCCGCATGCTCATTTTGATATTGCTTCAAGTTGTCATGCGCCGTTTGTAGCATCTGAATTGGCAAAAGTAATGAAAAAAGGTGCTTTTTTCTTAACACAACAAGTTAGCGAATATGATAAATTAAATCTTAAAGAAGCATTTGGTAGAGGGCAATGCTTAGGTGAAAGAGATGGTACGTTAAAAGATAAGTATATGGGTGAACTTATTAGTGCAGGATTTGAACTCGTGCAAGTATGTGAATATGATGTAACCGATTATTACAGTACTCCTGAGGATCTCATTTTTTTATTAAAACATACGCCTATTATTCCTAGATTTGGAGAAAAAGAAGAGGACTTTAATATTTTACAAAAGTTCATTGACGCTAATAGTTCCGAAAAAGGTATTCGTACGAATTCAAAAAGGTTTATGATTATTGCTGTTAAATCATAGTGTATTTTAACGTAAAAGCTGATTTTCTTTAAAAGAAAATCAGCTTTTTTTGTGGAAAAGAATGCAGGGAAAACTGGCAGTATAGTAAAAGTAATTCCTGATACTACACATTTGTTACACTGGGATAAACCAGAAGTTGTTATAGCGGAAATAAAAAGTAATTGGAGCTAACATATTCATACTAAAGTTGTAGTTTTTACATGAAAAATCCACCCTTCGGTTTGATTTTATCTATTTATAAGTGTAATACAATAAGAATAGATAGTAAGAAACAAGGGGGAATGTAGTGTGATTACACATATATCAGATATAAAACTACAAACGGTTTCCATAGAAGGGGTAAAACAAGTTTATAAAGACATATTATCTTTTCCAATAAAAAAAGAAACCGAATCATATATTCAATTTGAAGTAACACCGTATACAACAATTAGTTTTCAGGAAGTATATGAACCAATTGCACCTGCGCATTTCGCTTTTGAGATCCCATATTCAAAGTTTCATGAAACGGAAAAATGGCTTAAAGAGTCTGGATTACTCATTGTGAAATGGAAAGATGGTCATACAATTGGTGAGGAGAATGGTCTATTCAATTTATACTTTAAAGATGGTGATGGAAATCTTCTCGAAATTATTGCACATAGTTATGTTAAAGAAGATGTATTAGTCCCGCATTCACCGTTAAACATTTTATACGTAAGGGAAATTGGTCTTCCGGTTAAAAGTGTACCTGTATTTACGGAATGGTTGAAATCAAATCTAGACATGAAAACGAAGGAAGATGGGGATATTTTCAACTTTGTTATAGGTGGCACTGCATATATCATCGCAACCTGGTGGCAGCGACCTTGGATTCCCATTGCGATGAAAGCTTTACCACCGAAAGTACATGTTACATTCGGAACACCGGATCATGCGTTTTTACAACAAATCCAAAATAATTTTAAGAAAAATAGTGTTCCATTTGAAAGTAAACAAAATGAAATATCATTTATTCAACAAGGGTATTCATTTTCTGTTTTGCATACACCAGAGTTTCATTCCGATATTCCTAGAAAATTAAACTTACCACTTTCTATATAATTATAGGTAGGGGTAAGTTTTTTTAATTTTCATGAAGAAGGGTATCAGTATAATTACACTGAATTTATAGAGGACTATAAGGCGTTATTCTAATTTACTGTAAGGAGAGAAATGAATTGAATCTAGGAAATCCGATAGCCAAAGGAAATACGGCTGAAATTTATCTTTGTGATAATAAAGTTGTGAAATTGTTTAAAGAATACCTCCCTAATACAGAATCTCTATACGAAGCACGAAAACAAAAGTATGCATATTCATGTGGTTTACACGTTCCTAAAGTATTTGAAGTTACAGAGATACAAGGTAGACAAGCTATTATTATGGAATATGTAGAAGGGGAAAGTGTTGGTGAGCTTTTGCTTAATAATTTGAGTAAAGCGGAGCATTATATAAGTATATGTGTTAGTGAACAACAAAAAATTCATGCTATATCTGTGAGCTCGGATGAAATAGAACCGATGGAAGAAAGGCTTTATCGTCAAATTAACTCCGTACATGATCTGGATGAAAAACAAAAGGGAAATATATTAAAAAAGTTAGATTCAATCACATTTGAACCTAGAGTATGTCATGGTGATTTTCATCCGTTTAATTTAATTATGAGTAATGGTGATGTGAATATTATAGATTGGGTTGATGCTAGTTCAGGTGATATTCGTGCAGATGTGTTTCGGACATACTTATTGTATTCACAGAATTCAGTGGAATTAGCTGAAATGTATTTACATATATATTGCAAAAAAACAGGTCTATTAAGAGATGAAATTTTCCAGTGGGCTCCTATAATTAGTGCAGCTAGACTGGCAGAGACTAAACCTCTGTAAATAAAAGATGTTTTTCATGTATTTATTCTGATTCTTGTAAGGATGGTGTATCATTTGTTTTTTACTCATTGATATTCCCTGTTATTTTTTTCTTGCTAATTCTTTTCGGTTTGTCATATACTTAAAAGAGACCAAACGTTTTCTTTTAGGAGGACACAATGCGTAAAGGTGAATTAACAAAAAGAATGATTCTTGATCGTTCCTCTGCTCTGTTTAATGTAAAGGGCTATAGTGGTTCTTCAATTTCTGATATTATGCGAGAGACTGGGCTAGAGAAGGGCGGTATTTATCGTCACTTTAAAAATAAAGATGACTTGGCTGTTCAAGCCTTTCAGCATGCAACTTCACAAATGGGAGTGCGTTATGTCGAAGAGATAAAAAAAGCATCCAATACGTTGGATAAGTTAAAAACTTTTATTTCAGTTTTTACATCTCTCATTCATAATGATCCTCTTCCTGGAGGGTGTCCAATCATGAACGTAACGTTAGAAGCAGATGATTCCCATCCTCTCATGGCAGAACAAGCACAGATAGCGATGAATCAATTACTTGGAATAATTGAAAAGATTATTACGTATGGAATTGAGCAAGGAGAGTTAAAATCAGATACTCAAGCAAAACAGATTGCTATCATCTGGATTTCTTCTCTTGAAGGAGCACTTGCATTGTCACGCTTATACCAAGATACAGTTTATATTGATACAGTATCGTCACGACTTTTAGATGAATTGGAAAAACAAATTACGGCCAAGTAAGCCGTAATTTTTATCGCAAAAAAGAGACTGTTCGGTTTCTTTTTTGAGGGGGTGATCACTTAATAGAAATTCCATGATGGAACTATGAAAAAACGGATGAGAGAAGAATGGTACTAATACAAAATAGTAAATTGAAAAATGTGTAGAATATGAACGATTTCGGCCTACCTGTTTCTAATTTTTGGAGGAGTGTGAAAAAGGATATGAGAGAAATAGAAACAATCGTAATTGGCTCTGGACCTGGAGGATATGTTGCTGCAATAAGAGCTTCACAATTAGGGAAACAAGTGGCAATTATAGAAAGAGAGAATCTTGGTGGCGTATGTGCTAACGTCGGCTGCATTCCATCTAAGGCACTTATTTCTGTAGGTCATCGTTTTGAGGAAACAAAGCATTCAGAAAATATGGGGATTTTTTCTTCTGGTGTAAATGTGGACTTCGCAAAAGTACAAAAATTTAAAAACAACGTTGTAAAGAAATTAGTAGGTGGTGTAGAAGGGTTATTAAAAAGCAATAAAGTAGAAGTGATAAAAGGTGAAGCTTATTTCATGGATGCTAACACTATACGAGTAACCAATAAAGATGCAACTCAAACATATACATTTAAAAATGCAATTATAGCTACTGGATCACGCCCAGTTGAAATTCCAACATTTAAATTTACAAAACGTGTGATTAACTCTACAGGTGCACTTAGTTTAACTGAAGTTCCAAGTAAATTGGTTGTAATCGGTGGTGGTTACATTGGTACTGAATTGGGCTCTGCTTACGCTTCCCTCGGTTCTATAGTAACAATTATTGAAGGAGGTAAAGATATTTTAACTGGCTTCGATAAACAAATGACTCAAATTGTGAAAGAAGACCTTATAAACAAAGGTGTTACAGTAATAGTAGATGCATCCGCTAAAGGTGTAGAAGAAGTTGAAAATGGTGTAATTGTTACCTACGAAATTGGTGGTGAAGAAAAGAAAGTTGACGCTGATTACGTATTAGTAACGGTTGGCCGTCGTCCTAATACTGAAAATATGGGTTTTGAAAAAATCGGTATTGAGTTTTCTGACCGCGGTTTATTAAAAGTTGATCAACAATGCCGTACTAACCTTCCGAACATTTTTGCTATAGGAGATATCATTGCTGGTCCACAGCTTGCACATAAAGCATTTTACGAAGGGAAAGTAGCTGCCGAAGCTATCTCTGGTGAACTATCATTTGTTGATTACTTGGCAATTCCAGCAGTTTGTTTCACAAATCCTGAATTAGCTACAGTTGGTTATGCTGAAGAGCGAGCAAAGGCAGAAGGCATGGAAGTAAAAGTGATTCAATCCCCATTTTCAGCAGACGGTCGTGCACTTGTATCAAATGAAGGAAAAGGGTTCTTGAGGCTATTGGTGCGTAAAGAAGATGGTGTATTAGTAGGTGCTCAAATCGTGGGAAATGGTGCATCAGAAATAATTGCCGAAATGGGTTTAGCAATTGAATCAGGCATGACAGTTGAGGATATTGCATTAACACCACATGCTCAACTAACTTTAAGTGAGATTGTGATGGAAGCTGCTGAGGCCATAATTTACAATTTTAAATAAATATTAATTAATAAAAATTGGATTGCTTCGTTTTTTAGAAATTCTAAATAAAATAAATGTAGAGATAAATAAATATGTAAAAAACAATCTTTACTAATAAACTTCTTAATAACATATTATGGCTAATTGAGCCGTTTTTTTACCGCAAAAAGAGACTATTCGGTTTCTTTTTGTGAGAGGATTTATTCATTTATTAGAGAATAAAAAGTGAAATTATGGAAAATAAATATGAGAGGAGAATACAAATGAGTCAATTTGTTAATTCAACAATGGAAGGTAAAAATTTTAGTGCTGTTCAAGTAGGAAAGTGGGAGGATCTGCTTCAATATAAAAATGGAAATCCATTTAAAGCTCCTGGAAAGGTATTTCTTAAAGATGACTTACAATGTACAGGGATGGAAGCTTCACTAAATGTTTTCCCTCCAGGCATTTCAATGCCCTTTTATCATAAGCATAGAGAAAATGAAGAGCTGTATATCTTCGTCAAAGGACAAGGGGAATTCAAGATTGATGATGAAATCCTTGAAATCAAAGAGGGTACTGTCATAAGGGTGGCACAAGAGGGGGAAAGAATTTGGCGTAACAATTCAAGTGAACCTCTTTATTTTATTTGTATTCAAGCTAGGGCAAATACTTTGGAAGAAAGTAATATCGAGGATGGTATTAAGCTAGATAAATCCGTTGAATGGATTGAAAAATAGGTGCCACTGTACGATTAAATATCGTTTCGCTCCTTGTATTTTGTCTTTTGAAGAAAACTTATCTATAGAAAAGTACACCCAATTGTTAAACTGAATGTAACAATTGGGTGTACTTCATAGGAAACCAACTGTGTTTAAAGAATGGCTTTTTTCAATCTTTATTCTATAAAGGTTCATTATCCGTACTTGCTCCTCAGTTAACTCTTCTTTATTCCAATACATATGCATTAAACTATATTCGAATATCTCCTTTAATTTAATAAACAATGGAAGCTGCTCTATCATTTCTTTAGGTAGATCATTTTCCTCCTGGTATCCGTCGATTATTGCTTTTGTAATAGAATTCTCATAGTCGACTATGTTGCCATTCCCAACGAAAGAATATTCTATCGCGCTATAGACTGGAATAGCTAAATCGAATATGTAAAAATGTTTTTCACAGTCTTGAAAATCAATCATTGTTAAATTTAAATCATTGTCCACTAATATGTTTTCTAACCATAAATCTCCATGAATTAAGCCGTAATTTGAAGTGGACTTTGGCAGCTCCTTTATAGAAGTTAAAACGTCAGATGCAATTTCTCTTATAGTAGTTTCTTCTTTTGGGATATAGTTAAGAAAATTATACTCTTCATTTTCATACCAATCGTTTATATGATTTACCGGTTGAACTCTTTCAAAGTCTTTAGATATACGATGTAATTTTCCAATTTGTTGACCGAGCTTTTTAAATACATTAGAATTCCATTCGTTTCTTGGTAAATGTATACCAGGAGCAGCTTTATATAATACAGCAAAAACTTCTTTGTCTAAGGTTATTTTCTCTACTAAATTCGCCTTTAAAGAAGGTATTATTGGAGGGACTCCTAAGCCCTTTTGATATAAAAAGTTCGTATATGTAACTTCTTCTAATTGCTCTTCATATGTTTTATAGTTTGTAATTCTAACGAAGTAAGTACCTTGTGCTGTGAGACATTGATACATTTCATTTGTTATTGGTGTCATTTCAATAAAATCCAATGGATATAGTTTATTAATTAGTTTAAGTATCTCTTTTTCTATATTATTCATTTTAACTTCCTTTCCAAACATAAATTTTCCACTCACAACACTACTAGTTCCTTAACTTACAAATTTCGTGTTTTATTTGGTAGAATCCTTTAAAAAAGATTTATCCCGTAAAAACCCGATTAGTATGGGATAATAATCAGTGGGGAGGAAGAAACTCCCCACTGATTAAAGTTTCACTTTATTGGAAAGTTAAGTAAATGTATGACAAAATAAGATAGCTGAAAAAATATGAAATGAGTAATTACATATGATATTTAAAGGTTCTAGAGAGTGGTTAATGTTATAAACCACAAGAAATATCAAAAGAAAGAAGTGGATACTTCTTATAATTTTTAGTGAGGAGGGGGATAAATGAATGAACATATACAGCTAATGATTGAATGGATTGAGGGCAATTTAAAAAAGAAGTTTTCATTAGATAAATTATCTAATTATATGGGATATTCTCCTTACTTCTGTTCGTTTAAATTTCATCAAGTAACAGGGATAAGTATTAGACGATATATTCTTCTTAGAAGATTGTATTTATCAACGGAAGATTTGACGAATGATAGAAAGATAATTGATATCGCATTTGATTACGATTACTCTTCGCAAGAGGCTTATAGTAGAGCATTTAAAACTGTTTTTGGTATAACCCCAGGAAAATTCCAACTTAACAAAATACCGGTTCAATCATTTATTAAACTCTCAATCAATGATGGCAAGGAGTGGGATAGAATGAATTTTTCTAGAAAAATTGAAGTTGATCAGTTACGAAATGCGAAGAGTGAGCTGTTTGATAAAGATGTACTAAATATATTAAATGGTCAATTTATGTATGAAGAATTTAAAAGTGAAAAACTAATGGGGGAGTCTGATTACGCTCCATTTAATGAAGCTATGTGTGTAAATACGACTACTGCACAGATTTTTGATGATGAGTTTATTAAAACAAGGGCAGAAGGACACCAAGGTACTGTAGAAAATTATACGAAAAAGGTTATTCATCCTTTAGAGAATCTTTTTAAGAAAGAGTATAAATGTATTGTTTTATGGTTCGGTGAAGATATGTTTTGCCAAATGAATCTACTTACAGTACTTTCTTACCTTGAACAGTCTGGTTATAAGGGAAAAGTATACTTAAATAGCTTCAGAGAGGATGAATTTAAAGTTAGTCAAATTGGACTTGAATTAGGGAACTATTTTTCTGTTTACAATGAAGTTCTAGTAAATCATAAAAAGCCATCTCATGAGGTACTACCTGTAATGTATCAGGCGATAGATTTATATTTAGAAATGCTAAAAGAAAATAATGTAGTAGTAAAGTATATCTCCAAAAATAAAGATTTACCAACACAAGAGTTATTAAAAAGGTTATTTAATCTTTTTCCAACAATAGGATATGGGGACCTACAATATATAGAGCTTATTAATAAAGCGAGATGAAAATTGAAACTAATTAGAAGAGAATACAGTAAAAAAGATGCGCCTATACTTTTAGGTGCATCTTTTTTACTTATATTTGTTCAAGTAAATTTAATTCTTCTTCTACAAATGCCATTAAATCTTTAATTGTTTTTCCAGAAAAATCAAAGTGAATGCCGGCTGCCTCATACACTTCTTTAATAGTCTTTGTACTACCTAAAGACAATGCTTTTTTATAATTTTGTAGTGCTTGTTTAGGATTCTCTTTATATTGTTTATACATTTGCAGTGCACCGAGCTGTGCAATCGCATATTCGATATAATAGAATGGTACTTCATAAATATGTAGTACAGGTAACCAGCCATTTGCAAACCAGTTTTCATAACCATCAATATTTACTACACTAGATTGATAAGTTTTCTGAAGCTCTAAGTACTTTTCATTTCTTTCCTCAAAAGTATGATTTGGGTTTTCGTAAAGCCAGTGTTGGAATTGATCAACTATTAGCATACCTGGAAGATAAGTAATAATATCTTTAAAGAAGTTAACTTTTGCTTGTTTCAAATCTTTTTTATCTTTATAGAATGCATCCCAATATTTTATCGAGAATAATTCCATTGTCATACTAGCTAATTCAGCTGTCTCAGCGGGGATTTCTATATATTGTCGTATCTTTAGTTGCTTTATGCATTCATTATGAATGCTATGGCCCATTTCATGAATGAAAGTAAGGATGTCATCTTGTGTATAGTTAAGGTTCATAAAAATAAAAGATAATTGAGAAGCCGGTAAGTACTCACAAAAACCACCAGCTGCTTTTCCTTTACGACTTCTTAAATCTAAGCAATTATGTTTATGCATTCGGTTTAGTAGTGCTGAAAATTCAATATCTAGCTTATTGAAGATGTGAGTGCTTTTTTCAATTAACTCTTTTTCATTTTGAATAGGTTTTAACACTTTTTGATTGGGAGCTACAGCTGCTACATCCCATGGACGAAGGATATCCACTTGAAGTTCAGCTTTTTTCTCATTTAATATTTTATCTGTAAGTGGCACAACATATTGTCGTATTGATTCAGCCAGTTCATAGCAATCATCAGCCGTATAATCAAAACGTTCATATTTTTTAAACATATAATCACGATAATTATCTAATTGAATGTTTTTTGCCTTTTGGTGACGGATTGCAATTAATTCATTTAAAATATGTTGTAAATTATTTTCAACAGATAAGAATTTTTCAGAAATGAGCGTTTTTGCTTTTTTTCGTATATCACGATTCGGATTTTGTAAGTAAGACTGTAGTTCAGTAATTGTTTTTTCTTCGCCATCCCATAGTGCAGTCAAACTGCCTGTAATTTCGAAGTACTCGGTTACTAATTTGTCTTCTTTTACTTCTAAATCAATGTTTTTTCACAAAATAATGTTTGCGCATTTTTTATTTTTTTATCTAGTAAGCTATAAGTTTTTGGATCAAGTTGCATTCGAAATGGTGACTCTAAATATTTATTATCAAATGAATTTTGATAACGTTTCAAAAGAGGCCTTACATATTGTTGATCATATTCAAACGTATCTTTTATTTCTTTGTTATCTGTATTACATTGAAAGTCAATATAGTGTGATCTTAATTGTTCTTCGATTTCCCATATTAATTTCGACTGTATTTTCAGCCGATTTTCTAAATCTTCTCCTGAAGAAATGGGTTTACTTAATAAAGTAGACAATTCGTTTTCTAGCTCATGTATATTACGGATATCGATCGTATTAGAGTTCTGCATTATTTACCCCTCACTTTTTATTTACTCAAGGAGGTATTCTTCTTTTTCGCTATGATTCCTTTTTTGCCTAGAAAATTTGTGCCTATTACTCCAAGAACAATCATAAGTGTACCGACAATATGATAGTAGGAAATTTGCTCCTGTAAGAATACAACGCCTGCGATAATGGTAATAAGTGTAGATAAGTTGCTAAAAACACTTATTTTCGCTGCTTCAATATAAGATAATGAATAGTTTAATAACAATGCTGTTAGTAAGGAAGATAATAATCCTAAATATAAAATGGAGATAAGGAATGTTCCATTCGTAAATGGCTTAAAGTATACAGTTATTGTACCTTTGTTCATATGGTCAATGATTGCGATGAAATTAAAACTAATAAAACCGATTGCTGTCATTGTGTATGTTAAATCCATTAGCTTGAATTTCTTTGTCATTTTTCGAGCTAATACATTATAGCAAGCAGATGATAATGCCGATAATAAAATGAGGATAACACCGATGAAGCTCGTTTCATGGGCCCCTATACCATTCATAACAAATATATAAATGACACCTATGACAGAAATACATACTGATGTTTTTTGCCATGTATTCGTATATTCTTTTAAAAAATAGGAAGCTAGTATCATCGTAAATATAGGGATCGCTGCTTGTATAATTCCAGCTTCAGATGAACTTGTATATACTAAGCCAAATGCTTGGAAAGCAAAGAACAATGCTGGATAAAATATTGCGAGTGGTAAAAGTGCAAGTATGTTTTTGAGTGAAATATTTAACTTTACAAAACCGAAAATAACCGGAATGGTTGCTGCTATGAAGGCAACTGTAAAACGGTGAGCCAGAGTATCAAGAGGACTCGTAATGGTTAGTGCTAGTTTCACAAACATAAATGAAAATCCAATAATAAATGAATAGAGTAATGCTGATATATATGCTTTTGTTGTATTTTTCATAATTTCACCTCATAGTAGTTGATTTCTTACTGGCCAGTATACGTACATAGTAATCCTTCTGATCTAGTGCTACAATGTGAACAAATACAAACTGTACCGGTACAAAAAAATAGGAGGTGTAAGGATGTATAAGTATTTACATGTTTTGAACGACTTAGAAAGTATGATTCAAAATGGTGAGATAAAAGAAGGAAAGAAATTACCGTCTATACGGTCGCTTGTTACACAATATGAATGTAATAAGGCGACTGTAATACGAGCGCTGCATGAATTGGAAAAGCGTCATATTATTTATTCTGTACCTCAAAGTGGATACTACGTTGTTAAGAAATCTGGAAGTTACGTAGAAAGTATCGAGATTATTGATTTCGCTTCTTCGGCCCCAGATCCAGATGTTTTTCCATACTTAGATTTTCAGCATTGCATTAATAAAGCGATTGATACCTATAAGAATGATTTGTTTATATACGGAACACCGAAAGGGTTACCATCTTTAATATCGGTTGTGCAAAAACAGTTAGCAAACTATCAAGTTTTCACAAAGGAAGATAATATATTTATAACGTCAGGTGTGCAGCAGGCGCTTGCTATATTAACTTCAATACCATTTCCGAATGAAAACGAAACGATACTAATTGAGCAGCCAAGTTATCATTTATATATTGAATATGTAGAAATAAATAAGATCCCTGTGATCGGAATAAAGCGTACGCATGAAGGGATAGATTTAAATGAACTAGAGCGGATATTTAGCACAGAAAAAATTAAATTCTTTTATACAACTCCAAGATTTCATCATCCACTTGGAACTTCGTATTCTAAAAAAGAGAGAGAAAAGATTATTAAACTTGCGAAGAAATATAATGTATTTATAGTGGAAGACGACTATTTAGCAGATTTAGAAACTGATTCAAAAGTAGATACGTTTTACAGCCAAGATAATTGTAATCATGTTATATATTTAAAAAGTTATTCGAAGATCATCTTTCCTGGTTTGCGAGTCGGTGTTGCAGTCATCCCGCAATCCATTACAGATGCCTTTTATAAGTATAAAAAGATTTTAGATATCGATAGTCCTATGATTTCGCAAGCTGCTTTAGAAATTTACATAAAGAGCGGAATGTTTGATCGGCATAAACATAAAATAAAAGCATCTTACTACAATAGGTCAAAAAAACTAGCGGCAGTAGTAGAAGGTGTTCAAAATGAAAATCCACATTTGTTTACTTATAGAACAGTTGATCCAATCGGGATACATACTTGTTTACAGTTGAACAGAAATATAGTCACGGACACATTTATTAAAAATTTAAGCAAGAGTCAAATAAGCATAGATTCTATTGATAAAAATTATTTAAGTAACTTTCATAAAGAGAGATTGTTAAAGTTAAACGTATCAAATGTAAAAGAAGACAAGATTGAAGAAGGGATTCGCAAAGTAAGTGAGGAAATAAAGCGAATGAACCGTGTAGATTTTCAGTTCAAAAAAGAATAGTGCTTATGAAGGGTCTTGTTGTGTACAGAAAAATAATGGCTTTATGTATGTGTTGCTATAGTCATTGGAGTGATTACAATTACTATATATAATAAGAAAAGTAAAGAATGTATAACAGTTGCAATTCATACGAAGGCTGTTATTGTCGATCATAACAACATTCCTATATCAAATGTGAAGCTCATTTAAAGATAAGGAAGTCTCTATATCAAATATGCAAGGTGAGTTTCAGTTTTATAATGGTGTTTGTGGTGTAATTACGTTAAAATTTATTACTCCACATGGAGAAATCTATATAAAAAATATGATAATAAGAGTGTACCAAAAATAATTAAGGAGAATGATATGAAACCATTACAAGGTAAAGTAGCAGTTGTGGCCGGA
Source organism: Bacillus sp. RC240 (assembly GCF_044907945.1). NCBI lineage: Bacteria > Bacillati > Bacillota > Bacilli > Caryophanales > Bacillaceae > Bacillus > Bacillus sp. RC240. Next base: position 1,050,817 of record NZ_JBIYCT010000001.1, on the reverse strand, counting down.
GCAACACGAGGCGCCGGAAGAGGTATTGCGATGATGCTTGGTGAAGCCGGTGCAACTGTATATGTAACAGGAAGAAGTACAAAAGGGAATTTATCCTGTATGGGAAGAACTGAAACGATTGAAGAAACGGCAGAGCTTGTTACAAAGCAAGGCGGAAAAGGAATCGCAGTTCGTGTTGATCATACGGTAGAAGAAGATATTAAAGTATTATTTACAAAGATTCAAGACGAACAAAATGGACAGCTTGATATTTTAGTAAACGATGTTTGGGGCGGCGATCCTTTAACGGAATGGGAGAAACCTTTCTGGGAACACAACCTACATAACGGACTACTTATGCAACAAAGAGCTGTTCATTCTCATATAATGACAAGCCATTACGGTGTACCATTAATGGTGAAAAATAAAATGGGACTTGTTATTGAAATTACAGATGGAGTCGATTATCAATATCGAGGTAATTTGTACTATAGTTTAGCAAAAGTCTCAACAATTCATTTAGCAGAAGCTATGGCGAAAGATTTAGAACAACACAATATTACAGCTGTCGCAGTTAGTCCAGGATTCCTTCGTTCAGAAGCGATGTTAGATATATTTGGTGTAACAGAGGAGAATTGGCGAGAAGGAGCTAAACAAGACCCTCATTTTATCGCATCAGAAACTCCTTTCTTTGTTGGAAGAGCAGTAGCAGCTTTAGCAAGTGATTCAAATGTTCATGAAAAAACGGGACGAGCGTTAAGTTCATGGGAATTAGGAAGAGAGTATGGATTTACAGATATGGATGGAAGACGCCCAGATTGGGGGAAATATTTTGAGGAGAATGTTTTGAATCAAAATTAATGTTTTTAGAGCACTCAATAGCTGAGTGCTCTTGTTCTTTATACAATACGCAAATAATAAAGTCCTTTTAAAAATAAAATGATTATTTAAAAAGCATTGGTACAAATGAAATACAGTCAAAAATAAAGTGACAAATCCAACTTACCCAAATACTTTTTGAATTTTTCCATATATAATTTAGTGCTAATCTAATTGGGATTATAGTTATTAATAACTGCATTGGCACAAAACCATAAGCTGGAATATGCCACAAAGCGAACAACAAACTACATATTAATGATGCCGTGCCAAATTTTAATCCTAATTTTTGTAATGCGATAATTATATTAGTGCAAATCAACTCTTCACCCATTAACATAAAGGGTACACGGAATAAAATCATAGAAATACTTATTACTTCAGCAACGGAATTTTTAGTTGCAGGTTCAAAAATGTAACTGAATATTAAGTTGGAAGCCATACCTACGATAATTGTTAAAGGCAAACCCCAAAGTAATGTCTTGAAATTAAAATGTTTAAATTGCTCTAATGATATTTTTTCTAAAAAATAGTATCCTATAATTCCACATAATACAAGATTCCATAAAGCTTCAAAAATCATCCTCAATACTTCAGGTATATTATCTCCTAACACTGCGAAAAGTTGATATACAATCCCGGAAATAATTAATAATCCCAAAGCCAAAAGGGATTTCGAATCAATTTTCTTCTCTGTTTCTATAATCTTTGTTTCCACAACTACCCCTTCTTTCTTATTATTTCATTGATTACGAATATATAATAGCACATTGTTCTCCAAAATAATGGTAATTGAGACGATCATAATAATTTTATTTTTCCAAATCAGTAAGTCCAAGATTAGGAGATTCCTTGCAAGAATCATTTAGACCAAAACCTATTATTAATGTCGTGATTGAAATAAAGCAATTATTAAACAAAAATAATAATCGCCCATCAAATTTATGAGTAGGCGATTAATGTATTTCTAAGAACAAAATTAAACAACTTTATTATCTGTACACATATATCGCATAAAACATTTTTTAACTTCATTAAATATATAGGGAATCATTACCAAAAAAATGATATCTTTAAAGTATAGTCTATATTTTGTATAGGAGGGTGATGGAGTCTATGGCGGTACGTATAGTCGATGATTTACAACAATTCTCTTTATTACTTATGTTTTTGAGTACATTAATATTTTACAGATACTTAAAGAAGATTAAACGAGAGAGAAAACTGACTTCTTTCGAATGGACAATGTATTTTGTCACTCAATTCGCGACTTCTATTTGGGCAATTACTTATTTTATTAAATTCTTGTCTGAATCGTAAGTTACATTAAACCATTTTAGTTTACTGGGTTATTGTTATCTATTAGGGATATAAATATAGTCCGTATCTAAGTCAATGACGACATCGGTCTTAATGGCTTCTTGTAATGACTTTGGAATGTTTTCAAAATGATAACGTACACAAAATAAATTTATAAGCTCCTCATTAGATAACTCTTCATTTTTTACGTTAAAATACATTTTTTTAACTTACTGATAGAACAGTTATGACCAATAACATACTCATTAATTCCATATCCATCAAATTCAATTATCATGTTATCACTATTGGTTGCTAGCCAACATTATAGCTTTAATTTTGGATGAATCTTTCATATTGATTATTATACATAGCTTATATATGTCTCGTCTCAATTATGATATTCAAAATAAGAAGAAACACATATGGAAATTTTTGTGGCAGGTGCAACAGCACGTTCTTTAATACCAATGCTAATAAAAGAAGGTCATACTGTGTATGCAATGATTCGTAACGAATCACAAGTAGAAGCAATGAAGGAAGTTGATGCTTTACCATTACTAGCTGGGAGAGAGGTGCTTCAAAGAATAAGGCACGTAAAGTGAATGGATACTTTAAAATATCATAAAAATCCTTTAATGGGAATACTAGTAACATTCACTATTAAAGGATTGGGCTGTAATGAATATACTTTTTGAAAGCATTATTTTAATCCTCACTGGAATCATTGTTTTAAAATTGACAGGTAGTAAATCTGTTAGCCAAATGACGAGAGCTGAAATTATTATTGTGGTTTCTATAGGACGTATTATTGTAGAACCTATATTAAGTAGGAAAGTAGGCCCATCTATTTTTGCTGCGTTTATTTTTGCGGGTGTTTTACTTATTATTCATTTTTTTGAATTGAAATCACGAAAAGTAGAAAAGTTTCTAAATGGAACTAGCATTATTGTTATAGAAAACGGAGAAATCTTAAAAAAGAATTTATTACGCGCGAAAATGTCAGAACAACAATTATTTATGCATCTGAGAGAAAAAGGCATACATGAAATCAAGAATTTACAACAAGCAACTGTAGAAACGAATGGACGGATTGGGTACCAACTAACTACCAAGGCACAACCAGTTACTTTGGAAATGCTAGAAAAGCTTCTAGAGCAATGTAATCTGAAAAAATAGTTTTAGACTAAAAAGCGCTTCTTGTACATAAAGGCACTTTTCGCAAACGTGTAAAAGTCCCTTCAGTAATCCTGAAGGGACTTTCGTGTTATCTAATTTATCGAGGGTGATGAAGATCAATATTACGATTAACAACAACGTTAAAGTTCATAAAAATAAACAGAATGAATAATTGACAAAAAATGAGAATAGTAGTAATCTAACGTAAAACATACGCTAGCGTATTTTATTGGAGAGATAATATGCAATTAACGAGAGAAGACTGGATAAAAGTAGGATTACAACAATTAGCTAATGAAGGTATACATAAAGTTCGCATTGAAGCACTTGCTCGATTGCTAAAAATAAGCAAAGGAAGCTTCTATCACTATTTTCGTGACCATCAAGAGCTTTTAGATTCTATGCTCGACTTTTGGGAAGTACATGCAACAAAGCTGATTGTTCAAAGTATGGAGCAACAGGATGCCTCTTTAGAACAGCTATTACAGATTAGTTTTAATCGAGATAAAAAAATTGAGAATGGTATTTATGCTTGGGCTAAATATGATCCTGTTGTGGCAGCACGTTTAGTAGATATAGAAGAACAAAGAATTTCTTGTGTTGCAAAATTGTATCAAAAAATGGGCGTAGACGAAACTGAATCAATTGATCGAGCGAGACTTGCCTATTTAACGTATGTAGGATGGATGACAAGGTTTGAAGCAAATCCTAATTTTGATATTGATAAAATGGTTGAGCTTTTAACTTCTTTCAGCGGGTGTCCAAACATCCATTGAAAAAAGTAAAGCCTCCGGACGCAATTATGCTGAGGCATAATTGATTATTCGATAATAAATGTCCCTAGTATGGTTATAAAACCTGAAGGGACAAAATTTCCACTATAACATACGGTAGTGTATGTTATCTTTGAAGTTACGAAATTGGGGGCGAATAAATGAAATTACTATTAATAGTAGTGGCTGTGGGGCTTCTGTGGTTTATCAGTTTTTTGCATATTTATTGGGCTTTTGGAGGTCGATGGGGGTCTGCTGCTGTTATCCCAGTAAAAGAGGGAGAACATAAGCCTGCTTTTACTCCGAGAATATGGGGAACATTATTCGTAGCCATTCTTATTCTATTAGCTAGTGTCATTATTGTTGTTCAAGTAGGTTATTTGCAGGGGTTCGAAGCAAATAGTTTATCTAAAATCGGAAGTATTGTCTGTGCTTTAGTTTTCATTATTAGGGCAATTGGTGATTTTAAGTTTGTTGGATTTTTTAAAAAAATTAAACATTCTCAGTTTGCTAGATATGACACTTGGTTCTATAGTCCATTATGTTTATTCTTTGGTTTTGTCTATATCATGTTGTTGTTTTAATAAGTATAATGAATTCCCTATAAAATAAATTTTATGCAGGAAGAAAACACCTCTTATTGAACAAGTAGTAATAAAAAGAAGTTTGAGCATAGCAATAGAGCAATACGGGTTCTGGTGACAGCGAAGTCCGCTATGATTAGTCATTTGTGTTTAAAAAGAGGATAGATAGGGCGAATTTATTCAAGCTCTTCTATCCTTTTAATTTTTATAAATATAATGTATGACATTAGATAAGAATTCACTATTAATAATAGGTTCAGCTTATATCTTGACTTTTAATAAAATTTTAAAGTGTTGGTTTTTTATTGTGTGAATAAGAGGTTATTTGTTGTTTTGGAGTTTAAATGAATGATTTAAACTTAGCAATTGTATCATGTAATCTTTCTAATCCAATCAACATATCTTTATCATTTAACATTGAATAACTAATTCTCAAATGATTATATTGAGTTTCATGGCTTAACAAACAAGCTGTTCCAGGTAAAAAAGAAACATCAACTTCATTCGCTTTTTGTAATAATGTAAAAGGATCGACTGACTGAGGGAGTGTAACCCATAAGTTAAATCCTCCATTAGGTATTTCAAATTCTAATTCTTTTAATGGAGATAATATATCAATTGTTAAATCGCGTCTAATTTGTAAAGCAGTCCGTAATTTTTCTAAATGATTTTTCATTCGTTCCGCTCGTAAAAAAGGAAGTAGTGCTTTCTGCGTTAATAAAGGGCTACCAATATCCATCGAAGCCTTCACAGCGTATAACCATTCAAAGATATGTCCTTCAGCTGCAAGTGCCGCGATGCGAAGACCTGGTGCTAACGTTTTACTAAATCCTTTTAAATATATAACATGACCATTTGTATCAAAGCTTTTTATTGGAGGGGGAATTTTAAAATCCTCAAAATAAATTTCTCCGAAAGAATCATCCTCAATAATGAAGAAGTTATATAGCTCTGCTAGTTCTACAAGTTCCATTCTTCTTTTTTTACTCATTACTGTGCCCGTTGGATTCTGAAAAGTAGGATTCACATATAACAAAACAGGATTCTTTCTTTGACAAATATCATCGATTAAATCTGAGCGAATGCCGTTGTTATCAAGACTAACAGGGATAATTTGAACTCCTTTATTAACAAATACATCAAGCGCCGCCCCATAACACGGACTTTCTACTAACACTATGTCTCCAGGCTTTAATAATGTTTGGGCGATTAAATCGATTCCTTGCTGGGCACCACTTGTAATTAATAATTGAGATGGATCTGTAACTAATTGTTGGTGTTCTTTTAAGTAGTTTGTTATTTCCACTCTAAGTTCTTTATCGCCTTGAACAGGTCCGTAAGTTGCTAGTATCATTTGATCTTTATTAAGTAATTTGTGCATTTCATCTGAAAGAAACGGATTTGGTAATAAACGCGGATAAAGGACCGCCTGTGAAAAATCGAAATATTTACGGTGTTGGTTCATCACATATTGAGAACGCATAACATTAATGGATTTCGTTTGTTGCCATTGATATGGAATTGGTTTGAACTCTTTATTCACACGTTTATGTATATAGGCACCTTTTCCTTGTTCAATTCGTATATAACCTTTCGTTTCTAACTGTTTATAAGCTTTACGAACAGTTAATAAACTAATTTGCAAATCATCGGCCATAGAACGTAAAGAAGGGAGGTAATCGCCATGTGAAAGCATCCCGCTTTGAATTCTCTCAACAATTTGCATATATATTTGTTGGTAATATGGTATGTTGGATTCTTTACGTAGTACTATCTTCATAGAATCACCTGTTTTTCTTTTTAATTTAATTAAAGCGAAAAACATCCTGACAATCAACTATATTTTTATTCAACTGTTATATGCGTGGATACACTGTTATACACCATATCCTCTATACTCATTTCAAGAGTAAAAAGGAGGAAGGAAAATGGTCATTTTAAATTATATTTTAGTATGTATTATTTTTGGAACGACATTTTTAACGATAAAAATTGGAATAGAAGCGGGGGCACCACCATTATTTTCAGCTGGAATTCGTTTCTTTTTGGCGGGCCTTATTCTCATTATTATTTTTAAATTAAAGCGAAAGGATATTATGCCTTACTTATTATCGAAACGTATTATATATGCTGGTTTTTGTTTAACATTTATGACATTCGCGACCCTTTACTGGGCTGAACAATATATTTCTTCTGGATTAGCTGCAGTTCTATCTGCAACAGCCCCAATGATGATTTTGCTATTACAATCAAAGAGAAATAAAACAAAATTGCAAAAAGAACAACTTGTTGCTTTAGTTATAGCACTTACAGGAGTTTTGTTTATATCTTTACCTGGCATGCATCAAGAACTTACTTTCATATGGAGTATTGCATGCCTTGTTATATTAGTAGGAGAGTTGTTTTATGGAATAGGTTCTATTCGTTCTAAAGAGATACTTTCAGATTTACCTAACGTATCACCATTTCTTATTAACGGCATTCAAATGTTTTATGGAGGAGTTTTGCTATTAATTGTATCTGTTGTAATGGAACAGCCGAATTTAGCTGTATTAACATCTTGGAATGTACAATGGCCAATTTTATATCTTATATTTGTAGGATCTATCGGTGGACACGGTTTATATTACTGGCTTTTATCAAAAACAAATCCAGTATTTCCATCGACTTGGTTGTATGTATCTCCGTTAATTGCTGTTATTGTAGGTTATTTTGTATTAGGAGAACCATTAAATCCTGCAATGGGAATTGGTGCTTGTTTAATCTTGATTGGTGTATTTTTAGCAAATCGTTCTACGCTGGGCGTTTATTTTAAGCAAGGGAAGTTATTGAAGAAAGAAATGTAAATAATACAAATGGAATCATTGGACTATTAAGTTAATAAAAGTTTATTACTTTATCAACTTAAAAAGCATGTTACTACCGACTTGTAACATGCTTTTTATTTTTACACATTAAGTTTAACATAATTTGCTTAGTAATTAACGAACGGTGTACTTTACGAACAGTGTACGTTGTGTTATAAATAAAACAAGTAATTCAATAAAATATAAGGTGTGATAAATGATGGAAAGAAAAAATAAAGGAGAAAAACGTATTGCAATTATAGGTGCTGGACCAGGAGGTTTAACATTAGCTCGTATATTACAGAAACATGGTTTAAAATGTGTCGTATATGAAAGAGAAACATCACCATGGATTCGGCAACAAGGAGGTTCATTAGATATTCATCATGATTCCGGACAAGAGGCGCTTAAAGAAGCAGGATTGTTAGAACAATTTAATGAACTTGCTAGATTTGAGGGAGAAGATTTTCGTTTATGTGATAAGAACGGGAAAATATATTTAGATGAAGTAGCGGATCCTAATTGCGGAGATCGTCCAGAAATTGATCGAGGCACTTTACGTGAGTTACTTTTAAATTCTGTTGATCCGCAATGTATACATTGGGGCTATAACTTAACAAAAGCCATTCCTGTAGAAAATGGTATACATGAACTTCATTTTGAAAATGGACATGTAGACACTGTTGATTTAGTGGTAGCAGCAGATGGTGCCTTCTCTCGAATTCGTCCACTTGTCACAAATTCTATACCGCAATATACTGGTATTAGCATGGTAGAATTGAATTTGAAAAATGTAACGAAAAATCATCCTCAGATGGCGAAATTTAATCGACGTGGCAAAGTATTTGCACTTGCGGAGCATAAAGGGATTCTTGCGCAATTAAATGGAGATGACAGTATTCGCGTGTATTTAAGTTTTAGAACAGATAAAAAATGGCTTGATAATTGTGGAATTCCATTTAAAAATTTAGAAGAAGCAAAACATCAACTTCTACAATATTTCAAAGACTGGGATGAAACACTTAAAAATTATATTAGATGTGCAGATGGTGCGATTTTTCCTAGACGAATTTACATGTTACCTGTTGGACTAACTTGGAAAAGTAAGCCTGGTGTTACTTTAATTGGTGATGCTGCACATTTAATGTCTCCATTTGCTGGAGAAGGTGTGAATCTAGCGATGCGTGATGCGGCAGAACTTGCATTATCTATTGTAAAACATGATAATTTGAACGAGGCAATTGAAAATTACGAAGAAAAAATGTACGATTATTCTTCTCAATCCGCTGAAGTGTCAAATGATAATCTTGAGATTTGTTTCTCGGAGGATGCTACTATGAAAATGTATAATCTTATGAATCAACTTCATGAGCAACAATAAAAATATATTTACTAAAGGAGAACTATGGAAGAGCAAACGAATACAATTACTAGTCGTCGTTCACGACCAGCAAAAGAACCGTTAAGTAAGGAAACCATTGTTAAGACTGCTTATGACCTATTAGAGTCTGAAGGTATTTCTGGCCTTAGTATGCGTAAAATTGCAAAAGTATTAGATACAGGTCCGTCTTCTTTATATGTATACGTAAAAAATGCTGATGAATTAAGAGCGTATGTATTAGATTATGGTCTAGGGAAAATTGAAATAACAGATGAGAAAAATGAACCATGGAAAAAAGAACTATTTACACTTGTACATTCATATTTTCGAATTTTATTCGACTCTTCTGGAATGGCAGAATTAGCTTTAATGACAATTCCAATTGGGCCAAATTCTTTAGCCCTTACTGAACAGATTTTGCGTCAATTACATGAAGGTGGAGTTAATGCAAGAGCATCAGCATGGGGAGTAGATATTTTACTGTTATATGCTGCTTCGGTCGCATATGAACAAACAGCTCGCAAAGAAAAAGGTACCACTCTTGACCCAATTCGTGCTTCGTATGAGGCTTTAGATACAGCAAGGTATCCAATGATTGTAAGTCTAAAAGAAGATATGTTATCTGGTGGAGAAGAACGATTCCGCTGGGGATTAGAAGTTGTTTTGCAAGGTATTTTACATACGCAATAATATAATTAGTTTAAAACAGAGAGCTAGTTGAGCGGCACTCTGTTTTTTTTGAAAGAAAAATATGATACCTGTGTCTACAAACTACATTGTTAATGAATTTCAATATCTCTTTTTATACGATAGTAATAGACAACTTACACAATATAACCAGAAGTTAAAGAATTGGTTGGAATCCCTATATATCAAAGGATAGATTTATTTTTAGGTGAAATTGATTATTTAGAAGCTAAAGTTTTTGGAATAAAAGGTGACAAAAGAATTGTTAGAAAGCAAGTAATAACATTAAAAGATTTTGTACCAGACTATTTAATTATAGATAAATTCATGCTGAGACTTTTTATAACCACCGAGGGATATATTGAAGGTGAGAGAAAGGAGCTACTTTTATGGTAATAAAATAAAGATAAAAATATGAAGCGAGAAAATGAGGGTTTTATTTTTATAGAATAAAAAACACACTAGGTCTTTATATCCTAGTGTGTTTTTGTAATTAATTCACTTTTTTTATAAAACCTTTATAATGACGCTTCACAAGTTGACTTTCTAACGTCTTCATCGTTTCTAATGCAACACCTACGATGATTAGTAAACTTGTACCACCGATTTGAGCAGATGGTGGTAATGTAGCGATTTTTGTAAATACAAGTGGTAATATTGAAATTGCTCCTAAGAAAATCGCACCGATAAATGTTAAACGGTATAAAATTTTTGTTACATACTGTTCTGTAGATTTTCCTGGGCGAATACCCGGGACATATCCGTTTTGCTTTTTCAAATTCTCAGCCATTTGTTCAGGATTTACTTGAATAAACGCGTAGAAATATGTGAAGGCAACGATAAGACCCACATATAGTGTCATTCCAAATGGATGTGCAAAATCAAGATTCGCAATTATCCATTTAGATACGCTTGAATCAGGGAAGAGCTGCGCAATTGTACGCGGCGTCATTAAAAAGGCTGAAGCAAAGATAACAGGAATTACACCTGCACTATTTACTTTAAGAGGTAAATGAGTATTTTTTGCCCCTTGATATTGATTGTTTCCTGAAACAGCTTTTGCATATTGAATCGGTATTTTTCGAACAGCTTGTTGAATGTAAATAACACCAACAACTATCGCTAAAATTACGAGTCCAATTAAAACCATTTTTATTATGTGCATAAATAACTGATCGCCTGCGTTTTGGAATTGTTGCAAATAAATTTGATTAGCGACATTCGGAATCGCCGCAACAAGTCCTGCGAAGATAATCATTGAGATTCCATTACCAACGCCATTAGCGGTAATTTGTTCACCTAACCAAAGTAAAAATGCAGTACCAGCAGTTAAAACTGTCGCAATAAATAAGTATGTAGTCCAGCTTTGATCTGTAATTAATTGTCCACCTGCTATATTATTAAAACCATAAGACATCCCAATGGATTGTATAAATGCGAGAATGATTGTAAAGTATCGAGTAAATTGAGCTGATTTCTTACGGCCCATTTCTCCTTGCTTTGCCCATTCTGTAAATTTAGGTACAACGTCCATTTGTAGTAATTGTACAATGATAGAAGCTGTAATATATGGTGTGATACCTACAGCAAAGATTGAGAAGTGTTGCAGTGCTCCTCCGCCAAATACGTTTAGCATACCTAAAACGTTGGCTTGATCTTGTACTTTTAATACCTCTGCGTTAGTATGAGGAACTGGAATAAACGTGCCAATTCGAAAAACAATTAGCATCGCTAGTGTAAAAAGAATTTTGTTTCTTATCTCAGCTACTCTCATGAAATTTGAAATCGTACGAAACATTATGTCGCCTCCTATATTTTTATCAGTTCAAAACTGATTATTATATCCCGATGAAGTAACCACAAACCTCCTTCCGCATTAAATTCATTTGACAAATGGAATTTTATACATTTTGTAGTTTTCACGGATATAAAAATATAAGGTGTTATACAAGCGATTTATTGACTTTTCGTAATCATTCAATACCCATAATATAACTAATAAATTAACAAATGTACATACATAAGCATTAAAAATGAATGAATAGGATGATTTTTTACATATATTTAATGCTAGATTGATAATTAGGAACGTTTTATGTGGTTATATTGAAGGGATTCCGTGGAAAGTATTATGATGTAGCTGTAGCGCATAATAACCCCAAGGAAATCTTCAAGGATGTTGAGAGAACTCATACGTTTCAGCATGAATTAGAGAACCTACTAAAGAAAGAAAAGATTGGATTGGAATAATAGTGAAGGAAAATCTTTTTTCCATAGAGAATATTTCTAGCGTAGGAATCTAAGTATGTAGGTTCTAATGAAAGGAGAATTCACATGAATACATTTGTAAATGACAAGTTTTATGAAACTAGAAATCAATTATTTGAGGAAATTACTTTGTTAAGTGATGCTCAATTTAATAGGAAACCAGATAAGGATAAATGGAGTATAGCACAAGTTTGTCATCACTTAGTTTTATTAGATGAGAGAGTTATAACAGTTATTTCATCGGGATTAAAAAAGATGGATAGTATCTTAAATGAGCGTAAAGAAATTCACACTATTTTATTAGATAGATCGATAAAATTTATAGCCCCAGAAATGATTGAACCAAGTATAGAACCATTTGAAGTGCAGCAAATGGTTGATTTGTTAAACGACTCTAGAAAAGAATTGATGCGTTTCCTGAGTACAATAGAAGATGAATCTATATTAGCGAAAAAATCAGTGACGCATCCAGCTCTTGGAGAATTACTTCTTGATCAGTGGATAGAACTGATCTATTTGCATGAACAGCGTCATATAGAACAAATTAAAGAGATAAAATTGCTTTGTGGAGTTGAAAAGTAAAAATCATTATCTATTTATTGAGCGATTTGGGATAGCATCAAGGATTCGAGTGATAAAATACAAGTCCTGATTAAAATTATGATGAATTTAGTTGAAAGCAACCAATAAGCAGAAAAAAATACGAAACTAGCAGATTTTACTCCTGAAGAGGAAACGAACATTTGAAAAAAATCTGAATCCGATTTGCTGTATAAGTGTAACCCCGTCTTAAATGAAGAGCGGGGTTATTATTTTTGGAAGTGATCTCAGCATTTTCATTTAGAAGGAAATAAATTGGCAATGAAATCCGAAAATGTAATCAGCATTACACACTATATCTTTAAGTTATAATGATTTTCGGAAATGAGCTATATGTCCAAATTTTTGAAAGTAATCTTACACCTACCATTGGGTAAGCACCTTTCACGCGTTTGAGGAATAAGTATTTTGTCAGAAAACGATAAAATACAATTCTATTAAGGGATATATGCATTTTATTCTCTTTATTTTTGTAGTTGAAGTTTTCTGAATAACAAGTTATATTTTTAAAGTTCAAGCAACTTTATGACAGTACAAAAAGGGGAGAAATATTGATATTATGCAAAAAACGAAATGGAAGAACTATGTATGCTATTTTATTATTCTTATGCTTCTTGTAACAGCAGTAACAGTCAAACCAGCTATTTCTAAGGCTGAGGAATCTAATGTTAATATTACATTGTTAGGTACTGCAGATATTCATGGTAGATTTATGCCTTGGGATTATGCGCTTGATGGAGCAAATATGAGTGGAAGTTTGACGCAGCTTTATACGGTTATAAAGAAGGTACGTCAAGAAAATCCAAATACCATATTAGTAGATGCCGGGGATACAATTCAAGGAAACTCAGTAGAATTATTCAACGATAAGCCACAATCGCCAATGATGGTAGCAATGAATACAATGGGATATGACGCCTGGACATTTGGAAATCATGAATTCAACTTTGGATTAGATACATTGAAAAAAGTTAGTGAGCAATACAAGGGAAAGACGTTAGCAGGAAATATTTATAAGGAAAATGGAGAGCGTTTTCTTCCTGCATATACGATTGTTGAAAAAGGTGGAATTAAAGTCGGGATTATTGGTATGAATACACCAATGATTAGTGATTTTGAAAAAGGGACAAATCATTTGGATGGTTTAGTAGTGAAAAATCCAGTAGAAGAGACAAAAAAGGCTATTAAAGAATTAGAAGATAAAGTAGATGTAATGGTAGGGGTTATGCATATGGGACTAGAAAATGAGAATGGAATCCCAGGTACTGGTGTTCAAGATATTGCGAATGCTTGTCCGGAACTAAGCGCTATTTTTGCGGCTCATATGCATAAACTTGTAAAAAAAGAAGTTGTAAATGGCGTAATTATTACAGAACCAGATAAATACGGAACGCATATTTCACGTATTGACCTTACTTTTACAAAGCAAGATGGGAAGCTTGTTTTAAAAGATAAAACAGCTACCGCTATACCTGTAAAAAATGCTGATGGAACTACAGTATTATCTGATTCTACACTTGAAGAAACACTAACACCTTTTCATGAGTATGCGAGAGGAGATGCAAATGTTGTAGTCGCTCAATTAAAGGGTAGAAACCTTGTTCCTGAAAATGAAATAAAGGGTATTCCAAGTGTGCAGATTCAAGAGACACCTTTATCAGATTTCTTTCATGAAGTCATGCTCCATTACAGCAAGGCGGATGTAGTAGCCCATCAAATTGATAATGATTATGCCCGTTTGGATATAGGTCCTATAAAGAAGAAAGATATTGCTTATAATTATCAATATGCTTTGGGAGAAATTACAGTATATAAGATAACTGGAAAAGATTTAAAAGACTATATGGAATGGGCAGCAGGATATTTTAACTCATCTCGTGCCGGAGATGTAACAGTTAGCTTTGATAAAAACCGTCGTGCATCTAAATACAGTACGAACGATTTCTTTGGAGGTGTAAAATACGAAATTGACTTAACAAAACCATATGGTAGTAGAATTACAAATTTACGCTCTATTCGTACAAATAAACCAATCAAAATGAGCGATGTTATGACGCTAGGAATGAATGCGTATAGAATGGAGGCTCTTCAGGCAAAAGGGGGAGCTTTAGAGGGACGTAAATTTGAACAAACTTGGTCATCTAAACAAGAGAATGCATTCGGAGAAACAGGTGGAACCATTCGTAACCTTGCTATTACATATTTAAAAGAGGTAAAGAACGGTGTATACACGCCAAAAGTTATGCATAATTGGAAAATTACTGGTGTAGATACACATTCTTCAGAGCATAAGGCTGTAGTTGATCTTGTAAATAAAGGGATTTTAGAAATCCCAAAAACAGAAGATGGAAAATATACAAATATAGCATCTATAAATACTAAAGATTCAATTACAAAAGAAGAGATTGTAGCACTCTCACAAAAAGCTAATATTAATCCAAATCAGTTTAATCATGTAAAAAGAAAAGGTGAATTTTACAAAAAACTTAGTAGGATAATTAAATAAATATAAAAAGATGGCTCTCGTGCAAAAAACTATTCAACTTGGACATACCATTATCCTAAAAAAGTTTGTGATCGGTATGGAAATATAGAGAATCATCGGTAAAAAATCCCCTGAATCGCTTTAAAAATTCAGGGGATTTTTCATTTGAATAATTATTGTTTTATTTCTCACTATGTATATTTATAATATGCTTTAAAAGAACATACCTTAAGTTAATAACATGCAATAGATACGTCCTTTTCTATATTTAAATGGGGAGAAAAATTTATCTTTAAAAGATATTTTTGACAAGATAAAAAAGCCTGAAACTCATATAAGACTTCAGCAGTCTCAAAACGTTCCAATCCATGCAGCTATAGACATAAATAACAAAATTATATTGAAAAATCTAACTTGCATATGCGTTGCCTCACTAAAGTATTTATCTACTATTCTTAAAATAGTAAAGAGTGGTTTTTTATGTTGTTAATAAGATATAAGTGTACTTTGATTAGAATGAATATAGATAATTAATAACTAACCAATTGGATGAGCACCTAAAAGGGCTCATTTTTTATTTTATCGACCACATTTATGTAATTTTGCATAATATTACATAAATTTTGTATTTTCTCTTTTTTTCGACATAAATAGACAGTATACTTTGTACAAGCTTTCTATTTCAAAAATTATAAGAGGTGAAAAAATGAAAAACACAAAGACATTAACTAAATTAGCATTAACAACAGGATTAGCTTTAACAGCTGTGGCACCATACGGAATAGGCCATGCAGAGGAAACAGATCAACTACAAGTTCAAATTCAAGAGGACTCATTCCGTTCAGGTGAACTTACACAACCGTCACAAAAAACACCAGAGAATGTAGTAAAAGATGCTCTTAAGGAGAAAGCTGAACAAGCTCTTTCTCCAAATCAAGTCAATGGAGAAACAGGAGTAGATTATAAAGTTCTTCAAAAACGTGGTTCGTATGATGGAACAACACTTGTGCGTATGCAGCAAACATACGAAGGAAAAGAAGTATATGGCCATCAATTAACTGCACACGTAGATAATAAGGGCGTTATTAAAAGTGTTTCAGGCGATAGCGCGCAAAATTTAAAACAAGAAGAATTGAAAAAGCCTATTAATCTATCAAAAGATGGAGCGAAACAATATATTTATACGAAGTACGGGAACGATATCAAGTTTATTTCTGAGCCAGAAGTTAAGGAAGTTATTTTTGTTGATGAAAATAATGGACAAGCTAGCAATGCATACCAAGTTACCTTTGAAGCGGCAACACCAAACTATGTTTCCGGAACTTATTTAGTAAATGCACAAAATGGTGATATGTTAAAAAATATGGTACAAGAATCTAACTTAAAAGCAAGTGAAAAACTAGTTGGAGCTTTAAAGGAAAGTAAAAAAAGTAGTCTTACATCATTAACTGGAACAGGAAAAGATGATTTAGGTATATCTCGTTCATTTGGTATTTCTAAACAAAGTAATGGCAAATATGCACTTGCTGATTATACAAGAGGGCAAGGAATTGAAACATATGATGTGAATTACAGAGATATTACTAAAGAAGAAAGCTATTATCCTGGTACACTAGCAACCAGCACTTCAACAACATTTAACGATTCAAAAGCAGTAAGTGCTCATTACTTAGCAACAAAGGTATTTGATTTTTATAAAGATAAATATAAGCGTAATAGTTTTGATAATAAGGGACAAAAGGTAGTTTCAGTTGTACATGCTTGGGATTCTGAAGATACGAACGATCCGAAAAATTGGCAAAATGCATTAAGTGCTAATAATGGAAGTATGCTTGTATATGGCGATCCTATTGTCAAGGCATATGACGTAGCTGGACATGAATTTACACATGCTGTTACTTCTAGCGAATCTAATCTTGAATATTACGGTGAATCTGGTGCGATTAATGAGGCGCTATCTGATATTATGGGAACATCTATTGAGAAATACGTAAATAATGGAAGCTTTAACTGGACAATGGGCGAACAAACTGGATCTGTTTTCCGTGATATGGAAAACCCAGCTTCTGTTCCATCTTCACTTGGAGTACCGTATCCAGATGATTACAGTGAATTTAACGATTTTAATGGATGGGATCAAGGTGGCGTTCATTTTAATTCAAGTATTATTAATAAAGTTGCGTATCTCATTGCAAAAGGCGGAACTCATAACGGAGTAACTGTTAAAGGAATTGGTGAAGATAAAATGTTTGATATTTTCTATTATGCAAATACAGATGAGTTAAACATGACATCTAATTTCAAAGAATTGAAATCAGCATGTATTCGAGTGGCAACTAATAAATATGGGGCGAATACAGCTGAAGTTCAAGCAGTGCAAAAAGCATTTGATGCAGCAAAAATTAAGTAAGTTAGAAATATAGTTTCCATTCATATATTAATACATTATGAAAATCAGCTAATTTCATTTTAAGGATATTAGCTGATTTTTTACGTAGCAATGTATTAGTGAAAATAAAATTACTAAGCAATAATTAGGCATCTATCTTCAATAAGTTACGACAAATATATAAGATTTCAAGGGTATAAAAACAGAAAATTAATAATATATTGACCTCTTAATAGTAAGTACTATAAAATGAAAGCGATAACAAACGATTGCTTTAAAATGATTTCCCTGATTTTTTAGTATTTACAACTATATGAAGGCAAAAAAAATCAATTTTTTAAAGCATTAATGCAAACGTTTTCGTATTAAAAGATCATTGAAATACATACGTGAAAATAGTCAATATGGGGGTGAAGTAAAAGGGATTTCTACATTAATTTAAGCAGTGTAATTTAGTATGAGCATAATAAATAGCTCGTACTATATAAAGAAAGGGTGTATGTGGTGCAAATGACAAAAAGATTAATTAACAAATCATTTTTATTACTTGCCATAATCGTTATGTTATCATCTGTTTTCTCTTTTCAGAGTGTGAAGGCAGTTTCAAATTCGAAAACAACTGAAGTTATCATTCATTACAAAGAGAAATCTGGAAATACAAAAGACTGGAATCTTTGGGTATGGGGAGAAAATGCAAACGGTAAATCTTATGAATTTACTGGTGAAGATGAATTTGGAAAATACGCTAAGATAAAAATAGATGGTGACTATAATCGTGTAGGATTTATAGTTCGTACCAATGAATGGGAAAAAGATGGAGGTGATCACTGGGTTGAAAATATAAGGGATGGTCGTGCTGAAGTATGGATCCTTTCGGGTGATGAAAAAGTATATAATTCTAAGCCTTCTTCTGATCTCTCAATTCAAAAAGCTACTATTGATAGTTTTAATGAAATTACTGTAACGACTAATGTTCCGTTTAATAGTAAGGAACAGAAAATTGAAATTGAAGGCGTTAAAATTAAGGGAATTAGTCCTTATGATAAAAATAGTGGAGATATTACTAATAAGGTTAAAATAATTACGGAACAGAAAATTGATTTAAAACAAACATACAAAGTTAAAATAGCAAACTTAGCTGATGCGAATACTGAAATCGGTAAAGTCATTCGTAGCGAGGAATTTGATAATTTATTTTATTATGGTGGTAATGATTTAGGGAATATATATACTCCGCAACATACAAAGTTCCGTTTATGGGCTCCTACAGCGAGTGAAGCGAAGTTAGTTACATATAAAAAATGGAGCGATAAAATAGGTACTGAAATAAAAATGCAACAAGGTGAAAAGGGAACTTGGAAAGCAGAACTTAAAGGGAACCAAAAAGGTCTCTTTTATACGTATAAGGTGAAAATTGGGGATAAGTGGACTGAAGCGGTTGATCCGTATGTGCGTGCTGCTTCTGTAAATGGAGATAAAGGTGCAGTTGTTGATTTAGAAGAAACAAATCCGAAAAAATGGAAAGCAAACAAAAAGCCAAAATTTAAAAATCCGGAAGATGCTATTATTTATGAATTGCATGTACGCGATCTTTCCATTCAACCTGAAAGTGGTATTAAGCAAAAAGGAAAATATTTAGGTGTAACAGAAAAAGGAACAAAAGGGCCTGAAGGTGTAAAAACAGGACTTGATCATATGAAAGATCTTGGTGTTACTCACGTTCAGTTTTTACCGATATTTGATTATGCTTCAGTAAATGAAGATAATTTAAATGAACCACAATATAACTGGGGATATGACCCGAAAAATTTCAACGTCCCAGAGGGCTCCTATTCTACAAATCCATATGAGCCAACTGTTCGAATAACTGAATTAAAACAAATGATTCAAACACTGCATGATAATAATCTTCGTGTTGTGATGGACGTAGTATATAACCATATGTATAATGCCGCTGAATCAAATTTTCATAAGTTAGTTCCAGGTTACTATTATCGTTACAATGAAGACGGAACATTAGCAAATGGAACTGGAGTAGGGAATGATACCGCTTCAGAACGAAAGATGATGAGAAAATTTATGGTAGATTCCGTCACATACTGGGCAAAAGAATACAATTTAGATGGGTTCCGTTTTGATTTAATGGGTATTCATGATTATGAAACGATGAATGAGATACGTAAAGCTGTTAATCAAATTGATCCTTCTATTATTCTGCATGGAGAAGGCTGGGATTTAAATACACCTCTAGCAGCTGAATTAAAAGCAAATCAAAAAAACGCGGAGAAAATGAAAGGGATTGCTCATTTTAACGATAATATACGTGATGGATTGAAAGGTAGCGTATTTGAGGAGAAAGAAAATGGTTTTGTAAACGGAAAGCAAAACATGGAAGACCGTATTAAAAAAGGCATTACGGCAGGTATTGACTATGATACAAATTCGTCTACTTATCAAGATCCAGAGCAGGTGCTAACTTATGTGGAAGCACATGACAATCATACATTATGGGATAAACTTGAGTTGACTAATTCAGGTGACAGTGAAGAAATGCGAAAACAAATGCATAAATTATCTTCTTCTATTTTATTAACATCACAAGGTATTCCATTCTTACATGCAGGACAAGAGTTTATGCGCACAAAATATGGTGATCATAATAGTTACAAATCTCCTGATTCTATTAACCAGATGGATTGGTTACGCCGTGCAGCATTTAATAATGAAGTAGAGTATATGAAGGGCTTAATAGATTTACGAAAAAAATACCCAGCTTTTCGTATGACTTCTGCAGAGCAAATTAAAAAGTATGTAGCTTTTATCGATGTTCCCAAAAATGTTGTAGCTTATACAATAGATGGAAAGGGAAGTGGGAATAAAAGCGAATATTTTATGGTGGCTCACAATGCAAATAGGGAAGCCGTTGACATAACACTTCCATCGAAAGGTCCGTGGAAAGTGCTAGTAAACGGGAATCAGGCGGGAAGTAAAACACTTTACGTTGTCCATGACAATAAAATTAAAGTTTCTGCATTAAGTTCACTAGTTTTAAAAACAGAGAAACCGATTAAATAAATGCAAAAAGCGAAGTGACGGTTGTTTTCACTTCGCTTTAAAAGTTAACTTAATATAATTTCACATACTGTAATTATATTACAATTTAATAAACAAAAAGAGAAGAACTCACCAAGGTTCTTCTCTTTTTTATGTGTAATTAGGGTTTCCATAACTGTAGATATGGATGGTGTAAATTAATGGATGAATAATTTACTCTTAAAATTATAACAGAACAATTAAAGATTTTTATATGTAATATTGCATATAAAGGGTAAACAACAATAATTTCTTTTCATAAAAATAAGCCCCTGGTGAAAATGATGAGTAACCCTTTTCCATATGAAATGAACTTGGTATAAAATGAAAGATTACAAGTATAAGATTCTATGCTTAGTAATCCCTCACTTTAAGGTATGTCTTTGGGGAAGTTTTGGGAGTTCAATCGATTCTGAATAAAATTGATAGTATCAGTTGCAATTTTTTTACGTTTAAGGACAATCCCGGCATGCCCACATGTATAAATATATCGCGTAGGTCTTTCCCAGGATTCCCACAAATAGTCCGTATCCTCAGAATGTACATAAAGATCATGCTTGCCTGAAATTAATAAAATATTTTCTTTTTTTACTTTTGGTAATGCTTGACTCGGTTCAGTGATTTTCCAATAAGCTATTAAATCATCATACGTAACACCATGATGTTCCAAGTCTTCTCTAATAAATTTACCTGGATTTGTCTTCCAAATTGAATAAGAGAGTCGATTCGCGTAGAAAATGGATGCTAACACATCAATTTCTGGTTCAACAAGAGATGTTAAGTTAGTAATAACTCCACCTAAACTGATTCCTATTAAAATCAAGGGACCATTTTTATTTGCTTTAATCCATTTGATCAAAGTTCGTAAATCAGCTACCGCTTGTTTAGTTGCTTCTACAGTTCGTTCAACATTGGCACTTACCATGTACTCTCCACTATATAGGGATTGGTTCGGTTTTCTGTCAAAATGATATGGTAAAGTGAAATAATACATATTCCACTTCAAGTTGGTCATATGGTCGTGGAATATTTTTTTTACACGTTCGTTAGAATCCATTCTCCAACCATGAACAAAGATGACATGAGGTGCATCTTCATTTTTATGTAAAAATAATTCCCCAGTGACAGAATCGTTGCGTGAATCACCAGATTGAACCGAGCTTTTATATTTGAATTGTCCAACCATGTATTCCTTTTCTTGTTTTAAATGCTTAATGTTAAAATGAATATGAGATGGTTTTACTTTATAAAAAAATTCTATGTCCTTTATATATAGTGAGGTGTTAGAAAGAGAAGTATACTGAAACTTTACACTTCTTTTTTTGTGCAAATCATACAAGGCGTATCGATCAATGAGTTTTGAAAAAATCAAATTAACCTCCTCCAAAATACATATCGTCTAAAAGATGGACAAAATTTATGCTGTAAATTAATTGTAAAATATTCTCTTTTCCTAATAGTAGATGCTTGAATTATAAAACAGGTGGGGAATTTGTATATTATATTATAAAGCTATCAATAAAATAAAACTATAAATATCTTTTACAAAAACCTAAAAAGCAAGTTAATATTCTCATTCATAAAAGAGAACATTAACTTGCTTATTTTCGTATCAAAAGGTACACCTTTTGAAGTGACGTAATTTATATGAAAGACAATGTGTCAATTTGTATATTTAATACAGTGATAGTTACCATAATTTTCGAAGCCTATAGTTAATTAACCTTACAATATACGTCTTTTTGGTATATGAATAGCTATATTCATTAGAGAAAGAGTTTTAATCCTTCATGAGAATCTTTAAAACCTAATTTCTTATAAAAGTGTAAAGCTTCTTGTCGTTCTTTATCTGTTGTTAACTGTACTAAATGAAATCCCCGTAATTTAGCACGTTGAATAGCCCATTTAATAAGTTTACTTCCTATACCTTTACCACGTTTTGATGAGGCTGTCCGTACACCCTCAATTGTAGCTCTCCACCCCCCTTGACGTACAATGTAAGGCGTAAATGTAATTTGTTGAATACCGACAATCTCCATCCCATCACACGCTACAATCAACTCGTTATTTGGATCACAATCAATAGCATGAAATGCTCTTATATAACTATCAGGGAGTGGTGTTTCATAGCGCTCTCTTTTATTTCCTAAAACATCATCAGCAAGCATTTTTACAATTTCATCTAAATCATCTGCCGTTGCAATCCTAAATGTTATAGTTTCTGTCACTATCAAAAAACCTCCTTAATGTATGCACTTGTTACTTTTATTTTACTTGTTTAAATACAAAAGGTTAAATTATAAAATATTATGAGTCTCTATAACTTTTTCTTATAGATAGCATAAAAGCCTAACTTATAAAATTATAAGTTAGGCTTTTTAAAACAATATTATTATTAGAGAATCCGACCAACTTCAATAAACCTCCATATTCTTTAATGAATTTTCATATTTAACAAGCACACATATAACCATCCAAATAGGGTGGTTTTTATTTGTTGTATAGAAATTACGTAATAAGCATGGATTTGTATGCTCTCATTCAATGCTATCTAAAGCCATAACTTCCTTGCCAATATTCAAAAACGATTACGTTTTTGAATATGTGTTCCGGTCTTTCTTGACCAGGTCAATGAATAACTACACATAAACTCCTTATATCTCTAGATAAACTACCGATTAGCTCCATATAGACTCTAGATAACCTATATAAAATACAAGTTATCAAGGAGGTAAGAAAAAATGAACTTTATGAAACGAGCAATTCTCAGTATGAAAAAAAGAGTAGGAACATCATTAATTTTGATGGCAGTTTTCCTAATTGTTACAAATTTAGTGTTGGCAGGATTCACAATCCAAAATGCATCAAAAAAAGCTGCTGATGCAGCAAGAAAAAAACTCGGTGCAGATGTTACTTTAAGTCTTGATTTTGACAAATTAGGTCAACAAGCTAGGGAAACTGGAGAGATGCCTAATCCACCGAAGCTTAATACAAAAGAAGCAGATCAATTAGCGAAGTCAAAGTATGTAAAAGACTATAATTACATAACTAGCACTCTCGGAATTTCTGACGGACTTAAACTAGTAGGGGCTTCAGAAGGAGAAGAAGAAGGAAAAGGTAAGGCGGGAATGGCGGCTGTACGAGGCGGTTCAGGCTCCGGTACAGAAATAGATATGAATTCTTCTTTTATGATTGAGGGAGTTCGCAAAACTGCATTACAAGAAAGCTTTAAGAATGGAAAAAGTAAAATCATTGATGGGAAACCAATTACAGAACAGATGAAAGATCAGAATGTAGCTTTAATGGAAAAACGATTAGCGGAATTAAACAACTTGAAAGTAGGAGACAAAGTTAAAGTGCAATCAGGGGATAAGAAGGAAACCCTGGAGGTTGAAATTATCGGTATTTATGAAACGAATGAGCAAGCAATGGGGCAACAAGCTCCTCCTATAATGGATCCAGCTAATAAACTATATATGCCGCATTCAACTATGAAAAAATTAGAAATAGATCAAGGTATAAGTAGCATTCAAGTCGTGTATTTCTTGAAAGATCCACAAAACATTGAAGCATTTAAAGAAGAAGCAAAAAAATCTGATATTGATTTTAATTATTATAAATTAGATGCACATGATTCGTTGTACAAACAAATGATTGGGCCTATCGAAAATATCTCATCTACTTCTCAAATGATTATTTATATTGTATCAATTGCAGGTGCGATTATTTTAGGGTTAATCATTATGTTATCGATTAAAGCACGTCGTAAGGAAATGGGGATTCTATTGTCCATTGGAGAGAAAAAGTGGAAACTGATGGCGCAGTTCGTAGTAGAAGTAGTATGTATCGCTATTTTAGCATTTGGATTATCCATAACAACAGGAGCGAAAATTTCTCAATTCATAGGGAATAATTTACTTTCGAGTGAAATTGCTACAGCAGGAGAAGAAACAAACACACCACAAAATGGAACTGTAATGGTAGCTGGACCTGGTGGAACTGTACAAAATCAAAAAGAGGATCCAATTGATAAAATTAATGTAAGTGTAACTGGAGAAGATGTAGGGAAAATGGGGGGGATTGGACTAGCTATTGCTATATTAGCAACGCTTCTTCCAGCATTATCTATTCTACGCCTGAATCCAAAACAAATTCTTTTAAAAGATGAATAAGGAGGCTCGATATGGAGACGATTTTACAATTTAAAAACTTAGATTATTATTATGAAAGTAACGGAAAAAAAGTAGCGATACTAGAAAATGTTAACTTTTCTTTTCAAAAAGGACATTTCTACACGATTCTAGGACCATCCGGATCTGGTAAAACCACTACGCTTAGCTTAGGTTGTGGGCTAGATATACCTAAAAATGGTTATGTACTATTTAATGGAAAGGATATTCGGAAAATTGGTTTGGATCGGTACCGTAATCAAAATGTATCGGTAATTTTCCAATCTTATAATTTGATTACCTATATGACTGCTCTTCAAAATGTCTTAACAGCAATGGAAATTACAGGTGTTAAAGTGCAAAATAAAACGGCAAGGGCGTTAGAATTATTAGAGAAAGTAGGACTTACAGAAGTAGAAGCGAAACGAAATGTTCTGCAACTAAGTGGCGGGCAACAGCAGCGTGTAGCAATCGCTCGAGCGTTATCTTGTAATGTTGATTTACTGATTGCGGATGAGCCGACAGGAAACCTCGACGAAGAAACGGCAATGGATATAATAGAACTGTTTCAAGAACTTGCACATAAAGAAAATAAATGTATTATTGTTGTGACGCACTCACAGGAAGTTGCTAAAAAATCAGACCGTGCAGTCTATTTATGTAAGAAGAAGTTGGTAGTAAACGAAATTTAATATCACCCTAGTTTTTTAATTCACATAATTTTCGAAATCAGTTTCTTCAAATATTTATATTTGATATACAATATAACCAAGCCATAATTAAAATGGTCTCCCTGTATTGAATGTTAAGATAGTTTGTTATTCCCTTTTTAACAATTTTTAGAAAAGAACTTGTAGTATATTCTACAGGTTCTTTTTGTTATGATCGGTTTACTATATCATTGAAGAATTGCATATAAAAAACGGGACAGTATTTAGGTGTATGATCTAAATACTGTCCCGTTTAATTATTTATTTGAAAAAATGAACTAGCTTACATCTCATGTGATAGATTTTATAAATAAGAGCGTTTAATTGTCCATGGCTCTAAGCACTAACCATTTGGAATAAAGATGCAATGTATCAGTTATACTATGTAATATTTATTCATTACAAAATATGGTGGTATGTATGACTAAGCAAACAATTACTTTATTTCAAGTTTCTATGATACTCATTGGTAGTATTGGGATAATTAATCATGTCATTATGATTCCTATGTTATTAGATACCTCAGGTAGAGATTCGTGGATCTCTATCATATTAGTAAGCATTATATACTTGATTTGGATTTCATTAATATTCATCATATATAGAAACATAAAAAATGAACACTTGTTTTCGTGGTTAAAAAATAATTTTGGGAAACTCAGTGTATATCCAATCATATTCATAGTTGTGATTTATTTAATAACAATTGGTGTCGTTGCACTAAAAGAAACATTAACCTTTTTCTCCTTTTATTTACCAGAAACACCTCATTTTGTATTAGGAATACTTTTTTCAATGATTTGTCTCTATAATGCTACAAGAGGAATTCAATCTATTGCACTTACAACAGGTGTTTTGTTACCTATTGTATTCCTACTTGGTTTTTTTGTAATGTTTGCAAATGTTCCGCATAAAGATTATTCTTTACTTCAGCCAATGATAGAAAATGGAATGAAGCCAGTATTTAAGGGAATGGTTTATCCTGCAGCAGGATTTTTAGAGTTGATTTTTATTCTTTTCTTACAGCATCACATTTGTTCAAAAGTCAAATTATATCAACTGATCGCTTTGGGAATGGTTATTATCGGTATCACAATAGGCCCAGTTATGGCAGCTATTATAGAATTTGGACCTTTCGTAGCAGCAAACCAACGATATCCAGCATTTGAAGAATGGAGACT
This sequence comes from Bacillus sp. RC240, assembly GCF_044907945.1. Classification (NCBI taxonomy): domain Bacteria; kingdom Bacillati; phylum Bacillota; class Bacilli; order Caryophanales; family Bacillaceae; genus Bacillus; species Bacillus sp. RC240. Next base: position 1,024,315 of record NZ_JBIYCT010000001.1, on the reverse strand, counting down.
TGTGTCAATAGGAAGGTACATTGAAAATTTAGACTTTCTCTCCGTGTATCAGTGGCTTGTAGGGATCTTTATTCGTCTATCACTTGTTGTTTTTCTTATACCAGATTTGTTATCAATTACAAATCGAAAAACGAGAAATGGGATTATGTTTGCAATACTTTCATGTATTTTATTAATAAGTATACTACCCATCAGTGACTCTAGTTTCTATTGGTTTGTATCTCAAATTATTTTACCAGTTTCAGCTTTAGGGCTATTTTTGTTTTCTATCTTACTAATAGTGTTTGTATGGGTTGCTAAATTTAAGAAAAGCTCTTAAAAGAGTATGGGGATGTATTTTATATAAGGTTGCTGAGTTTGAAGGAGACAACGTAGATGAACAAACAAGTAGAAATAAATGAGAAGATAATACTAGAGTGGTTTGAAGGATGCAACGATGTAAAAGTAATAAAGCGTGAATTGGATGAGAAAGAAAAAAGGAATTCAGTATTGTTTATGTATTGTCAAAACTTAATTGACAATACAAAATTAAAACAAGCCACATCATCCCATGTTTGCAAAGAGCTTTTAAGTAATTCAATAGAAGAGTTTAACCTCTCAACATTAATTCCCCAGTTATCAGTAAAGAAATTAGATATGGTAAATTCGAATGAAACTATCTCTCAGATTATATTTGAAGGTAACCTCCTTATTATTTTTGAAGAATCTAAACATGGATATATAGTTGATATTGCCCAAATACCTACCAGATCGGTTGAACAAACAAATACAGAGATGACCATTCGTGGTGGACGTGATGGATTTGTTGAAGAGTTAAACACAAATATAGGATTAATTAGAAAAAGACTAAAAACGAGTTCTCTTAGTTATGAAGAATTTATTATTGGAGAAAGAACACAAACTAAAATAGCACTCCTGTATTTAAAAGATGTCGCATCCCAAGATATCATTAATCAAGTTCGATTAAAATTAAGACAAATTAAAATAGACGGGGTTGTTTCAAGTGCACAAATTGAAGAGTTAATCACAAACAATCAATTTAGTGTATTTCCTTTAGTCGAATATACAGGGCGCCCTGATTATACTGTGAATTGTTTGCTATATGGGCGTTTTATTTTACTGGTTGAAGGGTCACCAACAGCGACAATTGCACCAGTTACATTTCCTTTTTTTGTGAATACATCTGAAGATCAAGATCTTTTCTACATATTCGGTAGCTTTGTACGACTTGTAAGTCTTTTGGGGATAGCAATTTCTATATTTCTTCCAGGAATTTGGATAGCACTAATTACATATCATCCAGATCAGATTCCCTATACGTTGCTAGCTACATTAAGCTTATCAAGAGAAGGGATTCCTTTTCCAGCTCCTTTAGAGGGGATAATTATGATGACCTTATTTGAAATTTTGAGACAAGCAGGATTGCGTGTTCCTGCCGTATTCGGTCAAACATTATCTGTTGTAGGGGGATTAATTATTGGACAAGCTGCTATTAGTGCAGGAATTGTTTCAGCATCTATGGTCATTATAATAGCAATCTCGGTTGTTTCGACATTTGCTTTAACTAATCAGTCAGTAACAGGAATAATAAGTATATTGCGGTATGTAGTATTCTTAGTATCTTCTTTATTAGGCATAGTAGGATTTATCTTTTGTGTCCTTGTGATGGTGATACATGTAGTAAATTTACGCTCTTTTGGAGTTCCATTCTTTACACCATATTCACCCCCTGTGTTTAAAAGTATGCTAGCAGCCACATTTAGACTTCCTTTCACGTATATGAAAAAAAGACCTAAAGAATTGCATACGCAAGATAATACAAGGAAAAGAGAGAGTACCGATGAAGAAAAATAAAAGAATAGTTATATTTCTTTTTATGATGTGTACGTTTCTAACAGGGTGTTGGGATCAAAGAGAGTTGCATCACGTTTTGTATATAAATAGTCTAGGTATCGATTTTAAAGATAATAACTATATCATCCGTCCGCAATTTATTAATTTTTCTAACATAGCTAAACAAGAAGGGAGCACTACCCGTAATTACAGCCAGGCCTATATCGGAAAGGGAAAAGGCCCCATTTTAGATGAGGCAGCATTTGATTTTTATAAGGGTGCTCAACAAGAAATCTCATGGGAGCATCTCAAAACAATTGTTGTAACAGAGAGATTTCTAAAACATGGTGACTTAAATCAATTTAATGATTTTTTTTCTCGGTTTTTTCAATTTCGAGATACTATGTGGATATTTGGAACTAAGGAGCCTTTAGAAAATATATTAGCGAACAATAATATATTAAATATTTCTCAATTATATACAATCATTAATTTACCAAAAGAGATAACCAAGCAATATACAATAATAGATCCTTTACCTTTATATAAATTCCAAAGAAATTATTATGAACCTGGGATGACAACTCGCATTCCATTCTTAGCTACGACTAAAACATATTGGAAAAAAGGACATACATCATTTCCAATGTTAAAATTTAGTGGTTATGGTTTTATAAACGATAAATCCTATATAAATCATTTAAACAGCCATGATATTGCTGGGGTTCGATGGACGGATGAAAATACCAAACGAGCTCCATTACTATTAAAATTTAACAAGAAAATCATTGGACATATAGTATTAAAAAATCCAAAGATAGATACAAAGCATTTTATTAAAAATGGAAAGTTACGTATGCTTATGAACATCCATTTCGATGCTGATATTTTTCAATTAATAAATTCTATGCCTGTAAATGATATTAAAAAAATTGCAGAGGACCAAGTTGAAAAAGAAATTAAAAAAACGTACCGAAAAGGAATCGAAAGAGGGATTGACACGTATCAGTTATCACATTCCTTATATCGGCAGAATTCTAAATTGTGGAAACAATATAAAAAAGAGGGGGGGATACCCCTTCAAAATAAAGAATTAGATTTAAATGTCTCGATTAATATAGCTACAAATGGAAAATCTAAAAATATGCGTAATATGATTGAGCATTAGAATGGTTGAAGATGAAAGGAAACGTAAAATATTAACTCTAAATAGGAGATTCGAACGCGAAAGACCACTACGATGTGGTGGCGGAATGGGATGAGAGTTCGATTAGGAGCAGAAGGAGGCTTTTACCTCCTTCGTTGTCTGAAAATACGCTTACACTTCTTAGCGTTTAGATAAGTACTAGTCTTTAAAACTAAATGTGCCGTAAAGTAGGAGCAGCTTAAATTCATTACTATGATTTATTTGTTACTTTTAAAGCGTCTAACACTATTTTAGTTGCATTTGCAATAAGTTTATCATCGTATTTCGCATCTTCTTTCGCATGATTAGAAAGTATCGCAAGAATAATTGGCTTTTTATTTGGTGGCCAAATGATTGCAATATCATTCCTTGTTCCATAAGACCCAGAGCCGGTCTTATCGGCTACTTCCCATTCTCCTGGAACTCCAGCACGAATTAAGTTGTCCCCCGTAGTATTTCTTTTCATCAAATCTATTAAAAAGTTCCGTTTCTCAACTGAAAGTATATCGCCTAGCGCGTATGCTTGAAGACTAGTAGCTAATGCCTTTGGGGTACTAGTATCACGAGTGTCTCCTGGCTGCACTTCGTTTAATTCTGGTTCAAAACGTTCAGGATTTGTGACAGTATCTCCTATTTCTCTCAGTGATTTTTTGAATTCACTTGGCCCACCTAATTGCTTAAGAATAAGATTTTGTGCAGTATTATCGCTATATCGAAGGGAAGCATCCGCAAGCTCTTTCAGAGTCATACCTGTATCTACATATTTTTCAGTAATTGGATTGTAATTCACAAGATCTTTGCTAGTATACTTAATTCTTTGATCTAAATTTTCTATTGATTTCTTTTGTAACAGTGCTCCAACAGCAAGGGCTTTGTGGGTAGATGCGTATGCAAACCGTTCATCTGAACGATAAGTAACGGTTTGATTCGTACCTGTGTCTAATGCATAAATACCAAGTTTAGCATCATATTCTTTTTCCAGCTTTACAAAAGAATGATTACTTGTATTTTCTTGTTTGGTTTGTTTCGGTGGTGCGGATTGAATATTACTATTGGAACAGCCTATAAGCGTTACACATGAAAGTAATACTACAGGTAACATCTTTTTATAATGCGAAATGTGAAAAAACTTCTTTGAAACTATCATACATTTTCAACCTCTTTCAAGAATATATGGATTTTGTATAGGTATTTTACATACCTATACAATTAACAAATGCACAGGATAGCACTCATCTTGTGTTTCTTGCATTACAAAATGAGAGAACTACCAAAAGCACCTTTTTTATACGTAATAGACAATCTAAGTAACACATTTGTTCCATTTATGATTAAGGTTTTGAATATATCCATTAATTTTATTTATAAGAATCACAAAATCCATCTTTTTTGCACGCCACTTAATTTAATGTGGATTTAGATTGAGTTTACCTCGTAATGGGAATTTCAATTGGATTGCGCATATATAACAACCTCGTTCCGGACAGAATAAGTAATAACAACTACTGATTTCATTTTAAGTGAGGTGTTATACGATACATACGACAAAGCAAAAAAGACTTGTGGTGCAAAGTATAACTACATTTAGTCTACTAATAACGACTATCTTTACACCCATGCTTATTTACATTGTTTATGGATTACAGATTTCGAAAGGCTTTGAGGGATACTGGCCATCAATCCTGTTTTATACAACTTATATGACGGGTGTGTTTATCTGGATACCTATTGTGAATAAGGCTGGGATTCACCGCTCCTTATATTGGACTGTTTCTATTCTGATAGTATCATTACTTAGTGTTACTTTCTTTGGATGGAGTTCAAGATGGCTAGAAATAAGTGCGTTAGTTTCTGGTTTTGCAGTTAGTACAATTTCTACCATGACGAGTACTTTATTGTTTCTACATGTGGAAGGCGGGGGAAAGGTTTATAATAAAAATCAACAAGCGATTATTATTGGTATCGTTTTTCTTTTACTAATAATCGTTTTGTTAGCGATTAGTTTTTTATCGCCGCCGCTGATAACATGCATATATGGGATTTGTTTAATCAGTATCCTTTTTGCTATAAAAAAAATGCCGAGAACAGAGTTAGCCAAAGGGCTTTTACCTATCTCCATCGTATCGGTTGTAGGAAAGTTTCTTTTTGTCTCAATGCTTATTCTTTTGATTCGAACAAGTCGTAACATAAATAATGAACAATATATTTTTTATTTTTTTCTACTTTCTATAGCGCTTATTTGTTTCATGTTTTTGAGTTTGTTGAAAGGAAAGTTCTTTCATAAACTTTCATCTTCTTTACCAATCCGCTTAAAGGCAGAATCATTTTTACTTGGATTAGGAAATGGATATTTATTTTTGATGGGTATTTTTTATAGTTTTACTTTCTATAACATGTTAACCTGTATTTTCATTGTAGTTGGACCATACCTATTAGGGATTTTGATGTCCATATTTTTAGATATCAAAGCTGCTAAGAAAGTTAATCCAATCCATTTGTTTTTAGTAAGTACTTTAATCATGATATTCGGGTTTTATTCTCCAATATTTATAGTCCTTAGCGTTACATTTGGAAGCTATGCCATTAATAGTATTTCTTCTCAAAATAATATGAAAGTATATATGGTGAATGCTACACATAGAGAGCTTTCTTTACTCATTTACACAACATGGAGAAATATGGGGAATATATTTTTACAATTTTTTATATTGATTGTGATTGTGGGAGTAGGGGTGTTTTACGATGTCGAATGGTCGCAACTTTTCCAAACAATTGTTGGGAAGGGTCAAATGCAGATTGAAGGGTTATCCGTACAACGATTGATGTTTATGTTAGCAATTTGCTGTTGGCTTGGCATGGTGGGCTTAGGTATGTGGATTGGTAAAAAAGCTAATCCCAATATTGCTTAAAAAGTAACTCGAAAAATATCAATACTAAAACTACAAAAAACAAACAAACTCGTCCTACTAAGAGGGGAGTTTGTTTGTTTTTTGTTTAGATAATGGAATGTTCATGCAAAATTGTACACTATGTTCCATATTTTTTATAGAATATTTTATATCTAGCGTTTCAAGAATTTGTTTAACAATATATAGCCCCAAACCACTTCCTCCAGTATTTCGATTCCTTGATTTTTCAATTCGATAAAATGGTTTGAAAATTTGTTGTATATCCTCTTCTTTAATATTGACACCTGTATTCATAATTTGCATTTTGATTTGACCTTGTTTAGAATCCTCACTTAACTTTATATAGACTTTTTCATTATGTGGTGAATACATAACCGCATTATGGATAATATTTTTACATGCTTTTTCAAAAAGAACACGATCTGTATAAACAGAAAGATCAGAATCAATTTCTTTTATTATTTGGATGCTTTTTTGAGAAGCAAAAAATTCGAGATCTTTTGTGATTGTATCTATTAACTTCGAAAGATTAACTTCTTCTACTTTTAGTTTAAAGGTGTGTTGTTCTAATTTCGACATGCTTAAAATTTCACGGACTAATTGTTCCATACTTTCAATAATTTGATGATTTTTCTTTAAATATTGATCACGATTTTGATAAGGGCCAATATTGTATATCATCCCTTCTAAGTATCCTTTCATTACAGTTAGAGGGGTCTTTAATTCATGTGCTACAATCGCAAAAAACTCTCTGCGTTTTGTTTCTATTTCTCGTTCTTTTTCAATATCATTTTTTAATTGTTGATTTGCTTTTTTTAAATCAAACATAGCTTGTTGTAAGTTAATAGACATGTCATTCAAACTATTAGATAATTCTCCTAACTCATCTGTAGAGCGAACCTCAATTTTTTCGGAGAAATCTAAATTTGCCATCTTTTGTGCACCCTCATTAATATAAATAAGTGGTTTTGTAATAAACCTGGAATAGAAATAAGCACTCCCTACACCAATTATGAGTACAATGATACTAATATAGGGGAGAAAGCGTACTAAAACCTGTGAAGCTTCATCAATTGGTTGAAATGTAGCAAAGACTATAAGCGTTAAACTACCATCTTGGAATTGAATTGGTTTCGTAACGTTATATGAATTGCTAAGGGTACCTGCATTCTCGAACCGTGTGGCTCTAGTAACTACTGTTGTTTGCGAACCATTTTGAGTAAAAGAAAATGAAGGAGAGTATTTAATTATTCCCTCATTATTTTGAAGATAAAGCATCGCATTATTTTTTTTTGCATATTCATCAAAAAGTGGTATCGCATCTTGAAACGTAAGATCTTTAGATTTATCAATGATTTCTTTTATCCCTGTTTGAAGTTGATCTGTTTTGTATTGCTCATAAAACGTAGGGAGAAAGAAGTATAAAGTTAAATAAATCAATACTGCAAAGGATAACAAAATGAGAGAGGTAGTCATAAAGAGTTTATAAGTAATTTGCTTCATCTTCATGATTTTCACAATACTATTCATCAATTTTATAACCAATACCCTTTATTGTTTTAATATAAGGGATAGCTAACTTTTTACGTAGGTTTTTAATATGTGTATCAATTATTCGTGTTTCTCCAAAATAATCGTACCCCCAAACTTTTTCTACGATATTTTCTCTTGTGAGTACTTTTCTCTCATTTTGAAATAGTAGTTGTAGAATTTCAAACTCTTTTGTCGTTAATAAAATTTCAACGTCATTTACATATACTCTATATGCATCAACATCGATACGTACTTCTTTAAATACCAAATGATTATTTACATTTTTATCATAACTTCTTCTAAGTACAGCTTCGACTCGTCTAATCAAAACATGAAACGAAAAGGGTTTTGTTATATAATCATCGATTCCAAGATCGAAACCTTTCATTTGATCTTCCTCTTCTTCCAATGCAGTTAGCATAATAATTGGTACGTTTGACTGACTTCGAATCATCTTGGATACTTCAAATCCATTAAGATTGGGCATCATTACATCTAGAAGAATTAAATCAAAGGATTGCTTATTAAATTGTGTCATACCCTCTAATCCATCTGATGCAACTACAACTGTATACTGTTGTGTCATTAAAAATTGTTTAATTAATTCCTGAATTTCTTGATCGTCTTCTACCACGAGAATATGATAGTTTTTCATAATATCACCTCTGGTAGTCATTATAGCCTTACTATCTGGAGTTTATGTGGAGATGAATAGGACGTATATCTTGTTAGCTCTACGTTCAAGATTGTGTGTTATCAACTAATAAGTATTAATAGCCACATAACTTTTTTACGGATAAATAATTGTATGCTTAAAAAAATACTCATCGTATAAAAAGATGAGCGATTAATATTTACAAAAAACTAATGTATAATAATGTGAAATACATGTAATTTCTTAAATTGTATGAAAATATATTTTCGCTTCTTTACCAGAAGGGGAAATAGAAAATGAATTTCAATAAAAAAGCCACCGAAATAGTAGAGCGTAGAGCGCGTACCACAAACTTTGGAGTTTTTTTATCTAGTTTCTGTTTAATCGTTAATCACCTACATAACAATTCTCCGGCTAAACCAAAAGTTTAAAGTGGGGGTATTTATATAATGTGAGAAAGGTTGTGAAATGATTTGAGGGGTTATAAAGCAATGCTATTTGATTTAGATGATACGTTACTTGATAGGGATATGGCAGTAGATAAATTGTTCTCCATTATTTTAGAGAAGTTTTATGAGGATGTTAAGCAACATGCAGTAAAAAACATTATGTTACAGAAATTCAAAGAATATGATAAAAAAAGCTATGGTCACAGTGATAAAGTAATGGTTTTGGAATCATTTTTTAATGAATTCCCATCGAAATATAGATTACCACGCAATAGTATTCAAGATTTTTGGAATAATAATTTTCCTAAATGTTTTTCTATAAACCAAAGTACTATTAATATTATAAATACTATAAAGTTGCATGTTAAAGTTGGAATTATAACAAATGGATCAACTCAGAGACAAAAAGCTAAAATAATTAACACGAATTTGAATCGTCATTTTGATACAATCATTATTTCTGAAGAAACGGGATTTAGTAAACCTGACAAACGCATATTTGAATTAGCATTAAAGAAGCTAAATGTACAACCAGAAGATGTACTATTTGTTGGAGATGACTTAGAAAAGGATATTGCTGGTTGTCAAAATATAAATATAAAGGGTATATGGTTTAACCCTCATATGATCACGAATACTACCGAAATAAAACCATATGCCGAGATTAATACCTTGGATAGTTTGTTAAGTTATGTCACTCCACAATATTTTTATAACAAGTAAAAACAATTTGGAGAGATGAATTTTCAAAAATATTTAAAAGATAGATTATCCTTAATTTCATTGACCGTATGAGAAGTATAAAACTATATTTATATTTGTAGTTAAGATAAAAGAATCCATTTTCATGATGTAATACGTATCACTCAAGTAAGGGCTAAATGGTATAGAGGGAATTTTGAGCCATGATCAATATGAAGAGCTGCAAAGCATGTTTACTACATGATGTGTAAATTATAGAGGAGTGAGACTATGGAATTAGAGAAAATAGTAACCGGCGGAATAAATATTGCTGTCGTAAGAAACGATACGTTAGTAATATCTGATGTTCAATCTGCATTAGATCTTTTGGCAACAGTTCAATATGAAGTAGATTCAAAGCGTATTATTATCCACAAATCTTTAATAAGTGAAAGTTTCTTTGACTTAAAAACACGTCTTGCGGGTGATATTCTTCAAAAGTTTATAAATTACAGAGTAAAGATTGCTATCGTTGGAGATTTCTCTATGTACACTAGTAAAAGCTTAAAAGACTTTATTTTTGAATGTAATAAAGGTAATGATATTTTTTATTTAGCAACTGAACAACAAGCAATTGAAAAGTTAAGCTCATTGAAGTAAATGATATAAAGTGTATTTCGAAAGAGGCATCCGTTATGGTGCCTCTTATTTGTATTCTGATACAAATATGTTTTCGGAGTTTGTACCGGTACAGTAACTGTAAATATGCATGGTCAGCATATATTAGTTTAACTTATAATTTTTAAGGGGTGCTGAATATGACAAGTTTACAAGATCAGCTTTTTAAAAGATTGAACTTTGAAAAACATACTGAAGTGAAATTTGAAGAATTAAGTACAATGCTTTTTGCATTTGCGCATACAATACCGTTTGAAAATTTAGATGTTATAGCAGGTAATACAAATGAAATTTCAAAAGAGAACTTACAGAAGAAAATATTAACAAGTTCGCGTGGCGGGCTTTGTTATGAATCAAATACTCTTTTCTACTATTTTTTAAAAGACTGTGGTTTTAATGCTCAGCTAGCATTAGGAACAGTTTATAAAAATGATATTAATGCATGGGCACTTGAGGACGGACATATTACTATTATTATAAATTTTGATAATGAAACATATTTAATTGATGTAGGGATTGCTTCGTTGGTACCTCTTGTTCCAGTTCCGTTTTCTGGGCAACCGGTTTCTTCTAAAAACGGCATGTACCGTGTGAGACGGAAAGATACAAGCAAAGGAAACTATGTTTTAGAAAGAATGGATGTTGATGAAGAGTGGAAAGTCTGTCATGCTTTTTATAATCATGTTATTGATGAGTCAATTGTAAATGAGGTTCAAAAAAAGGTGATAGAAGATGAGAAGTCTATTTTCAATAAAGGGCCGATTGCAGTAAAGTTGACGGATTCTGGTCATGTTTCCTTAACGAATGCTAGTTTAACTGAAATTATTTACGGAGAAAAAAGTAAGCGTGAAATTACAGGGAATCAATATAGAGAACTATTACATTCACTTTTTAATATTGAACTATGAAAAAGTGAATAGCCGACTCCTATTTGGAATCGGCTATTTTGTTATTTCGAGCCAAGTAGATTCCGTTCTCAATTTAAAGTTTGATTTTCTTAATAGATATAATACACTAGAACAGTATAAAAAATATATAAAATGAATATTGAATGTAGAGGAAGATTATTATGTCAGTTATCGATAAATTGAAACTTAATAAGTATACGAATATGGTGGTTATTAACGAACCGAACGATTATGAAGTGTTTGGAGATAAACCAACTACATTTTCTAAAGAGCATGATGCTGTTTTTATTTTTGTAGAAACGCTTGATGAGATGGTAGAGCATACAAATTTCATTATTAAAAATGAAGAGTTGTTACTTGAGAAAGGTTATGTCTTTTTTGCTTATCCGAAAAAAGGTAATGCTCGTTACAGTACTTTTATTCATCGTGATGAAATGTTTCCAGCGTTAAATGTTGGAGAAGATGGATATGTAGGAAATAGTGATATTAAATTTGCGCGAATGGTAAGTATGGATGACGTTTTCACTGTTGTTGGTTTAAAACGTGAAAAGAAAAAAGCAAAGAAAACGCCTGCTGCAAGTCAATGTGTTGCTGATTATGCTGATCGAATTCAAGATGTGGAAGCATTATTGGCTAATCATCCCACTGAACTTAAATTTTATCAAAGTTTAACTCCTGGATATCAAAAAGATTGGGCACGTAATTTATTTTCTGTAAAACAAGAAAAAACACGTGAAAAACGTCTTGAGAAAATGATTGAAATCCTTTCACAAGGCTATAAAACAATTGAATTATTCCGTAAGAAGAAAAAATAACGATTAGGAACGTCACAATGATGCAACAATTAATTACGTTGAACACATTGAAAAAAGGATTCCTTTCAGTATACTAAAGTATGTTCTTATATTTAAATAATTAGCAAAAGAGAAAAGGTGTTTGAAATGAAATCGTATATTGTAGTTGGAGCTGGAATTTTAGGAGCATCTACTGCTTATCATCTTGCTAAGGCTGGTGCGAAGGTTACTATTGTAGATCGTCAAGAGTTAGGTCAAGCAACTGACGCAGCAGCAGGTATTGTCTGTCCTTGGCTGTCGCAACGTCGTAATAAAGCATGGTATAAAATCGTTAAAGGCGGTGCACGTTACTATTCTTCGTTAATTCAGCAATTAGAAGAAGACGGTGAAACGGATACAGGTTACAACCGTGTAGGTGCAATTAGTTTACATACTGATGAGAAAAAACTAGATCAAATGGAAGAGAGAGCGTATAAACGCCGTGAAGATGCACCGGAGATTGGTGAAATCACTCGCTTATCAGCTGAAGAAACGAAAAAATTATTCCCAGCATTATCGGAAGAATATAGTTCTGTTCATATTAGTGGCGCTGCACGAGTAAATGGAAGATTATTACGCAACGCATTAATAAGCGCTGCGAAAAAACATGGTGCAACTTTCATAAAAGGTGATGCAGTATTAGTCCGTGAAGGGAATCATATTACGGGAGTTAAAGTAAACGACGAAACAATTGTAGCGGAAAAGGTAATGGTAACTGCAGGCGCATGGGCGAACGAAATCTTGAACCCATTAGGAATTAATTTCTTAGTTACGTTCCAAAAAGGACAAATTGTTCATTTACAAATGGAAAATACAGCAACAGAAAATATGCCAGTTGTTATGCCGCCGAACGATCAATATATTTTAACATTTGACAATGGCCATGTCGTAATTGGTGCAACGCATGAGAATGATACTGGTTTCGATCACCGTGTAACAGCTGGTGGTTTACATGAAGTATTCCATAAAGCGTTAACAGTAGCGCCTGGTTTAGAAGATGGTACAATGGTTGAAACAAGAGTTGGCTTTAGACCGTTTACACCAGGGTTCTTACCTGTTATTGGACCACTACCTAATTTTGAAGGCATACTCATTGCGAACGGATTAGGTGCTTCAGGATTAACAGCAGGTCCATACTTAGGATCAGAACTTGCTAAACTTGCGTTAGGGCAACCGATTGAATTAGATTTAAATGATTATGATGTTGCTGGGGCAATGGAATAGTAATAAACAAAAAGATTAGGAGTGATTTCCTAATCTTTTTGTCATGTTATTTGGGAGTAACTAAGTATTTGGGGAGGTAGGAGTTCTTTTAAACAGGTACCACCACATCGCTATCAAGCTAAGAAAATAGATAACCCACAAAACGAAAAATTTTTGCCTTTTATAGCAACGAAGTGCATTTTTATCGTTTGAGGTATTAGAGAAAAAAGGTTGATTCGTTCAATATAGAGGAGAATATCATTTCTTTTTATACATATCAGAAATATTAACAATAGCCTCAAAAACTGGAGGCTATTCAATTTCACAATCTATTATGAGCAATTACAATAGGTAAGCTCTTTAAAGTCTGTCCCATCGCTGCATTCGTAAAATGATGAATAACATCAAAACCCTCAACTTGATGGATGTTAGCGAACCGTTCCACAAATGAAATTAAAGCGATAGACGGGATCCCAATTAAAGTTTTTTAAACCTAATTGGACTTACCATTAAGAGAGCGAGGATTAATGTAATCCATGCATTGCTATATGAAAACAATCCCATACCGGCCAATGGTAATCCAGCAGCTGGAATAGGTAATCCCTTAAAATATCCAATGGTTGGTTTTACACTAAATTTAGCTAATCTTAAAGCACCCATCGTTGGGAAAAGGATAAATGCCAAAGAAGTTAAAATAGATGGTGTTGCTATCGAATGAAATAGAAGTGCAGGCGCAACTCCGAAACTAACAATATCAGCTAAGGAATCCAATTGTACACCAAACTCACTGTTCACTTTTAATTTTCTCGCAATTCTTCCATCAAGGAGATCTAAAACAGCTGAAAAGAAAATAAAAATGGAGGCTACTTCCAAATAGTCACTCATATTCATGGTAATTGAAAAAACACCGCACAATAAATTTCCAATCGTAAATAAATTGGGTACAGCTTTTACTATCTGATTGAACAAGGTTGTCCCCCCTAAGTTGATCAAACTTCACATTTATGTAGCATTTTCTATATATTCTTCCGTTATTCTTGAAAATATATGACCACTGTATGCTAAGTAAATTTCGACAAGAGAAAAGCCGATTTCCTGTACGTTATGTTGGTTTATAAACATGTTTGATCAAAGGTAAGTCTATTCTCTCTAAAAGTTGCATTATATCTTCATATAGTCATAAAATTAATCTGTGGTCGAAAATGCGTAAAGAGCTGCTAGAATGAATTACTGAGAATACGAAGAATAAAGGAGAGAAACGGAGTAAAAACTAAAAAAATTAGATAAGGAAAATGGAGAGATGAATTAAATGTTAAAGATCATTAAACATTTAAAACCATTTGTTACTTCCATCATTGCAGTTGTATGTCTTTTAACTGTGCAGGCAGTATGTGATCTATCACTGCCAGACTATATGTCTAACATTGTCAATGTAGGGATTCAACAAAAAGGTGTAGAAAATGCAGTACCTGAGGTTATTCGTAAAAGTGAAATGGATAAACTTACGCTCTTTATGAATGAAAATGAGAAGAAACAAGTAGCTGACAACTATGCGCTTTTAGATAAGAACAACCTCTCTCAAAGTGAACTAAAAAATGACTTAAAAGATTATCCACAGCTTGATAAAGAGCCGCTTTATAAGCTACATACAGAAGATAAAAATATAATTAACGAACTTAACAATATCTTTGGGAAACCAATGTTAATTACACAAGGAATTGAAAAAGGAGGCGCATCTGCTTTCCCTCCTGCTGCGACGGGTGACAACAAAACACCAGCGAAGCTTCCGCCAAATACAGATCCTTTTGCAATCATTGCGAAACTTCCTCAAGATCAAATCAATGCAATGAAAGAAAAGGCAGATGAAAAGTTTAAGAATATGTCAGGCAGCATGGTAACACAATCAGCCGTTTCATTCATTGAGAATGAGTATAAAAAGATCGGTATCAATATAGATAAGCTTCAATCTAATTTCATTCTTACTTCCGGCGGGAAAATGCTGCTTTTATCCTTAGTAAGTATGGCAGCTACCGTTATCGTGAGTTTACTTGCTGCAAAAGTAGCTGCTGGACTCGGCAGAGACCTTAGAAAGAAAGTATTCCGGAAAGTTACAAACTTCTCGAATGCGGAGTTTGATAAGTTTTCCACTGCATCTCTAATTACAAGAAGTACAAATGATATCCAGCAAGTTCAAACACTTATGGTTATGATGCTTCGCATTGTATTCTATGCACCAATTTTAGGTATCGGCGGCATTATTAAAGTACTTACTACAGATCTTTCAATGGGATGGATTATCGCAGTTGCGGTAATCGCGATTTTAAGCTTAGTCATTGGTTTATTTAGCATCGCGATTCCTAGGTTTAAGCGTATCCAAAAGTTAGTAGATAAAATTAACTTAATCACTCGTGAATCTTTAACAGGTATGCTCGTTATTCGTGCTTTTAATAATCAAAAACATGAAGAAAAGAAATTTGAAAAAGGAAATCAAGATTTAACAAACACAAATTTATTTGTAAGCCGTTTAATGTCATTTATGATGCCAATGATGATGTTTATCATGAATGCCGTTACTGTACTTATTATTTGGGTTGGATCACACCAAGTGGATATGGGACATATGCAAGTTGGTGATTTAATGGCATTTATGCAATATACAATGCAAATCATCATGGCCTTCTTAATGATTTCAATGGTATCTATTATGGTTCCGCGTGCTTCAGTTTCCGCACAACGTATCGCAGAAGTTTTAGATACTGACATTACCATTAGTGATGTAAAAGAGCCGAAAACATTTGCTTCAGACAAGAAAGGTTACGTTGAATTTAAAAATGTTGGCTTTAGATACCCAGGTGCAGAAGAAGATGTGCTTTCCAATATCACCTTTACTGCAAAACCTGGTGAAACGACAGCTTTCATCGGAAGTACAGGTAGTGGTAAATCAACATTAATCAACTTAATTCCACGATTTTACGATGTCACAAGCGGCCAAATATTAATAGATGGCACGGATATTAGAGAAGTATCTCAGAAGGAATTAAGAGAGAAAATTGGTTATGTACCGCAAAAAGGAGTTCTATTCTCAGGTACAATCGAGAGTAATTTGAAATACGGTAAGAAAGAAGCAACTGAAGAAGAACTCGCAAAAGCGGCAGAAATCGCGCAAGCTATGGAGTTTATTAACGAAAAACCTGAAAGCTTCCGTACAGAAATATCACAAGGTGGTACGAATGTTTCCGGTGGTCAAAAACAAAGACTTTCTATTGCACGTGCTCTTACGAAAAAATCGGAAATCTTCATATTCGATGATAGTTTCTCAGCTCTTGACTTTAAGACAGACGCAGCATTGCGCAGAGCTTTAAACAATGAGATTACAGGAAGTACTGTTTTACTTATTGCCCAAAGAATCAGCACAATCATGAATGCCGATAAGATCATTGTACTTGACGAAGGAAAAATAGTTGGAACTGGTACTCATGAAGAGCTTATGGAAAACTGTGAAGTTTATAAGCAAATTGCTTTATCACAACTTTCAAGAGAGGAGTTGTCATCATGAGTGATAAAAAAATAGAAAATAGAAAACAAGGCGGTCCTGGTCCTGGCGGTGGCGGTCCTATGGGCGGCGGCATGAGAAAGATTGAGAAGGCAAAAAACTTCAAAGGAACGATGAATAAACTCCTTCAATACTTGAAGCCCTATAAATTATCAATCTTAGTCGTTATCCTTTTCGCAATCGGTAGTGCAGCCTTTACAATCGTTGGTCCAAAAATTTTAGGAAATGCGACAACAAAACTTTTCGAAGGACTCGTAAGCAAAGTATCAGGAGCACCCGGTGCGGCCATTGACTTTACCTATATCGGAAACATTGTTATTTTACTTCTTGGATTATATATACTGAGCACTGTGTTTGGTATTATCCAGGGGTACATTATTTCTGGAGTAGCTCAAAAAGTATCTTATAACTTCAGAAAAGAAATCGACGAAAAAATTAATCGTATGCCGCTGAATTACTTTGATAAAACAACGCACGGCGAAGTATTATCGAGAATTACAAATGACATAGATACGGTGAGCCAAACGTTAAACCAAAGTATGTCGCAAATCATCACATCCGTTATTACAATCATCGGTGTACTTATCATGATGTTATCCATCAGCTGGCAAATGACATTAGTGGCGCTTTTAATATTGCCAGTATCGATGATTCTCATCATGGCAGTCGTAAAACGATCACAAAAATACTTCAAATCCCAGCAAGAATATTTAGGACACGTAAACGGTCAGGTCGAAGAAATTTATAGTGGTCACAATATCGTAAAAGCCTTTAACAAAGAAGAAGAAGAAGTAAAAAAATTCGAAAAGGTAAATGATACCCTTTATCACTCCGCATGGAAATCTCAATTTTTATCTGGAATGATGATGCCGATTATGACATTTATCGGTAATATCGGTTACGTCGCTGTATCTATTTTAGGCGGATGGCTTGCGGTAAAGAGAACCATCGCAGTTGGAGACATTTTAGCCTTTGTGCAATATGTTAGAAGCTTTACGCAACCAATCGCTCAAGTAGCGCAAATCGCGAACGTACTTCAATCCACTGCAGCTGCTGCAGAAAGAGTCTTCGAATTTTTAGAAGAAGAAGAGGAAGTACCAGAAGCAGAAAATCCAGTGAAGCTGCAAAAAGTTCAAGGAGAAGTTACCTTCCAAGATGTTCAATTTGGATACAATCCAGATAAGATCATCATCAATAATTTCTCATCTAACATTAAACCTGGACAAAAAGTAGCAATCGTCGGACCAACCGGAGCTGGTAAAACAACGATTGTAAAACTGTTAATGCGTTTCTATGACATAAATAGCGGTGCAATATGTATCGACGGTCACGATATAAAAGACTTCACGCGAGAAGACCTACGCAACATGTTTGGTATGGTACTGCAAGACACTTGGCTATTTAACGGCTCCATCATGGAAAATATACGTTACGGTAGACTCGATGCTACAGACGAAGAAGTAATTGAAGCAGCGAAAGCAGCTCACGTTCACAGCTTCGTAAAAACATTACCAAATAAATATCAAATGGAACTAAACGAAGAAGCAAGCAACGTATCCCAAGGACAAAAGCAACTACTAACAATTGCACGCGCCCTTCTAGCGGATCCGAAAATATTAATACTCGATGAAGCAACAAGCTCCATTGATACTCGTACAGAAGTACTGATTCAAAAAGCGATGGAAAACCTTATGGAAGGTAGAACAAGCTTCATTATCGCTCATAGATTATCAACAATACGTGATGCAGATTTAATCCTTGTCATGAAAGACGGGGATATTGTAGAACAAGGTAATCATGAAGAGTTATTAAAAGCTGATGGTTTCTATGCTTCGCTTTATAATAGTCAGTTTGAAGGTGCGGATGCTTCTTGAGTTAGGTGTCCCGAAAGTCCATTTAAATAACTAAAACCCACGGTGAAAATTCATTTTCTTCGTGGGTTTTTATCATTTTTAAGGTTCTATTTGAAATTTAAAGATTAGATAATAATATTATTACTTTAAAATGCAGAAAATAGACTAGTAAACAAGCTGTTTTTGTTTTTTAGCATAGAATATGATGAATCCAAGAGTTAAGAGGAGGTAATTATATTTATGGGATGTAATGGTAATTTCAGACGTGACCGAGATTGTGATAGATTTTGGGATGATTTAATGTTCTGCAGACGCAGACATAGAGATTGTGATGACCGTCGTTGTAGACGTGACCGTGACTGCGATTGTGATGAATGCCGTCGCAGACGTAATCATGATCGTGACTGTGATCGCGATAATCGTCGAGAATGGTAAATTCCTTTCAATGAGTGCGTTTCTTCACAGCACTCGTTTTTTTATTTATGGGTTTTCTGAACTCTTTATTGATGATATATAAAATACGAAGAATGTAGTTGTAATATATGGTTGTACAAAAATCTTCCCCATTAATTGTTGCATAACGGATAACCGATTTAATTAAAGGGCATTATCAAAAAGGGTAGTACTATTAAAAAGAAATGGATAAGGAGTGAGCAAGCGATGGACAACATGATTAATACGGGCAACTTTGGTTTACAAAGGGGACCTGCTCAAAAAACGGTTGGCCAGTATTTGTTCGATTGCCTAAAACTCGAGGGCATTACCGAAATTTTTGGTGTCGCAGGGGACTATAATTTTACACTTCTTGATACTTTGGAGTGTTATAACGGCATCCGTTTTATAGAAGGACGAAATGAACTAAACTCGGGCTACGCTGCAGATGGCTATGCAAGAATCAAAGGAATATCGGCTCTTATTACGACATTTGGGGTCGGGGAGCTCAGCGCATGCAATGCGATAGCGGGAGCCAACAGCGAGCATGTACCAATTATACACATTGTGGGTGCGCCTCCTGAGAAGGACCAAAAAGAGCATAAGCTGATGCATCACACCTTAATGGATGGGAATTTTGACGTTTTTCGCAAGGTGTATGAGCAGATTACGGCATATACCGCGGTCCTTACGCCAGAAAATGCCAAGATTGAAATTCAGACTGCGATTCGCATTGCTAAGGAAAAGAAAAAGCCGGTATACCTGGTTGTGGCTAATGATTTAGTGGCCAAGCCGATTAAAGTCTGGGCAGAGCCAGTACCGCCACGTCCAGCATCCAACCCGAATACCCTTCAGGCTGCAGTGAATCATGTCCGTCCGCTTTTGGAACGTGCCCACCGACCAGTTATCTTGGTGGATGTGAAAACTATGCACTTCGGCCTTCAGACAGCAACTCGGCAACTGGCCGATGCAATGAATGTGCCTGTTGTAACGATGATGTACGGGAAGGGAGGATTCGATGAGGCCCACCCAAATTATATCGGAATGTATCTAGGCTCTTTCGGGAGGACTGAAGTCCAAAGTACGGTGGAGAATGCAGATTGTATCATTGCGATTGGCATGGTATGGGCGGACACAAACACCGCAAGTTTTACCGCAAAGCTGAACCCGCTGATAACTGTCAATATTCAACCAGATATAGTTAAAATCGCTGAGGCGGAATATCTGAATGTTCTTGCAGCCGACATGCTACTTGCCGTTCAGAAATTGAGTTATACGGGCAAAGGTTTGACAGAAAAAAATTCATTTCCTTACGATCAATTAACAACTAATGTCGACGGACCTCTATTGGCGGACGGCTATTATCCGCGTTTTCAGCGCATGCTGAAAGATGGGGATATTGTAATCGCCGAGACCGGAACGTTTTATTATGGAATGGGAGAGGTCAGACTGCCGGGCAATGTAACATATATTGGACAAGGTGGATGGCAGTCCATCGGTTACGCAATCCCTTCGGCGTTTGGTGCTATTATGGCCGCGCCGGAACGCCGAGTATTGGTGTTTACAGGTGACGGTGCCCTGCAGCTAACGGCACAGGAAATCAGTTCTATGCTCTATTACGGCTGCAAGCCCATAATCTTTGTTTTGAACAACGATGGTTATACAATCGAGAGATATTTAAATGTCAAAACAGAGGATCAAAAGTACAACCAAATCCCTCGATGGTCTTACACCAAGCTGGCCGAAGCTTTTGGAGGTAACGCGTTTACCGTTACGGTCCGGACCTATGGAGAGCTTGATCAGGCTATAATCCATGCTGAAAAGGAAAGTACCAAAAGACTCTGTATAATTGAAATGATCGCAGGGAATCCAATGGACGCACCTGAATATATGCGACGGATGCGTAGTTATATGGAGAAGCAGGAAAAGTAGCGCAGTCAGAAATAGTATCCAAGTCCCTAGTCCCTAATTAGATACTAATTGAACCGTTCTAATCATATTCTTTTAATAAAAGGCAATTAAAGGGGTGTAAAGTAAGTTGACAAAAGTTAAGGTTAGTTTACGACCCATTGCAAGTAAGTTCAATTTACCTACTGTTTTGAAAACAACTATACTACCAGGTGACTCAATTGAAAGGTTATTCATTGCCACCCAGGTAGGAGAAATCTTTTACATAGGAGACGGAGTTATAAGGACTTTTTTAGATATTCGCCCGCGAATTATCAAATTAGGCACGTTTGAAGAAGGTGTCTCTAGTAGCGGTTATGATGAACGCGGATTGCTAGGACTAGCGTTTCATCCACAATTTTATCAAAACGGTTTATTTTACCTTCATTATTCAGTAGCTGGCACTCAAGGTCCGGGTGCCCTTTCTGAACCTTTTAAACCTAATCCGTGTGATCCGAAAACTTTAAACTTAAAGTGGGTAAATAGAGATACTCAATATGATCATATTGATACGGTTGAGGAATGGATTTTACAATCACATAGTCAACCTCAAAAACGACGGACATTACTTAACATAAGAAGGCCCTTTTTTAATCATAACGGAGTCAATAGTTTAAATTTTTCACCTGAGAGTGGAAAACTTGTTTTTACAAATGGAGATGGTGGATCGGGTTATGATCCATTTAATTTAAGCCAGGATGATTTAGAAATAGCGGGTAAAATAATTGAAATTGATGTAAGTAAAAATACATTCATAAATAACCCTCCAGTAGTTACACGCTTTAATGAGTTTCCTTTATCTATACAAGAAACACTTACCGTAATTGCGAAAGGAGTTCGGAATATAACAGGTATTTCATTTCAAAGGTTTTATAATCAGTATATCAAATATGCTGGAAATGTCGGGCAGGATATTGTAGAGTCTATTTTTTCGTTTGTTCATTATAAACCCATACCGGTTACCGAACTTGTTCAAACGCATTTAATGAGATCCACTCCCAATCAAGATGGATTTATTAATTTTGGTTGGCGAGGATGGGAAGGAGAATTTCCTACTTCTTTTATAAGGCACTGTTCTGAGAATCCTACTTTGGATGAGAGAACAATGGCTTATTATAATGAAACAATAGAAACATCAGTGAGGCGCATACAGCCCCTAATTAGTTATTTTCATAAAGATTCCAGAGCAGATAAGTTTGGAGGAACCTCACTTACAGGAGTACAACCATATATGGGAACTACAATTCCTAGTTTAACTGGTAGTATCGTGTTTACTGATCTTGCTAAGAAAGAAGAATTTCAATCTCCAGTAAAGGGAGTGTTAGCTTTTACTAGAGCAGCTCTAGACGGGAAACGTAATGATTTTCATGTTATTGAAACCAATTATGATTTTTGTTCTCAAGCAGCTTATTATATGAGCTTGGGAACAAACGGAGATCAAACTAGATTATATTTAGGGGTTTATGGATCTATGAAAGTAACGGATTTTAACAAAGGTACTATTTTTGAAATTGTTCCATGATACGGTATAAACTCTTAGTCTAACAATATATGGAATTCATACTTTTTCAAACGCACGACTTAGCGCCTCTTAAAAAACCTTCTATGGATAAACATCTATTGTATAGTGATTCCTAACAAGCAGAAAGTAAAACATAACCAATAAGTATTTGAATAAAAATAGAAAGTGGTGAATTAGGTCTCTTTAGGGGGGAATTTGATGAATCGCTTTAGAAGCTATTGGTATCAATGGATGATAGAGCAGGATGCGAATTTTGTTCATAAAAGAAAGGTGACGCCTGCAAGTAGGTTAGTCATTACAGCATTACTCGGTTCATTTGCTGCTATTTTTCAATCTGCGGGGAACTTAATCCCTGGAATCGGGTTATTTATTAGTCCTTTCGCGACGCTACCGATTTTTCTGGCTATTTGTTATTCTATTCGTGAGGGAGTACTTTCTTACATTCTTACTATTTTCCTATTATTCATTATTGAGCCAAGTGAACTAATTGTCTTTCCCTTTACTACAGGATTATTAGGTATAGCGTTAGGAGTATCCTTTTTACAATTCAAGAGGAGGATTTGGGTAATTTCCTTCTCAGCGATATGTCTACTTATAGGAATTATGATCATTCTCGATATATTCCGCTTTCCTGTACTTGGTCCTACTATTCATACGACTATGGATATAAAAGTTATTACATTAATATTTATACTGAGTTTTCTATACTGCTGGATCTATGCAGAGCTGTGTAGAATAATAATGAATAGAGTATATAAAGTATGGTCTTAACAATTGTATAAAATCTTTTTGAACGAATACACTTTCTCATATATTTTCAAAGATTGGAGATGTAAGCCATGTATAACGTTGAAATTAGAAGGCCGAATTCGGATGATATAGATGAACTATACTTGTTTTTCCGTATAGTTATTACGAATACATATAAAAATGAAGGGTTATCCCAATTATTAGATGACATAGAAAATGAACTTAACACGAAAAAGCAATATTTGAAAAATGATTTTGATAGTAATGGAGAAAGTCGTTACTTTTTATTAGCAATAGATACAAGTAACGATAAAATCATTGGAACGATTGAAATCGGTCCAGCAAGTACATTGATTAATAGTTGTACAGACGGTGCACTTAAGGATTTGTATGAAATAGGAACTGTATTTATACTTCCGGAGTATCAAAGAAAAGGTATAGGGAGTTTACTACTAAATACAATGTATCTTACATTACTTAGCAGAGGAATAACCGAATGCTGTTTAGATAGCGGATACAAAAAAGCACAAAGTATATGGACAAAAAAGTTTGGAAAACCTAGTTATATGCTGAAGGATTATTGGGGCGAATCAAACGATCATATGATTTGGAGAAAAAGTTTACATGATATACCTATAATATTTGAATTATAAAATGAAATATCTCTCTTAACATAGCTTTTCTTACATACTTATGCTATTATTTATCTTTATAATAAAAGAGGACGTGAATGAACTTGATTAAAATTAATATTCCTGAAGCTGATGTTTCAATTACTGAACGTAACCAAGTTATTAAAGGAGACGAGCCATTAATTACTCCAATTAACGGTTTTATCGATTTCCACTTGTTCCCTAGAGATAAAGGCGGCATTTTTATGTTTTACAATATTAATGACGAACTTCTTTTCGTAGGTAAAGCTCGTAAAATTAGACAACGTATTAAAAAGCATTTTGAAGATAATGTTTCACCAATCAAAAATAATCGTGATGAAGTATACCGTATCGATGCATGTATCGTAGAAGATCCAACTGAAAGAGAAATTTACGAAACATACATCATTAATAAGTACAAAGCGAAATATAACGTTGATAAAGTGTTTTATAAATAAGTAAAAAAAACAATCCTAGCACATATACTAGGATTGTTTTTTTGTGTTTCATTCTTCATTTCTTTCTCCTTTTTTAAAATGATTAGCAGCAATTAAACTGAAAAGCCCTATAAATAAAATTATAATTCCAAACGTTTTATGCTTTCCTTCAAAAAAAGGAATATCTGAAATAACATTTGTCATACATAACCCTATAAACACAAGGATAGGTCCTGCCCACAGTAATACATTGCCGAATTTCGTATGTTGCCACATAGTAACCCTCCTTACTCCTTTTTACATATATATCCATGAAATAAAAGTAAATTCATAGAGAAAAATAGTTTTTTTCATATCGAAAATTGAACCTTCATATATTGGTACAAGCAAACGAGAAAGGGGACCATCATGAATTGGTTAGAAGCTTTTATATTAGGGATAATACAAGGTTTAACAGAGTTTTTGCCGATTAGTAGTACAGGACATCTTTATTTAGGAAGGCATTTGTTTCAATTAGATGAAGCTGGATTATTTTTAGATACGATGCTGCATATCGGGACTTTGCTTGCAGTGTTTATTTATTACAAAAAAGAATTTATATACTTAATTAAAAATCCATTTTCAAAACTAATGTTATTACTTATTGTTGGGACGATACCTGCAGTTGTAATCGGATTGTTATTTAAAGACTTCTTTGAAGATATTTCAAAAACAGGTATTACCATTGGATGGGAGTTTTTAGTGACAGGTTTCTTTCTCTATATGGCCGATAAACAAAAAAATGGTCGTAAAAAAATGGATGACATTACATATAAAGATGCATTTATCATCGGTTCATTTCAAGCGGCTGCTATTTTTCCGGCAATTTCCCGTTCTGGTATGACAATCGTGGCTGCATTATGGAGGAAGCTAGACCGTGAAACGGCTGCTTACTTTTCTTTTTTATTATCAACTCCAGCCATTGTTGGAGCTATCATTTTGCAATTTGTAGATGTTTATCAAGGGAAAGCAGAATCTATTTCTAGTACATCTTTAATTGTCGGCACGTTATCAGCAGCGTTTTTTGGTTACATAGCTGTTTCATGGATGATTCAATATTTAAAACGTCACTCCTTAAAAGTATTCGCGTATTACGTATGGGGATTAGGTATTTTAATTTTAACGTTGCAATTTACTCATGTGTTTTAATTTCGTAATTCTTCGTTTAGATCCTGTTTCATTCATACAAGGCAGGATCTTTTTTCATTAAGGGGGAAAATATGTTTAATAAGGCTATCGTTATTGGCGGAAGTATAGCAGGAAAACTCGCAGCAAAAGCATTATCAACTTCTTTTAAAGAAGTAATCATTATAGAAGTCGGTGAAAGATGGGATGGAAAAGCTTTGAGAAAAAGAGTTCCACAAAGTAATCATCCTCATGTGTTATTAAAAGGCGGAGAAAATACAATCGAGGAATTGTTTCCTACTATTACTAATGAATTAATAGAAGCAGGCAGCATCGTAAATAACTTTACTCGTGATATAAAATGGCATCAATTTGGTTTATGGAAACAGCCATTCATAGGAGAAGTGCATATGATTCAACAAAGTAGGCTTTTGATTGAATGGCATATTCAAAAACGAATACATCAAATTTCAAATATTACAACTCAGTTTGGAACATTGGTTGAAGGGTTATTAGTAGATGGAAAGCTTAACAAAGTATGTGGAGTAAAAGCTAAGTGTTTAGAGACTGGCATGCAAGAAGAAATTCAAGCAGATATTGTTGTTGATGCGAGTGGATTCGGTTCAAAAAGTATAGCGTGGTTACGTGAATACAATATCGAAGTGCAAGAAGAGAAAGTGCGTATCGATTTATTCTACGCAACTAAAATGTTTAAACTCAAAGAAAATGAGAAATTAGACTGCTGTAATATGCTAATGTCTCCAAGTTTCCCGGACAATCCGTATGGTGTACTTATTCAAACGATTGAGGATAATCGTTATTTTGTTACTTTCAGTGGATACGCAAATGAGAAAGCACCACAAACAGATGATGAGTTTTATGATTTCGCTGAAAATCTATCAATCCCTAACGTGACAGATTTTCTAAACAAAGCGGAGGCAATTTCAGATATCAAAACGTACAAAATTCCTTATCAAGTACGTCGGCGATTTGATTTAGTTAATCATTTACCAGAAGGCTTGTTAGTAGTCGGAGATGCACAATGTCGTTTTGATCCCGTTTTCGGGCAAGGAGTTTCAGTTGCGGCTATGGAAGCTCACCGATTGCAGTTGCTTTTACAACGGAGACAAAGGCTTGATAAAGCATTTACACAGCAGTTTTATAAAGAAACTGCTAATATCATACAAACTCCTTGGGAAATGACTACAACGGAAATATCACGTCATCCTCAGCTAAAAAGAAAATTAACGATAAAGCAAAAATTTCAGCTATGGTATACGAAACAAATATATCAACTATCTGCAAGTGACTCTGACGTTTATATTCGATTAGTAAGAGTGATGAATTTAATTCGTAGTCCATTTCACCTATTTCATCCGAAAGTGCTACTCGCTGTATTACTGATGCGAAAGAAATAGCAGGAAAATTATCGGTTAAAAAAGAATGTATAACAGTTAGTAAATCAAGAAGGGGTAAACGGGATGAAAATATACATAGAACAATTAAAGAATCAAGACGCTGAAGATTTATTTAACTTTGAACTAACGAACAAATCATTTTTTGAAACAATGGTACCAAGTCGTGGCTCTAATTATTACGTGTATGAATACTTTCAAAAGCAACTTGACGAACTATTAAAAGAACAAACTGAGGGGATTTCTTATTTTCATCTCATACGTAATACAGAAAAAGAAATTGTAGGACGTATCAATTTAGTTGATGTAGATAAGGAAAAACGAATTGGGTCGTTAGGCTACCGAGTTGGAGAGAAGTTTACTAAAAAAGGAGTTGCAGCAGCATCTGTAAAATTGATTTTGGCTCAAGCAAGAGTCTATGAAATTAATGAAATACATGCTATGACAACAACAAATAACATAGCTTCACAAATTGTATTAGAAAAGAACGGATTTTCTCGTGAAAAGGAAGCGGAGACAACTACTGTAGATTTAAACGGGGAAAACGTAAATTTCGTACATTATATTTGGAGGACCGCTAAGGGTTAAAGATAATAGGGAGGGACATGTACATGAAGGATTTACGTTATCCAATAGGTCAATTTACTTATGTAGGAACTATTACAGAAGAAATAATTGATAAATGGATTCAAGAAATTGAGGATTTACCTAATGAACTAGCAAGAGCGATAAAAAATTTAGATCAGAAGCAGTTAGATACACCGTATCGCGTCGGTGGATGGACTGTTCGTCAAGTTGTTCATCATGTTGTTGATAGTCATATGAATAGCTATATACGCTTTAAA
Source organism: Bacillus sp. RC240 (assembly GCF_044907945.1). Lineage (NCBI taxonomy): Bacteria > Bacillati > Bacillota > Bacilli > Caryophanales > Bacillaceae > Bacillus > Bacillus sp. RC240. Next base: position 996,876 of record NZ_JBIYCT010000001.1, on the reverse strand, counting down.
TTAGCACTGACAGAAAAGAATCCAACTATTAAACCGTACAAAGAAGAAAAATGGGCAGAGCTACCTGACTCAAAATTACCAGTAGATGTTTCACTTGTAATGCTAGATTCATTACATAAAAGATGGGTTAACTTATTATATTCTTTAGAACCAGCAGATTTAGAAAAGACATTTAATCATCCTGAATCAGGAGAAACAAAACTTGCTGCTGCAATTGGACTATATGCATGGCACGGTCGTCATCATACAGCTCATATTACTTCTTTAAGAGAGCGTTTAAATTGGTAACATTAGAGAAGGCGACAGAAATTGATGCAGAGATTATATTTCAAATGCAAGTAGAATCATTTAGTTCATTATTAGAAAAGTATAAGGACTATGAAACAAGTCCGGCAAATGAACTTATTGAAAAAACAATTTCAAGAATAAATAATCTGGACGGTGGATTTTATAAAATTTTCGTAAACATGAATCTTGTCGGGGCGATATGTATATCACGTAAAGAAGGGGCATCTAAATTTTGGATCAGCCCGATGTTTATTATTCCAAACTATCAAGGGAACGGAATTGCTCAAAAAGTATTAATTTTAATCGAGGAGATGTTTCCGGAAATAACGACTTTGGAGCTTGCTACAATTTTAGAGGAAGAGCGAAATTGCTTTCTATACGAAAAGATGGGATATATAAGAACGGAATTTAAAAAGAAATTAAATGATAAAGCAACTTTAATTTATTATAAAAAAGAAAGGTAAAGCACATTTTAAATGCTTTACCTTTTTGTACTGTTTTAGATTAAATATACAATTTAAATGTATATTCTTCCAAAAAGTCCGGGTTAGTAATTTTGAATTCGAATAAATATACAAAAATGAACTATTTCGTCGTATATGTTACTAACGCTTTTTGAATGCTTAAAATACTATCGTCACCTTTAAATTCTTTCGTAATTGGATCATCCATACTAGATACCCAAATTTTAAGCTCTGCATCTAAATCAAAATGCCCAGCTGTTTCAATGCTAAATTGTGTAATGCTTTTATAAGGAATAGAATGATACTCTGTTTTTTTACCTGATATTCCTTGTTTATCTACTAAAATAAGACGACGATTTGTAAATACGATTAAATCACGAATTAATTTATAAGCATGCTCAACTTTTTCATCATCTAGCATAATCTTTTCTAAATCATGTTCAACGCTTTCTGTACTCGCACTTGATGCATTTCCTAAAATACCACTAAATAAACCCATATGAAATTCCTCCTTTATAATATGTGGAATGAGTTTCTTATATTGTACCATGCGAATGACTAATAGATTATGACATTGCTTCAATAGTTTTTTGTTATTATTGCAACCAATTTATATAACCTCATCCTAAAATCTTGTGCTAACATATAATTAAGAAAACAGAAGCAGAGGGATATAGCATGAAAAATATCGGTTTAGTATTAGAAGGCGGCGGAATGAAAGGGTTATATACTGCAGGAGTACTCGAATATTTTATGGAAAGGGACTTATTCTTTCCGTATGTAGTCGGTGTATCCGCTGGAGCGTGTATGGGAGCAACATATTTGTCGCGTCAAAAAGGAAGAAATAAGAAAGTAAATACAGAGCTAGTAGCAGATCACAGGTATATATCTTATCGAAACTTAATTCAAAAACGTGAATTATTTGGAATGGATTTTTTATTTGATGAAGTACCAAACAAAATTGTGCCGTTTGATTTTCAAACTTTCCTAAATTCAAATGAACAGTTTGTAATCGGAACGACTGATTGCGAATCAGGACAGGCAGTTTATTATAATAAAACAGAACATGGAAATGATATTTTAAAAATTATTCGTGCATCAAGCTCTGTGCCGTTTATAGCACCTGCTGTAGAATATGATAATCGAAAATTGTTAGATGGAGGGATTATAGATCCTATTCCAGTTTTTAAAGCGCAAAATGATGGTTATTTAAAAAACGTTGTTATAATGACAAAGCCAGAAGGATACGAGAAGCAGCGTAATAAATTTTCTGGACTAGCTAAAATTTTATATAGAAGATATCCAAAAATCGCAGAGCATTTAGTAGAACATTATCGTTTTTATAATGAAACTGTATCTTATATGAATCACAACGAACAAAAAGATAATTTTTACGTAATTCAGCCAAGCGCACAGCTTCCTATAAGCGGAATAGAAAGAAATAAAGAAAAGCTCGTTAATTTATATAATCTTGGGTATAAGGATGCTCATAATCATTATGAAAATTTATTGAATTGGATGGAGAAATAAAGGGGTGGGACGTTGATATTAGGAAAAAAGGTTATTTTTAATGAATTGCAGAAAATGCATAGTCCTCTGCATAAACCGTTTCCGTATCGTGCTACAGGAAAATTGCAGCGAGACTTAAAAAGTAAATTTACAGAAGATGACGTGATAAATGCTGATTTTAATTATTATTGGATGCATACAGCAGCAACTTTAAATTCTGTACTAAATGAAAACGAAGAGAATATTACGTTTCAGCAAATTAAGTGGCTAAGGAAATCGTTTTATAGAAACAGAAATTGTGAAGTATCCCATTTTGTATAGAGATTTCATGAATTATGACAAGGCCCGGAAACTATTACTTTACTATCTTACTGAATAAAGACGAAGACGCACAGGTTAAATAGCTTGTGCGTTTTTTTAGTTCATAAAATATACAATATTATCAACTTGTTTATATAGGAATTCTAATGAGAAGAAAGAACTATATATAGAATGATGTAAGGGAGGGAGAATAAGTTTAGTAGCCGTTTTCCTTTAAGTTATTGTCCAACTTGAATATAGTTATTTATGTTAAAATATTTCGAGTGAAATCAAGTTCTTAACGATTTTATCAAACATTAAACAAAATAAATTAGAAACGCAGAAGGGACAGCACTAACATGGAAAACGTGTCAAATATAGATAAATTGGAATCAATAAAATCTTTACAATCGACAATTCGTAAACTTGAAAATGCTTTTTCACAGATGACTCAAAAAGGAGCAAATACTACCTTAGTGAAAAAAAGGCTTAAAGCCGTTTGCATAGGGCTAGCAGTGTTAGAGAACGTGTGGAATCAAGAAAGTCATCGGTATAGCCAAGAAGAGTTAGAAGAAGCTCGTAATGTTCTTGCTGGTTTGCTTCCATCAATTGAGAGAGCCTATGATAAGTCTAAAGATGGTAGTCCTCAAAGAACGCTTTTAACAAGACGGATAAAAGCGTTGGAGCTTTCTATTCAGGCAATTGATAAACTTTCTAATAAATAACTCATCTAAATAAATAACATCCTAATCCTAAATTTTATAAAAGCAATCTAGTGAAAAGAAATTCAAAGGAGGAAGATGGATGACTTCAATAATTAGTCCAAAGTTAGAGGAACTGAATAATCAATTAAAAAAGGGAAACGAGAAAGCTTTTTATACTTTTTTGTATGAAATAAAGTCAAATAATACGCCATTAATAGAACAGTGTCCAGTAGATAATCGGTATAAGCTTATAACGTATATTTGGCTAGGGGATCAAATAACTGAAAACGTCTATGTATTCGGTAGTTTTCCTGGTTGGGATCTGTCTGTAAATCAATTGCAAAGGTTGTTACATACAGATATTTGGTATCGAACGTTTAGAACGGATAAGCGTTTTATTTCAACTTACTATTTTTCAGTAAATGATTTTTTCGAAAATGATTGGATAAAGCGTAGTGAGCAGTACCGACTAGACCGATTTAATGGAAATGTATTTGGAGAAGATGCCAATAAAGCATCCGTGTTAGAAATAGATATGAAAGTGCCGTATGATAGTCGATTTTCTTCTAATCATTATCCATCTGGAGAAATTGAAACATATTCTTTCTATAGTTCAACTTTAAATAATACACGTAAGATTCATATTTATACTCCTCATAATTATTCTCAAACTTCACACCTTCATGAACTTCTCATTGTATTTGATGGGAATTCTTTTATTAAAGACCTTTCAATCACAAGAACACTCAATTATTTAATTTATAAAAAAGAAATTCCGTCTTGTATAGCTGTTGCTATAGATCCTGTTGATCGGCTAGAAGAGCTAACCTATAACGATAAAATGAATACATTTTTAACGGAGGAATTACTTCCGTGGATTCAAGCTAGGTATCACGTATATCAAGAAAAGAATCATACAACAATTGCTGGTTTCAGTCTTGGTGGCTTAGCAGCTTTTTATGCAGCGCTTCAAAATCCACATGTTTTCGGAAACGTGTTGTCAATGTCTGGATCCGTGCATTGGAAAAAGGATGGTTATGAAAATCAAATTCCTTGGATTGAAAATCAAATTTCATCTATAGATTCTAATACGAGTCAACCTCATTTTTACATAGCAGCAGGAGAACTTGAAAACAAACCTCTTTTAACGGCTAATAGACTCCTGTATAAAGCTTTAAAAGAAAAAGGATACCAAATTACTTATGAAGAGTTTCAAGGCGGTCATGACGGTGTTTGGTGGCGAGAAAAGTTATTTGATGGGTTGAAAGCATTAAAACATACAAAAACCACACTATAAAATAAAAAGGAGAGAGAATCTATGAATCAAGATGAGCTAGATAAAAAACTTAAAAAACAAGAAATTTTAGTTAAAGATGAAAAAGTTTGGTCGTTCACGTATGAGGATCATATTAGCTCTATCGTTAAACAGGCAGAAAAGACAGGAGTGTTTAATGATTTACCTGGGAAAGGGAAACCTCTTAATCTTGATAAAGATCTTTCGTATAATCCTGACAAGCAACTTTATAGAACTTTGAAAAATAATCATGTTTTGCCTAGGTGGATTGAACTTTCAAAGGAAATAGATCATCTAAAAGAAAATTTAAAAGAACTAACGGATAATGTAGAAGCAGCTATGTTAATTACAACTATTAATAAAAAGGTCTCAGAACATAATTTACTTTGTCCGCCAAGTGCGCAAAAAATGAGGGTTAAAACGGATATTTAACGATTTTCAATGAAGTTATCTGTTGCTATATAATTAAGTAGGGCATTTTCAATTCATTATTAAGGGGAGGCAAATGTAATGAAGAATACGTATCAACTTCAAATTCCGAAAGAACTAGAGCAGTATCGTAGTATTTTAGAAGAAAGTGTGAAACCTTATATTAAAGCGTCTGGAACATTAGCAGAGACAACGCTTTTTGAGAGTAAATTTGGTGGTTATCCGTATTTACCTATAGATCAAGAGCATCCTAAAGATTCAAATGGACAACCTATGATGTTACTTGCGCAGCTAAACTTTGAAGAAATGCCGCATGTTGAATATATGCCTCAAAAGGGTATGCTACAGTTTTTCGTAAGTGCTGAAGATGAGCTTTACGGAGCAGATTTTGATCATCCAACAATCCAAAAAGACTTTCGAATTATTTATCATTCTACAATTATAGAAGATTTAAATAAGGTTATTACTGATTTTAGTTATTTAAACACTTCAGAATTAGAGGACTTTATCATACCTGAAGCAGCGAAATTAAAGTTTGAATTGGGTTATCAGCCCTTAACATCAAGGGATTATCGATTTGAAAAGATGTTTAGTGAGGAAATTGATTGGGAAGAAATTGTTGATGAAGAAAATAATACAGAACTAGGCGAACTGTATGATGATTTATGTAAAGATCAAGGGCATAAAATTGGTGGTTATCCATTTTTCACACAGACAGATCCAAGGGAATGGGAAGAAAAATACCAGCAACATGATATATTATTGCTGCAAATCGATACAGATGATTCATTAAATATTATGTGGGGAGATTCTGGTGTTGCTAATTTCTTTATAAAGAAAGACGATTTATTAAATCTAGATTTTTCCAATGTTATTTACAATTGGGATTGTTACTAAAAATAGATAAATGGATTACTAGCTAGCAAAAGAAATCTTCCTGAAGGTGAGGAGGATTTTTTTACGTTAAAAATAAACGTTATGTTAACTAGAATGAAGAATACAATGAAAGTCAAGCGTAAATAAAAGAAATAACAACAAAAATATAAAATAATAAAACATATGTAATTAGCAATAAATCAATAAAGCAAAACATAAAATGAAATTTATCATTTGTATAGAAAAATTTATTTCGCATAAAAAAATTCCGTGCGAATCAAAATTATTTTTGATTCGTTAAACGATAATTAATCGATTAAGATTTGCTGTGATTAATTTATAGCAAAATAAACGATAAAAACTGTAGAAATTCATTTAGATAAGATTTTATGTGAATCTCATTAAAAATACCCACTTTGTCTCATTAAGTATAGTTTACTTGGTTTTTGATACAGGTAAACACTTACTCTATTCAACTTCGTATAATATATATTATGTTAACTAGTAAAAAGTAATAAACTTATTATATGTTAGTTGTGGTTGTTAGTCTCCCCTTTTTAATTGGGTTCATACTGTGTTGTAGATTGTGTGGTTATTTGTTTTTTAAGTTATTTATGTTGTGTTATTGATAAGAATGTTTCCGTGTATAATTTATATTTTAGTTAATCATATCAACGCAATTCGTTTAAAGTGAACGAATTGCGTTGATATGATTAAGAATAAGTTTTTAAAATTAGTTTGCTACAGCAATTGCTTCGATTTCAATTAATAAGTTATCGTTAATTAACTTTCTAACTTCTACAGCTGAACTTGCTGGTGGATTCTTAGTATCAATGTATTGATCTCGAACACCTCTAACAATGGCCATTTGAGAAATATCTGTTAAGAAAAATGTTAATTTTACTACATCATTAAAATTTAATTCTGAAGCTTCTAATGCTACTTTAATATTTTCAAATACTTGGCGCGTTTGTGTACCTAAATCTTCATGCCCAACTATATGACCATCAACATTAATCGCTACTTGTCCTGATATGTAAATTGTCCGTGTAGCGTTACTAACCTCAACAATATGTGAGTATCCAAAAGTTGCTGGCATAGTTTCCGGGTTGATAAATTTCTTTTGCAAGGTGCATCTCCCCTATTTATATCGTATTTTCTTCATGTTTGATTTTAGATGAATATCTATTTTACAAATGATTTTTCACATATCCTTCTGCTACATATGTGGAGTTATAATACGCTGCTTATATTTATAAAATTAGGTATTTAATAGATTATATATGTTTGATTTTCTTGAGTGCTGATACTAATTATGCCTTGTTTTATTAATTCTTCAGTTATTTTTGTATAGAAAAAGTGATACCACCAAATAAAAAATTCTTCGTAAGTTATTTCTTTTGCGTATCTGCTGCTTGCAAAGTATTCTTTTAAAGGTTTCTCATTTTCTTTACATAATAAGATCAAATCTTTACTGATTGTGTTCGCGATTTCGTTAAGTATAGATAAATCTTTAGCTTTAAACACTGGGATAATTCATTGCGAATTTTTATATAAGCCTAATTTTTCGTATAATACATTTGAATTTAAGTCTACTTGTCTATCTATTGCTACAAAATTTTTAACTAATTGTTTTTTGTATAATTAATATCAGTAATAGCATCGTGAAAATATTCTTCAAACGTTTCTTTATTCGCAGTTATTAAATTCAAAGTTGTATATCGAGTGTTTCCATAAAGACCAATTTGATATTCCCCTAAATCCAAATACGTATTACCATACATTCCAAAGGACTCTTTGTCTGTTTGTTCTTGTTCTATAATCGCATAATAATATCTTTTATTGTTTCTCAAAGGCCGTTCTGTTTCTAAATAGTTTTCCTCAATGTTAATTATTTGTCCAAAATCTAATAACACACCACTATATAGTAAAAGACTATACGATTCTTTAGGTAAATGATTAAATGTCTCGATTCTTTTAGACATAGCATCAATTTGATTAGAATGCTTTTCAATTATGTTAAGTGCAGTTTTAATTAGAGGCTCACATAGGTTATACAGTTTTTCTCCTTCATTAGCTGTTATAACCATACATGTTGGATAGTAACTCCCTTCTGTCTCATTCAATAAACCTCCTAGTTCTAATGCGTGCATTTGTTTTTTGAATTCCTCGTTAGTCCAATTTAGCTTCGTTTTTATAGTATTTGATTCTATGCCCAGATGGAGCATTATAAGTAAATATTGAAGGTTTGTTCCGCTTATTTTTAAAGTTGGATAATTGTCAACTTATGAAATCATTTTTGTCTCATAAGTTGTTTTAAGTATTTTCTCCGGAGTATAATTAGCAAGCATTTTAAAATACCTTCTTTTTTAGTAATTTAATTGTAAAACCTATGTATTTACTATGTTCTATAAATAAAAATTAGTATCCTTTAATGATTTCAAATAAAAAACCTTAGTATAGCTATGTTGATACCTATACTAAGGTTATCTAGAATTCTATATTTAATTATTGCTATTTAATAGTTTGCATTTAGACTTCTTTTTTCTTTCTTCTAGCATTTATAGACTCTCCTTCCTGTGGATAATTAGTTACCTATCTGCTTCTATAACATATAAAGAAACATACAGTCTTTGTTGTTTATAAGAAAGAATGTACTTAAACAAAACAATTCACAAATACATAATATTAGTTTTAGCTGCTGCTAAATGAATTCTATTTTTTATATATAAATAATAAATTTGAAGAATTTATGAAATGTACTGCATTTAAGATGAAAGGTAAAATGATTTCGTTTAAACTACAATTAGCTACAATAACAACATACGTATATTGTTAAACGTAAAAAGGAGAACTAATGAAAAAGAAATATATGAATCAAATTCCGACTGATGTAAGTTTTAATCCGAAAGATATTATCGGTTTAATGACTGATTACTTTAAAATGAAAACAAAGCTACGTCCTGTAAAGAATTTACCTATTGTTTTATCCAATAAAAATAATGAATCTTTAGAGAGTGTGACATGGTTTGGGCACTCTGCTTCTCTTTTGAAAATAGAAGGTAAAAAATTGTTATTAGACCCTATGTTTGGAGATGCCTCTTCCCCATTTCCTGTGTTTAATAGTAAGCGGTATAGTGGTGCTTTTTCTTTAGAACATGATGAACTTCAAGAAATTGATGCGATTATCATTTCTCATAATCACTATGATCATTTAAATTACAAAAGTATTATGCGGTTAAAAGATTATGCGAAGCATTTTTATGTCCCGATTGGAGTTGCGCGTTATCTTATTAAATGGGGTGTTTCACCTAATAAAATTAGTGAACATAATTGGTGGGATGAAATTACGTTTGATAATATTAAGTTAGTTTGCGCTCCTGCAAGGCATTTCTCTGGACGAAGTATGACAGATAAAGATCGTTCTTTATGGTGTTCATGGCTTATTCTTGGTCAAGAAACGAAAGTTTTCTTTAGCGGTGATAGCGGTTATGCGCCTCACTTTAAGGAAATTGGTGAGAAATATGGTCCATTCGATCTTACTTTAATGGAATGCGGGCAGTACGATACGAGATGGTCTGCTATTCATATGTTGCCAGAAGAAACAGTACAAGCTCATATTGACGTTAAAGGAGAATTGCTTGTTCCTATTCATTGGGGTGCTTTTACGTTAGCATTACATGAATGGAGTGATCCTATTGAACGTGTTACGAAAGAAGCAAATCGTTTAGGGGTTAATATTGCAACGCCACAAATCGGTGAAGCTATTGCGTTACAATCTAAAGATTATCCTACGGCTGCTTGGTGGCGAGAAGTGTAAGTATAATAAAAAGCGAACCAATTTAATATTGATGGTTCGCTTTTTATTCATTTATGACTCATCTATTAAAATTTTTTGTTTTATCTACTGGAATTTCATTTTTCATCTTTTCTGTTGTCCAATATCCTGTGGGGTCTTCTATATCGTTTGAATCTTGAATAGCAGATGGGATATTGGGGGCTTTTTTCACTTGAGTAAGAGTATCTTTTTCGCTAGAGGTTGCCAATGCTAAGTAAATAATCAAGGGTATTATAATAGTAACACTAGTTATATATATCCAAAATAAGTGATTTCCTTTTTTCATGAGCTCCTCCTTCTATTACATACTAATCTCCCCTAATTACTACTTTACTATGCTGGTCTGCTTAGCTAATTCTTTATTCTTATACTCTACTAATTTATGATTTGATAAAACGCAAGAGTGCTCTAATATTAATTCATTATAAAGTACTTCAGTTAAAAATTTAGGTATCATCTCTCCTACGCCGTAATTATAGTCACTTAGAATCCAAGATACCTCTTTCCAATCTAGAATTCCTTCTGAGACTTTTTTTGGAGTGTGATATGTAAATTCATTAAGTAGCTCTACTAAATAGACATACATGCCACCAGAATATGAGGAATCCTCCCATTTAATAATGCCTTTAAATTGAATTTGATTTTGTTCAACATCTATATTTGTTTCTTCTTTTATTTCACGAATTGCATTTTCTAACGGTGTTTCTCCTTTTTATATCTTCCCTCCTACACCGTTCCATAATCCTTTTACAGGATCATATTCTCTATTTAGCATAAGTATTTCTTCATTTCTTTTTATAAAACATAAAGTGTGCTTGTATATAATTTAATTCCTTCCTTTGTTCTCAATAAGTTCTAACAGGTGATATTAAATATACTGCTGCAGATTGTTCACCTGCTTCAATTAATATCGGTCTCATGGAACCGCCAAAACTTAAAGTAACTCTATCTTCTTTTATTGCTTTTAAAGTATCGACCATATATCGTCCATCGAAAGATATATTTAATTGCTTTTCGCCGTGAATAGCATCTATTTGTTGTGTCTCGGATATTTTACCAATCTGAGAAGCGTTAGAAGAGATTTGTATTGTGCATTCGTCGATGATTTCTAAGTTAACGTTGTTGTTTGCCCATTCACTAGCCAATAAACTTGACCGATCTACACCTTGTAAAATCTTTTTTCTATCTATATTAATAACCGTTTGGGATTCATTTGGAATTAGGCCGGATATATTAGGATATTTTCCTTCAATAAGCCTTGAATACAACGTAATTGTACTGAATTTAAAAATAATGTGACTCTCTGAAAGATATATGTATACTAAATTTGAATTACTGTTCATTAATTTTAGTAGTTCACTAATAGTCGAATTTGGTACAATGCAATTTAATTTCGCATGTGAAGAAATGGGTATTTCACGTAAAGCCAGTCTGTGCGAATCAGTAGCAGCACAAATTAATTTGTTATGATCAATAACGAAATGTACGCCAGTAAGAACTGGTCTAGATTCATTTTTAGCAGTTGCAAAGACAGTTTGTTTGAATACCTCAATCAGCTGTTCCGTTTCTACTTGTATTTCTGTATGTGCGTCTAAAAATGGTACATTAGGAAATTCATTTGCCGAGAGTCCATTTAAGTTTAAAGTAATTTCATCTGATTGAATTGTAATCAACTGCTCATTCATACTTTTTATTAAAATCTCACTTGGCATTTTCTTAATAATTTCAATGAAATACTTTGCTGGTACAACAATACTCCCTGCTTTTAAAATAGTTGTAATTTGTTCGTCTTCAATTGAAATAGGTATAAATTTTTCAATGAAAATATTCGAATTACTTGCGATTAAAGTAATTCCAGATTGATCTGCTGTTATCTTTATTCCGGATAATATAGGAATTAAAGTTTTTGTTGAGATAGCTTTACTTACTTCTGAAAGAGCTTGTGTAAATTGTTTGTGATTAACGATAAACTCCATTTTTCCCCCGCCTTAAATGAAATACTATCTTTATGAAGATTGATGAATAATAGTTCCATTAAAAATATAAGGAACTGTTTCTTTCTTTTGTAAAAGGCTTTTTAAGTGTTCTGGTATACGTAAATAAGGTTCTGCTGAATCTAATTCCATCCAGGTAATCTCCTCAATCTCTTTTGGCCGTGATATACAGATTTCCCCTCCGATTATTTCTCCTAAAAAATTAAAGAAGATTGCATGATGTCCTCTCTCCTCAAAAAAGGCTTCACTAATGGAACAAACCCCTTTTACGGATATATCTAGCCCTGTTTCTTCTTTCACTTCACGAATTGCTGCCTCTTCTAACGTTTCCCCGAATTTAACTGCTCCACCTGGTAAAGTGTAATAAGAACCATTTTCCCCTTTGTTTTTAACCATTAATAGCTTTTCATGAGTTTCATCATATAGAAGTGCGTATGTAACATTTACTTTTTTCATATGTAACCCCCTTGAATGGTGAGAATTTTCTGTCTTTGTTTTATTCTATCATTAAATTGCTTGGATTCATAAAAAGTAATTTGAGTAAATAACTAATACGAAACGAATTAGATTTTTTGAATGGCATCCATTGTTTATACATTATGCTGTAATGAAAAAGAGCCCTAGCATAAGGACTCTTTCTTAGCATTAAGCTATTTTTCGATTTAACTGTTTTATTTCCTTCTTCTTTTCTGCATTTGGAGGGCGAATTAATATAGAGATAACGAATGATATAATACTTAAAACACCGATTGTAATGAAGGTTGGTTGAAACCCTCCAAGTAGTGCTCCAATGAATGATCCTGCAAGTGCACCAAATCCGAAACCTTGGTAAACAATCCCGTAGTTTGTACTATGGTTTTTTAATCCGAAGAAATCCCCGACAATGGCTGGGAATATAGTGATATTACCACCAAAGCAAAAGGCGACACTTGCTACACAAGCAAAATAAATCCCGTAATTTAGTGGAATAAAACTTAAAGTGAAGACGGATAATCCAATAATAATAAATGTAGCCGAGACGATTTTTAATCGACCTATTTTATCTGATAACGTTCCAAGAATAATTCTACCTATTGTATTAAAGATTGCAATCATTGCGACGGCATTAGCGGCCGTCGCTGTACTAAGACCAACGAGCTGCACCCCAATGTCTTTTACCATACCGATTAAATATAAACCACCCATACAGGAAGTGAATAGCATAAAAAACAAGAAATATACTTGTTTAGTGCGCATCATTTCACGCGGAGTATAGTCATTGTGTAATGTTTCAGCCGTAGTGTTACTTACAATTGCTTCACGTAAGAAGAACGATCCGATTAATACTAAAAGTAAGACGATAATACCCCAATATAAAAATGCTTGTGATACACCAAGACTATCGATAAGATTTCCGTTTACATATCTAAAAATTAAGCTTCCCATTCCATATGCTGAAACAGATATACCAGAAATAAGCCCTTTACGGTTTGGAAACCATTTAATTAAATTAGATAGTGATGTAATATATGCTGTTCCATCAGCGTATCCAACGACAACACCGGCTAATAAATAAAGTAATGGTAATGAGGAAACTTGTGAACTAAGTATTAAACCGAGTCCTAAAACAATTCCTGCAGTAGCGATAAGTTTACGAAGTCCAAATTTTTGTTGTAGCTTTCCTGCAAATAGAGTTGAGAATGATAAAGAAAAACTCGTAATTGAGAACGTGATCGCGACTGAATTGAGATTCCATCCAAACTTACTTACAAGGGGTTGATTAAATAAACTCCATGTGTAAATTGTTCCTAGGCCAATTTGAACAATGATTGTACCTAGAACAATTAGCAATGGATTTATAGATGTTTGTTTCATGCTAACTGTCCCCTTCTTTTATCATGACATGAATTTTCACAGTTAGTATATCCATGATAAATTGCAAGATACTGTACGGAAAATGGAAATTGAGTTAGCTTACACAAAAAGACACTTCATCAAGAAGTGCCTTTTTGTAGGTTATATACAGCATTTAAAGAAAGCTTTGTTAAGATAAGACATTTTCGAATGCTTATGTATATATGTTATCAAATAATTTGCTGAAAGTGATGAGACTTAAGACGTATTTTTCTTTCATAAATAAGTCGGAGAGAAAATTAATATTCAATTTCCTCAAAGTCTTTCGGCTGCGGTACAGTTTGCATATTAGCTGCATCTTTCGGATCGCTATAAATCGCGTTTTGTTCTGTGTTTACATCCTTTATATTTTGCTTTTTATTTTTATTCACTTCATTTTTCATTAAAGTTCACTCCTTTTTATTATAGGAGTAGTTATACCCTAACCATATTATTTTTACTGCTACTAAATGTATCAGCGACTAAATTGCTAAATTCACGTAAATAATATAAATAATTATCCCCACCATAGTTGTATCTTTTATTGTACATTTTAGCAACGACGACATTATATTCTGGAATGACTAATATCGTTGGTCCTGTAATTCCTAATATTTGATAGGAACCTTTAGGAACTCGCTCACCAAGTTCGCTAAATAAAGCAGGTTCATTTTGAACGAACCAAAACAACCCGTTTTGAGGTAGTTCTTTATTTGTATACTCTGGACTTTGTAAGCTCGTAGCAAGTGCTATAACTTCTTTTGGCACAATTTGTTTACCATTTAAAAACCCTTTATTTAAATGCAGGTTCCCCCAGTAGGCAAATTCTCTCGCGGAGACAAAAAGATTTTTCTCGGAGCCGTCATCTACTGCACCAACACTACTTATTGCATCTTCATTTGGATTTACAATAACCTTAACTAAATTTTCATCATGTTCTATTCTCCATCCAGTTTCATTGAAGTTGGCAGGTAGGAATACACGCTCCTTTAGTAATTCAGGAAAACTCTTATTATACAGCTGATAAATAAGCTGCGTCACCATTCTTACATTAATATCTCTGTACGCCCAAGCTTGTCCCGGTTCAAATTCACGAAAAACTGTCCCCTCATCGGTTTCATTTAAACCGTGTGAATGAGTTACTAAATGTCTTATCGTTGTCTTACCGAGTAATGAAGGATCATGTTTTTCAAAATAATTTACTGCCTCGTCATCAAGTGATTTTATTTCCCCCTCATAAACTGCATAAGCTACCATTAATCCTAAATAGCTTTTTCTTGCGGAAGCGACATTGAACTGTGAAGATATGGTTACTTTTTTACTAGTAGGAGTATTTGAATGCGTTCCACTATAATGCTCTAGTACAATCTTATTATCTTTCATAATACAAAGTGCTGCCGCAGAACTTTGATTGGTCTCTTTAATGCTTTCTACCCATGAAATTAATTTTTCATATTTGTACAAATAAATATCCCCCTAAAACATATAAAAATAACAGCATGAAAGAAAAGTTTCAATACATTATAACTTTGCATCTGCACTTTTCTTTCATGTGAAATATTATAGATCTATAATACTTAAATAAACCACCAGTTCCAGCAATTAGAACAGCTGAAACAACCAACACAACCTACGCAACCGCCACAACGTCCGCCGCCACAACCACCACAGCGACCACCACAACCGCCACCGCCACAACGTCCGCCGCCACCGCATCCGCCACAACGACGTGCATCGTCTTGAATGTAGTAATATGGATATTGATTTTGTTGCTGATCCCAATACACAACATTACCAGGTTGATAAGCATTAAGGTTTAACGCTTGTAGTTCTTGTTGAAACTCATTCATTATGAAACCCTCCATTTACAAATGTAAATTCCGTCCAAATTTTCGAGTTTATTTACTTTTAAAAATAAAGTAGAAATAAGGCTATAGACTAAATGCGTACATCAACAAAATATGACTTTACACTAGGTGATGTACCTTGTTTATGAGCCTATTTTCTTTATATTCTTTTAGTGGACGGAATTAATATAAATAGAGACAATTAAAAGTTACTAATCCAGCAAGTTAATAGTTCATCACTTAATTTTCTTTCTAGTAATTCTTTTACTGAAGGTGTCGGCATTATTGTATAGGAATTTATATTTTCTTTATTAAAATCAATCCAGTGAAATGCTAAATGGGACTCTTTAGATATTGGAGTGAAATCGGATTTTAACTCATTTGAATCTATTTCAAAAATGTGGTTAATTTCATGGTGGAGGGTTTCTTTGGCTTGCCATTGATTCTCTATGACGCCTAAAAATTGTTTTATACTGCAAGTTACTCCAAGTTCTTCTCGTAACTCTCTTATTAGTGCATTCTCTGCTGATTCCCCAATTTCCACATGACCACCGGGTAAAAAATAGTGATGGCCTATGTATTCAGCAACTAGTAGTTTTTCATCTTGTATCATGATAGCTCGTACAATATGATGGAATTTACTTTTCATTTTGTATTCCTCCTAATCATTCACTTTATACTTGCTCGAAAATTTTCATTTAAAAGCGGGATAATATAAATCATAGGTGTTTCATATGGGTGAATTTCATTGATAATTGCAAGAGTACCTTTTACAAGTTCTCGTTTATACGTTAATTAAAACTAATAATTTTGATAAACGATTCTAAAAAAGAGTATGTTTATGAAGAAAATTATCAAAACATACTCTTAATATTTTTAGTTGATTCATTCTTTTACAATAAGGTTTGATTAGCCCTATTCTTTGCGGCCTCAAAATCGAAGCCGTAGCTAAAGTATGCAATCACTACTATTCCCTAAGCAAATCTATTCTCTACTTTAAATTTACCTGCCTGTACAAATTTTAGACTCTTAACGAACCACGAAAGCCTCTTGCGGCATAGTAAGATTCTGCCCCATTGTGATACACAAAGACGTGTCCAAAGCGATAATCGCAAAAAAGGGCACCGCCAAGTTCTCTAATATCAGAAGGTGTTTGCACCCAACTCGACGTCTTCATATCGAAATTTTCAAGATTATGTAATGTACGATATTCTTCTTCCGTTAATAGTTCAATACCCATGGTAGTTGCCATATCAATAGCGTTATTTTCTGGTTTATGTTTCTTTCTTGATTCTAGCGCTTCAAGATCGTAACAAACACTTCTACGACCTTTAGGACTTTCTGCTGAACAATCATAAAAAATATATTCGCCTTTTTCTTTATCAAAATCAACAACATCAGGTTCGCCACCAGTTCGTTCCATTTCGTTGAGCGACCACAACTTTTCAGTATTAGCATCCAACCTTTCTTGAACATTAGCCCATTCTAAACCTTTATGACGGTTCATATTATTCTCAAAACGATCTTTCAATGTTTGTAGTAATTCTTCACGTTGCTCTAGTGACAACTTTTTTTTATTGCTTTCTTTCATATTAGTTCCTCCATTGATGTTTTTATTAATGATAGTTTAAGTATATATAAATACTGTTTTATAATAAAATGTTTAAATAATTGCGTGAATTGAGTTTGCGATAATTTATATGAATTAGTACAACCAATTCTCCGCAATATGGCCCTTTAACGGAACAACTTATTGTTTCAAAACAGTTTCTTAATCGATCTTTCAATTCTAGATGTTCTTTTCCTTTTCACTATAAATACACGATATAACTTTATTCAAAACAGTACATCTTTATTTCAACAACAATAAGCGATATACTTCCTCACCGTCATATACATTTCCTAATGGTTTAAAATCATAACATTCATATAGTTTCTTTGCAGAAATATTATCTTTATGGACAGTTAATCTAATTTCCTCACACTCTTTAAAGTTATTTTTTATTAAGTTAATGATTTCCTGTAATGCTGCTTTTCCATATCCTTTTCCTTGCTCTTTTTCATCAATGATAAATCCGTTAATCCAATACATATCTGTTGACTCTCGTACAAAAGCATGCATAATAAAACCAACTATAAGGTCACCATCATATATAGCGAATGGAATATATTCGACATTTTCACCATCTGGTTTTATGTATACTTTAGCAAGTGATACTGCCACTGCCGGAACAAATTGCATTTGATTTTCTTTAACTCGTAACTTTAATGCGTCTTCCCAATTTTCTCTCGTAACAATTTTTAATTGGACGTTCACTATTTTAAGCTCCTTTAAAAAGAGAATTTATCTTTTATATTCAACGGAGTGAAATGATTCCCTTTTTCGACATCAACTTATAACATGATTTTCATAAAATCCTGAATAAATTTTTCCTCATCTAATTGTAACGCTATACGCGCCCCTTCAGATTTAGAGTGTAGGCGAAAATCAGCAAAAGTTTGTCCCTTCGTTTCGCCGCAAATATCCACAGTCACTTTTCGGGATGTATAATTTAAAAATGTAGGATTCACTAAACCGCTTATAGCAAGTACATCGTGTAATAATGGCCCTTCAATAGATGGATTGAGTTTTTGGTATGCTGATAAATAATAATCGTACATGGGTTTCATAATCGGCTTAAATGGATTTTGTGTATTAACTAAAATATAAGTAAATACACTTGGGGTTAAAACCGTTTTATTTGTTACATTTAAAGGGAATAACGTTAAATTTTTCGCTTGCTGAAATACAATTTGACTTGCTATAGGATCTCCGTACACGTTTGCCTCTGCTAATGGAGTAACATTCCCTGCTTCTAAAAAGACACCACCCATAAAATAAATTCCTTTTATATTTAACATCAAGTCGTTCCATAAATTAAAAGCAATCGCTAACGAGGTAGATCTTCCTACATCGACAATTGTTAAATCTTTTCCATACTTTACAAGAATCGCAGCAATACTACCAAAATTGTATATCGGAATAGATAACACACTTTCCGGTACATGTATGGGTCCTAATCCTTCTGGTCCATGAATTTCAGGATAATACGTTGTAATTTCATTTGTAAGTGGCTTTGTTGCCCCGCTAATTACAGGAATATCTTGTCTGTTTGCTAACTGTAAAATATATGCGGCATTATGAGCGGCATGTATATGTCCAACATTTCCATATCCAGTTACGATACCAACAATTTCAATTTCAGGATGCAGTAAGCCATACATAATTGCAAACGAATCATCAATACCTGGGTCTCCAAAAAATAAAACCTTCTCCAAGAAATGCACTCCTTTCATAGGTAAGATAATTATGTATATGTGGAAATAATTTAAATCTATACAGTTCTAAGCAAATATTAATGGTGAGTAATGTATTGATAAAAAAGAACTAGCATTATGCTAGTTCTTTTGCAGATAAATAATCTACCAGTTTAATTAAATCTCGTACAAATATTGGACTAACTGATTTTAATATAGATTATCCCCACTATATTTATAGAATTGAAAGCCTGTTATTAATCCGAAATTTTGCATTCAAATTGCAAATACTCGCAGGGATGTCTTACCATACTTTTTCGCTCTCGATTTGCTTATAATTATCTTTTTTAAATATTAAATGAGCAATCACAACTCCAAGTATAGTAATTATCCCTCCAATTATCGAAACAAAGGTTGGCACCTCGCCTAACCATATCCACGCAATAAAACATGCAGTAACTGGTGTTAAATATAGAGAACTCGTTGCTTCAGAAGCCCCGGCATGAGATGTAATATACGCTAATGCAATATATGGAAGGACTGTCGGAAACACACCTAAATATATAACGCTCAAAGTAATTTCTATAGGAGCTGCTACAATTTCTTGATAAATCCCTGGTAAAAAAATAAGCATACATACAGTACCAGACCAAATTGTATATATTGTAAATGGTAAGAAACCGTACTTTTTTAAATAAGACTTTTGAAAAACGAAAAATAGACTTTCTGAAAATGCCGCTAATAATATTAGTAATACCCCACTATTCAATTGAATGGAATCTCCTTGACTTAATGATAAAAAAGCAATTCCTACTAAACTAATTACACCACCAATCCAACCATTTAATTTCATTTTTTCATTCATAAAAACAGAAGCAAGAATTGCCGTTAATATAGGTGTTACTGAAACAATTAAACTAGCAGGTCCAGCATTTACACTCTGTTCACCGTAGTTTAGTGCAATATGATAAATAGTAAATCCTAGAGCGCCAAATATAAAAATTACTGGAATATCTTTTAAATCAGGTAACCGTAATTTGTATATAAGTGAAAACAGAAGAAGAATCAAAGAAGCAATTAGTAATCGTAGCAAAGTAAGGTGTTCAGGGGTGTAAGCTTCAAGCCCCATCCGAATTCCTGGAAAAGCTGTTCCCCATATAAGAATCGTAAAAGCGTGAGCACATACAATACGAAAATCCCATTTTTTATTATGCATATTTTCTCTCCCTCTCCAATAAACCAGCCATTTTCTAATTACCAATTATTTCTTTTCATCATATTTAATAGTTGATACAATGTCTTCAACCAGTTAATCCTCGAAAAAACCAACCACTTTGCATTTTTAAAATGAATGAGGGAGTTTTTAATATGTCTACTGATAAAAAACTGCCTAAATATCGGCAGATAATAGACTATATGAAAGAAAAAATTGAATACGGAGAATGGCCGATTGGAAGTAAGGTTCCTAGCCAGCGGCAGTTGGCGAAATTATTTCATGTAAATCGTAGTACTGTAATAACCGCACTAGAAGAACTTATGGCAGATGGCTTAATTCAAGGGCAAATAGGGTCAGGAACAATTGTAACGAATAATACATGGTCATTATTAGCCACCAATCCCCCGCCCGATTGGAGTGAATATGTAAAGGCTGGTATTCATAAACCAAGCAAGTTAATGGTACGAGAAATAAATAAAGCAGAAGCAAATAAAAAATTGATTCATCTTAGTAAAGGAGAACTTGCACCTCATCTTTTCCCGTTAGAAACTATGCAATTCATTATGCGTAACGTATGTGAGGAACTAGATTATTTCGGATATGAAGAACAAAAAGGATATTTCCCTTTACGTGAAGCAATAAGTAATTATGTAAAATCATTTGGAATAAATACATCACCAAGCTCTATATTAATAGTCTCTGGTGCATTACAGGCATTACAATTAATATCAATCGGTCTTTTACATAGAGAGTCAACTGTTTTACTTGAACGACCTTCTTACTTATATTCTCTTCATGTATTTCAATCGGCTAATATTCACCTTTCTGGAATACAGATGGATCAACATGGAATTATCCCTAATGACTTGTTAAGAAGAATTAATTATAGTCAAAAGAAAAATATTTTATATTCGATTCCTTGTTTTCAAAATCCGACGGGTGTATTAATGTCCAAGGATCGAAGAAAAGAAATACTAAAAATATGCGAAAAAGAACAATTGCCTATCATTGAAGATGATATTTACCGTGAATTATGGATTGATGAAATACCGCCACTACCTTTAAAGTCGATGGATAAACATGGACATATTTTATATATCGGCAGTCTATCTAAAACACTTAGCCCAGGACTTAGAATTGGCTGGATTATCGGGCCAGAGCCTGTTATTGAGAGATTGTCAGACATAAAAATGCAAACTGACTATGGATCAAGTTCTTTATCACAAAGAGTTGCTGCAGAATGGTTGAGTAAAGGATTTTATGAAGAACACGTTGCGAACGTAAGGATCCACCTGAAAGAGCGGAGACGAATGATGTTACAAGCTTTAGACAAGTATTGTGCAGATATTGCTACATGGGATATTCCAAGTGGTGGATTTTTTATATGGCTAACGGTTGTACCTAACATTCCAATGAAAAAACTGTTTTCAGAAGCACTATCAAAGGGAGTTCTTTTAAACCCAGGACGTATTTATGAAGAAGAATCGGATCAGTGCATACGCTTATCGTATGGATATGCTTCCTCTGAACAAATTACTCAAGGTATTTATATATTAAGTAATTTAATTCGTAAGTTAATGGCATAATAAAAATCCTCTTTTATATAAAGAGGATTTTTATGTGTACCCTATTTACCAAAATCTCATTTCCTGTCCTAATAAAATAAGTTCTTCATAAGGATCTCCGTCAATTTTTAATACTTGTGCAAAAGCCGGTTCTGTTTTTATGCCTTGTTCTTTTAATTGGATGATTTTTTTCTAATATGGGGATGCTGCATTAATAGCATGTGCTCCACTATCATATGTTTATATGCATTTTGGTTACGCACTGGCTGCGGTTGACCAAATAATTCAAATTCAAAACCTTCAAATTGAAAAGTTGCCTTTATTGTTAAGATATTTCTAATGTTTTTCTTTTTCATTTCAAAACCTTCATATGAACCATACAAAGATCTAATTTCCTGTTCAAAAACATCATAATTATGTACTTCCATTACAATATCTAAGTCAGAGTGAAGGGTATCAATTCTAATAGAGATTGTCCCACAAAGTACAGGACTATATAAAGCTAAATCCGCCATTATGTTTAGCTTATTCATAACGTCGTAAACTTTTTGTTGTTTATCGTTCCCGGATTGTAAGTATGTGATAGATGTAAATATAGAAGTCTCTCCTTCATTTAACGTAATACTCATCTCACTAAATTTGAGAAAAAATTTAATCATTTCATTTTGTTCTAGGAGTACCTTTATTTCAATATATTAAGGCGAACTAACTATATTTTTCAACTTTTCTCCTATACTGCAATACTATAAAAATAAAAAAGGAGGAACTTTTATGAGCATTTTCAATATTCTTTTGACCATACACATATTATTTGGAACCATATGTTTAATTACTGGTATTGTAGCGATGGTTGCTCAAAAAAAGAAAGGAAAACATACGGAATGGGGCGAAATATATCATGCATCTTATGTTGTCATAACCCTGACGGCAATTATATTGGCCATTATAAAGTGGGATGAAATCGCATATTTATTTTATGTAGCAATTATCTCCTATTCATTTGCGATTTACGGATATCTCGCAAGAAAAAAACGATGGAGAAATTGGTTGCAACACCATATTAGAGGTATGTTAGGCTCTTATATTGGTGCAGTTACCGCACTTTTAGTAAACATTGGTATGTATATCCCTATTTTAAATCTACTTCCACCAATATGGTTTTGGTTCTTACCTACTATAATCGGTATTCCTCTCGTAGCCAGTGTATCAAGAAAATATAAAAAACAAAGGAAAAATTAATTGCATTTTGTTTACTTTCTAGTTTGTTTTGTAAAAATGATATTTAATGTAGTAAAGACATAGAAGAGAAAATAAAAAGAATCCAAGTTTTATTGGATTCTTTTTATTTCTGTTTTTTTAAAGGCTTTATTGAATGTAAACGATCCGGATAATTAGTAAACATCCCGTCTACACCCCATATAAGTAACTTTTTCATATCCTTTTCATTATCTACTGTAAATGGATGCACTTCTAATCCATATTTCTTTATTTTTTTTACATAGGCTGCGTCAATATATTTAAAGTTCATTCCTAGGCCAATGCAGTATTTTTTATAATTCTCAATTTCTAGTTCTGTTAATTGAACTGCTTTTTTATATGATAATAATTGTACTAACGGTATATTGGCATTTAAATTATGAATCTTTCGCAGACTTTCTTCACTAAATGATTGAATAATAGCCTTATCATTTATTTGGTAGCGATTTATAATTTCTAATAGTTTTTCTTCCATTCCAGGATATTCATCTGGTGATTTTGTTTCGATATAATAGTTAGCATTATGTCCAAACGTTTCAATAATTTCTTCTAGTGTTGGAACTTTAGCATTTTTAAATTCTTCTTTTGCTAAATCGGGGTATTTTTCATTGAAAAAGCTGCCTGCATCAAGTTGTTTTATTTCTGTTAATGTATGATTTCTTACTAATCCAGTACCGTTCGTTGTACGATCCAATGTTTCATCGTGCATAGCTATTAAACGTCCGTCTTTTGTCATTTGAAGATCTATTTCTATATAGTCTCCCTTTAATTGTTGTCCTAATTTGTAAGCTTCTATTGTATGTTCTGGTGCATATGCAGATGCACCTCTATGTGCAATGTTTTTTATATGATTTAATGTATTAGTAGCTTTAATGTATTTATGTTCATTTATTTGCTGAAAAACAAAGATGCTTATTACCATAAAGAAGCATATGAGTGTAATTAGAGATATTTTTTTCATAACGGTATGTTAACTCCTATATTTAAAGCGATTTTATTTGGATTAATTATCCAAATAAATGCTGGTTTTCAAAAACAGTCATTTGTCCTACAGCTTTAAACCCAGATTTTTCATAAATGTTAATTCCATCAGGTGAAGCTTGTAGTACGCAGTACATATTTTTTAATTGTTTTGCTTCTTGCAGCAGGAAATTAAACATAGTAGAGCCAAAACCTTTTCCTCTCATTTCTTCTTTAGTCGCTATATCATAAATACCGACACTATCTTTCGTACATACTAAAGAGCCAACAGATACTACCTCACCTTTATAAAGACCTAAGTATAGTTTCATGTCATCGCTATTCCATACATCTAAAGAAGAAATTTGATTATAGTATGCTTGAACGTGAGTACCTTCTGCTGATGTACCGAATAAAGCCGCTAACGTTTCGCCAAATTGTTGTATTTGTTCTGGCGATGTTGCTTTTTGTATTGTAAAACCTACTGGAATGTCTATTATTGGATGAATTTTTCTTAAGTCTGCTACCATCGCGATATTCTGTTCTGCTTCTTTTAAACCAAGTTTGATTAATTCGCTTTTTATAGTCTGTTCTTGTTTATCATCCCAAAACCAAACACTCATTGGAAATTTCTTTTGATTATAGCATTCTACCTCCTTATATAATTTCTCAATCCCTTCCGTTACATTACTATTTAGTAGTGTAATAATATTAAATGTATCTGCAGGTAATCCGCAGTCGATAGTAATGTAATCCTTCGTTTCTTTTACATCCATTCCATTTACCTGCCGCGCAATATATGAGGTTTTATATGTGAAATTGTCTATTAGTAACTGTTTATAATTCATTAATTTTGCTCCTTTCATAAAAATTCGTATTCGAATCCTTCAGTATTAAATATAACATATAAGAAATGTACCTATTTCTATAAAAATATCTCTATAAATCACTCTATGCGCCCTAAAAGAATTAAAAATGATATAACGTTGTCGGAATGAAAAAAGTGGTATATAATAAATATTAACATTACTAGTAATTATTTTAGGTATTCCTAGAATAAAGGAGCGATACATATGAAAATTACTATTTATTTCGGAAGTCATGAGGATCAAGATGTCCGTACTATGGACTGTCATTTAGATGTAGAAGATACAGAAGAGATTGTTTCTGTATCATAATATAAATAGTTGGGATGAACCCTCTTCCCTACAGCGTTTAAGACACCTTTTACAGGTGTCTTTTTTGTTGTTTTTTCATCAAAAACCCTTTACTTTAGAGCGTTTTAATAGTAAAATATAAATATACGAACAAACGTTCTTTTTATTTTAATTGTACATGAAGGGATGATTTTAACAATGACTCAAGCAAAGCGCAGAGGAAGAAAAAAGCAAACACCTATTATTTCAAATACAGGCTTTATCGGCTCTGTCTTTATTGATACATTGGAGTTACAAAAGAAATCCTATTATTTCGCTCGTAAAAAACTTCAAATTGTTCATCACGTACTAGATGGTCTATCTGGAGCAACGAGTGCATTATTTAAAGAACATAATATCGCTGCATACATGTCATGTGTGTATTTACATAAACAACAGAAAATTGGCTTCGTTCTTTCAACAAAACCTTTTGAACAAAGTGATGGTGTTTCTTATTTTATAAATTATTTGATCGAAAAGAATTTTTATGGTGACGAAGACATTGAATATCAAGAAGTATTTAATACAGGTTTTATTGGTGTAGTATTCGCGGATTTATCTAGTATAGATCGCTTTAATTTTGAGTTTGAAATGGGTATGCTAACGAAATTAATGAAAGATATGATTATTCCGGTTAAAGAGCTCTTTTTACGCCACAATGTACCGGCTTACATCTCCACTTCTCATTTAGAGGAGCAAAATAAATTAGGTTTCGTTCTATCTGTAAAGCCATATGATGAACGTGCAGAAGCAGATTTATACTTCGAAACATATTTAAAAGAGCGCGGATTATTTATTGGTGATGAAGAAGATGATATTGATAAAATAGTTATTAGAAAGACAGCCGAATTACGATAGTTTTCCAGTACAACTTACATTAATAAATTGTTCAGTATTTAATTTGAACTTAATACCTTCCTATTGGTAATAGGAAGGTATTAATAATTTATTAGTCCTGACGCTTTTCATACATCTCTATTTTTTTATTTAGTAAATCTTTACCCCAAGCTTGCATTGCTTCTAATACAGGTATAAACTTTTCCCCCTGCTCTGTTAAAGAATATTCTACCTTTGGTGGAACAACTTTATAAACTTCTCTGTGTACTAGCTCGTCCTCTTCAAGCTCTCTTAATTGTCTAGTTAAGATTCCTTTTGAGATGCCAGGTAACATCCTCAATAATTCATTAAACCTAATAATTTCATTTTTGCTTAAATGCCACAAAATCACGATTTTCCATCTTCCTGCAATTGCATTTTGGGTAACTGTTAATGGACAAATTTCTTGCTGTGTTTCTTCAGAAACCGATTCATCTTGATAACTAAAACGTGCCATAATAAAATCTCCTTTTTCGCTAAGTACTATTTTTATGACTATGTTATTAAATTGTGCCTACTTACATAAATCCTTCTTAAGAAATAGTATATGTAATGTATACAAAAATCAAAAATAACGCTGTATGTAACGGAGGAGATTGTATGAAAGTTTTAGTAACAGGTGCAAACGGAAATTTAGGTTCTAAAATTGTTGAGTATTTACTTACCAGATTATCAATTGAAGAAATAATTGTTGGGGTACGTGATGACAAGTCTGAAAAAGCACTTAGCTATAAGGAACAAGGCTTAGAAGTACGTGTAACGGATTTTGAAAATCTAGAAACCTTGTTTTCAGCATTCAAAGATGTTGAGCATTTATTCATCATGTCAACATTTGGTGACTTTGATACAGTTATACGTCAGCATACAAATGCAGTAGAAGCTGCCAAAGTAACAGGTGTAAAACAAATTATTTATCCAAGTGTTACAAGAGCAGAAGGAAATGACTTTTTCCTAGCGGGCATGCATAGAGCACGTGAAGTAGCAATTATTGAATCAGGTATTCCTTATGTGATTCTGCGTAACAACTGGTATGTAGAAAATGAACTTGGTACAATTCAAAGCTGTATGGCTGGTGCCCCTTGGGTGACTTCTGCAGGAGAAGGGAAAATCGGTTGGGTATATCGTCCGGATTTAGCTGAAGCAACAGCGAATGTTTTGGTAGCTGATGGTCACAAAAATAAGATTTATGAACTTTCTGGTGAAAATTTAAAACAACAGCAATTTGTTGATACATTAAGTGAAGTATTAGGTAAAGAAATTCCTTTATTAGAAGTAGATGACTCTTCTTATGAAGAAATGTTAAAAGGTGCTGGAGTACCTGAAGCCTACCTTCCAATGTTAGTAATGACTCAAAAAGGGATTCGTGAAGGAGGATTAGAATCAACACATACCCATTTAAATTTCTTATTAGAACGTCAGGCTACACCATTAAAGCAAGCATTAACACATTTATTAGTAAATACAAAATAGATAAATCAAATTCTACAGCCGAGATCAAATAATAAATTTTGTATCTTACAAAGTGCCAGTCCACATTAGGAATGGCACTTCTTTATTACTGCCTTTACTTCGACCATCTATCACTTTAGTTAAAGAAGGATTTTTAAACAACATTATTATTTTTTAAAGGACTCTATTGCAAAATAAACATCTTTTTGTTACTTAACAAATTTACTTAGCTACGCAAAACACTATAATCTTTTGAATGAATTTCTAAGTTCAACTTATTTGAATAAGCCTTATTCAAAATAAGAAATACTATCCCTCCTGTAATTGGAAGCGTGTAAGCAGGGATATAATTTAATAATAATCCTGATAATGCCAATGCTATTGGCTGCATCATTTTACCTATACTTAATCCAATACTGAGTACTCTCCCCCTATATTCATCAGGAATCTCTTTTTGCGTGAAATAAATTAAAGGAATATCAATTAACGCTATTATTAGCCCTAAAAAGAACATAACAACACAATACGTAATAACGTATACAAAATCATTTACTTCAAAACTTTTGAATAGAACTGGAATTCCTGAAATAATCATAAAAACTGCCAACATTGAACTTAGCTTTTTCAAAAGATAAGAGTAAGAAAAACGATTAGTTATCTTTTTTACTAAAATTGCACCAATTATCATCCCTACAGGAAAAGTCCCTTGAATCATACCAAATTGCTTAGAACTTAGATTGAGAACCGTGTTTATAATATATGGCAATGGAACAGTTACAGCAAAACCTAGGAAGAAATTAAGTGAAGTTAAAATACTAAACGTATTCTTTAAGCTTTCCTTTTCAATTAAGTAAGAAAACCCCTCTTTTATATCTTTAATAAAATTAATTTCTCTTTTTGAACATCCATCATTTATGTTGTACTCGAACAATTTAAAGTGAATAAACAATATGGATATGCCCGAAAGAATAAATGAAATACCATTTATAATTATAAAAGTTTTTATATCTAATACAGCAAAAACGATGCCACCTAACATAGGACCGAGAATTAAAGATACAGAATCGATAATTTTACTTATAGAGTTAATACTCATTAACCTCTCTTTAGAGACGATATTTGGTTTTGCCGCTTCTAACCCTATTCCAAAGAATGTTGTAAATACCGTCATAAGAAAGGTAGTAGTATAAATGATGAATAAGTTTAATCCATAATAGCTGCTTAATATATAAACAGTTATTAATAAGCAACCACTTAGTAAATCCATACAAATAACCAGTTTCTTTTTATCAACCTTATCAGCAATTACACCGGCAAATGGATTCATAACAATCATTGGAATCGTTCCTAAAATGAGCGTAATCGCAAAATTTAACGCAGATCCGGTTATTTGTAAAACATATAATCCTAATGCGAAACTATATATAGAGCTACCGGATATTGATACTGTTTTTGCAATTGAATATAAACAAATATTTCTTAGTTCTTGGTTTCTTTTTTTATTTTCTATATGTAATCGTAAACTTCCCATAACATTTCCCTCCCGCTGAACTTTGTATTACGTACAGTGTAAGTTCTCGGGTTAACCCAATATCAATATGCTATTATTAAAAACTTCTAAAAGAAAAATTTAAAAAGATGGGGTTAACCCCATCTTTTTCCGAAAAATGAATATGTATAAATTTCTTCTCCTTGAACAAAGAAATCTTCGTACTTTCCGCCTCGTTCTATATATTCTGAAGTTCTTTCATCTATGTAATTAAACTGTAGCTTTTGGATTTCTCCCTTGACTTTTGAAGACGTAAAATTATCTCTTAATCTAGTTGTAATTTGGCTATTTATGCTAAAATTTTTAAATACAATAAATGAACTTAATAAATAACAATCAGGTTTGAATAGATAGTTTAATTCGTGAAGTAAAAAATCCTCATGCTCAAAACTGTAATTACTTGTACCAGACTGATCAATTACAATATCAACAGAATGGTTCTGAATAGGTATACTTAAAAAATCAGCGCAAATAAAAAGAATGTTTCTTTTGGAATTTCTTTTTTCAATTACATCTTTTAAAAATAGAAGTTTATTCAAATCACGATCAACAGCAATATATAAGCAATCCTCTGGCAGCTCTTCATAAATATTTCGTAAAAAGAATCCAAGACCCGATCCTATATCAAGTATTACCTTGTCATTTAAATCTAGTTGTTTTAGTTTCTTTTTCGCCCATTCTCCTATTCTATGTATATTCTCCAAATAAGAAGAATCAGTTGCATGGATATAATCTGAAATAGGATCTTCAAAAGAAGCCCTGTCAGACGTTTCAAACGATTTATCTGCTGTTAAAATCCCTGAATTAATAACATATTCTTCGCCGCAATTACAAGTTAATTTCCCCTCCGTAATTTGATTACTATTAATAATTCCATCTTGAAGAATTAAATTTCCGCTACACTTAAAACATGTAAGAAAATTAAGCACCCTTAAATCTATCCCTAAAATTGAATTAGAAATCTCAGTTGTTATAGATAAATCATTTAACGCTGCCTTTAATTTATCTCTTCTTTCCTCTAAAATTTGTATTTCTTGTTCAATCTTTTCATATTTCAATTTAAATAAAGATTGGTAAAAAGTATCTTTTTCATAATTTATAGATTTTGCTAAACTTTTATAAAGAAAAAGTTCTTTAATTTCATTCAAACTAAATCCTAGCCATTTGTACTCTAATATAAGCTCTACATCTTTTTGACAATACTCATCAAAAAAATAATGACCACCCTTTTTTTCAGGAATAATTAGTCCGAGATCCATATAATGTCTAATTGTATCTATACTTATATTGTTTTTTTCTCCAAACTTTCCGATTTTCATAATATCACTACCATTTTAGTATTTGTTTATAAATACTTCTTTTCTAATAGTAGGAAATCCTTTTATCCATCTATATATAATTATCTAGTATAGGGTAATTGTAGAAAAAAATAAAAAAACCCGCGAATCATTCACGGGTTTTCCTCTTAATAACTAATTGCTATTGTACCTTCACCTGCATGTACAGCAAATGAAATCGGCAATGGATAAAGCTTGAAATCCATTTCAGGGAATGCTTGTTTAATATCTGAAATCCATTCTTCAGCTCCATTTTTATCGTTAGCATAGAACATATGAAGTACTTTTGGTAATTCTTTTTCAAGCTCATTTTTAATGTATTCTCTACATTTTTGGATTTTACGCACTTTCTTTTCAAGTAAAAGTTCGCCGCCTTTTACTTCTAAGATTAAGTTGACACTTAATAAACTTCCAAGTAAAAATTGAACTCCCTTTACTCGACCACTTGCATATAAACCTTTTAAGCTTTTTGGAAATACATAAAAAGGCCTTCTTTTTTCATCTACTAATGTTTTATGTATATCTTGTAAAGTCATACCATCATTGTATAACGTTTTAGCTTTTCTCAAAAGTTCATCCATTGGATAACTTGTCGTTTCACTATCTAATACAGTTAAAGGGAAACCTGCCATATCAGCAGCTAACTTCATATTTTGATAGGTCCCACTTACTTTTCCGCTAATAGCAACTGCAAAGCCTTCTTCATATTCTTCTTTGCATTTAGTAAATAATTCTACCATTTCCCCTATATTAGGTTGCGAAGTAGTAACTGTTCTTCCATCATTTAACGCTTCATAAAGACGTTTATGAACTCCTTCTTCACAATCCTTATAAGACACTCCATCGATAATAACTTCAATTGGGATAACAAAGTTATCACCATCTGTTGTAAAACTCGCAGTTGTACTATCAGTAAACCAAGCAACACGCTTCATGTTGTTCCTCCCTTATTCTGTTCCTCTTTTCTGACTTTTCTATATATTTATCTTACGAAAAGAGAATATCCCCTGTAATAGTAACAGGACTTTATTATTTTGGCTATAGTAGATGTATAATAAATGTGAATGTTTTTTGTCTATTTATCAAAAAAAGAAAACCACAAAATTTTCCGGCTTTCTTTTAACATTAAATTACTTAAATGTTTCGTTATCTAAAATAACAACATAATCATTCGTCATTCGCCCCGCTTCTTTCGTATAACTGACAAGTCGCTGGATATTATCACAGCAAATTTTTGCTCCCCATACGAGTAACGGTACACCAATAAAATCAATATGAAATCTTCTAGAAAACAAACCGCCTAAAGTCATTGGCAATGGGACTGTTGGTGATGTATTAGAGAAAATAATCTTGTCATGGTTTTGATAATGTTTTTGCAGAATCTCTCCTAAATGCTTCATCGCAGGTACAACGACTTTTGATGCCCCGCATCCAATTGTATATACGGGATTCCCATATTCATCTTGTCCATGAAAAATAATTTTCCCCATATCTTCTGTTTTCAATTTATTAAAGTACTCCACATTTAAAATTTCTTCTTTCGTTAACTTCCGATCAGTTGGTAATTTATTTAAATGATAAGCTGCAGCTAGCGAGGTTGTATGCGTTCCGCCGAAATCTGTGTAGATAAAAATCATAATATCATCCCTTATTATAAAAAGTTCAATGTTAATTAGTATCACCATTCAAAAGATTGTTAAACAAGGGATGATTTTTTTTATACTCTTTGTGTTAATTCATTATATTTTTTCCAAATATAATATCGTCTACTAATTACTGTACCTAATGTGATACAGAGGAAGGCATTCGTTACAACCATTAATGTGGAGTGCGTACTGCCAGAAAACATACTTTGCTTAATCACGATTTTCGCACCTAAAATAACAAGGAGAATAATTGTACTTAACCAATTTCCTTTTCGTAATACATGACCCGTTTCACTATCTAACCGAAATGTTAAAGCTTTCCCCCTAATAATCCCAAGTGCCAATCCAATTCCAAACATTGCAACGAATAGTAGTATGTGCAATATATTTAATTGTCCCATATGAATAATGGACTGGATTGTTACAAAGCACAGCAAAGCCGGAATGAGCCAAATACGATTAATATTCACTTTGTATTCCTTACCTTGCATTAATACAATTATAAGAATAACAAGTAGAATAACAAATAGAATATCCATTTAGAGTCCTCCTATATACTTGTTTACCTTTGAAAATTATATTCGTCTCTGTTCATACCATACTTGAAATACGATAGCTACTTTAATTTGTATAATATGGAATGTGATTTCCCATCAGCCTTAAGCATTATTTATAAAAGTAAAAAGACGTACTTTTTACTCGTACGTCTTCTACTACTTGTTCTTCATGTATAGCAACTAGTTCAATTGCGGGATTTTCATATTTTTCTTTCCCTCTAAGTACATTGTCATAATATGCTGTATCTAAAAAAGATAACACACGGCAACGTACCTAGCCTATTTCGTCTTCTTTTTTATATGCTCTAATTTTTATATCCATGTAATTAAAACGCTCCTTCTATTTCTACCATTAGTTTTTCAGGTCCTGCCCCTTTATTTGATGGAATAACTAATGTAATTCCTAATTCCGGGTATACGGCCGAGCGAAAACTCACGCCTGGATCATATCCCATTACATGATATTTAAAAATATTTCCTTGTCTTTTTTCAATCCATATTCCATAGCCGTAAGACTGGCTATTATTCACTAAAATATGAGGAGTTAAAAGTAACTTCGTATATTCGTGGCTTAATATTTCGTTGTTAAATAGAGCTTCCCAAAATTTCACCATGTCTGGTGCAGTAATATAAGCACCACCATCAGAACCTCCTTTTATGGGTATAGAGTATGCATTTGTTCTCCATTTTTGACTATTTCCATCCTTTATATATCCGAGAGCTGTATGTTTTGGTAAATTATCTAAAGAGAAATAGCCTGAATCATTCATACCAACTGGAACAAATATGTTTCTTTCTATATATTCCGTAAATTCAAGTCCTGTCTGCTGTTCTATAATTAATCCAAGTATAATAAAACCTGCATTGTTATAGTAAAACTTACTTCCTGGTGTAAACATCATATTACTGTTTTGGAATAATGGTAAAAAGTCTTTTAAACTTTTTAATAGATACATAGGAGTTTGTTTCCAAAGGTCTTCAAAGTTATCCATGATACTTTCATCAAAATAATCTGGAATACCTGAACTATGCGTTAAAAGTTGATGTACTGTAATATCTTCATTAAAGTTTGGAAATTTAATATGTAGACAATCTTTTAACTTTGTATGAAAAGTAATTACACCTCTTTCAACAAGTTGACAGATACTGATAGCAGTGAATAATTTGCATCCTGAGGCAATTCCAAATCTTGTTTGTAGTGTATTGTTTATACATTCACTTCGGTTAGCATATCCAAATGAATTTTCATAAATAATATCATCATCTTTTTTTATTAAGACTACCCCAGAAAAATCTATATTCTGATGTATTTCTTTTACAATTTTCTCTATTTGATCTTTTGTTTTTATCATAATAACCACCCTTGTTTATTGGTATTGTTCTTTCCCCTTATTATTTTTCCATATATAGGGGAAAGAAACCTCCTATTCAACCCCCTAAGTTTCAAATAAAAACCAAGGGAACTATTTCGAATTTATTGATTCAGCGGAATATACCTTAGACTGCGATGGTAATAAAGTAAACACGCACAATATGATAGTAATAAGTAGCATTACCAATACTCCTACAATGACTACAAGTTGTATAGAAGTGAATTGAGTTGCAACGCCGAACAGAATCGTTATAAAAATTGTTAAAACAGCTATAACGAGCCCGTATATACTCCCGATTCGTCCCATCATATGAACCGGAACGTTATTTTGATAAAATGTGTAAAATCCTGTATTTGCATATGCCATAGAGAAAGATAAAACAAAGAATCCGATAGCAGCCATTAAAAACTCATTTGAAAAAGCATAAATCAAATATCCGATTGCAATGAATAATGATCCTATCCCAATTAGAAATGAAGGTGCTAATTTTTTTGATAAAATTGTATTTGTTATTGCTCCTAAAATAAAACCCGCACCAGCGGTACTAACTAAAAAGCCATACTCACTATCTGTTAACAATAAAACTTCTTTCGCAAACGATAGTTCAAGTGAATCTATAGCGGTAGCTAAAACCATCATTCCTTGGAATAGGAAATAAACACATACTATATACACAGATTTTTTGCTGAAATTTAAAACTATGTTCCTATCTTTCTTTAATACAGTTAGTGACAATTTATCATTGGATGTATTAAAATCGTCTTTTTTATCAAGATTAGGTAAAAGTAATGTAATGAACCCTGATAGCAAAAATGCTATAGCATTCATATATATAGCAAACTCTGGTGTACCAGCAATTAATAATATCCCCGCTACTGCTGGACCGATTAAAAATGCACCAGATCCTATTAAACTACGTAGTGAGTTGAAACGTTGTCTTTGCTCTACTGGAATTAATTTCGTCATATATGTCATAGCAGTTGGTTCATAAATCGCACTGGCCATGCTTATAAAAAATACTAAGAGATAGACAATCCAAAGGGATGGAACCAAGGGTAAAATAGCGATAAATACTACTCGATATATATCGAGGTGAATCATTAACTTTCGTTTATTTAAACGATCTATCATACTTCCTGACCAAGCGTTTGTAAATAAAGTGGCTAATGGTTTTATCATATATAAAGTAGCGACAGCTAAGGCTGAGCCACCCATATTATAGACAAGTACATTCAGTGCGATTAAATAAATCCATGCACCTAAATTCGCAATACCAACTCCGGACAATAGTAATAAAGGATATTTCCAATCTTTAAGTAATTTTTTCACTTTAGGCACCCGCTTTCTAAATTGTTTTAAAACAATAAAAAAATCCCACCCCCAAGACTTAAAGTCTTAGGGACGAGATTTATCATCGCGGTGCCACCCTAGTTTGTTAATATGTCGCCATATTAACCTTATCAGGTACTGCACTATTTTCATGCTTATACCTTAGCTCTATAACGGGAGCTCCCGTCACACCATCCACTTTTAAAAGGTTCCGATGTGCTGCTCAGAGACTTGATTCAATAAAGAATTTTTGCTCCTTTTCAGCTAAATGGAGCTCTCTGTGAAAAATTCATTTTATTTACTCTTCTCTTCACTGCATTTGGTTTTTTCCATATTATCACATAGGTTTTATATTGTAAATAATTAAAAAGAATAATCAGTTTTTTTAAAAAGTGAGCATCCTTTATAATTTTGTAACTTGATTTTTTATTTATTAAAAAATATGGTGCGTGAAATTGCTTGTAACTCTAACAAAAAGAGCCTATTATACTATAGACTCTTACAAAATTCGATATTAATTTGTACTCGCTTCTGCTAATGGTTCTAGAGACGGTTCCAAATCTAGTTTTAAAGTATCACCTTCTTGTATATATTGTTCCTTTTCAATGCTTTGACTCGTTACATACCCTGTACCTGTTGTTTTTAAATCTAATTTCAACAACTTAGAGAAATACATAACATCACGCATTGACCAACCTTTTAGGTTAGGCATTTTCACATTACTTCCTACTAGAAATATGCGATCTCCTTCACTCATTACCTCGCCAGTCTGTGGATATTGTTTTATTATCTTTCCTTCTCCTAATAATACCGGCTGAAGTTTCTCTTTTTCTGCAATATTTTTTACGGTATCCATTGTTTGATTTACATAATTTTGTACTTTTATTTCAGATTGCTTTGTTGCATCTGCCATTTGCTTTTCTGTATATGGTTTCACTTTTAAATATTCTAGACTATTTTTCATAACTGGTTTAAAAATTTCAGCAAGAGGCTGAGCACCGTATTCATTCCCCTTTAATTTAGGTTGCTTAATGGCTAAATATACGACTAATTGCGGATCATCAATTGGAGCCATTCCTAAGAATGAAAAAATATAATTATCTTTCCCTTCCATATATCGTCCATTTTCAGGATTCGGAATTTGCGCTGTCCCTGTTTTACCACCAATCGGATAACCATCAATTTTATACATCGTTCCCGTTCCTTTAGATGATGTTATAACACGCTCCATTAAGTTCCTTACCTTATCTGCGGTTTCTTTTTTAATCGGATTCCCTATTTCTTTAGGTTGATTTTCCATAATAACTTGTTTATTTGTTGGATTTACAACCTTATCAACAATATAAGGTTGCATCATTTTCCCGTCATTTGCTATAGCTGTGGCCGCTTGTACGATTTGAATAGGAGTTACAGTTGAGCCTTGGCCGAAAGATGTAGTAACTTGTTGAATTTGAGTATTTAACAATAATGTATTTTTACTTTCTCCAGGTAAATCTATCCCTGTTTTTTGATTGAAACCAAATTTATTCATATATTGCTTGAATTTATTTGGTTTCAGTAACTGGTCTTCTAAAATAGAAAAAGCAACGTTCGATGACCTTTCAAACCCTTCATCAAATGTAATTGAGCCCCATCCATAGCCGCCATTATGATCTTTAATCTCTGCTGAACCAACTGCGTATTTTCCTGATTGGAAATATTCTTTCCCGTTATATACACCTTCATTAATTGCAGCAGCTAATGTAAAAACTTTCATTGTAGACCCTGGTTCGAATGCATTCGCAATTGGATCGTTTAAAAAATATTCAATGTCTCCCTTGTTAGGATTATAACTAGGCTTACTAGACATTGCTAAAATCTTACCTGTTTTTGGATCTGCAATAATTCCTACTAACATAGAAGGGTCATAGTGTTGCTCCGCTTTGTTCATTGCATCTTCTAAAAAACTATTAATTTGTTTATCAAGCGTAAGGTATACGTTATTTCCATTTTTAGCAGGTTCTATTTTTCCTATATCATTTGTAAGTGGGATACCATTTCGTGAACCTACATATTTTACATTTCCGTTTGTAGAGCGCAAATATTTATCAAGACTTTGTTCGAGTCCAAACTTACCTTCTGCATTTCCTTTTTCATCTGGCCTAGCAAAACCTAGGATATATGATGCAAAGTCTTCGTTTGGATATACTCTTGCTTTTTCTGTCGTAAATGACACCCCTGGTATTTTTAATTTTTTTATTTCCTCCTTCACTTCTCTAGGTAAATTCCGTCCAATTTTACCAATTTCAACTTGCGTACGTCCTTCGTGAAAATTTTTCATGATCTCCTCTTTATCAACTTCAAGCGCATCTGCTAAACGTTGTGCGGTATCTTCTTTATCTTTTAATTTATCTTTTCCTTTTAGGTTTACAACGATGCGATATGTCGTTGAGTCTTGGACTAATACTTTACCGTTTTGATCATAAATTGTCCCGCGATTTGCCTCTAAAACTCCATTTTTGTTTTGTTGTTCCTTCGCAAGATCCTTTACATTAACATTATGCACGACTCCTACCGCTTGAATATAAAATATGCGTAAAAGCATAGTAAGAAACAAAACAATAAAAGCAATCATCATATATCGAGCGCTTTTATTCGTTTGAAGTTTATGCATACTAATCTCCTTTCCTTTACAATGCATTAATGCGAAGATGCACTTTTTTATTTTAGATACTATATTTTTCGTAGTTTTTTCAGTGAATTCCTCTAAAACGATAAGAAAACAATCTAAGTTGCTATTTGTTTCTGATCGTTTATGTTTTTAAATATAAAATACGGTGAGTGAAATTTTTCGAATCTTCAAATAAAAAGAACCTACTTTTTGGTAGGTTCTTAAGTTTACGCTCTGTGGTTATATTTCGCTAAAAAAGGAACGCGTTTTGCTACTAGTGCATACATTTTGAAAATAAAACTTGCTAACGGTTCAAATATACGTGCGCTTTGCATCACTAATCCACTTGTAATAAATGTTAAGAACGCAGCACCAAGTATATCTAGAGGATAATGAACGCCTACGTACATGCGTGATACACCGACTAATATTGCCCATATTAACGCGATATATTTAAGTTTTTCTCCTCTTAGAATAAATACGAAAGCAATCGAAAATACGAGTACAGAATGATCACTTACAAATGATGAATCTGCTGCATGCGGTACTAATTGATTTACATGATGTGTTATAAAAGGACGCGGATGGTAATATACCGCATGTATAAGAACATTTACTAATAATGCAATACTAACTGAAAGTGTCGTATATAACACTGTATATTGTTTTCTAATTGCATTCTCTTTCTTTCCATTATTGAACCATAGGATAAGCATGAATAGAATAGCTACATATGGAACACTATTTGTAATAGCGATCATTAGCGTATCTAATAGCTTGGATGATCCAGCAAAGTTATTAATCCATTGAAATACTGTGTAATTCATATTACTCTCTCCTTATTATTACTCATTGTACTTTAAATAAAGATACAAGTGTTCTTGATTTACACAGTATACAACATCAATATGAAAATGGGCTTAAACTTTTCTCATCTAATTCTCATTTTATTACTATTCATTTGACAATCGTGTAACTATTTACAAGAGCTAAGTATGTATACAGCTTGTAAAACATTTTAAATAGTATGGTAAACACTTTATGCATGAATATAATACTTAACATGTTCATTTAAATATAATTTCTCTGAAATCATATTTTTATTCCATACGAAGGGCAATATTACCGAATTGTTCTCCTTGCTGCATTCGATTTAAAGCTTGAATTGCTTCTTCTAATGGATATACTTTATCAATGATTGGTTTAATATTATGTTCCTCTATAAAATGAATCATCGCATTAAACTCTTCACTGCTCCCCATTGATGTTCCCATAATATCGATTTGATTATAAAATAATGCTCGTAACGGTAATTCGATTTTATCTCCTGAACTTGCACCAAAGTTAACGATTCTTCCATTTGGTTTTAATATATCAAAATATTTTAAGAAAGTCGCCGGACCTATACTATCTATAATTAAATCCACTTTTTCTCCATGTAGGCACTCGTCCCAATTACCAGAACTATTAAAAGAAAAGTCTGCTCCATATTTTTCAGCAGCCTTTCTTTTGTCCTCTATCCTTGAAGTAACACTCACCTTTGCTCCAATTGCTTTAGCAAATAACATAGCATAAGTAGCTACACCACCGCCGATTCCCGGAATTAGGACATGTTCTTCAGGTTTTAATCTACCTTTTGTAAAAAGCGCTCTATATGCAGTTAATGCCGATAAAGATAAAACGCCAGATTCTTCCCACGTAAGATATGATGGCTTTTCCACTACATTTTCTGCTGGTACAATAACATATTCAGCAAACGTTCCATCGGCTGGTCCACCTAGTACTTCAGGTAACTCTGGTATTTCATGAGTATTATTCCATCCAATACTAGGGTTAATAATAACCTCGGTATGTAGTGAAATATTTGAAACTCCTTCTCCTAGTTCTATAACAATACCTGCACCATCTGACCCTAAAACTAATGGTAGTTCCATTTCTTTTCTATTATTCATTATAAATAAATCACGATGATTTAAACCTGCTGCTCTTAATTTCACTTTAACTTCCCCCACATTAGGAGTTATCTCCGGTGATAATTTATATTCTAAACCTTCTAATCCTTTTTTATGTTGATGTACAATAGCTTTCATTAATTATTCCCCCTTAATCCTTTCAATGTACTTTAAATATCGAAATAAATAAAATAATTTGATTACTAAGCATCAAAAAAGGAGGAAATACAAAATGTATTCCTCCTTTTAAAGAGTATTTTCAAAAAGAATTTTTTACCTTTAACTATTCATGTGTAGTATCAGGAAATGTAATTGTAACAATTGTTCCTTCGTTTTCTTTACTCTCTAATTGAATAGTTCCGCTATATTTTTCTACAAGCCGTTTTGCAATAGATAGACCTAGCCCATTGCCACCTTGTTTTCGGCTTCTCGCTTTATCGACTCTATAAAAACGGTTAAGAACAAATGGTAAATCCGATTCAGGTATTCCCGCTCCATGATCTATTATGCGAATATTAATTTCCCCCGACTGTATACTTGATTCAATACAAATATACTTATTAGCTTCTTTTGTATATTTCACTGCATTATCCATTACAATAATAATAATTTGTTCTAAGTAAGATGATGGCATTGAAACATATGCATCATCTGCATCCAATTTCATATCAAATTTAAAGTCCGTTTGCAGTATTGCAAAGTTTTGTGTAACTTGTTTTAATACGCTATTAACATGGACTCGTTCGACTGCTATAGGATGCATCTGTTCTGATTCGGCTCTTGATAGCTCTAGCAGTTCTGAAACTAATTTATTTAATCGATCTACTTCTTTTAGACTGGATTGAAGAGATTTATCCAATACTGCTGAATCATTTTTTCCCCATCGATTCAGCATTGATAAGTGCCCTTGAATAATTGTTAATGGTGTTCTTAATTCATGCGATGCGTCTTCTACAAACTGTTTTTGCTGTGTAAAAGAAGTTTCTACTTCATCCATCATTTCATTAAAAAGAATCGATAATTTTGCGAGTTCATCATTATTTTCTCGTACTGGAACTCTTTCATTTAGTCCGTTTTTCTTAATACGCTTCATCGTATCCGTTATGTTTTGGACACTTGATAAAAGCTTTTTCGTTATAAGTATTCCGCCTAAAAAACTAAACACTAATCCACATATCCCTGCAAAGACCATTACCACTAAGATAATTTTTAATAAATGATCAAATGTCTCTAAGTTTTTCGTAAGTTCAATAGTTCCCGTGAATTTTTTTGTTTGAATTGGTATGCGCTCAACTAATATTCGATCTTCTATATGTCTTTTTATAAATGATTCATCTTGTGTAACATTTTTTGGTTCTATCCACGATTCATTAAAATCTCGCGAAACAGTAACAATGGGTTTTCCATCATTTCCGATAATACGAATCATTTGATGTTTATCAATCATGTTGTTAAGAAATTCATTACTGTTTTCAAATGTTTTGCTCGAGAGCGTTTCGTTTTTATCTTGAAAATATGCCGCTATTTCTGTCAATTGTCTGTTTATTTGTTTCTGTTCATAATCTATAGTCCACTTATTAATTACAATGAATTGTAACGTGCTATACAAAATAAACAAAATGAATACTAGTGTAGTGGACCAAAGTGTTAATTTCCACTTTATAGGTAAATTTCGAATTCGGTACACAATGTTTTTTATCATTTCATTATATATCCAGCACCGCGGACTGTTTGGATATACTCCTCCTTATCTAAACTATGTAACTTATTACGTAAATAACGAACATACACATCGACTATATTTGTCTCAACCATTGCATCATATCCCCATACTTGGTCCAGTAGAATATCACGGGTAAGAACTCGATTAATATTTTTCATAAACATAAGCAGTAGCTCGAATTCTTTATTTGTAAGTTCGATTTCTTCATTTCCTTTAGTTATAGTTCGAGATTCAATCTGAAGCTGTAGATCTTTAAACGAAAGAAATGATGCGTGCTTTTGCTCTGTATTTTCTTCTCTCCTAAAAATCACTCTCATACGTGCTAAAAGTTCTTCAATTGCAAACGGTTTTGGAAGATAATCATCAGCTCCACTATCTAACCCTGTCACACGGTCCATAATACTATCACGAGCAGTCAACATAATAATAGGTGTACTTTTAGTTGCTCTTAGTCGACGACATACTTCCAGTCCGTTTAATCCCGGTAACATTAAATCAAGTAATATGAGATCGTAATTCTTTTCAAGTGCTGCTTCTAATCCCTTTCTTCCATCAAGTTGTATATCTACTATATATCCTTCATACTTTAATTCTAATTCTAAAAAATCTGCTAAGCTTTCCTCATCCTCAATAATTAGTATATGTTGCAACGATACTTCCTCCTATACGATTAAATGAATAAGCAATCCTATTCCGAATATGACTGCAATAATTTGATGTGCTTTTCGATACATCTTCAATTTTGTTTTCTGATTAGATTTCTGTAAAACAAATCCCGCAACCCCTAATGTTATTAAGGTTAAAAGAGAAAATATACCACTGTATACTAGCATAATATGCCGACTTCCTTTTATTAAAAAGTAAATACCGTGAGTAGTCGCAACGGCTATTACAGCGTATCCAATTAATACATGAAAATGTTTTATAAAAAGATATAGCTCTTTAATTATTTTAAATCCGTGAATATGTTTCTTCTTTAAAAATAACCATATATGACGTAAGGACCATAATGATGCAGCTATAATTACCCCGTATTCACCTAAAGAACCTAATTTCTTATTTAGCCATTGTACATTTAATTCATTCCCGTACAAAACATTAATAAATAGCAATTCTACACTACAAACAATAATAGTAATACCAATTATTTTAACATATATATGGAAATATTTATTTCTAAGTATTTTCTCCATTTTATATAATCTCCTTTTGACTCAAAAGCTCTATAATCAGCAGTGTATCAAGTAAAAGAGAGAATAACATGAGAGAAAGATTAAAATAAAATGAGAATCTGCAAACTACTTATATTTTATTTATCTCTTTTTTGGCCAATTCTAATATGTTGCAAATAAACGGTGCTTTTGCATTTGTATATGAAACACGATCAAAAGGATAGGTAGCAGCAAGCATCTCTTTTAATACTCTATATTCTTCACGTGCCCACTCATGATTTATTAGAAAGTCTCGAAATAAAAGGTTGTTCCTCCATTCCTCGCTATTATAAATATAAATATGTAAATGGTGGGTACCAGCTCTCCATTTACCTTTTCTAAAAAAACGCCAATTAGGTGTTTTTTTAGGAACATGTTCATAGCCAATTTCTTCTAGGGCTTCCCTCCAATTCCCGGTAATTTGTAAATTTGTTACGCCGATCATCATATCAATAAGAGGTTTAGCCCCTAACCCTTCTACGGCTGTGCTTCCGATATGTTCAATAGCAATAATTTCTTCATGGAGTAACGGCACAATTTTATTTTTTTCATTTAAAAACTCTGTATGCCAATATTGTTGGTACGGTTTAATTATGATTTTTCCATCCATTTGCTTTCCTCCTTATAACTATATATTATTATATTTATAAAATTTAAATTTATAAATATAGGGATTTCACAAAATATGTCGAATACTGTAATGGACAACTTAATTATATTAAATTTGAGGTGAATTATGAAAGATATTCCAGTTAAAATTCAGTTAGATACTATAACATTCCAACTAAAAAAACATCATAATTTTGATTGGCTTACAAAACTAGGTACAGTATTTGCGGTTTTTGACCAACAAGATTCCGGTAATATAAGTTTTGGTGTTGAAAAGAATGGGAAAAAGAACTTTATAAAATATGCAGGGGCACAAACACTCTCATATAATGCTTCTACAAATGAAGCTATACAAAGATTAAAAAGCTCAGTTACTATATACAATGAATTAAAACACGTTTCTCTTATAAGTTTAATTGATCACTACCCTGTACAACATGGATATGTTTTAATTTTTGATTGGTTTGACGGTGAATGTCTTCACTCGCACTGGAGTTTCCCTCCCCCCAGCAAAATATACTAATCCTAACTCACCATTTTATAAATATAAAAAATTATCCGTTAAAAATAGGCTAGTTTCATTAAATTCTATTTTTAATTTCCATACTTACGTTGAACACAAAAACTATGTAGCTATTGATTTTTATGACGGTAGTATTTTGTACAACTTTAAAACTAATGAAATAAAAATTTGTGATATTGATTTATACAGTAACAAACCGTATGTAAATAAAATGGGACGAATGTGGGGGTCATCTCGTTTTATGTCACCTGAAGAGTTTCAACTTAACTCTATAATAGACGGACAAACAAACGTATTTAATATGGGGGCTATAGCTTTTGCACTACTAGGTGGCGGGCAAGATCGTTCCTTTATGAAATGGGAAACTAGTGAAGGCTTATATGAAGTAGCATACCGTGCTGTAAATGAAAATCGTAGTGAGCGCTATGCGTCAATGGAAGAGTTTAATAATGCATGGTTAAAAGCCTATAACACTGAAAATCTATAAAAACTACATACATTGTAAAAGTACATGTAAAACTTGCACTTTTATAATGTATAATACATATGGGATTGAAATTCAGGATAACGGGGCATGTATTATGAACTTTGTTTACATTAATCAAAATGTTTTAAATAATCTTCTTTATATTTTAAGCAGTATATTTGTTTTTTATTTTATTTATGATAGTGGGTACTTCGGGAAGAAATATAAGAAACTACTTATCATTCTTTGTACGAGTATCCCACTAATTTTATGTATGCGGTATCCCATCTATATGGATGAAAATTATATTCATGATTTAAGACAAATCCCCTTTTTAATTGGTACACTTTATGGTGGATTTCCAGTCGGTATTGCATTACTCATGATTTTATTAATAATACGTTTTATGTTTTATGGTTTTAGCCTGTTAACAATCATTGTTTATGGAACGATGTTAATCATTACAGCATTCGCATCATCAAAATTTAATACATACAATAGGAAAATAAAAGTAACTTCATCTATGTTTTTAACTTTTTTCCTTGCAATATTTACAACAGTAATTGTTTTAACTCTATCAGATTTTGAAGTGAATAATTTGTACATTATTTATTTCATTCTATTACCAACTATTTTAATATTATTTATGGTCTATTTTAATGAGGTTTTAAAAGATGCAATATTTATGCGATCAAAATTAATAAAAGTTGAAAAAATGGAGATTGTCAGCCAACTCGCTGCAAGTATTTCACATGAAGTAAGGAATCCATTGACTGTTGTAAAAGGATTTACACAACTTTTAAAA
This sequence comes from Bacillus sp. RC240, assembly GCF_044907945.1. NCBI lineage: Bacteria > Bacillati > Bacillota > Bacilli > Caryophanales > Bacillaceae > Bacillus > Bacillus sp. RC240. The sequence continues at coordinate 951,915 of NZ_JBIYCT010000001.1, read as the reverse complement.
ACACCCAATATAACTCAACAATCCAAAGATGAGTATATTGAACATATTCTTGAAGAGTTAAATCGTGCACAAGCAATTATTGATGATTACTTAACTTTTGCCAAACCAGCTTCAGAAAAACTAGATCATATTTCAGTGGAGCACGAGTTAAATCGAGTTATTAATATGATGTTGCCTTTTTGTAACATGAATAATATTAATATTACAAAAGAGTTCTCAGAGGGAACAATTATTGGTAATACACAGCACTTCCATCAATGTTTTTTAAATTTAATAAAAAACAGTATAGAAGCAATGCCATGTGGCGGTAATCTAATTATTTCTGCAACTGTTAGCAATAATAAGGTCATAATAAGGATTCAAGATAGTGGAGTTGGAATGTCGCAAGAGCAAATTAATCGATTTGGCGAACCATATTTTAGTACGAAAACGAAAGGTACGGGTTTAGGAACGATGGTTGCTGTTAAAATTATTGAAACGATGCGAGGCAGTTTAAAAATCCGAAGTATCGTTAATAAAGGAACTACTTTAACTATTACATTCCCAAAATATAATAATGAGAGCACGTTGCATACTAAATAAAAAAGGAGCATAATGGCTCCTTTTTTATTTCGATACAAAAAGTATCTGCTATGTTTTTTTAATTTACATTTAGAAGAGACTAATTAGAAATTAGTACCCTTAGCTCCAACAACTACATCCAACAATAATTAATAAAATAAATAACACAACTAATAAAGCGAAACCTCCACCAAAACCACAAGAACCGCCGAAACTCATATTTTCTCCTCCTTTTGGTTTGAAAACTAATAGGTAGTTGATCATTTTAACTGGTTCGTATTATACAGTATGTATATCTCCCTTTTTTGAGCATGTCTTCATAAAAATTAGTAAAAGCACTCTATTGAGAGTGCTTTAAAATGGGTACCAGAAGCTTTGGAATACATTCAGCTTTAAGTAAACTGCAATAATCAAAATGATAATACCAACAAAAAGTGTGATGTAATCCTCCTTTTGTGCGTCTTTTGCATAGTACCACGTTCGTTTATCATTTTTTCCAAAACCTCTTAAATCCATTGCATTTGAAACAGTATCAATCCTTTCTAAGGAATGAATAATAAGTGGCCAAAAAATTAAAACACGGTTTTTCATACGAATCCACAAGCTCGCTTCTCCTTTTTCAAAAGGTACGCCTCTTGCTTCCTGCGCATGTCTAATGATTATATATTCAGATTGAATGCTTGGTATATAACGCAGTGCAATATTTATTGCATATGTAATTTTATAAGGAACAGCAAATTTATTTAAGCTGCTCACAAATTCACTTGGATGAGTTGTATAAATAAAAAGAAGTGTAAATGGTAATAACGTAAAATATTTCAATGAAAGTGTAGCTGCATAAAATAAAGTTTCATATGTAATTGTTGCATAACCTATATAAAAAAAAGAGGTATACGATCCCGTTAATTCCGATCCATGGGTGGGCGTAATGAAAAGAATCATAACGGAATTTAATAAACTAAATGTAAATATAACGCTGAAAATAACTATAATTTTACGCAATTGAATTTTTGCAATTAAGAGGCCGATACATCCAACAATAAATAAAATTAGCAATATACGAAAATCAAAAAATAAAAAAGTAAGTGTCATACAAAATATAAATAAAGATAATTTAATTGCACCATCCATACGATAAAAATACGTATTATGCATATTCCTCCCTCCTATTAGCTTCAATATAAAGTTTCACAAATGTTTCTGGAGTTGGAATTCCGCTTAATTTAGCTAGTTTTATTAATGAAATCTCCCGTAGATTAGCTCTTTGTAACGTTCCTCGATCCCTTAAAACAGCAGATACAGTATTGTCCGCAATAATTTTCCCTTCATGCAGAACTACCGCTCGATCTGCATATTCTAAAGCAAGATTCATATCGTGTGTGATAATAATAAAGGATGTGCCCCTTTTAGCCAGTTTTCTAATAAACGACATAAACTGTTTGTAATGGTAATAATCTTGTCCAGCTGTTGGCTCATCTAATACAATAAGTTTTGGGTTTGTTATAAGTACAGATGCAATAGTAAGCCTCTTTTTTTGTCCATAGCTTAATGCCTGAATTGGCCAGTTACGAAATGGATATAATCCACAAATTCTTAAAGCTTTTTCGACTCTTGTCTCAATCTCATCTTTAGAAACCTTTTTTAATTGTAATGAATATGAAACCTCTTCTAAAACAGTAGGCTGTGTAATCATTTGATTTGGGTTTTGCATAACATAAGAAATAACTTCCCCGCGTTTACGAATAGACCAACAATTTATATTTTCTCCATCGAATGTTATTCTCCCATTCTTTGTTTTATTTATTCCTATAAGAGTATGAGCTAATGTCGATTTCCCTGCTCCATTATGACCCAATAACGCTACTATTTCTCCCTCTCCTATTGAAAGGTTGATATCTTCTAAGGCTGTATGTTTGTTATTGTACGTAAATGATAAATTTTCTATCTTGCATAAAGCTTTTTTAATATATTTGTTTTTTGATGAAACTTGCTTATGCATCCAGTTCTTTAATAGGCTATGAACGTCTGCATTACGAAGATTTTCAATTGGAAATACCCTAACATTATTACTATCAAAATTTAATTTCTTTAGCGCCTCTATATAAATAGGTTCTCTTAGTCCGATATTTGGTAATATATCAGAATTTAAAATACTATCCGGTGAACCAACGGCAATAACTTCTCCCTCATCTATTAAAATAATTTTATCTAAATCAAGGTTTAATATTTCTTCTATTCGATGTTCAATAATTACAATTGTTTTATTATATTTCTCATGTATATTTTTAATGAGTTCTATTGTATTCAAACTACATGCAGGATCCAAATTAGCTAACGGTTCATCAAATAATAATATATCTGCATTTGTCGTTAGCAGACCTGCAAGAGAGACTGTCTGTTTTTGACCTCCTGATAATTCATGTGGACTTTGTGTATGAAAGTCCTGCATGCTTACCTTTTTTAAAGAATCCGTAACAATCTTTCTCATTTCTATTTGATTTACACAATCGTTTTCTAATGCAAATGCTACATCCTCTTCGACAGTAAGGCCTATAAATTGTGCATCTTGATCTTGTAATATTGTCCCTACGTGTTTACTCTGTTCAAAAACACTACCTTTTCTCGGATCCTTTCCAGCTATTAAAATGTTACCGGTACTTATCCCTTCGTAAGAAAATGGGATTAGCCCATTTATACAATGAGCTAATGTTGACTTACCTGAACCACTTCGTCCAGCGATAAGTACCTTTTCCCCAGGATATATTTGAAATGTAATATCTTTTAAAGTAGGCTGCGTGGTATGCCTATATTGAAAGGTAAATTGTTCAAAAGAAATAATTGGTTGCATGTATTCATCCCTACTTTTCAATTTTTAAATGTGTATGTTTCTTATTTGATTTCGCTAGACCGATCGTGATTGGTAAGCCAAGAACTAAAAATACGATAACGTCTGCAATTGTTGCGCCTAGTACTTGTATAGCTATTTTGTCAAACGGTTCTCCCATCACAATAATATCGAATGCTCCAGCAAATATAATAGCTATGACAATACCAATTAACCCTGCAATTGCAAAATAAGAAATATCACGGTTATTATACGTTCCATGTTTTACACTAAAACCAACTCTTTTTTGTATGAGTCCCATTGCTAATCCAATAATACCTGAACTAATAACCCATCCCCACCAAATACCCCATCCAGCGATCGTATCTGTAACGGTATGACCGATGAGTCCTATTAAAAGTCCTGCTACTGGGCCAAATAACGCTCCAAAAACTGTTAAAATAGCCAATGCGGGTTTAATAAATGTATTCGGTGCGATAGAAAATCCCCAAAGCCCTAATACCCCGTATAAAGCTGCTCCAATTCCAATAGCTACTACTAGCTTTGTCGTTAATTTGTTCATTACAATTCCCCTCTCGTATTATTCAACTTTTAATACTCTATATTTATTTTGAAAATGAATTATGCATCGACACTTCCTTTCTATACAACAAAAAATGACCTCTTAAATAAGAGGTCATTTTCTTTCACGTACAAGAATCCCCTTATCTTTCAAAAGACACATAGTGTCCTCTGCGGAATTAGCACCTTCCTATGTAATTACATAGGGGTTGCTGAGGTTTCATAGGGCCGTTCCCTCTACCTCTCTGGATAAGTATGTAGTTGTAATCTGTATTATGGCACTAACAATAAATAATTTCAATACTTTTCTTACTATTTTTATTTTTCGATAAATAGTTCATTTAAATCATTGTATTCTTATCGGAATTATGAAATAATAAATTCAAAATTGTTACGGGAGGAATGCATGATGAAAGTAATTGGCTTAATTGGCGGACTAAGTTGGGAATCAACATCGTTATATTATAAACATATTAATACACTAACTCTCTCTCAATATGATCAAAATGCGAAGCTTGTTTTATATAGCATGGACTTTGGGGAGGTAACTACATTATTGCAAAACCATCAATATGAAGAAGTGAAAAATGAATTAGTCACGGTAGCAAAAAAGGTAGAAAACTCAGGAGCTGAATGTTTACTAATGTGTTCTAATACTGTACATCTATTTGCTGAGGAAGTAGAACAAGCAATATCAATCCCACTTCTTCATATCGGTGATGTAAGTGCTAAAGAAATGGTAGAACAGAATATAAAACGGATCGGATTATTAGGAACGAAACAAACGATGGAACAAGATTTTTATACATCACGACTAGCAAAATATAACATTGAGACAATTATCCCAAATGACGAAGAAAGAACTTTTATCCATCACGTCATATTAAATGAATTAAGTAGAGGAATTATTTCAGAAACATCAAAAGAAAAACTAATACAAATTACCAATTCATTAATTCAAAATGGTGCGGAAGGAATATTACTAGGCTGTACTGAAATACCATTGCTTATTTCCCAAAATGACCTTACTGTTCCTGTTTTTGATACTGCTTATTTACATGCAAATACTGCTGTACAATTTGCTGGATAATAATATAAAAGCATACAGGTAGAGCCTCTATGCTTTTATATTGTCCGAACTATTTATTTAAAAGAGCATCAATAACTGCAATGGCTCTTTTGGAACCACCACACCCTAAAAAACTTTCATTCAGTTTTCGAATGCCATGTTTATACTTTTCATTTGAAAGAACGTCTGTTACCGCCTTTTTTAAAGTTTGCACATTAACATGCTCTTTCAATAATCTATGTGCTGCCTCAAGCTCAGTTAATCTTTGCGCTATCATAGGTTGATCTTTATCATGCGGTATTATCACAAATGGGACATTATAATGGATTGCATCGTGCACACTATTCATTCCACCATGTGTAATAAAAACATCTGCTTCACTTAATATTTCTGATTGAGGTACGTAAGGGGTTATAATAAAGTTGTCTGGCGCTTGCTTAATTTTTGAAATATCATTTCTATCACCAATCGCCATTACTACAATCCCTTCGAAATTTGAAAAAGCATCAATACAAGTATTAAAAAATGGTTCGAGCCCTTCGAGAAGTGTTCCCATTGAAATATAAATAACTTTCTTTTTTGAAAGCAATTCAAGTGGAAACTTTACATTTGTTTTGCGCTTTATAATACTCGGTCCAATAAAAACATTGTCTTCTCCGAACGAATCGCTATTAGGTTGAAAATAACGACTTGTATACACGAGACTAATATCTCCCTTATTATGCATAAATTGAAGATTATTTTTGGGCTTTACTCCAAATTCATGTTCCATTTGATACAGTAACTTTTCAGAGAGTTCATCGGGTTGGAATTGTATTTCTGCATTTGGATGAAAAGGCAAGGTTTCCAATAATACTGGTGGAATTAAAAATATAGGAGAGGAAACTATGCCTGGAACTTGTAAATATTCCTTTACTAACTCTCCAGCACCAAATATATCATAAACTACGAAATCAAAATTAATGCTTTTACATAATCGTTTCGTAATTTCTAATATGTATAAAGAAGTTTGAACATGTACATGAAAGAAAGATTTTAATCCATATGAAGTTTCATTATCAATAGAAATCTCCTTTAATAAATCCGGATGAGTATGTACAATGGCTCCCAAAACTTCAAGCCTTTCCTTAAAGCTTTCCGTTGTAATATAGTGTACGTTATCACCTCTTTCAGTTAAGGCCTTTACTAAACTTAATGTAGGATTTACATGTCCCTCTGCAGGGAAATTAACTATTAAAATGTTCATCACTTATTTCTCACTCCTTACAATTCAATGTTCTTATTAATCGTACTGTTATTATTACAAGCAATCTCCCCTTAATAGTCCCAATATACTTACTACTTTAGGTTGATAAATAATTATCAGACATTGAAAAAGGCATCTACATAAAATGTAGATGCCTAACTGTGATAAGGAGTGTTCTGTGAGGTTAGGATAAGCTTTTCTGCTTGTCCTATGCTATCAATATATGATTTATTTTGTAAAACGTGCATATCTAATAGAATTATTTTAACCATTTTATTTGATCAAATGGATAATATACCATTTTTACTTTACCTATTACATGTGACTCATTGATCAGTCCAAGTGTATTCCTACTATCCATACTATGATTACGATTATCACCTAGTACAAATAATTTATGCGAGGGAACTTTCATTTCTCTAAAGTTTGAAAAACGATTTGATACTTGTGACATATCTAACTGTATATACAACTCATCTCGCTTTTTACCGTTAATATATAACACATCGTTTCTTAATTGTACGTTATCCCCTGGTAATCCAATAATTCGCTTCACGTAGTATGTAGGCGAGTCTTCTTTTTTTATTATTACAACATCACCATGATGAAAAGAAGAAAAATAGATGCTAGCCTTATTAACTAGTATGCGATTATTCTCATTCAAAGTAGGTTGCATCGAAATTCCTTCTACAATACAAAATAAAAATAACTTATTAATAAAAATAATTCCTATTATAATTAAAATATAGCTACATATTTTTCTCCAATCTTTTAGAATCAATTGCTTCATATATACCTCATTTCTAAACTATTCGTATGTAAAAAACGTCTCTAGTTCATATAATTGCTAGAGACGTTTCGTATATTTTAATTCTCTTTAGAGTCATCTATTTTTGGTGCTTCGCCAGTTAATCGCTTATTTTTCAAATCAAAATAAGCATCTAAAACTTCTTTTCCAATATCAGAGTTAATACCTGATTTATCATTTATAACCCAGGGCACAACAACAGAAAATGCTACTTCTGGATCGTCATATGGCGCATATCCTGCTAACGTTAAATTATAACATTCTCTTCGCTCACCTTTTTCATTTCTTCCAATATCACTTTCTCCACCGTATACTGTCTGTGCTGTCCCTGTTTTTCCCGCTGGTTTATACGGTGCTTTTTGGAATGCCCTTACTCCAGTTCCATCACCTTCTTGGAATACTCTCCTAAATCCTTCCTTTACTTGATTTATATAATCCTCTTTCATATCTATTTTATTTAAAACGATTGGTTCTACTGAATGCACCACTTTACCAATCTCATCTTTTTGCGCGGTTTGCTCTCTAACCTCTTGAACAATTTGTGGCTTCATTCGATATCCACCGTTTGCGATTGTTGAAATATACTGTACAAGCTGAAGCGGTGTATACGTGTCATACTGACCAATTGAGTAGTCTAATAAGAAACCTGGCTGGTTATCTTTTTTACCAATTTGTCCAGCTGTTTCATTCGGTAAATCGATACCTGTTGGAACACCTAATCCAAATTGCCTGAAATAATACCTCATTTTATCAAAGTATTCCTGTTTAATATTTAATGAGCTATTTTTCACATAATCCACACCTGCAATTTTTAATGCTGTATTAAACATATAAACGTTTGAAGAAACTTGTAACGCTCTTAAATCGTCTATATTTCCAAACTCTTTCCAAGACTTCTTCTCCTTAGTTCCTTTAAACTTCATAGGCGCATCATAAAAATAAGTACCTGGTGTTATAGCTTTCGTTTCAAAACCAGTCAATATTGTCGCACCTTTAACAGTTGATCCAAGCTCATATGAACTTGTCATCGTACCTAAAGCATAATCTTCAACTTCTGTTTTCCCATCTTTTTCTACTAATTTTTTCCCTGCCATTGATAATACTTGACCATTTTTCGGATTTATCATTACAACGAAAGCACGGTCCAACATCGATTCTGAACCTTTATAGGCCTTTAATATTTTTTCTATGCTCTCTTCTACTTTTTTCTGTAATTCCATATCTATTGTTAAAGTTAAATTCTTGCCGCTTTTTCCTTCAGAAACTGTTTCAGTTCTAATTGTATTACCTTGTTTATCAGCAATACTTCTTACTTCTTTTTTCGTACCATGAAGCACATCTTCGTATTGCTGTTCGATGTAACTTTTCCCAACACGATCATTCCGGCTATACTCACGCACTAAATAATAATCTAATCGTTCACGTGGTAATCCTTCATTAGCATTCGAAACATTTCCAAGAACTGAACGGAATAAGCCATCATTTACATAGAGCCTTTCCCAATCAACTGATGCGTCTACACCTGGGAGATTTGCTAAATTTTCACTAATCACAGTATATTCCTTTTCACTAACATCTTTTTTAATAATTTGAGGTGCCATTTGATAACCTGAAGTCATTTTACTTTTAATAGCTAACACTTCTATATCTGTGGCTGTTAATTCTTGAAGATTTTTATCTGTGATGCGCTTTCTTTTTAACTCTTCTATTTTTTTGTCTAGATCTTTTCCATTAATATCCTTTTCCCTAAACGTATCTATTTCTTTTTTAGATACTAAGTTTTGAGTAACTTTTGGATTTAATTGCATCCAAAAATCTTTCTTATCAGTCTCGGTTAACTTATCAATATCTTCTTGCGGCATTTCAATTATTGCTGCAAGTTGTCTTGCGGTTTTTAACATTTCTTCCGCTTTTACACCTTTCACCTTTGTATATGTAATCGTACGTAAAGACTTATTGTCAACAACTGGATTACCTTCACGGTCATAAATTTTGCCCCGTGGTACTGTAAGATTAACAGTTGCATTCTCTCTTTTTTCTACTTCGTTTTTATATGTTTCTCCATCGAAAATTTGTACTTTGCCTAACTGGATTATAATTCCAGAAAATAATAAAAACACACAAAAGAATAAAATATTTAATCGTATAGGTAGTGCTCTACCACTCTTTTTCTCTTTCTTTTTCACCTTGTCATAATCTCCTCCTTACAACATTTCTAATAATTTTAAGCTTTCTATATTAAAAATAATGTACAATTTCCATACATTACTTTGTACGCATATTAATATAACGTTTAAAACTTAATAGAAATTAAAACAAACATAAAGAAAAGGTAAAGTTTACTAAATTAAATATAAAAATACCCAATAACAAAAGCTTAGCTTTGTTATTGGGTATTAAGTATTTTAGGAGTTAATATTAGAACGTATTGAAATACATCTATCATCACAATTTGATAGAGATTGTTTACTCTGAATTTTCGGCAAGTAAATAGTTACAGTTGTCCCGACGCCAACCTCACTCATTATACTTATTGTTCCTTGATGACCTTCAATTATTTTATAACTTAACATCAATCCAATACCGGTACCTTTTTCTTTCGTACTATAGAAAGGTTCACCTAATCTTTTAATTCTTTCTTCAGGTATTCCTATTCCTTCATCTATTACACTAATAATGACACCTTTTTTATGTATTTCTTTTATATGGATTGAAATTTTCCCGCCATCTAGCATTGCTTCGATTGAATTTTGCAAAATATTAATAAATACTTGTTTCAATTGATTTTCTGAGCATTCAATGATTATCTCTTTGGAATCTGTAAATAGTTCAACTTGAATATTTGTCATGATTGCTTTTGTATTAATTAACGATACGACATTTTTAAAAATTTGATAAATATTTTTCTTTTCTGTATTTATTTCATCAGTTTTAGCAATCGACAAAAACTCTTGGAGGATTGCTTCTATTCTTTCTATTTCGGAAAGCATAAGGTCAAAATATTTTTCTTGATCTTCTCTATTAATTTGGAATAACTGTATAAATCCTTTAATTACAGTTAATGGGTTTCTCACTTCATGAGCTACACCGGCTGCTAATTGACCAATTGCCGCAAGTGTATCTGATTTATTTAGCAATTCTTCTGCCTTTTTCCGCTCTGTGATATCGCGTACAATGATCATAATTTTATCTTGTAATAATGGTAAACATCTAGCTTCAAAGAAATCGATACTTCCATTAATTGTTAGAAAATATTCTACAATTACATTCTTTCCTTCTTCTTTCAATTGGCGAATTGCTTCTTGAAATTGCTGTGCTACTGAAGACGGTAATATTTCGTAAAATTTTTTTCCCATAAAAGCTTCTGCAGGTACGTAAAATTTTGTAGGGGATCCTGCTTTATAATCTATAATTGTCCCATCATCTTCTGTTAAAAAACATAAATCTGGTAAAGCTTTAAAAATTAATTCTAATTCAGACGTTTGTTGTTTTAATTGCTCTTCTATCGCTTTTAAATGTGTAATATCTACCCCAACAGCCCAGTAACTAAATCCTGTTACAGGAAACTGCTCTGATATATTGGACCACATTATCGTTTTAATTTCACCATTTTTACATGTTAAACTCATTTCCCAATCTCTAAAATTTTTTCCACGAGTCAAAAATTTATTTTGTATTTGATTGCGATAATTATGGTCAGGATACAGTAATTGAAGAGCGTTTGGATTCCCAATTATTTCTTCAGCAGTATAACCTGTTACAATCTCGCATTCTCGATTCCACAAAACAAAATCTCCATTATAGTCAAGCGCATCAACCATAACAGGCATGTTTTGTAAGATCGTATGTAGTTCTTCCTCTTTTCGAGAAAGTAACGATGTATTTTTACTTTGAACTGCTTTTTTCATCTCAGTTATAATGAGGTTAGAAAGCATTTCAAAATATTTTTGGCAATTGAAAATTTCGCTTCGTTTGGACCATACAACAAAAGATCCTAAATATTGATTGTATAAGAAAAGGGGGATTTCAATTTTGGGAAGTTTACATACTTTCATTTCATTAATTCCAAATGAAAATATAGATTCGTTTTCAGCATCAAGAAGTTGATGTGATATGTTGGTTAATTTATAAAATTGTTCTGCCATGGTTTCTATTGTACTCACATCAATAAGTTCCATTAGCCGCGCATTCATTCCTTTTTCACCTCGATATGTAAAATTTATACAAATTAAAAATTCATACTTCTTCATTATACGAAGAAAGTGCTCCTAGGTATATAGCTGTAGAATAATTATTCGAACAAATTCTATTTTTCAATTAAAAACAGAAAATAATATGGGAGTGTTACGTGCTGCTAACAGCACTATAAAAATACAATAAACATAAAGTTCACAAATTTTTCATAACTTTCATGAAAAATATAAACATTTATTCCAATATATTCTATATAATTAGGTGTAATAAGGCTTCTATGAATCACATAGAATACCTTACCCCTAATAAAAAGAAAAAAGAATCTATTTGGATTCTTTTTTTCTTTTTTTATTACATTACATATTTATATAAAGCATGTGCGACACCATGTTCTTCATTTGTTAACGTTTCGTATTGACACATCGCTTTTATTTCTTCAACTGCATTTCCCATTGCAATTGATATATTTGCTTTCTCCATCATAGAAACATCGTTTAAGCCATCACCTATTGCTACAGTGTTTTCAACTGGAATATTAAGATGTTCTGCTAAAGTATATAATCCATTTCCTTTTTGAGCATCTCGATGATTAATCTCTAAATTATGCCAATAGGAAGATGTAATAGCTAAATCTGTATTATGCAGAAACGTTTCTTTTAATTTTTTTAATTTCTCTATGTCATAAGAAAACGGTAAAAGTTTATGCACATGTATATCCATTTCTACAATTGGTTTACAACTTTCTGTAATATGAAATGCTGTATGCTCAAGGTATAATGCAGCAATCGTTTCTAACTCTTTCAAATCGAAATTCTCTTTTGCATTCCTCACATACTCGATTTCATTACGTACACTCTCTACTCCATAATCCGGTACATACACACCTTTATTAGTATAAAGCTGATAATACAAGCCATTCTCTTCAAGATATTCTACAATCTCAAGTGCCTGCATATTTTGAATTGGGTATCTCTTCATCATTTTTTTATCTTTATATATAAGTGCACCATTCTCCGCGATAATCGGACACTCCAAATCAACTTCTAACAATAGTCGTTCAATATCCACAATAGAACGTCCAGTACAAATTGCTACAACATGGCCAGCTTCTTGACATTTCCGAATTGCTTCTGCATTCTCTTTACTAATCATTTTATTCCCTGAAAGAAGAGTTCCATCTAGATCAATTGCGATTAATTTCATTATTTCTTCACCACTTTCTATAAATACACGAGTTTTTATTAAATAAAAGGTATCGTTTTCATACGAATCTCGTGAAGCACTCCTTATTTATAATTTATGAAAAGCGTTTCAGGTCAAGAAATAATTAAAAATAAAATCCAAAGCTGTTCTTTTTAAAGAAAAGCTTTGGATTTTAAGCTACGAATTATAACTAATATATTTTGTCTCACACATGTATACGTTTTTTTCTTCTGTTGGTATATATACTTTAAACTTTTCTAAACGTTTTCCGTATATATGAATAGTGATTACGCTTTTATTTCCGGATATTTCTAGAATATGACAATCAGCTGGTGGAATTACTTTATCTGTTTCGCCTTCTCCCAAATAAAGATTTCCTGTATGTGTTAAATAAGAAAGTGAATTTCCAAGTTGCTTCGTTTGAACAAAGTTCTGCACCATTATCCTTCCTGAAAAAACGCCTTCTACTCCCCATGTGCCATCATGATCATGTAATGGTGTAGATTGTCCATCTTTCCATACGAGAGCTAATACTTCAAAACGTTTTAACGGATCTTCATACAGTAAGTGTCGTGCATATTGAGCCGAATTCACCTTCTGTTTATCTAACGGAAGCCATGTTTTCTTTTCTAAAAGTTCTTCTAGTAATGTTTCAATTTCACACACGATTTGTTCTTCCAATAAATCACCATCTATTAAATCAGTTACAGCTTTAATAAATATTTGAAACGTTTTACTCCCATCGCACGTTAACATAAGCATTCTCCTCCACTCTTCTTTCACACACTTCCATACTAAATAGACCACTAAAAATTTACAATTGAGAAATAAAAAAACAAGGTACAGTAATTTTGTACCTTGCTGAACGTTTTACCTAGTTTTCAAAAGAATAGGTAAGTATTTTAATGTTTGTTCATTTTCTAATATACATTTTTCTAAATTGAACGATGGAGATAACTCTATTTTTTCAAAGGCATTTATAAAGGTAGTTAATGCAATCTCAGCTTCTAAACGTGCAAGTGGCGCCCCTAAGCAAAAATGAGGACCTTTACCAAAGGTTAAATGCTTTTCATTTCCTATTCTGTGTAAATTAAATTTAGAAGCTTGTAAGAACTTTTTCTCATCTAAATTTGCTGCACTAACCCACGCAACAATCATTTGATCCTTTTTCATAAAAGGTCCAAATATATTTGTGTCCGCAGTAATCCTCCTAGCTAATGTAATGGGAAAACGATAGCGTAAAACTTCCTCAATCGCTTTTGAAATTAACGTAGGTTCTTTTCTTAACTCTTTATATATTCCAGGTGAATCTACTAAAAAGCAATAAAAGCTGTTAATAATTAAATTTGTAGTTGTTTCATTACCTGCCGCTAATAAACCTAAAGAAAAAGTAACTATTTCTTCATCGGTTAATCTTTCGCCTTCATATTCAGCTCGTATTAAATCTGAAATAATATCGTCGGTTAAATGATATCTTTTCTCTTGGACAATTGGAAGAAGGTATGTTTTAAATTCATTTAACGCAATTCCTTTTTCTACATCCAAATCGTTAAATTTTTCTTTACTATACGGCATAAATAAAATATCAGACCATTCTTTAATTTTTTTACGATCCGTTGTTGGTACTCCTAATAAATCGGATATGACGGTAACAGGTAAAGCTACAGCAAACTCTTCAACGATATTAACCTCACTATATTTTCTGATATGTTGTACAAGTTCATTTGCGATAGCCTGTATTCGAGGTTTCCATTGTTCTAAACTTCTTGGAGTAAATGCTTTAGAAACAATAGAACGTACATTGCGATGTTCTGGTGGATCAGTAGAATTTATATTTATTCTAGTTTCTAAAGGTGGGATTGCGAATTGTCTTCGTTCCCTTCTACTGGAAAATAAGCGATAATCCGATAAAACTCGATTTACATCATCGTATAAAAAAACATTCCATACATCCTGCTCCTCATCATAATGAACCGGATGGTTATCCCTCATAAATTCATACCACTCATACGGATTCCACAATTCTTCTTTTGTTTTCAGCTTTGAAATTTCATGAACTAAAATCACATTTTCAGGCGAAGCCATAGTTCTTTCCTCCCTTTTCTTTTACAATAAAAGTCATAGGTCGGTAGTTCAAAGTTGTATAATCTAACATATGTTATTTTAACATATGTTAAAGGAGATTTTTCATTGGAGAACTTGAGAAATATATAAGGGGGATTTTTATGTACGTTGACATTTTATTACTAGCAGAATTAACGACTGGACCAAAACATGGATATGAAATAAAGAAAAATGTTCAAAATCGGTTAGGTGAGAATTTCGAATTAAATCATAATACACTGTATCCCGCTCTTCGGCGCTTCGAAAATATGGGCGCTATAACGAAAAAAATACATAAACAAGTCGGAAAGCCAAACCGAAATATGTACGACATAACTGAAACAGGAGAAGAAATTTTTTCTGAAATGTTAAGAGAGTTTCCCGAAAAGATTGCGACAAATAACGCTGAGTTCCTTGTGCGTATCGCACTATTTGAAAAACTTGATTACGAAGCTAGAAAAGAAATTTTAACAATACGCCAAGACGTACTACATAAACAACTTACTGCTATTCAATCTTTACATGTTAGCTCATCTTTTATTACAGAAGTCATTGAATTTAGTAAATCACGTATTGAACATGAATTGCTCTGGATTGCATCACTTATGAAGAAAATATGAAAAAATAAAAAGAAAAGTTAAAAACAATGAATGAAAATGAGATTTATTATCAATACTATAATTAATAAAAGGGCAACCACGATTTGGCTACCCTTCAAAAATTTATACTTCTGGATCAAAAGTTTTGCAATCTGTTTCTTCAGTTGTAGATGCATGTTTACCTTTATGACTTACTACATAAATTGCATCTGCACTACATTTATTGCCGTTAGCCCAAAATTTACAGTTGTTTACTTCACATAAAACGTCTTGTGCCATAGTATCACACCTCCTTGTTCTATTATCATTAACAAAATTCGGAGGTATGATACTCTTTGTCATGCATTTTTTATTACCTTTTTAACTTTCTTAATGGTTCAATATTTCCTTGTACAATAGCATCTATATTTTCGGTTATTTTTTCAATGTCAAAATGCCACCATTGAATTTGCAATAATTCTTCTATTATTGTATTTGTGAATCGTTCCTTTATTTTATTTGCAGGGTTTCCGCCAACAATTGTATATGGTGCGACATCTCTAGTCACAACAGATTTAGCTGCAATGATTGCACCATCCCCTATTTTTATTCCGGGCATAATAGTTGTATCCATACCAATCCAAACGTCATTTCCTATAACTGTATCACCTTTGTAAGGTAAATCAGACAAACTAGGTGTATACTTCTCCCACCCATTTCCAAATATATTAAATGGATATGCCGAAAATCCATCCATCCGGTGATTCGCTCCGTTCATAATAAAGGTAACTCCATTTGCAATACAACAAAAATTTCCAATGGTAAGCCTATCTCCAATAAATTCATAATGATATAATACTCGATTTTCAAATGTTTCTCCATCTTTCGCATCATAATAAGAATAGTCACCAACAAATATATTAGATTTCGTTATTGTATTTTTTATAAAATGAACGTTTTGATTTCCTTCAATAGGGTATTTAACATTTGGATTAGGATTCATGTTGCACAGCACTTCCTTTACCATTCATTTCACTTTCTACTGCTATTACTGGCTTTAAATTGTATATAGGTAAAATAAACAATAATCCAATTATAAATAGTAGAGCCGTTCCCTCATACATCGTACCTAATGAAAACATCTCCTTTAAGGAACCAGCTATACTCATCGTTACTACCATTGAACCGGTGAATAGTGGACTTAAAATGCCGTTCACGCGACCAATAAAATCGGTATCGCTATTTTGAATAATGAGCGTATTAATACCAATTTGGATACATGGAAGAGCTAAACCACTAAAAAGTTGTGCCGTAAGTGTCACCCATAAATTTGTGGAGTAGCCTATAATACCAATTCCAATTGCCTGACCGAGCATCCCTACAATTAACATCTTTTGGGGAGCAACGTTTTTCGCAAATACCATCGCTAAAGCCCCGCCAACAATCATTCCCGCACCATTTACTGTTAGTAACCATTGTAAACTCTCTTTTGATAACCCTAACTGCTCAGTCACAATAAAGATGCCTAGTGGCTGAATTAAACCTATACCTAGTCCAGCTGCCATAAAACAAAACCCTAGCAAAGTTAATGCTTTTTTCTTTTTTACATATTTAATACCATCCAGCATTTCCTGTAACAGCGTAATTTCTTTCTTCTCATTATCATTCTCAAGATCTTTCGGAAGAAATAACAACACAGCTGCTGCAAGTAAAAAAGCGATACCTGTTATGATGATTGAAATATAAATTCCAAAACTATGAAAAATAAATGTTCCAAGAATCGGTCCTAACACCATAAAAATCGCAAATATTGTTTGATATATAGACATCGCTAATTGAATTTGTTCCGTTGATAAATGCTGTTTAAACAACTTCATACCAGATGGTTGAGAAAACTGCGAAAGGATTGCAGAAATAAGCGTCACAAAAAACACGATTTTCCACGTTCCAAACATAAGAGTAATTAATACAGCGAATACGGAAATAGAACTTAACGTCTCACACCATATCATTGTCTTCTTTGGCTTCCACCTATCAGCAAAAGTTCCACCAATGAATGAGAAAATAAAAATGGGAGCAAATTCAGCAACCGAAATCATCGAAATGGCAAAAGCATCACCTTTCGTCATTTCCATAACATAAAGTAATATCGCAAAGTTACGAACCCAAATACCAACTTGTAAAAATAGTGCTGATGCTAGAATCCCTTGCACAAATCGATTTTTTAATACTTGTGATACCCCATGATTTTGTTTCGTTTCTGCAGTCGTCGACATAAAAAAGCCTCCTATTTCGTGTTCTGAACAGGAGGCAGCACAAATCATATGAAAAGACTATATATTCGCAGTGCGAAACACATCCCTTTTCTATACATGCACATACTAATCCTATTCAGAAGAATATTTCGTTTTTTAACGAAGATCTCTTACAAATAGAATTAGTTGATCATTGGGATGTTTTCACCCTTCCGTTTCGAATTTAAATAACACATACATACTCTATGTTAATCATTTGTCGTGTATGCATGTCTCAATATAACTATTCTAAAAAGACAATGGTAATTCCTCTAAAGAACGCATTAAATAATTACCTTGCCAATTAATTTTTTCACGCTCACCTTTTATTTGTAACGATGGCATCCGTTTAAACAAAGTAGTAATAGCAATCTTTGCTTCCAACCTAGCAAGTGGTGCTCCTAGGCAGAAATGACTACCGTGCCCAAAGGCAATATGACGGTTATTTTCTCGTGTAATATCGAATACTTCTGGTTTTTCAAATACGGTTTCATCACGGTTTGCTGAAGCTAATGAAATAATAACCATGTCTCCCTTTTGTATTGTTTGATCGTGGATTTGAAAAGGTTCAGCCGCCCATCTTGCAGTTGTAACCTCAACTGGAGAATAATAACGCAATCCTTCTTCAATTGCAGAATCAATTAATTTTGGATTATCTTTTAATAACTGTAATTGATTTGGATTTTCAAGAAGTGCTAATACCGTATTCGTAATTAAATTCACTGTTGTCTCATGTCCTGCTACGATTAGTAACATTATCATTGAATATAACTCTCGAGCACTAAGTTTATGCCCTTCATTTTCCGCAAGGATTAGCGCACTAACCAAATCTTCTTTTGGATCTTTTCGTTTTACATCAACTATATATTTAAGATATGTAATAAACTCAGATAGTTGTTTTTCGGTTTCTTTTATTTCTCCAGGTGTTTCTGGCGATGCAATGACAGCATGAGACCAAATTCTAAATTTCGCTTGATCCTCTTTTGGAATTCCAAGCATCTCACTTATTACAAGAATCGGTAATGGGAATGAATAATCATCCACAAGATTTAATGTACCTTTTCGCTCTATCTCATTTATTAAATCATCCGCTACTCTCTGAATTCTTCCGTCTAATTGTGAAATCATCTTTGGTGTAAAAGCTTTTTGAACTAAAGATCGTAAACGACTGTGGTTAGGTGGGTCCGAATTTAACATATGCGTTGTTAAATGATCACTATTGTCAACAGAAAGATACATGTTATTTGTATCTTGAGAAAACACATTTGCCATATCTTTTTTTAAACGATTATCTTTTAAAAGTGGCACAGCATCTTCATATCTTGTAATGAGCCATTCTTTACCGATTTCAACTTCATTTACAAATAATATAGGTTGCATTTTTCGTGACTCTTTATAAATTTCATATGCATCTTCTTTAAACTGAGCAGAAGCTAAATTAATGCCATCCTCTATTTTTCGGCCAACCTTATTTTTTATTGACATTACATTCCCTCACTCTCAATTATTTGTGTAAATCAACCTAACATTTGAATTATACTTCAATAAAAACTAGAAAATTGTAAATTTTTAATTAAAATCTTACTTCGTATATTGAAAAATAAAAAAGTGAGAGAGTAAAATTATTCTACTCTCTCACTTCCTATTATGCGAAGCACATAAAATTACTAATTTGTTGATATCGATAACTTACTTTACGACGACGACCACCTTGCCAAGTGTAGCCTGAAACCCCGCTTCTTCTTACCTCGGTTGGAAAGAACCATAAATCTCTTCCGAAAGGACCAGGTCGATGTAAACGTAAATAGCCCCATCTTCCTAAACAGTTACACATCCAAGATTTCATATTGCCTGCTTGTGCTGGAGAAGCAAATGTGGACGGTAACGACGGAGCTTGTGACGGTGGTGGTGATGTTGGAGCATCTTCCGCATCATCTGGTCTATAGTCTTCTTGTTCAATATCTCTCACTTCATTTGTAGATTCATAACCGTAGTTTTGTGGATTATAATACATCTCTTGATCATATGGATAGTTTTGTTGGTTATACATAATAACCCATCACCTTCTTTTCATTTGTTTCTTTTAACATTCATATGTGATACGCCATTCATAGGAAGCTTATGTATAGCCTAAATTCATCTAAAAAAAGCTCGTATTTTAAAAATACGAGCTTTTTTATAAACAAAACATATTTTTTATTTTATTAACTTCACACTATAAAAACGCATTTGATCTAACGAACCTTCATATTCAAATACTTCTTGCTTAATTAATTCTTTCAAGCGATATTCTAAAAACGTATCCCCAACCAATTGATCCGCAAGTCCAAGTGCTTCACCTATTACTCTCGGAGCTTTATGAAACTCTTTATCTGCTCCTACATTTTTCGCACACTCAATAATGAATTGATCAAAATAATCTTCTTGTACAGAATGCACTTCATCGTCTTTCCAAACTCTTAAAAACTCCGTGCTTTGCGATAATCTATCCCACTCATGTGCAAACTTCATTCGCTTCTCTTCAGTTAAATACGGAAATTCCACAAAACTTTTTTGGAAAAGAGCTAAACTTTCAGGAGATACTTCTCCAGTTCCACGGATATCATAATCTTGTTTTAATATTTCTCTACTCGCTTCAGAAGTATTCATAACACGAATATTTTTCTTATCTTTTAATTGCGCAATTGCAAAACAAAGCCCTACGTGCTCATGGGCATTATCCGCCTTCCAAACGGTAATCGGTGTTTCATTCGGAATTGAATGTAGCTCTTCTAAAGTCTCCTTAAATCTTGGTAAATACTCTTCTTCAAAATAACAATCATAAGAAGTTAAGTTATTTAATAACCACTGTGCCCTTGCTAATTGACCTTCATTCGTATGTAATTGATGTATGGGACCAATTGAAAAGAATTCAGAGTATGAAACAACACTCTCCTCGTGTAATCCTTCTTGTTTCAACATATATTTTAAACATCCGGCAGTTGAATCATCAAAGGCAATATGAATGTGTGTGCTTTCTTCTAAATTCTTTTCCTGAGTTGTATGACTCGTCAATTGCTTAGGGATACTCGTTAAATTTTTTATCATATCTTCGCTATAATTCCCGTCTAATACATCTAACTGTATTAGAATACTTTGAAGTAAATGTTTTGCTTCATCTTCATACATATCCTCTACAACATTTTTAATTTTATCTATCATATAAATCCCTCTATTCATTTCTAAAATAACGTAGATTATAGTGTATCATTTTAGCCCAGATGTTTAAAAGTCTTTTTAAAATCAAATCGTTTATTACACAGATTGCTGCAGCCATCTAAGTTTTTAACAAAAGCTTTCTCTATATTCCTCTCAATCTATAGATCTATAATATTTTTTTCTTCCTCCTTATTTATCTCCCAAAATCACATTAGTTGCTAAATAATTTTTAAACACTTTGTAAATCTGTTTATTTAAATGTATAATTATATGGAAAATAAAAAATACAGGAGCAATATTAATGGCGAAAGTACTTACTAATTATAAACATTATTTAAAAAATTGGAGATTTATATTTATTTGTATATTACCTGCTGTCGCTTTATTGTATACATTCGATGTCATCTTTGAACTACTGTGTCACCAAAATTTTTATTTGTCTAATTTAATTATTGCTATCATATTAATCTTAATATTTATTAACATTAAAGAAAACTATAATTGAAACGAAACCGTTGTGAAGATACATTTTTCATAAAAAATTAGAGCACCCTGCTATTGGATGCCCTAATGTGATTAGAGGTTTTTTCTGAGTATTTAGTAGGACACGAAGATCTTGTCCTATTACATACTATATGCTTGTACTTATTACATCGTGCACTGGAAAGCACAATGTCTAGATGCCAAATAGATACATACACATTGGAGTAACTAACACGCTAGAAAAGACCTTTCTATATCCATTCATTCTTAATAGCCTACATTATTACTAATAAAATTTTCTCATACTTTCATTGTACAATTGCTTTATTTATAAACAAAAAACATCCCCATGGATGTTTTTTATCTAATTACCTTTAAACTTCCATAAATTTAGCAGGTACACCAATTTTTTCAACTACAGAAGATATATTAGTAGGGTTAATCATTACATTTTCAATACAAACTAATTTATTTTCTAATAATCCATTCTCTGTAGTAATAAACTCTTCAAATCGTTCTAAAGTCATTGAGAATTTGTGCTCACTTCCACCATTCATACTGACTTTTACATACTTCATAGTGTCACCGCCTCTCTTAATTATCTATAATTCGCTAAAAATACGCTTACATCCTTTTATTAAAACGTGGATTTATCACTTTTATCACTTCCCACTACACGTTTGAAATGATTTTGAGAAAAAAGCTACTAAACACCACCTGTTCTTTTCATTAAAATTTCAATAGAATGTTTCTAGAATTATATATCTTTGGAAAAGATTATATAATAGTACTGATTAAATATTAGGAGTGTTATTAATGGTTGATATAATCCGACTCTTAATCATCATACTTATCGCATTTTTTTTATTTTCATCAATTATTATGGAGTTTAAAAAACCTCACAAAAGTATGTTTTGGTTCTCAATTGAAGTCTTGTTTCTGCTAGGAATCGTACTTTTAATGAAAGAATTTTTCATCAAACTTTCCGCATAAGCCCTTACCTTAAGTAAAACATAATATCCCATCAATAACGCAGGATAAATTATGATTGTTATTTTTTTCACTGAAGTTAATAATTTAACTTCCGATAGTTATCTTTTATTTATAACTACTTTATAAGCTTCTGCTAATTACTCTTTTTCGTATATTATCATGAAGACTAGAGCAAGCATGCCTTGTCATATATTAGATAAGGGATGTGATAACATTGGGTAACGATAACAATCAATTTATTTTTCATGTAGTACAAAGTTCGGCAATTAAAAGATTTATAATTATCGATATAATTGCTGGAACAGGAATTTATTGGACCGTAAATTTCATTTCTTCAAATGCATTACTCGCAATTATTAGTTGTTTTTTGGGGACAAAAAAAATGAAAAAAATGCATCATTCATAGAGCAATAACTAAATCCCAATTCATTTCTTTCAAATTTGTTGCCTTTACTCTTCTTGAAGTGGGAAAGCAATTTTTCACAGTTGGCTAATTCATCCAACTTTCTGGCAGACAATACTTTTGATTGTCTGCTTTTTGTATGAGATTTTTCGTTTGACATATACTACTTTTGAACCTGTATACCAATACAAGCCATTTTGATGTTTGGGATTTCCCTTCCTGGGATAAGTATTTTTGAACTTATCCCTTTTTTGTATAGGCATGTATATTTGGGATAAAACTAATTACAAGCAGACTTTCTGTTTATTCGTAGTTCTTAACCAAAAGACTTTTCTCCTTTAAAGGACAGTAGGTACGACTGCTTGTCCTTTTTTATTAATATTTCACACACCATTTTTTGCCCCCTTCTAAGCATTCTATTACAGCTCCCAAATAGCCAATGTTTATAGTCATACAAAATAAGCAGTTGCTGATACTTTCCTTTTTAAGTTACACAACACAATAAAAATGTGTAACTATAGATTTGAATCCATGTCCCTCCTATCTCAAAAGCTCTCCTAAGTAGCTAAAAAAAAACACCTTAAGTGGGTGTCCTTTTTTCTTTATGTAAGAGAACATACAGATAACATTAATCCTCCAAATGTCACTGTTCCTAGTAACCCTAATACAACTCCTATTAAACAAACACAATCAGCAAGACAAATTGAAGATTGCGATAATGGAACAAATGACCTACTTGTGCTCGATCCATAATGTTTTATTTTCTCATAATTTATATCCAACATTACATGTAGACATGATACACAACCCTCAATAGTTTGAAGAGATTCATTTTCTAACCGCTCCAATAACTTGTTATTTAAAGCAAATGGAAGAGGGTACTGCTTATCTAATTTCATATTTTGATAAATTAATTGTAAACGAGATAGCATACTATTTTTCTTTTTTTCAGATGCAGCCGTACATTTTATATTATTAAATTCATTTAATAACAGCGTCAATTCATCTCTATTGCCGTATAAATCCCTAGCTATTCTTCTCTTTAGTTTGTACGAATGGATAATAGATTTAATTTCAATCATTTAATTACACTTCCTAATTAAATATTATTTCCCCTTATATATAAAAAATACTTTTAAATCCTATTAACAATACACTCAAACATCTTAATTTACTATCAATTATCATTACATTAACCTTACATAGTTGTAATAATTTCTTTAGTTACGTACCAACTAGAAGCAGTCCATCCTCATAATTAATATTGTGTATATCACTATAGAAAATGAAATCATTAATAAAAATAACTTGACTTTATTTGCTTAATTAACCCTTCTCTTTACTTTGTAATAAAGTATTAAAATATTGCTGGTTATATATTACCGCTGGATGATTAGGTATATAATTTGCTGCTAATTCATTATACTGTAACGCCTTTTCATAGTTTCCTAAATGGCTGTAGCACAAGCTTATATGGAAATATGGAACCCAATTGTAACTTGCGGGGTTATAAAGTATCGCCTCGTTAGGATATGTAATTTTCGTGGCTGCTAAATACCAACGAATTGCTTCTTTATATTTTTTTGTTCCATCATGACATGCCCTATCCCAACACAAATTTCCCCTCTTGGATTCCCGTATTGAAAAGCCCTTGTAAAAGTTTCTAATGCTTTATCCCACTTTTGAAGTTGCATATAACAATACGCTAAGTTTCCGCACACATAAACATTTCCTTCTCCCCATTTTTCTTTACTATCTAATACTTTTTTATAAAATTGAATTGCCTGATCATACTTTTGCTGAAACATACATTCATTCGCATAATTGAACCAATCTGTAAGTGTAACTTCTTCTGTCTCAATTATGGATTGGAGAATTTTAAAATTCTGATCAATTCTTGGCTTTTCTTTACAATGAGTAATAGTTATATCCGTGTGCAACACATTTCCTTCAACTTGTATAAATTCGTGCACTTTGTTAATCCATTGAAAATTTCTTGAGCGATTAACAAGCCTATAACGTGTTGTAATATACATTAGCTCCATACTTAATCCAGTATTCAAATGATAAAACATTAATACAGCGTCAATATCATTATTCATTTCTTGTTTTAAATTTAAAAATTTCTGCTGATCCTTTTCAAATAAAACATCATCAGCATCCAACCATAAAATATAATCTTTTTTCGCTTTAGAAAATGAAAAATTTCTGGCCGCCGCAAAATTATCATTCCACTTATAATCATAAATATTAGGTGTATACTTTCGAACAATATCTTTAGTTCTATCTGTAGATCCAGTATCTACAATAACTATTTCATCAACTATGTGTTTTACTGAATCTAGACACCTTGCGATAACTTGCTCTTCATCTTTTACAATCATGCATAAACTAATTGTTATTTCGGTCAAGATAATCCCTCCTCCTAATGTATTATATGATTGAAAAAGAAATTATCTTCACAAATACATACCTCAAGATATACATGAAGTTATTATTTAATTGACTAATACTTCTAAAACTGTGCATACGCTATAATGTGTCACACTCTTTTGCAATAAAATGCAATCATACAAAATAAGCGGTTTCTGATTACACAGAAACCGCTTATCCGACATACGTATATTTATATTTTTTAAATTCACTATACAATTACCTTTTATATGTTCACGTTATTATTGCTAATAAGAAGGATAAAGATAAAAATGCACAAAGTGGTACATATAAAACAGTATCCATTCTAGCAAACTGCGTATCTTTTTTTCGTTTAAATATACCAAAATAATGAAACTCACCAATTACTCTTATGAAAAAACAACCATACAAACCCAGGGTCCTATTTGAACAAAAACATTGGGAACTGCGAAATGAACAATATTTTCTTGTTGTAATAAAATCATTGCTGCCATACTTAACGATAATGCAATGAACAATGTCATTCCTGCACCTGGTGTAAACGCCTTTTCTCCAGCTTTAGTTGGAATGAAACTATTTGTCGCCCACTTACCTCCGAAAGCCCAATAAACATGTGAAAAACTAACTAAGAATAATATGCAAACAGAAATATATGTAATAATAAGCATTTTGTCCTCCCATTATTTTACTTAAATCCTTACCTTTAAAATATGCTATGAATACTTCATACGCAACCTATATTTAATTACATAAAAACCCCTTAGTGATTTATCAATTTTACGATAAATCATTAAGGGGTTAGTGGAATTTATTATGCATTATACCTATTTTTTCGACGTTCCATCCTAGTTTGACCTTGAACAGTACTTTCTTTATATTGATCTATTTGCTCTGCCATTTCATATGTTACAACTGGTTCTTCGTTATTACGCTCATGCATTGTTTCTGGCCTTTTACGTTTAGAACCTTTTCCACCAAACTTAAATAATTTTATCTTAAATTTCGGTAATCTTGGAAAGCGGATCTTAAATGATAGCCTTTTACGTTTCTTTTTTTGTTTAAATAAATTAGTATTTTCTTTATTAGTGTCTTTCTCTTTACCGTGTAATAACATCGCAAGTAATCCACCTAATATAAGTCCTCCAACTAAAAGGAGAATATATAAATAATGGCTTGTCATTAAATTCATCATACGCTCAAGTATGACTAACGACTGCACTTCTTTTATATCCCATAGTAACGCGGCCCATAATGAGAATAAGCCCAAAGTAAGCCCGTATGTACGAAACCGGAATAAACACGGAATTAACGCAATGCAAGCGGCGATTTTCGCGTTCGCTATTATTGAATTTATTGAAATATCCTGATTCCAAATAACTAACAGTAGTGTTATAAATGGTGCATAGGCTATCCAGCTACATATACGTGAATATATCTTTTTCGCAAAGTAACTACCGAAACTAGTAAAAAATAAAAGTCCTCCAATATATAAAGATTGTTCAAGAGGGATTTGCTTTAACATTCCTGCAATTGGAAAGAGGCCGCTCAGTAGCATTAATAATACATCTAATTTCTTCACAATTCCCCATTCCTTTCAAATTTTCTTTTCAATTAATAAAAATCGCTTTTCCATATGATGTAGTTTTTGTATTTCTAAAAAACATCTTAATCCTGTATGTAAATAAAGTAAATATGAAACCGAAAATATACATGACAAATCATATCTATATTTACAATGAAAAATGACAAATCCTGCTCATTATTACTAGCAGGATTTGTACACTATTATTTATATTAATATCAATGTATCTTCTTTTTCTAAAATTATTACATCTTCATCTAATTCGTCATTGAATTCTTTAAACTCCCTTGAATCAATATCGGTAGTATAATTTTTAATTAATTTAGCCATATGCATTACATGCGTATTATGAATATTTTGTTCTGAGAGCAAGGTTGATTTACAGCACATGTAATGTATCATTTTGGCGATTTCTTCTCTCTCTTCAGATTTTACACCAAGCGGGATAACTTCGAGTATGTACTGATGTACTATCTCATTACAATCTAATTCGTATGCAGCCGTGCTATAGTAAATTCCCATTTGATCTACAAATAATCTCGTTTCATTCATAACATGTTCTTGGTCTCTAACAATATAGTTCGGTACATCTGAGTTAGTATTAATTCTAATTATGTTTATATCCTCTTTTAAATTTGAGATTATTTCAGGTGAAACCCCAATATTAACGCTTTTATTTTGCAATTCCTCTATCCAATATTTCCTCATATTGGCATCTACAATAAAATAAACTTCTTTATTTTGTTTATGTGCATCTTGTGAAATTTCAACTAATGTTTCTGACATAAATTGTTTAAAACTGACTCCTATATCATTCCTTTTTGATGGTTGTGGTAAAAACACTTTATTATTACCTATATTTAATAAAGTATGATCAATTGTGCCCCATTCTTCTTGACCATATAATTTATATAATATTTCTCTCCCATTTATTTTTGAAAAAATAGGTAAGAAATCATATTTAGACATTTTCTCAATTGATAAATTTACAATTATCCCCGGTAATTTTATCTTATTCCAACTACACTTTAAGAACCCCTTTTGTTCTAACAAACTAAGAATGGCATTAATAATTTCTTTTTTAGATACACTTTGTCCAATAAATAAATTAATAAATGCTGAAATACGTTCCGTTTGAGCGAATCCTTCCCGAATAATTTGCTTTGGATTAATTTTTTCGCGACCATCACAATTTTTTATTGCAATTAATGCTAATTTCATTTCATTTTGCTCACCTGCCGTAGCATGTACAGCTTTTACGACATCGTCTACTAGTTTCTTTTTGTTTTTATGACTATATTGCATTCTATATGGATTTTGTAACAATTTCCCAATGTTATATCTTACTATTTTTAACAACACCGGATTGTCTGCATTTAATACATAGGAGGAATCTCCGTTTTGAGCTAAAACTATTTTGCTATCTAATAACGCTTGTTCTATCTCTATTACTATATCATCTGACCATACTTCTAACGTAATTGTGTCTAATCCCTTTGGTGCAAATAAAGGTAATAACTCATTCTCATTATTAGTTAATA
The DNA here is from genome assembly GCF_044907945.1 of Bacillus sp. RC240. Classification (NCBI taxonomy): domain Bacteria; kingdom Bacillati; phylum Bacillota; class Bacilli; order Caryophanales; family Bacillaceae; genus Bacillus; species Bacillus sp. RC240. Next base: position 923,838 of record NZ_JBIYCT010000001.1, on the reverse strand, counting down.
CTTTTTTACCCTCTGGAAGTAATGTGAAGTATGGGAATATTCGTTGGAATTCATTAAAAAGTTCCTCTTTTTCTCTTACTTTTATACCAAATTTTATTTTTGTTCCTTGAACTTTATATATATTTTCGTTATATGGAAGAAGTACTCTTACATTAGTTCCTCTAATATACTCTTTCGGACATTGGAGAATGTTCTCTAATTTAACTTCTCCCCCTATCCTATAATCATCTTTTAAATTTCTAAAACGTTTAATCCACTTTATTCCTTTTACAGCTTGTTGTACTTTTAACTTTACAAATCTTTGCTTTTTATTATTTGATTCAAATTCAGGAGTTGAAATCAGTATTTGGCTCCGCTTTCGCCCTAAAAGTATAGGGATATCTTTATGATTATATTGTTGATAAAACCTCCTAATCCCTACAGATACTTTTAATAGCGGAATATTCTCACCTCCACGAGTTACGTATTCAAACCGATATACATAAGAGAAATAATCATGTGTTTCTTCATCTTTAATTGGCTCAGACATCGCTTCAGAAACATGTTGTGATCGCAGTGGTGAAAAATATATTTCTTCCTCATTTTTATTTTCCATACGTAAAGGCTGTTCGCAAAAAATATGAGTAATTAGAGCTGGTACCCATTTAGAAAACGTTTTTTTATCATGTAATACTGGTAAATTACTAATTAAATCATGCTGCCATTCTAAATGTGGTGGATCTATTAATTTATTCGGTTTCCAATCACGAATAACCTCATACCAGCTTTGGAAAATATAGTCTAACTGTTCTTGTCTCATTGGTTCCTTAGCCACAATCCAAGGTGTATCTTCCTTTAATATATATGGATTATGCTGAATGAATAATATATCAGAAAACATTTCATACAATCTTTCATTTACAAGTTTTAATTTGCTCGTTAATAAAAATGTTCTATAATGTATCTCTACAATCTCAAGCCATTCAATAGGAAAATAAATATACGATACTTTCTCATTATAGAGGGGTTCTACTATATTTTTAAATGCTAATAACTGTAATTTTTCCATATTATTAATACTTCCTCTCTTAATTTATATTGATCATGAATAATACTAGAAAAGATACCAATTTTTTAAGCATTAACGAATCAAATTTTAACCAAGCACATTAAAGGAAATAGCTAAATTACATTTAGTTATATAAATAAAACATTATTAAAATCAAATTAATATAAAATACCTATTAACATATAACTACCTCCTTATGGGACTTTATATTATAAAATCATTATAATAAATTATTATATTTTTTATCTATGATTTACAAAAAAATTACAGAAACTAAATATAATAAAAGGTATCGCCTCTTTATATAGCGATACCTTTTATATACTCTTATTTAAATAACACCTTTAACTTCTTCATTCATCGGCCATTTTTCTAATGTATATGCCATTTCCCAAAATGAATATTCATATTGACTACTAAAAATAAAATGTTGTCTCATACGATTACGGTCTGCCTCTGTTACCTTTTCAGCGATCATATCTAATCGTGTGATTTGCTCTTCTACTAGAGTACGGAACCAATCAGACCCATATGCAGAAATCCATTCTTGATAAATTGGCTCTTCTGGTTGACATTCTTTTAATCGTTCACCGATTTCATAATATAACCAATAACAAGGTAAAATAGCCGCAATAATATCTCCTAAATGCCCTTCATAAGCTGCACGATACATATGAGATGTATATGCATATGCAGTTGGCGCAGGAATAAAATTATCTTTTTCTTCTTTTGTAATCCCTAATTTTTTTGCGAAATTCTCATGTAATGATAACTCAGCTTCATACGTATTTTGTGCATGGTGTGCCATACGAGCTGTCGTTTCTAATTCAAGAGCCTTTGCAGCACCTAACGTTTGTACTCTAGCAAAATGACTCAAATAATAAGAATCTTGAAGCACATAATATCGAAAACTAGCTAAATCTAATGTTCCTTCGCCTAGTTTTTTTACAAAAGGATGGTTAAAACTTGCTTCCCAAATTGAATCTACTTCTTTACGTAATGATTGTGAAAAAGTCATTTAAATCCCTCCAAATAATGTAAAAAATATACGTATTTATCCACAATTATTAAAGCTGTAAAATAAAAAAACTTTCTTTACAGGCGTAAAGAAAGTGAAATTGACAGTATATATTCGTTAAATAGCAACGTCTTTCCCACTTCCCTACGCTGGCATTAACCAGATCAGGTACTAAGAGTCTCAAAATTTCATCTGATCTCAGCCTATAAAAGGCCCCCCTAGTGGATAAATATTTAGTTGTCGTATTGTAATTATCATAGCATAATTCATGGAACTGTCAAAAGAATTAATTATATAACTACCTTAAAAACCTTCTTCTTTCCTTACTTTTAATGAAGTTTCAATTATCATATCTAATAGTTTGCTATAATTAATTCCCGCTGCTTCCGCACTTTTTGGTAGTAAACTTGATTGTGTCATCCCTGGTAATGTATTAACTTCCATTACATATGGAAGTCCTTCCTTCACCATCATATCAACCCTTGCATAAACACTACATTTTAATGCTTTATAACAAGCCAGTGACGCTTTATTTACACGTTCCTTTATTTCAGCTGGAAGTTCAATAACTTCTTCAACTGTACTAGTATCATCATATTTTGCATTATAGTCAAAGAACACAGCAGCATGTCGAATCGAAATGATAGGTAACTGTTGCCCATCAAAAATTGAACATGTAATCTCGTCACCTTTTATATACTTCTCAATTACTACTTCAGAATCCCATTCGAATACAGTTTCCAGCATAGAGATTAATTCATTTTTATCATAGACAATCTTAACTCCAACACTTGAGCCGCCAGAGTTTGGTTTTACCACTAACGGAAATCCTAATTTATCTAACTCCTCAAACTTTAGATCCTCCATTTTTGTAAGTTCAATCCAATCTGGTGTTTCTACTCCTTCATAACGCAAAATCTTTTTCGAAATATTTTTGTCCATACATATACCGCTAGATAACATATTGCTACCGCTATAAGGAATACCTAAACTCTCTAGCGTCCCTTGAACTGTACCATCTTCTCCGTACTTTCCGTGTAATGCTAGCAATGCAAAATCAATGTCTTTCGCTTTTTCAATTAAATCCATTTTTTCATTTAACGTAATTGGAACGATTTCATATTTACTCTTATCTAAATGTGCAATCATTTCATTCCCAGTCATAATTGATACTTGTTTTTCAGAGGATACTCCTCCCATAATAACGCCAATTCTCATTTTCTCAACTCCAAGTTTCATTTTTTAAAGTTTCACCAATTATTTGAATCCCTCTAACAATTTCCTGTTCTTTCAAACGTGAAAATCCTAATCGGAATGTGTTCGCTCCTCCTCCATCAGAGTAAAAAACATCACCAGGAGAAAAGGTAACTCCTTTCTCATAACACTTTTGTAAAAGTGTGCGGGCTTGAATTTTTTCTTCCAACTCTATAAACAAATGAAGTCCACCGTCTCCAGTCATTCTTTTAAACGGAATGTACTGATTACACGCCCCAACAGCTAACTCATATTTTTTCTTATAAACAGATCTTGCTTTTTTTAAATATTTTTCAAAATATCCTTCATGTAAATATTGAAACAGAACAGCTTGATCTAACGTAGATGTGTGAATGGTTCTGGCTCTTTTAACACTTTCTAAATAATGTATCAGTTCTTTATCTGCAATGATCCAACCTACACGTAAACCAGGGAAAAGTACCTTTGAAAAGCTACTAATATAAATCACATTATTACCAGCCCCTGCAAAAGTTAATAATGGCGATAAATGTGAACCCGAATAACGTAATTCTTCATTAAACCCATCCTCTATAATAGGGATCTTGTATTTTGAAAATAACCTCATCAATTCCGTTCTTTTCTCCGAACTCGTAACAATACCAGTTGGATTATGATAAGAAGGGATTAAATACGCGAAATCAAAATCCTTTTCACGCAAACTTTTTTCTACTTCATTCGTATCAATACCATCATCATTCATATCAATTCCATGAACTTCAAGTCCATGTAAACGAAAAAGCTTCAATGCAGCATGGTGAGTTGGGTTCTCACAAATAACACGCCCTGATTTCTTCGATAAAGAAGATAACACAATATCTAATCCTTCTGTAAATCCATTTGTAATTAGAATATCTTTGTTCGAAATATCTACACCTTTCATTTCCATGTAATGAAGTAAATAATTCATTAACGGTCTATAACCTTTTGCATATCCGTAGTTCAATACGATATCCCCTTCAATGGACATACGAGTAAGAAAAGCTCTTTTGAAATTTTCAACATCAAATAGCTTTTCGTCAGGGGCTATACTATTAAAAACAATCATTCCTTTTTCCCAGCGAACTCCATGCTTCATTAAGTCTAATTCATCCGCTAATGTGGTAACTGTATTAAGTTTATTTTTCCAATCTATTTCAACAGACGAGGTGTTACTTATATCCACCTTCGCAACGAAATTTCCTTTTCCTTTAACTGCATAAATGAGTCCTTCTTGTTCCAAATCCGCATATGCAGAGAGTACTGTATTTCTGCTCACTGATAATAATTCACTCAGTTCCCTTGTTGATGGGATTTTTTGGTCCCCCAACAAATGCCCTTTCATAATCATCTTTTTTAAATAATCCTTTAATTGAATATAAACGGGACGATCTTTTACAACTTTAAAATCTTTAAACAATTTCTTACCCCCTGCAATTATTTTTGCATATTTATTTCATTCTCAAAAGGTCCACTACATATGTATTTTTTATTAATAGCGGTACGGTTATAAAGCCTATAAATCATTTCGATATAAATTGATTACATCTTTTAAAGCAGCAGCTGCAGCTCCGCGTGGATTAGAAGCTCCACCAATTGTAGTGACTTGTCCCATTGTATCTGTAAAGAACGTAATTCCTTTTTCCGTGCCATTTATATTTGCTAACGGATGTTCTTTCTCTAAATTACAAGGTTGTACACTAAGGTTTACTTTTCCATTATCATCTTTATATGCTGATGCAATTAATTTAATTGATTTATTTTGTTCCTTTGCATTTTGAATTTGTTGCGTTGTAACGTGCTCTATTCCGTTTATTTTTATATCTTTGAGTGAATAATCGTTTCCCATTAAACTATTCGTCAAAAGTAATAATTTACAAGCGCTATCCATCCCGCTTATATCTAATAACGGGTTAGTCTCCGCAATTCCTTTATTTTGTGCTTCTTGCAATGCTTCTTCAAACGTCTTATATTCTTCATGCATCTTTGTAAGAATATAATTTGTTGTCCCGTTCAATATTCCTTCTATTTTTTCAATATGGCAACCTGCTAAACTTAGTTGTCCTATGTCTAATGTCGGTAACGCAGCGGCAGTTGCACCGCTATATCGAATGCGTGAGCCTGAAATACGTGCTGCTGTATTCAGTTCACTCCAAGCTGTAACAAGTGCACCTTTTGAAATAGCTACTATATCCATTTGTTTTTCAATAGCTTGTTTCATATACTGTTTCCCTGGATTTCCATTTTTAAGATTTGTAGCAGTTGATTCAACCAATACAGTACCATTTATATTAATCGTTCCGCGTTCCTCTGGATAATGTTCGATATATTTTTCAATTGCAGCAGAACCATCACCATACGTCAATAAATCATTAATCTGCAAACCTTTCCCGTTATGTATTGCAATATTTCTTCCTATCACTCCACTAACAACTAAGTCAATTCCATATGTTTCATTTATATATAAATATTTTTCATTTAATAATTTTATAAACTCTCTTCCTACTGTCCCGTATCCTGATAATACAATTTGAATTTTCATAATATCCCCCCATATCTTTATACCAAATCCCTCTTTCAATATAATATAAAGCGCCCTCGAATTCCATCGAGAGCGCTTTATATTATCTATTTCGGTAGACGTGATAATTTTCCAACAATTGTTCTATAAAACTCTTGAATGTTAGAAAAACCTAACGTGTCTGAAACACTAAGTCCTACCATATCAAGATGGTCCCAATTTGCTTTCGTTTCAATATGATTCCATTTTCCAATTTGTAAAGACTCATTATTATTTACAAAAGTATTAGACGCAGGCGCAATCATAGAATTTGTATTTACTACACCATCGTTTTGCCACCAAGAAGTATCTATTAATGGTCGGTTTTCTTCATATCTTGCATAAGAGCCTAAGAAGAATGCATTCCCCATTAGCACTTTATTCATTGTTATATGCGGTAGATGCAAACCTGTTATAGGTGCTGCTTGCGATGCATGTCCACTATAGGATAAGTAATATACATCCGATTGCGTCTTTACCCAATTATTTAACTCCTTTGCTCCATCAGTACTTAAATCCCATTGACTAATATCTTTTGTATTCTCCCAAATTGAACTATTTAAAATACGATCAGTATATTGGAAAAAGGACTCTCCAGCATATTTTTTCATACCCCATTGATCCAATTTAAAATCATATAATGATAAATTATTGTTTCCTCCTAAACTCGCAGCTGTAATGAGAAAATCTTTAACGAATGGCAATAGAAGACTCCCGTCTGCAAGTGTTGTCCCATTATGAGGAGTTGCTAAAGTTGTAACACTATGAACATACGATTTACCGCCTTCAAATAGTGGTGATATCTTTGCGTTCGGATGATTTTTCACATGATTTTTTTCTTCATAACTGCCTTCTTTTAATAACTGCACTAATGTTCTTGTCGTTTGTCCACCCATGCTATGCCCAACTAAATGAACTTTATTTGTTTCACTCCAATGCGGTGCAAATCCACTATAAGTTCTACCAAAACGATTATGTCCATGTTTCTCAGCATGCGCCGCGCCGTAGTCTACTGTTCCACCGTTAATTTGCGCGTATAATTCACATGCACGGTCCCAGTTACTAGAAACTGGCCCAACAGCTGCAGTATGTACTGTATAACCATTTCTTTTTAAATCTTCTTGTATATCATGAACACCACCCCAATATTTTACCCCTAGCATTTCCTCTCTACCCCATCCAGCAAATCCATTCACTAAAATGATAGGATAATTATTTTGTTGTCTCTCTTCAGCGTATGTTGTTTTCGCTGCGAATGAACAAACAGTTACTAATGTAAAAAAACATACTTTTAAAAATAACTTCCCCATACTTTCTCCCCCTAATTAAACGCTTTCATTTTTCTGTGAAAAAGATTGACACAATCAGTTTTTAACTTAAACATAATGTAAAGTATTTTATATACGTTGTATATATAGACAACATACACAAATGTTGATAAATATTAATTCAAGTAAACATTTTCTTTTTACAATACAACTTGTAAATCTGATTATTTGAATTTATAATTGAATATAGTTTCCTCATGTCAAATGGATTTAATAATCATAAGAAAACTTATTTCATTACTTGAAAAGGAGGAAAAAGCATGCAAATCGAATCAAACATTCATACATTATCTCAACCTACTAAAATAACTCCATCTATTCTTGAGCATAATACTATCTCTTCTACTAAACTTGAAGGTAAGAAAGCGTATGATCCTATCAAGTTCGATATTCGTTCCTCTGAAAAAGAAATGAAACAGCCTGAGCATAAATTTAACGAATTAGATTTATGGAAGATGTTAAAGGATAAAGGTGTTCCTTTATGGATCATCCTTGAAATGCTACAAAAGTCTCGTAAAGAAAAAGAAGCTCAAAATAATTCAGTTCAAAATTCAAATACGATTGAAGAAACGAGTGAGGCTCGATTAGATGAAGTAATGTAAAGCATAATATTTGATTGGTCTATAAACTAAAAAGAGTTCAAGATTGATAAAGTTTTTATCAACCTTGAACTCTTTTTTAAGATTTTTCTCCAATCGTTACAAATTGAAAAGATACTTCTCCTTCCAAACCTTTAATTAGCCTTGTTACTTTGACATTTTCATTAACCAATGTATTATCTGTCGACATTTTAGGTTTTTCATCTCCTAAAGATTTTTTCAGATGAAGAAGGTGCATTTTCGTTTCATTTACCTTTATTTCTTTATACACACTATTTTGTGCTACAATCACATACCATTGTGTTGGATATTTACGAGTGTTACCTATCCAAGCGTCACTATCGTATAAAACTGGAATCTCTTTTCCTTCTAATTCAATACTTTTCATATTCTTTTCGTCTTCATGTGTAAACAACAGCGAACCTTCTTTTGGGAAATTCGGTAACGTATCTATAATATAATTGGAGCCATTATCTCGTTTACGAAAAACTTTTTCTTTAATCAATGCTTGTGCTGTAGATTCATTTAAAATTAATACCTGTCCGTTTCCATAAGTACCTGTTTTCACAGAAAAGACTTCATTTGCTTTCGTAATTTCCTGATAACGATTAATAATTGGTGAAATTTTATTTTCATTTCCAATGATTAATAAACCGTTTGCAGGAAATGGATTCTCCTTTTTAGAACATGCACTAAAACTTATTAATAGTAGTATCGTTAACATAAAAATAGTTAAAGTTCTTTTCATCGCGTTTCCTTTCATCATACAGTTCATTTTTTCCACATACTTTAATGTAGTCTTACAAGCTAATAAACTCTATTGCTCCATAACCTTATAAAGCTTTTGCAGGTAACGCCAACGGGTTATAAAGAAATATAATACTTGTATACATATAAATGAAATTAAAATAACGATAGAGCTATTAATTATAGAAAAATCGACTAATTGCTGTAATGCCGTATAAGCGACTATAGTATGAATCACTGCAACAACAATCGGTAAGAAGAACATTAATAATAACTGTCTCGTTACAATTTTTTTTAATTCTCGTTTACTTAATCCCATTTTCGAAATCATTTTATATTGCTGTTGATCGCGATCCAAATCAGTATATAATCGGAAATAAATAAAACTAGCAGCGAATGTGAAGAAGACGATTCCGACTAAAACACTTGCCATAAGTAATAATCCATTCGTTTGCTTTGCACTTAACAAATCTATAGTTAAAGCCCGAAATTGAAAATTACCTACTCTAGTATCTTTCTCAAATCTACTAATTAATTCGTTTGAAATTCCCTTCGTTTTCATCCAATCGTCTACAACAAATCCGTAAGTACGATATTGAATGTCTTTATTAACCGGGTCACTAGTAAGAGGTATTCCATCATATACCTGATCTTTAACAGCGATATAAATAGTTCTAGAATCATGTGGTAAAACTAAATTTTCTACAGCTTTTTTCACATGAAATGTCTTTGTCCAATCTCCTTGAATGACTTCTATATTCTTTTTATACTCGCCATTTTTAAATTCTTGTTTTTGCGATACGACTCCAGGAATTAATAAAATTTCATCTTCTTTTTCGATTGTTTCTTGTTGATAGCCTAGTGCTTTAGCAAGATCGTTATATTCACTTAACTTCATTACATTTACACCATTTTCCGTGTATATATATGAAGATGAAGCCATTCGATACGGGATATTAGCATCAGAAAGGTGTTTTTTTATAATAGAAAGATTTTTATTTAATACTTTGTCGTTTTCAAAACTTCCATACAAAAATGTATACGGATTTGTCATCCTTACCAAATCCCTATTTCCAATTGCAGCTGTTGTACCAATCGCTGTAAATGCAACTGCTGAAACAATAGATACTATAAAAAACATCGTTGCATTATCTTTCATACGGTAAATTAATTCAGAAAATGTTAATATATTTGTTCTCTTTAAAAAGAAAGATTCTCTCCTTTTCGCAAGGTGCAATATATAAACGCTACACTGTGTATATAAAAAGTACGTTCCTATAATTACTAGGAGCACCCCTATCCCAAGCGTAATAAAATTAGTACTTGGGATAAAGCGAAATACTGAAAAATATCCATACCCTATACTAATTAAAGAAAGTAGCGATAATAAAATTGATGCTTTCGGTTCTGGCTTTGGCTTTTCCTCTGCTTGTATAAGTTCCACAAGTTCTGTTACTTTTATCATTTTAAATGTAACGAGCGAAACAATTAAAAATAATAAAAGAAATGTGATGACTGTTAATAATACAGCCTGCACTGGTATATAAAAAGGCAAACCATTACTAATCATTAATACACTTGCGCTTATCAATAAAACTAGTTTAGAAAATACGAGTCCAATGAGAATTCCTATACAAATTGAGCCAAGTCCAATCAACATATTTTCAATTAATAATAATTTCTTAAGCTGTCTCATTGACATACCTTGCATCATTAATATCCCAAATTCTTTCTTACGCGTTTTTAAAAATGAACTAACTGAATATAGAATGAAGAAAAATGAAAATACAAAAATCAAGCCTTGCGAAACTGAAAATCCCAATGTACCAAATGCACTTATTGTTGCACTTGTCGATTTCAACTCACCTTGTAAATCAGGATGAAATAATAAAAGAGCATACGTAAAGAAAATCATAATAGAAAATGCACTACTTAAAAAATGAGCAGCATATGTACGCTTATTGCGAAAAATATTATTAAATGCGAACTGACGAAAAGTCATGCCTTTTCCCTCCTAACAAAGAAAGGACATCCATAATCTTTTGATAAAATGCTTGCCTACTTTCACCACAATAAATTTCGTTATATAGTTGACCATCTTTAATAAATATGACTCTGCTGCAAAAACTCGCTGCATACGGATCATGTGTAACTAACATCATCGTAGCTTTTTCTTCTTTATTTAAAGTATCTAGCATCTCCATTACATCATTTGAAGATTTAGAGTCTAAATTCCCTGTTGGTTCATCTGCAAGTAATAATTGTGGCTTATGAACAATTGCACGAGCAATTGCTGTTCTTTGAGCTTGCCCCCCTGAAATTTCAAAAGTTCTTTTACTCAATATATCTGTAATATTTAATTTCTCTGCAATTTCTTCAACTCGTTTGTTCATTTCTTGTACAGAAACACCATCTAATGTCATCGGCAATACGATATTTTCCTTTACTGTAAGTGTGCTAAGTAAATTAAATGATTGAAAAACAAATCCTAATTGTTTCCTACGGAATAAAGCCAAATTATCTGATGTCAACTGGAAAGGATTTGTACCATTTATTAATATTTCTCCCGATGTTGGAGAGTCGATAGTAGATACCATATTTAATAACGTTGTTTTCCCGCTCCCTGATGGCCCCATAATCCCTATAAATTCACCTTCTTGAATTGATAAATCAATATCTGCCAATGCTTTAAAAGGTACTTTCCCTTTATATACTTTACTAATACTTTTTGCATGTAGAATTTCCATTTATATTCTCCCTTCATTTGCACTTCTCACAATATAGTGTAAATGAATTGTCTTATAGCACATATTGATTCATCTTTCATTTATCTTACACGCTTGTAAGATTTCTAAAAAAACTGATAACAAACCTATTTTCAAACTATAATTAACGATTATTCATCTTATAATATCTATATAGTAGTATGAAATACAATACTACTTATTTCTGGTTGCCAGGACACCTTGTAAACCTATTAAATATATAAATAAAAGTGAGTTTAAGAAACAATTATCATCATTAAAAGTTGCTGTATTCCTTGTATTCTTTATTAGCAACATAAAATATATTATAAAGAAAAACTATAGAACTTCAAAACGATGAATAACAACTTATAATTCACAATTAAAATCAAAAAGTAAATAGTACATAAAAAAGCTTAGAGCTTTAGCTCTAAGCTTTTTTAAAATCATTTCATTCCATTATAACTCCTTTTAAAGAGCGATATTTTTTATCCACTCTGATTTGCTCAATAAATAATGATTATATAGTTGGTTTTCTATCGTCTGTTGGCTTATATAAGTAAATCCACATTTTTCAATAACTCTATTTGATGGTGCGTTGTTTATTAATGCAATTGCGTTAAGGACATCCACATTTGTATTTTCAAACAAATAGCCGATCAAGCCTTTTGTCGCTCTCGTTGCATAGCCATTATTATGATATTCACTTGAAACAGCATACATAATTTCTCTGTTCGGTGCAGGAAGCTCATCTTTCATACCTGTGCAGCACCATCCAATAAATTCATTTGTGGTTTTCTTAAATATTCCTAGTCTTAATATGTGATCATCTATGTTAGTCGTAGTTCTCACTGCATTAAGAAATGCTTTATTTTCTGGTATTTCATAATTTGCAACCCAATTACCCCTTTGTTCTTTCGTTGATTTCCAGTCGGGTAAAAATTTTTCTATTTCTGGTTGATTTGATATTTTATAAATACTCTCTGCATCTTTGACCGTAAACTCTTGTAGGTATATATCTCCACAATCTATTCTAAATATATTAGTCAAACTCTTTTCTTCCATTTTAATCCCCCTTACTTACGTTAAAGCGCCTTAATCTGCTTCGTAAGTTCTATAAACCGTTCATCGAGTTCTTTATATTCTTTGTCTTTAGAAGTTAAAAAGCTTAATTTCCCTAATACTTCTTGTCTTTCTGTTTCTAACGTTAAACGAATCTCTTCAATTTCATCTCTTGTTTTAATAGGTTTCTCTAGCTGCTTTTGTATCGTATTATTTGAAAACACAAGTTTCGTGTTAGTTGTTTTCTCTAGAAAATATCGATCGTGAGAAACTATAACTAGTGTTCCATTATACTCCGCTAATGTATTTTCAAGCTGTTCACGCGAAGGAAGATCAAGGTGATTCGTCGGTTCATCTAAAATAAGCACATCTTTTTCATCCAAAATATAAGCCATTAGCTTACATTTTACTCGTTCACCCATGCTCATATGTTCAATCGGCTCTTTCCATTGAGAAGCTTGGAATCCTAAATGTTTCATTAAATTTTGGACTTTTCCTCTTTCTTCAAACGTCTCTTTAAAAAATAAATCTTCTGGTGTTTTATCAAGTGGTAAATCAAATACTTCTTGTGTTAAATAACCGATGTTTGCAGATGGTGAAATCCATATATCCCCTTTAGCCATTTCTGTTCCCATAATCATCTTCAATAAGGTTGTTTTCCCGCAACCGTTTGGTCCAATAATCGCAACTTTCTCACCGTGCTGGATTGTAAAATTAACGTTTTCAAATAATATTTGTTTATTAAATCCTTTCCTCAATTGTTTCACTTCTAAAAAGCGTTTTCCTACTTTTTTATTCGCTTGAATAGAAAATTCAACAGCATACTCTTCTTTAACTCGTTCTACTTTCGATTTTTCAAGCTCTTTTTCAAGACGTTTTCGTTTTGACTTAACTTGTGCATCCGTTCGCTTCGCTTTTACACGATAAAACTCTTTAAAACCTTCTTGTTTTGTAGACTGTGCATGCGCTTTTTGTGACCATGAACTTAATTCTTTTATTTGTGATTCTACAAGTTCAATACGTTTTTGTTGTTTTTCATATTCACGCTGCTGCGTCAATCTTTTTTGCTCACGAACTTTCATATAACTTGTATAGTTCCCGCTATGGTCGATTAATTTTTTATCCTCAATTGACCATATTTTTGTTGCGACAACATCTAAAAAATATCGATCATGCGATACGACGATAACGGTACCTTTCATATTTTTTATTTGTTTAATGAGAAATTCCGTACTCATCTCATCTAAATGATTTGTCGGTTCGTCTAATATTAAGACATTAGGATTTTCAGCAAATCCTTTAGCTAGTCGAACTATCAGCTTTTCACCACCACTTAACGTAAGAAAATCGTTCGTTGGCACGCCCCATTTCGCAAGAAGTTCTGCTTCTTTTGCAATCACATCATTACTAATAAAGGATTCTATTTCTTGTTCAACATATGCTGTTGTCACATCCATTTGCTGCCATTCAACAGTACCTTTTGATGGCTCAATCTTCCCATTTATTAATTGAAGCAACGTTGATTTACCGGCACCATTTTTACCAATTAATCCGATAACATCCCCTTGTTTTACTGTAACATTCATTTTCTCTAACAAAGTATTTTCCATTATTTCAACATAAACATCATTTAATTTTAAAAGTTCTTTCATATTACCGATCCCTTTCATTAAGGGAGAACAAAAAAATCCTCCCAAAGTAATTTTGGCAGGATTAGTCGTTACATTATTTATACCCAAATAAGCTATTACGCAAATCAAATAGCAATACCGTTGAATGGAATCGGGCAGACTAATCCTATTTTTTACAAATTGAAATTTATTTAATTTCAACATTTAAAAATAAGATTAGTTAATCATCGTCCACCCATCATTCCTTTCCGTCATTAGTAACCATATTATACCATAGTGGTATTGTATACGTAAATATTATTATATGTACTGCAAAAAAACTTTTCCCTCTTTGCACTTCATATCAATAAAACACAAACTACAATTTCATGTTCTTCTTGCTTTAGATTTCCCTATCTATAAACTTCTATATACTCCTCCTTATATAATTTTTATATAAATTTATCATCAATTATATATTATACATATTGAATTTCAGTTCTTATAATAAAGATATCATTTTTAAGGGGGCATTCTACAATGGAATTTAGCAAACTAGGAAACAGTGGATTAACAGTAAGTAAGATTGCATATGGGAACTGGATAAACCATGGTGGAAAAGTAAACGAAGATACTGCAAATGATTGCGTGAAAGCCGCACTAGATGTAGGAATTACAACGTTCGATACTGCTGATGTTTATTCGGACACGATAGCCGAGGAAGTACTTGGCCGATCTTTAAAAGGTATACGCCGAGAAAGTATAGAACTATGTACAAAAGTATGTCATCCGACTGGAACTGGAAAAAATGATCGTGGATTATCGCGAAAACATATTATAGAAAATTGTAATGCATCATTAAAACGGTTGCAGACAGACTACATTGATGTCTATTATGCACATAGATTTGATACAACAACTCCCCTTGAAGAAACGATGTTAGCTTTTGGTGATCTTGTAAGACAAGGTAAAGTCCTTTACTTAGGCGTAAGTGAGTGGACATCAGAACAAATTACCCGCGGTGCAGCACTTGCACGAGAATTGAACATTCCACTTATCGCTAGCCAACCTCAATATTCGATGTTGTGGCGAGTTATTGAAACTGATGTAATACCAACATGTCAACGTGAGGGACTTGGTCAAGTTGTTTGGTCTCCCCTTGCACAAGGTATTCTCACAGGAAAATATCAACCTGGTAAACCCTTGCCGAATCAATCCCGTGCTAACTCTGATGCTGGTGAACCATTTTTCCAAAAACTCGTGCAACGTTGGATGAGTGATGATGTACTCACTGCAATTCAGAAACTTAATCCCATCGCGCACGAAACTAATCTTACCTTATCTCAACTCGCTGTTGCTTGGGTACTACAAAATCCAGCTGTTTCCTCCGCGATTATCGGTGCTTCAAATCCGGAGCAAATAAGAGAAAACGTAATTGCTTCTAGTGTTAAATTGCAACCTGAAATTATGGATCAGATTGATAGTGTACTAAAAGGTTTCATTGAGTATGATCCGAGCAAAACAGGTTGAAACATCAGTGAATTCTCCCTATAAAGAAGCTTTCCTTTCCAAATCCACACTGCCCATCCTATAAAGATGGGCTTTTATCTTTTAAATTCACATTGTGAAGTCGTATAAACCTCTCTAATAACTGTTAAAAAGTTCTCTAACACAACAGACTTTTCATCTAGTCTCCATCCAACATATAAATTTATTTTCGGGGTATTTTCTTGAATTTCTTTATATATGACTCCCGATTTTTTATAACTTTCCACTGATGATGGAACGACAGAAATCCCCATTCCTGCTGCAACTAAATTCACAATCGTTTGCATTTGAATCGCTTCTTGAACAATATTTAAACTTACTCCATGTTCCCAAAAGTAACTAATAATTAAATCGTAAAAATTTGTACCAAAATGACGTGGAAATAAAATAAATGGTTCATCCACTAATGATTTGATTGGAATTTTACGTAACGAAACGAAAGGGTGCTCTTCATGCAAAACCAGTTTTAAATATTCTACAGAACAAACTTCGGAAGTTAATATTTCATTATTCTGCTTGGAACGAATAAATCCAATATGAATTTGTTTTTCATAGAGCGCTTTTATTTGTTGATCTGTTGTCATTTCGCGTAATATGAGCTGGATTCTAGGGAACCGTTCTCGAAATTTTTTTAATACATTTATAACGGTTTCTGTAGAATCGACAAAACCGATTATTAAATGTCCTATCTTCCCTTCATTCGCAAGCTGTGTTTCTTTAATGGTTCTATCTACTTGAAGTAACGTTTGTCGTGCACCTTCTAGAAATATTTTTCCAGCATCGGTAAGTTCAACCATCCTTTTCGTTCGATGAAAAAGTTGAACTCCTAATTCTTCTTCTAATTTACGAATTTCTTGACTTAAAGGTGGTTGTGCCATCATAAGACGTTCTGCTGCACGGCTAAAGTTTAATTCTTCTGCCACCGTTATAAAATATCTCATTTTCCGAATATCCATTTCAAGCCCCCTATCATTCGCAACTTATAAAGGATTCTATTTTATTATTAAAAAGCGTTTATGTATGTAGTATTTCATTTATTCTTATCGGATTCGTTTTGCTTCTCTTACGTATATAATATTTCATTCTCCAATTTTATCAAGGGTACAAAACAAGGCTAAAAAACTTATCTCAAAAGTTTTTTAGCCTTGTTTACTTTTTACACATTACAAAATATTATTCGTACAACGGTACCTTTATCAACTTCTGAATGGATTTCTACACTATGCCCTAATTGTTTCGTAATTTCATATACAAGATAGAGCCCCATTCCAGTTGATTCTTTAAAATCTCTACCGTTTTCTCCTGTAAAGAAAGGTTTGAATACTCTTGGTAAATCTTGCTTCGGTATCCCTACGCCACTATCAATAATTTCAAGTACAACTGTATTACCTTCCCTACATGCTTTCACTTTAATCTTTTCTCTACTACCTGATGAGTATTTAATCGCATTCGATATAATTTGTCCAATTAAAAATTGCAACCATTTCGCATCACTTTCTACAGTAATACCTTTATCAATTTCAAGCTCTGGATATACAAAATTCCGGATAAAGAAGCGTTTATGTTCATGCACGGAATCATTTACTACTTTATGTAGTTGTACTCTTTCTACATAAAAATCTTGTGTGAATGCTTCTAAACGTGCGACATATAATGCCATCTCTAATCCCTTTTTCAACCGATCTGTTTCCTCATTAATACTTTCAAAACGTGAATCCACTTCATCCTGTGTAATTAATTCTATTACAGATAGAGGTGTTTTCATTTGATGAATCCACTGATTCATAAAGGTTAAATGATCATTATTTTTTCTCTCTTGTAATTGCAGCTGATTTTGATAATGACGATATTGTGCATCAAGCAGATCTTGAAGTGCAGTAGATAAAACTGCAAAATCAGATTTTTGAACAGATTCATCCAAAGATTGCAATGGATTTGCTAAACGTTCATAAAAAGAACGATGTGTAAAATAACGAAAAACTAAATAACTTACCATAAAAAAAGCACCTAAAAACATTGCATATAATGCCGTTGAAATATGATTATGCCCATCAAACCAATAAACTAGGAATATGGCTAGTAGTTGGATCGCTGTAAAACAAATGAGTGGTATATGATCACGTATAAACAGCTTTATCATTTTTCCATACCAGTATCCCAAGTAATATGCAACCTATATCCAACACTACGAATCGTTTCAATTGCTCCTTCAATTTGTAACGTTTTTAACTTTTTACGCACACGTGTGGTATTTACACTTAATGTATTGTCATCAACATAGGATTCACTATCCCATAATTTATTTAATAATACTTCTCTACTCACAACACGTGGATAATTTTTCATTAGCGTCTCTAATAAAATAGCTTCGTTTCTCGTTATATCAATCTCTTGACCCCTAAGTTTTAACACAAGTCTTTCTGGATATAAACAAAGACCTTGTTGCTCAACCATTCGTTCTTCTAGTTTCGGTGCATAGTCTCCGTAAGCACGTCTTAAATGACTACGAATTTTTGCCATTACAACTTCATAATGAAAAGGCTTCGGAATAAAATCATCGCCACCATTTTCTAACGCCATAACTTGATCCATCGTACCTTCACGGGCCGAGATAAATAAAATTGGACATGTGGAAACCGCACGAATTTGACGACACCAATAGTAACCGTCAAAGCTTGGTAAATTAATATCTAATAAAACTAGCTCTGGTTGTTCTTCTAAAAATATGTCTAACACATTTTGAAAATCCGATATAACAATTCCTTGGTAACCGTATTTCGCAACATAAGTTGATAATAGCTCCGCAATTTTCATATCATCTTCTACAATCATAATTTTAACCATTTCTGAACTCCTTTTTGATCCACAATCTCAAATATACTTATATAAATAAATACTACCTCTTTTCACAAAATCCGTAAAATAGAAAAAGAATACTTTTATACAAAAGTATCCTTTTTCTATTTTTTTTATTTAATATGAAATTGACTTAGAGAAAACCCTAACTTCTCCACATATTCCCTTCCTAGTTCCATCCGCGCTGTTTTCAGTGGATCCACAACTTGGCATACTTTTAAATTACCTGCTGCTGATAATAAAAGAGTTGCATCAGCTTTAGACATTTCTAATTCTTCATGTAAAAATGTCACCATATTACGTACAGCACGATTCGCTGCATTATCTAACAATTTCTCTGAAGCAATTGTCATTATTTTTTCTTTTTGGATCGCCATCGGTAGTGGCCATTTCTTTTCTTTTATAATTTGAACAGTTACAGTTACCTCACCAGCAACCTCTACTCCACTAACACCAATTTCACCATCACCCATCGCAGCGTGTAAATCACCTAATGCTAAAAGAGCACCAGGAACATTTACAGGTAATAATAACGTTGTTCCTTCTTTAATCTCTTTACAATCCATATTCCCGCCATGATCATGCGGTGTGCCACATGAAATACTCTCTTCTTTCGGTGCAGTACCAATCACACCAATCATTGGATTAATCGGAATTTGCAGTTCTTTTGAAAATGAAACATGTCCATTATGTATTGGGACAATTTTCACTATATTTTCATTTAACTTATCACCCATTACACCAAGGTTCGCACCTGTCGTTAAAACGCCTTGCCCTGCAATTTTAATTTTTTCAATCATTACGACTAAAATATCGCCAGGTTCTGCACCTTTAATATATACAGGTCCAGTTGCTGGATTAATTCGATTCCAATCTAACTCTTGAAACACAACATCTTCAGAATCAATTTGATTTTCAAAGCAATCATATGTTTCAAATACAAGACGGCTCCCAATTTCTACTTCAATACATGGATTATTTTCTGGTGACATTGCGTAAATGATATGTTCTTTATGAATACGATGCATAATACCTCTCCTTTTTCGTTTTTATCTTCTATATAATAGTTAGCTTTTATCTGTATAAGCTCCTTTTTAAAATTAGTAGTTATTTTCAAGAAAAATGCACTTAGCTCATTTTGAAACATACACTCTTTACTATAACAGGTAAAGAAAGGTGGTATTACAATGCCCCTTATTCCATACAACGAAAGTGACGTTGATTTATTAGCACGTTTAATCCGTGCTGAAGCTGAGGGTGAAGGCCGACAAGGTGAACAACTTGTTGGCTGCGTTGTCGTAAATCGTGTGTTTTGTGATTGTTTAGATTTTAAAGAGCTTCGATCTGTGCGTGATGCAGTATATCAAAGCCCTGGCGGATTCGAAGCTGTTCAATACGGTTACTTTTATCAACGTGCCCGTGAATCAGAAAAAGAAATCGCAAGAAAAGTTTTACAAGGTGAATGGCGCTGGCCAGCACGATGGGCTCTTTGGTATTTTCGTCCAGTTGGAGCTTGTCCACCCGAATGGTATAACCAGCCGTTTGCAGGACAATTTAAAAGCCATTGTTTTTATGAACCACGTGGTGATGAATGTCCGAAAATGTATTCAAGATAACTAAACTTAAACAACGCAAGTACTTATTTTTTTGAGTACTTGCGTTGTTTTACTGTAGTTTAGAAATCTAATAATGTGATGAATCTTCTGATGCCTACCACATGTATTAATAACGGTATACGTGGACCACTTGATTGATTCATAACGAGCCTATAAATAATGGTAAATAATTGTTTTTGATTTTCTTTCATTATTTTTTTATTTTCATGATGACAAATCGTATACAATTGCTCCATTAGTTTAGAATGATCGTTATTAGAACGAAGTATTTTACAAACTTCTACTAGCCATTTTTTCTGCCTTTCATCCAATGTGTTATAAAACTCCGTATTTTTCTCTTTATTTACCGCAATTAATTTTTTAGATTGAAAGTTTCTTATCCAATACTCAGCACGATTACTTATCGCTATCATTTCAGGTAATGCATAGCTCCTATCTATTTTCTCTAATATATCTTGTAAAATAGATGAATCAAAATTTAATAACGGTAAAGTTCCTGTTACTTGATTAAACTTTGGATATTCTTTAAATCGGCTATCTAGTCTAGAAAGTTTAATTGCATCAAATAAATCTTCATTTTTGAGTGTTTTATTTTCATAACTATCCTTCAATCTCTCATACTCTGTATAATTGCGAATTACATCTTCATCAAGCCCAATGTGAAAAGCTGCGCCGGGCCTATATTTTGCAAACATAAAAAGAATTACTTCTGGTACATACACTTTTAATAAGTCGCTAGGTGTAATACTATTCCCTGAAGAACTGGACATTTTTTCATGATGCCCTTTAATTCCAATAAAATCATAAGCAACGTATTGAGGGGCTTCACAATTGAATATTTTCCTTGCAATTTCTTTTGATACATTATAACTACCGGTTTCCGATGAATGATCTCTTCCGCCCGGTTCGAAAATAACATCCTCTATCATCCATCTCATCGGCCAATCGATTTTCCAATTCAGTTTCATTTGACTTGTATTTAATACGGATAATTTATTTTGATTTCCACATTCACAGTCATACCGAACTGTTTTTAATACTTCATCAAAATGGGTAATAGTTGTTGCATCTTTCCCGCAGCTCTCACAATATAACGTAACGGGATAAAAGTTTTCTCTATCTTCTTCTCGGTGTATTCCTGTTTTAAAACCCATTAAAATATCATATATTTCTTTTCTTTTATACAAAGACTCTAATATGTTTTCGTTATACCTTCCGCTTCTATATTCAACATGTTGATAAATAAATTCTACTTCAATTCCAAATGCTTGAAGCGATTCCTCAAACTCTTTTTCAAAATGCTCTGCATATGAGTTATGACACCCATGCGGATCAGGAATATTACAGTACGGCATACCAATGTATTGTGCAAAAGATAGATCAATATTTTTGGGAACTTTTCTAAACCTGTCGTAATCATCCCACGAAAAGATAAAACGAGTCTTCTTCCCTAAATCTTGAAGCGCCCTTACAACAAAATAAGTCGTTAATATTTCACGGAAATTCCCTATATGAACAGAACCAGATGGACTAATTCCAGATGCACAAACAAAGGTTTCTTTGTTTGGATTTTTTCTAATCAATTCATGTGCTACTTCATACGCCCAATGCATATGTTACTCACCTCAATTGTATTTTTGTTTTCACATTTTCAGTTTTATGCAATAAAAAAACTCCCACCCCCAAGATTATTCATCTTGAGGACGAGAGTTATTAACTTCGCGGTACCACCTCAGTTTGTTAATACGTCACCATATTAACCTCTTCAGGTACGGCAAAACATGCTTATACCCTATCTCTATAACGGGAGAACCCGTCGCACCATCCCTAAATGAATTAGTTCCTTGCGCAGCTCTAAGTCTTTTTTCATTAAGATTTTCACCTCTCCTTCTCAGCTACCGGAGCTCTCTGTATGTATTCATTCTTAACTACTCTTCTCTTCAATGCCATTTTGAATATTGATTTTTACATATGATAATTTATAACAAATACTTTGTCAAATTTTTCTGAACGAAAACAAATAGCATATAACTATCTAAAAAAATGTTTTATCGCTTCCAGTTGAATTTTATGACTACATTCATCACAACAATATTTCCCCTCCGGATCTCTCTTGAATTCCCTATATTTTCCGCTTCCTTCGTATACGCGAAATACATTTTTACATGAAAAATAGACAATTTCATAAAACATCATATGCATTTTCCTACCCATGGCTATACGCTATTTTCGAATTACTTGATAAGGCCCTCTTTTCTTACACTGGAAATCTTAATTTCATTTCAGTGAAAGGTTTACCTCTCTTCTTATCGAACTTTATATATAGCTTTAATGAATAGAGGTGAAACATATTGCACGGAAATATAGAATTAGTCGTTGATGCTAAGGCGAATTTAGGGGAAGGTCCTTGCTGGGATGAGAAGAAACAATTATTATACTGGGTTGATATTATCGGGAAAAAATTATGTCTTTATAATCCTGTTAAAAAAACAAACCGAGTGATCACTCTCGACCAACAAATCGGTTGTGTTGTTCCATATACGAACGATGAAGTTTTAGTAGCAATGGAACAAGGCTTTTATTCTCTTAATCTTGACACAAAAATACTTACACATATTTATGACCCTGAACCAGATTTATTAGAAAACCGCTTTAACGATGGAAAATGCGATCCGGCTGGCCGCTTTTGGGCAGGCACTACAGACTTATACGGTATTAATGCTGCTGGTTCCTTGTATTGTTTAAACAATAATTTCAACGTAGATAAAAAAGTTGCACATGTAAATACATCAAACGGCATAGCATGGTCTCCTGACGATACATACCTTTATTTTATTGATACACCTACCAAAAAAGTAGTCCGTTTTCATTATGATATACATACTGGTGTAATTAGCAATCCAACAGATGTTATCATCTTCCCTGAAAATGAAGGTATACCCGATGGTATGACAATTGATGTAGAAGGTTGTTTATGGATTACACATTGGGGAGGCTCGAAGATTACTAGATGGAATCCCTTTACTGGAAAACAGATTTTAAGTATTCCGATTCCTGCTTTATATGTAACGTCGTGTACATTTGGAG
Organism: Bacillus sp. RC240; assembly: GCF_044907945.1. Classification (NCBI taxonomy): domain Bacteria; kingdom Bacillati; phylum Bacillota; class Bacilli; order Caryophanales; family Bacillaceae; genus Bacillus; species Bacillus sp. RC240. The sequence goes on along the minus strand of NZ_JBIYCT010000001.1, from coordinate 900,764 downwards.
GATCTAATTTGACCGATTTATATATCACAACAGCCAGAACAAGAATGACGGATGCGGAATTAAAACTGTACCCACATGCTGGTGGTATATTTCGAATTCAAATGAATGTTAAAGGTTGTCCAACCTATTCATTTCGCCATGAAACTATTGGAGCTGAAACACTATGAACAGAATCGATTACATAAGACGAGAAGAGAAAAAGTATCACGATCTTTGCTATGAACAATATAAATTATTCGAAGCGGGATCTTGGCTTTATAAACCTGTTAAAACAGTTATGGACATGCTGAACTATTTTGAAGGACAGAAAGACCTACAAATACTTGACCTTGGCTCTGGTGTCGGTAGAAACAGTATTCCGATTGCACAAAAAATCACGAATAGTGGCGGCACTGTTACTTGTGTTGATCTACTCGATTCGGCTTTAATGAAGTTACAAGTTTATAGCAAAGAATATGGTGTATTTGAATACATAAAAACGGAACAAGCAGCAATTGAAAACTACTATATTGCTCCTAATACTTATGACTACATCGTTGCAGTATCAAGTTTAGAACATGTCAGATCAATAGACGATTTTAAAAAAGTGCTTCACTCTATGAAAAATGGGACAAAGAGTGGTGGTATCAATTGTTTAATAGTTAACTCTAACATTCAAGAAATTGACTTGGAAACGAATCAAGAATTAGATGCCTTAATTGAAATTAACCTTTCTATGGAAGAAATGATACGGACACTAAAAGGCGTTTATACCGAATGGCAAGAAGTAAAAGTTGAAATAAAAAATTTAGCGTATAATATTGTACGAAACGGTACACACATTCAATTAAATACGAATGCGATTACTTTTGTCATGCAAAAATTGTAGTTTATATGAGTGGTGACAATTTTTTTAAGTCACCACTCGTATATTTATGTAAACATCATTCCATCGTAATTACAATTTTCCCTCTAGTATGCTGACTTTCACTCAAAATATGAGCTTCTCTAACTCCTTGTTCACTAAACGGAACAACCTTACTAATAATCGGTTTTATCTTTTCATCCTGGATCAAACTAGTTAATTCTTCTAATTGCTTTCCACTTGGTTTTAACCATAAGAACCCTGATTTTATGCCCTTTACTTCATGAAATGGTTCATGAACGATAGAAACTAGAACACCACCATATTTAATAATTTGAAAACTTTTTTCTTGTACTTCTCCGCCGATTGTATCTAACACAATATCATAATCTGATAGCAGCTCTTCAAATTTCTCTTTTTTATAATCAATAATGAGGTCAGCACCTAAAGACTTTAAAAACTCTTCATTTTTACTACTTGCAGTTGTAGCGACAAAGGCGCCAAATGATTTTGCGATTTGAATTGCAAAACTACCTACTCCGCCCGCTCCAGCATGAATTAATACTCGATCATTTTCTTTTATTTGTGCGTAATCAACAAGACTTTGCCAAGCTGTTAGTCCTGCAAGAGGTATAGACGCAGCTTCTTCAAAACTAATATTATTTGGCATATGTGCTACTAAATCTGATTTCACTGTAATGTATTCAGCATAGGAGCCTTTCCCTATATTTTCTGGTTTCGTAAACACTTTATCTCCTATTTTGAAATGGTCCACATCTTCTCCAACTTCTTCAATTACTCCAGCAACATCTAAACCTAATATTATTGGAAATGAAAATTGCAGCTTCTCTTGTAATTCTCCCTTTCTTATTTTCCAATCAACAGGATTGACAGATGTTGCTTGTATACGTATTAATACTTCATTACATTTAACAACTGGTTTAGGAACTTGTCTTTCTTGTAATTCTTCAACACTACCATATTGATCAATAACAATTGCTTTCATTTCCTCTCCCCCTTGTTGTTTATTGTAATAACAAACAATTATTTTTCAAAATTTTCCGCCTTGGATGACAATAAATATGTTAGGAGGTGATATTTATGCTACTCTACTAATTAAGCATCATGAGTGCAAAAAACATTTATTTCACTTAAATACAATCTAATTTACGCCTAAGAAACACCCAAAGTTATATTTCTCTTTATTTATTAATGACCTTTAAATGAAACGGAGAGTGTGCTATGAGTGAACAAGTTTTCAAAGTAAACGGTATCGATATATGTACAGAAAGCTTTGGCAATCCTAATAACCCAGCAATATTATTAATTATGGGAGCTACGTGTTCAATGGTTTATTGGGATGAAGAATTTTGTGAAAGGTTAGCTAGCACAGGAAGATTTGTCATTCGCTATGATAACCGTGATGTTGGTCGCTCTATTACATATGAGCCTGGGACTTTCAATTACACTGTAGCAGACATGGCTGAAGATGCAATCGGAGTACTCGATGCGTATCATATTGACAAGGCACACCTTTTTGGCATGTCATTAGGAGGTATGATTGCTCAAATTGCTGCAGTAAAACACCCAGAAAGAATTTTGACCTTAACATTACTAGCAACAAGCGTTATTGGATCTGATAACAATACTCGTGATTTGCCTCCAATGGATGAAAGAATTTTGACACATCATGCTAATGGTGCAAATTTAGATTGGACAAATAAAGATATTATAGCGAAATATTTAATTACAGGATCACGTCTACTCTGTGGATCAAAGCGTATATTTGATGAAGCAAGAACTTTAAAACAAGTAAAGCAAGAAATAGAACGTGCTAACAATCTATTAAGTATGTTTAATCACGCCCTCCTTACAGGTGATGATTCTTATGAAGGTATACTAAAGTCGTTACTAGTACCTACTTTAGTAATTCACGGTACGGACGATACAGCTCTTCCACTTGAACATGGACTCGCACTTATTGATGAAATTCCGAACTCAAAGCTATTATCCCTTGAAGGTACAGGGCACGAGATTCATCCCGATGACTGGGATAAAATTATTAAAGCAGTTTCAGAACATATATCCCGTATAAGATAAGAACAACTATTAGAAGGGGCACAAATTGTTTTGCCCTTCTATTTATCCCGCTATTTGTGGGCAGTAAACACCCGATTGGTGAAGGCTAATAATCAGTGGGGGATGAACAAAACCCCCACTGATTATAGTTTCACTTTATAAAGATTACGATACAATATCAAAAACCCATCACTGCATTCGTATGTATAGTGATGGGCTCTACCTATATTTTTCTATGCTTAAAAAAATGGACAATCTAACTGGTCAACAGATTCCCACGATTTTTTTTTTACATTTTCGGTGGATTTACTATTTTCTAGTGGTACGTGTTTAAATGGATTCATTTCAACTTTTAATAGAGATGATGGTTCTATATATAAAGAAAAAACATGGCTATTTGGCAAGGTTTTTGATACATCAATATCTCCTACTTGTTTAAATAATTGCTGGGCCGCAAAGAAAAAGAAATTAGTTGGATTAGATTGTTTATTAAGCCAAGCAATCATTTCAGGCGATACTGATTTATTAATATTAATTTTCACTCGATCACCACGTTTATATCGCCTAGATCGCATACTTCCACCAACTAACTTATCGTTAAGTTTGTAAACCCTAACTCTTTTTGCTTATGCTCTCTATATTTTGGCGAACATGTATATACCAATAACCCGCGAGCATTGGTGAATAACGGGTTATCTACAAAGATCACATTTTTCAAGCGTCCTTTTTGTTTCAAAATCATTTTTAAGCTATTTTTAATAATAACTGCGCCCCCACCATAAATAAATACATATGGATCGTCTTTCATATCATCAATTTTGTTAATAATATCCGTTGCGACACGTGCTGCTAAACCTAAAAATGCTGGCTGCGATTCCTCAACTAACAATGCATTTCTTGGGTGCTTTTCATTTAAATAAATTTGGTTAAATTCTGTAATGCTATCAATTGTTTTCGTAGGATATTTCCGATTCCATCTCGTAATAATTTGTAGTAACGTTTCTTTTACACCGTACGATAATCCTTTACTTAATTGCGGACGGAAATTTACCCCTAATGAAACAACTTCTTCCGTTGTCCCCGCGCCAATATCAAAAGACAATAAAGTTTTATCTACAAAATCAATTTCTGAAACTTGATTTTGTTCACATTCTATTTTATGTTTCACAACATTTCCTTCCTCATCATATACAATCCCCCACGTCCCAGAAGCGCCTTCAGGTAGACATTTACAAAACTCAATAGAAACATTAATCGTAACATCGCGTCCATTTGGATAATGGAATATGACCTTGTGATTACCCATATACCGTTTCGCATTTTCAGCAGCAATTTCCTGTGTAATAAGTTGCATTGGAAGAGCAACAGATAAATCATAACGAATATTAATATGACTTGAAGTTGGACTTTGACGCATAGCACTTATCGCTAAACCTGAAAGGATTGTAATGACCATTAATTCATCAGTAGATTTATTTGATTTCTTCTCCACTTCAGTACCTTTTAATTGATCTTGAATCACTTTTTCTCCAACGATGTATCGTACATTATTTAACATTAGCGATGGAGAACTAATGGTCACATCAATGTGATTCTCTAATTCTGACGATGAAACTTCACCCTCATCTAACAACCCCGTAGACTCACCTATATATAAAGAATAAATACTCGGAATAAAAATAGGTTCCTGCCCTTTCACCATTAACTTCAAACCATTATTTCCTGCATCTGCACCCGCTTTTAAAAGAATAGACATAACTACCCCCTAAATTAATCTGACATCCCTTCCAAATATATGCGAGCCCATTCTTTTACATTCAAATGTATTGTAATTTTTTATTTATCTCAAAAATAAGACATCCTAAACATTCACTTCATATGTAAAAAATGTTTGACATGAATCTTTTCCAATTTTATACTATGGATGTAAAGAGTTTTTTTACAAAGGTGGAGGTGCAATTATATATTGAATACTAAAAAAATTATTTTTGTAATCATAACTTTATCTTTAATCGCTATACTTGTACATGGCACATACAAATACATAACTGAAGGTTCAATTTTGGGCGGGACTATTTTCGCTGCTTCTTTAATACTTAGTAATTTAATAAATCATATTACATGGGGAGATCCAAACGGAGTATCGGAAGAAAGTCAAGATGAGATGGGACAACAAATTACCTATAAAAGCTTTAAAATCGCGTATTTTGTGCTTGTAGGTGTTATGTTCCTTATATTACTCTGCTCGGAAGGATTTTCTATGGGTTCCAATTTGGATGGTGTAAAAAACCTTCCACTCTTTATTGCACTCTGTTCTTCCTTTCTTATTTTCCCTATTGTTGAACTCATTGTCGCCAAACAATATAAATAAAAAAAGTGGTTTTCTGCATTTAGAAAACCACTTTTTTATGTTTAAATACCTTCTGCTATTGCTTTCAGCTTATTCACAGTCCGCCAGTTCCTTACTGTAGCTGGCGTATGTAATTTTTGAAACTGGTTCATTAGTTTAGAATTCCGAATGCTTTTTTTGAAAAATAAATACACTACTCTTCCTTCGATATGGCAATCTTCTATGTCACTTTTGCACATAAGTAACCGCTTACTGTCTTCTTCAGAAAGTAGATTAGCTAAAAAGGCCACATGTACACTTTCTCCTTCTAATAACGAATGGGTCTCGTAAGGACACTTTTTAATAATATTAATAAATTCATCATTTGCTCGTAACATGACTGGAACATTGAAATCAAAAACGTTCTTAATTTCACATTCAATTCGTTCCTTTAAAAAACTTATCTCTTCTTCTGACTCAAACACTACATTTCCACTTTGAATATATGTTTTCACTCTTTTTAACCCTATTGATTCAAACATTATTTTCAAATCTGCCATTTTGATTACTTTATGTCCACCTACATTAATTCCCCGTAGTAGTGCAATATAAATTGTCATATGATTACCCCTCACGTATTTAAATGCTTAACAATCGAATTGTTTTGCACCTTCATGCTTCTCGAATACTTACTTTAATACATCTAACATATCATGTACGGAAAATATCTCAAATTAAAAAACTTACTACATGATTTTTTTCAAGAGTAAGCTTTGTTATCTCATTATCTCGTTATAGGCAAATGTAATATGAATTGTTGTCCAATTGGTCCCATTCTTCTAAACCCTTTATCTTGAAATCCAACTTTCTCATATAACTTTTGTGCCGGAATGTTTTTTTCATTTACAGCGAGAATCACTTCATTTTTTATTGGATAATAATATTTTACAAAGTCTTGTAATAACGCCAATGATTTTTTAGCATATCCTTTCTTTTGTTTATTGTGATTAACGGAAAAAGAGGTTAAAAGTATGGCATCCTTATTTTCTGTAAACTCCTGTACCCTATCACCTGTTTGTAATATAAATACACCGACAGGTACTCCGTTATAGTCTAAAATAACAACTACATTTTTCGTTCGATCATTTTTCGCTTTCTCCAGTAATTCACCTGGATTCGCTGTAAATTGAACTTGTTCACTTGGTAAAGTAAATGATTGTATTATCTCTTTATATTGCTCCTTATACGGCACTAATTGTATTTCGCTTGTATGTATGTTCATGCTTAACTCTCCCATTCCTTCAAGTTATTAACTTAAACCTTGCTGTGTTTTAGAATGCACTTTTCCATCCAAAAATGTTATTTTAGCAAATGATTTTGGATCGTTTCCTTTCCAAGCAAAAATTTGCTTAATTCGTGTAGAATGTTCTTCCCCTTCTTCTATGAGTAAATCCCCTTCAAAACCGATTAAATCTTTCACTTCTAAATAAGTCATTCCTTCATTAATATTTGAGAAATGATTTATATTAATGGTCTCTTGCTTTTTATTTTCCGTTATAGTAGAAGACATAGCTGTTTTCTTCTTCACTTCTTTCTTCTGGTCACACGCTGTCATACTAAAACCTATGCATAAACTACCTAATATGAGTGCGCTTTTTTTAATCATAACGGCTGTCCCTCCCCTCATTATTAAACCATATATTCCCTTGAAAATAAACTGAATATTTAATCTTACAGAAAAACCCCGTACAATTTAGTACGGGGTTTTCACTATTTTTTCAAATGGTTATTTGACTGATCTTCTTGTTCTTTTCGTAGTTCTTGTTCTTCATCTTTTGGTAATTGTTTATCATTATCTTTAATCGGATTCGTTTCTCTATTTTCAATCATATCATTTGGAACTTGCGGCATTACTCGGCCAACAATTGCTGCTAATTCATCAAGTATGCCTTCACCAGTTTTACCTTTTTTAATTTGCTTGCCTATTTGTTTTAGTCTTTCATACGTATCAACATCTGCTACAACGACTGCATTTGCACCGTTCGGGTCATTCTTTAAACTTTCTGCAACAGAATACTTAATTGACTCAACGCGAGTTCGATCAAGTTTCGCTTTCACATCAATACCTACAACAGCATACTTCCCAACTACTACTGCTGTCGCATCGTTTACACCAGGTATACTTGCAGCTAAAGATGCCAGATGATCAGCTGCTTTTTCATTTGGCTTATTTGATTTATTTGTATACGTAACATTTTTCATCGACACATTTTTTTGTTCTGGCTTTTCATTAGGATTGTCTTTTTTTCCAATGCTACATCCAGTAATAACGAAACAAAGCATTAACATATATATAATGATTTTCATTATTTTCACCACTTTATCATTGATGTTTAATCATAAATTTTCTCAACAGCTTGCATCTTCTTCACTTTTTCTTCTGCACCGCTATTTGCGTTAATGAAAATTTGGTACGTATCTTTCCCTAAAGTACCAATATATTCATAACAAAGTACTTCATTATGCAAGTCATTTACTACTACAGCTTTACGTTCTTCCATAACTTTTACATCGGGGTTAATTTTCTTTCTCGCCTCAGCAGCGGTTAGCTTCGCACTCGGAATCGTTCGTTTTTGATGTGATGCTAAATATTCCTTTGCGGAAAAACCAACAATCGACCCATCATCTAAAGCAATTTTCATTTGGATTGCTTCTGGATAAATACGCACTCCATTTTCATTTACAACGTACGTAAACACACCGATATTATCATATTGAGAACTATCAAACAGCTCCATATTTGTAAACTTGTGATCCTTTAAAAACGTCAATCCTTTACTTCCTGCATCATTTAAACTGATTTTTTGCTCTTTAATTTCTCGGTTGTTCATTACCCAAATTGGATATCCACCTTTTCCGGTAATATCCATATAATACTCATTGTTCGTTGCTGGATCTTGAATTTTCACACTGTAGAATGATTCTTTTGCACCTTTTCCACTTTTCTCAACTTCTACTTTTTCATTCCCTTTTAAGTTTAAAAATGATTTCGCGATTTTTTCCGCTTCCTCTTTCGAAATCGCCTTTCCTTTTGCCTCAAATCCGCCTTTTTTATTCTTTTGTGCACTTGTAAAAGTCGGTCCAAAGTTTGTGGACGAGTATGATGTTACATTCTTTTCTACCGTCTTTAATCCATCGATAATTGTGTTATCTGCTGGATCTTGGTTTGACGCAAGAGCCATTTCTACATCCATCCAGCGAAGATTATTTTTCAATACAAGATGCTGCACTTTTCTCAGTTCATCTTGTATATTTGCTGCATTTGAATATAAACCTTGTAACGTTTTATATTCTTGATCATTTAACGGATCTTTTTCTAAATCACGAACCGCTGCACGATAACTAAAATCACCGATATTCGCAAGGAACTCTTCCGTTTTATTAAATGGCATTAATGTTAAAGGTAATTGTCCTACATCAGAACGAGCCTCTGATGTTAAACGCCATACATCTACTAAAGCTGGCGATAATGAGGAACGTGAATTCATCGCCAGTGTTGTTCCAATTTTATCGTGTAATAAATCAACTTCATATGCTAAATCATGAAACGCACGCTGATAACTATTTTCCGCTCGAATTAATACTGCATTTTTCTCTTGATGCTCTTTATAGCCCCAATACCCTGTTCCGACTACACCTACTGTTAACAATACGATGATAATACCTCGTAACATGTTTCCACCTCCGCTCTATTTACAGAAAATATGCTTACCAATTTTTTTAATTTGTGGACGAGTCCAAATCCATTTACTTGTCGCAGTATCCGGGTTGAAATAATATAATGCATTCCCAGTTGGGTCCCATCCATTGATCGCATCTAATACGGCTTTTTTCGCATTTTCATTTGGCGTTAAATATATTTGTCCATCTGCTACTGCTGTAAATGCTCTCGGCTCAAAGATTACTCCTGAAACAGTATTTGGAAATGATGCACTTGTGACACGGTTTAAAATAACCGCAGCTACTGCAACTTGTCCTAAATACGGCTCACCACGGGATTCTCCGTATACAGCGTTTGCCATTAACTGAATGTCATTTTGAGAATAACCGTTTGGAACATTTGTCCCTGTACTTTTTGGCGGCTTATTTTCCTGTGTACCTCCACCACTGTTCCCTTTATTAGTTGTAGTATCTTTATTAGCGGTCGACTTATCATACTTCGTTGCCTTTACAAGCATTTGCTTCGTTTTAGCACCCGCTAAACCATCAACTGGCAATCCGAATTTTTGCTGAAAGTTTCGAAGCGCCCAATATGTACCCCATCCGAAAACACCATCAACTTTCCCAGTATAAAATCCGTTATATTTCAAACGAGTTTGCAGTTCAATGACATCTTCTCCAGATGCCCCTCTTTGAATCACTTGATTAGAAAAGGCTTCCACATTTTTGGTTTGTATACTACTTACCATTAAAGATAGCCCGATAAAGACAAGCAAGATCGCTATCTTAAAAACAGCTTTTTGACGCATGTATTTCCCTCCTTAATTACGGAAATGATTTCATGGTTATGTTTTGTAAAACCCTCGCTTTTATGTAAAGAAGACAAAAAAATCCAAACTTATATGCTTGAAGAAATATGTAAATAATATAAAAAAAGACAAAAGGAGCTTATTATGAGGCAGTTCTTCGCACGCACAGCATTTATATTTTTTTTAATAACAACATGTTCAAATATACATACCGACCCATCTATTGTTCACGCACAGCCGCCATACGCAAAATGGGGTAAACTAGCCGTTGAAAAAACGAAAGAACAATATCCGAAAGCAGAGATTATTGATTACCTTCATATAGGTAGAAAACCAAAAACAATTCAAATAACAGTTGAAAAATTCAAGTTGTGGCTGCGTGAGGATGGAAAAGAATATGGTGTTTTTGTTGATGTAGAATTCGATACGAAAACAGAGAAATTTTTAAAGATGTCCTTTCACAAAACAAATCGGTAGAACAAATAAACCCCTCTGTTTTACTTAAAACAGAGGGGTTTATTCATACATATTTAATAATGAAAGTTATTGTTTTAAACTTAAAGATCGATTCCCTAACATTTTCACCAATCCACAAATACCTCCAATAACAACTGCTATCCCTATACTATATAAAAACACTCTACCATATCCCCCTATTCTCGGATCTAAAAACGGATATGGGTACCAATTAACGAATGGACCTCGTATTAAGCTATAGACAACATATAAAAGCGGGAAAACAAGCCAACTCGCAGCCTGTTTCCATGTAATGGTCTTCGTAGGTGGATTTATAACCCAGTCTAAAATCATCGCTAATGGCATGATGTAATGAAGCACAGTATTTACCCACGGTATTGGTGTTTGAAGTGACTCTTCTAATCCCCTTAATAACAAAAAATAAATAAGCCCTGTAGTCAGTATGTATACTGTAGCTGCACCTCGAAGAACTCCAAACTGCTCCGAACGTCCAAATAGGGTTGTCCCTAAACTACTTAATAGAAGAATTACCGCCACTAAAATGTTGCTTTCAATTGTGAAGTAACTAAAAAAATTAACTGGATTGAACGGTTTCACTTGTGCTCTTGTAACAAATTGAGTAATAAGTGCACTAAACGCTAAAAGACTTAAAAACAATCTTAATATCGCTATCATTTTTGCACTTCTCATAAAACACCTCCTGTCTCTTCTTATTTATGATTGGAATTCTCTTTTATATGCTCTATAAATAACTTTAATGGTACGAGGCCACGTTTGGGCATGTGACTACTAATAACAGCTACGAGCTCTAACTGCGGAATGATAATAATGTATTGCCCTCCATATCCCATAGCAAAATACATACAATACGGTATGTGAAATCTTTCGTTATTTAACACCCACCAGTGATATCCATATGCCCCGACATGTTCATACGTTTCAAATAGAGCTGTACTTGATTGCTCTAACCATTTCGATGATATAATTTCATTTCCCTTCGAATATCCATTCTGCAAACATAATTTTCCTAACTTTAATAAATCTATAGATTTCATTTTCATACCGAATCCCCCGACATATACACCTTGCGGGTCTTGTTGCCACTCATACTCCGTAATGTTTAACGGCTCAAATAAATACTTTTTCGCAAACTGCTCCGTCGACATTCCAGTTGATTCTTGAATGATGTAACTAAGTAAATGGGAAGAACCTGAGTTATAATTCATTTTCGTACCCATTTCTTCAATGAGCGGCTTTTCTAAAATGTATTGCACCCAATTGTCTGATTCCACAAAATCATTCGGGAAAACAACCCCATTTCCGAACTCTTTCCAATCTTCTCCTGTTGTCATCGTTAATAAATGATACAGCGTTAATTCCCTCTTATTCTCCGGTACATTTGGAATCCATGTTGTGATTGGTGTATGTATATTATTTATAAATCCTTTATCAATTGCGATACCAATTAATATAGATACGATACTTTTTGTAATCGAATTAATTTTAAATAAGTCATTTGCACAGTCTATCGTTTTATAGTACTCAGTCGTTAATTCCCCCTTTTGATAAACAAGAAATGTATTAACCTTTTTCTTTTCAAATTTATTTTGTATTTGCTCGAAATTCAAGAAATCTTCCTCCATCTAAACGGTTATGTAATATTTGTAGTTCATCTCGTTCTCTCTATTAAATCATATTTGTTATTAAAACAAAAAAATAAACTTGCCAGCATTTAATAGCTGACAAGTTTATTTTTATAATTTCGTTCGAACGTTCCAAAGCTCTGGGAAGAAGCATTGATCAAGCACTCGCTTTAAATAAGATACGCCAGAAGAGCCACCTGTTCCCATTTTATGACCAATAATTCGTTCTACCGTTTTCATATGACGGAAACGCCATTGTTGTAGCCAGTCTTCAATATCGATTAATTTCTCTGCAAGCTGATATAAATCCCAATATTTCTGCACGTCCGCATATACTTCTATCCAAGCCGCTTCTACAGTTGCATCCTCTTCGTAAGGCTGCGTAACATCACGATTTAACACATCTTTATGAATTGGAAATCCTTCTTTAACAAGGGCTTGTATCGCCACATCATACAAACTTGGTGCATGAAGTGCTTTATGAAGACGAGCATGTAATTCTGGGTCCTTTTCATAAATTTTTAATGCATGTGGTGTTTTATAACCAAGTGCATATTCAATCATTCGATATTGATACGATTGAAAACCTGAAGCCTGACCAAGTGAATCGCGGAACTCAATATATTCTGATGGCGTTAATGTCGCAAGAATATCCCAAGATTGAATAATTTGCGACTGAATTTTTGATACACGTGCTAACATTTTAAAGGCTGGTGGTAATTTATCTTGTTTAATAGATTCAATCGCTGCATTCAATTCATGTAAAATTAGTTTCATCCAAAGCTCACTCGCTTGATGGATGACGATAAATAACATTTCATCATGATGATCTGATAATCTTTGTTGACTAGATAATAAGCTATCTAGCTGTAAATACTCTCCGTACGTCATATTCTCCTTAAAATCCGTATGAATCCCTTTTTCCATAATTACCTTTTCATTTTCTTTCATATTAGCCAAACGCCCCTTTGTGTTCATTTCTACTTATATTGGTCTAATAACAGCTCGAACTGGACTCCCATCCGCATCTGTTAATGCAAGTGGTAATGCAATAAGTTCGTAATCGCCGTCTACTACGTGATCTAGTACGACATTTTCTAAAATATGAATTCCATGTTTAAATAATTGATGATGCGCTGCTAGTTCTTTATCATCTAAAGGATCAACAGATGGTACGTCCACCCCGATTAAACGAATTCCCTTTTCAGAAAGAAAGGCTGCAATATCTGCGCGTAAATGCGGGATTACATCTGGGAATTCATTTGCTTTACCATGTGAAGATGTACGTAATAACAATCGTTCTACACCTTCTAAATGAAAGTTTTCTAATTCCTTTTTCCCGATGCTTTCAAGATTAGAAACGTCAATGATTCGCGCTGGGCCAACATAAATTTGAACATCTAAATCTATTACTTTCTTCCCCTTATTATCAAAATGAAAAGGTGCATCAATATGAGTACCTGTATGAATACTCATCGTTAACTTTCCAACATTTACTGAACCACTGTCTTCTTTTGACCATGAAACTTCATACGAGAACGGTGTATCCCCTGGCCACGTCGCGATATCATTATTTAGCGGTTGTGAAATATCAATCCACTGCGATGTTTTCATGCTTATGCCACAACCTCTCGCTTATTTTCAAAGTTCTTATATTCTTCCTCTTTCATAATTTTCTTTAAAATTTGTACAGAGTTCCATACTTCCTCATACGTATTGTATAAAGCAACTGGCGCAAGTCTAACTCCATTTGGAGCTCTAAAGTCCGGAATAACCCCTTTTGCTTTTAACGCTTTACATATACGCGCCGCCTCAGCATGTTCTAAATAAATATGCCCGCCTCGTTTTTCATCCTCTAGCGGATTTCCGATTGTAAATCCCATATCCTTTAACTCTAATTGAATTAAATCGAGCATATATCTTGTTATATGTAATGATTTTTCACGTACTCTCTCAATGCCAGCTTCTTTAAAAATTTCAAGAGAACCAATTAATGGTGCCGTACTCAATACGTGAGGTGTTCCTATTTGGTACGCCCCAGCATGATCAGCTGCAGTTAATGAATGTTCCATATCAAACTGCTTATCTTTTCTAGAACTAAACCACCCAGACAATCCTGGAATTCTATTAAAGTGCTTTTTATTTACATAAAGGCCCCCAACACCACCAGGTCCTGCATTTAAATATTTATAATTACACCATATAGCGAAATCAACATCCCACTCTTTGAAATGATGTGGAATAGATCCAATTGAATGACATAAATCAAATCCAATATGAATACCACGTTTATGGGCTTCAGTTGTTAATCGCTTCATATCAAGAATCTGTCCGCTTCTATATAGTACAGAAGGCAATAAAATTAAAGCGATATCATCAGTCATCGCATGAATGATATCTTCCTCATTTAATGTTCTACCATCTCTGCTCTTTACTCTCATTAGGTGCTCATCTGGATCTAATCCTTTTAAACGAATTTGACTTTGGAGCGCATATATATCTGACGGGAACGTTAATTCATCCGCAAGAATCTTTGTCCGAATCCCTTTTGGTTCATAAAAAGTTGCGATTACTTGATGAATATTCGTTGTCGTGGAGCCGGTTACAATCGTCTCTTCTGACAAAGCTCCAATAAGAGGTGCAGTCAATTCCCCTAGCTTTTCTGATAGGAAGAACCAAGGATGTTCTCCTTCAGTCCATCCATCAATTCCATACTCTTTCCATGAATCTAGCAATGTAAGTAACGATTTCTCTGCTCTTTTTGAAAGCAACCCTAAAGAGTTACCATCTAAATATATTGTTCCTTCTTTTTTATAAAATTCAGATTGAAAATCTTTCAGTTCATCATGTTTATCACATTCAAGCGCATACTCATAAGTTGGTTGAAATGGTTCTTTATACATGGTGTCACCTTCTTTTAATTTTCTTTTTATTCTAACTAATTGAAATATATCACTTGAATTGATATAACGTCAATGATATTATGTCAGTTGACTTTATATACGAACTTCTTTTACAATACAATTATATTTTCAGATATTTCAGTATAAAGAGGTGATTCCTTGAAAAATTCTACTCTTTCAACAAGAAAATACCGCTCCTTAGAAACAAAAAAGAAACTATTACAATCCGGTTATACTATTTTTATAAAAAACGGATTTCAGAAAACTACAATCACGCAAATTATTAAACATGCAGAAACTGGTTATGGAACAGCATATGTATATTTTAAAAACAAAGATGCTCTCCTCATCGTTTTGATGGAAGATGTTATGAATCGCTTTTATGATATTGCTGATCGCTCTTTTTTACCTCAAACAAAGGCCGAAGCACGAGATATGATTCAGAATCAAGTGCGCGCTTTTTTACAGTTAGCACAAGAAGAAAGAGCTATATTACAAGTTGTTGAAGAAGCAATAAGAACCTCAAAAGAAATACGTCAAAAATGGGATGAGATTCGCGAACGCTTTGTAACACGGATTATACAAGACATTACTCATTCCCAGGAAAATGAATTAGTACGAACTAAGTTAAATAAAGAGATTGTCGCATGCGGCTGGTTCTCTATGAATGAAACGTTTCTTTGGACAATCGTGCAAAATGATAAAGAACTAGAATTAGAAGAAATTGTACATACTTTAACGGTAATGTATACGACGGGGTTATATAAATAGCACATTATAACCTCAAAAAACCGTTACTCAATATGCTTAGTAACGGTTTATTTAAAATATTTTATTAACGATACAATAATACAAAAAAGTGATGTAAGTAATAGCAGAATCCCCATATTCTTATTCTCTTTTTCATCCTTCTTAACGTTGTGTATCCCCATACCGGCAAGCATAAAACCTAAAAGTAATTGTAAAATGAGCATACTTTGCTTCGAATCATCATTCCAACTGTAAATAGAATAGCCCATTATAATAAAAGCGAGTATGAATGTGATAATTCTAATCATAAAAACACCCCCTGTTTGATTCTATTGTTTTAACCTACTCACCATCCCAACAATAAACTTATACTCAGCTCTACTTTTTCTTACTTTCTTAAAGCCCTCTTTCGTATCAAAAATAAAACACGTTTTCCGAAACCAAATCCGTACATATAAAGACTCAAAATAAATTGGTTTAATAATTCCTCGTTCCTCGAATTCAGTTCCATCTTTATTTTCGGTTTCCGTTCGAATGAACCACCTATTCCCGATTCCAATTTCAATATACTTCACATGCTAACCCCCTTCAGGAAATCTTCTTTCTAATTATTCTATTATTTCCCTGGCAAGCGCACATTCCGACAGAACGTGAGCCCATAAAGAAAAAGTAGATTACAAAAATCTACTTTTATAGCCTAAATTTTTGCATTCGTTTATAAAACGTACTGCGCGGCACAGCTAATAGTTTTGCAGCTAATGAAACATTTCCGTTCGTCTTTTCTAGCGCTTCAATCATGCTATCACGCTGTATTTTTTCACGGAAATTTAATGTATGCTCCGTTTTATTTTCTGCTTGCAATTCAAGTTGATGTTGATTTCCCATCATTGTTTGTAATAAAAAAGAGATTTGTTTTTCGCATATTTCCCGTCCTTGCGACAAAATGTATATGCGTTCTAATACATTTAATAATTCTCGAATATTTCCGGGCCATGTATGCTGTGAAAATTGATTACAAATACTCTTTGGAAATACAACATTCCAATCCTTTCGTTCACAAAAATGTTGTATGAAGTACGGAATATCCTCTTTTCTTTCTATTAACGACGGAACATATAACGGATAAACATGTAAACGATAATATAAATCTTGACGGAATTTCCCTTCTTCTACTAATCTTAGTAAATCTTTATGTGTCGCAGTAATAATACGAATATTTACTGGTACCTCTTTTGAACTACCAATTGGGGTTACTGTTCGTTCTTGCAAAACACGCAATAATGCCACTTGCATCTCTGGCGGCACTTCACCAATTTCATCTAAAAATATTGTTCCTCCGTCTGCTTGTTCGAATTTCCCTTTATATCCTTGGCGCCGCGCACCTGTAAACGCACCTTCAGCATAACCGAATAATTCACTTTCCATTAATTCTTTCGGTAATGAACCGCAGTTAACAGCTATAAAAGGACCATTTTTTCTTGGACTATTTTCATGAATCGCTCTCGCTACATATTCTTTCCCTACACCTGTTTCACCACATACATATACACTAGCGTCAGTTGGTGAAACAAGCTTAATTTCTTCTAAAGTATGTTGAAATACGCTGCTTGTCCCAATAACTCCAGGGAAAGTAATTCCGTTTATAAACGGGTAAGTAGAAAATAAATTTTCTTGTTTATTTTCCTTTAAGTAAATACATTTCCCGATCATTCTATCATTACTATATACCGGTACCTCTAATTTAGGTTTCAATCCATTGTGCATTAAATCTTCAAGTTTCATTCGTGACCAATTACATACTCGTTCACGAACCCTCTTGCTCGCAGAAACGATAACATCACGATGGTTACAAATAACAACTTGTTCATCACTGTCAATTACATCTAAAAAACGATGGATTAAATGCAGTTCATTTTGATGTACTCGAATACTACATTCACGTTCAATCGCATGCGCGATCGAAGTTACCATTCCGAGCATATATGGATGTGAAAACTCAATTGGACAAGAGAAATCTAGAACACCAATTAATTTCCCGTCATCATTATGAATCGGAGAGGCCGCACAGCTCCAGCTATGAGATGCGACAGAATAATGCTCTGTACCACTTATCATAATAGCCTCTTCAATCTGTAACGCTGTTCCTATCGCATTTGTACCAACAGCTGCTTCCGTCCATTTCACACCTTCAATAAAATTAATATGTTTCGCTCGTTTCAACGTTTGCTGATTTCCACTTAATGATAGAACATAACCATCTGGATCAATTAATAATGCCATCATTTGCAGTTCATCAATGGTTTTTCTCATATTTTGTATTTGAGGTATTGCTATATCAAGGAAGATTTCACTCTTTTTCTTTTGATCCTGAAAAATATCAGAAGACAAAATTTTCTGACCTTTATTCATATGAGGATTCACATTTGCTTGTTTACATCGATGCCATGACTCTGAAATTCTTTCGTTTATACGGTTCGAATCAAGGACTCCTTCATCCATAAACTTTTTCCATGTATGTAAGTAAAACGGTGAAGCTAACATTGTATCATCTCCCCTATTAATTGTTTTGGAGATTTATAAAACATACTTTTATTATAAAACTGAATAAAAGCGTTTTCAATACAACTAGAAAGATGACACAAATATGTTAATAATTTGAATATCTTAATGAACTTCTTTATTCTTTTTTAGTAGAACTATATTTTGTATAATGGACGCAAAGAAAATACATAACCAAAACCACTTTTGTGGATTGCCGTTTATAAAGAAAACTATCACCGCTATTGCAAATAAAATGGTGGATGCTAAACTAAAATATAATTTTGTTTTAATTCCCATTATTCCTCACCCCTCTATCACTTTACAGTACATACTAACTCTTCATTTTTTAACTCTAATATGTACTCCTGTAAAACATATTCTTTCCCGCCATGTTTTTCATACCAATCATGTATTCTTTTAACATGTATCTTGTCGCTTCTAATTTTTGATTCAATTTCTTTATACTGTTCATAACTATCATATTCCCATATTGCAAATACTTCAGTCGTACCATCATTATTATCTTTCATCCAGCGTCCTATTAAACGAGAACCATATTTTATTTGATTAGGTAAATTAGTATCATTGAAATGATCATTAAATATTTCTATGAATTCATTTTTTACTACATAGTATTTCCTTCTGTAAAACATACTTCTTCAACTCTTTTATGAAAAGTATCAGTAAACCTTCCCATTACTACCGTATTATAATACTTACCATCCGACAGTTTTTTATCATTTTTTAGAATACCTTCTACCTCCAAACCTAATTTTTTATAAAGTTGGATGGCTTTTTCATTTGTCTCTAACACTTGCAATGATATCTTTTTCACTTCATTTTCATCAGCCCACTGAATAGATTGTTGCAATAGACTCTTACCCATTCCATATCCCCAAAACTCTCTTAAAATACAAACACCAAACTCTACTTTATGGGATAATCTCTTCAAATTTGATCCTTCACATCTCGAAAATCCTACGATTCGGTTGTGCACTTCTGCAACTAAAAAAAGATTCTTCATCTCTTCACTATCTGTTTTTACTATTTTTTGGAACCCTATCTTATCAATAAACCCCTCTCCAGCTTCTCTATCCATATTTTCAGTTTCGCCATCGATCTGAACTCTAATTTCTGATAACTGCTCAGCATCCGTTTGAACTGCAGAACGAACTATATAAGTTAATCCATTTATATGAAACTCTTGTCCTTTTATAATCATTTCAAACTCCTTTTAAATGAGGTCTATTGACGCTATTACAATTTCTTTACCTTGTTTCTCAAATTGTTGAATCGTTTCTTTACTAGCCCCTTCATCTGTTATTATAAGGTCAATTTCTAACAGTGACTCTCCTTTTATAAAACAGTCTATTCCAAGTTTATTATGAGGAGCTAAACAAATATTTCTTCTAGCAATTTTACTTACTGTTTTTCCAAAATAAGCAACTTCCGGTGTCGCAGTACTTATACCATTCAATGAAATACCGCCACCTGTAGAGAAATAAAGATCAATAGAGAATCTACTTATCAATTCAGAGGCCAGTGTATCTGTCATATTTCCTGATGGTTTCACTTTTCCACCAATTAAGTACGTATCAATGTTCTTATATTCTCGTAACTTACTAGCAATTTCTAAAGCATTCGTAATAACTATAAATGATGTTTCAGGTAAATACTTTAACATGGCATAATGAATGGAAGCCCCGCCAATAAAAACGGAATCTCCTTCTTGTATGTAGGATACAGCAACTTTCGCAATCGCATCTTCATCTATTGAACCATCACGATAACGTTTCGATGGTTCGGCAACTAAGTTTCTCACTCGCGTAAGTTCAACTGCACCTCCGTGCGTTCTTTTTAATAAACCATCCTTCTCCATAATAGACAAATCTCTTCTTATAGAATCAATAGACATATCAAAACTTTCCGCAAGATCCTTTGCGATTACTCTTCCATCTTTCTTAAGTAACTCTAAAATTTTCTCTCTACGCTCTTCAGTAAACATGTTCCCACCACCGTTATTGAAGATTCAGAAATTTAATCCTTCTCATTCAATTATATGCATGTTTTTTCTGTTTTACAATATTTTCAATTCTTATTTCTTCAGCTTTATACAGTTTTTCTCTCTATTTTTATCCCATTAACTTGAAAACGAAATAAATGTATATTTGCATATTCCACAAACATACTTCCATTTATCTTCCTATTGATGTAAAATTATTCCTATTTTTTACTTTTTAATACAGAAAGGGATTACTATGAAATCTATAATTAAAGTAACTTGTACAGCATTATTATTTACAGGAATAATGGCAGGATGTAGTGGAAATACTGCACCAAAACAAGAAAAGAGCGCTTTTGAAAAGAATGCAATGCACTATGGGGAAATATTTAAAAACGAATACTATAGAGCAACTGTTGAAAATGCTAAATTCGATAAAATAGACAAAGAGTGGCGTCTCACAGCTCGCGTTACTATAAATAATGCTCGTGCTGACGGACAAACGATAGATCTTTCAGAAATAAAATATTTCATAAAAGATGAAAAAACGGGTGAAAAATACGAAGGTGAATTTATACAAAATGAAAATGCTAAAAAGGTTCCATCTGAGTTTTCTTTAACTACCGACATTGTATTTAATATGAAAACTTCTCCAAAAGATTTAAATAATATGTATTTATACATAGATAGCAAAGCTGCGCCGTTAACAGATACATATTGGAAACTTGATAATTTAGCATCTAAATAAAAAACAGTCATATAAGACTGTTTTTTTGTTTGTAAAGTTATAAAGTTTACTAGTTACCTTTCTCAAACAATATATCTTTTGCACAAATCGTCACTTCTTCAAATGGGCAATCAAATAAAACACCCAATTCGAAACCTTCATTAGTAAGATCTATTTCATGATATAACCACCAAGCACCTTCAAAATTTTCCGGAATAGAACATTTCGTTACGCCTGTAAAAGTTACTTCCAGTTTGTCAAATTCACTGAAAGTACCACTGCAATCTAAAGTTATAATTAGCGTATCTTTTGATCTTCTCTCTACTGATTTGACTACACTGTCATGTAGTGAGTATTCATGTAGTTGAACGACATTCTGCGCGAGCTTCTCTTTTATAGCATTATAATTATCTATATAAGCTTGTTCTAAATCATTCATTCTTTTCTCATAATCTTCTGTCCAATCAAGCATAAGTTTCTTTAACTTTTCTGATGGGTATTCTGACTTAATTGTATTATCATGAATGTATGGATGTAGTGACTTAGGTAGAAACTTTAATAAATCTTCTTTCTTTTCTTCCACGTCTTCTCTCAAACTTTTCTTATAATCCATTCCTACCTTTTCGCTCTCTCGCAAAATCTCTTCCCATTCTTCTAATGTTTCTGAGAAAATTAAAAATCCAGATACTTGCATTTCTTTATACCAATCTTTATTGAAATACTGCAATGGCTTTCCTCCTAAAACATTTTAACATCCAACAAAAGCAATATATCTATTTATTATATCATTCCAATAGCTATTTTTTCTAAAGAATAAATGCAAAACTGTAAATATTCCGCCTATTATTTCTAAAACTTCAGAATATTTACAAAAATTCGAAATTAGAATACATTTTACATGTACAAGTTTTACCTGTACAAAAATCTAAACAAAAAGGGATGGTTATATGTTGAAGAAATTAGTAGCAGGGACATTAGTAGCAGGTTTTGCATTAACTGGAGGATTAGGAGTAGTAAGTGCTGCAGAAAAAGATAATACAATTAAATCATTTGATTATTTAAAAGTTGATGAAAAGAATGTTAATTCATTCACAAAATTAAGCGATCAATCAAAAAAAGACATCCAAATTACTATGGTACTACCTAAGCAAAATGAAAATGGAGATTGGTTAGCTTATGGCTTTACTAGCAGAGAAACATTGAATGCTTTTATTGAAAAGGATAAAAAGGCACTTAAAAATCAAATTAACCCTTTAGGTAGTGGTGCTGGTAGTACCGATTTTTATGAGCATCAAAATAAAGGTGGACAGTATATTTATTGGAGCAGTGGCTTTAAAAACCTACCTTCTAGCTGGAACGACAGAATTTCTTCTGTAAGTACAGCTTCACCTTCTGCAAGTTATTCAACAACACTATGGGAACATTCTTCAACTCAAGGATATGGAAAAGGTGTCTCCTTTAGACACTCTGATTGGTATGGTCAAACTGCTAATTTAGCTGCAGATTGGAACGATATAACTTCAGCTATTGAAATTAAATAGTAACAGCGCATTTCAATTAAATAAGTGAAGAAGTTTCAAAATCACTATACTCTCATCGATTAAAAAAACATGAGAGTATAGTGATTTTTCTAGTATCTTTTTATACATATTGCTACTTAAATATTATTTACTAAAAAGACCAGTCATATTAGACTGGTCTTTTTACCTTCAAGCATGTACAGCATGTCCTACTGCCTGCAATAATGCCTCATGAATCGCTTCAGATAAAGTGGGATGCGCTGCAATATAATCTCGCATTATATCAGCTGTAACTTCTGTATGAATCATCACCGTTCCTTGTCCGATTAGTTCGGTTGCACGAGGACCGATAATAGAAATCCCTACAATTTCTTGATATTTAGGTTCCACAATAACTTTTACTTTCCCCGTTTGTTCTCCAATAATAAGCGCTTTTCCGTTCGCTGTAAATGCGAATTCTCCGATGAGGATGTCACCGTATTGCTCTCTTGCTCCTTTTTCTGTTAAACCGACACTAGCAATTTCTGGAGCTGTATAAATACAGCGAGGTACAGCATGATAGTTTACTTTCACATCTTCTCCGCTCGCGTGTAATGCCGCTGTCGTTCCTTCATGGAAGGCAACGTGAGCAAGCTGTATTCCACCAATCACATCACCCGCTGCGTAAATATGTGATCTGTTTGTTTGCATATGTTCATTCACAGAAATTCCTTTATTTGAAAATTGAATGCCTGCTTTTTCTAAAGCTAATTCTTGTACACGTGGTTTTCGACCTACAGAAACGAGAATGAATTCCGGGTTGGCTTCTTGGATACTTCCTTCATATTCAAATGAAGTCTGCTTCTTATAATTATTTAATCCTTTTAAAGCCGCTCCTGTAAATATTTTTACGCCATCATTTTCTAGTTTCTCCCTTAAAATTTGTGCGATATCTTCATCTTCACCAGGTAATAATTGCGATGCCATTTCAACAATCGTAACTTTTGTTCCAAGACGACTATAAATGCTTGCAAACTCGCAACCTATTACACCACCACCAACGATTAATAATGATTTTGGTATATTTTCTAGGGACATTGCATGACTACTATTTAAAATCCACTTCCCATCAAATGGAGCAAAAGGTAATTCAGTTGGTTCTGATCCTGCCGCTATAATAAACTGGTCTCCAACTACTACATCTTCTTTATCACCATGTGTAACTCGTACACGGTGATCCGTTTCAAATTTCGCTTTACCTTGTATAACTTTTATTTTATTTTTCTTCATTAAATATTGTATACCTTGTACGAGTTGCGTAACAATTTGTGATTTTTTCGTCTGTATTTGTTTCCAATCAATTGATATATTCTGCTTATCTACTAATACTCCAAAACGATTCGCATGATTAACAATATCGTATACTTCCGCACTTTCTAACAATGATTTCGTAGGCATACAACCGACATTTAAACAAGTCCCGCCAAGATCAGCTTCATCAATAAGAGTGACATCTTTTCCATTTTGAGCCGCGGTAATTGCCGCTACATAACCAGCAGGTCCGCCCCCAATAACAACTAAATTACTCATTTTCTCACCTTCTCTTTATAAAAGAATTGTTACAGGCTCTTCTAAATAACGTTTAATTGTGCGTAAAAATGCAGCTGCTGGTGCACCGTCTAGTACACGATGATCAAATGTTAAACTTAAAGGTAACATACTTCCTTTTCTTAATTTTTTCCCTTTATATACAGGAACATGTTCAATTGCACCTACACCTAAAATACCAGTTTCAGGTGTATTTAATACTGGCGTAAAATATTCAATACCGAAGCTACCTAAATTACTAATTGTAAATGTTGTCCCTTGCATATCATCACTACTTAAACTGCCTGCTCGTGCCTTTTGTGCCACATTTTTAATCTCTTTAGATAACTCTACTAAAGATAGATTATTAGCAAAGCGAATAGCTGGAACGACTAATCCTTTTTCTAACGCGACCGCCATACCTAAATGAACATGTTCAAATTGATGAATGGCATCATTTATATACGCGCTGTTCATTTCTTTATGCTCTCTAAGCGCTAATACAACAGCACGAGAAACGAAATCAGTAATAGTTAGTTTGTTATCGTATCGTTTTTGTACAACTTCCGCTATTTCTTTATGTAAAGCAACTAAATCTGTAACATTTACTTTCATCGTTAATGTTAATTGCGCACTATTTTGTAGGCTTGCATGCATACGGTTCGCAATTGCTTTTCGCATACCAGTAATAGGAATGACTTTACTTTCTTCTTGTTCAAGTACTTCTGGAATTGCTACTCTTTCTTCAAGCGCCTTTAATACATCTACCTTTGTAATTCTTCCGCCAGGTCCTGTACCAATTAATGATCTAATATCGAGATTTTCAGTTTTTGCAATTTTCTTTGCTACTGGAGATATTTTAACTCTTTGCTTCGTCACATCTATCGCATATGGTTCTGGATGTTGTACCTTTTTAGGTTCTGGATTAGATGCTTTTTCTTCTACAACATGTATGTTTTCATGAGCTTCTACTTTTTCGTTCGGTTTACCGATGTAGCAAATTACAGTACCTGGCGGCACTCCCTCATCTTCACTTACAGCTATATCAAGAACAGTTCCATCAGCTGGTGCTTCTATTTCAGTTTCGATTTTTTCCGAGTTAATACTAGCAATTAGTTCACCTTTTTCTACATTATCACCTGCTTTAATATTCCAGCTCGTAATAATACCTTCTTTCATCGCCATACCTAACTTCGGCATTACAACTTCTACAGCCATGTTTCTCTCTCCCTTCTCATCGTTTCATTACACATGTAATAAAGATTGGTCTCCGATCATTTCTGATACAGTTTCAATTACTTTCTCCGGCGTTGGTAAATATAACTTTTCAAGTGGTGGCGAAAACGGAACTGGTGTATGTGGTGCTGTAATTCGTTTAATAGGTGCATCTAACAAATCGAATCCTTTATCCGCTACAATTGCCGCAATATCTGTTGCGATACTACATCTTGGATTTGCTTCGTCAATAACAATCAGGCGATTCGTTTTTTCAACAGATGCTAAAATCGTATCTTCATCCAGCGGTGATAAAGAACGCGGATCGATTACTTCTACTTCAAGTCCTTTTTTCGCTAATTGCTCAGCAGCAGCGAGCGCTGTATGAACTTGTTTTCCAATTGCAACGATTGTTACATCAGAACCTTCACGTTTAATATCTGCTTTTCCTAAAGGAATTGTATAGTACCCTTCTGGTACTTCGCCTTTCATATTGTAAAGTGTTTTATCTTCAAAGAAGATTACTGGGTCGTCATCTTCAATTGCCGCTAATAATAAGCCTTTTGCGTCATAAGGAGTGGAAGGAACGACAACTTTTATACCTGGAATGCTCGTAAATAACGCATATAAACTTTGTGAATGCTGTGCCGCTGCGCTAAATCCAGCACCGTGCATCGTACGTACTGTAACTGGCACTTTCGCTTTACCACCGAACATATAGCGGAACTTTGCACCTTGGTTTAATACTTGATCAAGACAACTTCCGATAAAATCATTAAACATTAATTCAGCTATCGGACGTAAACCTGTTGCCGCAGCTGCCATCGCCGCTCCCATATAACCCGCTTCTGAAATTGGAGTATCTAAAATACGATTTCGGCCAAATTCTTGTACAAGTCCTTTCGTAACACCGAGTACACCGCCCCATGCTTCATCATCTTGCAAGTGATCCACTTGTGCACCGCCTGCAACATCTTCTCCGATTAAAATTACGTTTTCATCACGACGCATTGATATTTTCATCGCTTCATTGATTGCAGTTGACATACTTACTGTTCTAGTCATTATTTTTCACCCTCCTCTTATTTGTAAGAAACGTATACATCTTTTAATAATTCTTCATCCTCTGGATATGGACTATTTTCACTAAATTCAATCGATCTTTGCACTGCTTCATCTACTGCCTTTTCCATATCCACAAGTTCAGATTCCGTTAATAAAGCTTCATGAATTAAATGCTTACGGAAATTCACAATCGCATCTTTTTCATTTAAATGTTCTTCTTTTTCTTCTGAAGTTTTATATGTTTGCGCTTCACCTTCGAAATGACCGTAATTACGATATGTCATACATTCAATTATTGTTGGGCCACCGCCATTACGCGCACGTTCTACTGCTTCTTCCGCCGCTTTATACACTGCAAGTAAATCTTTTCCATCCACTTGAACACCTGGAATATTGTAAGCTTTCGCTCGATCTGCAATGGAATCACAACTTGACGCATATTCAAATGTTGTTGCTTCACCGTAGCCGTTATTTTCTGCGATAAAAATAACTGGTAACTTCCAAATCGCTGCTAAATTAACCCCTTCGTGAAATGTCCCTTCATTATTTGCTCCGTCGCCGAAGAAGCAAACACTCACATCTTTCGTTCCTTTATATTTAGCTGTTAATGCTGAACCGCAAGCAAGTGGAAAACCTCCGCCTACAATCCCATTTGCACCAAGCATTCCTTTATCTAAATCGGCAATATGCATTGAACCACCTTTACCTTTACATAACCCTGTCGCTTTCCCAAAAAGTTCAGCCATCATGCCATTTAAATCACAACCTTTTGCGATACAATGGCCGTGACCTCTATGCGTACTTGTAATACTGTCACTATCTGTTAAGTGGGCACATACACCAACTGCTACCGCTTCTTCACCAGCGTATAGATGAACGAAACCTGGCAAAACGCCTTGCGCGAACAATTCATGCACCTTGTCTTCAAACTTACGAATCTCTAACATTTTTTCATACATCCAACGAGCTTGTTCTTTCGTAATTTCATTCCCTTTACTTTCAGTTGTTTTTAACATGTTCAGCCCTCCTATTTTCTTGTTCATCTTTTATATTGCAAGTACTGTGCCAAATTCTAATCCCTGATTTAATAGGTTTTCTCTTTTCTTTCATAATAAAAAAGTGGACAAAATGAGACATCTGTCTCGTTTTGTCCACTTTTGTTCACCTAATTTGAGAATTATTATCTTATTCATTATCAAAACTCTTCTGTAATTTCCGAATGTAAATAATTTGACCAATGTGATACGCGTTATGAGTCGTTACATTAGCTAATACTTCCCACCACTTCGCACATACAGGAAATCCAACTACATCACTTTCAACCTTATCTTCATTTATAAGATTTTGCCATTGTAACAGTTTCTCTAATAGTTTTTCTCTTAACTCTTCAAATGTTTGATTATCAGATAGCATAAAACTTTTGTTATTATCACCAATAGCGGGCACGGCATTAACATTTGATTCTTTGTACCTAGTTTGCCACGTCGTATTCCAATAAAGTAAATGTTGTACAATTTCAGCTATACTATTACACTCTTCATTCGGTTTCCAGAAAGCTTCTCTCTCAGATAAATCCTTAACTGCATCTGAAAATGGAATATACCAACTGGGATCATTCGCATTTGCTAATAACTGATCTGCTAATACGTCTTTAACATGGAACACTTTACTTCCCCCCGTTAAAAAGATTCATTTCAAGACAATACTCACTTCTCTATATACGCTGAGTTTGCAAGATCCCCTCTTTTTAGTCTCAATCCCATACATATGCACATAAAGAAACCGAAAGCACCTAATCCATACGCTGCTGTATAACCAATTACCCCAATAATCCACCCCGCAAGTCCTGGTCCGATCATTTGACCAACTGCATAGAAAACGGATATAAAACTAATTGCCATTGAAACATATTTGAGAGATACTTGCTTTGATGCCGCGACTTGAATTAATAAAAGGATACCTCCGAGGCTAGAACCCCAAATAATTGCCGATATGATAAAGCCAGTTATACTTTCAGATATAATTGGAATCATATCACCTATTACAGCTAATAAAAGTGCAACACATAACGTCTTCTGTATACCAATCCGATCCGAAATCACTCCCCAGACAGGAGCTCCTACAATTGAAAACATACCAGCAATCGCATAAACAGTTCCCGAAATTGATGCCGAAATACCACTATCAATCATAAAACTAGTTTGATATAGATTTGGAATCAAATATACAACACCAACAATAAAATACATCCATGCAATGATATATAGCGCTTTCGTTTTCCATAAAAACGATTTATTAATCCTTTTTTCCTCAGCTCTAGTAACCTCTGGGTTTTTCAAAACAATTGAAGCGACGAATACAACGATACATGTAATAACTCCAAACAAAAACCACGCACCACGCCAACTATACTCTGGGAGTGTACGTACTACATAAGGAACAATTATTCCACTAAATAACATACCTATGCCAGCACCACTTAATAACAGGCCCATTACAATTCCTCTTTTGTCTGGAAACCATCCTACTGTCATTGACATAAGTGGTGTATATACAAGGGCACTACCAGCCCCAGCACATAACAAACAAATAGAAGCTACCCAAAATGAGGAAACAAATGCTAATCCTATTAAACTTATAACGACGAGCCAACTCCCTATTAATAAAACTGATTTTGCTCCAAAACGAATGGTGAGTATTCCAGATGTTCCGACTGTTAATAAATAGCCTAAAAAGAGTATCGTTCCTAGCATACCTGATTGAGCTGTGGACAAGCGGAGTCCTTCCTGCATAAATGGCAATATAATTCCATATGCCATACGAGCAAATCCAGTCGTTGTTATAATAAGAAACATCCCTGTTAATACAAATAGCCAAAAATGACTTTCATTCCGCTCTTTCATTTAAATTCCTCCATAAAAAGTTATTTCCAATTGGATGTTGTTTGTAATTATAATGACCATTACAAAAAGCAACTACCAAATGACGGAGGAATTTACGGTATAGCGGATTATTCCTGTTTTACGTTAATAAATACGTAAAAGTTCTGATGGATTCATTCCATACTTTTTACGAAATAACTCTGAAAAATGACTGACATTATTGTATCCAACTGCAAATGCCGTTTCGGTCACATTACTATTTCCCGAACGCAGTAAATCTATCGCATGTTCCATACGTTTTTCTCGTAAATATGCAAATGTGGACGTCCCAAATAATTCTTTAAACCCAATTTTTAATTTATAATCATTTAATCCTACTATTTTAGCCAATTCTAATAATGATGGGGGTGATTCCATTCGTTGAAGTAAAATTTCTTCGGCTTGTTTTATTTTATTCAAATCCTTTTTTGATAATTGACTCCTTTTATTTGCGTCACCATCATTAAGCAACACTCTCCCAAAATGTATAGAAAGCAATTCGAGCGCTTTACTTTCTATTTCTAGTTGATTAATACGATCCTTTTGGGGATGCTCTATCATTCTCTTAATAAGACTAGATGTTATAGAATCAATTGGATTTTGAAACTTTTTAAAAGATTGATTTCCTAATATAGAATGAAAATCAAGACTTTTTTCAATAGCATTATTCATCATGAAATGATTAAACAATTGTACAGGAATCCCAATCGCTAATGAATATAGAGGCGTTTCTTTTTCATATTCAAATACTACATCAAAATCATTCATAAAATATAAATAGCTATTTCCAGTCATTAATTCATACGAAGAATGACCAACTTGCACTTCTCCGAACCCTTGTAAACAAAAATTAAGCTCCACCATTGCTGCGTCCGATGCAAACTGAATGCGATGGTTATTATGAAATTGATAATTTGATAACACAATTTCCATACCTGAAAATGAAGTCCATCTTCGTATTTCACCCATACCTATTGTTTTGGGCATATTCATATGTTTTTCCTCTACAACTTGTAAACCATGAAAGTATTTATGAAAAATATCATGAAAACCGTTAGTCTTCATGAAATCCACACTCCTTTTATATAAAACTAAAATTTAATTGATAATTATTTTCAATTATAACAAATATCTTTATACAATAAATAGATTTTATTCCCATAACTCGTTATGATAAAAGAAAAAGAAAGCGAGCGAACAATGAATAAAAAAATCGCGATTATTACAGGGGCATCAAGTGGATTCGGACTTTTAACGACACTTGAACTTGCGAAAAAAGACTATTTTGTCATTGCTACAATGCGAAATCTTGAAAAACAAGTAGACTTAATATCTCAAGCTACTAAACTCCACTTACAACAAAATATAAAAGTTCAACAATTAGATGTAACAGATCAAAGTTCTATACATAACTTCCAATTATTTTTAAACGAAATAAACAGAATAGACATTCTCATAAATAATGCAGGATATGCAAATGGGGGCTTTATCGAAGAAATCCCAGTGGAGGAATACCGAAAACAATTTGAAACAAATCTTTTTGGAGCTATATCCATCACGCAACTTGTCTTACCATATATGAGAAAGCAGAAAAGCGGAAAAATCATTAATATAAGCAGTATTAGCGGGCAAGTAGGATTCCCTGGTTTATCCCCTTACGTTTCTTCAAAGTATGCATTAGAAGGCTGGAGTGAATCCCTTCGCTTAGAAGTAAAGCCTTTCGGAATAGACGTTGCCTTACTTGAACCTGGTTCTTATAACACGAACATATGGGAAGTTGGTAAACAATTAGCTGAAAACCAATCTGATACAACCTCTCCTTACAAAGAATATATGGATAAAATACAAAAGCACATAAACAATGGCAACGATACACTTGGTAATCCGATGGATGTTGCAAATAAAATCGTAGAAATTGCTGAAGCAAGGCGTACTACATTACGATACCCAATTGGGAAAGGTGTAAAATTTATGATCTTTGCGAAGAAGGTTCTTCCTTGGAGATTGTGGGAGTTTCTTGTATTGAGGAGCTTTAAGAAAATGTAAGTAACTTTATTTAAAAAATATGTAAGGGGTGCTAATTAAATGCTAGGTTTACCCTATGGTAAAGTGTTTTTAGTTCCGTGGTCCGAAGAATGGGAATTTGAGTTTTCAAAAGAAAAACAATTAATTGAGGAACACATTGGAAAATATATTTTAGCAATACACCATATTGGAAGTACTTCCATCCCGCATTTAAGCGCAAAACCTATTATTGATATTGCGATGGAATTAAGAGATTCCAAAAGTGGTCTAAAATGTATTACAAACCTAGAACAATTAAATTATAAATATAGAAAAGATGTATTACCAGAAAGGTATTATTTCAATAAAGGTGAGCCAAGAACCCATCAAATTCATATGTATGAACAAGGGAATCCATATTTAATAGAACAATTAAAATTCAGAGATTACTTAATAGACAATAAAACCTCTCGTATGCAGTATGAACAGTTAAAGATTCAACTTTCAAAAGCTAACCCAAATGATAAGCATAAATATGCAGAGGATAAAACAAATTTCATTAAATCCATCTTGACTAAAATAAATGATTAAATTGCGAAGACCGAACTTCGTACACATAATAAGAAACCATTCATGTATAGATAAATGGTTTCTTATTAATTAGTTATTTCATTATTTATACCTTCAAAAATCATTTTATTATGCAGCAGATGGAAAGAAGTAAAATAGTATTGAAGTCATAAAAATAAACGTGAATATCCCAATTATCGAAAATATATATTCTTTCGATTCTCTATCATACTTCCATTCCATCAATGCTCTTAAGATTATCGTCCCCCCTAAATAAGTAAAAATGACATAAGCAATATTTACACGTTCGAATTTAAAGATAAATATAAAGCTAGTTATTAAATAAATAAAAAGTAGTCCTATTTCCAATTTTTTATGTAAACTATTTACATGTTTCTTATATCCCCAAAATCCGCTCTTTGGCATATTCAATTTTTTTCTTAAAAATCGATCCAAAAAGTAGCCCGCTATACAAAAAACAAAAATTATAATCCAAAATGTATAGGTTCTCAATATCATTCCTCCTATTACTTCATTGAATTGTTTAAAATAAAGTGGACTATATTAACGGTTATTGAACGAGTATTCTTGAATGATCTTCATTAAAAATGATCGCTTCTGCACGTAAGAAAGGTCTTTTCATTTCTTCTCTCCCTCTTACTTTAAATTTATACTATATTAAAGGAAGAAATATAGTATGAACCCTGTTATTATTAATGCTACAACTCCTAATAATGAAATCAAAAACTCACGCGATTCCTTATCATACTTCCACTCCATATATGATTGAAATCCATATAACGTAATAAAAAACAAAAGAGGTACATAGCCCATAAATATACGATTTGGAAGAAAAGTGCTTATAGCAATAACAACTATATAAGAGGAAATAATAATTCTATTTCCCCATTTATGTGTATCATTCACATATTGGTTATTCCATCCTTTTTGTTTCGGTATATTTAACTGTCTTCTCGCTATTCTTTCAAAAACCAATAAAGATAGCACCCATAAAATTAATAAGGATATTTTTGTAACTGACAGACAACCCTCTCCTTTTTATTTTTTAACTTTAATTTTCTCCGGCTGATCACTCGGATACGTAGCATATGCATCATTTTCATAATCCCAACTAATAATGGTCGCACTATCTCGTCCTAATTGATGATGAACGTGTTCTAAAATATTGTGAACATTTTCTTTAAGCTCTATATTATTTTTATTCATATCACTGTATAGGTTTAATGGCGTTTCATAACGGCGTTCCCCGCATTCTAATATCCCATCTGTCACCATTACAATTCGATTCTTTCCAGTACGTAGTTCACGAATTCCTGAAGAATAGCATGGAACGGGTAAATCAAACGTGTTTACATTACCAATCCATTCATAAAATTGACGTTGGTTTAATGTATATTGTCCTAATTTATGTAATTCATCATGAAATACATAAACTAGGCAATCACCAATAGATAGCCACCATATGTAATTTTCTTTTCTTACACATATTAAGCAAGCTGTTTCACCTTTTACTCTTTTGCACTTTTCTTTAAATGAGGAGGATTGAAAAATTGTAAGTATATGATTTTCAACAGATCGAAATACTGTTTCAATCGGTTCATTCATAATTACTTTTATATTTTCATATTCTGCTTGAATCGTACTTACTACTAAATCAACACTTTCTGCACTATTATGTCCGTCTAATATAACGGTGAATTCCCAATCACCATTCGACCAAACTAATGCACCGTCTTCATTCTTTTTTGCTCCGGCACTTATATTTCCGCCGTATTTACCAAGTACGATATCACCATATTGCTTGACTGAAACTTCGTCTAAACACATTTCTCTACTTCCAACCCATGAATATTGTGTATTATTTGTTGTATGCATACTCATTCACCATATACTTTCGTATTCTTTCGCATAGTTTTTTTATTTTCTCTGAATCTCCATAGGGTGCACCAGTCCAATTTGCTACTTCAGTCGGTAACCAAAACTCTTTTGGTGTATTTGGATAACGCGGTATAATGTGCATATGCATATGCGGTACACCATTTCCTGAAACGAAAGTGTAAATATGTTCTGCACCTTCGCTTTCTTTTAACGCTTTACTTATTCTACTTGTTATAAGTCCGAATGCTTTTGCCTCATTTTCAGTTAATTCAGCGAGACCAGGTACATGTCTTTTTATATCTATCATTACATAACCAAGATATATTTCTTCTGCATCCCAATGGACATGTCCAACGTAAACGAGTTCATCTTCGTAAATAGCTCCACCCGGAACTGTAATATTCCCTTTATGTTTTTCACAAATGAAGCAGTTTTGTTCTGCTTGATTGTTTATTGGCATATTCATCACCATCCTTTGCATATATAATATCATAAAAAAAGGAGAAATAGGTTTTATATTCCGAAAATTCAATCTCTTTAAATGAGAATTTTCACATTAAAATAATTTACAACTCATTATTTCTTCAAAAGCGTAATCCCCATTCCAACTGCAATCCCAATCGCTATTCCGATTGCTATATTATCAGTAAATACACCAGGAATTACACCGATTACAACACCTATAGCGACACCAATTGTCATAGCATCATTTCTTTTTTTATGTTTAGACAAAATTGCATCTCCTCTCATCATTTCTCCCTATATAATATCTATTTACATGAACGTTGCTGTTTCCTAATATATTTACTATTCCGCTTAAAAATTTCCAAAAAATGTACTTTATTACTTTTCCATTCCCCCTACATAATCCTCTTCGTTTGAAAGAATTTTCAAGTCACCATTACATATACATAGGCATTTACTATAAGAAAGATCAGTAATTTATTGAAGGAGGAACGATTCAAATGTATCCTCATTGGAATCCAAATATAAATCAACAATATGCTTACTCCCCCCATCCAGTAAGGAATACACTGCATTATGATTCGCAATACATGATGCAGCGCATCGCAAGCCTTGAAAGCCAATTAGCTAAATTAATCTCATTAATCGAAGAAAATAATCATTTAATTAAATCAATGGAACAACAGCAAAACCAAGTTTGTGCACCAGCTGGAGGTTCTGTTATTGTTCGGATGTAATTCGAATTCAAAAAACACACTTTGTAGTATAAAGTGTGTTTTTTGAATTATTTTCTTTTTGTATAAAACCCTTGCGTAATTCGATCTAATATAATCGCAATCACGACGATAGCTAGTCCAGCTTCAAATCCCATTCCGATATTTACTTGTGTTACAGAGCGATACACATCGACGCCAAGTCCTGGCGCTCCTACAAGTGAAGCTGTTACAACCATTGATAACGAAAGCATAATACTTTGATTCACGCCAGCCATGATCGTTCCGGTTGCGAGCGGTAATTGTACTTTAAATAATTTTTGTGATGCGGTAGAGCCAAATGCATTCGCAGCTTCAATTAAATCTTCTGGAACTTGTCTAATTCCTAAGTCTGTAAATCTGATTGTCGGTGGCATAGCAAAAATAACGGAAGCAATAATGCCTGGTACGACGCCTACTCCAAAAAATGTTATCGCGGGAATGAGATAGACGAATGCCGGCATTGTTTGCATAAAATCTAATGTCGGCTTTAAAAATTTTGAGAAACGTTCATTTTGAGATGCTAAAATGCCAATGGGAATTCCGATAATAATTGAAATAATAACTGACGTAAGTACGAGCGCTAATGTTTGCATCGTTTGTGCCCAGTAGTTAATATTTAAAATAAATAATAATCCGATGAGCGTAAAAATGACTAAAGATAATTTCCTCGTTGTGTACCAAATGAGGAAACATAAGATGATAATCATCACTATGGCTGGTATTATTGTTAAAAAATTAGTGAGTAAATCAACGAATCCACCGATAATATAGGAGAATCCTCGGAACAAGCCTTCAAAGTGCTCATATAAACTTGCAACAAATGAATCAACCCATTCGCCTAATGGAATGCGCGGAATATTATTCATCGTCTTTCACCTCTTCCTCGATGTTTCCTGCAAGAGCTTGAATGACACTTTCACGTTTAATAATTCCTCTTAACCTTTTCTTTTCATCAATTACCGGTAATGGATATTTCATCTCCGCCATTTTTGCATACGTTTCTTCCAGTAATGTATCTAAATACACGTGCGGGATATCGTTAAGTAATAAATCAGCAATTGGCCATTGTTTTTGTACCGCTTTACTTGCATCATCCGCAGTTAATATACCTAGAAATTCATACTTTTTGTTTACAACATATACCGTAGAAACACCTGCATTCCTCATAATTTGAAGTGCTACACGTGGTCCACGATCAATTAATAAAGTCTCCGGTCGTTTCAATATAGATTCCGCCGTAATTACTTTTCCTAAATTCACGTCCGCCACGAATTTCTCTACAAATTCATTGGCAGGACTCATCATAATTTCTTCCGGTGTTCCAATTTGGACAATTTCTCCATCTTTCATTAATGCGATACGATCACCAATTCGAAGAGCTTCATCTAAATCATGTGTAATAAATATAATTGTTTTTTCCATTTTATCTTGTAACTCTAACAATTCATCTTGCATTTCTTTTCGAATTAGTGGATCTAATGCACTAAATGACTCGTCCATTAGTAATACATCTGGATTATTCGTTAGTGCCCTTGCGATTCCAACACGCTGCTGCATACCACCACTAAGTTGGCTTGGGTAATTATCTTTATGATGATCTAGCCCTACTAACTGTAGCGATTCTAACGCCTTATTTTCTCTTTCCTCTACTGGAACTCCTTGAATTTCTAACCCGTACGCAACGTTTTGTATCACTGTACGGTGCGGAAATAAAGCGAACTTTTGAAATACCATGCTCATCTTCGTTCTTCTTACTCTTCGCAACTCTTCTTTTCCCATCGTCGCGATATCTTCACCATCTATGTATATATGCCCCGCTGTCGGTTTAATTAATTGATTTAGCATTCGAACCAATGTAGATTTCCCACTACCAGACAAACCCATAATAACGAAAATTTCTCCAGTGTATACTTCAAACGTTGCCTTTTTCACACCAACGTTCATTCCTGTCTCCTTTAAAATTTCCGATTTGCTTTTTCCTTCTTTTAATAAGGTAAGCGCTCGTTGCGGATGTTTCCCAAAAACTTTTGTTACATTTTCAACACGTACCTTTGTATTATCCATGTCACTACTCCTTTTCTACCCATCTATTTACATAGTGTTGCGATTTTACAGAGAAATATTACATAAAAATGACATATATAAGATTTCTTTAAAAATTCTTGTTTCCGTTCATAATAAGAAGGTTCACTTATAGATTAATTTATGAAAAGCAAAAGCTTCACAGGAGGTTTTGAATGCGAAAAAAAATATGGATTATAAGTCTGTTACTATTTATTAGTATGATTTTCACTTCTTGTAATGCAACAAATGCAAATTCGAAAGGAAAAATTAAACTTGGTGTAACAAGTTGGAAAGAAAATATCGCAACCGCAAATATGTGGAAAGTTTTATTAGAAGAAAAAGGCTATAAAGTTGAACTCATGTATTTAGAAAAAGCTGCGATATGGACTGGCGTCGCACGTGGTGATGTTGATGCGAATCTAGAAGTATGGCTTCCTGTTACGGATAAACCATTAAATGCCCGTTACAAAGATGACTTCGTCTTAAAATCAAAATGGTATGAAGGTACCGGGCTTGGTTTAGTCGTCCCTTCTTATGTGAAAAACGTTAACAGTATTGAAGATTTAAATGCACATAAAGATGAGCTAGATAATAAAATTGTTGGGATTGAACCTGGTAGTAGCCTAATGAATTTAACGAATAAAGCAATGAAGGCATATGATATAAAATTAAAACTTGTCCAATCTTCAGAAGCTGCGATGATGAGCGAACTCAAGAAGGCATATACGAAAAAGAAACCAATCGCTGTTACGCTTTGGAATCCGCATTGGGGCTTTTCAGAATTTGACTTAAAATATTTAAAAGACCCTAAGAAAGTATATGGTGAAAAAGATGACATTTATTACTCCGTTCGCAAAGGTTTCGAAAAAGATCATCCGGATATTGTGAAATACTTTGATCAATGGAAAATGAACGATGAACAACTAGGTACTTTAATGGTCATGCTAAATAAAACGAAAGATCCGGAAGAAGCCGCGCGAAAATGGATTAAAAAAAATCAAGCTTTAGTTGATGAATGGGTAAAAGAATGACAAAAACAGGCTAGGGAATTTATCATATTCTCTAGCCTGTTTCATGTTATTTTTTCTCAATAACTGCATCAACAATTCCATATTCCTTCGCTTCTACTGCCGTCATAAAATAATCTCTTTCTGTATCATGAGCTACCTTTTCTACTGGTTGCCCTGTTCGATCAGATATGATTTTGTTAATATCATGTTTTAACTTTAATATTCTTTTTGCTGTAATTTCAATCTCTGTTGCTTGCCCTTTTACACCGCCGAGCGGTTGATGAATCATGATTTCACTGTTAGGTAGCGCAAATCTTTTTCCCTTTGCGCCAGCTAATAGTAAAAGCGCACCAAATGATGCCGCAAAGCCCATACAAAGTGTTTGCACATCTGGTTTAATAAGGTTCATCGTATCTAATATTGCAAATCCCGCTGTCGTTGAACCGCCTGGACTATTGATATACAGGAATATATCTTTTCCTGCATCTTCCGCTTCTAAAAATAATAATTGTGCTACTACACTGCTTGCAACTTGATCGTTAATTTCTGAACCAATCATAATAATTCGGTCTTTTAATAATCTTGAATATATATCATAGGAGCGTTCTCCTAATTTCGTTTGTTCTACTACGTAAGGAATTGTATTCATATTAAATCCCTCCATCTATTTTATGCCGCACTAAGCATACAACTGTAAGAAGAAGGTTTTTTCATACTGAATAATAACACCGGTTGTATTGATGGTAACTTAGTAAAGTCTATTGTTGGGAGCAGTTTCGTCAACAATTCAGGTCTTTCTTCACGAATAGAAGTTACAACGATTTCAATATCATCCGTGTACTCCACTATTTCAATGCCTTCTTCACTTACAGTTTTCAGCCTATTTCTACTCCTAAATAACGATGCTTTCACTGCACCTTCTGATACCGAACATACTTTAGCAATATCCGCGATACTATACTGAAAAACATCCTTCAATAATAAAATTACAGATTGTTGCACATTTAACGAAGACAATACTTTCCCTACCATTTCATGCAAATCTGCAATTTTCCCATGTGGTTCTTCAAATGTATTTTGCTGTTCTAACTTTTCTTGAACGGATTTTGATTTCATTTGATCTAACCATTGATTTCGAGCAATTTTATACAGAAGCGTTATACAAATTTCCTTCTCACTATACTTTTGAAGAACTTTGCAAATTGCTTCTTGGGCAAGGTCTTCCCCATCCCATTTGTTTTTTGTCAAAAACGTACAGTATCTTTTTACCTCTGCATAATGTTCAATTAAAAAATTTATATTTGAATGATTCATATCGATATGATCCTTTAAAACTGGAGTTACTTTTGTGCACAAAATAACCACTCCTTTTCAGCGCTTACTTATTAAACGATTGAACAAAGAAAAAAGTTACGGGGCTTATAATTAATTTTATGTTTATGTTCATGAATACGGGTCATAAATATGTTATATAGCATTTTACATGAGGAGGAATCAATTTGCCAAAATTAACAGTTGAAGGTACCGGAACTTTTGATGTTGAAGAAGGGACAAAATTAGTATTAGCACTTGAAGATAACGGTGTACACATTCTTCATCGTTGCGGTGGTAAAGCAAGATGTACAACTTGTAGAGTTGAAGTCATTGCAGGTGATTTTTGTGAAGCTACAAATGATGAAAAACAAGCTATTACGGAAAAAGGAATTGAAGACCACTTACGATTATCGTGCCAAATGCGTGTACATAAAGATATTACTGTGCGCCCAATACTTACAGTTGAAAGTTCCGGTTTAGATGCTGGACCACGTCCGGCGGAGTAAAAGGATGAATTTAAAACAGCTAGCCGGTGAATATGCTGCTGGCTTTGTAAAAGATGGAATGAAGGTTGGACTTGGTACGGGTTCAACTGTATATTGGACAATACAAAAGTTAGGTGAACGTGTGCAAGAAGGTT
The DNA here is from genome assembly GCF_044907945.1 of Bacillus sp. RC240. Taxonomy (NCBI): domain Bacteria; kingdom Bacillati; phylum Bacillota; class Bacilli; order Caryophanales; family Bacillaceae; genus Bacillus; species Bacillus sp. RC240. The sequence continues at coordinate 860,932 of NZ_JBIYCT010000001.1, read as the reverse complement.
TATCCATTCAAGCTGTACCAACGTCAAAAGAAACTGAAGTATTAGCTAAACAACTAGCTATTCCTTTAATCTCTTTAAATGAAATCGACATACTCGATCTTACAATCGATGGTGCAGATGAAATCAATAATGATTTACAATTAATAAAAGGTGGCGGTGGTGCATTACTTCGCGAAAAAATTGTCGCTACCTCCTCTGAAAAGCTTATAATTATTGCAGATGAATCCAAACTCGTTTCACATTTAGGTACCTTTCCACTTCCTATTGAAATCATCCCCTTCTCTTGGAAGCAAACTGAAAAGAGAATTCAATCTTTAGGATGCGAAACACGTTTACGTATGAAAGATGGCGGACCATTTATAACTGATAACGGCAATTTAATTATTGATTGTATTTTTCCAAACAAAATATTGAATCCAAATGATACACATACAGAGTTAAAGATGATTACCGGTGTAGTTGAAACAGGATTATTTATCAATATGACGAGCAAAGCGATCATCGGAACAAAAAACGGTATAAAAGAATATTAAGCATTTTAAAGGCTGACTTTTGCAAGTCAGTTTTTTCTTTTATAGTATTACATTATGATATACTATGAAAACACATTCATATCACACTAGAAAGGGCTGAACAATTTGCAATCCAAACTTATAACAGAACTTACAGATTTAGAAACTGCCTTTCACATTCGAAAAGAAGTATTCGTAAAAGAACAAGGTGTCCCACTTGAAGATGAATTCGATACATATGACCAAATTGGCGAGGCATGCAAACATATATTAGTTTATTATAATGAACTTCCTGTAGGAACTGGCCGTATACGATTCGTTGACGGAATGGGTAAACTAGAAAGAATTTGTATTTTAAAAGACTATCGCAAATACGGATTAGGCAAAGTAATCATTCAAAAGTTAGAAGAGATTGCTCGTAACAAAGAAGCAAACAAAGTTAAACTACACGGTCAAACACAAGCTGAAGGGTTTTATGAAAAATTAGGCTATCAAACTTCTTCCGACCTATTTATGGAAGATGGAATTCCACATATTCTTATGACGAAAGTGTTATCATAATAGAAAGGTTACTATATGATTCTACATTATGTATTCGTATAGTAACCTTTCTGTAGCGTATTCGTTTGAAAGTCTCTTTGATGAATATTCTAGATTAATACAAAAAGACGACGCTGAATACGTCGTCTTTTTTATAAGCAGAAAAGTTAATTCTCAAGCTTCCTTTTTTTGTATCAAAGCCCATCATCTTTCATTTCATTTTGAGGTAAAGCTTACACTGTTTTCCATAAGGATAAAGCAAAAATCCAGTTTGGATCCCCATGTCCTTCATAATTCTGGACTGCCTCATACACTTTTCCCTCGTGTAAAACTCTATCTCCCTTTTTATATGCTTTCTTTGCATTCCACGCTTCATATGAAGCGCTTTCAGTTTTTGTAGTAATTGTGAACGTATCACTTTGTACGGATTCATTTCCAACTACATCCACTGCTTTCACTGCATATTTATAAGTAGTATTAGCGAGTAAATTTTTATCCATATAAGAAGTCGTATTGGATGTTGCAATTTTTTTCATTGTTCCTTCTATTTCTCTATAAATATCGTAATAGTCTACACCAACGTTATCATCAGATGGACTCCACATTAGATCCACACTTGACGCTGTTGTTCCCATGCTATGTAATCCTTTTGGTTGTGTTGGTGCTTCTGTATCAGGAGCCTCAACTGTCGTTTTCACTGTAAGCGCTGTACTTTCTTTCGATACATTGCCAGCCGCGTCAATTGCTTTTACAGTATAAGTGTATTCTGTACTTGGTTTTAATTGTTTATTAATAAAATGAGTGCCTAGTACAGTGTCAATCATCTCTCCGTTACGGAAAACTTGATATCCTTTCACCCCTACATTATCCGTAGAAGTGTTCCATGTTAGTTCTATACTATTTGCTGTTACTTTTTGCGTCTGAAGTCCATTTGGAATACTTGGAGCTTCTGTGTCTGGTTTCACATCGTTGATGAGGTTAACATCAATTACATTATAGAATGCATTTACTGTATCAGCTACATCCCATACTGCTAAAATCACATGATATCCACTACGGTCAGTAGGTACATTGATTTTGTGAGTTAAATTATTTGAAGCTGCAGAACCATCATGTTGTACAGTGCCAATCGGCTCAAAGTCTGCTCTTGTTAGTGCTTTATTTGGATTCCATCCTTTTTTTGTAATATAGTAATGCCATTTGCTTGTTAAGTGAGGCGCTGTATACTTCCAAGTAAATGTATTTTCCCCACCAGTGATTGTATTTTTAAACCAACGATCCGCTGCTTGTTGATCTAAAATACCGCCAAATTTGCCACCTGCAGAAGCGATTTGCCCATCAACTGGGCCACCTTGTGGGAATCCTTTTGGAGCTTCTAAACTTTGTGGTTCATACATAACACTTCCGCAGTTTACATTTAGAGCACCATAAGTTGGACTACATAAAGCGGAACGGCTACCAGGCTTTTCAACAAAGCCGTGCGCGTATGCATTTTGAGGAATAAGTGTCGTGCCGATAATTCCAGCTGTTAATGCAACAGCTCCTATACTTTTTTTGTTCATTTTCAAGTTTTGTAGTTGTTTTAAAAATCGATTATTCATGTTCCTGTCCCCTTCTTGTTATACTTCGTAGTGTAATGTGGGCTTTGATGTAAAAGAATAACAAGAGTCAACCTTATTTCGTGTATACGTAAATATGCATACACCGTCGTAAAGAAACATTTCATTTCTTGTGATATATTTCACTTACTGAATATATCATGACATAGAAATCACCTAAATGTGTGCAGAAGTTGTGCAGAAACAGTGAAATTACTACTAACACGTAAAACTACATCCTAAATTTATAAAGTAAAAGTGAGCAATAGAAATTGTAGTACTTGTAATGAAAAATTTTAGGTATATATATGGATGAATTGCACCAAGTCGTCTTGAACCCTTCATCGTTAACTTAAAACGCATGGCAATGTGAGATCACATTATTTTAAAACAACGTGCCATCTCCATTTTCCATATATCTTTCTATCAATACTTTGAAATTACTTATCACTTGTAAACATTTCCGAATCCGTCAATATAGTTTCATAAAACTTATCATATTCTTCACTGTATTGAAGTTTTAACTTTTCTATTAAACTTGTATCTGGTGAAACAATGTCAATAACGTCTGTACTTATATACAATAAATAAGTATCGTTATAAAAAGAAATATACGCTTGCTGACCACCATTAACGACATACTTGCAATACTTATATACTTCATCTTCATGTACACCTTTAATCGTAGTAAATATGATTGTACTTTCAAGATCATCAACGTCTACTTTCGTTTCTGCCCAATTCTTAATCTTCATGAACCTTCCAATTTTTGTTTTCTCATTTATTCTCTTACTTTTACCATATGTTATGTAACCGGAAATAAATGAAACATCAATTGCATCAGGACTTTTAAAAAGTTCAGTCAAAATCCCTCTTAATCCTCTCAAATTACCCTCAAATAATTCTATATCGAATCTAATTCTATTTTTCGCCTCCACTTGAAAAAATGGTGTAGCTGTCATGTCAGCAAAATTTACATCTAGTATTTTCATTCTTTCCATTTCATCAATTCCTCGCTTCATATAACATAAAAGTGTCTATATCATTTAATATAGACACCCTTTCACATGTATAGTTTTAATAACAGCCTGTAAATTTAAAAATTTCATCAACTGCTTGCTTATACCCACCTGATTTTCGGAGAGACTCCTTCAAATTCAAAGTAGCTTCTTTACATGACGGATTATTTAATACTATTTCTACACTTTCACTTAGTTGATCCGCAGTTAATCCTTGCATTTGCAATTTAACTCCTGCCCCGAGACTCTCCACTTGCTTTGCGATTACTGGCTGATCTGCACTTTGCGGAATTACAACGAGTGGAACACCGTTATATATCCCTTCATGCGTACTGTTCATACCGCCGTGTGTAATAAATAGTTTCGTATATTTGAGAAGTTCAGTTTGTGGTACATAGTTTTTCACAATGAAGTTTTTAGGGATATTACCTACATCACTTATTTCCATTTTGTTGCCAATAGACATAACAATTGTATGCTTACTATTCTCGAACGCCTTCATACAAAGTTTATAAAAATCAAGCGCTTCATTAAAAACAGTACCTAATGAAATGTAAATCAGGCTTTTTTCTTCAATTGAAGTGTAATCAAAACCTTCATTTTTCACTTGTGTAGAGATAGATGGACCCACAAATTTGAATGTTTCATTAAATGTATCCCCAAAAGGTTGGAACTCCTTAATTGTATACACAATAGTAAGTGAAGCTGGATTACAGAAAACTTCATACGGTGAGTTTATATCAACACCATATTTTTCTGTAATTCCATTAGTTAAGTTTTCAAAATCATTATGTATTCTATCCTGAAATTCCAGTGGGATATTTTTAGAAAGATGGTCTAACATTTGTTTAAATGATTTTTCATCTTGTGCAAAAGATGTGCATGAATTTATGGCTGGAAGATTAAGAATTTGGGCAATTAAGCGTCCACAGCCAAACATCGAATCATGAATAATATAATCAAAATGTTCTCCTTCAATTTGTTCTAGAACACTCGGTATAATAACATCTGCTGTATGTAAAAGACCATTTATTCTTTCCTGTAAATAATTCCGACCACCGGAAAGAAATGCTTGTATAAATTTTTGATCATCAATCGTTCGTACAGTAGCACCTGTCTTCTCAATACGCTCCCTGAAAGCCTCTATTGAAAAATAAACTACCTCTTCACCGCGAGAAATCAGTTCTTCTACAACATGTAATGTTGGATTTATATGTCCTTCTGATCCAGCGTTAATGAATAAAACACGTGCCATTCAAAACACTCCTTAAATTTTAAAATTTCTATGTTGTAAAGAGTATGGATACTTTCCATACTCTTTACGGTGTTATATGTATCATTTTCCTGCTAAATTGACCTAGCAAGCCTAAAACCGAGATCATCTATATGAAACGTAGGATGACTACGACGGCGACAAGTGGCACCGCAACCTCTAGCTGCTTCAGCCCAACTACCACCACGAAAAATGCGGTATGACCCGTACACTGTTTCATCATACAAATCATAGCACCATTCCCAAACGTTCCCTAACATATCATAAAGTCCCCATGCATTCGGCTCTTTTTTACCGACGTCATGAATTTGCCCACTTGAATTTTCATTATACCACGCTATTTTCTGAAGTTCCCCATACGTATATCCCGTCGTACCTGCTTTACATGCATATTGCCACTCTGCCTCAGACGGTAATCGATAGCCATTTGAATGCAAGTTACAACTAACCTTTTTCCCATCATCTTGTATAGAATAATACTCTGTAAACCCTGCTATTTTAGACAGTAAATTACAAAAAGCAATTGCATCATGCCATGAAATATTTACAACAGGTTTATTACCATTTTCATTACCATTTAGTGCACGATTCGTAATTGCGTAATATAATTCCGCTGTTACAACATACTTTGCAAGAAGAAATGGTTTTATTTGAACTTGCCATTCTTTTTTTATTCGATCATCTCTTAATTCTACTTTTCCTGTTGGAATTTTCACCATATTAGAGTCAACCGGGCCAATGAATCTATTCAATCCTATCCCCCCATGTTACTTCTTTTTATAATCTAACTATTTATGGTATCGTGCTTCTCTAAAAATAGTCTTACTTCATTTGAAGATTTTAAAATAATAACATCTTTATCCTTACTCAATTGATTTAGCCCCTTTAAAATTGAAGGTCGTTTCGTTTTAGGATATTCCCATATCCATTTGAAAAATTGCAAGTCAAATCTTTCTTCACATCCAGCCCCCATATCCGGTCTTGTTTTATTCCGATATTGCACAATTCTTTTAAAAGCACGATAAACACAAATTGTTCTATGAATATCAAGAAAGATAATTGTATCAGCTGCGTTAATTCTTATGTCCATTGTCCCGCCATAATTCCCATCAATAATCCACTTTTCCCCTTTAACTAATTCATTTTGAACCGTTCTTTGCTCCTCTTTCGGTACACCCTCCCAATTTGGTTTCCAAAATAGTGCATCAAGATGATGCACCTTAATATTTAGCTTATTACCTAACTGCCTTGCTAATGTGGATTTTCCTGAACCACCAGAACCAATTAATATAATTTTTTTCATAAATACCCCTTTTTACATCTTTTATTTCTTCCGTAGCATAAACTCACAAAACATTCCAATCCCAACACCAATTGTATAAGCAACTAGATCACTCCATAAAAATCCGTAACCTAATACGAGTCCACCTAAAGTCGTTGCTCGAATGCTATCTATCCATTCCGCATGGTACAATTGACTAATTTCAATCCCGTAGCAAAATATCAAACTAATAAAAGCTAATTTCTTCGTTTCTATTTTAGGAAACAAAAATCCGAATCCAACGAAAATCATTAACGCCCATAAAGCATCACCTAAGTAATCATTTAATAAATCAGGTAACGCAAAAGCAAACTTTCTTGAACTAAGGCCTAAAATAATAACAACTATAGTAAACATTGCATATAGTAATCTATTTCGTTTCGTATTCATTTCAAAATCTCCTAATATATAATGTAAAACTGCAAATAGCTAGTAAAATATAATCATTTTACTAGCTATTTATATACGGTTTCACTTTGTATTCTTCGCTTTTATAATAAGGAAATGCGGGTTAGTGTTTAAATAATAATATGATTTCTCATCTACTTCCTTCATCTTTTCAATCGGTTTCGGCTCGACTAACTCTTCTAATACAAAATTACTCGTTGTTTCATTTATAATATCTTGAAGTGACCTTCTAAAGAAACTTACTTCAATTGTAATATTAGGTTTCCGCCAAGTATCTACTAACAATTGCGTTTTAAAATAATCTTCACACGGAAACTTTGTAAAATCCATAAATGGGTGATGAACGGAATACACAAATAAACCACCTGGTTTAAGGACGCGATGAAACTCTTGAAATACATTACTCCAATTTTGCAAGTAATGAAGAGTAAGCGAACTTACAATCATATCAAAAGAATTATCTTCAAATGGTAATGTTTCTTGAAGGTCATGACAAAGAAATGTTGCTTTATCACCTGTACTTTCCTTTGCGGCTTTTACCATTTCAGAACTTACATCAATTGCTGTAACGTTTGCTCCTCTTCCTACGAATTGAGAAGTATACCATCCAGCTGCACATCCAGCATCTAGTATTCTCTTCCCTTCTAGTTTCTTTGGAATAATCTCCATCATCGCTGGTCTTTCATAATAACTGTTATATGGATTTGCCAAATCTAGATTTTCTTTATATGTACTCGCTAATTTATCATACGTATCTTTGATTGAGTCTTTCATTACATCCACTCCTAATACATATTAATCCAATAACTCTTGCTGCTTTTTCTTTGAAAATGATTGCAGTACTAAATCATACGACCAATCTATCATCTTATTAATTTGTTCTTGTCCTACATCTTTATGTATGTACACTGTATTCCAATGCTTTTTGTTCATATGATATCCAGGAATTATTGTTTCTGGGTAATCTTCTCTTATTCTTAATGCGAGTTCTGGATCACATTTTAATGTAATTGCAGCTTTTTCACCTTCTTCATGGTTCACTATCGCAAATATTTTATTATTGAGCCTCATACATGTTGCACTCCAGCCATCCGGAGAATCTTCTGTCGCTTTTCTTTTCGATAAACAATACTCTCTCGTTGCATTCATTCTTCTGGCACCTCTTATTCTTCCACTATTTGATTACGATGCATCACAATTTGCTTCGTCGCTTTAAATTGCTGTTCACCATAAAACTTTATTAGTTTCTCTCCGCAAAATAGACTAACAATATCAATATGAGATATCTCTTCCAGTAATATTGTAAGCATATTCTCTCCAATACCTTTATTTCTTACACTTTCATGTACGACAACATCTTCTATGTACGCTCGAAAAACACCATCTGAAACGACTCTAGCAAATCCAATTAATTCATTTTCTTCCCATACTCCAATTGCTATACTATTCTTTAACATTTTTTCAATATCAATTTCTTTTCTTTCCGGCCACCAGCCGACTGAATCATAAAGCTTCTTTATTTTCTCTGCACAGATTGGTTGTTCATGTTGTAATTTATACGTGTACATTTTCTTTCTCCTGTCAAACAGTTTACATAACATTATTATAATCTCTTTTCTAAAAAGTGCTGACTATGCCCTTTCGGGTGATCTTCAACGACACCATACTCTCGGTAGCCGTGCTTTTTATAAAATTCTGGTGCTTGGAAACTAAATGAATCTAGTAATATGAGTCTACATCCTTTTTCCTTCGCAATGTCTTCGATTTTATGTATCAGTTGACTTCCATAACCATCATGACGCACCGATTCATCAACCCATAAAAAATCGATATGAAGATGATAAAAATACATCGTTCCTGTAACGCCGCCAAAGATTTTCCCTTCCTCATCTTTCACTACAAAGCTTACTTGTTCCATCGGCTGTTTTACTTCATCTGTTAAGATGGACATATTATATTGAATTACTTTATTTTTAATGTATTCTCCTTCAGTGCGTGTACCGTTCTCTATATGTTTCATATACATTGCTTCCTTTCAACTTAGTAAGTTACATTTAATTTTTATTTCGTCTCTTTAAAATACTAATGAACACAAATCCACCATATGTAACAAAGCACGAAAAACCAATTATCCCAGGTACAGAGACATAGCCTATTCTTACATAACTTATAACTGCAAAACTAGTAATTAATATTAAAATAGATGGCCAAAATATAAGAGCCGTTTTTCTTCGTCTCTGTTTCGATGTACTTTCTTTCTCTTCAGAAACACGTGTGCCAAAAAGCAATACAATACAAATAAGAATCGCTGCAAAGTAAATTGTATCTAATGACAAAGTGTGATCGTATAGTGCAATTCCAACTTCAAGAGCAATAATCGTTACAATTAGAATAATAATTGTTGAAGTCTTTAAGTTTCGTTTCAATCGCTCACTCCTAGCATGCTTTCACTATATTCTTTGTATATGTATTTCAAAGCTGTTGTAATAGTTTCATCAACCTCTATATTATGAACTCGCTCGGGTAAATCTTCTCCTCCAATTACATAAAGAAACGGGAGTTCATTAAACATTCCCATTATACCAATATTTATTGTAGCTGTGGGCAATCCACCTGTCATATATATTCATCTCTATTTCTATATTGTTTTATCACCTCTGAAAATTCGATATAAAATGTAAAAAACCTTTTTTTGTTTAATTATGTTGGTGAATATAAAAAGATAGCATGAGATTTCTTCATACTATCTTTTGAAATATATACAATTTCTTTTTAAATTTATTTGTACCGTAATAAATATCTCTATTCTTCTATAGGATTCTCAGGCCCGTTAAGCTCCAATTGATAAAAGGCTAAATCCAGCCATCTATTAAACTTATAACCAGCTTTTTGTATTGTTCCGGCATGAACAAATCCATAATTTTGATGCAAGGCAATACTTTTCTCATTTTCCGCATCAATTCCAGCAATTAAGGTCATATATTCTCTTTCTTTTGCAAATGTGATTAATTCTTCCATCAAAGAGGACCCAATACCATTTTTTCTATATTCCTTATCAACATACACAGAATGTTCAATTGAATATTTGTAGGCAGGCCACGCTCTAAATGGGCCGAATGTCGCAAATCCTACTACTTTATTATCTAGTTCGTATACGAAAATTGGATAGCCATCAGCCTTTTTTTGTTCATACCAATCTATTCTATTTTCAAGGGTTACAGGTTTATACGCATATACAGCTGTTGTATAAACTATCGCATCATTATAAATATCTAAAATACATGCTAAATCTTTTTTTGTTGCTTCCCTTATCATTGTTTTCTTCCTTTCATAATGGTTATCTTCTAAATGGTTTCATATTATCGGAATTTCTGATTCATTTCCACATACGAATACTAGCTTTTCGGAAACCATCAAATATATTAATCGCAGCGGACAACGTATAAATGATAATTCCACCACCAACTAACCACGTTTTAAATCCCTCTGGGGAAATCGTAAACACATTTGCCACATACGTAATGAATCCTTCGTTAAATAAATGAGGATTTACTACAATTATAATGAATACTATTGTTCCGGTTATTTGAAGAATTGTATTTCCAATTGCCAATCTTGTCGTCCATTGTCCCTGTACTAACTTATAAAGAGATATAGCTACTTCGAAAACGATCATAACCACAACGATTGGCCAGTATTGAAGTAAAACATCTTGCTTAAACGTTGGCACTACAAATTTCAGGCCATTTTCAGTACCTTCATATACACCAACAAGGTGATTTGCATAAAAATAAAATGTCGCCCATATTGCTGTCCACATCAAACCTCCAAAAACTTCAAACTTTGAGATTGACTTTTTCTTTGGAACATACGAGATATTTTTCAAATCATCAGGAGTCCATTTTTTTAAACTTGTCGTCAACGGTTGGGTACCTTTGTCTTTATCTGTTCTTTCTAAAATAGCAAATACAAGTGTCAACCAGAAAAATACATGGAGGCCTACTTCGATAATTTCCCCAATGCCTTTACCTATCAATTGTAAAATAACATTTAATACTGCTTGATCACCAGTATAGCCTATAAAATTTTCTGCAATCATTGCAATGAGTGCGATAACAGCTGCAATTGGTATAATCATTTTTAATAACGTCGTATATACATCAAAATAGCGTGGTCCAATTAAATGCATCGGTCTATCCAAATACCCATTAGCCAATGAAACTGGGCTCCCCAATTTTTCAAGGACACTCTTTACATCTTCCTCATTGTATTCATCAGGTAACATATCCTCTATAGTTGACCGAAGTTCTAGTGTAATATCTTCACGATTTTTTTCAGGTAATCTCTTCGCAACCTCCTGAATATAAACCTCAATTAAATTCATTCTCGTCCTCCTCCTTTAATAAGTTATAAAGTTCTTTCGAATCCTTTATCCACTCCTTTTTCAATTGTAAAAATATCTCTAATCCATATTCACTTAAAATATAATACTTACGAGGTCTACTCTCCGTTTTATCCCAACTACTCGTCACTAGCTCCTGCTTTTCTAATCGGCGAAGTAGTGGATATAAAGTACTTTGATCTATCATGATTCCTGATTGCTCCAATAATTGGACAAGTGAATAACCATACTGCGGTGTTCTTAATTGGCTTAAAACTGCTAATGTCAACGTCCCTCTTCTTAGCTCAGTAATTAATGAATTTAATAAAGTATCCATTTACCCACCTCATTTGTATTACTATATGTCATACAGTATATGTTTTATACTATGTATCGTACAGTATAGTTGTGACAAAAACAATCTTTTTTTATAAAAATCAGAAAATAAGAACACAAACTATATAATTTGTGTTCTTATTTTCTTGCAGCTTACTAACAAACTTAAATACCATTAATACTTTTAACGATGTACCTCTGGTAATATAAACACTCCTTTTTCTTTAGAAAATGGGACAACTTCTACAATCGCCTCAACATTAATTACTCCATATACATGCGGGTATTCTTGACCGTTTGAAGCAAGTTCATATTTTATTTCTGCTTTTACAAGAGATGGATCTATTGTAAGTAATAAAACATCTTTTTCATGATTGAAATGTTTTTGAGCAACTTTTAAAGCTTGGTCTAATAATGAACAATGAATAAATCCCTCTTCTTTAAGTGAAGCTTCATTAATCTCTCCAATGTTTTTCGTGATTCTCCAATTTCTTTTTGTTATTACTTTTGTAATCATAGTTACTCTCCTTTTTTAATATATGTAATGATATAATAATACTAAAATTTTCAACACATGATTAATAGATTGGAGACCTATAATGGATAAAAAATTAGAAGAGATCATTGTAAAATCATTTTTTACTAAACGACTTCAAGGTAGAATCATGTTTGAGCTTTCTTCTACTAAGAAACGTAAAGATGCGATAGGTCGACTTTGCCATAATTACAGAACTACGTTACGTGAAGAATATATGATTGAAATTCCTAAACCTAATTCGTGTCCAATTGATATAGGTCGTCTGTTAAAAAAACATGGGGCCGATGATTCTTGCTACGCCATATCATGGGACAGAAAAATTGATGGGAAAACCCTCCCTTTGCTAGACGCATTAGAGGTTGCTGTTGGAATGGGAATGCCTTCTATTCTATACTCAATTACAAATCAAGTTGCGTATTTTGAAGCAGAACAAGAAACACTTCCATCACCAAGATTTATACTCAAGAGGCAATGATACATCTTGTTTCTTACTATATAAATAGCTTAGAGTTTGGTACGCATGAATTTCCATCAGGTTATTGCGGAGATTTAAACGAATGTAAAGAAAAACTTCCATATATGATTCAATTAATTGAGAGAATTCGGGATGAGAACATAAAAGAACAAATAATATGGCAAATACAAGAACAACTAGACTTAATTCTAGATTGGTTAAAGAATACACAAAATCCGGTAGATGCTGTTCGTCTATGGGAAAAAGAGCAAATTAAAGAATTTGAGAATATGATATTTTATTATTTAAAAAACAGCTTAGATCGTTAATTCATATACCTTTTAACTATAAAAAGAGGATTTTCATGAACTACTAGAAAATCCTCTTTTTTATTTATTTTAATCCCTTAATTAAAGGTGATACTTCCCCGCTATAGAAAATCCATAAATCATGAAGCGATCTCGTACATCCGACATACAATAATTTCGCATCATGTTTTGTATTTTTGTAATGTTCTTCATCAACGTCGATTAGAAGTACGGCATCAAATTCTAATCCTTTCGCCAAATATACAGGTACTACCGAAATACCACCTTCATATTTGCTTTGATCTGCTTCAATGACATTAACAGTCAACCCTACATTTGTTAACTTCTCATATATATCACGGCATTCATCGTCTGTTCTTCCAATTACCGCGATTGTTTTCACATCTTCAGTTTGCAAATGCTGTAATGTCTTTAAAACTTCAGTAAATTGGTCCTCTGCCCGAATTACTTTCACGTCTTCACCGCTACGAAAAACTGGTGTTGCGAGTCCTACAGGAATTTCTGCATTTTTTATTATTTCATTCGCAAATTCAATAATTTCTTTTGTAGAACGATAGCTTCTCGTCAGTTCATAATAACCTGTTTCTTGGAATACTTCCTTAAAAGCACCCCAGTCTTCAATTCCTTGGTAATCATAAATTGCTTGAGATAAATCACCTAATATAGTGAAAGAATTACCTAGTGTAATTTCTTTTAATACATATACTTGGAATGGCGAGAAATCTTGCGCTTCATCAATAACGACGTGATGGAACTTTTGTCCAATTTCAATTCCTGTTATGCGATGTTGTATGTAAATTAAAGCTGGTAAGTCTTCTACATACACTTCTTTTTTACGACAATTCTTTTCTGTTTCTTGAACAAGTTCTTCAGGTAATACTTCGAGTATTTCTTTACTCTTTATCATTGAATTATATAGTGAAAGCGGGCTCATTTTCGGCCAAAAATTCATATATGTGTTCAATCTCTTTGTCGCTTCTTTTTTTAGTAATTTTTTCTCGTTTGTTTCTCCAAACTTTTTAAGCTCAATTTCAATCCAGCGCTTCATACGGCCGACTAAACGTTCTCTTCTTTTCTTTAATGGATAGTGTTTATATTCAACCTGCATCCATTTTTTAACGTCTTCCACTGGAATAACAGCTTTATCCCATGCCTCAAAATCTTTTGTTGGCACTAAATCTTTTTCAAATTGAATCATTCTTTCTTCAATAAACGACTTAAATTCCAGCGTGCCTTTCAATTTACCTAGCATAACCTTTTTTTCATCGCGATTAATTGAGAAAGCTTCTTTCAATTTTTCTTCTGTCTGCTTCAGTTTCACCGAACCATCTAACAGACGCAATGCCCAATCTGGAAACGTTGTTTGACTAATATTTCCTATCCCTAACTCAGGAAGTACACTTGAAATATAGTCTAAAAACAAACTGTTTGGAGCGAATACGATCATTCTCTCCGCTTCAAGTTGTTCACGATATTCATAAATTAAAAAAGCAAGGCGATGTAAAGCGATCGTTGTTTTTCCGCTCCCTGCAACCCCTTGAATTAATAATGGTAAGTTTCTTTCCGCACGTATAATATCATTTTGCTCCGATTGTATAGTCGAAACGATATCTTTTAATTTATTATCTTTATTCTCACCTAATCGATATAGAAGAAAATCATCAGCATGTGAGACATCTTCATTTCCTTTCACATATGTATCAACAACACGTTCTAGTTCTCTCTTTCGAATCGAAATGTTTCGTTTTAAATAAACATCGCCTTCTACTAATCCGTCTGGTGAATGATAAAATGCTAATTCTTCACCACCGGTAAATGAATAAAACATACTTGCGACAGGTGCACGCCAATCAATTACAATTGGTTTCATCGTATCTTTATCTGAAACACCTACTTTACCGATGTAAATCGGCATTACGTCTTCCTTGCCATCCTCCTGAAAGTCTAATCTTCCAAAATACGGCTCATGTACACCAATACGTAAGCTTTGTCTATTAGACTCCCTCATACTTTCAAGAATTTGCTCTTTAAAATCTTCTCCATAATAAACCGGGATTTTTTCAAGCTGTTCTAATTGATCATCCATCGTACTTAAAGTATCTTTCATTTTTTGTAACTCTTCGTCAAAAATGTTGTTCATTTGATGATTCCCTCCTGTCCGTTCCAATTTTTTCAGTCGAAATATAATTGTATTAAAAATCCATTCATAAAGTCAATAGTTTTAGTAAGAATTTTCTAAATTAAAAAAGAGTAGAGATTAATCCCTACTCTTCCTTACTTTAATTCGATATGCCAAACATTCATTTAATGTTGCCAATTCTTTATATTTTCGTTTTTCAAAATCATATGCTCCCCCAGGGAAGACTCCCATAATACTTAAACCAGCTTCAGCACATAGATTGCTAATCTCATCTACCGTATAACATCGTAAAGACTGTGTTACTACATCATTTGGATAATTAGGGTCCCGCCAATGATCTAACATTCTTTCATTTATACTATCATATTCGTATTTTCGCATAGCTGCGCTTAAGGACATTTCTTGTCCACTTACTTTTTTCCAATACAATGGTTGATAAATATCAATAAGTGCACATCCATCATCCTTCATCCAATTTTTAATCCGTTTTAATAGAATCAATTGCTCATCATCTGTTCCTACACCAAATCCGTCTAAATAACTAACAACATCAAACTTTTCTTCAAAGTTAATTTTATAAAAATCAGCGCAATGAATATCTATATTATTAGTAGAATGTTCTTTTGCAAACATAACTAACTCTGGTACAAGTTCAACCGTAGTCATTTTCACTTGTAACCTAGACATCGCCCTTGCAAATCTGCCATTTCCTGCTCCTAGTTCTAACATCGTTTGAAATGGATGACCAACTTGTTCTTGAACTTCTTTAGCAACCTGCTCTAACCAGCTTTCTGTATTGATATCGTAATTCGACAGTTCGAATTGTTTTTGGTAAAATTCCTTCACATTTAATTCTTTCATTATTATTCTCCTCCTGCACTAGATTTTTCTGCTACAGGTGAGAAACTAAATTTCTGACATCCATGAAAAAAAACCATTCTTATTTCTCTATATTTACAATTTATCAAAATAATAAGAATTTTGAAAGTACCAATATAAAAAGCAGATAATGGTCGATTCCACTATCTGCTCTATAGCTGCTTTTATTTTCCTTGTTGATACTCCACCCAATCACCAGAAATGATAACTTTCTTTAGCATCTCTTTATCTTGAGCAATATACACAAATGCACGTATTTCTCTATCACCTAAATAAATCGTTTCGGTGATTCGGTCATATAAATCACTCTCTGCATTACCTGTGTATTCTTCAAGTTCATCTAACTTTTGCAGAACATCATCATTTACTTCATAAACTTCTCCGTATACCTTTTCCCCATTTGAACAAATCATTGCAGGATACCCTTCGTATGTATCAAATAATTTACCATACGTCCATGCTTCGTCTGCGATGCATATTGCAACTTGCATAAAATGAGCATTCGTTTGCTCTTTTCTTAACGTGCCATACACGAAAACGTGATGCATAAATCCCTATCCCCTTTATATGTCTCTACTTTCTAATTTGTAAATAAGCACGAATCATAAAGTAACTCACTTCATTTGGAAGTTGGTCCTTAATCGATTTCAGACCACCCTCTGCATTTTGCACGGCAGTTTCAATCAGTGATTCATATTCTGCAGGAACAAAACTGTTCCATTCTACTTCCATTCCATCTTCAAAGCAGCGAATTAAATGATTTTCAATTGTTTGTCTTGATAAGCTACGTTCTTTCGCAATTTCATCTAGATCAATGCCTTGTTTATACATTTCATACGTTTCTAAATGAGAATTCACTGACGCTTTTCCTGATTTTTTACTCTCTGAAACAACTTCAGTCTTAATTGTTTCCGCATAGTTTGGGTTATCCTCAATAAAGTGCTGAACTGCTTGTAAGAAGTGAGACCCGTACTTCACGAGTTTGTGTTCTCCGATTCCTTTTACAGTTAGGAGTTCGGAGTCACTTTGTGGCATTTTCGCACACATATCTTTTAACGTTTGGTCAGAGAAAATAACGAACGGCGGTACACCTTCTCCTTGTGCAATTTCTTTACGCACTTCACGAAGCACTTCAAATAAAGGATGGTCTTGAACAATTTGTCTCGTTTCTACTCGTTCTTTGCGTAAAACATTCTCTTTACCAAGTAATACTTCTTTTCCTTTTTCCGTTACTTTTAATGTTGGATACGTACCATGTTCAACTGCAATTAACTCATCTGAAATTAAAAACTCAATAAACTCACTGACTTCTTTTACACTACGGTTTGATAAAAGACCGTACGTTGGCAAAGTATGAAAATTAAATTCAATGACTTTCTTATTTTTAGATCCAGTTAATACTTGTGCAATCATTTGCTTTCCGAATCGTTGGTTCGTCCTAATCATACAAGATAGTACCATTTGGGATTCTCTCGTCACATCGATACTTTCACGGTCGTCCGTACAATTACCGCAGCGACCACAATCTTCCTTCGGTTCTTCTCCGAAGTATTGCAAAATAAATGATTGTAAACATTGTTCTGTATGACAATAATCGGTCATATTTTGGAGTTTTTCAAGCTCATTTGAAAAACGTGATTCTCCAGTTGATTGATCGATTAAAAAGCGTTGTACTTGCACATCTTGAGAAGAATATAACAAAATACATTCACTATCTAATCCATCACGACCAGCACGTCCTGCTTCTTGATAGTAACTTTCCATATTTTTTGGAAGTTGATAATGGATAACGTAACGTATATTCGATTTATCTATACCCATTCCAAATGCAGATGTTGCCACCATAACACTTATTTCATCTCGTAAAAAGAGTTCTTGCTGTTCATTTCGATCGTGATCGCTCATACCTGCATGATATTTCGATACCGAAACTCCTGCTTTCCCTAGATCTTCATATAACTGATCGACTACTTTTCTTGTAGCTGCATATATAATCCCAGATTCCTTCTGATTTTGACGAATATAATCTGCTAAATACGCATTACGATCCTGTCCTTTAATTACTGAAAATGATAAGTTCTCGCGCTCGAACGTTGTCATAATTGTATTTTCTTGATTAATTTCAAGCGTACTACAAATATCATCACGTACTTGTGGTGTTGCCGTTGCCGTTAAAGCTAAAACGAGCGGTTTTTCTGGAAGATAATCTAATATGCGATGTATATGTAAATAACTTGGACGGAAATCATGACCCCACTGCGAAATACAGTGCGCCTCATCAATCGCAATCATTGGAATTTTCATATCGATAAGTTGGTCAACAAACTCCATAGAATCAAGACGCTCAGGCGCCACGTAAAGCAATTTGTAATGTCCTTGTTTCGCCAATTGAATTCGTTGATTCGCTTCTGTAATAGAAATAGAACTATTAATATATGTAGCGGAAATACCGTTTTGTATTAATGTATCTACTTGATCTTTCATAAGTGAAATCAAAGGTGATATAACTAATGTCGTTCCTTCGAATACTAATGCGGGAATTTGATAGCAAATTGACTTACCACCGCCCGTTGGCATAATACAAACTGTATCTTTCCCATCTAATACATTTTTAATTGTTTCATCTTGTCCTCTTCGGAATGACGAATAACCGAAATAAGACGCTAAAAGTTCTTGTGCTTTTGTAAACAAAAAAGAGTCACCTGCTTTTCTTTATCTTTCATCTATTCCCATTATATCATCAAACTGATTCTCGCCACTTTGAATTTTATAAGTATTTGAGTTCTATTTGCTTCTTACGTTTTCCAACATAAAAAAACAAATCTAGTACACAAGAAGAAAGAATTTCAAAATAAATATTCATTTAATTTACCTTCCTAGAATACTACTAATCGTATACATATGAATTTAAGGAGGTTAAATTATGAAGAGTCGTTACAATAATTCCAACAAACCTAAAGCGTCAAATAAACAACTCCAATTCTCTAATAATGATGCGTGGAAATATGAATCATTTTATAAGTATCAGCCCTTATTTTCTTATAGCAAGCTTATGAATTTCCTTTCTCAACTTTTTAAACGTTAATACATGTGCCAAATATATATCATTCAAACAAATTTTCTCAACATATAACTTATAGACTTACTACAATACAGTTGTTACCATATATAATAATCTGTTAGATAAACCCCTTATGTTGACCTGCTTAAATTAGCAGGTCTTTTTTTACACTTACATATCGCAATATATCGTAGCCTGGTTGAAAAGTCTTTTCTCCATTTTAGAACCCTATTCCGCTCTCCACAAATGATTATAATTCCAAAAAGCAAAATATAAATCCGCTACATTCATACAAGCAATTCATTTTTTCTCAATACACAAAGTGAATTTCATTTGTTACTATAAAAGTACTCTAGATGAGTTTTTGCTCATCAACATTATCTAGTTAAAGGGGTCTGCCGCGGGAAGCAGACCCCTTTAACTTTATTAAAAAGTACTCTTCTTATTTGGACACATTTACCAGGTTTTTTTGAAAGAATTTTATGTTAATATTACGTAGTCGAGTCCGACATCTCGACAATACCCTTTAGAGGTCCTGTAATTTCCCTTGCAGGACCTCTATTATTTTAAAATTCTTTTGATTTATATATATCATAAGTATATTTTTCATTCCCCTTCAACTTTCTCCTTTTCCAACTCTCAAAAAAACTCTTGGACACGTAACTTAAAAATAATGTTTATCATATTGTGAGATATACATGTTCAAAGGAGTGTAACTATTTATGTATACTTATTGGCAATCGTATTACTCCCCTTATCATATCACTAATGGAAACTTCGATTCATTTGTAAGAAATTACCCAGTTAGTAAAAACGAAAACTTTCTAAAAGGATATATGCGTTCTTTATGGGAACAACACGTTGCTTGGACACGATTAGCCATTATAGGCATCATCTTTAACTTGCCCGACGTAAACGTTACCGTTGGACGTCTTCTACAAAATGCAACACACATGGGGCTATCACTTGAACCATTCTACGGAGAAAATGCAGTAAAAAAATATAGTGCATTAATTAAAGACCACTTAACAATCGCTGCTGATCTTGTTAAAGCCGCAAAAGCTGGTGATCAAAACGCAGCGGCCGCTATAGAAAAGAAATGGTACGCTAATGGAGACGAAATTGTTGAGTTTCTAACTAGTATCAATCCATATATAGAAAAAGAAGAATTTAGAAAAATGTTTTATGAGCATTTAGCGTTAACGAAAGCGGAAGCACTTGCCTTCCTAAATAAAGATTATGATGCCAGTGTAAAACTATACGATAAAATTGAAAAAGAAGCATTAGAAATGGCCGACATGATAACAGACGCAATCGTAAAACAATTTCCGCAAGTATTTCAATAAAAATAAGCCGATTTGAAAAAACAAATCGGCTTATTTAGCTTTCTATCAATGATATTTCACTACTCCTCTTTACATTTAACGTATATCGATATATTTTATTAATATCCGTTTTTTATAGGAGGAAATAGTTTGATTAACGCAATTGGTCTCGTATTTATTCTCACAAATAAGCACGAGAAAAAGAAGAAAGTTTATCTGAATGAAAAATTCGCATTAATAGACATTATTGATTCTAAAGAAGTATTTGATGATGAAGGTAACTCATTAGTAGAACTAACATGTAAATACAGCATATACTTAGACGAAAAATACTACTGTAAATCTCTCGATGATTATACTGGACAAGTATTCCCCTTCTTAAGCGCAAAAATAGGAAAGGGACTTCTTAGAAACTTAAATTATTACTTTTCTTACGTTGATGCCTATGATAAAAAACCACCTGTTAAAGAAATAAGACCGCTTATGAAACAAGTAACTAACAGATAGCGGACAGTATTCAAAAAGAAAGCACCTAACTTCAGATGCTTTCTTTTTTTGAATCAGTAACTCTCTAACTTTCATCTCCTTCTAAATATATATACCCACGCATACTTTAAAATAAAAACATTGGAGGATTAGGCTGAATGAAATATTCAGAATCAATCGTAAGTAAACGGCTTCGAAAACTTAAAACAAGTGGTATGTTTTTTATACTATTTTTAATCGCATGGATTGGATATACAAAATTCCTTTATGGAAATGGTTTTCTTCTAGAAAAGAAAAATTCAGTTGAAGTAATGAATACTAGCGTTACTGGAGAAATAGAAAAGAATTTCGATGTAAACTTACAAGGTTTTCGTAAAACGAACCTTGATACACTTATAGATGCTAGTAAAACCGATCCTAGCGAACTATCCTTAATTGAACTTATCAACACATCTTGTTCTAAAGATTGCATTGGCGAACCTTTAACTTACGTTAAATCAAACCACGGATATATCTTTTATAAGGAATCTAATGGTACTAATGTAGCTTTAAAGATTATAAAACAGGATTCATGGGAAATTGAAAAAAAATCTGTTCAAGATGGAATTTAAAAGGTTTATACACAAAAAGAGTACTTACTTCAAAGTACTCTTTTTAAAATATTACCACTTACGACATTTATCATCATCGTCGTCACGTTTACGATTGCGACGGCAATCATCACAATCACAGTCACGTTTACGTCTACAACCACAATCATCACAATCTCTGCGTCTACATCTTCCAAACATTAAATCATCCCAAAATCTATTACAATCTCTGCGTCTACAACCACAATTATTACACATGAATATGACTCTCCCCTAATATAAAATAGAATTCATCATATTCTATGTTTAAAAGGGTAAAAAGGCTTGTTTAATAGTCTATTTTAAATGTATTAATTTGGTATAATTTGAATCTATATTACTAATTTATCCCTATACTTCCTTCTGCGCTTCCACTGCCCCATTCAACCTCTGCAGCATATACCCAATCCCTCTACATCCCGCTAACGGATATGTGATGATTTCTTCTGGATATAACTTCGTCACTACTTTTTTATGCTTCTTCCCCGCAAGTAAGACGATCTCTTCAAACTGAAGTAAACCTTTATCAATCATCTGTTGTTTTAATTGTTCTATGCTAATAATCTCATTACTATTTGAATCAAATGCAAGATCATAATTTTCCTTTACAATATCATTTGGTCTTAAAAATCCATGCTTTGCTGATAATATAACCCAATTCTCGAAAAACTCAGTTGCATACGCCTGACATGCTTTTCCGAATGGACTAATATATACATCTTTTGCCTCTTCCTCTCCGTAATCTGGATACTTATCCCAAATTTTCTTTTTTCCGCACGGAATAATGCATAATCTTTTCATTGTTATTTCTTACCTCGCTTCTAACTTTTTAAATATAAAAATAGAGAATTCTCCACTTCTTCATACTCAGCTTCTATGTCTCCAATTCCCACAACGTTCCAACTATTATTTTTTTCTACCGGTTTTTCATTCATAATGATATGAACTTGTTTCATATTTTTATAATCTTCTTCAAAAGATGCTAACACAGGCTGATTTAGCATATATGTTTTATTATGTATACTTACACTTACAAAGGTTTTATGTAATGCTTTATTTCCCTTTAAATTTACGTTCATTGGATTAAACATATTTAATTTTATATCCCCTATAATATACAGGTGATATCCTTTTTTCTCATTAAATTCTTTAAAATCCTTGTCTCTTTCGTTTTGAACAAAATGAATCATTTGCTTTGTTTCATTACTTATTGTAATTTCATTGTGTAAATCCAAATCCACATTTATATTTTGTTTTAAAAAAGCATATAGCGATTTATCACTATTAAAGAAGCTCGTTTTCCACTCAGGAAGGATTTCATCTAATAATAAACATAAAAACATTCCTGAGCTATAGCAACTCTTTCTTATGTTACAATTAGCTTCATATGCATCTAAAATTAATCTACTATATTTTCGTAATGTTTCACTTTCATCATTATTACATACTGTATTGTAAGCATTCATTTCAACATACCAAGCAGGCCCTTCTATACTTTCAACCATACACTCGTATGTTACAAACTCTTCTTTCATAAAATTAGCCCTTCGCTCTCTTAGTTCAATAAATTGCTTAATATAGTTATTCTTCTCAGCTTGTGACTTACAATGAACAGCATCATATAAACAAATTCGTTCTTTATTTCGTAATTCAATATTTTCTTCTAATATAGGATATTGAAATCCTAGAGATTCATTTGGAAATCTACTTTCACCATTCAAATATTGATAACAATGAAAAAGTTCATGCACTACAATCGCAAATAAACTTTCATAATCTCTATACCTATTCATATTGACGATGGCAGTTGGATAATCTTTGAATATGATGAATGTATCTCCTTTAAATTGTTCATTCCAATTTAAAACGGTATACCCATCATCATCCTCTGTCAGAAATAATGGATGATGAAATACATACACATACTCATCATCATACAATGCAAAAGCAGCCCTCTTAAAATCAGGCCATAGCTTATACAATAACTCCATATTTATATCTTGCTTCATTCTATTTAATATATTGTCCATTATACAAATCCCCCTATATCATTCTTTATATATATCATCTACCCTATTTTCAAATAACCATTTCATTTACATAATTACAAAAATATATGTCTTATACATAATTTTCTAAACACAAACTTATCATGTGTTATATAAATATAGTCATAACATTGGTATTAAAAGGAGGTGAACAATTATGAAAAATATACTCCCAGCATTATTAGCTTATATTATTGTTTGTATCATCGCAATTATCATTCCAGCATCTGACGGCTATAATAATGTGGGATGGAAATTATTCGTTGGGCAAGCGTACGCAATACCTATTTTCATTATTGCTGCTATTGTTACATTTTATATAAACAAGAAACGATCTTATGAATAAAGAGGATAGCGAATGCTATCCTTATTTTAATTCACTTATAAACTTCAACACAGCTCCAGCAGTACTTTGTACCGTTTCTTGTGAAAAATCAAATGCAACACCTGTATTTTCATAGATTTCCTGTATGGAAAAATTCCAATCCGCACTCGTTCCCTCTTTAAAGAAAGTAATCGCTTTTTCTTGATTCTCCCGATATATTTGAAATAATTGTAGTGCTCCTAATTGTGCAATTGCATATTCAATTTTGTAAAAAGGATACTGAATATAATGGAACGATTCTATCCAACTCGCACCAAGCCCTTCCTCATAGCCTGTAATATCGATTGACGAAAATTTATACCTTTTACATAATTCGAGATATTTCTCATCCCGTTCTTCTGATGAATGATTTGGATTGGTATAGAGCCAATGCTGAAATAGATCACCTGAAACTGGCGTAATTAATAAAGACAAAGCTCGATGCAGTTGTTCTCGTTGTGCTTTCTTATATTCATTCTCTTCCTTATAAAAAATGTTAAGTTTATCCATTAGTAATAGCTCGAGACTATGAGAATACAACTCAGCTACTTCTTCACGAAGATATTTTTCTTGCATACTACTTTCATTGTTAAACTGTTTATTGAAATGAAGTGCATGACCCACTTCATGTATGAGTGCATTAATTGCGTTAAATGATGGGCTAAAATTAGAATAAATAAAAACCTCTTGGTTATAAGGTAAGGTAAAACAAGCAGCCCCCGGCGCCTTATTTTCCCGTTCTTCTACGTCAATTAATCCTGATTTCCTTATATGAATAAATTCCTCATGAAAATATGAATCTGTCTTTCTTAACATCTCTTCAATCCCATCCAATAAATCATTGGAATTTTGAAATGAAACTTTCTGCAATGTACAAGGAGCAAGATCCCATGGAAGATACGCTTTTACACCAAGATCCTTTTTAAAAAGATTTCCTAATCGTTTCCATACGGGTACAACCAGCTTCTCTATAGATTCATGAAGCGTATAACAGTCTTCAATACTATATTCTCTGTTTTTTAGCTTAAAAATATATTCGCTATAATTGTTAAACCCTGCATTTAGGGCCATTTGATTCCGTAATTGTACAAGTTCATTCATAATACAATCTATTTCTGGTTTTACTACACTTCGTGCTTCACATAAAGCATGCCATGCCTTTTCACGAATGCTTCTATTTGGGTTATCCAACTCTGCTTTAACGTATGCGTACGTCCTTATTTCGTTGTTCCAATTGATTGTTATGTTAGACATAATTTCTCTATACTTCGTTATAAAACCCTCCTCCTTAACGGCAAGAGAAATATTCTTTTCATTAAATAATTCGCTGTTCACCAATCTTACTTTTTTCATGTATCCGTATTTTCGTTCATCCAATAGCTTTGAAAACGGACAATCACTAAATTTCCGATCAAATTTTGCATTGTATTTTTTTAAAAGTGGTTGAATACTATTTTGGTTATATTTATGTAGATTACGTATTGTACTGTCTTTCGTATCTCTATACACAGCAATTAATTGACTCGTTAACACCTCTTCTACTTCAGCAGTTAAACGCTGTTCCTTTATTAGCCATTCCTCTAATTCAGCAACAGAAGAAATATTTTGATTTAAAAGTGATTGAAATTTGTTTTCCAACGTTTTCAAGTCATAACATTTCCTATTTCCATCCCTTTTTAACGTCTTTGAACCATTAAACATACGCAAACCTCCTTTTTTAAAATTATAATTTTCTGTCATTTTAAAAAAGAAAAAAACAAGCAGCCAATCTGACTACTTGTCCTTTCTGTTTATCCGTACTCAATATTATTAAGCTTGGAATGTTTCTGTTAATACAGGAACGATTTGTTTTTTACGAGATACAACACCTTTTAAAGTAGCTGTGTTGTTTTGTAATGTTACGTTGTATGCTTTCTCAACAACGTTTGTTGCTTTACCGATCGCAAGACCGACAGAATCGTTAGTTAAGATATCAGTTACAACGAATAAGAATAGGTCTAAACCTTTTTCTTCTACTACTGCAGAGATAACTTTTTCAAGTTCCGCTTGTTGTACAAGAACGTCGTTTGTATCAACAGCGTTTACTTGTGCGATTTCAACTTTCGCGTTACCCATTTGGAATTCTTTAGCGTCAAGGGAGATTAATTGCTCCATTGTTTTTCCGCTTAAGTCAGCACCAGCTTTTAACATTTCTAAGCCGTAGCTATCTGCATCTACACCAGCGATTTCCGCTAATTCACGAGCTGCTGCTATGTCTTGCTCTGTGCAAGTTGGAGATTTGAATAGTAAAGAATCTGAAATGATTGCAGATAACATTAAACCTGCAACTTCTTTACGAATTGCAACGCCGTTTTCTTTGTACATTTTGTTTAAGATTGTAGCTGTACATCCAACTGGCTCACAACGGTAGTATATAGGATCGCTTGTTTCAAAGTTAGCAATACGGTGATGGTCAATAACTTCTAACACACGAACAGATTCGATATCGTTAGCACTTTGTTGACGCTCGTTATGGTCAACTAAAATAACGTTGTCCACTTCGTTTGCTACTGTCTCAACAAAACGCGGTCCTTCTACTTTAAAAGAGTCTAACGCAAATTGAGTTTCACCGCTGATTTCGCCTAAACGTACAGGCTCAGCATTCATTCCTAATTCTTTTTTCAATTCTGCATAAGCAATCGCAGAACAAATTGCATCTGTATCTGGGTTTTTATGCCCGAAAACTAGTACTTTTTCCATGTTTTCCACCTCTTCATGAAAAGGATATCTTAAAGAAGCAAATATGACAATATTTTAGACACATTTTTTTATAAATAATTGTACTTTCTTCTATATTTTTCATAAAAAAGATCATCTAAAATGAATTAGATGATCAAAATGTATATTTAATTTAAAATAGTGTAGGAACTTGCACTACATTGTTAAAAGCAAATTTGGAATTTAAACCATTATTCACAAGGTTCACATCAATAACTTGATAAAACGCATTTCCAGTGTCCGCAATCTCCCAAACAGCTAAAATAAGATGGTAGCCACTACGGTCAGTTGGTACATTTGCTTCATGCGTTACTGTTGTCCCCGGTCTAACTCCGCCATCATTTTTTACATAGAACGGCACTAAATCTAAACTAGACCTTGTTAAAGGCATATTTGGATTCCAATCCTTCTTTGTAATGTAGTATTTCCATTCTTTCGTACTATGAGGAGCGGTTAGTTTCCACTTGAATGTATTCATCCCGCCGTTTAACGTAACTTTCTTCCACCTATCAACTGCTTGAACGTCTAAAGCAGGAAAATGACCAGCACCTGCAATTTGTCCATCAGAAGGTCCTAATTGCGGAAAGCCACCTATTCCTTCTACACTTTGTGGTTCATATTGAACTGGACCGCAATTTACATTTACCCCTTGCTTACATAAATAAGATCGGCTCGCTGGTGATTCTACATACCCATGAGCTGAAGCCTTTTCTGAAAATCCAAATGTTAATAATCCAGTAAGTAATATCCCACCACTTAACATAACCTTTTTTATCTTTTGTAAACTTGTCTTTTTCATTCTTTCATCCCCTTCCCAAAAATGAAACGAAAATAACTATAGTTGCCTAGTCATCTTCTCTACATCCATTATAAGTGGAAGAGCATTACTAAAAGAACCCTCTAAAAACTTTCTCAAATTCGTTTAGCTACAAAAATATCAATTCTTCTTCACATTTTAATTACCAGTTATCAAATCTATTATTTATTTTGTCGTTTTATTGTTAAATACTTATAACACCGTCTGAAAATACAAACGGCGTTAAAGTAGTTAATAATTACTTACAATTATATATCACAGTGTAGCTTCGAAAAAAGTTTGATTACATTAACTCTATAAAGCTAGATAAAATAATATAAAGAAAAAGTGTGTTTTGAAAAAGATTGATCTAAACACGCTTTAAATATACTCAATTAAACCATTCGTTTATAAATAAATTACGAAATTGGCAAAGGCAGTCTAATTATCGAATAGCCCTCTTCCTCTCAGATTTGCGGAAACAGGCTCCTTTCCTATTTCACGTGCCCATATAGATAACTGGCCGATATGGTGGATTTCGTGGACAATGACATGACGTATTATCTCTCCGTGTGTACATTCAATGACTCGGCGCCTAATTGATGCGTCTCTAGAGCTAATCGGTTCTTCATTGAAATCAGTTTCTGAAAGTTTCCGAGAATCCATTTCATTTGTCCAAGATGTCACAAATGGCTTCACTTTCTCGTGATATTGAGCTGAGAGATTTTTTACTTTTTGCAAGCTGGCATACTCTTCAAACAATGGCTCCTCAGGAACTGGCTCACCTCGCAAACCTAAGATCCACATATATTCCACATCTACAATGTGAAATAAAGTATGTAGGATACTACCGAACCCACCGACCCGTTTCTTTAATAGTTCTTCATCCGGCATGTCTTTGCACAATGTAAACCACTCATCACGAACTTGCCAATTATATTGAAACGGTTTCAACATGACAGCAACCTCCATCTTTTAGATTAACATTTAATATTCACCAAAAGACTTCAAAATCAAAATCTAAAAAACTGTTAAAATTCTCTACAGACTAGCCCTTTAAATTAAACATTCCAGATGAAGTTAAAGGGTCAAAAGAAAAAAACTATTATACAGGATTTTATCAAACTTTATTTTGAATTATTAATCTTTTTGTAAATCAACACACAGACATAATAACAAATATGTCGTTTGAAATTATCTCCCTTTTCAAATAAAAAACTAAATCATTTTATAATAAATTACTGTTGCATCTAACTCACCATTCGGAGAAATTGCATACCCTGGTATTTTACCGGATTCTTGATAGTCTAACGACTTGTACAATCTATTCGAGGGATCTCCTTCTCTAGTATCTAACACTAAAAGAGACCTGTTTTCTTGCTTTGCTCGTTCCTCTGCTTTTTGCATAAGTGAACGTCCAATGCCGTTACGTCTAAAGTTTGGATGAGTCATTAACTTGCAAATTTCAGCTCTATGTATCCCATTAGGCTTTGTAACTAAATATAATTGAATACTCCCTGCCACTTCATTGTTTATTTTAGCAACATACAATATCACTTCTGGTGCTAATACAGTTTGCCAATACTTCGCTGCTTCTTTTTCTTCTAGTGGAGGTAAAAAACCAATCGACGCTCCATCATCTACTACAGTTTTCAACAGTTCAGAAAGCTCTTCAATATCATTTTCTAGTTGCTTAATCTCTTCAATTACTAAATCTTGCATTACTAATCCCCCTTTTGTTTCATTGTAACAATTTTTAAAGCAGGAATAATGAAATACTAAGATGAAATTATTTAAAATACGATTTTTTAGAGAAAGGATAACTATATGAAATATATATTAGATAGAAAATATGCAAGAGAATTGCTGGA
This sequence comes from Bacillus sp. RC240, assembly GCF_044907945.1. Lineage (NCBI taxonomy): Bacteria > Bacillati > Bacillota > Bacilli > Caryophanales > Bacillaceae > Bacillus > Bacillus sp. RC240. The sequence goes on along the minus strand of NZ_JBIYCT010000001.1, from coordinate 831,867 downwards.
TTGGGCATATGAACAAAACCCAGGTCCGTGGTTCGAACATTCACGTAATGTTGCCCTTGCAACTGAAAAGATAGTTGTTGAACTTATTAATAATGGGTACGACCTAGATGCTGATATAGCATACAACGCTGCCCTCCTGCATGACATAGGAAGATATAAAGGTTTTACTAAATCTGTTATTCATTCCTATGATGGCTATATGTATATGAATGATTTAGGGTATACAGGAAACGCGATTATTTGTGTGACACATTCATTTCCTTGCAAAAATGAGCATTTAGATATCGCAGCAGAGTGGAGCCTTGTTCCCGATTATATGGAAAGCCGATTAATTGAAATATTGAATAAAAATAGTGACTATGACTTATACAATAAAGTAATTACTCTTTGCGACGCTCTCGCTGATGCGGATGGTTTTACTACGCTTGAAAGAAGATTGGTTTCTGTTGGTTTACGTCATGGCACAACCTCTCATACCTCTTTACATTGGAAAGGATTCTATACAATTAAGAATGAATTAGAATCTTTAATTGGGAAGAGCATATACACCCTTCTCCCTGATGTAGAGAAATCAATTTATAAGAATACAGAATATTAAAACAAGAACAACTTAAAAACGATACACTTTGTATGTATGATTCTAAAAAACTCATTTAAAAGTGGAGGGATTACTTATTAGTAAAATAGGATTTGACTTAATAAATCATGAAGGTAACTTTGATTTTGGATATGAAGATATAACGAATATATCCAGGAGATGTAAATTTTCTAACTGTTCGCATACAAATGAACCACACTGTGAAGTTAAAAAAGCTCTCTCTGACGGAATTCTTTCTGAAGAAATATTTAATAATTATTATAGAGATATAAACGAGGCACAATATGTTTCTACACAAAGGAATAAAACAAAAGCTATCGACTATATGAAACAATTGAAACTCTTTCAAAAAAATTAGACTAAACTAGAAAGTCCCCCTTAAAAGAATATTTTAAGGAGGGCTTTTTCTTGTTTAATGACTTTGATGTTTCAATTCCACCAGACATTCTTGTACTAAGGTTACTGCCTGACTCATTGCAGCTCCACCAGCAAACGCGGCTGAAACACCACAAGCTTCTAAAATTTCTTTATCAGAACATCCTTGGTCAATACAGCCCTTCGTATGATAAATCGTACAATATTCGTCTTGTGTTGCTAAACTAATCCCTAATGCAATGAGCTGCTTTTCTCTTTTAGTTAATGTACCCTCCTGAAAACATGCTTGTGTAAAAGCGTTATATGTTTCTGCAATTTCAGGGATTTGTTGCGTAAAATTCCCTATACCTTCTTTATAATCAAGTAATACATCATTTATAGAGCCATATTGTTGATTTTCCATCGTATATCCTCCATTCATTTTATTCACACTTACTTTAGTATGAGATAAAATGAAAGACATATACAAATATTTACTCTTAAAAATAGAATGAATTTTCAGTTTATTTAACTTTTAAATTTGCACATCTAAAGTTTCAGCCCATTATCTACTGACACTTTTTCTTTAGAATTTTTCCTTTCAACCTCTTTACTTCTTTCTTCCCAAAATGTTAAACCTTCAATTCCCACATTTTTAGGATCAAACACTGGATCTTTCCCTTCTTTTTTCTGCGTTTCATAGTCTTTTAACACTTTTAATGCCGTTTTACTTAATAATAGAATCGCGATTAAGTTTAACCATGCCATACTACCGATTCCTAAATCTCCAAGGTTCCATAATAGCGAAGCTGATTCTACGCTACCGATGTAAACCATAATTAAAAACCCAATTTTCAAAACTGGTTTTAACCAGCTATATTTGAGGTCACGATCTAAATAAGTAAGCGTCGTTTCAGCGATATAGTAGTACGCGAGTAAAGTTGTAAATGCAAAAAAGAAGATTGCGATTGAAATAAATATTGGACCAAATCCTGTCATAACAGTTTCAACTGCTTGTTGTGTATAGATTGGACCTGCATCTACATTTCCCATATTCTTTACAATAGCGCTTTTCCCTTCAGGTATTACATTATACATACCTGTTATTAATATCATAAGAGCTGTCGCTGTACATACTACAATTGTATCAATATATACAGAAAACGCTTGAACTAGCCCTTGTTTTGCAGGATGTGATACTTCAGCAGCAGCGGAGCTATATGTCGCTTCCCCAACACCAGCGACGTTTGAAAATACAGCACGCTTTACTCCCCATGCAATAGCTGCGCCGACGATGCCGCCAAACATTTCATTTACACCAAAAGCACTTGAGAAAATTAAAGCAAACATACTTGGAATTTCCGTTACATTCGCAATTAATACGATACATGTAACAATTACATAACCAATTGCCATAAATGGAACTAGCATTTGAGAAACGCCCGCAATTCTCTTTACACCACCAAAAATGATAGCTGCTAATAATACGACTAACAATATACCAGTTATATATTTGCTAATACCATTAGAATTTTCAAATCCAACTGCGATACTACTCGATTGAATACCTGGTAATAAAACGCCATATGATAGTGTTACAACGACCGCTACCATGACCGCAAACCATTTCATTTTCAAGCCTTTCTCAATGAAATATGGCGTACCACCACGGTATTCATTGCCTACTTTACTTTTATATACTTGTGCTAATGTTGATTCAACAAATGCACTAGCTGCTCCTAATAATGCCATCACCCACATCCAAAATACAGCTCCAGGTCCGCCGAAAGCGATAGCTGTCGCTACTCCTGCGATATTACCAATTCCAACCCTACCTGATAACGCCAAACAAAATGCTTGAAAGGATGATATCCCAGTCTCCGAGCTCTTCCCTTCAAATAATAGTTTAATCATCTCCTTAAAATAGCGAATTTGTAAAAAACGAGTTGCAATTGTGAAATACACTCCTGCTCCTAATGCGAAAACAACTAAGCCAATACTCCAAACTTGCCCTACTAACCATTCTACTAACTGCTCCATCCAAATCCCCCTTATCATTCTTTTGAAAACTATTTTATATATAAGAAAACGGACAACTATTATTAAACCTTCCAGTTGTCCGCATCTCTCATTATTTCATCCCTCTATTTATTAACAGTTAGACTCTCTATTACTTTATATTTACCCAAACACTTTTCACTTCTGTATAATTATCAAGTGCATATGAACCTAACTCACGTCCAACACCAGATTGCTTATATCCACCAAATGGTGCAGCAGCATTTTCTAGGTTATAATCATTAATCCACACTGTTCCTGCCTTTAATTTATTGGCAACTTGATGCCCTGTTTTAATATTTTGTGTCCATACGCCCGCAGCAAGTCCGTAAGACGAGCGATTTGCTCTTTCAATTACTTCTTCTGTCGAATCGAACGGGAGTACAACGACAACTGGTCCGAAAATTTCTTCCTTAACGATTGTCATATCGTCTGTAACATTTGTGAATACTGTTGGCTGTACAAAATAACCTTTTTCAAATGCACGTTTACCACCAGCTGCAACAGTAGCACCTTCAGATTTTCCTTGTTCAATGTAATTTAGCACACGCTCTTGTTGTTTTTTAGATACGAGCGGTCCCATTTCAGTTTCCGCCTCCATACCTGCCCCTAGCTTCACGTTATTTGCCATTTTCACAAGTTCATTTACTACTATTTCATAATGTTTCCGATGAACGAAAACTCGAGATCCTGCGCTACAATTTTGACCATGATTATACATAATGCCTTGGAACGCACCGTTAATCGCTTCTTCTAAGTCAGCGTCTTCTAAAATGATGTTTGGTGACTTACCACCAAGTTCTAACGTTACATGTTTAATTGTTTCTGCAGATTGACGCATAATATATTTCCCTGTAACTGTTGAACCTGTGAAAGCTACTTTATCAATATCATGATGGTTTACAATTGCCGATCCTGCTTCAGGACCGAAACCTGGTACAAAGTTTACGACACCGTTTGGAAAACCAGCTTCTTTAAAAAGCTTCGCTGTATATAGTAAAGATAAAGGTGTTTGCTCTGCTGGTTTTAATACAATCGTACAACCCGTCGCAAGAGCGGCTCCCATTTTCCAAGAAGACATAACGAGCGGAAAATTCCACGGAATAATTTGACCTACAACACCAACCGGTTCGTGACGTGTGTAATTTAAATAATCTTTTGAAATTGGAATTGTTTGCCCGATAATTTTTGTAGCCCATCCCGCGTAATAGCGGTAATTTTCTACAGTCGCTGAAATATCATCATCAAGTGCTACTTGATATGGTTTTCCATTATCTAAAGCTTCCAGCTGTGCTAATTCTTCTCTATGCTCTTCAATTAAATCTGCTAATTTATAAATAAGGTGTGCTCTTTCAGCAGTAGTCATCTCTGCCCACGGGCCTGATTCAAAAGCAAATCTTGCCGCTTTTACTGCGACATCAACATCTTCTTCTTGCGCTTCACATACGACTGCTAGAACATCTTCTGTTGCTGGATTGTATGTTTCAAACGTCTTTCCACTTATTGAAGAAACAAATTCACCATTAATAAACATTTTAATTTCTTCATTTAAAAACGCTTTCACTTTTGGTTTCAGCTCAATGTTTGTCGTTAACATATATACTCTCCTCCTTATTTAAACAGCTGCATGAGCTGCAATTTCTAGTAAAATAGCTTGAAGCTTTTGATCTTCTTCTTCAGTTAATCCTAATCTCGGATAACGTGAAGGTCCTCCGACTTGCCCATGTAATTCCATTGAACGTTTAACGATTTGCACATACTTTCCTGATCCTTCAAGAAACTCACAAAGAGGTAAAATAGCATCGTTCATTTCCCACGCTTTTTCTAATTCACCATTTTGAAAATGCTCATACATTTTCGTAACGAGTCCTGGAACGATATTTCCTGCTACTGAAACCCATCCCGATGCACCAACTAAATAAGATTCCATAACTAAATCTTCAGATCCGCAGAAGACTTGGAAAGCACCTTCACCTTGTCTTACTAAATCTCTCGCTTTTCGAATATCTCCACTAGATTCTTTAATATGTGTAACATTTTCACATTCTTTTCCAATACGGAGCATTAACTCTGTGCTCATATCAACACCAGAAGTAAATGGGTTATTGTATAGCATAATTGGTATATTTACAGCGTTTGAGATTTCTTTAAAATGAAAATAAATCTCCTCTTCCTTCGGTTTACAATAGTAAGAGTTTATAATTAATGCGCAATCCGCTCCGTGCGCTTCTGCATGTTTCGTATATTCAATCGTTTCTTTCGTCGTCTCTGCAGCAGTTCCAACAATGACAGGAATACGGCCATCAACTTCTTTTAATACTGTTTCTACCATGTTAAATCGTTCTTCTTTTGATAAACTAACAAATTCCCCTGTACTTCCATTAATAATAATTCCAACTACCTTTTGCTCAATAAAGTAGTTTACGTTTTGTTTTACGCCTTTCCAATCAATCTCTTGAAATTCATCCATCGGTGTTATTAATACTGGAAATGCCCCTTTAATTTTTTGCATCTTTATCTCTCCCTTTAACATATTATTTTAATAAGAAACCTGTTGGAAACGGATCAGTAGGATCTAATATAAATGTTTGCATACCTGTAATAAACCCTCTACTTTCAAATCGAAAAATGTATCCAAGTTCTTCTTTCTTCACTTTTTCTACTGTTATAAAGCTATTAAAAATACTTTCATTTTTAAAAGGTTTATCCGCTATATAATCATTTTTAAATAATGTATGAACATAAGACACAATAGTAGAAACAAAACCTGGTGAACGTACTATAAAGTTATCTTCATGAAATGTAATCGACTTTATATGGTTCTTTTCTTTTCGCATAGAATCTACTAAAATAAGTCTTTTTATTAATGACTGTTTTTGTATAGCTTGAAGTGTAGCTTCACCCCATTTTTTTAATTTAGAGATGTTTTCAATACTGATTTCTGGCGAATACGTATCTTTTTCTACAACTGCATATACTTTATCTGCCTGTATGAGAGAGTAACTTATATTACCAACCTTTAAATTTTTCTCAATCATATAACATAGTTTGCTTTCAAACGAAACAGATACAACTTCATCATTCTCTACATATGCATTCACTGAAAATATTCCAGATAGCGTTTCGATTTTGTATTGATTAGACTCTCTCTTTTTTAAATACCCACTTTCTAGTAACATCGTTATTACTGCGACAATGCCTCCGTAATGAAGAGGAATGGCTCCTTCATGATTAAAAAACAATACAGCTGCATCCACTTCATTATGAATAGAAGGAACGACAATACATCCATTTAAACCGATGAAACCACGTGGTTCATTTAATAAAAGTTTCATTTCTTCTGCTAATTCACCTAAAAATTGTTCATTTAATTGCTCCAAACTGTAATAGTATTTGCATGGTACGTCTTTCATTACACGAAACGCCTCGCCATTTACGTGTACGTCTACTGCTGTATACATTTTTTGAATGTTCATTTTACATCCTCCGTTTCATGTTCCATCGGCGGAATTAGCAAAAAGCCTTCTTTAAGTGGATCCTTTTCATTGTAAAAAAATCTATGCATACCCATAAGCCAAGCTGATCCTGTAATTTTCGTTATTACAGCTTCAATATTTTCCACATATGTCGTATTTATGACACACCCTTTAAATAATGAGCCAACGATACTCTCATGAATAAACTCTTCATCGATTTTAATTTTTTTATGAGCGTATAATACAGCTAACTTCGCTGATGTTCCTGTGCCACATGGAGATCGATCAATTCCTCCTGGCGGAACAACAACTGTATTTTTCACATGCGCACTTTCATGAGTAGGATCTGTATAAAATTCAACATGTGTTAATCCTCTTATAAACGAATACTCTGGATGAATGATTTCAAACTTCTCATTAATTGTATTTCTAATATGAATCGCCTTATCAATGATTGTAGATGCGTTTTCTGGTACTAACTCTAAACCTACTGACTTCGCATCGATAATGGCATAAAAATTCCCTCCATACGCAATATCAGCCTCTACAGCTCCAATTTCTTCGACGTGTACAGAAATATTTTTCAGTAAAAAAGCTGGTATGTTACAGAAGGAGACTTCTTTCGCTTTCCCATCTTGAACAGAAATATCTACTTCAACTAAGCCAGCTGGTGTATCTAGCTTTAAAGAAGTAACCGGTTCAATTACTGGAATTAAACCTGATTCAACTAAAGCTGTACATACACCGATTGTATCGTGGCCACACATCGGCAAATATCCACCTGTCTCTATGTATATAACACCTATATCAGCTTCAGGATGACACGGATCTGTTAATAATGCCCCTGACATTACATCATGACCACGAGGTTCATTCATTAACAATTTCCGAATCCAGTCATACTCTCTTTTCATATGTAACATCTTCTCTGCTATCGTCTCTCCAATTAACTTAGGAAGTCCGCTAATTAATGTCCTCGTTGGATTCCCGCCCGTATGTGTATCAATTGTCGTAAAGACTCTTTGTGACCTCATCCGTTTAACACCCTTTCTGTAAAACGACTCAAACGAAGTGGTTCAATAGGAATGCTTGTTTCTTTTTCATTTAATAACTCTTCAATCACTTTCCCAGTAACTGCCGCAAGACTAATTCCATCACCTTCATGTCCTGCTGCAATAAAATAATTCGGAATATGTTCCACTCGTGAAATTATCGGCAAATGATCTTCTGTCCACGGGCGTAATCCAGCATATGAACGAATCACCATCATATCTGCCATTTTCGGATAAAAACGAATTGCTCTATTCGCAATACATTTAATAACCTCGTTATTTATCTTCGTATGAAAACCTACAAACTCTCTACTACTACCAATTAAAAAATTTTGGCTTTCTGTCGGTTCAAATACAAGTGCCACCCCATACTTTTCAGTTAAAGCATCCACTTTTCGTTTTCCACCAAATTTAGAAATTAAATAACCAAATTCCATTACTTTACGGCAGCCAACGTGTTGTTGCCTTGAAGCTACAATAATATGTCCCTTTCTCGGTTCAATTGGGATATTCACATCTAACATCTGTCCGATTTTAGGAGCCCACACACCGGCTGCGTTCACAACTTGCTTCGCAGTAAACGTTCCATTTGTCGTTTCTACAATAAAGGAACCGTCTATATCTATTTTTATTTCTTTCACTTCTGTATGATTAAAAGCTTTCGTACCAAATTTCTTCGATTCTGCAAGAAGTGAAAAAGCAAGAAGATATGGATTTACAGTCGAATCAGTTGCGCATTCTAAACCACCTAATAAATCATCCGCAAAAAATGGTGATTCCTCTCTTATATCTTGCCTATCAAGCATTCGAAATGGTAAACCAGCCTCTTTTTGACGATTTACCCATTGCTGCGCTGCCTCCATCTCTTCGTCTGATTCACAAACGAGAATGCTTCCTGGCGCCCTATATTCAAATGAGTGTGCCAACTCTTCACTTAATTCAGTTACTAATTTTTGACTTACTAACGACATTTGACTATCAAATCCTGGGTCTTTATCAATAGCCAAAATGTTCCCGTCACACCGTGAAGACGTCCCACTGACAAATTCTCCTTTTTCGATGATTGTTACGTCTCTTCCATATTTTGATGTGTAATACGCGATAGAACAGCCTATAATACCACCGCCTATTATTAAAACGTCACAGTGTCTCACATAGCACCCCTCCTTTCTCCTAAATCTCTCACTTTCTATTTATGCAATTGGTGTGCCAACTCTACATACAGAACTATTTATATGAAATAATTTTTATTTGTAAAAATATTTTAAATTTATCGTAAATAGGTGTATTATTTTTTTATCACTGTCTAAATTTTTATACATAATAGGAGGGCAATATGGCATTTTCATTCCCAACAATAAAAGAGTTAATAAAAATTTTGTCAATTGATTGTACAAGTATCGTTAAGCGCATGAAACAGGTAGGTGAAAAATTTTATTACCTCCATTCACCTACTGAGGAATGGAGGTGCACAGTTATATATGAAGATGACTCTTTCACTACTTTAATCGACGCATTTTCTCATGAACTAGCCGTTGTCATCATTAAAGAAAATCAAGAGCCTTTATGCTGTATAACTGCTCAGCAAATGATTCCTTTTCTTTATAAGTATTACAATGAACTACTAGCTTTTTATAACACTGTTATTCAAACGTCTGATTCTTCTGTTACAGTCATCGACGATAAAGAATGCGTTCGTACTTGGACAGATGGCGCTGAAAAGATTTTTTCAGTGAACCATAATGAAATTATCGGACAACCCATCACCCGTTTTTTTGATTATAAAGATTTAGAAATTTTGCAATCATTACATGACGGAAAAAGCATAATTGCTCAGTTCCATCAGCCACGTCCAGATTTGTTCGTATTAATTAATTCAAACCCAGTTTATTGCAACGATAAAATTATTGGAGCAGTCGTTTCAGAAACGGATGTTACAAATCAAGTCGTATTAAATGAAAAACTATTTAATATGTCTCATGAAATGCACCGTTTAGAACAAGAAGTAGCAAAATATAAAGATACATCCGATCCTTTCCTTGCGATGAATGGAAAAAGCCCTGTTATACAAAGAACGATTCAATTAGCTAGAAAGGTTTGTTCAGTGAAATCTACGGTTTTAATACTCGGAGAAAGCGGAGTTGGAAAAGAAGTGTTTGCGAAAGCAATTCATGAAGCAAGCGAAACAGCAAATGCCCCTTTCATTTCAATTAACTGCGGCGCAATCCCAGAAGCGTTATTTGAAAGTGAATTATTTGGTTACGAGCGTGGGGCTTTTTCTGGTGCAAATAGTAAAGGTAAGAAAGGTAAAATAGAACTTGCACAAGGCGGTACTTTATTCCTCGATGAAATAGGCGAAATGCCGCTCGATATGCAAGTGAAACTTTTGCGTGTACTGCAGGAACGAAAGTATTACCGAGTTGGTGGAGAAAAAGAAATCAATATTGATTTCCGTATTATCGCTGCTACAAACCGTGATTTACAAGAAGAAATGAGAAAAGGAACTTTCCGAGAAGATTTATACTATCGCTTAAATGTAGTTAGCTTGCTTATTCCACCGCTGCGCGAAAGACGAGAGGATATTATCGAATTGACGTACTCCTTTTTAAACGATTTTTCAATAAACTATAACAGGCCTATTCGAGACTTACCTTCAAATATTATGCATGAACTGCTTCATTACAATTGGCCTGGTAATATTCGCGAGCTCCGCAACGTAGTTGAAAGACTCGTCGTATTTGCGACAGACGGCATTATAAAACAAGAATATTTACCGTTTCACACAAATGATACTTTAGACAATCATACGGCTCAATCCCTATTACTCAGCAACAATAATACGATTCTTTCTTTACAAGAAGAAATGGATGAGCATGAGAAAAAGGTAATTGAAAGAGCTTTACGCATTTTAGATGGTAATAAATTAGAATGTGCGAAACAACTTGGCGTAACGAGGGCCACTTTATATAATCGTTTAAAAAGACTGGGGTTACAATAATCCCTCTCCTCCTCTATATTGGCATAGTTTTTGCATAATAATTTATGTAAACCGAACTAGAGGAGGAATACATATGACGAATAAAGAGAACTTAATTGTTTGTCGTTGTGAAGAAGTTACATACGGACAACTTCAATCGACAATTGCTGAATATAAATGCTCGGCAAGAGAATTAAAACTAAGAACACGTGCTGGCATGGGATTTTGTGGTGGTCGCACATGTAGAATGATGATAGATCGAATGATTGAAAGTACAAACCCTGACATAACTCCCAATGAAATTCCATTAAAATATCAGCCACCCGTGCGCGCAGTTACTTTTGGAGCGGTAGGTGAAAATCATGAGTAGAATTACAAATCACCCTATTTTAGGTAGTTTAAATAATAATCAGCACATCACTTTTCAATTTAACGGTCAACAATACGAAGCATATGAACATGAAACGATAGCGGCCGCTTTACTTGCAAACGGAATAAGAACGTTAAGAGTGCATGAAGATAGCGGAACTCCGCGAGGTATTTATTGTAATATCGGGCATTGTTCTGAATGCCGCGTGACTGTAAACAATCAAACGAATGTACGAGCTTGCTTAACTGTAGTTGAAAACGATATGGTTGTTGAAAGCGGAAAACAGCATCCGAACATCGTGAGAGAGATGGTGAAAAAGCGATGATCGATGTAATTATTATTGGCGCAGGACCAGCAGGATTATCAGCGTCTATCTCTTGTGCCCATTTTGGACTTAACGTACTTGTTATTGATGAATTTATGAAGCCGGGCGGGAGATTGTTAGGTCAGTTGCATCAAGAGCCTACTGGGGAATGGTGGAACGGAATAGAAGAATCAAAGCGCCTTCATGAAGAAGCAAAATCCCTTTCAGTCGATATTCGGTGCGGTGTTTCCGTATATAACTTAGATGAAGATGAGGGGTCTTGGTTCGTGCATACAAATATCGGTACGTTAGAAGCACCGTTCGTACTAATTGCTACTGGGGCTGCTGAGTATTCCATTCCCCTTCCTGGCTGGACACTTCCAGGAGTTATGTCAATTGGAGCAGCTCAAGTTATGACAAATGTTCACCGCGTTCAAGTTGGTAAAAAAGGAATCATTATCGGTGCTAATATTTTGTCATTCGCCATTTTAAACGAATTGCAATTAGCTGGAATCACAGTGGATCATATTGTACTCCCTGAAAAAAGCGAATTAAGCCAAAAAGCCGGTGAACCAGAAGAAGTTTTAAACTCACTCTTAAATGCGGCTCACCTCGCCTCATCTCCCTTCCTACGTATAGGTAGCCGTTTTATGAAATATGATTGGATTCGAAAAGTTGGATTAACATTTTATCCAAATAGCGGCATGAAAATAAACGGGACGCCGCTTCATCTTCGTAAAGCTGCACTTGAGATTATCGGAGCGGAACAAGTTGAAGGTGTTCGTGTTGCTAACATTGACTCTAAAGGGAATATTATTAACGGATCAGAAAAGATATATGAGGCAGACTTCGTTTGTATAGCCGGAGGTTTATATCCGCTTGCTGAGCTTGCGGCTGTAGCGGGATGCCCTTTCCATTACATTCCAGAATTAGGCGGACATGTTCCACTTCATTCAGAAGAAATGGAAACCCCTCTTCCAGGTTTATTTGTAGCTGGAAATATTACTGGAATTGAAAGCGGAAAAATCGCGATGGTGCAAGGAACAGTCGCTGGATATTCAATCGTAAAACAAGCTAATAAAACATCTAATTCGATTGAAAAACATTTACAACAAGCAATTCAAAATGTTCACACTGTACGTCAGAAAGCTGCGATTCAGTTTAATCCGATGGTTGGTGTTGGTAGACAAAAGATGAATGAGATTTGGCGTGATTTTCAATCATTTGAAGAAAATCAACAAATGAAAGCGTGAAATACTAGCATATAAAAAAGGCGGTGGATTCATTTCCACCGCCTTTTTTATAATTTTTGTACTACATCTAGTATTTCTGTTACGTCAATTACAGGAACCAAAGGTATTATCTATTTTTCATTCCGACTAAAACTTTCGATATCGACATCCATAAATTTATAAACATTAAAATTCCGCAAATATTAGCGACAATTACATACAATCCTATAAATTGGTTTTCAAAGTGGAACAACGGAGTGTAATAAATGGCCATAATTAAGGATATAACCATTGAAAAAAGAAGCAGTTTTTTCCTAGTTATCACATAAATACAATACAAAAACGTATAATAAGCCCAAAATTGCGCAGCATACCATGCATGAGATAGTCGAATACCTGTTTTCGTGTGCAAAGTTGTTAATACCAGTATGCATATTACAAGTAATACAATTACTGGTGCAAATCTAACAAATTGCAAAAGATTTATTAAAAAGCGTTTTTTTGAACTTAGGTGATTTGCTTCGTATTTAAACATCTGTTTCGTTATATAATGAACAAAAAATATTAATCCTACACTAATAGCTAACATAAAAAATATCATTACTACGCCTTCTTTTCTAATGTATTAATCAACTGTATTTTAAAAATCAATAGGACTTAACCTAATAAAAATTACACCAACTAAAATTTTCATTAAACCATCTACTACAAAAAAGACATCTAGATTTACGTTAGTAATGATTAATCCTATGAATGAATTGATTATCAAAATGATGGATAGAAAAAACATCATTTTTCCATGTACCGGAATAAACATTAAAAAATGAACACCTACAGCTAAAAGAATTAATAGCCAGCAATTTCTATAATCATCACCAACAAAATGAAAAATGAGAAAAACTAAAATAGCCAATATAATCATTGAAAAATTAGCCCACTTCTTTTGTTCCGGTGTTCCAGAACCAACTGCAAATTTTTTCCTAGTTTTAGAGTTCAATTGCCATATCATTCCTAATGTATAAACAATAATAAAAGGCCAAACGTTTGGATAGCCGTTATGTTTTATTAAAAGTAAAAACATTGCTGCTCCAGCAATTATTAGCCAAATCCCATTAATCTTTTGTCTAGGATACTTGTAAGTTTGTGTTTCCATGTTCCGTTCTCCTTTTTCGAACTTTTCTAATCTTCTCGATATACACACTTCTTTTTTACCAGAAGCCTCATGAGCAAATTCAGCTAAATTCACACCATCATTCTTCTACCTCGCTTTGAATAATAAAATATTAGATTTCTGAAATATCATATCAAATATAGTTGTGATTTATTTGTCACAATTCGTCGAATAGATAAATAAAAGTCGTTTTATGTCAAAATTATTATTTATTTGGATAGCCAACTTTGGATTAGATAGATAAAATGATGCAAATACTAAATTGAAGACACATGAAATACTGGATTTTATTCTAAAAGAAGAAACATACTAGCAATATTAATCCAAATAAAAACTGTTAGAGCATACAGCTCTAACAGTTTTATTGTTCATTATTATTAAATTTCGCTAATGCGTAAATACCTTCTTCATCATCTAATTCAAGTTGCAATCTTGCTGCAAATGAATTGACGTTGTATTCTCGATCAAGCAACAAGCGTAGTGCTTCGATTAAGTTTGCTTGAATTAAAATTTGCTGGCGACCATTTACCTCTACTTCTGCAGAGAAACCGTAGTCGTCATCATACATTAGTTCAACTGAAACTTCTTCTGGACCAACTTGTCTTTTTTCAGCGATATATACACAAAGCGCATTTATTAATTCTTGTTCAGAAATTTTTATTGTTTCCATGCTACTTCATCTGCCTTTTTCTTACGTTGATCTTTGAAGTATTTAAATGCACGAACTGCTAACATTACGATACCAGCCATTACTAACATATTTACCATAAACGCTAATACAGAACCAAGTGCTCCCATATTTGCAAATAAGCTACCCATTAGTAAACCACCAAGACCACCTAGTAATAAGCCTTTCATAAAGCCACCTTTATTACTTTTTGGTGCTGTGTTTGTTGCTTTTGTTTTTGAATCAGTTGTCGTTTTTTGTGAATTCACATTAGAATCTTTTTTGTTTAAATCAACTTTTGACTTTTGACCTGAACTTGGTGTATATGATTTTTTACCAGATTTGTAACTTTTCGCTGCCGCATGATCTACGAACATAAAGCTACTAGCCCCAAAGATAACCATGAATGCTGTCATTACTGCTACAAGTTTTTTCAACATATTATATCCATTCTCCTTTTATATAGATATATGTGAAATCTACCTTTCTAGTAAATTCAGAATGATAGATTTGTTTTAAAACCATTTTAAAGGTTCTTATGAACTTATTATATGAACTTTTGTCGAAATATGCAAGCATTATTTACTTACGACAATTTCATGACATAGGAAAAATTAAGCAAAACGGAATTGACTTTAAATGAAACAAAACATATTATAAGTTCATAAGAACTTTTTATAATTTTGGAGGTGAAAAGATGGAAACATTTCATCTCACACGAAACGAAATGGCAACGCTCCTTCTATCACTAAGAGGATGGAATACGAAGAAGCCTCTCGGCATTTTACAAGAAGCTTGGGCAAAGTCACATAAAAAAGATATTGAAAGCGGACAAAGCGTTACTGCTTTTATTACAACCGCACTTTCGCCTATTTTTGAAAAATTGATTAAGATTGACGATACGGATGTCGGTTTTTCTTTAAATGAAATAGTTGCGCTTGGCAATCAGATTGAAAATACGAGCTTCTCTGTAACTGCTATGCAAAACTGGGTGAAACGAGATATAAAAGAAATGATCGGCTCCCCTCAAAAAGGGAAGAAATACTCAATCGAACAAGCAGCATTATTATTCATTGTCGAAGATTTAAAAACAGCGCTTGATTTTGAATCTATTCGCAAACTATTACGACTCATCGTAAATGACCCGGCCGATCGAAGTGATGATTTAATTAACCCTCTTCATTTATATGTAGCTTATTCTTCTTTATTTGAAGAACTGAATCAAGGGAATTGCTTACAACTAAATGCTACAGATACAGTTCATACGATCGAAAATATCGTAAAAGAAAAGGCTGATAAAATAGCAAGTAAGTTCGATCAAATTAATAACGAACAACGCGAAGCAATTCGTAACGCTATTATTATCGCCACACTTTCTGTACATACCGCTTATGTACAAATGCTAGCGAAACGATATGTGACAGCAACGTTATTTTTACAAAATTTAGATGTGAAACCTTAAAAAACAGGAGCAGATTTGCTCCTGTTTTTTTATATCAATATATCTTTTGTACTATTAAGCTCACATGAAATTCGAAATTGCCCTTCATGAACTTTTTCGGAGACTAAAAAGTTTTATGTAGACACCTTTATTCTAACTAATATATGAGAAATTTTTAATAATCTTTTCATTATCTCTTCATGAAAACTGGGCTTATATCCTTTACTATAATACTTATGAGAGACATAAAAGAATTGAAATGGCAATCCACTATATAAATAAGGTATAATCTACATATAGTGAACCTTTTATATTGTTAAATAAAGGGGCTTATATTCAAAATTCATACATTAGAAGGTGCAACAATGTTAAGTAGTTTTATTCATTCAGTATTAACATTTTTTGAGGGATTAGGTTATTGGGGCATAATGCTTGGACTTATGATTGAAATTATTCCAAGTGAGATTGTCCTTGCTTATGCGGGATACTTAGTATTCAATGGTAGTATCTCATTTGTAGGCGCAGTTATATTCGGTACAATTGGTGGTGTTATTGCCCAAATCTTTGTTTACTGGATTGGTCGATATGGTGGTCGCCCTGTATTAGAACGTTACGGTAAGTATATTTTCATACATAAAAAACAAATGGATGCTGCTGAAGATTGGTTTAATCGTTACGGAACTGGCGTAATTTTCACTGCACGTTTCATTCCTATCGTTCGTCATGCGATATCAATTCCTGCTGGTATTACAAAAATGCCATTACTACGTTTCACTACATTAACAGCACTTGCGATCATCCCTTGGTCTATCATTTTCATTTATTTAGGTGAGAAACTAGGTGAAAATTGGGAGAATATTAACGATATTGCTGGACCGTATGTGAAATCGTTCGCTATCGGTGGCGTTGTACTTATACTTTTATATTTCGTTATAAAAAAGTGGACAAAAAAACGTAAAAATCTTGCTTAAGATTATAATAAAAACCGCTATAAATTCATTAAGAATTATAGCGGTTTTTATTATCGGCTTGATCATGTATTAGAAATTGTATTATTTCTTTTTTATGCTTTAAGTCATGCTCGATAAGTGATGAAAAATAATTATTTAACCTCAATTTTTTTGTGCCAAATTGATAGTCATTATTAAAATTCCGAGCAGGAATTCGCTCAATTTGGTCTACTAATTGTTTACGAGTAAAGCTAAATTGATCTATTAGTTCTTCTTTTGAAATACCAGACCTTGCATATTTTATTGCACCCTTATTCATTTCCTCAACATCTGTTGGAACGATAGGTACAGATTTCCCGCTTACAAAATATGAAATTCTATACTTCATTAGAAACGCATCCCAAACAATAAAATGTGAAATTACATCCGCAATTGCCCATGAACCTTTTTTAAATGGTTGAAACCATATATCCTCCGATATTCCATTCAATGTTTGGCACCATTCTATTAGATTTAACTTTTCTTTCAGAATCCTTCCTTTCTCCATAATGCACTCCTCTTCCACACAAATAATTCATTCATATTAATGATTTCTAGACATTTCATTAAAACCCTCCAGTTTAAGATTTACTTGGATAAGTTACAATTCATTTGTAATTTCGTATAGTAACTCAAAAAGGAGTGATCCCCCTATGCATTGGCAGCAAAAAGTACCATACTTAATCGGACGCCCTGTTGGTGTTTCTCTTATTAATGGGCAAGGAACTTCCGGCGTTTTATGCGGCGTTCAAAATAATCAATTATTTGTTTACGAATACCTTTACCAAGCCCAGTTCGCCATGAAACATTATGACTTTAGACAAATTCAAGATATACACGCCTTTCCAAATTGCCCACACCAAAATCCTCTATACTAAAAAACAGGAACGGCTTTATTGCCATTCCTGTTTCTATTGTTTATGCATTATTTTTCAGAGTAAAACTTCTGCACAGCTTCATCAAAATAGATCCAGCCTTTCCAGCCTAAATGAATTGTATCTTTTAAGAAATACTTATCATATTCATGGCTAGAAAAATCGACTACTGGGTATCCTGCTTTCTCGACTTGATCGCGAACCTTATTGTAATACACATCACGACGTTCTTTTGGGAAACCAGCGTAATCATACCACGGTCCGTTTACAGGCACAGAAATAAAGAGTGGTTTTACATTTTTTTCTTTGAAAAGATCTAAAACAATTTGTAAGTCATCATATTCTGGTGAATCATCATACGATTCATTTGCTCTAAAGTTTTTTAAACCTTTTAATTTTTTCTTTAAATTATGTTTATAATAATATGGATTTGCAATTCCGAATGTATTTGTTGTGGATCCTACTTTACCTTCTTGTTCCGCATGTTTACGTGCATCTTCCCAAGAAAGCGAACGTAAACCCATATTTGTTTCCTCTTTCATCGGTTCGATCTTAAATAGAGAGTTAAATAAATCTCGATGATCTAAAATGTTCCGGTACATATACGCTAGCGGTTTAGCTAGTTCAGCTTTTATGTTATGTTTTGTATCGTTATATACAATACTTTCTAGCGAACTACTTAATATCGCATCCTTACGAACAACTTTATAATCTAGTAAACGTTTCGCGATTTTTTTCTTCATTTCAGGCTTTATTTCGTCATTAAAAATAAAGTGATAGGCTTGTTGTTTGGAGAAATTATTTGTAAAATCCCCTTGTGATACACCGGTTTTTGTAAACCATTGTGGTGAAAGAACAAAGACTACCTTTTTACCTTCTAATTCATCCATTGTAGACGTCATATTTAATATATGAGCCAAGCTTTGCGTACCACCAGTCCCTATTAAAAATGGAGTAAAACCTGCTGGATTTACTTTAAAATAGTTAGATGGATGATATGCATCCATTCGTAAAAACTCTGATGAACCATACATCGGTAAATACTGCGAATTCTCTAACATTTTCTGTTGCAAGAAAACACTTTGTAATTTCTCTTTTTGTAAGGAAGTTGCTGCATCTTCTATCTTTTTATCGCTTAATAGTGATACTAAACTCTTAGATGGAATAAGCAATACAATGAAAAAGAGTACACAGGCTAAAATAATTGGACCAAAAGCATGCTTCATCTTCATCGGTTGTTCCTCTTTCTATTACGAATAAATTGTAACCCTTGTTTATGACACGTCATCATTTCTCTCCTTTTTTTCAATACATGCTCCATTCTATTTATCTATTATATACATGTATGTATTTCCTCCCTTGCTCTATTAAGTCCTATACAAATAGCGCAAGAAAATGCTTCCAAAGAAACATGTTAATTATACAAGATTCTACATAAATTTCACACTGGAATTTATGTAATAATTTTATTTTTAAGCGATGAAAAAACTTATAAAATGTCTATAATTCATTTGAAGCTATAAGAAAAAACAGACTATCACATACGTGAAGTCTGTTTCTCCATCACTTTATTTTTGTACATCCGCCCATTTCAAGCTAGTTGCTGGACCAAATTGGTGAACATATAAATCTTTCACGTATGGTTTTTGTAAGTAAGATAATCCGCGCTGGAATACTGGTGCGATTACTGCATCATCAAGGAGCATTTTTTCCGCATCTTGCAATGCCTTCCAACGGGCTTTTTCATCATTACCTAATTCTGTTTTAATCTTTTTAATTAACGCATCATATTCTGGATTTGCATATCCTGTATTATTTACGGTACTTCCCGAAAGGAAAACTTCTAAGTATGTCATTGGATCTGGATAATCAGGTAACCAACGTGATAACGACATTTCATATTCTTTTTTCTTCTCTAACGCTAGTTTTTGAGTATGTGGTTGTAGTTTCACATTTACTTTTAAGCCTGGTAAGTTTTTCTCAAGCTGTTCTTTAATATACTCTCCTACTTTTTTAAAGTTTTCTAAATCATAATTTAATAGTTCTAACGTAACTTCATTTGTACCGGTCTCTTGTTTTGCCTTTTCCCAATATTCCTTCGCTTGTTTTACATCAGTCTTATTAAACTCACCTGCCGTACTTCTAAAATCTTTCTTATCTGGTCCTTTTAAAAATCCTTTTGGTACGTAATAATTCGCAGCAACTGATCCGTCATTTAAAAATGAAGTCGCAAGTCCCTTCTTATCAAAAACTGTACTAAGTGCAAGGCGTGCGTTTTTATTTTTAAGAATCGGTACATTTTCATTGAAACGGAAGAAATACATAACTGGATCTGTATATTGTTTCAGTTCTTTATTATTTTTATATTTATCTACGAATTCTGTAGAAATGACAGCCCTATCTACCTTATCTGTTTCATATAAATTTACCGCAGTTGAAATTTCTTTAACAATTTGGTAGTTTACTTCATCTAATTTCACTTCTTTTTTATCCCAATATTTATCGTTTTTCTTCATTGTAAAGCTCGCTTCGTGCTTCCACTCCGATAATGTAAACGGCCCATTATATATCGCTTTATTTGCCTCTAACCCGTATTTATCACCTTGCTCTTTCGCAAATTTTTCATTAATTGGATAGAAAGACGGTAAAATAAGTAGTTTCGTAAAATACGGTACTGGATGTTCTAACTCAACAACGAACGTTTTATCATCCTTTGCTTTCACACCTAATTCTTCTAAGCCTAATTGTTTCTTATTTATCTTTTCCGCATTCTTCACATCGTACGCGATATATGCATATTGAGAGGCTGTATCTGGATTTATAAGTTGCTTCCAAGCATATACGTAATCTTGAGCTGTTACCGGATCACCATTAGACCATTTCGCATCACGCAAGTGGAATGTATATGTCTTTCCGTCTTTACTCACTTCATATTTTTGTGTCCCAGCCTGAATCACTTCATCATTTTTCGATAAACGGAATAATCCTTCCATAACATTGTTTAAAACATTAAACGATACTGCATCTGTTACTTTTCCAGAATTCAGTGATGGAATTTCACCCGTTTCTAGTAGTTGTAATACTTTTTTCTCATCTTTCGGCTTCGTAGCTGTTTTTTCTTTCGCACAGCCTACTAAAAATGAAGAGACAAGTAAAGTACTAACTAATGAATAGCGAACAACCTTTTTCATATAAAGCCCCCCTATCTTTTTTAAGGTAAATAACGACGAGCACCAGCGTATTCTTCTATATATCCTGGTGTATTTAACGGTATAATTTCTACCGATCTTTCAGCTCTTGGTGAATGAATCATATTCCCATCACCAATATACATGGCAACGTGATGAACACTACCTTTTCCTTGATTATGTGCAAAGAATATTAAATCGCCCTTTTGTAGGTTTTCTTTATCAACCGCAATTCCTGCTTTTGATTGTGGCCCAGAATCCCTCGGTATTGTAATGCCATGTGATTTATAAATCGTATGTGTAAATCCAGAGCAATCAAATCCAAAACCACTTGTACCAGCCCATATATACGGTAATCCTAAAAACATTTTTCCGGTGTTTATTAAGTCATCAGCGGTTGGAGTCGGAATATCATTTTGAGAATGGTAAACAGTCCCATCATTTTTCCGTAGCCACGCCTTCTGACCATTTGGCAACAATACGCGGTATGAGATCGTATCTTCACTTAATAGCGGTAAACGCGTATTATAGCTGACTTCAAGCGATTTATGTTTTTCAGAAGGGTTAATATATACAATTGCTGTCGGTTTCGTTATTAATACGAAAGGTTCGTTTGTTTTATCTACAAATTCTTGATTATACGTTAATTGTTTTTCAGGCATCCACCCTGGATACCCTTCTTCATTTCGCGGCGTTGGCTGTCCGTGCACTAGTACTTTTACCCAATCACCTTTTTTATCAATTACTGTTACTTCTTGACCGAGTAGCGCTTGCGTTTCTAATTTATTTGCACTCGTTAACCAAAGCTTCTCATCTAGCGTCATTGATTTCGTCCACTTCCATAAATCAACTGGATTTGTCGCACTCGGTGCATCAATTGGTCGTAATGAATCTGGTGCAGTCCATAACGTTGCAGCAGATACATCTATAAATGCTTTATTATCCTTCTTCTCTTCAGCATTTGCCGATGTAAACGATGAAAATATAAATAAGGTTGTCAAAAATGCAGTTCCTACTTTTTTCATATATATCCCCCTTAAAAGATAGTTTACTAGGTACTACTTCTAAGATTGTATATTCACTACAGAATGCAGGTTTACCTTTGGACCATTGTAAGTCATTCCTTCTGGGTCTTCCATTAACCATAACGGTGCATCAAGATCAAAGTAATGAATGTTCGGATGTGCCGCAGCTAAATGGGCAACAGCGCTAACTGAAAGTGAAGGTTCCATCATACTTCCAACCATACACTTCACACCTGCTGCTTCCGCAATATCCGCAATTTTCCATGCTTCTCGTATGCCGCCGCATTTCATTAATTTAATATTAAGTAGGTCTGCATATCCTCCTTGGACAATCTTTAATGCATCGCTTGCCGAAAACATACTTTCATCTGCCATAATAGGCGTTTGTACATTGTCCTTCACGTACTTTAATCCTTCCCAATCTTTCGCATGAACTGGTTGTTCTACAAATTCTATATTTAAATTTCTATTCTCCATTTCTCTAATAATAGAAACCGCTTCTTTCGGTTTCCATCCTTGATTTGCATCTAAACGTAACGTCGTATTCTTTGGTACTACATTTCGAATTGCCTCTATGCGTTCTAAATCTAAATGTGCCTCTTTACCCACCTTAATTTTTAATGTTTGGAATCCCTTTTCGATATGCTTTTTCGCTTCTTTTGCCATTAATAAAGGCTCATCCACACTTACTGTAATATCAGTATGAATCTCTTTCTTCCCACCTAACAATGCATATAACGGTATGTTGTGAAATCGACAATATACATCGTATAAAGCCATATCTACCGCCGCTTTCGCACTTGTATTTCCTATACAGCTCATTTGAATGTGTAACAATAACGTTTGAAATTGCAGCACATCTTTATCAACTAATACGGAGCGAATTGGCCCTAATATTGCTTCCTCAATCCCGTTGGCAAAATCACCTGTAATAACCGGTGTTGCTGCAGCAGCTCCTTTTCCAACAATCCCTTCATCTGTATGAATAAACACATCTATACTTTCGATTTCCGTTACAGTGCGAAGCGCAGTTTTAAACGGTGTATGAAGCTTTACATGTCGGCGGTTTACCTTCACATCGGTAATTTTCATTTTGTTCATCCTTTCATTGTTTATAGGGTGATACTTTAATATCCGGTTGGCTTTTCCGTTAATGCGAAACAAAAAAATCCAGCCATAAGAAGATTCTTACGGCTGGATTTTGTCTATGAATGGGTAGACAAAGCAGCGATCTGATTATATTTTTTCTGTGCATCCTTTAGCGCTACAAGTAGCGCCTTTTGAGACGAACCGAAGTACCGATTTTTTATTTCTGTTACTAATGCTGGGTCATTAATATTTTTATGTAGAAACAAATATTTAACAAATTGAGATGTTAATGCAATTGTGGCTGAGCAATCTGCATCTACAATTTCCCCTGTATCCTTCTCAAGTACAAATGCTACAAAATAACTTTTGAACTTTTCGGTAATGGGATTATTTTGAGGTGCTTTCGCATCCCCTACGACGTAAATTGTATTTGAAGCGTACACAGCTATCTTCCTTTCTTATACGAGGATAACGGTTTTCTTAACAGACGTATAAGCTGTTAACTCAACGTTGATTAAAAAATGTATCCGCTTACCTTGTATTATATACAATTGACAGAATTTTAACAATATTTATTTTGACATATATTCCATAATTATGAAAATCTCTTGAAACAATTAAAATTGGCTCAAACTTCTCATTTTTACAATATGTCATTGCTCCTTGTACCATGACATTCACACTACAAACAACTTTTTCCCTCATACATCAAAAAACAGTTAGCTATCGCTAACTGTTCCACCACTTCACTTTGGCAATACGAATATTGTTTCGTTTGACTTAGAAAATTGATACTCTTTTCTAGCAAACTTTAAAATCTCTTCTTCATTACCGGTTAAATTCTCAATGTTAGTCTTTAAAGAACCTTGATCTTTCTTTAAAGAAACTAATTGTTTCTTTTGATTTGTTATAGTATTTTTTTTGCCATTAATTACTTCTTGTTGTTTCGTTAAAATATATTGAACGTACAAAGTAGTCGCAGCAATAAAAATGAACATGAAAATAAAACGCCTTAACTTCTTCTTATTTATAGTTCGCTTGTCGTTAGGCTGTGATAGTTGCTCTGGTATATTAGGAACATTGACTCTTTTGAGTTTCCTCATTTTCAAATCCCCCTAACCCATATTTTCTCACTACCATAGGCACGATCTCTTACTAACTTAAATTCTATTCTTATAAAATAACCTCCTTCACAAAAAAATCTCACAAATTAACCAATTAGAGATAGCGTTCGACGACATCTCTGTATTTAAAATGAGAATTTTTATTTATGCTGCTATAAAATAGTAGTTTATGTTATTCTTTTTCCCCAATTGTAGAAAATATTTTTACACATATAAATTCTAGTTTTGCATACCGATGTTATAACATGCTTACAAGGAGGAAAAATGATGCACTACCGTACATTAGGTAAAACTGGAATTACTGTTTCTGAAATTGGCTTTGGAGCGTGGGCGATTGGCGGCGATGAATGGGGTCCTGTTAACGACACACAATCTATAACCGCTATGAAGAAAGCAATTGAATGCGGCGTAAACTTTATTGATACTGCTGATGTATACGGATTAGGACATAGTGAAAGGTTAGTAACTCAAGCGATAAGAGAGCACCGTAATAATATCGTTTTATCAACGAAAGGCGGTTTAATTGGGCATCACTATGATCCAAGTGGAGAGCCTGTTTATAATACTGCCGAAAAAGTGATCGCAGTATTTGAAACTAGCTTACTACGCCTAGAAACAGATTATATTGATGTTTATTTCTGTCACATTTGGTGGGATAAACAAGAAGAAACAGAAGCATTTTTACGAGCATTTGAAATATTAAAACGGGACGGAAAAGTAAGAGCTGTTGGTGTTTCAACTCACGACATACAATATATAAAACACTTCAATAAAAACGATGAAATTGATGTTGTGCAACTTGATTACAACATATTAAACCGAAAACCAGAAAACGACATACTGCCCTACCTACAAGAGAACAATTTAGGAGCTGTTATACGCGGCCCTTTAAAAATGGGGATATTAACCGGAAAATTTACAAATAAAACAACTTTTCCTGACGGAGATTTACGCAAAGAATGGCCAAAAGAAAAGTGGTTTCAAGAAGATTTACAAAAAGTAGAGAAACTACGATTACTCTCAAATGAAAATCAAACATTAGGACAACTTGCACTTCGCTACGTCCTCTCTCATCCAGCAGTATCGGTCGCAATTCCTGGCGCAAAAACAAAAAAACAAGCGAAAGAAAATGCAGATGCAACTACCCGTCCGATACTTACGGATGAGGAATTAGCTTATATTCAGTCAATATAAAACAAGACCAGCAGTTGGATATTTCAACTGCTGGTCTTGTTTTACTTTCAATATTTTAAATCAATATCATATTCCATTCTCTTCGCTGTTTCTTCAGCAACCCCAGTACCCAACAAATTTTTCACAATATGAAATGACATGTTAATTCCAGCTGAAATTCCTCCAGACGTAATAATATGTCCCTCATCGACAAATTTTACATTCTCTAAAACTTCCACATTCAGAAAATCATTTCTAAAATTTTTAACACTAGCCCAATGTGTTGTCGCTTTGAGCCCATCGAGTAATCCAGCTTTCGCAAGTAAAAACGCACCGGTACAAACAGAAGTCATTAACTTCACTTCTTTCATTTGCTGACGGATCCAATTTATTATTATTTCATTTTTCATTTCGTTTTCTCTAGCACCTAAGCCACCAGGAATTATTAAAATATCAACTGGAGGTAAGTCTTCGATACTATAATCTGGTTGTACCTTTAATCCATTTCTTGCTGTAATCATTTCTCCATCTTGACTAACAGTATGAACTGTAAATGGTTGACCTTCACTTGTTGCTGTAACGGAAAAAACTTCAAATGGGCCGGCAAAATCTAACACTTCCACTTCATTAAAAAGAAAAACCCCTACTTTCCAGCGGCTAATCATAAGCTCACTTCCTCTTGCAAATGATGTAAAAGATGCTCATGCCCTTTCTCTACAGCGATATCAAATGCAGTTTTCCCATCATTTTTCTTAGTCGTTTTATTGGCTCCATGTTCAAGAAGCAATGTAATTATATCTTCATTTCCTAATAATGCAGCTTCATGAAGTCCTGTCCAGCCACCACTTTGCACTGCATTCACATCTGATCCCTTTTCAATTAAGAAAGATACAAGTTCGATTTGTTTGTTTGCAATTGCCGCTTGAAGTGGCGTATTTTCATTTTCGTTTTTCGCTCTAATATGTATATTTGTTCCATGTTCTAAAAGGAAACTTGCTATTTCTTTCTGCCCAAAATAAGCTGCTAAATGAAGCGGTGTCCATCCATCTTCACTAAATGAGTTAACAAAACTTGGATCCGTATTAATGATTTCTACTACCTTTTCTTTTTCCCCGCTTATGACTGCTTGTGATATTGATATGATTTGTTCCATAATGAACCTCCATGTATAGAAATATTAAGTACCCCTTAATAAATTCCATTAATAATCACATGTTCCTTTCTAAATAATTAAGTTTACATAATAATATTATTTTTATAATTCGCTATCCTAATAAAAAAACAACCGACTCTAATGAGTAGATTGTTTTTGAGTTTCATTTTTATAATTGTTTTTAAAAAATATCATTTTCACTTACAACTAACAAACATTATTAAAAATGAAATGAAATTATATATTTAGCAGCCATGAACTCTTTACATATCAAAACCGGCTATTTACTTAAATTAATAGTTTTTTATCATTTGAAAATAAAAATGGAATTTATCCTTACATTTGAAAAATACGTATATAGCAAGAATCTATAGCAGTACTCTTATCATACTAATCTATAACAATTCTGCCTTCTTCCCTTACCTGTATCCTTTAAAACATAAGACTTTAAAACGAGTGCTGTTAGTGAATCTGTTAATGTTTTATATGATAAATTTGAAAGAGCTAATAGATCGTTCGTATATAACATTCTATGCTTCTCTAATAATAATAGTACTAATCGTTCTGACGGTTTTAATGTTTCATCACTTTCTAGTATAAAATCTATATTTTTCATATTCATACTTCTTACTCCTTATATAAAAAAATGATTTTAGTAGTTATTTAATATAAAAATACTACATAACAAATTTGAAGATATATCGAAATAACATAACGCCCAAACACTTTTATACTATAACATAAAAAAGACATTTCCCCAAATTGAAAATGCCTTTTTATATCTACTTCTCTTTTTTATATAATTGATATGATTGTTCTAGCCCTTTATTATATTTCGTATTATTATCTGTCCATTCTCCCCCTAAGTTTCCTGGCCACCCTGATGTATTAGCAACATATTTAAGCAACTCCCAATCCTGCAATCCTTTTTTCACACCACGTTCATACGATTTGACCATACTTGAAATTGCTATCGTTGTATTTATACGCGAATCCACTAAACTCTCTTCCGATAATTGCGCTGGTGCTAATCCACCACGATGTAATTGGAATAATCCAAAAGATGTTCCGTTATCTCCTATTGCTTTTTGGTTAAATTTTGTTTCATGATCCGCAATTGATAATGGTATCCAATCTGGAATATCATACCTCTTTGCAACTTCACTAATTACTTGTTTATTATTTTTAATCTCTTTCTGCTTTTCATAGTTAATATAAATTACATAACTTAAAGTAACTAACGTAAATAATATGAATATATATTGTAGTGCCTTTTTCATCATTTCATCTCCTGCTTTGTATATGTTTCACTTTCTATATACACTATAAGACTTTTATGTGACATTCATTTGACAAAATGATATTAATTATACATAAGTTGTTACAGTTTCAACTATCAATCTAAAAACTACAATTCTTCTAAAAGACTTCTTCAACACATAAAAACAATCAGCCTTTCATGTATAGTACATGAAAGGCTGATTGTTTTTCACTACACTTTTTTATGTATACAGTATATCCCTGCTATAATAAAACAAATTGAAATTACCGATAAAATTGTACCCTGGATTTCATAAAATGCAGTAAAGAATTTCCCGCTTCCTCTATCCCAAATTTCTAATGAACCCGAGTAAATTGCGGAAGTTATATATGTAAGGCCGAATAGGAGAACACCCGAAAAAACATAGGTTACTCAAATATTTTTCATTATTAGCTCACCTCCATTAATTTGATTTGTGAATAAAACAAAAAAGACCTTTATACGTTAAAGATCTTTTTCATCTTATTTTTGTTAGAAAAAACGCCAGAACCTAAAACAAAAACTCACTTTATTATACGTATCTCCATATAAAAATTAAAGACTATAAGGCTACCAGCATCTTCTCGATTAACATTTTTTACATTAAATGTTTCTTGCAATATGCGGTTTACTATAATGGCTTGTTCCACCACCGCCTACTATTACTTTACCGCCTTTTTCGAAGATTAATAATTTACTTGAACCATCTGAAAGTAAAACTATTACTTCAGCATGATCACTTGTCGCTACATAGATTACATAACCACTTTTTGAAATACAAGTTTCCCAATGCTTATCAAATTCTGATCTTACAACTCGATTAGAATACACTTGATTTTCAATTCTTCCTGGCTGTTCATTTTCCAATTTTTTCTTACCTCCTTCCAAATTTGTCATTTATATACAAATGACGGTTTCTCAATAAATTAGTGACCGTCCTTAATATAAATAGTATATGTAGTTAGTAGGAGAATGCTTGGACTATGAAAACGTAACAGCATTTAAGTATTTTACAATCGGAATTTTTCCTTAATCATTACAGCTACTTCTTTAGCACTCAAATGAGTATTATTAATTTTTATGTACTCTTTTTTTTCAATTTCATCATGAAATGAATTTAATCTATGTTTTTTCATCGTTTCTTTTAAATTTTTTTCAGACCATTCAATGTCTCTTTTTTTCGGTTTATGCTCTAGTCTATGTGGACTTTTATTTCGCTCTAATCTTTCATCTAATTCTGCCTCGAGCTCTACAAAATATACTGCTGCGCCTTTTGATTCAAAAATACTTACTACATGGTTTATGTACTCCCAATCTGATTGAAGGTCAAATGCCCATACATATGTAAAAATCATTCCGTATAAATCACTTTTAGACACTTCTTCAAATATTTCATTACGAAACAAACTTACTAATCTTTTTGCTTCCTTTGTACTGTAATCAAAAAATGGACTTACTAAATCAATGGTCATGTGATTATGAAAAATTTTCAAATCTGTTAATTTCACTAATTCTTGTCCGACTGTCATTTTCCCGACTGCTTGCGGGCCAAATATTAAGATGAATTTCCTTTATTTTCCTCCGATCTTTCTCTATAAACAATGAAATAAAACATATCCTAAAATTGAAAATAAGGCAGTCGATGTTGTGTCGATTGCCTTATTTTCATGAATAGTTCCTATATTATTCCTTTCGTACAGCTTCAAAAGTAATAATTTGTTCTGCATTTGACGGTTGCTTTTCATAAACATAGTCAGCAGAGCAAGTAATGTCAGTGAAACCTATACTTTCTAAAAGGAGTTTAAACTCTTCTATTCCATACCACCGCATTGCAAAACGTTGTAGTTCAGTTTGTACTAACTGTCCTTTACTCCATTTTTCATATTTTAAATATGATACAGTTACTTGGTTAAGCCAATCTATTTCAATTGATTTATTTTCTAATGTAATTCCGTCCCCGCTTGGTAGAGAAAAAGTCGATGTATGAATCTCACCCGTCTTCCAGTCATATGGAAGCGCAAGATCTACAATTAAACGCCCACCTGGATTAAGATGTTCATAAAAACATTTCAAAGCGTTTATAGAATCATCACGATTTTCAATTAAACAAAAGGATCCGGTAGGAATTATTATCGCCTCATATTTATATGGTAATGAAAATTGTTGTAAGCTTCCTTGGTATAAATTAGGGTTTAAGCCTCTCTCTTTACAACGCTTACGGCAAGAATCTAGCATTTCAGGTGAATAATCTATCCCATCAACTTTAAATCCAACTTCAAGAAATGGAATAATGACACGTCCCGACCCTACTGCTGCTTCGAGAATTCTTCCTTTACAACTCTTTAAACGATTTTGATAATATTCAATATCACCATTCAAAGAGTAACCGACAGGTTTTGTGAAATCATATAATTCCGTACAAAGTGTACTATAATAACTAAACATTTATTTTCTCCTCCGTTTTATGTGTACGGAAGATTCTAATTTACTTAATCTTTCCGTACCTCAAATTTTAATGAGAATTCGAAAGAGCTGACTGTCATAATATATCACTCGCTTTCCATGTAATATATTTACATTGTATAATATTTCCTCGCGATTGAACATATAAAAGTTGAAAATTCTGATTATAAATGAAGAGCTTACTATAGTAAGCTCTTCATCAAAAACTATTTATTTCACAATCGGCAATGTCACTTCACTCAATTTCACAGTTAGCTTCGTTCCTGCTTTCGGTCTAATTGTATAATCGTAATCACTTGCGATTAAAACGACTCCCATTTGATGCCCTGCTTTAAATACGTAATCATCTGGCTGCATGTCCCATGTAAATGTGTAATCTTTACCAGGTTGAATCGCTGTTGAATTTTCTATACTATTTAAGTTTTGCGGATCCATCCAACCTCTCGTTACAATTTCAGGCCTCGCTCCGCCATAATCAACGAGTAAAGCTGTTAAATTTGAAACAGATCGATCAATATTTCCTGTTATTGAAATTTTAGGCGTACCACTTATTCGCATATCTTTTTGCAGTACAGGCATTGTATATACTAATCGATTCGCTATTTCTAACTCAGGGTTTTCTACTAGTTGATTTGACTTTATTTTAGCATCATCTACTAATGAGAAAACATTGTTTACTGATCCCATACTTAATGGTAGATTGACTGCTTTATTACTTAAATACATACGGACTTTTGATGGTACAGCTGCTGGATCTGGCCAATTTTTTATTTTTTGCCACGATTTATTTTCACGTTGTACATCTACCATCGGTTCATCCATAATTCCATTTTCAATTCCATATAACCAATAATCGAACCATTTATTTTGGGCTTGTTGCCAGTTATTACTTGATGTTCCGCCATGTCCACCTTGATGTAACCACATTTTACGAGGAACATTATTTTTGCCAAGAGCTTCCCACCACTGTGCGAACTGCTTCGTTTTTACATTCCAATCATTTAAACCGTGAACAACAAACACACTAGCCTTCACATTCTTAACATCTTTTACATAGTTACGTTTATCCCAAAAATCGTTATAATCGCCTGTTTTACGATCTTGTCCAGCTGTTAGTTCTTTAATAATTTGCCCGCAAACTTCAGGGTTTTTTCTTGTTAGTACTGCTTCTGCCATATTATCTGTATCTTCTCCTTGATAACCACCCGGCGCAATAACCGCCCCATTTGCACGATAATAATCATACCAGCTACTAATCGCTGCGATTGGAATAATTGTTTTTAACCCTTCCACTCCTGTCGTTGCGACAGCATTCGGTAACGTACCATTATAAGAAACTCCTGTCATTCCTACATTTCCCGAAGACCAACTTGCGTTTACTTCCTTACCATCCTCTGTATATGCTTTCGCACGTCCATTTACCCAATCAATGACAGACTTAGTCCCTAATATTTCTTGCTCATCTCCAGTGGTCGGACATCCATCTGATTTCCCAGTTCCGATACTTTCACCTAAAATGACTGCATATCCTCTTGGAACGTAATAATTTCCGTATGAACCAAGATTAACAGCTCCATACGGTTTTCCTCCATATGCATTCAATTCTTCATCAACATTATAAACAGGAACATCTTTCAATCCAGATCGATATGGACTCATTTCATAAATAACAGGGACTTTCACATCTGGATTTGTCTTTGGACGCATAACCTTTACTGATACACGATCTTTTTTACCATCTCGATCACTATCAACTTCTGTCTCTACAAATAAATTTTCTACGATGGCCTCATCAAGAGAATAGATTGGTTTTGTCACCCCATTTTCCAATTGAATTTTTGTGTTTGGAGTTAAAGCTTCTGAAACTTGACCATTTAACTTAATATCGCTCCCTTTTACAGAGCTCCCTTCCTTATTTTCTGCATGTGCAGTCATACTAGAAACTCCTGAAGTAATTGTTAAAGATAATATAGCTGAAAGTGTTATTGCTAATTTCTTTTTCCTCATGCCCTTCCCTCCCCATATATTCCTTCTTTTACTATACATTAAAAATGCAGAAAATTCAGTTTATATTTTATAGAAAGTTGAGAAATTTGTAAAACATTCGACTCTTTCAAGATAATAGAAAAGGAACTAATAATAATTAGTTCCTTTCTATATACATATAAAATTGTATTTCTCCATCTTCTACCGAAACTCCGTATTCAAATCCATGTCTTTCTAATATACTTTTTACAATCGCTAATCCTAATCCAGTACCTGATTTTTCTTTGCTACGTGAAGACTCTAATACGTAAAAAGGCTCCCAAATTTTATCTATCTCTTTAATTCCCTCAGCAGCAATACCATTTTGAATTTGAAAATACACAATGCCATTTTTCTCTTCTAATGTGATTTTTATATTTTGATTCGTTGTATATTTTATCGCATTAGAAATTAAATTTTGAAAGACCATTCTCATTTTATTTAAATCAGCATAAACAATCGTGTCACCAACACTATAGTTCACTTGCAACTTGATTTCTTTCGACTCCAGTTCAATCTTATGCTTATCTATTATACTTTGTACTAGTGGTTCAATAGGGAATTCTTCTTTTTGTAAAATATCTCTTTCTAGTTTAGAAAATCGCAATAACTCTTCAATTAAATTTGAAATTTGATCTGTTTGTTTAATGATTGTATCAACATATGTGCCATCATCTAAACCGTCTTTTATTCCCATAGAATATGCTTTTACTAATGCGATTGGTGTTTTTAATTCATGAGTTACATCGCCCATAAATCGTTTTAAGTGGTCATTTCGATCTGTTAAATCTTGATGTGCTTCATGTAATTTATCACTCATAATGTTTATACTATTTGCTAAATCACCTATTTCATCATTCGTTTTAACTTTCGTCCGTTTAAATTTCAGACGTGAAATATCTTCTGCGACATCACTCAATTCATTCAGTGGTGTAGTGATTGTTTTTGAAAAAATCCAGACGAGCACGATAATAAGAAATAGTGAGAATCCCAAAATGTATAAATAAAATGAGTTAAGCGTTTTAATTACTTCATTGGAATGTGCGATAGAAACTCCTACTAAAATCAACATATCATCTTTCGCAATGTATTTCGCAAAAAAACTAGATTTTATCTTTTCTTGATCATATATTTTATTCGATTGTCCGAGGTTCTTCACTTTCGTAATTTCTTCTTTTGTAATCCAAAGTTTATTCAATGCAACTCTCTTTTTTGTAAGTTGCATGCGTAATTCTTCATTAATAGCATCTTCTGAACTATTTATTGATGTATACGCAATCGTAACATTACCTTCATTTTCAATACGATTTATAGCATCATCCAGCTCTTTACGCGGTATTGACTGGATTTGCGCTGTAATGCCTTCTAAGCTTTCGCGTGTTTTGTGCACATTATATTTTGGTAAAAAATAGTTAATTAATAATAAAGAGATGGCAAAAATAAGGATGACTGTTAAAGAGATGCTGAAAAATAACTTTTTACCGAGTTTATTCACACTCTTCCTCCAAACTGTATCCTAAACCGCGATGTGTCTTTATAATATTTTCTCCTATTTTTTTACGTAATCTTCTTACATGCGTATCAACCGTTCGCTCTTCCCCAAAATAATCAAATCCCCAGACTATATCTAACAACTTTTTCCTCGTTAAAATCGTGCCTTTATGATTTAAAAAGCACTTTATTAATTGTAATTCTGTCTTTGTAATGTCTAATTCTTTCTCATTTTTATATACTTTATTTTTGGTGAAATCTATTTTTAAATCTTGAACTTGAATAACATCTTCATGCTGTACAAGCTTTTTCGCTCGCGTAATTAGCACTCCTGGGTGAAATGGTTTTTTCACATACTCATCTGCCCCACTTTGAAGAGCTGCTAATTCATCTTCACTTTCACTTTTCGCAGTAAGCATTAATACTTTTACACTCGAATTCTTTTTTATTTCCTGACAGACAGCAATACCACTACTTTTCGGCATCATCCAGTCTAGAATAGCTAAGTCAATTTTCTCATCATAAAATATTTGAAGTGCTTCCTCTCCATCCTTTGCTAATAAAACTTCGAAGCCTTCTTTTTCAAAATACGCTTTTAAAATTTTCAGCATATCTTGTTCATCATCCGCGATTAATACTTTCATTACATTTCCTCCATTACTTATAAACAAATATCAATTTTATCATACAACTTCTTTGTTACATCAATGTGACATAAAAATATTTACAACGTTTGAGGGTATAGTAAGTGTGAGGTGTTGTTTCATGTTCAAAAAAATAGGAGTCATTACTCTTCTCTTCTTTTTATTATCAACAAATGCGTTCGCAAATACAAATAAACAAATTGAAGTATTTGATTGTAAAAAAGAAATGGTGGTCCAAAAACAATCTTTAGATTCAGCTATTCAAAAAGAAGCTGTTCAATATGC
This sequence comes from Bacillus sp. RC240, assembly GCF_044907945.1. NCBI lineage: Bacteria > Bacillati > Bacillota > Bacilli > Caryophanales > Bacillaceae > Bacillus > Bacillus sp. RC240. The sequence continues at coordinate 797,343 of NZ_JBIYCT010000001.1, read as the reverse complement.
TAAATCCATTACTGGCCCGTTCAAAAACTTAAATGTCGTTCCGAAAGATGGTCATATGATAAAAATCCCGTTATCAAAACCTGTTCCTATTACAAATCAATGGTTACATACAACAATCGATGAAGTACTCATCCTTCTCCCACTTAATGAAAAACCTTACATTATGCTTTACGATGATGAGAATAATCCACATTTTTATTATGTAAAAGGTGATCCGAAGGGTTTATTGAAACAAATGAATGTTAAAATTAATTAAAGAAAGATCCCACAAGTATCATTTGTGGAATCTTTCTTTATCAGTTAACAAGTTAATTTTTTAATATGATTTTCGTTTAAAAAATTCAAAATCTGCCTTTTGTGATGGTTATCGTGATCTACGAATTCCTTAATAATATATATAAGAGAATACGGCGTTCCAGTATGAGGACAATACGATACTCCATTGGCAGTTAAATGTTCCCTTAGCTTTCCAATAGACAGTCGGTGAAGCTCTTGAACAAGTAAATCTCTTTTAGCTTTTGCTTCTTCAAGAAGTTTTATCTTAGATATACCTGATTTCGCATAATTAGAGGCTAGTTTATTATATGTATCAAAGTCAGGGAACTCCATTCCCTGTCCATCTCTCACTGATGATAATGTCTCACGTAAAAGATAGTCATCCCAGTTCATAATATGAGATACGATCTCACCAACAGTCCATTTCCCCTCTGATATTGGTGTCGTCCACAATTCTTCTTTCATATCTTTCAATGCATTTATCCAAATTGAATATTCATTGAAATCATTAATAATTTTATTTTCTCCCATCATCTAATTCCCCATTCTAATAATAGATTTAGATAAATCATACCATAAATCTACATACAAAAGAACAAACGTTCTTATCGGAGAATAAATAATAATTCACTGCATCCTTTTATCTAAGTTTAGATAATGGCTCGTTCCTACATACATTGCCCCTTTCACAAATCCATTCGAAGTATAAAATTGGTTCCCCTGTTCTGTATCTGTGTGTAAGACAACGATAGTAAAATAGATTTTTGCATCGCCTAAGATTCTCCCTAACAGTAACTTTCCTAATCCTTTTCGCCGGTAATCTTTTGCAATATAAAATCTCCTCAATCGGCCAATCTTATTATCTTTCGTATACGGATCTTGATTTAATCCCCCGATTCCAATTAACGTATCACCTCGAAAAATGCCATATAAACATTCGCCCGTTTTACTAAATGTATTTCTTTTACTTTCATATTCATTTATTAGTTTTATTAAGAAGTTAAATCCTTCTTCTTTACTTTCCTGGACAAGGTGATTGACCTCATATTTTAGCAAATCTCCAATTCGTTTTATTTGTATATCTTCCAGCTTAATCCCCCACTTTCTCTATCCAAATGTATCTTTTTGAAAAATAAAAATGCCCAAGAATATATCATCCTGAGCATTCATTTGAATGTGAACTTATTCATTTTGTTATGTAAGTATTCTTCAATTCAGGTAATATCCCCTTCAACTCCATTAAATCATCAATTACTAAATCAGCATGAGCAAGCTCATCTTCTTGTGCAAAATCGAAATTACATCCAATCGCAATTAAACCATTATCTTTTGCAGCGTTAATATCAGATAAACGATCTCCAACTACCGCTGCCTCTTTTATATCATATTTCATCAAAATGCTTGTTACTAAGTCACCTTTATTAAGCGATTGAATTTGTTCGATACTGAACGTTTCCGTAACCCATTGGTCTAAATCATAATAAGATACGATTGCCTGTAAATATTCCGTTAAACCGTTACTAGCAATGTAAATGGAACAGTTATTTTCTTTTATAAAACTAAAAACTTCCTTTACATACGGATATAAAGCCCCTTTTCCGCTCTTTATGTTTTCAATTAATCTCTCTAAAAAATAAGCATCTGTTTGTTTTCTTACTTCATTTGAATGATCAGGTAACAGCGCTTCCCAAACTTTAGGTAAAGGAACACCCATAATTTCACGGTATTTATCAATTGGCGTTACCGTATTCCATAATTGTAGTGAACGTAAATGATTAAATGTATCATCTAGTGATAATTCTAAAATTTTATCTGTTTGAAATAAAGTTCCATCCATATCGAAAATTAGTGCTTGTAACATGATATTCTCTCCCATTCTTTACTTTTGAACTACAAAATAGTTTTACTCAATTTATTTTTAAGTATCTCGACAATAATTTCTGAAGAATAATTCGCGGCCGTTTTTGCGAAATCATCATATGAAACTTGCGCCTCATCGTCAGCGCCATCAGAAATACATCTCATAACGAGAAACGGTATGTCATTTATATAAGCGACATGCCCAATTGCCGCTCCTTCCATTTCTGTACAATGAGGTGCATATTCAGTGACTAATTGCTCCTTTAATTTTGAATCCTCGACGAAGCATTCTCCGCTGACGATTCTTCCTTCATGAACAGTAATATTTAAACTACTACTATTAACAGCTTTTCGGGCTAAATCTCTTAATTCCTCGCTTGCATGAAACGTTTCTTGAAACGGAAATAGATTCTTCATTTGATTTTTATTAACATCATGATGCGTAACATTTGTAGAAATAACTAGATCACCAATTTTCACATCCGGATGTAATCCACCCGCAACACCTGTATTAATGATAGAATCCACATCAAATTTATTAATTAAAATTTGTGTACATGCGGCGGCATTTACCTTTCCTACACCACATCGCGTAATAATAATTTCTGTATCCATGAAGTTTCCTTTATAAAAAGGTATTCCCGCAATAGTATGTTCCTCTTTAATAAGTAGTTTTTCTAAAAGTAAGTCTATTTCTATTTGCATTGCTCCGATAATACCGATTCTGTTCATATATGTAGTCCCCTTAATTAATTTGCAAATATTCATCAATATCTTTATGAATTTGCATAAAAGCTTTATTCCAAAATTCATACTCTGTTAGATCAATATCAAAATGTTTTTTCATCAATTCTTCAACTGGGGCCTTTCCTGTTTCTCGTAAAAACCCTTTATACCTCAAATGAAATGCATTTTTATTTTCCTTTGCTATTTCAATTAAACTAAAACTTGCTAAATACCCAAGTGTGTATGGATAATTGTAAAAAGGAACATCTGCTATATAAAACTGAACGTATTTCATCCAAACAAACGGCTGATATTCTGTTAGTGCATTCCCGTATGCCTTTTCCTGCGCGGCTATAGATAATTTCTCAATTTCATCAGCACTTATAGGACCTTCTTTACTTTTTTCATAAAAACTCTTTTCGAACTGAAACGATGCACGAATTGCCATAACATAATTAAAACTATTTCTAATTTTCCAGCTAAGCAATGACTTTTTCATCTCTACACAATCTGTTGTTTGAATTAAATAATTCATGATTACCGTTTCAAAGAAAATAGACGCTGATTCAGCTGTACTCATTGGCAGATAATCATCTAAAAATGTTGTAGATTGTTCAAGACTCATAACATAAAAATGCCAAGCGTGTCCCAGTTCATGAGCAAGTACTCTTACACTATCAATTGTTCCATCATAACGAAGTGAAATGCGAGATTCTTTTTCACTGAAAAAAGGAGCACAAAATCCACCCGGCGGTTTATTATCTCTCGGTTCAGCATCGATCCAGGCATTCGCTATTGCATTCTGTGCGAACTGTGCCAATTCTTCATCTATATTTTTTAGTGCATCATATATGTTTTTTACTGCTACTGAAAAAGGAATAACAGTCTCATTACTTTCTTTCCATGTCATTAGCTCGTACCATGTAATTGAATTCTTTCCTTTTTTATAACCGTTTAACGCAATTGCTAGCTTCGTAAGATTTTGTTCCGTTGCATTCCACATTTGGGATAATGCAGTTTCAGAGATGCCATTTGCTTGTAGTGATTGTTTTAAAATCTCTGTTCCTTCCATTTCATCACTTTTAGCATGACGTAATCTTCCTATTTGATTCAATACAGTAGCAAAGATATCTTTTTCCTTATTCAAAGCATTTGTAAGAGAATCAAATACTATTAATCTTTCATTATGATCATCACTATTCATCGCAACGTAATTTGCTTGTCCAAATGATAAAGTCTCTTTATCGTGTATTACTTCTATTTTATTTCTTAATTGTGTATACATATCTTCCCAAGCTTTTAATTCATTTTCTATTAGTTTAATACTTGAATGATTTGTATTAACACTTTGTCCCTTACTAGATTCTATTAATAGTTGAACTTCTTTCTTTAATTGATTTACTTTTACACTTAGTAAAGTATTTTCAGGCTGCTTCTCATCTTCAGCAGCACGGCAATATAAGTAATACTCTGCTTTTTCGATAGCCTGTATAAGTTGTGAAAGGATTACTGAGTCTTTTGTTGCTTTATATTCTATAATTAACCGTTCTATAGAAAATATAAGATCTTGTTTATTAGAATAAAGTCTGTCTAAATCCCATTTAGTTGGAGCTTGAATACGTATGTTCATTTTAATAGCCTCCTATTTTTACAAATAGTTACAACAATTTAATCCCTCCATAATTATATATGAATCTCCAATATTTAGATATCTCTAAATATTAAAACTTAAACGAATGTATTTTAACATTCCTTATTCTGCTCCCTCCCATTTACAAGTCTACCTTTTATGCAATATAAATAGCATAAAGACGCTAAAGCTACAACTATTGGAATAAGTATGACTCCTCCAATAAAGGGATAAACCGCTATACAACATGTAAAAGCTATTATAGAAAAAACTTTACCTAATCTATTATTTATTAACTTAATTCCGGCCGCAGTACCGACTATATATGTAACAATCCCTAACGAGTTCGGTATTAATACGATTCTATCTATACTAATATGAAAAACGAAACATATTAACAAACCTATTATTGCAATAAAACCTACAACTTTTATTGCATTTGTTGGCGCTGCTCTTTTTACATTAATACTTGCTAAATAACGAGGTGCAACTTCTTCCTGCCCTAGCGAATAGCCTAAACGGCCCATGCTTGCGATAAATGCATTTGTCGTCCCTAAGCAAATAATAAAAGCTACAAATCCAATTAACCATGCAAATTGATTACCTAATGTTTGTTTTATTACAAGTACTAGAGCTGTAGTATTATCAGCATTAATATGATATGATTTTGTTCCAATTACTGATAATGCAATCCCCGTATATAAAAATCCAATAATAATAATTGCAAATCCTGTAGACAAAATAATATTTCTTTTTCTAGGTGCTTTAAATTCTGGAGCTAAACTCGCAATTGCTTCCCAACCGAAAAACGACCAAAAAATTAATAATGACGCATCTAAAATCGGGTTTACTGCTTTCATAGAAATATGTACATTTATATTTTTCATTTCAATATAAGGTAGTGAGCTTATAATTGTTACGATTAAAATAAAAAAAGTTAATACACCGATACATACTTGAAATGAACCGCTCATTTTTAATCCAAATAAATTAAAGCCGATAGAAATACTTACTATGATTAACCCGATAATATAAGAAAAATACGATGGTAAAGAAAAGACTTTTACTATATACATTCCACCTGTCAGTGATACAATGATTTGCCCAACACTACCTGCGATAAAAAAACACCACCCTATAATCGCACCTACTTTTTTACCAAAAGCCTTCTCAGAAAAAGTTGCAATTCCCCCTGCACTTGGATGCTCAATAGATAAAAAAGCGAATGTTAATGCAAGTGGGATACTAAGTAAAATCATAATAAGCCAAGAAATAATCGCATTCCCTTCCGCTATACTCGCAGTCATACCAGGTAATATAAGAATTCCTGATCCTAAAACTGCCCCTACGTATAAAGCTGTTCCCTTTTTAATAGAAATTGTTTCGTTGAAATGATTAGACATTACATGCACCTCCATTTATATTTTAATTATAGAAAGTTATCAGTCTATTCAACATTCAATTGTGTATGTAATTTAGCATTAGATTTTATATTATGCATGTATTTCAGAAGTTTACTTTCAACTTTGCAAAGGAGCATGAGTAATGGATGAGATTGATAAGAAAATAACCCTATTATTACAAGAAGATGCCAGGATGACAATTACAGAAATGACTGAGCATCTACACCTTAGCCGCCCTAGCGTTTCAGAAAGACTAAAAAGGTTACAAGATGCAGGAATAATCGAAAAGTATACAGCACGGATATCACTGGATACAGTTGGAAAATCAATTCAAGCATTTTTAAGAATCGAAAATTTAAAGATTCCATGCAAAAAATTTGAGGAGAAAATATACGAAGAACATAGAATACTCGAATGTCACCGAGTAACAGGTGAAAGTAGCTATTACTTAAAAGTAGCGGTTCACTCAATGAAAGAATTAGAGGAATTAATTGATATCGTTATACCATTTGGTATAGTAAAAACTTCTATGATTTTATCATCACCGATACCATATCGACCGATAATTGTAGAATAGTAATAAAAAGAGGTTATCCAAAAATTATAAAATATCATACTCTTTTGGATAACCCTTTACAATTTATAAGAACTTTTGACTAAACTTCTTTTTTAATCCATTTTATTTTCAGCTGAAATTTTAAAGTACTTCGCAGATAATTTATAAGAGCGATTCTCATTATAAAAGTTACCTAATTCATAGGATAATTCAGCAACTAAGCGATGTTGCTTTTTTTCTACTCCCACTTCAATTGCTTTTTGCATATTTTTTTCATATTCATAATAATCTCCACGTATATTGAATATTTTAGCTTTCAAACCATATAGTTGGACATGTGCAATTGGTACATCATAAATTGATAAAAAATGAAATGCTTCATTCATAACTTTATTAACATTTTTCCAATCTTTAAGTTCTATGTACACCTCTATCATGTTTCGTAATGCATATACCTTTTGATGTTTCTCCGATAAAAATTCACTCAATTTCATAGATGAATTACCAATATCGCATCCTAGTAATTAGTTTGTCGAATTATTTAGTAAACTCGAAAGGAAGATAAACATGATTGTAAGACTAAAAAACGAATCAGCACGAAAAATAGTAAGATATGTTGGAGGCGCTGTTTTACTTTTAATAATCGCTTCTTTCCTTTATCAGTGGAAAAATGACTTAGTAATTGATCATACTGAAAGAGTCAGCTTTGCACTAGCTATCACTACTTTCCTATCTACCTTCTTACCTTTTAAAGAGAAAGTTAAGAAGTAATTACATATTTTTCATTCGCATAAAACAATTATTTTAGAATTAAAAAAGGATTGATCAAAAGATCAATCCTTTACTCTACTTCATTTAAGAAAAATAATGTTAACGCACCTGGTCCTGTATGCGCTCCGATTGCTGCTCCAATTGTATTTACGATAAATACTTCACAGCCGAATCTTTCAGTAATTAATGCTTTTAATGCTTCGGCAGTTTCTAAATCATCACCGTGAGTCATACCGATTGTTTGACCTTTAAGGTCTTTCCCGCGCTCTTCCATAATATCAACAATTCGGCTTAATACTTTCTTTTTCCCTCGTACCTTTTCAAGTGGTACAAGTTTTCCTTCATCCACATTTAAGATTGGCTTAATGTTTAGCAAACCACCGATGAAACCGGCTACTTTACTTAAACGGCCACCTCTAACAAGGTACTGTAAGTCAGCTACAGTGAAGATATGCTCCATATGCTCCATTAGAAAAGCGACACGGTTTAATATTTCTTCTTTCGATGCGCCCTCTTTTGCCATTTTTGCAGCATCTAATACGACAATACCCTGACCGAGTGAGGCACATTTTGTATCGATAATTTCTAAATCTAAATCAGTGTATGTTTCTTTCACTTCTTTTTTAATGAGAACTGACGATTGATATGTACCAGACAATTCAGATGAAAAAGCTAAATATATACAAGGGTTACCTTCTTTTGCATAGGAAACAAATTTTTCTTGGAATGTTTCAAGTGAAGGCAATGACGTTTTATAAACTGCGCCTTCTCTCATTTTTTGCAATAAAGTAACTGATTTTAATGTAACCCCATCTAAATACTCTGTTTCTGCTTCATCATATACACGGAGTGGAATTAAATCAATATCATATGCTTGCAGCAATTCTAACGGTAAATCCGCCGCACTATCCGTAATGATTTTAACACCCATTTTTAAACCTCTATTCTGTTATAAATATATAATAAATAAAATAAAAAATATTACTTTTAAATTATATACGTAAAACTAAAATGAAGAAAGGAAAAGACTTTATATTGTATGCACTATTATTCAAAACTTGAACTGCAAATAAAAATGATTTCATTTTAACCTCTTTTTACAAGTTATTACACTGTGTATAATGAGAATATTACATTTTTTCTGAGGGAGGATACATATGAGTATTCAACTAGCTACATCTAATGATTTAGAATGGGTTAATAATCATTATGAATCGATAGGATTTGTACCAAGTGATTTAACACGAGACACAGTTGCGATCATTACATACAACAACGAGTATGCAGGTGTTGGACGTTTAGTCCAAATAGATGAAAATACTATTGAAATGGGTGGGATTTTTATTCTCCCTAAATTCAGGGGTCTACAATTAGCTGGGGAACTCGTATCATTTTTAGTACAAACTGCGAAAAAATTACAAATACAAAATGTGTATTGTCTTCCTTTCGAGGAACTAGAAAACTTTTATAAAAAATATGGCTATACTGAAGTCGATACTACGAAAGAAGTTGTCCACCCAATTATTCTAAAAAAATATAATTGGTGTTTGGAAAATTACGATAAACATGTTTTACTATTTAAATTGTGAGTTTTGTAAAAAAGGAGTCAATGCACTTTGTATTACACATCAGATTATACAAGCAATTATCTGTGAATTAGCTTCTTTATTCAAACAACATATACGCCACATTTTATGCCTGTTTTTAATAAGTGTTAGCAAGTTCGTTGACAAACTTGTTAGCACCTTTTTAAAACATAAACCTGAAGAAATTCATACAATTAAGTAACTATCCTAGCTAGCAATAATATCATCCTTCATAAATATTAAAATGAATTCATTGAGGATAAACCGTTTGGAGGATATTCTATAGCACTGAATGATTTACAAAAGATTACGCATTGATACGCTACGAATAAAAATAATGAGCTAATCAAGGGAATATAATCATTTTTATGTAATTCGCACTTGTACTTCCTGTTCTTGTATCACTTGAATGATTAATTCCAATACAATATTTTGTACTAACTGATACACATTGTCATGAAATGTACTTTGTTCTGATATGTATTCAATACATTGATATATATATCCTTCTACCAATAAGCTCCCTTTTTCAACTGTAAATTTATTTTGTCCATTCTTTTTTACTTTTGGTACTAAAAATTCGGTTTTTGTCAAAATAATCTCCTGTTCCACCTCTTTTATTCCTATGACTTTTTCTGTAAATACCACTTTTTCTCGTAAACTAATTTCACCTTTATATTTTCCTATTTCTACTGGTAGTCTGGCTGTTATATAATTATTTACTTCTCCTTCATTTCCACTCTCTAATATTATGCTGTGAATAGGAATCCATGAAGATGTCTCTACCTTATTCTCTTCATTATTCCCTTTAACTTTTTGATTATATAATTCAACAAGCATTCTCTTTTCATGAAGATTTAAAGAAACTAATTTACAATAAGCCTCCGAATGATACTGTTGCACTGTAGTTAATAACTTAGAATCTAATTCACGCCCCTCCGCATATTTTTCATTTCGAAATACAAATGCATCTTGATTTTTCACATTTATTTTTGGAAATACATTAAAGCTAGACACTTCTGAAATAATAGAAAATGGCGTTTTCACTACCATTGAATGCACTGAAGTCTCTATTTTTGATCCTAAACCTATACTTTCTCTCTTTGATTCAGTTTCTTCACTTTTTTTCTCTGATTCATTTGCTACTTCTACTTTCTCTAATCCAATCACTTTATTTTCTTTTGCTGGTTCAGTCTCTTCACTTTCTTTGTTTGATTCAATTGCTTTTTCTTCTTGCTCTAATTCTCTTTCTTCATATTCTTTTGCTGATACAGTTTTTTCACTTTTTTTCTCTAATCCAATTACTTTTTCTTCTTTTTTTGATTCAATTTCTTCATTTTCTTCCTCAAATCCAATTGCTTTTTCTTCTTTTGCTGATACAGTTTTTTCACTTTCTTCCTCTAATTCAATTGCTTTTTCTTCTTTTTTTGATTCAGTTTCTTCACTTTCTTTCTCTAATACAATTACTTTTTCTTCTTTTGCTGATCTAGTTTTTTCACTTTCTTTCTCTAATTCAATTGCTTTTTCTTCTTTTGCTGATCTAGTTTCTTCACTTTCTTCCTCTAATTCAATTGCTTTATCTTCTTTTTTTGACTCTGTTTCTTTACTTTCCTTTTTTTCTCTTATTTCGCGCGAATCATCTTGAACATTCAGCATTTTCCATTTGTAAACTTTGTTCCATATTTCCTTACCAACCCATGGCTTATTCATCACCATCCCCCCATCTGATGAAATTCATAAAAATATGCTTTTTGTACGCGACCATTCCATCATTATATATGTTTTATAATAATAAAAAAGACATTGTCTTTTTATTAAAGACAATGCTTTTTTAGTCTTATACTTGTACTTGTTGTACTTGTAAAACTTTTAAAGTAAGGTCTAGTACAATTTTTTCACGAAGCGTTCCAAATGGCTCGTTTAATTCTGTTGGACAAGGGGAAAAGTCTAATTCGAAAAATTGAGCACTTACTAATTCGACATATGGTTGTTCGTTATAAAAAACTGAATTTTGGAAGAAGTATTTATCTAAACGTGGTAAATCGCCGTTGTTAGGATTAATAAAATGAGATGTAGTGTCTGAAGAAGCAGCTATTAAAGCTAGTGATAGAAAATCAGCTTCTGTTAGATCTGCAAAACCAGAAAATGGAACATTTGCAATGCGGTCATATAGAACTCCATTACACTCATCATTTGCATATTCAATATTTTTACGAATATACCCTTGTACAAATAATTTTCCTCTTGTAACTCGGTTGTAAGGTGTACCAACTACCGGAGTAAATGCTACAGGAACTAACTTACCTTGTGTTAAAAATACATTTTTTAAGACACGTTTAATCTCAGTTGCTGGAGGATCTAATGGAACATCGGCTTCTACAACAATTTGAATTGTTCTTTCCGCTAATACAACTGGTATTTTTACGATTGGTGCTCCTGGAGTAGTAATTGGTGTTGCTGCAGCATCACTTAATGGTGTTTGGGTTTGTCCCGCTACCTGACATGGTACATTAATTGGGCATTGTTCACTCATATTTTATAATCTCCTTTATATGAAAAATTTAGAGCTTTTTAACTCTCTATACTGTATATGTTTGTCTTCTATTAATGCGTGGGTTTGTATCATAGTCACTTTTATCATTTACAAATAAAAAGAGTACTCTCTCTTTAATAGTCAAATACACATAACTTAATGTACTTAATTTTCATGTATATTTACCTATAAAAAATAGAATTTCTTAACTCTCAACGTGGAAAAATACAATGATACGTTAATTAAGTTCAATAGTAAAAAAGATAACCATATTTTCGAAGAAACTTTCAAAAAATCTATTCTTACATTTATTAAGGCAGATAAATTTAAGTTTGTTGATTTCTTCATCTCATAATATCTTTGCAACTGCAATTTAATATTGGGTAACACCTGATTGTTAAAAAATAAAAACCGACTTAATAAAGTCGGTTTTTATACCTACATTGTTGTGGAATCACTTCATCTTTATCATTCACATCGTTTTTTTACTCTCACCTTTTCCAATAGAATTTATCAATACTTCTAATGAAAACAATCTTGTCGTTGTTCTCCCCTCTAATACTATTAATTAACATCTCTCTTAACACCTTTAGTTTAGGTAAAATTATCTTTGGATATTTTATCTTTGTAATTATAAAAAAGGGCTAATTGATGTTAATTTAATTGGATTTTCTAGCCTTTTTATGTTGTAAAATTCAATTCGTACAAACTCGTTCATTTACCTATTATTTACAAAAAAGTATCATACGCCTTATCAAAAACATATCCAAGCTTTTCCACTAGTTTAGCAGAAGTGCTATTCGCTGCATCCCAGTTTGGATATTTCGTCTTTTCTAAACAATCCAATATTAAAGCCGTACTTACTGCAGTCACCAATCCTTTTCTTCTATGATTCGGATCAGTAGCAACTTCAATTTCAATCCCATCATCATAAATACTATATGATGATGCACCGCATACAACGTCTCCTTTATAGAAAATACTATAACCAATACCTCGATTTATATAATCATCTATCAATTGATAAAGTCTTGCCGTGGTCAACGGATTTTCCATCTAGATGCAGAGTGCCGAAAAAAGTGAAGTAAACAAAAAATAACTCCAAAATCAACTTTTAATGTATATTTTGGAGTTACTTTACGCTTACTTTAAATTCACAATTTTCTATTTCCCTTTTCTTATTTATGTTTATCAGCTAAGTATCTAGCATAGTGAACTAAATTTCTAGCTACATCTAATTCAAGATTAAATATATTAGGTACACCTGGTCTCCAATTCACCTCAAACAACCACAATTTTTGGTTTTCATCAATCCCAACATCAATTCCTAACTCATCAAATAATACATCCTTATATAAAGAATTAAAATGGTTAGAAAAACTTACCGCAAATCGTTCTAAATACCTTTGAATATTATACCAATCGTTATCAAACTCCGTTTTTAAAAAAATATCTAAATAAGTACTATAACCACCGCTAGCCATATTTGATACAACACTTCCTAATGGACCTATTCTCGGGAATATTGAAGTAATAACCCACTTTCCTTCTCCATTTCTTTGAACATGCAATCGAAAATCATAAACATGACCAGATTTCATTTGACATGAAATAAACTGTTGAACTATGTAACCTTTCTCTTGAATCTTATCAGATAAAAAACTTAGCAATTGTTTTTTATTTATTAATGAAATTTGTTCTGACTCATTCATACTGTAATTCATCCCATGTTTTTCAATGAAAACGATACCCTTACCTTGATGTCCAGAAATTGGTTTAATAATAACTTTTCCATAACGATCAATCATGTCAAAAAACTTATTAACATCATTTAATTCATAAAAAGGAATAAGATATTGCTTAAATTTTTCTGCTTTTTTTATTCTGTTATATACACTTAATTTATCTCCGATTGAATGACTTGTGAATGGAACTTTATCATATAGATAATCAAAAATTTGCTGATTTTTATCACTAACATGAACACTTGCATTATAAATAACATCAGGAAAAGAAAATTCTTGTTCAACCCATTCACCATTTTCATAAGTTTTACCTAAAATCTTCTCAGTCTCTATATTTACTTTCCCTAAAGTGAAATAAAAAAAGTTTATACCTTCAGCTTTGGCTACAGCAGCATAAGTATATGCTTTCTTTACGACATTCGGATCTTTCCGATGATGAAGCATACCAATTATAGTCATATCGGTTCCTCTTCCCCTCTTTTTAAAGATCTTTTTCAAAACAAATATCAACTTCATTATATATATATTCATGTTCTCCTTCATTCAACCATTTTTTGAAAAGTCTAGAACAAGCTTAACCTCATTTTAATATTCTACCTATAGAAATAATAAATCTAAGGGTTTATAAAATAATTAAGGTAGGGTGGCATAAGATGGATACTATTGTTTTTATTGAAACAAATAAATCTGGATCCAGTAGGGAAGCGATCAAAGCAGCTGAAAAACTTAATTTCTTTACTGTTTTATTAACGAAAAAAACAAAATTTATTGAAGAACGCAGTACATTCCCTGATGTACATCAGATGATTTTCACTGATATAAATGATTATGATAATATAATTACTACAATTGAAAAATTAAATAAATCAGGAAAGAACATAAAAGGAATCTTTAGTTTTATTGACCCCTTTGTTTATCTGGCTGCACGTTTATCAGAAAAATTCTGCTCAAATATTGTATCCACTGAAGCTATCTATCGTATGGAAAATAAAATATTAACTCGTAATGTCCTTAAAGATTTACCAATCTCACTCAACTATTTAATTTACAAACCAACAGAACCATTATCATCTTTTCTAAAAAAAAATAAAAAGATAAATTTCCCTCTTATTGTGAAATCCCCTAAATCATCAGGATCAAAAGATGTATTATTAGTAAAAAATAAAAATCAATTAATTTTATCTATACAAAGCCTTTTAGAAAAACTACCTAATGAAGAAATTCTACTTGAAGAATATGTAGATGGACCTCAGTACTTAGTCGAAATTTTAGTTCAAAATGGAAAAGTCCATATTATAGCAGTAATTGAACAAGAAATTACACTCTTTGAACGTTTTATTGTTACTGGTTATTCTTTACTAGGACAGGTAGACAAAAGTCTATATACTAGTCTTTTCAATGCAGTTAATTCTGTTATTCAGGCTTTTAATATGAAAAATGGAGCTTGTCATCTAGAACTCCGGAGAATAAATAATGATTGGAAATTAATTGAGATAAACCCCAGAATATCAGGTGGAGCAATGAATGATATAATTGAAATTGGACATGGAATCAACTTAGTGCAAGAGACTATTCAGTTAATGTTAGGAAATAAACCTTCACTAAATAAAAAACATCATAAATATGTATACACTCATTACCTAACAGTTAAATTTAAAGGGAAACTAATTCGAGTTACAGGAAAGAACCGTAGTTCTAAATATCCTGGCGTAGAGAAAGTTTATATAAAACCTAAAAAAGGAACTGTCTTAAAACCACCTACATCAATGGGACATCGATGTGGCTACGTTTTAGCAGCATCCTATTTTAAAACAGAAGCTAAAAAAATAGCTTTAAAAGCAGCCAAAGAAATTTCATTTGAAATCCAAAAAGAATAAATGCAACATAAAAACAAGATATATACACCAACTCATAAAAATATACTAAAATCAAGTTTCTTACAATTCTAATTATCATAATGCGTAATAAAAAAGTTCACTCCTTATCTACATTTATAGAAGGAGTGAACTTTTTTATTATGAAATTTTAATTTATTTACCCAACAAGCGACTCCAAAATGACTTCTTCTGTTCTGAAGCTACTATTAAGCATTTACTTTTATATAGTTTTTCGAATACTTACAAATGAGCTTTTATCTAATTAAAAATGTTCTCCGTGAATAATAACAAAGTAATGTTTTTTATTATTTAATAAATTTTTTCGAAACATAAAATTTTAACTAAGAGGGTTAATCAATAGATACGTTATAACTCCTTCTTAGAAATAAAAGATTCCGTCGCACCATTTTTATATATTTTAGTCAACTTAATAATTGACTTGTACGTATTATTGTCATTCATTATCATCTTTTTCATCTCTTCTATTTCGGCATTACTAGTTCCACTCTCTATTTTTAAACAGTTCGAAATGGAAAGATATCCGCTTGATGCTAAAATAATAATATAAGTAACATCAGGGAAATTAATAAATAGCAATCCAAATTTCAAAGGATTCCCAGCTGTATCCGATAAAATTAATCGAAAATCTAACAGTTCAGGTACTGGAACAAAATCCTTAGAAACAATCGCTTCACCTACTATAGTAATTTGCTTTACTACATTCCCAAGCTCATCTACAAATTCAACACATCTAGGTGGATCAATCATTTTTGCCTGTAAAGATAAACTTAATTCAGGGTTATTAAAATCGAAGAATAGTGTACTTCCCTCAGTTAAACAATGTGGACAAACATTTCCAAGTAAACTGAATTCCTCTTCAATAAATTTAACTTTCGTTTTACAACTACAAACTTTCCCTATTCGAATCGCATCAATTCTTGAACAATCTACAAATATTACCTCACTGTCTTCTTGTGCAAACGACACTATACCTTTTATCTCATTAAATGAAATAAAATAGGATACAACTATTTCGTTTCCGTCTATTACGATACTCTCAACCCTAGAATAAGGATTTAAACTTTTCAAAAATTCACATATACTATTTTGACAACATTGACAATCACGTTTCGGCTCACAATCCACTGATTCTCCATTCCTTTCCTATATGTTTTACCTAATAAATATAATATGAAAGGCATGTAAGAAAAGCTTGGACAATATAACTCTAATATTAGTCTAGATAAGTATACAGACATATGCCTGTCAAATTAAGAAACTAATCGTTCCTCAAATAAGTAATAAAATATATTTTTCACTATAAATGCATATAACAATTTCATCTTTCAACAAAAAAGCGTTATAATAAAGTGAAACTTCTATTAGCAGGGAACTTTATCTCCTACTAATGGTTAGCCCTCACCAATCGGGCAGTCATCTCCCGCCGTCCTCATCATTTACTTCTTCATCTTGAGGTGGGAGTCTACTGCTCGTTATTGCGGGATGAATTGCAGCCTCTAAGATTACGTTATAAAGGAGATTAAAACAATGACTAAAATTAAAGTATATCAAGTAAAAGAAGAAAATATGGAAGCAGTAAAAAACATTATTGATGTTGAGGAACAAAATCCAACTGCTGAGAACTTACAAAATCTATATACATGTGTATTAGATACTGAAGATATGGCATTACCTGAATCATACATTGAAGAAGATATCTTAATTGATTCTATGGAAGTTATGGTTAACGCTTCTCAAAGCAAGCTAAGAGACTTAGGTACATATGATGTAATCGAAGTTCAAAACAAAGGTAAGAAAACACACATTTTATTATTAGCAGACGAAGAATACGAAATTATCGAAGGCTAATTCGACTCCGTACATAAGAAAAAGCTCCTTTCAAAATTGAAAGGAGCTTTTTCTTTATGCTTTTGATGTTTCACTTTTCACCTTGTTTTGTTCTTTTTTATATACCATGCGCTCATTTCCCATAAAGAAAACGAATACGAACGCTAAACTTGCGGGGACTAACGCCCACATAAATGTCTGAACGATTGAACTAGAGAGAGCTTCAATAATTTTATCTAATATTTGCGGCGGAATTTGAGATCTTGCCGATTCTGATAGAATAGCTCTTGAATCTCCTAAAGCGTTTGTATTCATTCCTCCGCTCATACCTTTAAACGATTCTTCTAATTGATCCTGGAAACCAGTTCTTTGAATCATCCCGAAGATTGTAATACCAAGTGTCATACCTAATGAACGAATGAAGTTACTCGTTGAAGTCGCAGAACCGCGTTGCTCCATACCGAAGTTATGAATAGCAGCCATACTTAGTACAGAGAATGAGAAACCAACTCCAAAACCGATAATAACCATATAAATTGTTAATAATATACGACTTGTTTCTGGCGTTAATGTACTTAATAAGAATAATCCGATTAGCATAATTACAGCAGAAATAATCATAATGTTTCGGTAGCTAAGTTTCGATGTTAAAAATCCACCTAACTGCGCTGTAACTACTGATCCTAACATCATTGGTAATAACAATAATCCTGCGTTTGTTGCCGTACCACCGTATACACCTTGAATAAATAACGGAATGTACACAGTTGCTGACATAAATGCCGCCCCGTAACATAAGGCAATAATTGTACTCATTCCGAATAGACGTTGTTTAAACATCTCAAATGAAATGATTGGTTCTTCTACTTTTCGTTCAATAACAATAAAAGCAATTACTAAAATAGCGAACCCAGCAAATAAACTTAAAATAAAGCTAGAATCCCAATCATACTTTTGTCCGCCTAATTCTAAGGCGAACATTAAACAAACTACTGCACCAACTAAAGTAATTGCGCCAAACCAATCAATCTTTTGTTCTCTATGAACTCGTGACTCTTTATAAAATAATGTAATAAAAATAAGTGCTAAAATTCCAAGTGGTAAGTTAATATAAAACACCCAGTGCCAGCTAATATAATCCGTAATATATGCGCCAAGTAATGGCCCGAAAATACTTGATAAACCAAATACTGCTCCGAATAAACCACCCATTTTCCCGCGCTTTTCTGGAGGGAAAATATCAAAAACGATAGTAAATGCGATTGGCACTAGTGCCCCGCCGCCAATACCTTGAATGGCACGATAAATACCTAACTGTGTAATATTTTCAGCAGTTCCACAAAGTGCCGAACCAATCATAAAGACGATTAAACCGAAAATAAAGAATCTCTTTCTACCATACATATCTGATAGTTTACCGAAAATCGGCATACCTGCCATTTCTGCGACCATATAGGCAGAAACGACCCATACAAAGTTTTCAAGGCCTCCTAAATCACCAACGATTGTTCCCATCGCTGTTACGACAATGGTATTATCCATTGATGCCATTAAAATCCCTAGCAATAAGCCCGCCACAACAAAACCGAGCTTATTATTCTTCTCAACCATAACCTTGCTCTCCCTCATACTACTTATATTTGTTTATGTTCTTTTACGACTGCATTACCTTTCTGATTAAAACTAGTGTGATATTCTACTACACTAATTTCACAGCCAGGGCCAATTATAACATGATTTCCTCTTACTACGTCTGCTATTGTATGTTCTAAATAAATATCATCCCCTTCAATAATTGATGTTTGAAGGCTTCCTGCATGACTTGTAAAAGGAATAAATCTCGCTTTTTTACGTACTGTAATCTTTTCCCCACCGATTTCTCTCACTTTACTTCCTTCATAACGAAGTGAGATTTCAATATTTTCAGCATTAAGCAAACCATCACTTTCAAGACCACCAGTTAGTAATAATTCCTCTACTTCTATATCTCCCTTTACATTTAAAGCGCCTTTCACATCTACGAAATCACCGGATAGCTTCCCTTTAAATTCTATCATACCTCTAACTTTTGTTTTATTAATTTGTCCGTCGCCTTGTACTTGGGCATTGCCATATACTTTTACATATTCCGCCTCCATATTCCCCTGTACTTCACTATCTCCATACACGACATAATTTTTCGCTTTCATATTGCCACGTACTTCACTCGTACCATACGTTTTAAAATCATTACAACTCATATGATTAGAGATTGTTCCTTCGCCGCGTATCTTTACTTTGTTATAATCTCCACCTGCTGAGCTACCTGATCCATTTACAGTAAGACTATGTTGATTTTCCATACCGATTCCTCTCTCCCTTTTAAACTTAAACTTGCTTAATTTCTTTTACATTTGCGCTTTTATCAACAGTAAGAACCCCAGTATATTCAATTAGTTCAATCTCACAGTTCGGCCCTACAGTAACATTGTTTCCCCTTACTGTTTTAATGTGAGCATAATCAATATCGATATTGTCACCTTCTAGCAGTTCAGCTTCTAACTGTAAGCCAAATACTGTTTTAAATAGTCTACTAAAAGCACTCAATCTATGTTTTACTTTAATGGTTTGGCCACCAATTTCTTTCGCTCTACATGTACCATGAATATTTATATTAATTTCATCTGCGCTTAATAATCCACCAACTGTAAATTGCCCTTCTGAAGAAAAAATATCAACTTCACAATTACCATCAATCGTCGCTTGACCATTGATTTTAAATTCTTCACCAGTTACATTACCACCTATCGTCCCTTTTCCTGCAATTTTTAAAGTGGTCGCCTTTACATCTTGTGTAATTGTCCCTTTCCCATCGATTCGCATCATTTCTGCACTAACTGTACCCTCAACTTTACCTGATCCGCTAATTCTCGCATCGCTACTTTTCAAATCACCAGTAACAATTCCGTAACCATTACATTCAAATTGGTCGCACTCAACGTTTCCATTAACAGTTCCTTTTCCATTTAGTTGCACTTTATGAAACTCTCCACCGTTTGATGAACCATATCCGTTTATAATTAAATTTTCTGTACGCATTATTTCTCCTCCACTACAACAGTTTAGTTTTTAATGCTTCGGTATATTTCATAATTGCTACACGTAAAACAATCTTTGTTCCCTTTTCAAAAATTAAATCCTCAACGCTTGATACTAAGAAGCATGTAGAAATCCCTAACTTCCGAATAATAACTAAGTCACAATTTTTATGTTTAATCGCTTCATAATTTTCACGTAAAACTTGTAAAACCATTTTCCCTTCTTCTAAGCTAACGTCTCCTGATTGAAGAAGTTCTTCTAACACGTATACATAAAGAATATCTGCAAATTGAAAATCTGCCGTTTTGTTCGTTTGCTCCATGAAAAATTGTAAAACAGGTTCTGATGTAATTTCTTTACGAATGAGATCTTCCTTTGCTAAAAGAATCTCTGTTACGCTTGGTGAAAACATATTTGCCAATTCATCAAGCGATAGATCCTCTTTCATCGTTTGAATTTTATCAATACGCTCTAATATCTTTTCTTTCGGAAAAAATGTTTCCTGACCTGTGAACGTTGACTTCCGTACAAACCAATCTTCCGGTATTAAATTTTTTCTCTTCCACCTATATAACTGTCCGTATGAAATACCAGTTAACTCTAATAAATCTTTTTTTGAAATTAAATCTGTAATCAACTGTATATCACTCCTTCCTAATAACAATGTAACATAACACTGTTACGCTGTAAATGGACTTTTATAACATGTAGCGTAACAATGTGGAAAACAAACTTCATTTCCATACAAAAAAGGTTCTTACACATCTTACTAAAATGCATAAGAACCTTTATATATCAAGCCTTAAACCATATTTGATAAAAATCAATCCAACCTTGTGGATTAATCATTATATTTTGCACTTTTTCGTGTGAACTTACTTGCTGTTTGTTACGGTATAAAGGAATAATATGAATTTGACGTAACAATGTGTCTTCAATATCGTGTAACAGTGTCATCCGTTTCTCTAATTGATTCTCTATAAAATAAGACTGCAATACTTCGTTAAATTTTATATTGCTATGTTGATGAATAAAGCTGTTTTTTGTAAGAAACATATATAGTAAACTTTCTTCAATACGCTCACTAATTGTCGCACTATCATGTATTATATCAGCCTTTTGTATCGTACTTGCTTGCAATAACTCTTTTGTTTCAAGAAAAACGACTTCAATAGTGACGCCATACTTCGCACACTCTTTTTGTATCCAATCTGAGTCTTCAACATGATCTTGTTCTGTAAATGTATATAGTCGCAGTGTTTCATTACGGTAAGAGCTCTCTTTAATAAGCGTATATATGTCCTCATTTATATGTATAGTGCCACCCTTTGTTAGAACCAATGCTTCTGCTATTTCTCCGCGCGCTCCTTGCAATTCCTCGATAAGCGCATTGCTATGAATGATTTTATGTAGAGCTTTCCGAAACATCGTGTTTTGCATAGGTCCTTCTTTTGTGGTATTTAATGTAATGTATGTTACATTCGACTCAAGTCTAGTTAGTTCTTTATGATGCTTTTCTATATTGTTATAGTGTGCTTTCGCTAAAATATCGCACGTATTTACGCTGTGCTCTACATTCCATAATTCAATTCGATCGAGAAATGGTCGCTCGCGAAAATATAAATCATTTGCTTCTAATACGAATACATCCTCATTCTTTTCACATAATCGAAACGGTCCAGTACCGATTAACCTTCCATCTCCATCTTCATTTACAATAGAACACTGTTCTGTACTTAAAGCATGTAAAAACAACTTATTATCTGTAGATAAACGAATCTGCACAATGTAGTCATCAAGAATATGTAAACTTTCAATGTGCTGTAACATCCAAGCATGCGGGTTATTTTTCTCTTTCATAAATCGTTTAAATGTCTGTTCAACATCATAAGCGGTTAGTTCTTTTCTATTATGAAATTGAACACCTTTTCGTAAGTAGAAGGTCCACATATATTTCTGGTCATCATATTCCCAATAAAACGCAAGTCTTGGTTCTACACTGTTTGTATTTCCGTCTATATACACTAACGTGTCGTATATATGTTTTACCATATGACATTCCGAACGCATCGTAGCGTATACAGGGTCTAATGCAATGTCTAGATTCATTTGGACTTGCAAACGTAGTACATCTCTTCTCCCTTTAGATGTCCTTTCGACTTGATACCCGAATATCGAATCTATCCAAGTTTGAAATTGAGTTTGAAGTGATGGAAAATATGAGCTATACCTTTCAATAAATGCACTCCCGTTTTTTACATCCCCTTGTTTCGTTATTTCTTTTCCTCTTTCTAAAATTAAAGAAAGTGGATGTTTTTGAAATAACAACTTTGAACGATTTCCTCTTCCTCGGCCTGGAAACCACATAATCCAATTAAATTCTTCTAATTTTTTTATGATTAATTTACTATTTCGCTCTGTACAAAATAAAGTTTCAGATATATTTTGTATTGTTATTTCTAATTGTTCTCCCTCTGCTCTCCCATTTCCATACTGGAGCCACAGGTGCATATATTGCTCCAAAATAATCATAAAACGCCCCCTAAAAGATGAAAAATCTTCCTCTTTCATTCTACCCTTTTTCATTTCCGGCTTCCATCTTATCATTTCAATATAGAAAGGAGGAAATAAAAATGAAGTATCTTTTAAAACGTTATAATAAGCCTATTCTCATTCGATTGTTCGGTGAATTGTTAGTCCGAACGACTGAAGCGATGTTAGCTATCATTTTTATTGTTCACGTTAATAAAGCGTTAAATGGTAATGTTATAGTTACAATGCTTCTTTTCGGATTACAGCCTCTCGCTGATATTGTGTTTACATTAATCGCTGGAGGTGTAACAGATAAATACGGCCGAAAGAAAATAATGTTACTCGGATTACTTTTACAAGCTTTTGCCGTAAGCGGATTCGTTTTTGCTGAATCGGTCGCCTTTTTCGCCTTATTGTATGTAGTAAATGGTATTGGACGCTCTTTATATATTCCGGCACAGCGAGCACAAATCGCTGACTTAACGCAGGAAGAACAACAGGCAGAAATATTTGCTGTTCTTCAAACGATGGGAGCAATCGGCTCTGTAATTGGCCCATTAATTGGCGCCTTTTTCTATACTAGTCACCCTGAGTATTTATTTATTTTGCAAGGTGTAGCCCTTACGCTATATGCTATTCTCGTTTGGACGCAGCTTCCTGAAACAGCTCCACTCATGAAAAACGTTAATAAAACTAAAGAAGTATATTCGACAAAACAATTTATTTCAAAGCATTACGCTGTGTTTGGACTTATGGTTTCTACGCTACCGATTAGTTTTTTCTACGCTCAAACCGAATCGAATTATCGTATATTCGCCGAAAGTGTATTTCCAAATTTTCTATTTGTACTCGTGTTTATCTCAACTTGTAAAGCAGTCATGGAAGTTATGCTCCAAATTTTCCTTGTGAAATGGTCAGAACGATTTTCTATGCCAAAAATCATTGTTATTTCCTATACTTGCTATACGTTAGCTGCGATTGGCTACGGCTATTCCACAACAATATGGTCATTATTCTTCACATTGCTCTTTTTAGTAATTGGGGAAAGTATCGCTTTGAATCACTTACTACGATTCGTTTCACAAATAGCTCCAAGTCATAGTCGCGGATTGTACTTTTCTATATACGGTATACATTGGGATATTTCAAGAACTTGTGGGCCTTTTGTAGGAGCATTGTTATTAAGTAAATTAAGCGGTAGTACGCTATTTTATATTTGTGCCTTCTTATTAATAATTGGCGGTATTATTCAAGCTTTTTTTGTTCAATCGTTAGAAAGAAACAAAACAAAAGAGCTGTCCCTATAGGAACAGCTCTTTTATTTAACCTGCCATTTTATTAATACTATCCTCCGGTGAGAACACAGAAATATGATGTACTTTACCAGTCGATTTTGGAATTACGAATTTCAATTCAAACTGGTCATTTACTTTATAAACATAAATTTTATCATTACCATTTTCTTTAACAGACGCTGGTTTTCCTAAAGCCTTTTCGATCTCTTGTAACATAATCACTTTAAGTTCTGAATGGTAAGATCGCACGTCAAAGACTTGTGATCCTTTATTAAAGCCAAATGCGACATTTTTATTTGTAAACGTCGCATACATCCCGTTTCCTGCTTGCTCCGTCTTATCAGCTTTCCCCCACACCTTCTCTATTTCTTCAATATCTCCTGTATGCGCCGCATATGGAACATTAGGTACTTTACCTACTTTCGCTTGCTCAAATAAATCTTTTACATGGTTAATTGATTTTTGATTAAGCACTGTATTTTTCGTATTAGACTCCGTTGAAGGTTTTACCGATTCTTGACCTTTTTGTTTTTCCACAGGTTCTTTCTCTTTTTTGGGAGCAGTCTCTTCATTCTTTTTACTCTTTTCTGACGTATCGCTCTTTTTTTCCGTACTATTTTCTGATGTTGAATTAGTTTGCTTCTTTTCCTCAGCGTTAGTACATGCGGTTAAAGCCGCTACACACGTTAAAGTTAGGAAAAATATAAGTACTTTCATATATACTTTCATCATTTTCAACCTCCCTCTTCAATATATTCACTTTTGTAACCATTCCATAACACTACTCCTCAAATTATTTCCCCCCAAAAAAGTAAGTGCTTCCGTTTCTCCGAAAGTACGGACCATATACTCTATATATGATTTTCCTAAAAAATAACCGAGTCGGTTGTATCCGAAATAAGTCCCTCCGGATAGACGGAACCATTCTTTCTCTTTTTCACCTGTCCACCCTTCAACATAATCTTGTAAAAAATGTTTCTTAATGTGCTCTTCAATTTCTTTATAATATTGTAACGATGAATCACCATTACTACTACATGAATAGTAAACGGACTCACTTAAACCTTTAACTATTAGTTGTGATAAATAGGTCGCGACCCCTTCACGATATAAACTTACCGGGGCATCATTCCATTCTCTTGTAATGCTACATTATGATATATATGTCCGATTTCATGAGCAACGATAACACGGAGGTGCTCCCTTACAGGAGATAATTTCTCAGCCGCAAAAAATATATCCCCAATAATCTCCCTTTCCACAAATGCATTAGAACCAAATCCACCTACAAATATATGAAAAGTTACATCTATATTACTACCAAATTGAATGCGATAGTCCTTACTAACTTCTTGAATAATTGATGGTACAATTTCTGAAATAATACGAATGTCTTCTAGTTTTGCAGGATACTTTTCAATCGCACTAGAGAGACGTTCTTCTGTCTTAGGACAGTGAAACTTAAAATACTCTTCGAATGCCTCTGGGTGCATATCATAATATTTGTTCAAGTCATGTAATCCTATATCATTGCTTTCCAAAAGCTTTAAAAAGCTTGGAATTGTATTGTTAATCATCTTATTCATCTCCTTATTTACACCTTCTCTCCTTACTCGTTATATCCTTTTTCTATAACTTAAAATACACTGTCACAAAGGCTCCTTTAAATGCAAAAAACCAGCAGGGAGTGAATAATCATTCCCTGCTGGTTTAATATTTTTGGGGTTTCTGAAATTTAATCAAACCATTTTTCGCCGTCAGAAATCCATTAAAATTGCCTATTTATATAATTAAAAAAGCTGCCCTATTAAAGGACAGCTTCAAATATGTATTTTTACACTTCGATAGATTTACCATCTTCAACGATATGGTAAAGTAAGTGCGCTAAATGATGAATTGGACCATTTTCTTCCTCTTCTTCATTTGTCTCACCTTGGAATTCAAGATCATTTAAGTATAGTGCTAAAAATTGATAGAACAATTTCAAATCAAATCCGTAGCAAGCACTTGGTTCTTCATGATCTCCTTCATATTGTAACATTAAGTATTGCTCGTTTCCTTCTGTATCTTCAGCATCAAAGAATACGAAGAAACCAACGTTTGTATCTAAATCAAATAGATGACGAGTACCTTTTTCTGTTGCTTTCTCGAAGTCCTCTTCACTTAATTTATGTACTGTTGTTGCCTTTGCATTATCCTCTTGATGAAAATTTACTGTAAATGATTTCAATGCTGACACCTCCTAATTGTATAACAGTAGCATAACAGATTAGACAACATAATACAAAGGGACTGCTTACAAATGTAAACAGTCCCCTGTATTCATTTCCGCATTGCACGGAATATAAAGCTTACGATGAAAATCAAAACAATCGCGCCTATTAAAGCCGGAACAATCGCATATCCGCCTATAACAGGTCCGAATTTACCAAGTAACGCTGTACCAAGCCAAGAACCGACAATACCTGCAATAATATTACCGATTACACCGCCAGGTACATCCTTCCCAGTAATTAAACTTGCAAACCATCCCAATATACCACCAACGATTAAAGACCAAATCATATCATTTCCTCCTTTATAATTGACCAATAAAAATTATAATCAGAAACAATTGCTTACCATTAGTTATGTTACATTTTTCGTAAGTTATTCGTCTTATGAAAATCATTCAAATCTGCTCACCCTTTTAAGGACAATCTGGCTTCAATATTGTTCTCATAAATTCGTCTTTAAACGCTTGATAATTAAATTCAACGGCAATTTTTTGTATAGGACGATTATCAAACGTCGTTGGCTCAGCTATTTTTCTAAAATCTGCAACACTTTGACCTCTCGTTACATCATTCGTCGTACTTATCCAAACTGCTGATTTTTTATATTCAAAAATATCATCATTTATAAATGAAATGAACGGAAGTAAATCGTGAATCGGACTCCCAGCAATACCTGGATATTCTTTTTTGTAAAAGTTCTCGTAATAAAAATCGATCATTGGCTTAATAAGTTTCGCCTGCCCGGTTCCTTCTTTATCAATAATATCGACCATTTCAGGGGTAATAAGAGCACGCTGTGTTACATTTAACGGATATATAGTAGCATTCTGCGCATATTTCATAACGATATTCGCGGCAATTGGATCGCCGTAAAAATTAGCTTCTGATACAGGTGTAACGTTTCCCGGAAATAGAAAAGCACCGCCCATTATATAATAAGAACATACTCGATTCATTAAATTGGGGTACAATAAAAATAATGTTGCAAGTGTTGTTAATCGTCCCGTCGCGACTATAATAATATCTTCTGGACAAGGCTCAATTAATTTAATCAATTCACAAAAATTTTCTCTGTCACAAATTCTCATTTTCGGTGGAATAATTGGACCTAAACCGTGATCCCCATGAATTTCAGGGAAAAACAAAGGTTCTTCAGCTGTCATTGGTCTACTGGCACCTTCAATAATCTTCACTTTTGTAGCATAGTATCTTTCTAAAAAATAAACATTTTCCGTAACAATTTCTCTTGATACATTTCCATACTCTGCAACGATACCGATAATATCTAATTTGCATGTTTTATTCGCATAAATTAACGTCACTGCATCATCAATACCAAAATCTCCGAAAAAGATTATTTTTTTATTAACTTTCCTCACCCCTCTCCAGCGTAATCTACTATCATTATTATGCGAAAAAGACAAGGCGGTGAAACAGAGATAATTAAAAAAGCCGCCTATTTATTGGCGACTTCAATCTTTTTATAAGATAAATATGCTAGTATACTTTTGCTTGAATCATATTTCGGATTATTCCCTTTTCTCGGTTCTCTCATATGTGTTTTTTCAAACCCAGGAATGTCAGGCATTTTCTCTAAAAATTCAATCATCTCTTCCTCAGTTCCCTCAATACGTACACGAATCATTATTACTATTCCTCAATTCTCATTTTCTCTGTACTAAGTATATCGTACATCAGAAAGACTGCAAGAAATTTATCTTTTTAATGTTGAACTTTTTTTACATACGAACAGTGCCATTTCAGTATAAAACGATTCTATTTTATTGTTTTCAAATTGAATTTTGAAAAATTCTTGCATTTCATTTGATGTTTTCATCATACACTCTGTTAACTTTACACGTTTTTGCATAGGAACATCCATCATATCGCACCACCAATCAAAATCGAACTTCTTGTCAAAAGTATGACATGACTGCATTTGCAAACCATGTTTTTCTAATAAAGTAATCCATTCTGTTTTTTTCAAAGCTCGTTCATGGCTTGGATCTCTCTTCTTTTCGATAAAATTATAAAATGTATCAAACTCATTATTTTCTGGTGAAACGTTATCAATTAATATAAATAACCCATTATCTTCTAACGTTCGATTTACTTCAAAAATAAATTGCAAAGGATCAACAAAGTGATGTGCTGCAATTCGGCATGTAATTGTATCAAAGGATTCATCAGCAAATGGTAACCTTTCTGCATGTCCTGCTACAAATGATACATTTTCATGTCCGTTCCCTTCTATAAAACCTTTTGCTTTTTCTAACATTTTTTCTGTTAAATCAAGAGCGACTACCTCTTTGAACATTGGGGCTAACAAATTAGCAACATGTCCGCCACCAGTAGCAATATCAAGAAGACGAGTATTATGACGAGTTTCAACTTGCTGAACTACATATTGTAAATCCAGTCCTTTTGCATGAATTTTACTTTTCACATACTTCTCTGCATTACTACCAAATTGTTGTTTCACAAGTTCTTCTTTACTCACTTTTATCATCTTCTTTCTATAAAGTATTATATTTAATTTATAAGTTCTCTTTATATAATTTCAAATCCTCTTTTAGTTTAGTCTCGTCTCTTGTATTAGAGACCTTCTATCAAAAAAATTTAACTCTTTTATTTTTAAGCACAAAACAAAAAAAGTTATGGGGAATTATCCCACAACCCCACAAAGTATCTCTTATATTTGAGGATCTTCTTACACGTCTAAATAACTTAATCCCCCTGTAACTTCACAATAATTTCTACTTCGCTATTAGTAGCCTCTCTTGCATGCAATCCATATTGGTCCATGCCAATCCATATCCACCCAGGACTATCATAAAGAATATCTATGTTGAAATGCTTCAACTTAGTAAGCTCTGACCTAATAAATTTATCCCTACTAGCGATTTCCTTATCAAGCAAGCCATATTCTTTCCCATTTTCAAATAGCGCTATCATCTTTCCTGCAAGTGGATGTATACGAACAATAAATTGATATTCTTTTTCATTTATATTCGCTACAATCGTACTAGAATCAGGTACATCACATCTAGAATTCGGCATATTCATATCGGTCAGCTCCTTTATTGATTTCATTAATATCATAACAGGTTAATATTTAGATATTATTAATATAATGTAAAAAATATAAAAGCTGACTTCCCTTTAGAAATCAGCTTTTACACATTGTTTATCTTTAAACTTTTTACAAATTTTATAATGTTTCTTTCTCTTCATCATTTCCGGAAACTAAATCTCCTAAAACATCCACCGTAACTTCAACTACAAATTCACAAATCCCTGCTACAACTTCTCCAATTACTTCCTCCATCTTTCTACCCCCTTGTTTTATGGAACCTATTTGTAGTATAGAAGATACTGGTTAATTTTAACTATTGGCAAAGGTGACAAAAACATTACAGATTTGTAAGCTATTTCAATGTTTTTTTGAATTTATACTTCTCCCCTTCGAAACTTTAAGTATTATTAACAACCAGATAGGTCATCATAATATAAAGTATTTAAGAATCCTAATTTAAAGGAGGCGTGTAAAATATACTACGTAAAATTAATTAAAGGTCAATCTTTCTATGCTTTTGATCAACGATTCTTAGTGTCTCATGAAGAAGAGGTTTCGGAAAAAATTTTTAATTACTTACGCCGGAATGAATTCTTCGAAGTACGTAAAGAAGAATATTCCGCCTAAAGTATGAAAAGCATCAAAAAATGACTCTCATAATTGGGATTTTTTCTTGATGCTTTTATATTATCTCCCTTTATTCAACATTACTCCTCAATTCTCTTAAAATCTTATAGTATATGTCCAAGCTAATTCATCGTTACCTTCATATTTTAGTATATGAGGAGGTGACGAATATGACTCATATCATTGATTATCAAGCTACTCAACCTTTAAATAAAACAGGTGAAACAACTTTTGTAATTCCCCATTCCCCAGAAAAAGCAATTCTAGCAAGTATTAAATTAAAAATTTCAAGAAGAGATTCACGTAATAATCGAGTAGAATTAATTGCTACAGTTGGGGTTAAAGGTATAACTGAGATTTCACAAGTTTTATTCCGAATTTTCCGTGACAATACAGAAATCTTCAACGCTCAAGTAGGGATTGAATCTACAGATTCTGAGCAATTTTACGCGCAAACATTTCAAGCTATAGATCAAAATGTTAGCTGCGGGACTCACGAGTATTCATTAACTGTAGAAAACCTTACTAGTGGTGCAAGTGCAGACATTGTTGGTCCTCTGTCTTTTAGCGGCTTAGCTATTGGACAAGATCATAAGTGTTGCTAATTTAATCTATTTTGGTTTTTTGAGAAAAGTAAGACGTATTATCTGCGTTCTTACTTTTTTTATTTTCCCCACACTTACCTTCCCTTTGAATTTACTTGTGAATTTTTTGTATTTTTAGTTACCCATTGTATCACTTAATTCATCATTTTTTTACAAATCAAAAAGATTGAAATCCATCAATGAAACACGTAATATAGACTCTGACTCTAAAAAAGTTCGTTAAAAATAATACATAAAATAAGTAGGTTTTATATACGAGTTTTTCATTTTAAAAGACAGAGAGGTTTTACATTATGTGGCGTAATAAAAATGTTTGGATTGTGTTAATTGGGGAGTTTATTGCTGGTCTAGGGTTATGGCTTGGTATTCTTGGTAATCTTGAATTTATGCAAAAATACGTCCCTTCTGATTTTATGAAATCCGTTATATTATTTATCGGACTGTTAGCTGGTGTTCTAGTCGGTCCAATGGCTGGGCGTGTCATTGATCAATATGAAAAAAAGAAAGTTCTTCTTTACGCTGGATTGGGTCGTGTTATTAGTGTTATTTTCATGTTTTTCGCTATTCAATATGAAAGTATCGCTTTCATGATTGCATTTATGATTGCACTTCAAATTTCCGCGGCATTTTATTTCCCTGCATTACAATCTGTAATTCCACTCATCGTTAATGAACATGAGCTATTACAAATGAACGGTGTACATATGAATATCGGTACAATCGCTCGTATTGCAGGTACTTCACTAGGTGGCATTCTTTTAGTTGTAATGAGTTTACAGTATATGTATGCCTTCTCAATGGCAGCATACGCTTTATTATTCCTCTCAACTTTCTTCCTACAATTTGAAGATAAAAAATCCGCTACATCAAGTAAACAATCAGCTAAAGATAATAGTTTTATGGAAGTATTTCGTATTTTAAAAGGAATCCCTATTGCTTTTAAAGCACTTATATTAAGTATTATCCCTCTTTTATTTATAGCTGGATTCAATTTAATGGTTATTAACATTAGCGAAATGCAACATGACCCAACAATTAAAGGATTCATATATACAATTGAAGGTGTAGCGTTTATGTTAGGTGCATTCGTTATTAAACGTTTATCTGATCATTTCAAACCTGAAAAGTTACTATATTTCTTCGCATTTTGTACCGCTTTTGCACACCTTTCGTTGTTCTTTAGCGATATTAAATGGATGGCACTTGCCTCATTTGGTTTGTTTGGATTTAGTGTTGGCTGCTTCTTCCCTATTATGTCGACAATTTTCCAAACGAAAGTCGAAAAAAGCTATCACGGACGTCTCTTCTCATTCCGTAATATGTTTGAAAGAATTATGTTCCAAATTGTCTTACTCGGCACAGGCTTCTTCTTAGATACGATTGGATTACAGTATATGGTTCTAATTTTCGGAGTCATTTCATTGTTAATTATATTTATTTCCCTATCTAAACAGAAACGATTTGAAAAACAAACGTCGCAATCTGCGAATTTATAAAACTAATACTTCTTAAGAATGGATCCCGTATTTTACTGGGTCCATTCTTTTTGAATTTCAAGGATTAAAATCTATTCTCTTAATGTAGTTCAAATATTTAAAGGATTATCCCCTACTACTTTCGAATAAAATAAATTATAGATTTTTCAAAAAGGAGCTGTGGAAATGTCTGATGGCATCCAATTATTAATTACCCTTCTGTTTTCATTCATTATGTTTGGCGCCCTTAATTTTTTAGCCATTTCCCTATCCCAAAATAACTTTAAAAGAAGAATTGTTGCAGGTTTCTTATTTTTACTGTTAACTCCCATTATCTTTTTGACTACTACAGTATTCACCTCTATATTCGATAAAGGTGGATTTGGCGCAGCTAACCTAGCCTTTATTATTGCAAATATGTAGAATTGTCATTCTTCTTTCCACTTCATTTATCCTCAAAAGACATAACATAAGATAGACCATTAGGCATGAATCTGGCATTACACTAGATTCATGCCTTTTTATTTTGAAATCCCACCCTTCTCCAAATTTTTATGTGAAATTTATTAATTCTTTATAAAAATTTAAACTTTATTCATTACAATATTCCTATCGTATTCGCACGTTTATAAAAACTAATAAGAAAGGAGTACACAATGAAAAAGCTTCTATTTATTTTCCCTATATTAATCGTTCTACTTAGTGGATGTAGCAATAATGATATATACGGTTCTTGGGAAGTCATTGATAATAAAAAAGGTGAATGCCCTGTGTATTATAAATTTGAAACAGTTGTAAAAGAAGAAAAGAAAGAAAAGGTTGTTCACAATTTAGTGGAAATGCAAACAACAACTAAAAAAGAGGATTTATTTAAGGGATCGTTTGTTAAAAATTCTAACGTGTATCGTATTGATTATGGTAACTCGTTTACATCAGATCAATCTTTAAAAGTTGTCGATAATGAATTAAATGTATACTTTTTTACAACTGAAAAAACATGTACATATAAAAAAACAAACAATTAATCTTCATTTATAACGTAGAAAATATTTTCTACGTTATTTTTATATTCTCCCTTATTATCCTCCCTCTAAATTTGTCAATCGTTTTAATTTTCATAAAAAAATGATAAAATGTAAACATGTGTTTTCAGAATAATTAAAAATACAGAAAGAAAACACTGTTTTTAGGAGGGGTTTTGATGACTTACACTTTAGCAACTAGAATGAAAGCATTCCAATCTTCTATATTTAGTGAATTAGGCGCCTATAAAAAAGAGAAAATTACAGCAGGTCATAAAATGATCGATTTAAGTATCGGGAATCCTGATATGCCTCCTGCTGATTTTGTGAGAGAAGAAATGGTACATACAGCAAGTGCAAAAGAAAGTTACGGATATACATTATCTGGTATTCAAGAATTTCACGAAGCTGTAACTGAATATTACAACAACACTCATAACGTTATTTTAAATGCCGATAAAGAAGTTTTATTATTAATGGGTTCACAAGACGGACTCGTTCATTTACCGATGGTTTTTGCAAATCCGGGAGATATTATATTAGTTCCTGATCCTGGATATACGGCTTATGAAACAGGAATTCAAATGGCCGGTGCAACATCTTACTACATGCCATTAAAAAAAGAAAATGATTTCTTACCTAACTTGGAAGTTATCCCTGAAGAAATCGCCAATAAAGCAAAGATGATGATTTTGAACTTCCCAGGAAATCCAGTTCCAGCAATGGCACATGAAGATTTCTTTAAAGAGGTAATCGCATTCGCGAAAAAACATAATATTATCGTTGTCCATGATTTTGCTTATGCTGAATTTTATTTTGATGGTCAAAAGCCAATTAGCTTCTTATCTGTACCTGGTGCAAAAGAAGTTGGCGTTGAAATTAATTCTTTATCTAAAAGTTATAGTTTAGCTGGTAGCCGTATTGGTTATATGATTGGTAACGAAGAAATTGTCGGCGCGCTTACGCAATTTAAGTCTAATACAGATTACGGTGTGTTTTTACCAATTCAAAAAGCTGCATCCGCTGCATTACGACACGGCGCTGCATTTTGCGAAAAAAACCGTGAAATTTACCAAGAACGTAGAGATACTTTAGTGGACGGATTCCGCAAATTCGGTTGGAATGTCGATAAACCAGCTGGAAGTATGTTCGTTTGGGCTGAAATTCCGAAAGGATGGACTTCGCTAGAGTTCGCTTATGCACTTATGGATCGTGCAAATGTCGTTGTCACACCAGGCCATGCATTTGGTCCTCATGGCGAAGGTTTTGTTCGTATTGCACTTGTTCAAGATAAAGTAGTATTACAAGAAGTAGTTGAAAACATTAAAAATAGCGGTATTTTCTCTATTGAAAAAATAGAAGAATTAGTTAAGAATTAATAATAACTCCCCTGCTTAACTTTAGCAGGGGTATTATTATTCCTGGAGGTACGATATGAATATTAAAGATACTCTTCCCCATCGCTATCCATTTTTAATGATTGATAAAATTACAAACGTTAAAGAATCTCAATCAGCTACAGGATACAAACTGATCACAAATAACGAGTGGTTTATTAATGAAAATCAAAACTATATGCCTCATATGCTAATTGTAGAAGCACTGGCTCAACTTAGTGCTTTTGTAAGTACAGGTGAATCTGAAGGTCTTGGTTTCCTCTCCTCTTTAGATGGGGTGGAATTTCATGAAAATGCGTATCCCGGTGATAAACTTGACTTACATTATGAATTAACACGTAACAGACGAGGTTTTGTTCTTGGGAAAGGAATTGCCTCTGTAAACGGTCAATCAATCGTTACCATTGAAAAGCTATTAATATATCAAGCTGATTAAACAGATCACATAGTAAGGGGTAGGAAAATGCGGAATGTTGTTGGTATTGATGCTGGGGGAACATTAACAAAGATTGCTTACTTTAACCTAGAGAAAAAATTATGTTTTGAAAAATTTTATTCATTTGAACAAGAAAGAATTAAAGAATGGCTTCAAAATCATAATTCAATTACACAATTATGCATTACAGGTGGTAAAGCTACACAGTTAGAGCAACTCCTTTCAAGTTCATATAAAATAGTAGAGTTAAACGAGTTTGAAGCTACTTTAGCAGGAGTACGATACATACTAAAAGAAGAAAAACGTGCTATAAACAACTTTGTATTAACAAATATCGGTACAGGTACTTCCATTCACTATGTTCACGACAAGCAATATGTTCGCGCTGGTGGAACTGGAGTTGGCGGTGGTACTATTATGGGTCTTTCAAAACTATTAACAAATATAGATCATTTTGAAGACGTGATTCCGCTTACGAAAATTGGTTCAAGAAACAGTCTAGATATTACAGTTGGAGATATTTATGGCGGGATTCTCTCCCCTCTTGATAATAACTTAACTGCTAGCAATTTCGGAAAAGCGACCATTACAGACTCAAATTATAGTAGTTCAGATATACTAGCTACCGTTCAAGGACTTGTCGGTGAAGTCGTCACAGCATTAAGCCTTCAATTCGCCGAAGCAAAAAACATTGACCATATCATTTACATCGGTTCTACTCTATGTAATAACGTACATCTTCAAAATATTATAAGTAGCTATACAAAATATCAAAACAAAATACCTGTCTTTTTACAAGACGGCGGTTATAGTGGTGCGATTGGTACTTTACTTCATGGTATGAAATAAAAAAGCTGACTTTTGTCAGCTTTTTTGCAATGGTACTTCAAATTCAATAATTGATTCTCCATTCTCACCAATTCGTTCCACACTAATTCTATCAATTACACAATTTAACTTCTCATGAAAACTAGGAATATCCTTCGCTATTTCAGCCGCTAACTCCGCGCTATCTTTTCTCCCAACTGTTACATGTGGTATGTATGGAATGTCTCTTTTCAAAAATCGTAATAAGGGGCCTGTATACAATTTATCATGTAGTTTTTCTATTTGTTCTTTTCCTTGCTCAATTTCTAAAAATAAATAGCCTCCTATACTAGTTACACCACTTGCAAACTTAATCTCAATTGTACCTATCCCTTTTGCTAGATTCGAAATATGTGATTTCAATTCATCATTTGAAATATTACCTTCAAAAGGAAATACAATTGTTATGTGGGGAGGAATTAAACCAAATAAAGGATCGTGTATTTCTCTAATACTTTCTATCTCATCAGTAGACATGTTAGTTAGAAAAAGTAAAATTGTACGCATTTTTATATCCCCCACTCTCCTCAATTTTTTATATTTATCATATTGCATGGTAGTTTGCACTTCAACAAGTTATTTCACTTACATAGAAAAATAAAAAACTTCTCAAATGAGAAGTTTTCATATTGCATGATTATTATTTTCCCGCCAAACTTTCCTGAATTTTATATAACAAGCAATTCTCCACGGAATAATATAAGACACCGCAACGACGTAAAATAATAAACCAATTATTTGCGGATCTAAGCCAACGATATATTGTCTTGAACTATATCTTAAAATAACAATTCCGATAAAAGTAATTAAAAAGGCAGCACTTTTTTTCGTATAAATGTTTCCGTCTTCTCTTCGCTCATAGTTTGTTAGAAATATAAGTGGGATTGCGAAAATCACCCCACTGGATGCTGCTATAGTCACTTGTAATATAGCTGGATGTACTGGACCAAAAAACAATAAAATACCCGGTGTTAAAAATAGTAATGGCCACAAAATACGTTTTCCCGTTCCCTTTATCGGCTTATACATAGAACGATATCGTCGCCAAAAAATTAGCAGTGCCACGCATAAAAAGACGGTTATTAGTGAAGAAGTATCTCCCATACAGTCTTCCTTCTCTCTTAAAGTATTTGTGCTTAAATCGTATCCTCAAAAGAAACTTTACGAATAAATAGAGCGCTAATTATAAAGTATATTAAAATAAGCACTATCGAAATTGATATAAAATTGGGTATATCAAGTAACGATTTACTATCAATAAATACCAATTCTTTCAAACCTACCTTACCATAAATTGTACTCGTCAACCCCAAGAAAAAAATCACACTAAAAGCAAAGCCTATCCAATTAAATCTTTTCTGAAAAATAGTTGTTAATTGAAATAAGCTAGCTAATAATAGATAGAACACGAACTGTGCAAAGAATTGTTCAATTGTATGTGCTCCTAAATTTATATGTTTCGTTTCATAAAATGTACCTTGTAAAAGCAAAACTTGTAGAAATGAAAAAATTACTGATTGTAATATGATAAAACATACTGAACCAATAAAGAATTGTAATCTAGTAACGCCAAATGAGACAACTGTACGAAATATGTCATCTTGAACAAGAAAAACACTTGCCACAATAAATATTGCAATTGCAATAGATGAATTATTGAAGATATCATGTAAAAATGCTACCTTTAGTCCCTTTATATCAGTTGCAGTTGTTGTCCATTTTATAAATAATGCCACACACCAAAAGATAAGAATAGCCTTATAATGAAATTTCATATGTAACTTTAATTGTTTTAAAAGCATTTTCATTTCACCTCATTATCTGTTAGATAAATAAATAGTTTTTGCAGTGTTACTCTGCCTATTTCTAACCCTTCAGTTTCTATTAGCTCATAATCTCTAGCAGAAAGATCTCCCCATATCGCAGAAATCTCTTTATTCCCATACAACTCTTGTTTTACAACATTTTTCCCCATTAAAAAATTTGTCACTTTATCTTTATGTCCTGATATTATGTGTCCTTTTTCTAAAAAATCTTCCACAGAGGATTGAACAGCTAACGATCCTTCTTTTAATATGATTACATTTTCTATAACATGGGACACTTCCTCAACTAAATGTGTTGATAAGATGATTGTTCGTGGATATTCACTATAATCTTCCAATAATAATTCGTAAAACAACTCTCGATGTGCTGCATCTAAACCGGTAGTCGGCTCATCAAAAATAGTAATTGGTGCTCTACTAGCTAAACCTTTAATAATACCAACAATTGTTTGCATACCATGGGATAAATCATAATATTTTTCTTTTGCATTCAATTGAAATTTTTTAATAAGTTCCTCAGCATATTCTTGATCCCAATTTTCATAAAACATGTTACACAAATAAAAAACATCTTTTACCTTACTACTTAAATTAATGTTTTCTTTCACCTTTACGAAACAAATATTTCGCATCGCTTTACTATTTTCAAATACATTTTCACCAAATACAGATACGCTTCCACTACTTGAAATAATCTGACCTGCGAGTATGTTTAATAAAGTTGTTTTCCCCGCTCCGTTTCTTCCAAGCAAACCATATATTTTATGCTCTTCCAATGAAATAGTTACTTCGTTAACAGCTAATTTCTTTTTATATTTTTTAGACAAGTTTTTCGTTTCAAGTGCAATCATCCCTCTTTCCCCTCCTTCGTAATTTTGTGTATCATGTCCATCAATTCGTCTTTTGATATTTCTAGTACTTTTGCTTCTTCCCACACTTTAGGTAAATACTCAGTCATAAAAGTATTTTGTCTTTTTTTTAGTACGACTTCTTTTGCTCCCTTTGTAACAAACATCCCGATCCCTCTCTTTTTATATAAGATCCCCTCATCTACTAGTAGATTTACTCCTTTTGCAGCTGTAGCCGGATTAATTTGTAACATCTTCGCAAATTGATTTGTCGACGGGACTTGTCCTTCTTCAAGTAATATGTCTTTTAAAATATCAGATTCAATTGTTTCTGCAATTTGTATGTATATTAACTTATTTTGTTCTAGAGTAGGTTTCACGATTTCACCACCTTAGGTTCATAGGTTCATTACTTATGTAATTAACCATAGCACAATGTTATATTTTTTTCCATAATTTTCATCAAAAAAAAAGAATCATTCGATACTGAATGACTCTCTTTAAAAAATGTCCGTATTTTCAATCGTTAAATAACCATATCTTCCTCCATATCACTTAGATTCCCGCACAGGATGTTCATTAAAAAATTGCTTTCGAAAATCTTTATTATTAACTAGCTTTTCTATTTTTTCTTGATTACCGTAAAAGAAATTCATTACGATTCCCTTATTCCATATAAGATTATCCTTTGGTAAATCATTAAATTCTTTATACAGTATGGGTAAAAGTTCTTCTCTTTTTAATGCAAAACTTTGATTTTCAACCCGAAACTCATACCCTTTCGCATTCGGTACTAAAACTGCAAGATAAATAGCATTAAAGAGAAAGTTCTTTTTCATCGTATCCTTTTCGTCAAACCAATACGTCTCAATGATATCTTCTGTTAAGTTACCGTTCTTTTTCTCACCGTATTTCACCGCGATCTTCTCATTTTTCAAATTTATACTTTGAACTGTTTCACCACCAGGTAAGTTTGTAACAATCGCAATAACGTCGGAATTATTTCCAACGTATGTCCCCGTATATTTTTTAAAAGCCCCAGGTTCAATATGTGATATTTCTTTTATTTGCTCCCCATTAGAACAAGCAGTAACAACTAATAAAATTGTTAGCATAACACCTGCTATTCTATTCATATACTTCATTAGACACCCCCACGTTCTATTTATTATCCAATCCATACAATGTATCCTTTAAAAAGCCCTTTTAAATATACGCATTTTAATCAAAATTAAAAATTTTCACTTTTTATGTTTACAATTATCCATTAATTGTATATAATTACTAACGTAAGAAAAATATTCTAAAAGGAGGTCGAAGGAAATGATGAAATTACAATTACATGCTTTAACTTTAGCGTTAACTGCATCTGTGTTTTTCGGACAATTAAATATGAATTCGACCACCCTAATGGAGAATTAAAAATCGTACTTTATTTCTTTTAATTCATAAATTCGCCACAGGAGGTCGTATACTTTCCTGTGGCTTTTTCACGCCCAGCCATAGGAAAAAGATATCTTCCTGTGGCTTTTTTGTGCGATTTTTTAGTCTCATACATTATTTTTTAAAGAAAGGAGCAACATTCGATGACTATTAGCGTATTGTTTTTAAGTATTACGATTCAAAGAAATACACTTTCCAAAGCTGAAATTCTTCATAATGAGCAAATTACAAAAGCTATGAATGATGTTAAGGAGCGCCAAGTGCTTTATTGCGATCACCTGTAATTCCTTTTCGAAAGGAGGAATTCGTCCATGACTTTTCATATTTTCTTTTTTACGACAGCACTTCAGAAAAAAACGTTATCTGAAGCTGAAATCTTTCGTAAACAACAATTAAAACAAACTATGGATAAAATAACGGACATTAAAAGTTCGTATTATACACAAATGTATTAAATTTTTTTTAAAGGGGCAATATCCTAATGAAATTCAAAGCTTTCTTTTTAACTATCACCATTCAAAAACGTAAATCTTCAAAAGCTGAAATCTTACGTGAACAACAAATTAAAATTATTATGGACGAAGTAAAAGAGCGTCAGTCCTCTTATTACAATCGCCTTTACTAAATAAATTATAAAGGGGTAATTTCCTAATGAAATTTAAAGCTTTCTTTTTAACGATTACCATTCAAAAACACAAACTTTCAAAAGATGAAATTTCTCGTGAACAACAAATAAAAAACATTATGGATGATGTGAAAGAGCGCCAGTCCTCTTATTACAATCGTCTTTACTAAATACATTATAAAGGGGTAATATCCTAATGAAATTTAAAGCTTTCTTTTTAACGATTACCATTCAAAAGCGTAAACTTTCAAGAGATGAAATTTCTCGTGAACAACAAATTAAAAATATTATGGATGATGTGAAAGAGCGTCAGTCCTCTTATTACAATCGTCTTTACTAAATAAATTATAAAGGGGTAATATCCAATGAAATTCAGAGTATTATTTTTAACAATTACCATTCAAAAAAACAAACTGTCTGAGTCTGATATGCTTCATGACCGACAAATTGAGCAGGCTATGTACAACGTAAAAGAACGACAAAGTCATTATTGTAGTCACCTGTAATTCCTATTCGAAAGGAGGAATTCATGTATGAAGTTTCACCTTTTCTTTTTAACCATTACGATTCAAAAAGAAACTATATCTGCAAATGAAGTAAAACAAGAGGAACAGTATAAAAAGATTATAGATGAAATTCGTGATCGTAGAAGCAAGTACTACACTCACCTATAATTGTTTGAACTTATATTAGAAATGAAAGGAGTCGATTATGATGTTAATAACGCGGTGTAAAGAAATGATTTGGATAGTTCAGAGGGATTCCACATAGTTCATTTAACAAAAATTCACCGCCTGATTTGATGTGTAAAAAATATACAATAATAAGTATTTCATACACTAAAAAATAAAAGATACACCCCTTTTTATTAAGCGGTGTATCTTTCTCAACATATTCTATTTCCGTTTACTTCGTTTCGTCTTAAACAATCTCACTAAGTTCGAAACAACTGTTTTTGTTACCGCATAAGCTGGTACTGCTAAAATCATTCCGATAATTCCCGCGAAATTACCTACCCCTAAAATAAGGATGATAATTGTCAACGGATGGATATTTAATTTTGAACTCATAATACGCGGTGAAATGATGTTACTTTCAAACTGTTGTACGATTGTTACTATAATAATTACGTACAGAGCTTGCATCGGAGATACGAACAGACCTATAATGACAGCTGGTGCTGCTCCGATAAATGGACCTAAGTTCGGAATTATATTTGTAAATGCTGCGATAATTCCTAAAACGAAAGCATACGGTAAACCGATGATTAAATAACCAGTAAATGTAAAGGCACCAATAAACATACAAACGAGCGCTTGACCTTGAATATATGCAGATAATGTTTCGTTCGTTTCCTTTATGATACGAAGTCCTTCTTCACGGTAAGACTCTGGTAATACACTAACAGCTTTTCCTGGAAATGCATGTCCATCTTTAAACATATAAAATAAAATGAACGGTACTGTAAAGATAACTAACGCCACGTTCGTGATAATACCAAATAAAGCCGTTGCACTCGACGTAAGTGTGTTTGGTATTTCCTTTAAGTATTCAATTGCATTTTTCTCAATTGTCTCAATGGAAACGTAGTTTTGTGTAGATAGCCATTCAAATAATCTATGATGGGATAGATCTTGTATGTATACTTTTCCCTCTTTTATGTAAGTCGGCATATTTTTTACTAAATCCATTAACTGTTGTGAGATGGTTGGAACAACTACTCCAATAGCAACTCCAGTTAATGTGATGATAAAAAGATACAGTAGTAAAATCGCTAAACCTCTAGGTACTTTTTTATTCTCCAAAAAGACTAACAATGGGTTAAATATGAAGTATAAAAATAACGCGATTAAAATTGGGAAAAATAATGTTGATATGAAGATACCAATCGGTTGAAATAGAAACGATATTTTTGTGCAAATAAATATAATTCCTACAACCATCAGCACTTCTAATGTCCAAAAGTGCACTTTCGATTTCAAAAAAACGTCCTCCTTTAAACTAGCACTTCTCTTCATTGTACCAAATTAAACTTAGATTTCACATAATATTTTCCTTTACAATATTCCAAAATCCCATTAAATACACTACAATGAGATTACAGACAAATTTGCAGGTAAAGGTGATAAATATGACACAATGCATCATTTGCAGAAAAGATACGAAAGAACTCAGTGAACAATATGTCATTCCAGAGATATTATGTGGATATTATTTCATAAATTCAAT
The DNA here is from genome assembly GCF_044907945.1 of Bacillus sp. RC240. NCBI lineage: Bacteria > Bacillati > Bacillota > Bacilli > Caryophanales > Bacillaceae > Bacillus > Bacillus sp. RC240. The sequence continues at coordinate 754,875 of NZ_JBIYCT010000001.1, read as the reverse complement.
TTGTGATTCATGTCATGAACATATGACAACAAATATTGATCGTCCTTTAATTAGACATAAATTAAGTCAATATAAGATTGAGCAAATGAAAAAACAAATCGATTCCCCTCTCTATACGAATGAACATGGTGAGGAGCTAGCAGCCGCTGAGACAGATGTAGTCGAAGTAAGTGATGAGATACTTTATTCCAATGCATTAATTATGAAACTATGTAAAAAGCACGATATTTCATTACATAATGAAATTTGGAAAGAAGAGCGCGTAACAAAAGTAGCTAGTTCTATTCAACGTGAATTGCTTTTAGATAACCGTAAATATAAAATGAGTGTATTAAAAATGGCTTATACTTTTGCTGTACAAACAATTGATGGCTACTTTGACGATCCAGATGCGATTGATATTTCTACCATTCTATTAAATGCCGATTTCATGGAATTAAAGGAAAAGAGTATCGTTCGTGACTTAAGCAAAAGCTCTTTATGGAATACATTAAATACAACGAGCGAAAACCATTACTTTATTTTACTTAGTGATAAAGACGGTCTATTCTGCTTCATTCGCCTATTTGATATTTTTGATGTTGTTGTTCATTTATCAGAAAAAAGATACAATCTTCCATCACCAATTGTCGGCGTAAATAATGTAGACAAAAAAGGATTTTTTGTGGAAAGTTTAAAACAGTATATGGATGGGCTATTTAAAGAAACTACACGTTCTATTTAATCCATATAGGAACATACGGTCTCCTTTCTTCATGAAAAGACACTGTGTTATAATGAGTGTGAAAAGAACAATACAATCACATAAAACAATTAAAACCTGTATATAAATAAAAAAGACTAGTGTGCGGCTACACACTAGTCCACGTAACTTAGCAGATTGGATTGTTCATTTATCCTATTTGTTTCGTACAAACACAACAACCCACTTTCTATAGGCATAGGTGGGTTGTTATTTTTTGAGCTTGTCAATTAAGACGACAATAAACGTTAACAATGCAATGAGAAACAGTCCACCTTGCAATAACAACGCAATTTCACTCACTTATTATCACCCCCCTCCTACTCGGAGAAGTGATAATTGAACAACCAACCGTACCATAAGTTACCTCTTAATTTTATCATATTTATTAATTGTTTACGATGAAAACCCGCAAGCTTAAAAACTTGCGAGTTTTTTATTTCTCACTATTTTTTTAAAGCATATGCATCAGCTATCATTTCACCAACGATTTTATTTTCTTGTTGCTTCTCGTCTTTTAATAAAGGGAATAACAGTTCTGCCACTTCTTCCCCCTCCTTGAACTGATTCATATAAATGAATGGATTCGGTTTTTCCAATCAGCGATACGTTATAGAATTAACTACATATTATAAAAACATTTCCTATAAGTTAACTAGTCTTTATTTAAAGACACATATGATTCGTTTGAACATCGTTACTGTTTGTTTGAAATACAGTTCGATTTATATTCATAAAAATTGTATATTTCTTTATTTGAAAGGTATTTTTCACTTACTATTTTTTATGGTCCTTAATCCGCTGTAACCAATAAGAAAACTCACATGCTAAATGCATTTGATGTGATTTAATAAGACTATTAGGACAAAGTGCTGGGAACTCAACAACTAGACTTACTTCTATCCCAGTATCAATATCTTTAAATTGATGCCGAACTCCACCAATAATAGTACCATCTTTCATACGTGCAACACCTGTTGATTGGTATTGGTAAGACTTATCTCTAGGTGTTTTCAATCCCGTTTCGTCACCAAAAACAATGAAAAATTGAACTGGGAACGGAGAATTACCTGTAGTTTCGATAACCTCTAATTCATTTTCCCCAAAGGGGCTTAGTACATAGTGATCAGGACAAGCCGATAAATTCACTTGATTATTTTCACGTGATTGTTCAAGCATAAAACTATCAATTCCATTTATAGCTTCTTCTGCTGTAATCCCATCTAAATAGATGCTTGTTTTTGAAAATTTTCGTCTATCACCAGATAAAACAGTACAGATACGCATACCTATTCCACTTAATCTAAGTTTTGATTTCAGTTTATCATACATTTCATTATATGAATATTTCAACTTTACTTCCGTTAGCTTTTTTATCATGACGTCTGTATCATTTATTTCAGGCCCTTTATGTCCTAATGTATTTAATGCTTTTTTAATACGTTCTCTTTTCCATTTTGTAAGTTGCTCTTGCGAAATATTGTTTCCATCGATAATAATCTTCATATACATTCACCTTCTTTTTGATCGTATCGTAGTGTAGTTAATACTAAATTAACCATTTCTTGCTTCGTATCTAGATTCAACTTTACTTCTGAATGAGCAATACTGCTAAGACCGTATAAAATAAATCCAGAAGCTAATGAGGAGTTGTCAGTATAAAAAATCCCCGTTTTCACTCCTTCTTCAATTACTTGTCGAATTAATGGTTGAATTCGTGTGAATAATTTCTGTTCCAGTTGAAAATGTTGTTCCGTCTGAAACGAACTCACATTTTTATAGGGTGCTAATTTTTCAATAAATGTCCAAAATATATCTAGAGAATCTTTCATCTTCTGCATTACAGACCGTTCATTTGAAATAAGTATTTCTTCAATTAACTCCATATTTTTCACAATGAAGCTATTTAAAGTCTCATCAACAAAATCTTCTTTAGATTTAAAGTAATAGTAAAACAACCCTGTTGCTACACCAGCCCGACTAACAACATCTTTTATGCTAAATCCTCCCATACCATTTTTCATATATAGTTCAAAACCAATATCCATTAACTCTTGGCGTCTTATATCGGGTTCTTTTGATATTCTTTTCATACGTCATCTCCTACTATGTTTTTTACCACGACTGAATCTGATTCAATCATAAACGACTGAACTTGATTCAGTCAATCTTATTTGATAAATTTAAAAATCAATTTAGAAACTAAGCAACAAAATTCCTACAAAAAAAGAGTAATCCCAAGAAATATGCTTCTAACCTTAGATTTATCAAAAAAGTTAGATCATATAACTTGAGACTACTCATTTTCATTAAACACGTATTCTCTTTTCAAATCGATTAAACTTTATTTTAGCCGCACCATTTCTGTCTCTACAATCATTTGAGGAAGCGACTTTTGAATTATTTCCTTTAATACATAAAGAGCTTCATCCACATAGCCACCTTCAAAACTCTCTAAGGGCTCAGGTAACTCATCCTCATCTAAAATAAAACATTCTCCACTTGGCATTACCATAATATCAATAATTAAGTCTTCAAATGACACTAGTTCGTCTGTTATTTGCGTATTTTTTACAACATTAAAATAAGCGCCTAAATACATTCCGTTCTTATCTCTCCATATGTATAAATTGTACGGACGATTTTCCCAGTAGTATGCAATGGTGTAACTTCCTTTTGGGATTGTTAAACTCGAATCATTTGTATTCATCGTAAATGAATACTGAACCTCATAAAATAACACGATACTTTGCGATTTCTTTTCAAGTATTAAGCAATTGTGATCTACTATTGTCGAGTCATATCGGATTTTTCTTTCTATAATTTCACTTTTAGGTGTTCGTAATTTATTCATTTTTTTGTTTCCCCTTATGCTATTTCTAGTCTTAATTATATCCGTTTATATAGCGATAAAGAAGTGTACGGTCTACAATTACACAATAAAACTCCTTCTTATTTAGAAGGAGTTTTTCACTATCCACCATTCATATGTTTTAGCCTTTCAGTAACCGCATCATAAAATTTTCGTTTCTCATCAACATTTAAGTGAACACGACTTACTGTTTTAGTAAATCCATACAACAACTGCACTTTCACTGGCTCTTTTAGCGTTATTTCAAAAGTAGGAGGTTCTTTTATGAACTCCATAACAGTTGCATCCAGCACCTCTTTTTCTTCTTTTGCTGTTAGGGATTCCCCCTTGTAGAATGCAATATTATCAATTTGTGTAAATGACAATACAACTTTCTTTCCTAATCCAATTTGAATGATAACTTGTTCTTCTGTTACGACAATTGGATTTTTACGCATCACTTGTATTTCAGCTAAAAAATAAATCATCGCATATACGTTTAGTATGAGTAAAATCCAAGCTATTACTGGATTCCATTGATGAAGTAAATAGTGAAAACCGATACTTTCAATTACTGTTGCGTGAATAATCATAATATAAACACCTATAGCGCCGGTCTTTTTGTGATAGGAATATGTACATTCACCATCTGGTACTTTTTCACGCCACGATAAAAATGCATAATAGATTAATTTACACTCAGTAAGAATGATACTTACAGCCTTACTTCTTTTCATAGTAGCATCAAACGCTGCATCAATCGCATAAGAAAATGAAGAATACTCACTTCTATATTCTTTATATCGTTTTATTATTTTAGGAAGTACTCTTATAATTTTATATATAAGAAACAGTTCAAAACATACGAACACAATTTCTCCAGCAACTATTACATACGAAACAAATGAAAAAGCTTGTAAATAATCACTAGGAATTATAAATCTTGCGAATACATATCCAGCTATAACTACAGGAAACATATACGTTAACGAATATCTTTTCCGTATAATAAAGAAATATGTGATGACTGGAATTACAAACATAAAATCTAATAATGAACCGAGGACTACTTCTTTCGGGGCAGCTGGCACTATTGGCAGGGCATACAATAAATAGTTTGATAACATAATTAAAGATACGAGTCCAATCCAAATGCCTTTTTTCCTTCTTGAAATTGATGGATTCATTCCTTCTCTCCTCTATTCAAAAACCTCATTTAAATGGTCTTTATAAAATGAAATAGCACGTTCAAATTCTTTTATCTCATCTACTTTCACAACTGTCTCTAACAGTAATTTCATCGCTTCTTCATGTTCGTTTACGTTATATTTTGCTAATGATAAAAACACTTTCATCACGTCATTTTCCGGGAACTTCTTTATCCCTGCTTCTAATAAAGTAATCGCTTTATCATATTCCCCTATACAACGATACGTACTGCCAAGACCGATATACGCACCGCAAAGGGATTCACCATCAAGTCCGTTCGCAATTGCCTGTTCATAATACGGAACCGCCTCCGTTTCAAGACCCATTACATCATGTATCCAAGCACATTGATATAGTACTTCTGCATCCCTCGTAAAGTTTGTTAATCCTATAAGTATCTCTCTAGACTGCGCATATTTCTTTTCATTTCTAAGTTTAATAGCTTGCTTTAATAAATGTTCCATACAATCCACTCCTCAAAAAATGTTCATTATGCATATATCATGTATTACACATTTACGAGCAGCTAATGGCCTATTTCATTGATTTGATTCAATTTAATAATTAGTGAGGGATACGTTCCCCCACTAATTTAATATTAACTCCATTATATACTATGCGACTGCATCTCTTTCTAAAAGCTTAAATCTACATAGTAGTGATACGATTACATAAATGCTCTAACATATTGACAATTTCTTTTGCAGTTTCATCTTTCCCATTACATAACTTCACATTACCGTCTTGTCCAATAACGTGATGCACAGCACCGCGAGAATATAAAGAATGCGGTGAGTTCGCTATCATTACACTCGCTTTTGCACCCTCCATTCTTTTGCTTGCTCTTTCAATAAGTTCTGCTTCATTTACGTCACTTTCAAGTTTAAAGCCAACGAGTATCGTTTCTGGATCCCAACTCTTTACTTGTTTTAATACTTTTGGCGCTTTTTGAAAATGAATAATTGGAGCGATGTCACTTGAAATCTTTCCGTTCATATTAAGAATATTTCCATCTTGATCACAAATCTTTTCGACAACCCAATCTGAGCCAGCAGCAGCCATAATAACTGCATCTACTTTTTCATGTGTAATAATACTTTTCATCTTATCTTGTAAATCAATAATCCCCTCAAATGGGTGCAATTCTAATTGGTTATTTACATCCATTGGCTTCTCAGCGAAATAGCCATGCAAATATATTACATGTGCGCCCTTTGTCATTAGCTCTTCCGCAATAATTCTTCCAATCGTACCTTTTGCTAAATTTGTATGTCCACGTACTTGATCCCATTTTTCTAGGCAGCCGCCGCTCGTAATTAATACTTTTTTCTCCTGCATAATAACCATCCCTTACTGATTTTTCGCACGAAACCACTCTGTTCCAAAGTCAACTGCATCACGCTGCCTCATAAAACGGCACGTCGCATTCCCTATCTTCCCACGCGTAACTGTTCCTTTAAGCTCATATTCAACTCCGATTTCTACAAACGTATCAGAATCGTAATCCATTTCAACGAATTCTTTCCATACTCTTACACCTTCTTCTATAATAGGTGCTCCTACCTTTATTAACTCGCGTGCACCTGTACGTACCTCAGATAAATGTATAGACGTATTAGAGTCATAACCAACACCAAGTAATAATATGTATCCATCTAAATCGTATATTTTTCGTAATGGCGATTCTTCACCAAAACTTATGGAAAGTGAATGATTCGCTGTAATTTCTTCTGCGTGTTGCCCCCATGCTGCAAAACTACTGAGTGGATGATTACTGCGCAATACATTCGGATATGTACGAAAACATTCAACTACTTCTCCCATTGCCCTTGTTGGTGTTATACGTGGATCAAATGCTGGGACGTTATCCCGAATAATTTGCCACCATTCTTCTGGTACAGGTGGTCTTGACCAATGTTTTGGATCGGATAAATCCGAAGATTGCGTCGGCATAATTATCGTTCCTTCTTCTGTAACAACTTTCATTAACGCTTCTACTACGGCAACTGCACCGCCTGATATCCAACCGATTGAACTTAATGAAGAATGTACAATAACTGTCATTCCCTTTTCTATCCCTAATGCTTTTAAATCATTTGTAATTGTTTCGATTGTATTTGGAAATTGTGTATTCGCCACTATGTCATTCATTTTCACGATTGTTCCCCCATTTTGCTTTAAACTAATACATACATATATTATCATATTTTTCTTAATTTTTAACATAATCATACAGATTACTATAGACCTATCGTTCTTATCATATCGGAAACAGTTAAATTATGGTGTATTTATTTAAAATTAATAAAGGAAGGTGCACACAATGAAGAAAATTATATTACCCCTTTTCATATTAGGGATTATTAGCTTAAGTGGCTGTACTTTTTCTAATAATGAATATGAAGATTTTTGGGTGTTAGAAAAATCTAGATATAACGAAGGTGGATATGGCCCTTCAAACTTATATGAAAAGGCACAGGAAGATCCAACTATGATTCATTACTCAAACGATAGCATTAGTGAAGGAAAAAGGATGGTATATTTAGCATTTGGAGAAAAGTATAAAAACGATAAAATTACAGTAAAAGAAGTTACAGACGAAAAAGATACATCAGTTATCGTCTTACGTATTGAAAAAAACAAAGGAAAAGATAAAAAACCCTGTTATGTATATCGGTGTGCCTAAACTTAGAGATTCTATTAAAATTGTAGATGAAGATGGTATGAAAATTTTTGAAATGAAACAAAATGAAAGCGTTACATCAAAGCAATGATCACTCTAGCACTCTTAATTCAAGCTTTATACTCATATGAAAGAGCCCATCACAAATGATGCGCTCTTTGTTAATTACCTTTTAATTCAAATGTTGCTACCCTTCAATCGTAACTCCAGTAAACATCGATAAATTCCCTGTTATTCTTTCACCTACTCGTAAAAACAGTCCAGCGGCTCTTCCGCTAATACAATGAGAACCGATAAGTAGTTTACCAGTATATGGTCCATCCCACGTATCAATTGTATAGTCAGGCATGTCTACATATTGCTGATATATTTTTCGTTGTTCAAAATAATACTCTGTTTGATCTTCAGCCAATAGTTCATCATTGTCATAAATAGATACTCCGCCGCCTTCGCGACCAAATAACGGTTTTGAAACATATGATTCTTTTCTTTCTAAGAATCGTTTATTTGTGAAATACGTTGGAAGGAAGTATTTCTTAATAATCTCTCGCTCTTCTTTTTCAAAGAAAACTTCATCTTCATAAAGTTGCCAAATTAATGCGAGCATACCTTTATTTTGCATAACAAAAGCAGCCGGTGGGTTAATAATTTGCACCTTTCCTTGTGCGATATGATTTAAAAATTGCAGACCGATTCTTTTACCATTTTTATCAGTATCTGAAACTAAATATTCAATTGGATATAAACGATATAAGTATTTAATTTTATCGCCTGCCGGGGTGTATATTCCATCATCTGCAACAACGATATCTTGTATTCCTACATAATCGGTTTGTTGCTGTAAACAATAACTTCGTAAAAACTGAACGGTTTGATGATCTTCATCATGCCAATCGTAGCTTGTAAAATAAATCGTTTCGTCAGGACTTATTTTGTAATCATGTTTAATTTGTTCCCAAGCTTGAACGATGTGTTCTTCAATATGATTCGGATGATTCACATCGTGATATCGACACAATACTTCATTAGCGACAGATGGTTCTAAATAACCTGTCGGAGTATCGCAATTTACTTCAATTAATTTAATATCATCATGATTTACGATGAAATCAAGCCTTGTAAAATATGAAAATAAACCAGTATGTTTCATTCTTGCAATTTCCCACGTCTCTGGTGGAAAACCAAGTTTTTGAAATTGTGCTGGTGTATTTGTAATGTATTGATATGTTTTATATAACACATACATAATTTCTTCTGTCGCTTTAGAAATTGCAGTATATGTACGTACTGGCATACGATACATACTAGTTGCCATATATTGATTCCATTCTTCACTCTCTAACAAACTCGGCCATGTAAATCCATTTCTACCAGCCTCTTCTGCAAGAGAAAACCAGATTTTCATATACTCTTCCTGTTCTTTTTCTGTATACATTTCTCCATTATCCTTTCAAATTAGGATCCAGCTGGTGCTTTTGCGTTTCCAATTCCATTTGAACCAGAATTCACTTTTGGCGTTTGTGTAGTAGATGATTTTGACGTATTTGAATCTGGCGTCACTTTAGTTGAACTGTTCGGCTGTTGCTTATTCAAATCCACTTTCTTTGAAGAATCATTATTACTACTAGTGCCACCGTAATACCCACCGCCACCACTTCTTCGCTCATCCTTTTCACGGTATGGGATAATATTATTTGCATATGGTTTCTTTGTAAGATTTGGTTTCGCAGTATTATACATATTCGACGTCTTACTTGCTAATAAATATCCAGCAACGAACGGAAGTATTGGCAAATGGGAACTCTCATTATTAAATGAAGCGGGTGAATTATTATCTCTACATAATTCTTCTTTTTCTATATTTCCTGTCGTTGGCGCTTTATCATCACAATTTAATTTTTCTTGTTCGCTTTCTTGCTTCGTACCATCTGTTTTTACCGCACTACTTTCTTTTTGTGCACTCTCTTCATCATTATCAGCACATCCTGTTAATAAAAAAGATGACACTCCTATTGAAGCTGCAATTTTCACAAATTTGCTTTTATCCATTCTCATGTGTTATGCACCTAATTTCTGTTTATCTATATTTTTCCAATTATCTTTATTATATACTGTAAATATCATTTTTTTCAAACTAAACTAAATATGTAAAATTACATATTTCACATACTTTTCAGCTGTTCATTCTCGAGATAGCAATGAAATCTTTCCACCCCTGGATGTTTTTCTCCTAGACTTTTAATCTTAAACTTACACTTTTTATAAAATCCGACTGCCTCTGTATCTGTCTCAGCCTCAATATATGTTAACTCATATTCCCTAATTATTTCTTTAATCATTTGAAGTGCAATTCCTTGATTGCGATATTTTTCATCAACAGCTATGTGACACATTCTCGCTCTATTTGTATGAATTAGCACTATACCTATGCAACCCTTATTCCCATATTTATATAGCACTGCCTGATTATTTTTATACATTGAAACTGCTTTAAATAAGCTTGCTTCACTCGGACCGGTCGCATGCTTTAATACTTTTTTAATGGGATCTATTTCTAAATGCTCAACACGTTGTAACATCCTATCTCCATCCTTTCTCATGAAAAAAGATTAGCTCTTTATTGAAAAAGAGCTAATCTCATTACGCCGTTATTTTCTCTTCTTTTTTCACAACTACAGCTACATAACTATGAAGTATCATTCCGACAATTACAAGACTCATTCCAACCCACGATAAAGAAGACGGAATTGGAGCCGATAACCAGATCAGCTCTCCTACTAATACAAATAAAACTTCACCAGACTGTGTCGCCTCGACTGTTGCTAATTTTTGCGGATCATCTTTTACAAGATCTGTCGCAAAGAAGAATAATACCGTTGCGATTAACCCTGAACTAACTGCTACAATAAAACATTGGAAAACTTGACTACTTGACGGTAGTCCGCCTGTTGATACTTCATAACCAGATAGTAAAAACCAAAATGGTAAACTTGCTAATGTCATACCGAGAACTCGTTGGAAGACATCTAATTCGCCCTTACATACTTGCATCATTTTTCTATTTCCAAGTGGATATGCAAACGCAGCAATGAGTACAGGAACCACACATAAAATGGTTTCACGAATCCCTAAAGAAGAAGCGTGTTCTACTTGCATAAGAACAACACCGAATAAAATAATGCCTGACATTACTAATTCTTTCATTGGAATTTTTTTATGTAATGGGTCTACCGCAAAAAATGGTGTTAACAAAATCCCTGCAACTATTGTAATTTGCCAAGTCGAAGCGACAAGCCACCCCGGTCCAAACGCACCCGCGAAACTAAGCGGTGCATAAAAGAGACCAAACCCTACAATACTCCATAACAACCACTCTTTCGGATTGTTTTTCATATATTGCAAGAGTTGTTTTAAATTCCCCCTATACATGACAATAAGTAATAGCATTGGAACCATAAAGTAATACCGTAGTGATGCACTCCAAATCCAACTCCCGCCCCCTAAGTCCATCGACCGGTTTAACACAAAGGTAAAGGCAAAGAAAAATGATGCCAATATCCCTATTACAATAGCTTTCATTTTAAAACCCCTTGTTTAGTTTCTTGTTATACGATACAACAAAATGAATATAATTAAAATTCGCAATTCTTATTATATATGTATTCTTTAAAGAAACAACACCATATTTTCATCATCACTATACACACCATTCATTTTTAAAGCTCTCTTTTCAATTCCATAAGTTTTAAAGCCCATTGATCCGTATAATTTTTTTGCTGGTTCGTTTGTGGATACAACACCTAAGTTCAATTGCTCTAGTTTTATATCTCGCGCTCTTTGAATGGCATTTGTTATTAACTCACGTGCCAATCCGTTCCGCCTGTTTTGTGCATCTACATACATCGCAACGATATGACCTTTATGTTTATACGCCTCTCTCTCTTCTGTTAGTAAAGTGACAACTCCAACTAAATGATTTTCTTCATTAAATGCACCAAATGTACAACTAGTAGTAGCTGTTAAATTACTTTCCACTCTCTTAATAGGATTTTCCTGGCGAATCGCCTCTTCATACGTTGTTACAAATGCCTCTGGATTTACTTGTAAAGCTTGTAAACGTAAGTCCCAATATTTTTCCGCATCTTCTTTCGTAAGTAATCGAATCATATTTATCCTGCCCCTTTAAGTTAACATAATATTTTTATAAGCTACTATTTAAAGATTGGTATTCTTCTCTTAACATACTATAGCGATAACGATGAATGAACTTCCCTTTACGTAACCGATCATTTCTCATTATTCCTTCACAAACAAATCCTACTTTTTCATAACTCTTTCTAGCTTGTAAATTATCTTCGTCTACTCGTAGCCAAATTTTTTCTAATTTGAATTCAGAAAAACCGATTTGTAACATACTGTATAGGGCTGCTATTCCATATCCTTTACCCCAATATTCTTTATTTCCAATTGCAATCCCTAGTTCAGCATTTTTATTTGTATTATCAAAGTTTTTTAGGTTTACCCATCCAATGTGTATACCTTCCTTTGTAGCGATAGCTCGTTGTTCATAACCATTCGCTCGACTTATGCATGTTTCAATCCACCTTCTCGTATCGCCACGAGTGAACGGTGGATATTGATCTGGTACAACTAAATGTTTTGTTACTTCTGTATCTAATGACCATTGATATCGATCTTCTACATCGTCTTGTGTCAATTCTCTTAATTGAACGAATGGTACATTCATTTTGATATCCCCTTTTCATTTCCCGATAGAAAACCCTTCAAAAACTCTTCCTCCATACTGCTCTAACGTATTTTCTATAAAACTAATTAATTCATTTTTATCTCCTGTTTTATAAAAATGATCAAAAACTGCTACAAATTGGTCTGCATATTGTTCGTCATATCTTTTTAATACTCTAATAAACCATTTTGAATTTCCAAGCCATTGACCATTTACCCTTAAAACATATTCATGTACTAAATCAGCTAATAAATTTGCGATGAACAATTCTTCTTCTCTCTTTGTTGCACCAATGAAGTCATCCAAAGTATCCGTAATAAAATAGCGTTTCTGCTTCATCGTTTCTTCTGTCCATTTTTCTGGTCCTTTATTTAATAAATCATTCGCTTCTCTTTTGAGTATTTTTACAATTTCATCTTCTCCTTTTAACACAATACCTTCTGAAACTAATTGAGGTAATGAAGGTCGTCCGCGCTCACAATCACTTTTGAAAAAGGTTTTATACGTTTCAAAATTATGTACGAATACTTCAACAGGCCAACCATTACTATAGAAAGATTCTCTATAACAAGATGACAAACTTTGGTCAAATATTACAATATCAAGGTCAGATGTTTTCGTAGCCTCTCCTCTAGCAACACTTCCCCCTAGTAAAGCAACATCACAATTCGAAAATTGTGATGTAATAATACTTTGTGCCGCTTCAATTGGTTTCATAATCTTATCCCTTCTTATTTTACTTTCTTCTTTTCAGCTCTTTCTCGTGTCTTTTTAATATAGGATTCTGCATTTGGTGTTTTGCATGACGTTTCACCGTGATCAACTTCTACTTTTCCAATTTCACGTGAGATTTTAATTGCTTGTTGTTCCAAACTTTCATTTCGAACCCCTACCGCAATTAAAGCTCTATTCATCGCTTCTCTTTTACGATTTTTTTCATTATGTATATGAACTTTAATCTCTTCTAAATACGGTAAGAAAAAGTCATCGTCTAACGTTTTATTTTTTATTGCGATATTCGCTAATAATGACCAACCAGCTCTTCCAATCCATTCATCATCAGACTTCGTCCATTCTTCCATTCTTTCTATCACGATTGGCGACGTACATATAGCTGTCATAAGAACGTCCATTAAACAATAATAATCAACATCCTGAACCCATCTATTTAGTTGTTCTGACGTTAGTTTCTTCGGATCTAAAATCATCGTTGCTAAAGTCATTGCATCCATATTTTTCGTTTCCCATAATGAGATTGCTAAATCATGATCCTTTTTTATCTTCTTTTTCAACAATTTTAAATTTGCAAAACTAACTCCAAATAACGGCTCTTTTGCCCCATGATTTTTAAAGATTTTACGGTTTTGTTCCGTTCCACATTCTTCCAGTTTCTGCATTACTTCTTCAAGTAACATAGGTCCACCTCTTTTATATATTTTGTTGCCTTCACATATGTATGTACGATATATTCTACATTATTTTTTGGTTTTCCTATATTTATTTTTTAAATACGGTATGTGAAATTTTATTGATGTTCTTTAAAACAAAAAACATCCTCTTCCTTATTTTGCACACGGTTGTTCATTCACACTCTGTATACAATACTCCACAAGCGCATTCAACGGATTTATTATGTTCCTTCCTATTATATTTTCTACCCTTGTAGCAGCGTCTACCATCGATAATTGTGCAACTGAAAGCATTTCGTTTCTATCTTTCATAATTTCATATAAATACTTTTCTAATTTAACATCATGCTCTTCTTTACGACCTTGCATAATTAACTCAAATATCCCTTCTATCACTTCTACTTTTACTTGTATGGATTTATTATTCTGCCGAGCGTATTGTTTTAAACGTTCCATCGTTCCTGAAACCGTACGATTATTTGTAAAAAGTATTGTTTGTGGCTCTTCAACATGACAAATCATTTCAAAAAATGGCTCATCAATTTTCAATATAGGTATGTCTATTTTGAAATTCTCATCTAATAGCGTAATATAATCTGTACAAGTTAATAAAAGTGTATCTACATCACTTTTGGCTATATACTTTATAATATCTTTTAAATTATTCCGTGCTTGTTCTTTTTCAAAATCACAATCTTTTTTTAATATGCGTGATAAGATGGGATCTACAAAATGGAGTATTTCGATTCCAAAAGATTGCAACGCTCGGTCAATGTATTCAATATTTGAATGATGAGCATGTAAACAAGCTAATTTTTTCATACTTATCCTCCCTTTCTAAAACAAAAAACATGAATGAACCATTTTACATGCAGTTCCATACATTCAATTCTTGTTTCATTTTTTTAAACCTGCAAAACGTTGAAATCTTGCATATTTTTTTACAAACTTTCTTACGCTTGTAAAAAAGTTTTTTTGCATTTCCCCCTCTAAAATTGCTAATATAGTAGAGTAGAACTTTTATAGAGAGAAGGAAAATTATGCGCAATGGAATTCGGATGACAACTTTAATGAAAAGGGCTCTGTTGATATGCGTCGGGGTATTGTTTACATACGAAGCTGCTTATGGATCAACACATACTGCTCTAGCAAGTACAGAGGATGAAACTAAATCTGTTCAACTTGTAAGTGAAATTCAAACATCCCTAGCACCAAAAGAAGCTCCAAAACACTATAATGGGCAGGTTAGAAAAGTTGCTTACTTAACATTTGATGATGGTCCTGGAAAATACACAGCTGAGCTTTTAGATATGTTAAAAAGTGAAAATGCAAAAGCAACATTCTTCCTAATTGGTTCAAACGTGAAAGCTTTCCCTGATCTTGTAAAACGTGAAAATGCTGAAGGCCACTATGTTGGGATGCACAGTATGACTCATAACTACAAGAAGCTGTACACAGAAGGTCATTACGTTGATGAAATGAAAGAAGACCAAGGCTTAATCGCTGGTGTTCTAGGAAAATCACCAGTATTAACACGCCCTGCTTACGGCTCAATGCCAGGATTAAATGAAGCCCTTCGCAACAAAGTTGTAGAAAATGGTTTAAAAGTTTGGGACTGGACAATTGATTCATTAGACTGGAAATACAACAAAATGCCAGTAGACGCTGCATCTGCTAAAATCGTAGAAAACGTTCTACATGGTGCTACAAACCCAACAGAAGTTATTCTAATGCACGATATTCATCCACAATCAGTTAAAGCAGTACCTGGAATTATTAAAGGGCTGAAAGAAAGAGGATATGAATTAGAAGCCTATAATGAGAACGAACACTTCCCATTAAACTTCTGGCATGATAATCGTATGTAATAAAAAGACTTGATTCCCTCTTGTAGGTTATCAAGTCTTTTTTTATCGTTTTGGGAATTTCCTTTGTTGCTCTTCAATAGAACGAATAATATTCTCCCTATCCTCTTGAGTTATACCGATAGAAAATTCGTATTCTTCTTCCTTACACCATGTGGGGTTAAGTTCCAGCGATAAGCGAATAACAATGTTAAACTCCCCTGCTTTTCCCCCCATAAATTCAAACGCTAAATTTGGTTCTATGAAATCTAGTTCATTATATGTAGGGTTTGGTAAAGATTCAAACCATTTTATCATGTACTGTAAATCGTATGTTTGTAAAAAAGGATCCATCGTTTCAAAAACTTTATTTTCTTCTGATAGTTTCGCTTTTACTCTTAACCAATTTCTATCACACTCGTCTTTTGCATCTGCATATTGGTAATTTACAACCTCTAAATGTAATGATATTTTTTCATTTTTAAAATTCATGCATAGACTCCTTTTATTTACCCTATTTTGAAAATATACTTTTCTGTTTCAATATTGATCCTCAAGGAAAATCAAAAGATTTTACAAACAATCATAACACATTTTTTTCAAACCAATCCCTATTTCTTTTATTCAAATCCCCTCACTTTCTTACACTTTAATATTTAAATAAAAAGACTTGAATTCATAATTAGAATTCAAGTCTTTTTATGCTCTATTATTTAGAAAACATTCCCTAGCAATTTCGCAATTTCACTAATTAAAATACCAACAACAGCAAAGTCGGAATCACCGAATGTTGTATTTTCAAATCCTAATCCACCTAATATAGGTAATAATATAGCTGGTAGGAATGAGATTAATAATCCATTTACAAAAGCTCCAAGTATTGCTCCTCGTCTTCCTCCAGTTGCATTTCCAAATACAGCAGCTGTTGCCCCTGTGAAGAAATGAGGGATTAATCCTGGCACTATTACACTTAATCCGATAAACGGAAGAATAAACATAGATAGTAATCCAGCAATAAAACTTGTTAAAAAGCCAATAATAACTGCATTTGGCGCGAATGGGAAGATTGTTGGACAATCTAATGCTGGTTTGGCATTTGGTACAAGTTTATCTGCTATCCCTTTAAATGCAGGGACAATTTCTGCAATCAACATACGGACACCAGCTAGAATAATATATACACCCGCAGCGAATGTAATTGCTTGCATGAATGAATACACGAGATAATTTTGTCCGTTACTTAATTCTGTTTCGATAAAGTTTTTCCCAGCAAATGGTGCAACAATAAAGAATAACACAGCCATTGTTAATGACATAGAAACTGATGTATCACGTAAAAACCCTAATGACTTCGGTACTTTAATTTGTTCTGTAGATTTTTCCTTATTTCCAAATTTACTACCAACAAATCCTGCTGCTAAATACCCAACTGAACCGAAATGGCCAATTGCGATATCATCCATTCCCGTAATTTTTCTAACATACGGTTGAAGTAGAGCTGGAAAAATGACCATAAGTAATCCTAAAATAATAGACCCACTAATAACTAGTGAAGCGCCTTTCATCCCTGTAGTTGAAAATACAGCTGAAATTAAACATGCCATGAATAAGGTATGATGACCAGTTAAAAATACATATTTAAATCTTGTAAATCGTGCAATTAGTAAATTAGCAATCATCCCAAATACCATAATTAATGCCGTTTCTGTTCCTAAAGTTTGCTGTGCTATCGCAACAACAGCTTCGTTATTTGGAATAATCCCTTTAATATGAAATGCTTTATCAAATATTTTACCAAAAACATCTAAAGCCCCTATTAATATAGTGGCTCCGCCTCCTAAAACGACGAAGCCCATAATTGTTTTTAATGTTCCTGAAACTGTATCTGCAAAATTCTTTTTTTGCAATAGTAAACCACACATAGCAAACAATCCAACTAATATTGCAGGCTGTCCCAAAATATCTTTCATTATTAAATCAAACATAGCACTACTCCCCTTTCACCGTTTCTACATCAGGTGTTTTTGTAATGCTTCTTTAATTTCATTTAAATCTAGAATGTTTGTTAATCCAGCAACTGTGCGAGTACCATCTTCAAGGTTGCAAATGATATCTTTCGCACCTAAATATAGATCTGCTTGTTCTGATTTACTTGATGCTAAATCCGTATGAGAAACTTCAGCTTGCATACCAAGTTCAGTTAATATTTTCTTTACATTCATTTCTATAATAAAACTACTTCCTAATCCATTTCCACATACAACTAATACTTTTTTCATTTCAATCTCCCCTTTAATTAGAATATTTAGCTATCATTTCTAGCATTTTATCTTTTGAATTTGAATGCATTAACATTTCTATGTTCGTTGGTTCAGATAACATCTCACTTAATTGTGCCAATGCCTTCAAATGTGTCTCGTTATCTATAGCTGCTAATACAATAATTAAATTTACAGCATGCTCTTGTTTTTCTGAAAATAACACACCCTCTTTTAGTTGTAATAAACTCATCCCTAATTTTTTGACACCTGCTTCTGGACGAGCATGAGGTATAGCGATTTTAGGTGCAATTACAATATACGGGCCTAACTTCTTTACATTCGCAATCATTTCAGAAATATATTCTTCAGAAATATGTCCACTTTGTAATAAAGGTTCCGACGCAACACGAATTGCTTCCTCCCACGTCTCAACGTGATTCTCAAGCTCTATAAATTCTCTAGTTAATAGCTCGTTTAACATAGGCTTATATTTCTCCTCCTTATCAATATGTACCGGACCACTCATAAACTCTCTCAATTCATTTTTCAAAGATTTTTCATCTAAAATGTCTGTGTATTTTTGGATAATACCCATCATCATATCAACTGAATCATTTTGATTTTCGCCATATAAAGCTACATTGACTTTTCGTAGTAACGATGCTTTTTCGGAATCGGTCAAAATTGGATTTACCATAAAGATAGGAATTTTCCCCTTCTCCAGTTCAGTTGTAGTAATAATACAATCTACATCAAATGTATTTGATTCATATTCCCGCTTTGAAATGGCTTTTAAAATATCTACACTTGAAAACACTTGCTCTAATTGGTACTGCAACATACGTGATGTACCAATACCATTTGGACAAACAAGTAGCGCGGTTTTTCTTGGGCTGGGAACGATTCCCTCTTTCCTCATCCAAGCACCAAAGTGCATAGTAATATATGCCATTTCATCATCTGAAACTATTTTTCCAACATATTCTTCAAAATGATGAATTACTTTTTTTGTAAGAGTATATACTTCTTCATAATTTTGCTGGATTGTATAAAGTAATGGATTTTCTATTTCAATCCCGTACTTTACACGATAATATGCCGGTTTCATATGCAGATATAGGTCTGAAGCAAGTCCTTTAAAATCTTGAAATATAACACAAGCATAATGTTGAAAATCCTTTATCATATACCCGACCATTGAATGTATTCCATCAATCTCACTTTTTTCAAAGTCTTTTTGTTGAGCATTTACTTTTGCTCCTAACAAATGAGTCGTAATATAATAAATTTCATCTATTGGAAAACCCACGAAAAATACTCTTTCAAACTGTTTTGCAATATATTTTGCTGCTTCAAATTGTTTTGTTTCTCTTAGTACATCCTTTTCAGCATCTTCCATCTCAACACATTTTCCATTTACAATACGATTGCGGAATAAATACATGTAAACGCTTAAACTTTCAAGTACCTCATCTGTGTACTGGACCCCTAAAAGCTCTTCACAATTTGATAAAATATTTTTTATTATAAGAAGTTCCTCGTGATCTTTATTACCTTTTACATTTTTATTATCATTCGTAATATATTTCACATGCGATATTAAATATTCCCATCCATGCTTTGAAATTATTTGTGAAAGATTTAAGATTAATATATTTCGTTTTCCATGTTCATTCCCTATAATATTGTAGCCATGTTTACGATTAAAGTTTAATGCGAGCTTAAACTTCACTAACTCTGCTTTTATTTTTTTTAAGTCAGCAAGAGCAGTATTACGACTGACTTGCACAAGTTCTATTAAGTCTTCTAATAGAATCCTTTTCTCCATTGTTAGTATATAAAGAACCAGCAATATTTTTCGTTCATGTGGAGAATATTCATATTGGTTTGTTGTAAATCCATTTAACTTTTTTATCACTCTTTGCTTCGTTTCATTATCAAAACAGTAGCCTAAAGGGCGAATATATTCATATGAATTTAAATCCTCTGCAACTAACCAATCTTCTATTTTCTTCATATCATAATAAATTGTTCGCTTTGAAACTTGTATGACTTCCATTAATTGAGATACAGAAACATAGCTATCCGCTTGAATAATTTGCTGTAAAATACTTATACTTCGATTATCTAATATCATATATGATATACACCCTTTCTATACTTGTTCTTAAATAGAATTGCAAGTATAGATACTAACTTTGCAAAATTAGAGTTTGAAATCGCTTTCTATTAATATCTTATCTTGTATCTCTTCTAAAATTAAGTCCAAATTCTTGTTTATGCACAGTGCAATGATTGTACTTTCATTTAAAAATTTTACTATATACATGCGGCATATGAAATTATACAATACGATTTTTTATTTTAAAGACAATTTGTCAATCTAAGTGCGACAGTTCTTCCTGAAACCCTTCATGGGCAGTTTTCTGTATGAAGTAAGTGATGTGATAACTTCTACTTTATACGAAGCGATATGGGCTTTTTTCTTTAGGTGTCGCACTTAATAATACAATGTGTCGATACATAAAATATTTTTAACTCATTACCCTCTGTACATGAAATAAATTTGATTTGCAATATAATCTGAACTAAAGTGAAGTCCATTCCTTATCCACCACATGATAATACCTACCAATGAAGCTGTTTTAATATCAACCGCAACATAATCATTAGGCAAACCCTTTTTCGTATTCTCTCTTCTCGTTTCTATTAACTCTTTTAAAAATAAAAATAGTTGCTCCTCAAATTGATTCATTTTAAATAATATAAATAAATAATTTCGGTGGATATATAAATAATCAAGTAATTGTGTTAGCTTTTGTTTTTCTGATAAATCTTTTGCATGTATTAAATCGGTTATTTTATTTGAAAGTTCATTTGAAATCTCATTCGTGATTTGGTCTAGTAAATCTTGAATATCTTGATAATGTAAGTAAAAGGTTGTTCGGTTTAATCCTGCTTTTGTTGCGACTTTCTGAACCGTTAAACTTGAAATACTAGGATTCTCACATAGGAGAGAAAAAACAGCATTTTTAAACATTTCTCTTGAACGAACTGTACGAGGATCTTCTTTTTTAGGTGTAGACATTTTGAAACTCCTTTATAGATTTTCTCTTTACTTACTCGACAGTGCATACCTTCTATGTCGAGTAGTGAACATTTTCAACAAAACTGTTCATGGTCAAAGAAAATTTATTTTGTTACCATTAATTTTATCGACACAATGTCGATAAATCAAGACAACAATGAAGGAGTTTACCAATGCAAAAGGAAATATCAGAAAGAAATAAAAAAATTATATTAATTGTGCTCATTTCCGGTTGTTTTTTATCAACATTAAATCAGACGCTATTAAATGTAGCGATGAGTAATCTAATGGAAGTATTTGATGTTACGGCCGCTACAGTTCAATGGCTATCAACAGGCTTTATGCTCATAAATGGTGTTCTCGTGCCAATTACGGCATTTTTAATGAAGCGATTTACAACAAGGCAGCTATTTATTAGCTCGATGCTCTCTTTGTTTATTGGGACTGTTCTCTGCGCATGTGCCATGAATTTTGGCATTTTGTTAACAGGAAGAATGATTCAAGCAGTTGGGGCAGGAATTATTATGCCACTAATGATGACAGTTATTTTATATTTATACCCTAGTGAAAAGCGTGGCAGTATTATGGGAACCATCGGTTTCGCCATAATTTTCGCGCCAGCCATCGCTCCACCATTATCTGGCTTTATTATTGAATATGTATCATGGAGATGGTTATTTATTGGATTAGCTCCATTTGTATTAATCGTTATTATTCTCGCGCTAAAATATTTAATGAATGTTGCTGAGACAACAAAAGCAAAATTAGATATCGTAAGTGTCATTTTATCAACGATTGGCTTTGGTTGTATTATATTTGGATTTAGTAGTGCAGGAAGTAAAGGATGGGATCATCCAGTTGTTATTACTACAATTATCATCGGAATAATTGTTACAACCCTATTCTGTTTACGTCAAATAAAGTCTAGCGATCCACTATTAAATTTATCCGTATTTAAATATAAAATTTTCACTCTTACATCAGTCATTAACGTACTCATTACGATGATTATGTATGCTGATTTAATTCTTTTACCGATTTACTTGCAAAATGGACGAGGTTTTACTGCTTTTGAATCAGGTTTACTTCTATTACCTGGAGCTGTGATTAATGCCTTCTTATCACCTATCACAGGTAAAATGTTTGATAAATATGGGGCGAAACCACTCTTTATTACAGGTTTAATATGTATCATTATATCTATGTGGGGTGTAATTGATTTGACCGAATCCACCACTTATATGTATTTAATGGTTCGTACCATTATTCTACGTATTGGACTAAGTTTCATTTCGATGCCTTTAAATACAGCAGGTTTAAACGCTTTACCAAGAGAACTGGGTTCACATGGTTCTGCAGTGAATAATACCGTACGTCAATTAGCAGGTGCTATTGGAACAGCAGTTATTATCACGGTATACACAATTCAATCAACTTCACATGCTTCGCAGTTATCTAGTGAAAATGGAAACATTTCAGTTATGCAAGTAAAGAAATTATCTTCTATCTTCAGCTCAAGTGATGCCTACGTATTTATGTTAGTCTTATCTTTTGTAGCTTTGATTATCGCATGTTTCATGCCTAAAAAAGTAGCACTCCAAAAATCTGAAAGTAAATCTTAAAACAAAAAATCCTACTCGTTTTCTATACGAGTAGGATTTTTTGTTATTTATTTTGTTTCCCCGTCTTCAGTCGTCTTCACCTTCGTTTTATTTTTATCACGATGGTTATAGTTGTACTTAGAACGCTCTACTGGAGTGAAGCCTTCTGGTGTGTAGAATCGTAATAAGTCGCCGTTAACAACTTGGTCAGAGTATTTTAGTGATTTTTGAACCATTTGTTCATTTTGTTTTATTTCGTCTGTAAATTCTACTGGATTTCCAGTCGCTGTATCATAGTATTTGCCGTTCAGTGCAGTCACTGTTGGACTTACATAGTTACCGTTACGGAAAGGAACGACTTGTTTATGATCTGGCGATAATAAATCTGATCCGAATTGGACATAATTCTTTGTATCTGTACCTAGTAAGTGTAATAAAGTTGGAAGAACGTCAATTTCTCCGCCATATTGATGTTGTATGCCGCCTTTCATTCCTGGTACGCGAATGATTAATGGTACACGTTGTAATTGAGCATTTTCAAATGAGTTCATTTCTTTACCCATTATTTGAGACATTGCTGCGCCATGATTATCTGAAATACCGTAATGGTCACCGTACATAACGATAATTGAGTTATCGTATAAACCAGATTGTTTCAAGTAATCCATGAAGCCTTTTACAGATTCATCTAAATAACGTGCTGTTTGGAAATACGTATCTACAGATGAATCACCTGTTTTCGCTGGTTCAATTGTCGCTTCCGCTTTATCAATTGGATAAGGGAAATGGTTCGATAACGTAATAAATTTTGAATAGAACGGTTGTTTTAACGTTTGTAATAATGGAATGGATTCATTAAAGAACGGTTTATCTTTTAACCCATAGTTTACTACATCTTTTTCGTTCATATCATAGTATGACGCATCAAAGAATTTATTAAAACCAAACGATTTATAAATTTCATCACGGTTCCAGAACGTTTTGTAGTTACCGTGGAACACTGCTGATGTGTATCCTTGTTGACCTAAAATAGCTGGTGCTGATTGATACGTGTTATTAGCTTTATTTGTAAAAACAGATCCTTGCGGTAATCCAAACATTGAGTTCTCTAACATGAACTCCGCATCAGATGTTTTACCTTGTCCTGTTTGATGGAAGAAGTTATCAAAGTATAACGTATTCGCATCTTTTGTAAATGAGTTTAAGAATGGTGTAACCTCTTGACCATTTAGCTTGTAGTTTAGTAAAAAGTTTTGGAATGACTCTAAATGAATATAAATTACGTTCATTCCTTTTCCTTTACCAAAATACTCAGGATTTGGACTTGCATAAGTTGATGTAAGATAGTTTCTAACTTCTGTCATATTATCTCCATCCGCTAATGCTCGTTCTGTTGATGCTTTCGCACTTTGAATACCATCATAAATCGTAAAGTTGTACGCCCCTAAATATTTCACGATATAATTGCGGTCAAATGTTCTTGTTAACAATTCAGGACGGTCAGATTCTGCCAGACCTAAGTTAACGCTAAAGAATAAAATACCTGCTACAAATACTAGCGATAATTTATGCTTCGCAACACGGATTGGTTTAGGATTTACAAATTTCGTTGCGACTAAAACAATTAAAATGATTGTATCTAAGAAATATAGTGGGTCATATAAGTGTAGCAATGCAAAAATACTACCACCTAAATCTCCAAAGTTATTCGTTTGTGTTAATGTCGGGAACGTAATAAAGTCGCTGAAAAAGCGATAATATACTACGTTGGCATATAAAAGTATAGACATTAGCAAATTAATAATAATTAACCAAATGTAAGCTCGTTTCCCTTTCGCGAATAGTGCGAGCCCTAAAAATAGAACTGCTGAGCTTAACGGGTTGAAAAACAGTAAGAACTTTTGGATTGTGTTCGATATCCCTAAATTAAATTCTGTCACATATGCTGCATATGTTTTTAACCAAAGTAAAATAACGGCAAATACGAAAAATCCAAAATGATTACTTAATACTCGTTTACTCTTTAATAAAAATTGTTGCATCTCTCCACCTCTTTTGATCATCCAAGGCTTATTTTATATAAGTCTGTCTCTCTATTTAATTTTTCTTCTTCAAATAGATTTTATTTGTTTAACTATATGAAGAATATTAGTAATTATAATTTGTAGCTTTTATTTATTCAACTATTTCTTTTTAAACATTTTGACTTTGGTTTCTATTTTACAAAATACATTTGTAACATTTCCTGTTTTCTCCCAGGGGCCCATCCACTAATTATGACTCCACAAACTATAATCCTTTATTTCCTCATTTGCAAACTAATCTATCTCCAATTTTGGTACATTCATGTAAACTACCCAATTTCATAAAATAAAAAGTGTAGTTTGGGCAATTTGCTCAAACTACACTTTTTCGACTACCGTTTATCATCCTTTGTAGCTATTCCCTCTTCTTTTAAACAACTCTTTAAGTCCCATGAACATTACATTCCAACCATGTTCAGAGCCATCATGACACCCCTCTAAAGCTTTTTCAACATCATATTTTGTCCAATCTTCTTCATGAGCAACGATTATATTTTGTGAAAATATCATTTTAAACCCTTGTTGTTTCTCTTTTATTTCAACTGTGTTTTTATCTAATAATTCACTAAACTGCGGCGTTTTTAATGTAAATACTAATTTTTTTTAGGACGATTCATTTCGATATATTCCCCAATTGCTCGATAATCTTTTCCGCCACGATGATCAATAATTTCCCAACTCCCTCCTACTTCAGGAGTATTTCCCGTTACTTTATCCGTCCCTTCCAATGTAAAAAACCATTTCTTCATCATTTCAGGGTTTATCCACGCTTCAAAAATTTCTTACCTTCGCTAATGTTATTTTTGAATAATTATTCATTTTAATCCTTCCCCCACTTTATATTAAAACGAATATTTGTTTACTTAAAAAACCCCCGCTCTCATAAAAGAGAGCGGGGGTTTTAATCATTCATTATTGACCTTTGTACATTGCATCAACTTGTTTTTGAAGTTCTTCATTTTCTAAGAACTCATCATACGTCGCTACCTTATCAACTACACCGTTTGGCGTTACTTCGATAATACGGTTTGCAATTGTTTGTACGAACTGATGGTCATGAGAAGTGAATAGTAATGTTCCTTTAAATGTGATTAAACCGTTGTTTAATGCTGTAATAGACTCAAGGTCTAAATGGTTCGTTGGATCATCTAATGTTAATACGTTTGCACCGCTTAACATCATTTTAGATAACATACAACGAACTTTTTCTCCTCCAGATAAAACAGAAACGTTTTTCTTTACTTCTTCACCAGAGAATAGCATACGGCCTAAGAAACCACGTAAGAAACTTTCTGATTCATCTTGTGGAGAGAACTGACGTAACCAATCAATTAAAGTGTAATCACTGTTCTCGAAGTACTCAGAGTTATCTCTTGGGAAATGAGCTTGAGATGTTGTTACACCCCATTTGAATGAACCGCTATCTGGCTCCATTTCACCCATAAGAATTTTAAATAATGTTGTCATTGCAATATCGTTACGGCCGATAAATGCAACTTTATCACCTTTATTTAAAGTGAAGTTCACATTATCTAATACTTTTTCTCCGTCGATTGTTTTAGAAATACCTTCAACCGTTAATAAGTCATTTCCTACTTCACGCTCTGGTGTGAAACCAACGAACGGATAACGACGTGATGACGGTCTAATATCATCTAATGTAATTTTATCTAATAATTTTTTACGAGAAGTTGCTTGCTTCGCTTTAGATGCGTTTGAGCTAAAGCGCGCAATAAAGTTTTGTAACTCTTTTACTTTCTCTTCTTTTTTCTTGTTAGAATCTTGCGTTAGTTTTAATGCTAATTGGCTTGACTCATACCAGAAGTCATAGTTACCAACGTATAATTGAATTTTACCGAAATCAAGATCAGCCATGTGCGTACATACTTTATTTAAGAAGTGACGGTCATGGGATACAACGATAACTGTATTATCAAAGTTCATTAAGAAGTTTTCTAACCATTGAATCGCTTTTAAGTCCAAATGGTTGGTAGGCTCATCTAGTAATAGAATGTCAGGTTGACCGAATAAAGCTTGAGCAAGTAATACTTTTACTTTCTCTGCCCCTGTTAATTCAGACATCTTTTTATCATGAATATCTTCGCCGATACCTAATCCTTTTAGAAGGATTGCAGCTTCTGACTCAGCTTCCCAACCGTTTAGCTCAGCGAACTCACCTTCAAGTTCTGCAGCACGCATGCCATCTTCATCACTAAAGTCTTCTTTCATGTAAATTGCATTTTTCTCTTGCATTACTTTATAAAGACGTGTGTGACCCATCATTACTGTTTCTAGTGCAGGGAACTCTTCATATTCGAAGTGATTCTGTTTTAATACTGCTAGACGCTCACCTGGCGTAATATGTATGTCACCTGTTGATTGGTCAATTTCTCCAGATAAAATCTTTAGAAATGTTGATTTACCAGCACCGTTTGCTCCAATTAAACCATAGCAATTACCTGGCGTGAATTTTATGTTAACATCTTCAAATAATTTGCGATCTGCGAAACGCAAACTAACGTTACTTACTGTAATCATTTGTGTCCTCCTACTAATACCGCTTATTTCAGCGTTTTCTCACCGATTGTCTTAAAAAATCGCATATTACGACTCAATTATTGTAGACTATAGCTATTATATAGTAGAAGCTGGATGAATAGCAACGGTTGATTAGCTTTCTACAATGAAATCGAATAGTTTTTATCCATTCCCCTAGTTATTTTTTGTATATCATCGACCTCTTTCTAATATCCCCATTCGCTTCTCATTCTGTAATACATTAGATCATTTTTTCATTTCATATTTTATATACAAAAAACCTGTAGAGAAAACATTCCCTACAGGTTTTTCTTATCTCGTATTTATTATTTTCTCTTTATAACTCTTCAATTTACTCGCCAATCCTATTAAAGCTGGTAACAATATCGGCATTACAATTAAAGCTAATAGCATAAGGGCAATGCCAACAACTAATGCCACTTGTATTAGCGTCAATACTCCTGAAGGGATTAATGCAGCAAATGTTCCGCCTAAAATAAGTGCCGCTGATAATACGACTCCCCCTATGTGACGAGATGCATTTACAATTTTCGTTACTGAATTCCCTTCTAGCTCATTGTATCGCATCATTACGAAAATGCTATAATCCACACCTAGAGCGACAATCATTATAAAGCTAAAGAATGGAACATTCCAGCTTAATGACTCTACGTTTAATAAGTGTGAACTAATTTGTTCACTTATACCAAGTGAAGCAAAGTAAGCTAATATTAATGATCCAATAATAAAGATTGAATTTAAGAATGAGCGTGTAATCACGATTAATACAAGCGAAATCCCTAATAACATAATCGTAGCAGTACGTAAGAAATCTTGCCCGGTTACTTCTTTTAAATCAACGTTTCTAGCTGTTGTCCCGCCGATCGCTTTTTTCACCGATTTTAATTCTGTACCATTTAACGTACCATCTATCGTTTTATTAATCTCTTGTATGATTGGCATCGCTTCTTTTGAATACGGATTTACGTCTAAAATAATTGTCATTTTAGCAATTTTTCTATCATGTGACATGTACGTATTCAATGCTTTTTGGAAATCTTCTCCCGCTAAAACTTCTTTTGGAATATAAAATTTCTCAGAGTTTTTTGATTCATTAAGCTCGCCTAAATATTTCTGAGCATCCCCTAGGCCGTTACTTATCTTTCCAAGCCCTTCTGTACTTTTAGATAAGCCTGATTGTAATTGCCCCATCTTTTCTTGCAAATCTTTAAGCCCTGTTAAAAGTTGCCCTTGCCCATCGTTTATTTTCGTTAATCCGGATTGTAACTCAGTTGATTTGTTCGCAATTTGTTTTGAACCTGTAGCCCCTTCGCTCAATCCTTTGTTCAGCTCAGCAGCTCCTTTTTGTAACTTGGTAACTCCATTGTTCATTTCTTTTAAACCGTTATCTACTTTCAGTAACGATTGATTCGCTTCTTTAAACGAATTCATCGCTGCTTTATGCTGCACCGCCAATTGATTTAATTCTTTTGAAAGTCCAGTTAATTGTTTTTGAGCTTCTTTAGCAATTCCTAATGTTTGCTGCACATTAGGATCATTTGCTAATTCTGGTTTTGTTTGAATGAAATTGTTCATTAACGTTTCAATTTGTTCATATCCTTTTTTCGCACCATCAATCGCTTGAGAAATACTTCCGAAATATTGATTGTACGAACTTAAACCTTTTTCTAACTGAGCATAGCCAGCATGAAGCTGCGAAGTTGCATTTGACAGGGCATTGATATTTCCGTTTAATGATGCTACCCCATCCTCTATTTGCTTCGCCCCTTGTGCTCCATTGTTTATTCCATTCGATAATTGATTTAAAGCTGTCCCTAATGCTGATACGCCATTTTTCGCTTCATTTGTTCCATCAATTAACTTTTGAACATTTGCGAGACTATTTGAGTCATTCCCATCCATCTTATCTTTCGCATCAGTTAATCCATCATTAATTTCCTTTATACCACCATTGGCATCTCCTAAGCCTGTATTCAATTCTCCGGCTTGTTTATTTATATATAATTCTTTAATCTTATCTCCAGTTGGACGCGTCGGTGAATATACTTCTGAGACTCCTTTAACTTTCGAGATTTTATCAGTAAGTTCATCTAAAGTTTGTAAAGAAGTCGCCTCATCTAACTTTTTATCCGATTGAATGACTAACGTACTTGGTGAAGAAAAACCAGGCGGAAAATGCTCTTCTATTACGTTAATCCCCATTTTTGATTCATATTTATTATCCACTTCAAATAAATCATTGTAATTAAGCGTGTTAGAATATTTTAATACGAATGGAATCGATATCACGAATACGATAATTAAAGCGATAAATGGTCTTGCTACTGAATTTTTCGCAAAGAATCCCCATAAACGACTATCCTCATGTCCTTTAAATGTTTTAACTGGATAAAACATTCCTTTTCCTAAAAGCACCATGAAAAATGGATTTAAAGTGGTTAATACGAGTAGTAGTACTGCGACACCAATTGCTACCGCTGAAGTAGATTGATATAATTTAAAACTCGCTAAAGCAAGAGATGCAAAGCCAATTAGTACTGCTATCCCGCTATATAAAACGGTTTTACCTGCCGATTTAAACGTTTCTTTCGTAGCCAAAAATGCATTTTCTTGTTTACTTAATTCTTCTTTAAATCTTGTATATAATAAAATGTTATAGTCTGTTCCCACTCCAAACAGGACGACTACTACAAACAGTTGCGTAAAGTTTGAAAACGGAAAATTAAATTGATCTACAAGATGGGCAATAATCCCCATTGAAATTAAATACGAAACACCAACTGTAAGAAGAGAAATAATCGGAACAACTGGTGAACGGAATACAATGATTAATACTACAAGAATGAAAATGATCGAAATAACTTCTGTCTTTTTCACGCCCTCTTGAGAGGATGTAAGAAAATCACCCGCTATTAAATCACTTCCTGTTAAGTACGTTGTAACTCCTTTCGTTTGTACTTTTTTATGAAGATTATTTGCAATTTTTGATATTTTACCATGTTTTTTATCTACCGATATTTGCGTTAAAATAGTCGTATTATCTTTAGAAACTAATTGTTTCTCTAGTTCTTTATTATCTAAATGTGAAACGACTTCCTTAATTCCTAATTGCTCTTTTTCATTTTGCAGCGCGTTGATCGTTTTTGTTATTTCCTCTTTCTGTTCATTCGTTAATGCGTTTTTATCTCCACTATTAAAGACGGCTATAATTTCATACTTTTCAGCCCCTTCTTTATCCATCTCCTTTATCATCTTGTCAGCAATACTGCTTTGTTCTGTTTTTGGAATCGTGATTTGCCCTTTTTCCTTCACTAACTGATCCATATTAGGCATCGTTACGACCATTGCAATAGTAATAACTATCCATAATAGAAAAGATAAACTTCTCCAACTTTTTAGCTTGCTCATTTGAATCATCTCCTGTTATTAGAGTTTCATGGTGCATAGGGAATGAATATTCATTCCCTATTTTTGAAAATATCACTTAGGAATGAACGTTCATTCCTATTATCCTATTAAATTATTTTCCAATTCTATTGAATCACTCCCTGCGGAATGAATATTCATTCCATTAATTGTACAGATATATCATCTCCTGTAATCGTTTTTTATATTTATTTAGGAATGAATGTTCATTCCTGTCCTTATAAAGCTATAGAATCAAATGATTCTAATAGCATTCCAAGAGCTTTCTTCCAATTCTTTTACTAATTCTTTTGAGTATTCTAACTGCCCTGTCGCCATTACTTTTATTAATTTTTCAAGTGGTTGATATACAATAATAATTAAAGCAATTATAGGCAATGGACGAAGAAAACCTTTTTCGATTCCATCTTCAATAATATTCATAAAGAAGCCTATAAAATCATCAAATATTTTCTTACTCTGTTCATCAAGAAAATAACTATCACAGTGAGAATTTGTAAAAAGAAAGGCATTCACATTGTTTCTCGCAAATTCAAATAAACGGTTATACGTATGACTAAACTGTTCACGAATATTTGCTTCAACAGGAAAATCAGTTTTTATTGTTTCAGATAGCTGTAGCATACTTTTGGTAAATAATGAGTTAACGAGTGCCTCTTTATTTTCAAAATAGCGATAAATAGTACCCGCGCCAACTTTTGCTTTTTCAGCGATCATCGGAATTGTCGTACCATCGTAACCACGCTCTGCGAATAATTGTATAGCCGCTTCAAAAATGTCTTCTTGTTTATTTTTAGCCATTTTTCTCACCTCAATTTCCAGGAATGAAAATTCATTCCGTTTTTAATTATAAATTACATGAATTAAAAGTCAAGTGTGTAAATACGCTATTGAAACATTTATCAAATAACACACTCAATTAAGATATTAATACATTTTTTGCGTTATCCCATCAAAAAATTTCTTTGTATCATCATGACTTAAAACCCTCAATACATCTTGTATCTTAAAAAATTGAACTTGACTTATTTCATTATCTTTTGGATGCAAATCTATTCTGTCACCTATATATTCTACATAAAACATCGTAGTTTCTTGCTCTTCATATCCAATTTTCATTTTGAGTTCTTCAGGAAAGCCAAAGCAAATTTTATCTTCAAATTGTTTTATAACTTTAAACTTTGTAGATCCAGTTTCTTCTTCCAGCTCTCTCAAAATAGCACTCTCTAAATCATTATCTGTATGTTTCACTCTACCTTTAGGAAAATCCCATTCCCCCTTTGACATAGCATATTCTCCATCTATGTCGCTAATTTTCACCTTATGTACCAATAAAAATTCACTGTGTTGGAATACGACCGCACCTACGGCTTGCCTAATCATTTTACTTTTCCTCCTAAAACAATGATTTCACTCTATTAAATAGAAAAGTACTATAATAAAAAGTTTATCATTATAGTACTTTGTTACTCATACATAGCACATGACATTAATTAAAAGAAATCATAAATAAACGGCTTACGCACCGGCACTACATTCTCAAATGCACGTATCTCCTCTTCGCTACCGCTTATTAAGTCTATTTCATTTAATTCTAGCGGTCGCTTGTAACCAAACATAATAGTAGATAACGCATTAATATCGATTTGAATTCCATTTTCTTTTGCTGTTTCTTCTTTAACGATTGTTATTTCATTATTTTTAAGTTGAACCGTTACGTTATTCCACGGTGCAAATGAATCTGTAATATGTAAAATTACTTCTTGCTCTTCGTTGTTCCAGTTCCATTCATATTGTTTGAAAAACTGTTCTACATCTACAATTCTTCCCATGAAATATGGAGTTACTTCTGCTTTTACTCGTGGTTCTTGTAATGTGTAAAGAAGTGGTTCTGTCTCACTTAGTATCATTTCTAGATCTTTAATCATAGAATCATGTTGGCAGATGAAGTTCCAAAGACCAATTCTTGCTTCATTATGTAATGAGACAAATTCTTCTACTTTCATTTTAGAATTCTCTATTTTGTATAAAATGTAACCAGCCGCCGTTTTATTTTCATCATAGTAAACTGCCAATGTTAAATCATGATACACCGCTTGTAGCCACCATTTACGTCCGCGAACTAACATACCAGAAAATCGTTCTGCAAATGTTTCATATAGATTCTCTACTTCTTCTGGATGATTATCTTTACTAAAACGTTTCACTGTACCATTCACTTGTTTTTTAATTATTAAATCGCTCTTTGTCATCTGACATACGATTCGATTCGCACAAAGTTCCCAGCCGTATTTACGATAAAATGAAACGGCAAATGGATGTAACATCGATACACTATGTCCATCTCTTTTCATAGTTTGCAGTGAATGCTGAAGTAACTCTTTTACATATCCACTTCTTCTATATTCCGGATACGTCGCTACCCCCGCAACGCCGCCCATTTTAAACTTTTCTTTTCCTATGTAAATATGAAAAGGAATTAAGTGCAACTTTGCAGCTAACTCTTCTCCTTCCATAATACCGTATATTTGATGGCTTTCCTTCATTCGTGTAATTTGCTGCTCTACTCGTTCTTCATTTGCTTTATATTGAAAGGCATATTCTGATAAACGTAATGCTTCTCTAAACTTATCTTCTTTTAATTGTATAACGTTCATATATTTCTCCTCCATTCCTCGTTTGAATTATATCATAATTCAAACTATTGTAGTTCGGTAAGTGAAATTACGAGGATGTTTCAACAAAAGATATCGATTTAGAAACAATCTAACATAAAGGCTCTTTTCAACTGCTTTCTATTGGCGGCATAAGAATATTAAAAGCCTTGCGTTCTCTTGGGTTTGCGAAGCTAAGAGGTACCATTGAAAGTGATGAAACTTATGACAACGGCAACATTACGGGCATAAAAAAAACCAGTTGATTGAGAGAAACTGGTTCAATAAAGGTTTTATATTGGATATTCATTCAACCAAATTAATGCTTGTTCATAATCATCGAAAAATTTTACGGATTCTTTTGTATTGGATTGTTGTAAATAATTCATTATCTCCCCTTCTTCAAGGAGAAACGCAATTGCCTTACTGTGATTCAAAATGGTTTCATTGAAGAACTTATCTTTCCATGCTTTTTGAACAGAAAAATGATCTGGCGTGTATCCTTTTCTATCCACCAACAATTTGTATTTCCGACCCTCGGAAATGAATTGCTGACAAACCTGCTCGAAGCCATTAAACCATTCATAAACATCAGCTGTATTAATCTTGCCAATTAGATGGGTAACAATTAAATCCCCTGAAACTGTTGTGCTGATATTCTGTTTACTCAACTTGGAACCATCTCCCTTAGTTACAATTATGCGTAAAAATCTCATAAAATCAATAAGGATAAAATTCTTACGTAATAAAGCAACATTATTTAAGAAAAAAGCCAACATAAAAAAGCAGATACATTGCATATCTGCTTCTCATCAATTTATTTAGCTAACGTTTGAAGCTCTTCAAAAAATGTAGGATATGATACGCCTACTGCTTCTGCATCTTCAATCGTTGTTTCTCCTTCAGCAATACAGCCGGCGATCGCCAGCATCATGCCAATGCGATGATCTCCGTGACTATGTACTGCACTACCTTTTAAAGTTGATTTGCCGTAAATAATCATTCCGTCATCAGTTGCTTCAATGCGGGCTCCGAGTTTCGTTAGTTCAGCAACGACTGTATCGATACGATTCGTTTCTTTCACTTTTAGCTCGTGTGCATCTTTAATGACTGTAATTCCATCTGCTTGTGTTGCCGCTAAAGCGATAATTGGGATTTCATCAATCAGTCGTGGAATGATATCTCCACCGATTTCGATTCCTTTCAGCGGCGATGTTTCAATTGTAATATTCGCAGCAGGTTCTGATGCTCCTTCGTTAATCTGCTCTACAGTAAACGTAGCGCCCATTTTCTCAAGAACATCAATAATACCTGTACGAGTCGGATTCATTCCCACATTTTGTAATAGTAGTTTACTATTTGGAATAATTGCACCTGCTACTAAGAAAAATGCCGCTGATGATACGTCACCTGGCACATGAACGTCTGTTGCTGTTAACTTCTGCCCACCCGCTAGTTTTACAGCTTTCCCCACGCGAGTTACCTTTACACCGAACGCTTCAAGCATTCTTTCCGTATGGTCGCGGGAAATATGCGGTTCTGTAACAGTTGTTACACCTTCTGCACGAAGTCCTGCAAGTAAAATAGCTGACTTTACCTGTGCGCTTGCTACAGGTGAAGTGTACTCAATTGCTTTTAAATCTCCGCCACGTATTGTGAGCGGCGTAAATGTTCCTTCTTCTCGGCCATCAATTTTTGCGCCCATTTGTTTTAATGGATTTGTAACACGTTTCATCGGTCTTTTTGCGATAGACGCATCACCTTGTACGCAAGAGAAAAATGGTGTGTTAGCCAAAATCCCTGACATTAATCGGATCGTTGTACCAGAATTACCAACATCTAATACAGCTTTTGGCTCTTGCAAACCTTCTAATCCTTTTCCAATTACCGTAACTTCTTCTCCATTTTGCGTTATCTCTACTCCCATTTCTTTAAAACAAGAAATAGTACTTAAACAATCCGCACCAGGAAGAAATCCTTTAATTGTTGTTTTACCTTCCGCGATTGCGCCAAACATGACAGCGCGATGGGAAATTGATTTATCTCCAGGGATTGTAATTGTGCCATTCAATCCGTTATTTACAGTTTGTACTCTTTTTTCTTTCACGTTGTCACCCTCCTCATTAAATTGTTTCATACGTTTGGTATTCTTCTTTTCCGAGCGCAATTTTTGCCTGCGTTCGATCCTCTTCTCTTTGGAAACTAATTCGTAAAACTCCGAGCAATCCTTCTCGCGCTTCTAATATTTGCAAGTTCGTAATACTAATTTCTTCTTCTGCTAGAATGCTCGTGATATGGGCTAATGCCCCTACTTTATCTAAAACGTCGACGTATAAGTCGTGATAGGCAGGAATCGCCCCTCTTTTTCGAACTGGTAAAGAGTCACGATATTCTTTCGCATCTGCAAAATAACTTTGTATTTCTCCTGCATCTCCTTTAGAAACCGTCTTATATAGCTCTTCCATTTCTGAAATCCATTCTTCTAATAGTTCCAATAAATGCCCGCGATTTTGCTTTACGATATCACTCCACATTTTCGGACTACTTGATGCAATACGTGTTATATCTTTAAATCCGCCTGCCGCTAGTTGATGAATAAGCGGATTATCACCAGCATGTTTCTCAACTTGTTTTACTAATCCTGCTGCAATTAGATGCGGAAAATGACTAACTATTCCTGTTATATAATCATGTTCTTTTGTATTTAATACAAGAAAATGAGAGCCTGTTCCTTTTAACCATTCTTTTAGCTCGTCTACTTGATCCGCCTGCACGTGATTCATTGGCGTTAAAATGTAAAATGCGTTTTCAAAAAGGTGTGCCTTTGCACTTTCAACTCCTGTTTTGTGAGAACCTGCCATCGGATGACCGCCGATAAACGAAACTTTCTTTGTTAATAAAGCTTCCGCTTCATTCATGATTGTCCCTTTCGTACTTCCTACATCGGTAACAATGACATCTTCTCGTAAATGAAATGATGCAAGTTTGTGTAACAACTTTTTCGTTTCTTCAACTGGAGAGGCAAATACAATTAAATTTGCCTCCTCACATGCACGCTGTAAATCTACTGCTACTTCATCAACTACATGTAATTCTTTTGCGCGCTCTACTTGCTCTTTAAATATGTCATAACCGATAATCGTTACATCGTGCTCTTTTTTAATCGCTAATGCAAGAGAGCCTCCTATTAATCCAGTACCGATTAATACTACCTTTTTACACATTTGCCTCATCTCGAGACTTACCTTTTTTATTTTCAAAGTGTTGTTTTAACACTGAAATCACTCCTTCATTTTGTTCCCTAGTTCCGATTGTAATACGGACACCATTTGGGAACGGACGAATAATAAACCCTGCATGCGCACAAGCTTCATAAATTTCCCCAGCATCATCTACCGGCAAGAAGATAAAGTTCGTTTGCGACGGATAAAATGGAATTTCATTTTCCGTACAAAAACTCTCGTATTGTTGTAATCCTTCTGTATTAACACGAACTATTTCTTCAATAAACGCTTCATCGTTAAAAGCAATCGTCGCTGCTTTTTGCGCTAATGAAGATACGTTAAATGGCAAACGTACGACATTTAATTTCTCGATTAACTCTTCCTGTCCAATCGCATAACCAACGCGGAAAGAAGCTAATCCGTACGCTTTAGAAAACGTTCTAAGTACAAGAATGTTGTTATGTTTTTCTAAAAGCGGTAATGTCTCAGGGAAATCTTTTGCTGTTACGTATTCATAGTACGCTTCATCAATGACAATTAACGTATTTTCACTAATGCTTTCAATGAATTGAGTCAATTTTCGCTCATTCACATATGTGCCTGTCGGGTTGTTCGGATTACAAATCCATACGATTTTTGTATGTTCATCAACTGCTGAAGAAATTTCATCTAGATCATATACACCGTTCTTTAAAGCAATTTCTTTCACTTCACAGCCTTCAATAATTGCATGATGACGGTACTGTGGGAATGTTGCACCAGCCGTAACAATATTATCTCCTTTACATAGTACTGCACGACTTATAATTTGAATTACTTCATCAAGACCACTACCACAAAGCACTTGTTCCATTTGAACTTGTAATTTCTCTGCAATAGTTTGACGGAGTACTTCAGCACCTCCGTCAGGATATAAAGCATGTTCCTCCCACGATTTTTGTAATTCTCCTAAAACACGAGGTGAACAGCCAAATGGATTTTCATTTGATGCTAACTTAACAAATGAATGATTCCCGTATACTTCTTTCATTTGCTCTGGTGATTTACCTGGTTTATACGGTTGTAATGATGATAGTTGATCTTTTACTCGCATGTTAAATCCACCTTTTCATTAAAATTCTTTTGCGTATTTGTTATGTTGCGAAATATTTTGTTTTAGTAATTCCATGCGATCTTTTCCGAATTGCTCGACTAGTGCACCGGCAAGTTCCCATGCAACGACAGCTTCAGCTACAACACCTGCTGCTGGTACTGCACAGCTATCAGATCTTTCAATACTCGCTTGGAACGCTTCTTTCGTATCAATATCTACGCTTGCTAACGGTTTATATAATGTAGGAATTGGCTTCATTACGCCTCTTACGACAATTGGCATACCTGTTGTCATACCGCCTTCTAAACCGCCGGCATTATTCGTATTTCTCGTGTATCCTTTTTCTTCATCCCATAAAATTTCATCGTGCACTTTACTTCCTGGCTGTCTTGCCGCTTCAAAACCAATTCCGATCTCAGCACCTTTAAATGCATTCACGCTCATAATAGCACCGGCAAGTTTTGCATCTAATTTGCGGTCGTAATGAACGTAGCTACCAACTCCAATTGGCATTCCTTCTGCAATGACTTCGACAATACCGCCTATAGAATCTCCGCTACTTTTCGCATCATCAATCGCATTCATCATCTCTTGTTCTACTTCTTTATCTAAACATCGAACTGGTGAGTTTTCAGTTATCGTTTGAATTTCTTCAATTGGTAAGTTTGAAATACGCTTCGCTTGTACCCCACCAATTTCAAGAACATGCCCTGCAATTTCCACGCCTAATTCTTTCAAAATTTGTTTCGCAACTGCACCAGCAGCTACACGAACTGTCGTTTCTCTTGCAGATGAGCGCTCTAATACGTTTCTTATATCACGATGGCCATATTTAATTGCTCCGTTTAAATCCGCATGTCCTGGACGTGGTTTTGTAATTGTACGTTTCATTTCTTTACTTTCTTGCTCCGAAATTGGTTCAGCACCCATTACTTTCGTCCAATGTTTGAAATCATCATTTTTTACGATTAACGTAATTGGTGAACCAAGTGTCATTCCGTGACGTACACCACTTGCAATTTCAACTGTATCTGTTTCAATTTGCATGCGTCTTCCGCGCCCATGCCCTTTTTGTCTTCTTAATAATTCTTTATTAATATGTTCCGCTGTTAATGTTAAACCTGCTGGTACACCTTCTAAAATAACTGTTAACTGCGGCCCATGTGATTCTCCAGCTGTAATATATCTCATTTCTCTTGCCCCTTTACTATTTTTTTGTACAAAAAAGTCCCTACTGAGCGCTCAGTAGGGACGATGTTTATCGCGGTACCACCCTAGTTGTAGACTTCTTTCGTCTACCTCTCTTCTTCTTTAACGATCGTTTGACCGTCTTTCTCTCCAAAAGTTGGCGGGAAAGATGCTCCAAGGCTGTAATTCATGCTTACCTTTGTACTGATTCACACCGGCCATCAGCTCTCTTTAACAGTGAGATAAGCACTACTGTTTCCTCTTCAGCGCATTTATGATATGGAATTAAGATAATTTATTTTTGAAACCTTTTAACTCATCCATGAATCTATGGAATTCTGGAATATCCATTTGTTGCGCAGAATCTGATAACGCAACTGCTGGGTCTGGATGTACTTCCGCCATTACTGCATCTGCTCCAATTGCAAGTGCCGCTTTCGCTGTTGGTAATAATAAATCTCTACGTCCTGTTGAATGTGTTACGTCGACGATAACTGGTAAATGTGTTTCTTTCTTTAAAATCGGTACTGCTGAAATATCTAATGTGTTACGTGTCGCTCTCTCGTATGTGCGAATACCGCGCT
The DNA here is from genome assembly GCF_044907945.1 of Bacillus sp. RC240. Taxonomy (NCBI): domain Bacteria; kingdom Bacillati; phylum Bacillota; class Bacilli; order Caryophanales; family Bacillaceae; genus Bacillus; species Bacillus sp. RC240. The sequence continues at coordinate 715,628 of NZ_JBIYCT010000001.1, read as the reverse complement.
CACAAAGAATAATTTGGTCATTACCTTGTGCAATAATGTATTCCGCTGCATTAATGAACTCATCAATTGTTGCTGCTAACCCACGTTTTAGTAATACTGGCTTGTTAACTTTACCTACAGCTCGTAGTAAATCAAAGTTTTGCATGTTACGTGCACCAACTTGAATTACATCAACGTAGTCTAGCGCCATTTCCACATCGTTCGGATTTAAAATTTCACTAATAATCGCTAAGTCGAACTCATCTGCTACTTGGCGTAAAATTTGTAAACCTTCTACTCCTAAACCTTGGAAATCGTATGGAGATGTTCTCGGTTTGAAAGCACCACCGCGCATTAATTTTAAGCCTTGGTCTTTCATAGCTTGCCCTACTTGGCGAACTTGCTCTAAACTTTCTACCGCACAAGGTCCCATAATGAACGTTTGTGTTCCGTTTCCAATCAATTCACCTTTAACATTAACAATTGTATTTTCTTTTTTCTTTTTACGTGAAACTAGTAATGCTTTACGGTTATCATCTTCTTGCAATTCTAAGCTAGCTTTGAAAATCGTTTTGAAAATATGTTGAATCGTTGACGTTTCGAATGGTCCTTCGTTATGCTCTGCAAGCATATCAAGTACTTCACGCTCACGTACTGGATCAAAGCGTTTCGTACCTTGTACTTGTTTTTGCTCTCCAATTTTTTGAACGATTTCACCGCGTTTGTTTAATAGGTGTAATAGTTGTAAGTTAATTTCATCTACCTGTTTACGTAATTGATCTAATTCGTGATTTGCCATTTGGAAATCCTCCTCTAATGTTTTAAAAGTATAGTAAGAGAATAAAAAATTCTCTATTTTCTGAACTGGTTAATTATACAAATTTAAAGTGGAATCGATACCTCTTCTTATTTTAAACTAATAATTACCATAAAGACACTAACTACTAGTTAATAAGCCACTTTTTTGTACAAAAAAGCCCTACTGATTCAATCAGTAGGGACGATATTTATCGCGGTACCACCCTAGTTGTAGACTTCTTTCGTCTACCTCTCTTCATTGTTAACGATCAATGTGACCGTCTTTCCCTTCATAAAGATACATATCTTTACTACGAAAAAGATGCTCCAGGACTGTAATTCGCTCTTGTTTTTGTACTGGTTCACACCAACCACCAGCTCTCTGTTACAGGGAAACAACAACTACTGCTTTTCCTTTCAATGCATGTTTATTATATTTTCAAGTTGGACCGTCAAAATACAAAAAGTCCCTACTGAATAAATCAGTAGGGACGATATTTATCGCGGTACCACCCTAGTTGTAGACTAACTTTCCGTCTACCTCTCTTCACTGTTAACGATCAATTGACCGCTTTTTCTTCATAAAGAAAATACTATCTTTACTATGAAAAAGATGCTCCAAGACTGTAATTCATGATTATCCCTGTACTGGTTCACACCAACCACCAGCTCTCTGTTACAGTAAGACTAACCACTACTGTGATCTCTTCATTGCACTTTGTTTATTCAAATGTTTTTGAAATTGAATAAGTATGATTCGTATTATAGAACGCTTTTCAAAACACTGTCAATAACTTTTTATATATTTTTTAAAAATTCCACTTCCGCCCTATGATTCCTCTTGTAAATTCTCCGTTACGATTCCGATGCGAATTATTTCATTTTCTATTAAATTTAATACATGTCTTTCTACTTCATACCTGGTTAATAGTTCTTTTATTTGTATAATCTCACTTTCAAATAAATCGGCTTCTTGACACGTCTGAAGTAAAGTAAAAAACACATTTGCATACAATTCTTTATACGCTTTCATACGCTCTTTCTTTTCAAGTATCTCTATAAACAACTGTTTCATTTCTTCTTGATTAGATTGTCCTTCCACACCTTGAAATTTACTCGAAATAATATTTAATCCTTTTTCTAAAACCTCATCCATGCATAAAACAATACGTAAAAGCATCATATATTCTCTCGTTGTTATTACGCCCATTTTCGGACGTTCTCTTAAAAACACACTAAGCCACGCTGTCCAAAATTTTTGTTGTTCCTTACCACTTAACGTTTTTACGTAGTAGCATAAATACTGCATAAATTTAATTTTATTCTCTTCGTTTTCTTGCATCAAAAGTGGATATAACCAATCTGTTTTTTGCTCCCAATATAATACGCATTTAATAAATACAAAGCTAAGCCATTTTAAAAATGCTTCTCTCGTATATGGATGTAGTGCATCTAAATGTTCTACTGCATACTTAATATATCGTCTTATTTCTGTAAACAAAGGTAGATTAATTTGCGTATAACATAATCCCGCCCACGCATATTTCGTAAGCTCACTTTCTTTCTTTAAATCTAAGTAAGGTAATACATTTTTCCGACACCATTGCTTCTCAATATGGTATAAAAACGTAATATCTGCTGTTAAACGCGCAAACATGAAATTCGTTCTTTCCGAAGTAACCCTTACCTGCTCCTCAAATAAAAATAAATATTCATACACGTTGCGATCGTATAAATGATCATATGCTAGCAGTTTTAGTAATACAGCAGTCATCTTCCCAACAGGATGCTGAATAGATTCATTGTAAAACTCTTGTTTTCCAATCTTAAAATCCGATTCCCCTCTCATAACTTGTGGAAGTACAGAAAAAGCAAAGCGTTTTACAATCCTTATACTATTTTCATCTAGCTCTTCTAATCGATTACTAATTTCATATAGAAAACTACTAATTAACCAATGAAAAGCAGTATTTCTAATAAATTTCTGCAATAACGGAATGATTTTTTGAATTTGTTCATTCGCCAAATTCCGGTTATTTCGCCACTCTCTAATACATACAAACCATACTTCATTACTAATTTCGTGCACGCCTACTAGTTGATAAGCAAACGAAATACTCCACTCTACATTCAATTTACACGCTTTTGATAACATCTCTAAAAAATGGCGTTGCTCAAAAACACCATCTCTTGAAAATTGCCGAACTTGCTCCATTATTTCATCGTCTTTCAGCTGCAGTAATCCATCAGCTGTTACATTGCATGTAATACGTTGTTCATTTGCCTCTTTCTTTGGAACACTGTATAGATCTGAAGAAAAATGGGGGTGTTTCTGTTTCATTAGCTCGTATCCTTCCGCCGTACACTTACTATTCGAATCACACGTGAATAGTAAGTCTAATACAAGACAAGCATCAAACGCCCGCTCTTCTGCAAGATACTCTAATACATGTTGAATTACTTCTTCTTTCGTTTCCTCTAAAGCATTTGCGTAATAATTCTTTAAAAGTTGAAACACTTCATGTTTACATGTGAAATCTAACAGAACATCCACATGTAACAACCACTTCAGTTTGTCATCCGCTGTAACGAATACATTATTAATCATTGCTTCAATTGCAATTCGCTTTTGAAGTACACTAGCAGTTTCTATCATTTCTGTAATATAATGATTTGCTTTTTTCTCATTGTTTTCACATAAATATGTAAGACACTCTTTTACAATTTGAATTAAAAATGTAAAATCATTTTGCTGTAACTCCTGCTCTGAAATTTCTCTATCTCTTCTTTTCAGTGCATTTTGTCTTAATGACAATAGTTGTATCTTTTCTAACCCCGTAACCATAATCGGATTTGCGTAGTAAGCGATATGTGGTCTCATTTTCTCTTTCCAAATTCGCTCCACATGAGAAAAAATAGGCATCGGTATACGACTCGATTCCTCGAGTTCAATCGACTCTTGCGTATCATTTCCCCATCTTCTTACACGCTTCAATTTAAGTTTCCCGTCTAAAATAAACGTTAATAGCAACAAGCCAATTTCTTTATGCTCAGGGAAAGAACATTTTTGCAATAAATATGTGATCATTTCAATAGAGCTACTATCTTTCTCTGCTGTTTCTAATAAAAGCAATGTCCATCTTGCAAACAACAAAGGGTCCATCGTTTCTTTCGTTTCGTTTAAGTAAGTACAAATTGTTCGCCACCATAATGGGGATATTTTAGAATGATTTTTAAAAATCAATTGAAATAGTTCTTTTTGATGACTAAATAGAAATTGCTCCACCAACCATTCCGCAAGCAATTCATCTACTTCATCATAATTTGCTGTAAGCAGAAATAAATTTCTTAGTTTCCCTTCTGCTTCAAGCCATTCCACCCATTCATAATCACGAGCAAATTCAACGAAGTACCGAACGGTTTCAATTTTTTTTATTGACTGTTTTATATAGGATAATTGCTCCTGCTCTACTGATGGAGGAACGGTTACAATATCACGAATACGCATTCTTTTCGTAATATAATTATCCCCCATTAATTCCGCCCACCGCTTCACCGCTTTCACAAGCGCCTGATGATTATTTGCTTTATTCGGATACACAATCGGTCTTATCCCTAAATGCTCCCAATGATATGTATTATCACCTTGTGCGACGAAAGCATAACGCCTTGTACTCGGTGGTAAGCCTGTTGCTAAATATTTCATTACAGGATCATTATGACTATACCCAACGAATAAAACAGTGTAATTTGAGAATAAATCAACTAAAAATCGTCTCGCCCATCCTTCTGTTAAGTAAGCCCTTCCAAAATCACCATCCGTTAAAATTAAAGCTTCTTTCTCTTGTTCTACATTCCCATGTATGTAAGCCAACCCTTTAAACGCTCTCCCTGTCGGTAAAGCAGGTGCATAATAAATATTCAGCTCTCTATTCATTTCTGTAATTACAGACGTAAAATGTTGATCAAAGTTTGTCGTTACAATTCGAACATCCGTATCTAACGGAAACAGCTTTGGAATCGCATAGTGTAATGGATTTGGTTTTGATTTTTCTATATTAACGAGGTCTCTTGCAACTTGATGCACATCTTTCGTTTTCGCAATTTTACCGAGATAATAATCGTGGGGTTCTGTCATCTCACGCCTTTCGACATATAAAGCTTTCGAAATTTCATCAACTAAATCATCGAAATTCGGTAAGTTTGATTTCCCCTTCATAGAAACTCCTGCTCCAACGAATAATACTAACTTACCTTGTTCAAGGTGATCGATTAACTCATCTGGAATTTCTACTTCTGAAGTTATCCACATCCCGGATTCCCCCTTACCTAAAAATGTCATACGCTCTCATTTCACTATAACATTTTTTAATTGTTTTTTTTAATATTTAGATAAAATTTCAGCATGATAAAGTTTTATATAAATTAAACCGTTCCAATGTATGAACTCCTGAATTTATTGTAAAACTATGTATAAATGGGAGGTGTAAATATTGAGTGATATTACTGTAATACTTATCAAATTTATATCATGCATCATCGCTTTTAGTATCGGACTAGCTCTATTTTTCCCAGCAACGCTCGTCCAAATCATTTCTTTTAGTCTCTTCGTCACAATCGTTTCTTATATGTTTGTTGATAAAATTATTTTAAATCGAATTGGCAATTCCGCTGCCATTATGACGGATTTCTTACTTACGTATTTAAGCGTTTGGATTTTTGGTAATATTTTATTAGACAACTACATGCAAATTGCATGGGGCAGTATCCTTTCTGCCATCGTCTTTACATTATCAGAAGTAATCGTCCATCGCTTTTCTAATTCCCACACAAGGCACAGCAATGATAACATTCGAATTAATCGCCGGTTTGCATATGGCACGGAGTTTGCTGAAGAACAGAATGTGTTGGATAAAGATAAGAAGAAATAAAGCCATAATTACTGGTGCAAAAAAGTAGCTGTCTCATCAGTCGAATTTTTGACGATGTGGCGCTCCTTTTTGTTTTTTGTACTATCAATACGGTGAATGAAATTATATCAACGATTCGACAAGAAATATCAATTTGTCGACAACGTTTGATAGGCTATCTTCAAATAAAAAAGCTGCCCCATTAAGAGACAGCAACTTCTGTAATTACGCTTTTACTTTTAAATCTTTTAACGTAATAACATCTGCAAATGATCCAAATACAACATTATGATGTTTTACAATATCTTCAGCGCGTAATACATCTGTGTCAAATGTACTATGTGCATCACTTACTAATGTTACTTTATACCCTTCACTAAACGCTCTTCGCGTTGTCGTATCAACACAGTACTCTGTTTGCATTCCTGAAATAATAACATGCTCAATCCCTTTTCCTTGTAACACTTCGTTTAAGTTTGTCTTATGGAATGAGTCTGGAGTCGTCTTTTCAACGACAAGCTCCCCTTCTCGCGGAGCAATCGCCGCATGCACTTTCCAGCCATCTGTACCTTTTTCTAACGGATGACCTTTTGGCCCGTTATGTTGTACATAAATAACCGGAATACCATTTGAACGACATTCCCCAATGAGCTCTTGCAACGTTTCTAAAAACTTTTCCCCATTATGTACTGGGATTCCTGCTGTATACATACCCGCTTGCACATCAATAACTAGTAATGCCTTTTTCATTTCACACAGCTCCCTTTATTTTTATAAGCCCCTGCATATTTATTATAATTGTTTATATTCTACCATCCAACAATCTTCTAATTTCCCCTCATGCAGTTCATGTTTCTTTAATATCTTCACCTTTTTAAATCCGCACTTTTCATAACAGCTTATCGCACGTTCATTATTTACTCTAGGATCCATCGCGATTGCTTCCGCACCCAATTTCTCCATAATGTATGTAATAGCTGCTTGAACAAGTTTTGTTCCAATTCCTTTTCCCCAAAAAATCGGTTCACCGATAAATTGGTCCATTCCCCATACATTCTGCGATTCTCCATATCCATATAACGCTTTCCATTCAGAATCAACTGGATACATTTGAATGTAACCGATTGGAACGGCATCAAATTCTATTAAACATCTTTTTTCATGACCGTTTGGATGATGTATAAAATGATCAAGCACCTTTTCTACAGATTGCGGATTATCTCGTCCTTCGTAATACTGCAGGACTTCTGGATCTGTTAACCATTTAGAGATGATAGATGCATCTTTGTCATTAACATATCTAACAGATAAATTCCCTTCTTGAAATAGCATGTGACACCTCTATTGTTCATTTATATTTTTTCTTGCTGTTAAATCTTTAATTGCACCTATTAATGCATATGGCAGTAATGTAATGGTGAAAAATGCTGTAAATACATTAAATTGCGGAATTTGATATGGTGTGAACCATTCTGTGAAAAATTGAGAATTTAATATTCTATTAAAAAATTCTCCGCCAGGTCTAAAGTTTGGTGCCCATGCAGTAACTTCGCAAGTAATAAATAGTAATTGTACAATTAAAAATGCTCCTAGATAGCGAAACCACGTCCGCTTCCATATAGGCTGTGCCTTTTTCATGTATCTCCCACCTGCTTCATCCTTCCTTTATTTTTCATCACATTAATTATACACTTTATTTTGTAAAAAAATGTAAAAAAATTGTAAATAATACACGAAACACTACAATTGAAAACTACTTCTACTTTTATAATTTATATGTTGTCAGCGAATTCGTTTAACAGTTCGCCCTGACAACCCTAGCTGGACAAAAGTTTTATAGCAAAATATGATTTGCCGATTACAATCTTTTAACTTACGATGAGTTTACCTATTCGCTATTCGCTGTATCTTTACAAATAAAATTTAAACTGTTCAACCTAGAACAAATCCCCTAAACTATTACTTAACCAACTAAGAGATTGTCTCACATAAAGCGATTTGAAAAATCAATACAATTTGGAGATGAGACTTTGAAATCAACATTAATTATTCTTCGAGGAAACTCCGCAAGTGGCAAAACAACAATCGCAAAAGAACTGCAAGAGCATTTTGGCCAAGGGACACTACTAGTCTCTCAAGATGTCGTGCGTAGAGACATGTTAAAAGTGCACGACACAATGGGTAACTTATCTCATGATTTACTATTTGAAATTACGAAGTATGGAAAAGGAAAATGTGAATTTGTTATTTTAGAAGGTATTCTAAACAGCGGTAGATATGGAGATATGTTAAAAGAATTAATACATTATTTTGACGACGCACATACATATTACTTCGATTTATCACTAGAGGAAACCATTAGACGACATAATACAAGAGAAAAACGGCATGAGTTTGGTGAGGATTTATTAAGTAAATGGTATAACCCTCACGATACAATTGAAGTTGATAAAGAAACTATTTTTACAGATGATTTCATACAAAAAGACATCTTTCATACGATTCTTAATGATGTGACACATCAAAAATAAGACTGACTTTTTATGTCAGTCTTATTCTTTTATGTTCCTTGAATTTCAGTTTTCATAACGGAACAATCTTTACATACATAATAATATATATTCATTTCCCCAAACTGGAAATCAACTACTGAAATAAGTTCCCGTTCTTCAAGATCTTGTGTAATTGTAGCAACATATTTCATCTCTTTCGAACAAGTTGGACATCCTAAATCTTCTGGAACATCACCATATAAAGGCGCTCCTAACAATCTACATATATATTCCGAACCGAATAAGTCAAAAGCTTCCCAGTAACTATCTTCATTTTTCATATTCGTTAGCTTTACATTAGTTTTTGGAAGATTGACCGGTAGCTTATACTCAGCTTCCATAATCCACTCTTCCGTATTGTCTTGTTTTATTATTTGTACCGTTTTGCCCCCATTACTTAATTGAAAATATTGCGGCTCCCACACCATCGCACAATTCAAACAAGAGATGAATGGTAATACAATCAATTCAGCATTTTTAAGTTCAGCAAGTTTCTCATCTTTCAAATCAAAACAAAAAATTTGATGCATTTTCTCACCGCATAACTTACACAATGGTAATTCACAATCTTGACCACCGAAATAATGATTATATGAATCTTTCCCTTCCATTACTCTATACCCTTTTATTCCATCCCAATGTTCGCCATATAATTCCATTGTCATTTTTAATCCTCGCTTCATTTAAATCTGATCCACTTTATTATAAGAAAATAAACATTACAAGTCGTCATCTTCCTGAATAGTTTCCATAATAAAACCTTTTAAATTTGGGGCTATTTCTTCAATTTCAGCATCTTCGTGATACCAAATATATATTTCATCATCCATTATTCCGTTATTTATTTTAAAACACAATTTATCCCCTGAACCATCGTCACCAATTATAATAAGATCTTCAGGCATATGCTCATCGCTCAACTCAACGTTTTGTCTAACTATATCATCCCAAGTTTTCATTAAATTTCTATTATCTTTAATAGGATATAGTATCCATTCTCCTATTTCGGCGTTATTAACTAATTTAAAAAGATCCCTATATTGTGCTGGAAAAATAGCACCTAACTTTTCTTCGGTTTCTTTTATATGTAATTCAAATACTCCTTGTTTCTTTGTTTCAATATATCCTCTTACTTTTTTCATGAAATACACCTGTCCTTTAAACTTAATTACAATATTGTAATTCAAAATATAATTGCCAATAAACCGCAACTTCATCACTTTCAGCCTGATTACTCCAACAATTATGTTATATAAAAATGCTATGTAAATGATTTAATCGGTTTTACTTATATATTTCATTATACGTTAACTCTTCATTGCCATCATACTAGTATTCTGTATTTCCCGATAAATTTCAGTTCCACACCAAACCACAAACTCACTTAAATAAAAATAAAAATTAAAACTCAGCTCGTTCTTAATATATTTGTATTTTATAGACATAATACAAGTTTCATGTTTAATTTAAGTTTTGGTGCAGATTTAGCAACACATCCCTTAAAAATCCTATGTCAGATCAACAAAGTTTTCCAATGAATTACACTAACTCAAAAACAAAAGCCAGTCTCAATATTAGAGAACTGACTTCTATTTGGATAACTATAATTATTATAAAACTTTTACTTTAACAGTTTGCCTTCCCCAGTTCATAGCTTTACTTTTTGAACCCATTAAAACATCAATACGATTTCCTTTAATAGCACTACCAGTATCACCAGCAATAGCTTCTCCATAACCTTCTACCCATACTTTAGATCCTAATGGAATTACCTTCGGATCTACTGCGATAATTCTCATATTAGGATTTGCCGTTAAATCATGACCCATCGCAGTTAAAACGCGTCCACCATATGTACCATTTTCACTTGGATCAGCAGTATATGCTGTCGCTACTACCGTTAATTCACGTTTAGCAGACTGTGTGTTATTTTTAGATACTTCTTGTGTCTTTGTTGCTTCTTTTGCTTTCGCTTCTTCTTTCGCTTTTTCTATTTCTCGTGCTTGCGCTTCTTCCTTAGCCTTTGCTATTTCCTGCGCTTTTGCTTTTGCTTCTTCTTTTGCTTTTTCTATTTCTCGTGCTTTTGCTTCTTCCTTAGCCTTTGCTATTTCTTGTGCTTTTGTTTCTTCCTTTTCTTTTTCCATTTCTCGTACTTTTGCTTCTTCCTTAGCTTTTGCTATTTCTTGCGCTCTTGCTTCTTCCTTTTCTTTTTCCATTTCTCGTACTTTTGCTTCTTCCTTAGCCCTTGCTATTTCTTGCGCTTTCGCTTCTTCTTTTACTTTTTCTATTTCTTGTACTTTTGCTTCTTCCTTGGTCTTTGCTATTTCTTCTGCTTTCATTTCTTCCTTAACTTTTACTCTCTCTGTTACTTTCGCTTCTTCTTTAGGCTTTACTATTTCTTCTGCTTTCGTTTCTTCCTTAACTTTTACTCTCTCTGTTACTTTCGCTTCTTCTTTAGGCTTTGCTATTTCTTCTGCTTTCGTTTCTTCCCTAACTTTTACTCTCTCTGTTACTTTCGCTTCTTCTTTAGGCTTTACTATTTCTTCTGCTTTCGTTTCTTTCTGCTCTTTTGTTGTTTCTTTCGCTTTTGCTATTTCTTGTACTTTTGCTTCTTTCTGCGTTTTTACTTCTTCCTTTGCTTTAACTGCTTTTTGTACTTTCGCTACTCGCTTCGTTTTCTCTTCAGCTTTCTTTTCAATTGGTGCTGTACTTGATAGGAAAGAAACATTTGCATAGGCTGTTTTTCCTTTATACTCAAATTGCAGCCATCCATCTTTTACTTGATGTGTTGATTCAATTACATCATCTTGTTTCAGTCTGCCAAGAATTTCTGATTCTGTGTTTGCTTCAGTACGTACATTTAACAAATTTGCTGTTACATGGTAAATATCTTTTGTAAACTCCGAACTTACAAATACTTCTTTACCATTTAACTCAATTTTTGACCACCCATCTTCGGTATTTATGACTTTTAACTCTTGCCCATTTTTTACTTTTTCGACAACTTTTGATTCTGTAGTCGGTTTTTCACGTACATTGAGTACATCTGCTGTTACGATCGTTTCTGCGGTAACAGTTGTAGTAAATGCCCCCAATCCAAAAAACGTTGCTGTTGCTGCGCCAATTATTTTTTTCATAATAGCCTCCATTACATTTTTTTGAATTCTATGAAATCCTTCCATAAAATTAGGGAATTCCACAGAGTATCAAAACATTTGTAACAGTATATCAATACCACTTAATATACTGTTTTTAAAACTTCCTACTCCAATATTATCAAATTTTCATTTCTAATTCTATACATTATAAATCTATTTATCTTCTATAAACTCTTCATGACCTTCTACTTCACACTAGATAGTTGTCGCAATTCCTGCCAAAAATAAACTTACAATTGCTAAAAATGGCGTTCCAGCTATTGCACCTCTTAAGTGAAACTTATAGTCTTTATATCCTTTCATTCCCTCAGTACTAGGAATAACAACAAATCTTGGAGTAATCCAGCAAAATATAAGCCAGTCGATTATTAATAAATCTACTAAATTGAAAATCATTACAATCCCAAAAGTATGTAAATAGGCTTCAATATACAATAATTTCCCATGGTGATGTAGTATATATGTAGAAACTAAAGGCGTTCCGAAGAGAATAATATTGTAAATAATTCCGAAATAAAATGTTTGTTTTTTCTCATTTATCGATTTTGGCAAAACTACTTTTTGAATATCTTTCGGATAATCATTTAACCAAAGGCGAGGATTATAATATGTAGACCCTAATATCATAATAGACAGTATAAAAGACATGGAAATACCGACAATCACCATTTGTTCAAATTGCCCCACAAATGTCCCTCCTTATTTGAAATTTTGACGTACGTAATTCACTTAATTAGACATTGTATGCATGTTATGACTTAAAAATTATCTAATACCATTAATAAAATTTTTTCATTACAATCCGCTTTTTCCTAACATCCATTCTTATTTCTTGCAATATGCATGCAAATTTAATAAAGTGAACATCTAATTAGTGTTGTTGAATTTCGCTAATTATTACAGAGTACATATTTTCAAATTTACATAAAGATAGGATTGGTGAAACGAATGAAAATCGAACATATAGCAATTTGGGTAAATGATTTAGAATTAATGCGTACTTTCTATACAAAGTACTTTAATGGTAAAGCAAACTCTTTATATCATAACGAAGCAAAGCAATTTGAATCTTATTTTATTACGTTCGAATCTGGAGCAAGGCTTGAACTTATGCGTAAAAAAGGTATAGAAAATGAGCCTAACCTTAATATTACTGGTTATGCACATATGGCATTCTCAGTTGGAAGTGAAGAACGTGTAAATGAACTAACAAAAACGTTAAAAGAAGCTGGTTCTCCTTTATTAAATGGACCACGTTTCACTGGAGATGGCTATTACGAAAGTGTAATTAGTGATCCGGAAGGCAATCAAATAGAGATCACTATTTAACTATCGTTTATCTTTTCTGAAGAACAAATAAAAATTCGTTTGGAGGAACCCTATGCATAAACTGCATTTCAAAAAATTTGAAGCAACAGATTTTAGTCCATATTTCCAGCTCGTATCAAATGAAAGAGTGATGGCACAAATTACAGAGCGTGCTATTCCGCTAGAAGAGGCACAAAACGACTATGAAAAATTGTTAAGGCGCAATGAAAAGCATAAACTGTTTGGGTCTTATAAAGTTTATGACAGTGCAACAAATGAATTTATCGGCCTTGGACATGTAACAGTGAATGAAGATAACGTAAAAGAAGCTGAAATTGGGTATATGATTTTGCCAGAGCACTGGGGAAAAAGATATGGTAGTTATATTGCAAGAGAATTAATTGAAATAGCGAAGCAGACAGATGTAAACGTACTAAAGGCAATTATCGATCCAAATAATATCCCCTCTCGAAAAATATTAATAAACGTTGGTTTTACATCAGATGTAGTTTGTGAGATTGATGGATTACCTGGGGAAATTTTAAGTATATATATTTAACTTTATTAAGGCAATGCTGCATTTGAGATACATGTAGTGTTGCCTTTTATTTATTATCTCGATTCCCCGATAGGCCCGAAAATCCCATTCTAGGAATAATCCCCCTCACTCACTCATTCATCTACTTATAACGTATAGTCAGTTCTATTTTTCTATTTGATTTTACACCTGACGAATAACATTTTAGATATTTTATTATGTGACAAGGGGAGAAGACTTAAATGAGTAATCAAAATATTGAACTTACAGGACGTATCGTAACTCCCGGAAATCCAGAATATAATTCCGCTCGAGAGGAATTCAACACATTTTTCAACAAATTCCCATTAATCATTGTCTTTGCTCAAAATACACAGGATGTAGTAAATGCAGTTCTCTGGTCGAGACAGCATAACGTACCTATGCGCATGCGCTCTGGTCGTCATAATTACGAAGGGTTATCCGTTAACAATGCTGGAATTGTAATTGATGTAAGTGAAATAAAGCAATTAGAAATAGATCATAATGGTGGGACTGTTACAATCGGGACTGGATGGAGAAACCTTTCTTTAACTGAAACACTCGCAGCTGAAGGGTTAGTTGTGCCAAGCGGCGTTTGTCCTACTCCTGGTATTGCAGGTGTGACATTAGGCGGTGGACATAGTGTACTCTCCCGTCCATGGGGATTAACTTTTGATCATTTAATTGAGCTAGAGATGGTTGACGCCAACGGTTGTATTATACGAGCCAATGCTAATCATAATTCTGATCTCTACTGGGCGTATCGAGGTGCAGGTGGTGGTAACTTTGGAATATGTACTTCCTTCAAGTTTCGAACACATAAAATTAATACAGTGGGATTTGCAGAAATTAGTTGGGGCTTAAAAGATTTAAAACCTGTACTAAAGTCATGGCAAGAATATACCCTCCCTTGCGCTGATAAGCGATTTACATGCACCTCTTCATGTCTTCAGGGGTAGAACCATCGTTATTGATGCAAGGAGTATTCCTAGGTTCAGTCCAACAATTGCAAGCACTTCTACAGCCATTATTACAAACTGGTTTACCATTAACAGTAACTATAAATGAAATACCTTGGGTAGAAGCTGCAACACGAATTGCTGCAACACAACCTATAGCGCCTTTACCATTTAAAAGTGTAGGTCCATATTTGTATGCACTATTGCCTGAAGAAGCACTCACGATCATCGAGCACTTTATAAACAATTCACCGCAGCATGCAACAACCTCTCTATTTTCCCATGGATTAGGCGGAGCCGTAGCTGAAATATCGAACGAAGCTACAGCTTATTTTTACCGAAAAGCACTTTCGAACATGTCAATATTCTCCACTTGGGATCAAGAAGAAGGTGCTGCCGCAAGCATTCGATGGACCGAAGATTTTCGATTAGCAATGTTACCATACACAAAAGGCGTTTACGTTAATACACCCGACCTCTCCATTAAAGATTGGCCGGATGCTTACTACAGCTGTAACTTTGATCGGTTAATGGAAGTAAAGGCTAAATATGACCCAAAAAACATTTTCAACTTCCCGCAAAGTATTCCGCCCTTTTAATAGTCGATACTGAAATTTATAGTTTATATTTCTAGCAAAAAAGGAACGATTCTTTCCATAAAAATTATGGGAAGAATCGTTCTTTTTCTATGCTGGATATATTTCATTTTTTTTTCATCTTTTTTTAATGTTCTTTTCATCCTAATTTCATCTGAATCTCATTCTTATTAGTTACACTCAGTTTATACATAAATAACTAGTAAGGAGGAATCATATATGAAAAATTATGAGACGGACCAAAATAAGAATAGAAATAGTATCCCTCTTCCTGATGAAGTCACTTCTGTTTCATCACGAAGTTGGCAGATGCTGAGCAAAGTTCCAGAAGTCACGATTTTCTTCTGGATTATCAAAATCATGGCAACTACAGTGGGCGAAACAGGCGCGGACTTCTTAAATACAAACTTGAACTTCGGCTTGACTAAAACGACCTTTGTTATGAGTGCTCTCTTGTTTATAACACTGTTCTTCCAGTTCAGGTTGAAGAAGTATGTTCCCTCGGTTTACTGGCTCACTGTTTTGCTAATTAGCGTTGTTGGCACGCTGGTCACCGACAATCTTACGGACAACTTCGGGATCGCTTTAGAGACTACAACCATCGTTTTCACTCTTTTGCTACTGGCAACTTTTGCTGCTTGGTATGTGAGTGAGAAGACACTGTCCATTCACTCTATTTACACAACAAAACGTGAAGTATTCTACTGGTTGGCTATCCTATTCACCTTCGCATTAGGTACTGCAGCTGGTGATCTCGTAGCAGAAAGTCTCAACTTAGGTTACTTGATTTCAGCGCTCATATTTGCCGCATTAATTGGGGCTGTATCCATCGCTTACTACCGCTTCAAATTAAATGCAGTGTTGGCCTTTTGGATCGCTTATATTTTAACTCGTCCTTTCGGCGCCTCTTTTGGAGATTATTTATCACAGCCTCACAATTCCGGTGGTCTTGGTCTCGGTACCGTGGGAACTAGCTTAATTTTCCTCGCAATAATCTTGAGCTTAGTTATTTATTTGACCAAGACGAAAAAAGACGTGAACCCGAGCGTACATTAATATATATTTTATCTGAACCTTAAAATAGGTGACATGATTTCATAATCGTTAGTACAAATTTCAAACAAAAGAAAATAAAAGATGAGATACTACTTTTAAACTACCAGTAGTATCTCATCTTTTATTTCTAATAAGCGTTGGGTTTCATTTTCTACATTTCTTTTTTCATTTAATGTTAATTGGATTGATTCTAACTCTCGAATGATTTTTATAGCTTTCTCTTGCCTATTTAGTGCAAGTAAAACATCTATTTGAACCACTTTCGCTTTAAAATATAGTTCATTAGAAACTGAATCGCATTGTTTATTAAAAACAGATTCTAATAAGTTGCTTGCTGCCAGGAAATCTTCTTTTGGATAGGCATATTTATAAGCCAATTTATATATTTTTTCAAACTTAGAGGCAGCTTTTGTCTGTTTATTTTCCTCGCTTATTAAAAGTGTTGAATCGCCTAACGGCTCTCCTATAATAAGTGTGTTTCCACTTGGATCAGTAATATTACACCTTCGATCCTCTACCGTATTATTTAATCTAGAAATACGAGGTACTCCCTTCATAGGAATTTTGCCATAATATTTTTTAAGGTTCGTTTTCAATATGTTATATACATCATCAATGTTTGAAACGACAATGTAGCATCCAACATGTTTTTGCTCTATATCAAAATTCTTATCTCCGAAAAAACTAAGTTCTGTAAATTCATTTTTTACAGATGCAAAACGATATGGTGCTTTTTGATAATACGTAATATCGAATCCTAGTGCTGTGTAAAATTCTAGTTGCTCGTCTATTTCAAACAGGCAATCAAAGATTGGTATCGTTCGATTTCTTTTCAACTCATTCAGCTCTTTTTTTTTCATACATAATCTCCTTTATTGAGTGGATTAGATTTCAAAGTATACTTACTTTCTAAAGTGATTTCCTATTATTTTTCGTGACAATATTGTGAACAAGCCCTTTTGTATATATTAAAATTTATATATAAATATACTATTATATATTATTCATCCCTCTTTTTTCAAGATACATTTATAGCAATCTAATCAGTGGAGGTTTTGTTTATGTCCGCTATATAAATCACATTTAACAAAACGACTCATTCCCAAGCCCCCAACTAAACCATTTTCCATGCCCTTCCGTTTCCCCAACCGTTTCACAATATTCGTTTCCATTAATATAATAATCAATATGAAGGTCCCGGTCCCACATGTTGTTATATAGGTGGAATACATCACGTTTTGCACCAATTTCTTTAATTTGTTTTTCTAGCGTATGTTTCACACCTTCTGGTATTTGATTCGCTACATGTGTATGGAAAATACAAATCACTGCATCTTCCCTTATTTGATCTACAATGGATGGTAGAAGCACTACACCATCTCCTTCAATTAATTGCACTGATTGTTCTTTTACAAGTTCTGCTGCTTGATCGAATAGTACCAGTCTTTCTTTATGTTCTGGCCAAATAAGCGCTCGTAACCATAAATAGTCTTCGTCATCATTTAAATCGTTCACGTGTAAATCTAGTCCGATTCTTTCTACGACAGGTGGACTTTGTTTTAGCAGATTCGGCATATTCTCCCCTCTTATTTCAGAGGTTAAATGAACATTCGATTGTGTATTTCCATACACTTCTTCCATTCCATATGAATAACTATATTGATCCCAAAATAGTTGTAATCCTGAACTTGTACCAATTTCTATTAACGCTAACGGTTTGTTCACTTTATTAAATATGTAACAGAAACTTGGATACAAATAGGCACATCGTCTTACTTCATTCGTTTGAACGAGTTTCGTTTGTAATAAAGTAATTATTTCTTCACGATATACATGGCAAAAATCTTTAAATTGGTGAAAGGCATTTTCAAAATTTGTATCAGCATTTTCAACTAAACTTTGATAATAGTTTTTTAAACTGTGCTCTTTTCCTTTTAACAATAAATAATGGACTGCACCTAATAATAAGTTTGGGACTGGTTGACCAGGTTGTGCGTAGGAAGCTAACGTAAGAACTTCCTCATCTTCAGAAATTTTTATTGATAAATATTCGTATAAGTCACTAGATCCTTTACATTCATTCACAGAAAAGTTTCGAAATAAGTTTGCGACTTGTTCTTTTGTAAGCATTGGTATCCCTCCTTAATTATTTTCAGAATAATCTTATCATCTATTTGTTATTTTTTTCAAATAAGATGTAATAAAAACAGATTTTTACAAATTCTCAAAGATTAAAACTTAAAAATAAAAGTATTGGTAAGTTTTTTTGAGATAACATCAAACTGGAATTCTTCTCCAAATTCCGCTTTACTACAATGCTTTTTACCCTTATGGCAGAAGAATTCTACAAAATAAAGCGTTAAATAGTTTAAAATTATCAGATAACACTAGATATTTTAGTCTATTAATTATTATAATAGAGTATGAGATGGTTATATAATTGAGACAAAAAAGGTAAATACCTAGGTGGGGCCTAGGCGGTGTTTTCTTTTTACGGCTTAGATATAAAAACACCTACTCTTTTTTGCCAATATAGGGGATGGAGAGATTATCATGAGCAACATGCAGCAAAAAACAGACGTTATCTTAATTGGCGCTGGAATTATGAGCGCAACGTTAGGATCATTACTTAAAGAATTGGCACCTGAATGGGAAATTAAAGTATTTGAAAAACTCACAAATGCCGGAGAAGAAAGTTCTAACGAATGGAATAATGCTGGTACAGGACATTCTGCGCTATGTGAGCTTAACTATACATCCGAAAAATCTGACGGGTCTATAGATATTGGTAAAGCTGTAAAAGTAAATGAGCAATTTCAACTCTCAAGACAATTTTGGGCGTATCTTGTTAAGAAAAACTTAATTCGTAATCCACAAGATTTTATTATGCCACTACCTCATATGAGTTTGGTGCAAGGGGAAAAAAATGTAGAGTTTCTAAAAAACCGTTTTGAAGCGCTTTCAAAAAACGCTCTATTCCAAGGAATGGAATTTTCTGATGCTCCTGACACATTAAAAAAATGGCTTCCACTCATTATGGAAGGCCGTAACTCTAATGAACCAATGGCTGCAACGAAAATTGACTCTGGAACAGATGTTAACTTCGGTGCGTTAACGCGCATGTTATTTGATTACTTAAAAACTAAAAATGTTGAGCTAAACTACAAACATAGTGTTGAAAATATTAAACGCACGAAGAATGGTTTGTGGGAAGTAAAAGTTCACGATATGAATAGTGGCAAAATCGAACATCATACTGCGAAATTCGTCTTTATCGGCGGCGGTGGCGGTAGTCTACCTCTACTTCAAAAGACTGGTATTCCTGAGTCAAAACATATTGGAGGATTCCCAGTAAGTGGACTATTTATGGTATGTAAAAACCCAAAAGTTGTAGAGCAGCATCATGCAAAAGTATACGGAAAAGCTAAAGTTGGTGCTCCGCCAATGTCTGTACCTCACCTTGATACAAGATATATAGACAACAAAAAAGCTTTACTGTTTGGACCATTTGCAGGCTTCTCACCTAAATTCTTAAAAACTGGCTCAAACCTTGATTTAATTGGTTCTGTAAAACCGAATAACGTCTTAACGATGTTAGCAGCCGGTTTAAAAGAAATGGGATTAACAAAATACTTAATCCAACAAGTTATGTTATCACACGAAAAGCGTATGGAGGAATTACGTGAGTTTATTCCGAACGCTAAAAGTGAAGATTGGGATACTGTCGTTGCTGGACAACGTGTGCAGGTAATTAAAGATACTGATGCAGGTGGTAAAGGAACACTTCAATTTGGTACAGAAGTTGTTAGTGCAAATGACGGATCAATCGCTGCGTTACTTGGTGCTTCTCCAGGTGCTTCTACTGCGGTTCACGTTATGCTTGAAGTATTAGAAAAATGCTTCCCAGAACGTATACTAGAATGGGAGCCAAAGATAAAAGAAATGGTCCCTTCTTACGGCGTGTCACTTACGGAAAATCCAAGACTGTTCCAAGAGCTTCACGCTTCAACAGGACGCACACTTGGGTTAAATGAAAAAGAAGCTGTTCACAATTAATGAATAGATTAAAAAAACGACATAATAAAAACGTCCGATATATTCGGACGTTTTTATTTTCTACTAGAAATTATACTTATCGATATTATCTTTCGTAAATACAACTCGTTCAGGTAATACGATAATACCATTTCCGTCTGCCTCATAGTCATACCCTTGAATAGAGTTCGGCTCTACTTTCACTTTTCCGATTCCTTTTACTTCAAAGCTATCCCCGACTTTTAACTTCTTCCCTTTTACAACAATTTCATTTGCAACATACGTTGCGAGGGCACCTTGTTGTTTTACATCCCATAATCCAAATTGTTGTACTGTTCCTCGTTTTACATAATCACGCATAACGTTCGGTGTCGAAAATCCCGTTACGACTACTTTCTTATCCATTTTTAAGTTCTCAGCCGCTTGCGCCATTGCTGGAAGTGCCGTTGCATCTGGACATATTACTGCGTTAATATCCGGATACGTTTTTAATATGTTCTCCCCTACTGACAAAGACTTTTGTGCATTATTTTCACCGTACTGCGTCGTTACAATTTCCCAGTTCGGATATTTCTTTTTAATAATTTCTTTTGCTTCCGTTACCCATTGGTTTTGATCTGTTACTGTTGGGCTAGAATAAAAGAATGCTACTTTTCCTTTATCCCCAATTTGCTTAGAAGTCATTTCAATTAATAAATTTGCAAGTTGGTCTGGTGTACCTTGACTAATATAAAATGAACGGTCTTTCGGATTTACATCAGAATCCCACGTTAATACAGTCATCCCCTTTTTCTTTGCACGTTGTAATGATTGCGAGAGACCATCAACTGACGTAGATGAAACCATAATCGCATCATAGTTTTGGTTAATAAAATTGTTTATATATTTTACTTGCCCTGATACGCTCGCCTCAGACGGTCCATCATACTTCACTTGTACACCTAACTTATCCCCCATCTCTTTTGCACCTTCACCGCCTGATGTGAAGAAGCCAACTCCTGTTAATTTCGGAATGAATGCAAATTTCACATCATCTGCTTTTTTCTTATCCGCTGTTTGGCTAGAACAAGCAATTAAACCGATTAAACAAATACACATAATAATAACAATCCCCAGTTTTCTCTTCATGACATTTCCCCCTTATGCAAATTCCTTCTTTTCCCCGTAGTGAATCGTTGTAATTTGAAATGTCTCATAATAACAGAAACAATAAGGATAATACCTATTACTACATTAGATTGTTCATTCGTTAAGCCCGTCATTTGCAAACCGTACTGCATGAGTCCTATAAAAATACTCGCTAGTACTGTCCCAATAATACTCCCTTTTCCGCCTGTAATAAGTGTGCCGCCTAATACAACTGCCGTAATTACTGGCAAAATCGTTTCACTTCCAATATCTGCACGAGCTGAACCGAAATACGCTGTTAAGAAAGCTCCTCCTAATCCACCTCCTAACCCAGAAAGTACGTAAGCAATAATCACTACTTTCTTCGTTCGAATGCCGGAATATCTCGCCGTACTTTCATTTGCGCCAGTTAATTTTGCGTAGCGACCATATGTTGTACGGTGAAACAATATCGTAAATACTATCGTTAAAATGACAAGGAGCCATAATAGATTAGGTATACCGATAAAACTACCATTTGCCATTTGCACATACGAATCTGGTAAACCACTTATTCCTTCATAGCCCGCTGCACCCGAACCACCTGAAATAACAAGGGCGATTCCTGCATATAAAAACATCGTTCCAAGTGTAACGACAAGAGGTTCTACATCTGTCATTTTTATAATAAGTCCATTTAATCCGCCCGCTATGCAACTTATTACGAGCGCAATGATAACGGCCAACAGTATAGGCATGCCATTCATCCAAAGTGCTCCGATAAGAATCGAAGTAAGCCCCATAATAGATCCTACTGATACATCAATTCCACCAGTTACAATGACAAATGTCATCGGAATAGCCGCGATTGAAATAATGAGGAAATCGTTCATACTAAAAAGGAGGTTACTAATGTTTAAGAAATCACTATTTATGAAACTAAAGAGAATGAGTTCTACGAGAAGCAATATGAGAAGAACCCCTTCCCATCTATACAAGCTACGTATTCCCCTCATAGATTCACCCTTCTTTCTTCTAGTTGCCGGAGTTTCTTCCATTTTTTTAAGACACTATCTAATATGATGATGAGTAAAAGTAAAAATCCTGAAATAGCACTATTCCAAAATGCAGGTATTTTTAAAAAGACGAGTGAACTGCTTATCACTTCTAAAAAAAATGCACCTAATGCCGCTCCAAATATAGAACCTGTTCCTCCTTTTAAATGTATACCACCTAAAACAGCAGCGGCGATAACTTGCAATTCTATCCCTGTACCTGTTTGATTTGGAACGAATCCAATATTCATTACGAATATACATCCAGCGAGCCCAGCGCTTATGCCTGATATGATAAACGCGTATATTTTCACTTTATCTACATGTATTCCAATAAGCCTTGCACCATCTTCATTATCACCGACCGCATAAAAATATCTTCCAATTTGTACTTTCATTAAAAAGAAATATAGTAGTAGTAATATGATAAGAACGGTCCATACCGTTACCGGAATGCCTAACATCATAATAGAAGAAATTTGTTTATACTCATTCGGAATATCTTCAATCCACTTTCCGCCCGTGAATAGTAACATTGCACCTCTAATAATACCGAGCATTCCTAATGTCATAATGATAGCTGGCACTCGAAATTTCGTAACGCCAATTCCGTTTACCAGGCCAATTAGTGCGCCAAGTATAATTGCCACAAGTACTGAAAAGAAAGCATTGTAACCATCCGTTAACAACATCCCGCAAACCGCAGCGCTTAATCCCATAATAGATCCTACTGATACATCTATATTTTTCGTAAACAATACGAAAGATTGACCAATTGCCAAAATAACTAAAATAACGCTTGATTTCATAATTAAAGATAAAGAGCTAAACTGAACAAAACTAGGATTCATCACTCCAACGAAGGCTATGTAAAGAAGTAATAAAATAATAATAGACGTCTCATGCATTTTAAATAAACGGTTCACTCGGTTACACCTCCATTTCCTCCGTACGCAAGGCGTGTAACTTCATCAATACAAATTTCCTTCTTCTCCAAATGAGAGACGAATGCTCCGTTTCTCATCACATAAACACGATTCGCTAATTGAGCGATTTCTTCCATATCTGAAGAAATTAATATGAGCGCAAGTCCCTTTCTCTTCAAACTTTGTATCGTTTCGTATACTTCTAATCTTGCTTTCGCATCAATACCACGGGTCGGTTCATCAAGAATAATCACTTTCGGATTACATGCAAGATATTTCGCTAGCACGACCTTCTGTTGGTTCCCACCTGATAAAGACGTCATTTTCTCATTCATATGAGGGACAACAATTCTAAACTGTTTTATATACAATTCGGATAAAGCGCTTTCTTTTTTGTTATTTAAAAAGAAGCTACTCATACTGTTTAAAGATGCAGATGTTATATTTTCCTTAACAGACGCAATTGAAAAAATACCACTCCCTGCTCGATCCTCCGGTACATACACCATACCTTCCTTTATTCGCTTATGTACCGAATACTTTGTAATGGATTTCCTATCTAATAAAACAGAACCTGATTTCAAAGGCTTTAATCCACATAACGATTCAGCTAGTTCAGTCCTACCTGATCCAACGATCCCAGCAATCCCAACAACTTCTCCAGCGTGTACAGTAAATGATACATTTTGAAACGCATAGCTTGACGCATTCGTGACATCTAATATTATTTCCGAAGGCTCTATTTCTTTATGTGCAATTTCTTTCTTCTCCTCAAGTCTATAACCTTTCGGCAATAACCCCTCCATTAGCATGTCATATGTATACCTTGATACATCACCTTGACTTACAATCATTCCGTCACGTAAAATCGCTACTTTATTTGCAATTTCAAAGATTTCTGGAAAACGATGCGTAATATATATCATTCCAATTCCTTTTTCTCTTAAACTTTTTATCAATACAAAAAGACTCTTAATTTCGTGAGTTGTTAATGTCGATGTTGGCTCATCTAAAATAAGAATCTCAGCTTCCCTTATTAATCCTCTCAATATTTCTACTAATTGTTGCTGGGCAATGGATAACGATAACCCTAGATCATGAAGTTGAATGTTCCACCCTAATTCTTCTAGCAACTTATTAATTTTATTTCGCAGTTCTTTCTTGTTCGCTTTCATTCCGATACGAATGTTCTCTTCAATTGTCATATGAGGAAAAATGAGCGGTTCTTGTGGTATTAAGTAAATACCATGTTGATGCGCTTCTGCTGTGTTTGAAAACTTTTGTATTTCCCCCTTCACATACATTTTGCCAGCATCGTATGAATACAAGCCCGTTAGTATTTTCGTTAACATTGATTTCCCGGCACCATTTCCTCCAACTAAAGCGTATATATCTCCACGCTCTAATTGTAAATTGACTTCTTTTAATACGAGTTGATCTGCAAATGATTTACTCATCTTTGTAACTTGTAATAAGGGCACGCTCTCCACATGTTGTCACCTGCCTTTATGCAGAACATTTTTTGAGAAAATAATTTTTTGTTCTACTTGTTTTGTAGCATTGTATATTTCTTTTTTCATATCTAGAACACTTTTTTCACTGGGCCAATTATCAGTGTGGGGATGAAACCCTACACTGATTAAAGTTTCACTTTATCGCTTCAACTGGAATAAACAAAATAACGAACACATATGTTTAAGCAGTGGTCAATTGTTGAAAGGGATGAAGAGCATGTCACAGCTGAGCTTTGAAGACAATTTGTTAACAAAAGTAGCTTGGTACTATTATAAAGATCAACTAACCCAGCAAGAAATTGCTTCACTTCTTCACATTTCAAGAAATAAAGTCGTTCGGTTGTTAGATAAAGCACGGACGGAAGGTGTCGTCACATTTCACATAAAAGGTACTGGTTTGCACTGTTTAAGCATCGAACGTGACCTTATGAAAAAATTCCATCTAAAAGATGCTTTCGTTATTCCAACTCCACCTGAGGATTATGCATTTTCACTCGGAAAAGCTGCCGCACAATATTTAGAAACTCAATTGCAACAAGGTGATTTACTTGGGATTGGCTGGGGAGAGACGATAAGTAAAATGCTAGAAAACATTCATTTTGATAGCTCTATGAGTCTTTCAATCGTTACTCTTACAGGAGGCGTAAATCACTATATTCCAAGAAATCAAAGCTATTTAAACTACATGCAAGGCGATCTTCATATTATTCCTACCCCTTTTCTTACATCTACAAATGAAATGACACAAATTATTCTATCTGAACCGAGCGTGAAAGATATGCTTCACGTCGCTTCACGTCGCTTCACTCGCTCATACAGCAGTAGTTGGCATTGGCAGCTTATCTCAAGACGCCACAATTGTGAAAGAAGAAAAATTAACACTACGTGAAATGACTTATATACGTAGTCAAAACGGGGCTGGAGATATTTTAGGGCAATTTTATAATACTGACGGAAAACAATTAGAACTTCCCCATCATAACCGTCTTATCGGCACACCACTCTCTGTTCTTCAAAATATGAAACATGTCGTTGGTGTAGCTGGCGGTACGGAAAAGATAGCTGCAATTTACGGCGCCTTAAAAGGAAAGTTCATTCATACATTAATTACCGATGAAGAAACTGCCCTCTCCTTATTAAGAAAGGAAGGTGACTCTTAATGTCTACTCTATTAGCTTACGACGCTGGTACAGGGAGCATTCGAGCAGTTCTTTTTGATTTAAGCGGTAATCAACTTGCTGTTAGTCAAAAAGAATGGATTCATAAATCAGATAGTCGTTACCCTGGTTCTATGAATTTTGATGTAACTGAAAACTGGCAGCTCGTTCAACAATGTACGAAAGAGGTTCTTCAAAAAAGTAATACGTCCTCCTCTTCTATTAAAGGTATTAGTGCAACGAGCATGCGCGAAGGCTTTGTTTTATACGATAAAAACGGGCAAGAAATATGGGCTTGTGCAAATGTTGATGGCCGCGCATCAGCGGAAGTTAGTGAACTAAAACAAATACGTTCCGAAATTGAAGAAGATTTATATAGAAAATCCGGTCAAACTTTTTCGTTAGGTGCTTTACCTCGCTTACTTTGGATTAAAAAACATGAACCAGACGTGTACAAAAACATTCATTCCTTTACGATGTTAAACGATTGGATTTTATATAAATTGTGCGGCGTACTGCAAATTGATTCTTCAAATGGATGTACGTCCGGTATATTCGATTTACAAAATAGAGCTTGGGATAACTCCATCGCTGAGCAATGCGGTCTTACTCTAGCCTTTTCTCCAAAAGTAAATGAAGCTGGTACAACTATTGGGAATATCACAAAACGAAGTGCTGAATTAACAGGATTACATGAAGGAACACCGGTCGTTGCTGGCGGCGGAGATGCACAAATGGCATCGCTTGGAACTGGAGTTGTAAAGCCTGAACAAACATTTATATGTGGGGGCAGTTTTTGGCAACAAGAAGTAAATATAACAAAACCAGAAACTGATCCAAATGCGGCGATTCGTGTTAATTGCCACGTCATTCCTAACCTATGGCAATACGAAACAATCGCTTTCTTCCCTGGCCTTGTTATGAGGTGGTTTCGAGATGCCTTTTGCCATGAAGAAAAACGGCTCGCTGAAAAACTCAGTATAGAGGCTTATGAATTACTAGAAGAACAAGCGAAAGAAGTTCCTGTAGGCTCACATGGCATAATCCCCACTTTTTCAAATGTAATGAATTATATTTCTTGGCGACATGCTGCACCATCCTTTTTAAATTTAAGTTTAGATGCTGAAAAATGCGGTAAAAAAGAAATGTTCCGGGCAATAGAAGAAAATGCCGCCTTCGTTACATTCGGCAACTTGAAATTAATAGAGGCTCTCACAGGTAAATTTCCTTCTGAAGTGATTTTTGCTGGCGGCGCTGCTAAAGGAAAACTTTGGCCACAAATCTTAGCAGATGTCCTCGGAATCTCTGTTAAAGTACCCGTTGTAAAAGAAGCCGCTGCTTTAGGTACGGCAATTGCCGCTGGGGTTGGTGCTGGCATATATTCATCTATGGCAGAGACTGCCGAACAATTTGTACAGTGGGAAAAAACATTTGAGCCAGTCACTGAAAATCATGAACTATATAAGGAATTCTATGAAACATGGAAAACTGTGTATAACAGTCAGCTCGCTTTAGCCGATAAAGGGCTCACCTCACATATGTGGATTGCACCCGGTGCTCTGTAACACATTACATAAAGTGAAACTTTAATCAGTGGGGGTTTTGTTCCTCCCCCACTGATTATTAGTTGAACCAATCGGGCGTTTACGGGCAGTTGACTTCCCCCTAACTTCTTTGCTCCAGCCAATTTTTGAGATGGGAGTTTTACTGCCCGTTAACGCGGGATAAAGGAGTGAAATGTATGTTAAAAGCGAATGAAAATGATTTCTCCTATCGCTTCGGTGATAACGGCCCGAAATATTTAATACAAGGTCCGAATATTGATCTTGGGCTTGTCGTCATTCAGCCTGGGCAAGAGTTTCAAAATCACTATCATACAACGTGCGAAGAAGTCTTCTATGCGTTAGAAGGCGAAATAGATTTCTATGTGAATAACGAGAGAGTTCCGATCAAACAAGGTGATGTCTTGCAAATTCGCCCTCATGAATCTCATTATCTTATTAACCATTCCGATAAGCCTTTTAAAGCTGTTTTTATAAAGTCACCACATTTACCAAATAAAGATACTGTACAAACTGAAAATCCAACATTAACGAAGGAGTGATTCCTAATGACTTGGGGATTTAAAAATCGATTAAACACAATTTTACCTGACGGCAGAGCGGTTATGTTAGCGATAGATCACGGCTACTTTTTAGGGCCAATTCACGGACTTGAACAACCGTTAGAAACAGTTAAAAACTTGCTTCCATATACTGACTCCCTCTTTTTAACACGAGGCGTATTAAGTTCCTGTATTCCTGAAAACTGCAACACACCGATGGTTATGCGTGTATCAGGCGGGGCAACTGTAGTAGGCAAAGATTTAGCGAATGAAACAATTGTTACACCTGTGAAAGAAGCAGTAAAACAAAACGCAATTGGCGTCGGCGTTTCTGTCTTTGTTGGATCAGACTTTGAAACACAAACTGTTTCAAATCTCGCAAACGTAGTCTCTGAAGCTCACGATTACGGCCTGCCAGTACTCGGTATTACCGCCGTTGCGAAAGAACTACAAAAACGTGAAGCTCGCTTTCTAGCACTCGCCTCCCGCGTATGTGTTGAAATGGGAGCTGATATTATTAAAACGTACTACTGCGAAGGATTCGAAAAAATCACAAGCACATGCCCTGCTCCAGTCGTAATCGCGGGAGGACCGAAACTAGATTCAATCGAAGACGCATTAAACATTACGTACAATGCGCTGCAAGAAGGTGCAATCGGAGTAGACATGGGCCGAAACATATGGCAGTCCGAACATCCGGCTGCGATGATTCAAGCGATACATGGCATTGTGAAAAATAGATTGAATGTGAAAGAGGCGCTGGAATTATATGATGATGTAAAAAATTAATGTGAAAGACAGACTATTACACTTAAATATACAAAAATTTAATATTCTACTATAAAGAAAAGCCCATATGTTAGATGACTGAGTAATCTAACATATGGGCTTTCTTTTACATTTTACATTTTTCATTGTTCCGAATTTAGTCAGGATCTCTACAGATCGCGTACGTTCCAAACAATCTCACCGCGCTCGTCCCACGTACTGTGATGCCGCTCAAATCCTATCTTTTCTAGTACCCGGAAGGACGCAACATTCCAAGCACCTACAGTTGACCAAAGTCTGTGGCGCCCAGTAGCAATCGCAGCCTCCAGCACAGCGGATGCTGCCTCAGTCGCATAACCATTACGATGAACACTGCGGAACAACTCGTATGCAATTTCCGGCTCTTCAAGCGTGGAACGACCGATAATCAAGCCACAGTATCCGATAAAATCTCCTTCGTCTCGCCTACGAATCGTGAGAAGGGAAATGCCATTTTCGGTTGCTCTCTTATGCATCTCGATAAGATCGCTACGAACGGAGTCAATGGTTGGCACGTCCACACCACGTTCGCCAATTAATTTTCTCAGCCAGACTGCATCGGATTCCTCCCACATATTCAGGTCAAGTCGTTCAGTTTTCAGCTGGAACGCCATAGCTTTATATGAAGTTGTCATAGTGAAAACCTCCTAGTTATTTCACTGCACTCATAATAGTTTCGTACCTCATCACCACATCAGATTGGAAACCCGATTGATTTGCAAATCTATTTTCCAACCCTCGCGAAAGTTTACAGAAACAGTATACAAAAAATTAGTATTCTTTTATGCATAAACAATTCCCCTACAAAATAGTCCTTTTTATCAAACTTTATTTAAAATCTACAACAGTTGGTTTAAAGTGACTACACTCTCGTTCATAAATAATTTGTTTTAGATTTTCACTTATCCTATAAGAAATCTTCCTCTATTTCTTAAAATAATGATAAACTCCCACTAATTTTCTGCCATAATCGGTGTATCCTTACTATTTTCACGCTTAATATTTATATTTTTGGCTCTGCTAAATTTTAATATTGAAAATTGAGTAAATTAGAGGGAAACCCAAATATAAGGGTTTCCCGTTTTTATACTTTCGACTTTTCGCTGTTAAGAGACATTTTTTAGCCAAGTAATAATTCGAAGTACCTGAAATGGTTCAAACCAAGTAATTAAAAGCATCACAACGAAGAAAGAAATAAGTGATATGAATTTTAATGTTCCTTTTTCCCGTTTAGCAACTGCTATAAAACTTAGTACAATTCCAACTAAAAAAGAAATAAAACTAAAAAGGACAACCGGCTCAGAATATCCATCTATTATCCAATTTAATCCGAATAATAATATCCCCACAAACATCAAGACTATTGAAAATACACTGAATTTTTTGATAATTTAACCTCCAAATATAATTTTATCATTTTAAGAAAGAAACGATAATTATTTTTTGTTGCATAAGAATGAACAATTACACAATAAATTTAAATAAACGTAAGCTCTCATACGTATCAATCATTTCATATACAAATGACGATAGGAGAAACTCTTTTATATTGTGTTTAGTGCTTTCGTTACTGCAACTATCAATAAATAAAAATCAAACGAGATAGTTATCGAGATCTTTTGTAACCACGCCTTTAAATCGGTCTATCCATTGTTTCATACGAGAATGGAGACCATTTACATTATAGGTTAATAAAGAAGCTGTCTCACAAGTCAGATTTTTGACTAAAAGATGCTTATTTTTCACTTGGGTGTTCCATTAAAAAAGCGAATAAAATGAACAAGCCCCTTTCCAAACTGGATAAGGGGCTATATATACACCTTCAAAGAATTATTCTTGATGAGTGCCATTCAGTTTTGAAACTTTCTTACCATCTCTATAGTCAAGGCAAGACACTTCAATTAACAATCCATTAAACATTGTAAAATAAAAACCATAACTACTACCTCTCATTGCATACGGTTCCTTGTCTATTTCAATGCCACCAGCTACTAAACGATTATATGCATGATCAACTTCACTTGAATTATCCACTAAAAAACCAATATGAAAAGCTTCCGGATACATAACTTCCTTATTCCCCTTAAATGCTTTTGGATCGCTTAGCACAAGTATAAATCCACTCTCATCACTCATCACTACTAGTGCCTTTCCCTTTTGCTCCAAAAATTGAAAATCAAAAAATGTTTCAAAGAAATGTCTAGCTTCTGATAAATCATCGACACATAGATTCAAATGATTTAACTTCATTTACTCATCTCCTTTTAAGCAGAGGGTATATATACTCATATTGATAACACTTACATATGTAAAGAAAGATATACCGTCTAAGACTTTTTTATAGTCTTATGCTTTTTCCTATAGCTTAGAACGTTTTTCGAAAGGAATGCAATCATATGAACAATTCGACATGGAGTATCGATTTACCTATATAATTTGACAAGTGTTATAGCCATATTATTTATTCTCCAAATTAAGTAAAATCCACTCAATCAAGGAAATTGCTGAAGAGATTCGCTCTGTCGTATCTCCTAAAAACACTTTATTAAGTAAATCATCAAAATTATTCGGTTTAATAGATAATGCTTGAATATACCTTAAAGCAGATCCAGCTGGAGGTGTCGGCTTGTTATTAATAGCCCATATTCCCTCTAGTAATGTCCACATTGATGTGTGAACTATGTATGAAGCTTTTAACTCATCTTTCACTTTCAAAGCAGCCTGAATTTTAATAAGCGAACTATTTAACCAATGAGAAATGCTTTTTACTTTATCACTAGAAACAGCATAATTTTCATAATTATGTTGAGCTATTTCCTTTAACCTTTTCAACTCACCGTTACTATCAAATAAAATTTCTCCTTCTAGAAAAGAGTATAATTCCATTGGATTATTTTTAAAGTTTAATTGAATTCTTTTAAAGTCTGCATACTTATATTCAATTAAAATACCTTCTCTCTTTTCAGAATGAAAATCTTTCTTTTGTCCATTCTCTAAAAGAACGTATAAATCTAAATCGGATTCGGGGTATGCGTCACCTCTTGCTATAGATCCGATGAGCATTAATCCACTCTCTTCATTCCTAGCTATATATTCATTTAGAATTTTATGTACTAACTCTTTATGATTTTCATATGTAATAAATGAAAGATTTTCTATCATTTTTACCCTCCAAAGTTATTGAGCACGTAATAGAATTCCTATAAGAATATATCGATATTTCTCAGTTTCTAAAATACGCAAACACCTTTTAAACGATATTGAATTATATTTTTTCTCATACATTTCCATTATAAACACTGCTAATTTTTACATACCGAGCTCTATTTTATTTTCACATACATGTGAAATGCTTAGTCGCATTGCTTTCTATTAATTCTTTGTGCAATTGGGTGATCATCTTTTAGTTGCAGGAGGTCCCATAAATTCCCGTATAAATCCTTAAACACTGCCACAATTCCATATGATTGCTCTTTCGGTTCTCTCACAAATTCTATTCCTCTTGAAATCATTTCATTATAATCTCTCCAAAAATCGTCAGTATTTAAGAAAAGAAAAACTCTACCACCTGATTGGTTACCAATAAAGGGCTCTTGTTCAGGTTTAGATGCCCTGGCTAGTAATATTGTGGTGCCGACTGAACCTGGAGGAGATACCACTACCCACCGTTTGTTTTCTTCTGGCTGATAAATATCTTCAACTAATGTGAAATTTAGTTTCTTTGTATAAAACTCTATTGCCTCGTCATAGTCTTTTACTACTAATGCAATATGAACTATCGATTGAACCATTATTGTCCCTCCTAATCTTACTCACTGATCGAGTTTATATTATAACATTTCTAGTTTTAACCTGTCCGTTAATTCTTCTTACATCACAGGCGAATCATTCTCTTTATTCAATATAAATAACCATCTATCAGTAAGCAGATAGATGGTTATTTATTCGAAAGAATATAATTAAACAAATGTATTTTTACGACTGTTGATAAGTCGATTTCGATGATTTCACATAATAAACCCCGTGCTCAACCTTAATGATATGATCTGGTTTTGGCTTACCGCGGCCCGCTCTATGTCCAGCTAAGTGCTCTTCACTCGTTTCCCAGTTCTTCCATGCTTCTTCCGATTCCCAGCGAATCATAACTACAACTTCTTCGTCTCCGCGTCTTACTTTTTTAACGAGAACACTTAAGTCGATGAATCCTTCAAATTTTTCAATAATTCCTTCTCCTGTGAAACGCTCTACAACTATATTAGATGTACCTTCTTTTACTGTAAATGTCTTCGTTTCGATAAACATATATTCCACTCCCTCTTTGTAATACGAATACTAGTATTCTTCTATTATAATTGATTATGATAATTATTTTCAATTATAAAGTTTCGAATCTTTAGCATTATGCAGATTTCTCCTCAATCGCCTCATCTAAAAATTTGAAATACGGAAGCAATATTCCTATTAAAGAAGTGACACATATAATCGAGCCAATGATAAAGTATAGTACTCTCACTCCCCACATTTCACTCAGTATTCCCCCTAATAACACACCTAATGGCATTGCCGATCGTATGAAAAATAATCGCACTGAAAATACTTTTCCTATCATATTATTTGGGACAGTTTGTTGGCATATCGTCGTATTATGAACATTGAAAAATGAAATACAAATACCAGCAATTACCTCGATTACAATCGCAATAATAATACTATTATTTAAACCTAGTGAAATGTAAGTAAGGCCCCCTACGAATAATCCTCCAAGCATAAGTAATCTACGGCTTCTATACTTCACTTTCCCAACTAACATGGAACCAACTACATAGCCAAGTGGGAATCCTGCCATAAAATAACCGTATTCAGCATACCCTGCCGATAGTTCATCTTTAATATAAGGAAGATTCGTAACCATCGTTACTCCTACTCCAAATTGAACGAATGTTAGAAAGATACCAAGCCAAACGATAACTGGTTTTGCGAAAAAGTATGTAAAGCCGTGAAGAAACTCTTCTAGCCACGTTTTTCTAAGTTCTTGCTGTACCCTCTTTTCTTTTATGAAAAGCAATAATCCTCCGCTTATAAATAAACACATACATACGAAAGATAGCGTAAGTTCGATTCCAATAAATTTAATGACGATACCACCTATTACTGGCGCGAGAAACATCATAAGACGAGTCATTCCATCAATATACGCATTCGCGTCTTGAAGCTGCTCTTTATTCACAACAGTTGGTGTAATCGCTTGGCTCGCAGGGGTATAAAGAGGCGTAATGATACCAACTATAATTTGGACAACGTAAATGTGCCAAACTTCTATACTGCTAGTAACTAGCATCGCCAAAGGCAGTAAGAAAACAGATGCCCGCATCCATTGCGAAAAAATCATAATCCACTTTCGGCTCCATTTATCAATAAATGGGCCACTTATAAGTTGCAGTATGAGAGAAGGAATTAGATATAGTAACCACATACTGCTTAATGCTGTTTTCGATCCTGTTAACTCATATACAAGAATTGAATTACATAACGTCCCGAAAGCCCCGCCTAATTCTGAAATTGCACTACCAATCCACATATAAAAGAATGAACGGTTTTTCAATACACTTTTCACTATAGCTCACCAACTTTTCTATTAAATTCCTCCCTTTATGTACATTCTCGTTATATATTATCTATTCAAAAATGCATCTAATTCTTTCGCTAAAGACTGCACTGCTTTCTTTCTCAATACATATTTCCCGTCTTGAATATCAACTAACTTTGCTGAACGTAACAATTTCAAATGATGATGTACTGTCGATTTTCCTAGTTGTAATCTTTCCGTTATTTCTTGCAGCGTACGCTCTTGTTCAAATAGTAGTTTTACAATACGAAGCCTTGCCTCGTCCCCCAGCGCCTTATGTTTATGAACTAAAAAATAACTCGGCTCATACGGATCTTCTGGATGTATACTTTCATTTGCGACTGGATAATGAAACACTTTCGTATCTTCAATATCAGCTTCTATGTTCCACGGTCTGTATGTAATTTGCGGGATAAGAAGTACGTGATGAACACTTGGCTCTGGCATATATGTAACGCCACCTGTTGCCCACTCTACAAACTCTTCCGGTTGCATCTTTTTATTCATTTCATTTTTCGCTTCATAATCTCGCTCTAGTATAGAAACAATTTCTTCTGCCTCTTTTTTAACAACACTGTCATACCACCCTGTCATAACGGCAATTAAATGCGTTTTTAGTTCACGCACATCGGCATGACATACAAACTCTATATACGTAGAGAAAAACTGATGATCATGTGTCAGTTCCTTTAGTTCGTGTATTACAGATGCTTCTCCGCTTGCGGCTAAACGTCTTTTCGCTTGATACACTTCTCCTAAAAACGGTAAACATATATACTTTAAATCTTCTTCTGAAAATGAATCGATATTTGCAATAAACTGTGATAGATCCTGAAAATCTCCCTCATACAATAACTGAAGCAACGCTTTCCACGTATTATGCTTCTCAACAAATTGTAAATGCTCTATCATTTCATGTGATAAAGATTGTCTTATTTCTTCCCATTCACTTTGAGTCTTTTCAAGAGTATCGATTAACCTCTTATGAGTAATTGCCGCAATGCCAAGTGCGCATTCGAAAAGTATCGAATACTTCATTTCAACGTTGTACGTTTCCCTCTTTCTACTCGTCACGTGAAAGACTTCCATTTTATCCCCTCCTTATTTGCTATGTATTTAATTCTATTTTTATCGAATTATACCTTCTAATTTTTTGGAATTTTAAAACTTTCTGAATTTTATATTGCTACAAGTTTTTAAATTTAAGCTGCAGTTAATTTTCTTGTTCAACTATGAGGCAGGTTTATTGAAGAGAAAGGAGAATTTATTGCAGTAAGAAAAATGATTTAGAAAGCATAAGTTTATTTCTGCAATTACTACAACGGCGCCGTATTGTTCTTTTAGAGACTTCCAAATATCAATTAGATGATAAGTAGGTACGTTTCTACTTAATTTCTCTAACACTTATTGCCGGTCTATCTCATAGTTAAGGAGGCTATACGAATGAGTAAAAAAGAAATATTACAAAATGGGGTCAAGCAAGTTTTTTACGAAGAAGAATGGTATCCACCGATATCAGAAGCGTTAAAGAATCTTACTGCTGCACAAGCATGTTGGCAACTAGAAGGAAAGGCCAGTAATACGATTTGGGAAAATGCAAACCATTTACTAACCTTTAAAGAGCGCTTACTTTCCCGCTTACATCAAGATGACACATTTGTTGCTCCACAAAATAATGATGACACGTTTGTCCAAGGTGGACCTAATGATGATGATGCTTGGCAACAAACAGTGAAGCGAACGCTCCAAGTACATGATGCCTTACGATCTTCATTAACATCCCTTCAAGAAGCAGAACTGGATCAACCAAGTCCGTCTCTACCAGTTTGGCAACAATATATGAATATCCTATTGCACGATGCATATCATACAGGTCAAATTATACAACTTCGTAAACTCCAAGGTTCATGGCCATCTCATCGTTCATATTTATAAGCAATGATTAAAGATGATAGATAAGCATATGATTCTACATTTAGCAAAATAAGTACAAAAAAAGCAAATGAGATTCTAACTCTCATTTGCCTTTTTGCGTGCTGGAGAAACGTCCTACATGGATAAAATAAAACTTTAATCAGTGGGATTTTGTCCATCCCGACTGATTATTACCCAAACCAACCGGGCATCTCCGGGCCATTATCTCCCACCTCACTTCCTCGCATTCGCCAAGTTTTAAGGTAGGAGTCTTACCGCCCGTTAATACGGGATAAAAAATTCATTCACACTTATTAATTCATCTGCGCATCGTTCAATATCCCAATGATTTCACTCAACATTTCTTCTGTAAAAGCACCTGCGCTAAAGTTCACTAATGCTCGTAATGGCATATAGTTCAGCATAGCGTCCATCATTTCAGAGGCATCACTATCCCCTTCAGTCATACTACCAAACGGACTGTCTTTTAATGCTTTTTCCATAAGCTCTTTTGCAAGTGGTGCTAAGATTGGTTCCGTAAGTATGTCCCCAAGTAACGTATTACGATGCACTGGTTTTCGAGTTATAGTCGTTGATTGAACATACATGCTATCATGTAAAACGATCTCTTTTGAAGACTTTCCTACTAAAATCTCAAATTCGCCTGTTTCAACATGCCAGTCCTTTAATTCAACATTATAATAAGCAAATGCTCTTTTATTTAAAGTAAAGCTAACCGTTTTTTCTTCTCCCGGTTGCAATTCTACTTTTTCAAATCCTTTTAGCTCTTTTTCAGGACGAGTCATGCTGCTTTCAACATCTTTTATATAAAGCTGAATAATTTCTTTCCCTGCTATACTGCCAGTATTTTTCACGTTCACACTGATAGAAACAGTGTCCGTATCCGTTATCTCTTTCTTATTTATTGAAAGATTACTATACTCAAAATTTGTATAGCTTAATCCAAAACCAAATGGGAACAACGGTTCAATATTTTTCGCATCGTAGTAACGGTATCCGACGAACACACCTTCTTTGTATTCCACTTTGTCCCCTTCACCAGGGAAGTTTAAGTAAGAAGGATTATCGCTTAACACTTTCGGGAATGTTTCCGCTAATTTCCCGCTTGGATTCGCATCACCAAATAATATATCGGCAATCGCCCCGCCTAATGCTTGGCCACCTAAATAGCCTTCAAGTATTCCTTTTACTTTACCTATCCATGGCATTTCAATTGGAGCACCGTTACTTAAAACTACAACGATATTACTTTGAACTTCAGCGATAGCCTCAATTAATTGCACATGATTTTCTGGCATCTGTAAATGCTTTCGATCAAAGCCTTCAGATTCATAACGATCTGGAAGTCCAACGAAAAGGACCGCTGTATCTGCTCGCTCTGCTATTTTTTTTGCTTCATTAACCATGCTTTCATTTACATCATCACTTGCAATGTCATAGCCTTGGGCAAATAATATGTTCGTTTTTTCACCTGATACCGTTTCAATTTCTTCGAGAATACTTTCAAGATTTGTTGAATTAATATGAGAGCTTCCGCCACCTTGAAAACGTGGTTGCTTTGCAAACCCTCCAATTACTGCTACCGTTCCCTCTTTTTTCAGCGGAAGAATGGAAGCTTCATTTTGTAACATAACCATACTTTCACTTGCAACTTCTCTTGCAAGCTGATGATGTGCGTCCTTACTATACACAGCGTTTTCTAATTGGTTATCATACGCTTTAAAAATAATGTAAAGTAATCGCTCTGCTGCTTGATCAAGCTTTTCTACAGCCAGCTCACCACAGTTAACTGCATCAACAATCTTCTTCTCACCAATTCCAAAGCTTGAAGGCATTTCTAACTCTAAGCCGTTCGCTATACTTGCAACACGCTCATTTACTGCACCCCAATCAGAAACGACAAAACCTTCAAATCCCCATTCATCTTTTAAAATATCATTTAATAAATAGTTATTTTCCGAAGCGTATTCACCATTCACTTTGTTGTAAGCGCTCATTACTGTCCAAGGCTGTGCTTCCTTAATAACATCTTCAAAGCTAGCAAGATAGATTTCACGCAATGTTCTTTCATCAACAATTGCATCTACAGACATTCTGCGATGCTCCTGATTATTAGCAGCGAAATGTTTTAATGACGTTCCAACCCCTTGACTTTGTACGCCTTTAACATGGTTTGCAGCCATTTGTGATGATAAATACGGGTCCTCTGAAAAATATTCAAAGTTTCTTCCGCATAGCGGCGAACGTTTTATATTTGCACCTGGTCCAAGGAGAACTCCTACATTTTCAGCCTGACATTCTTCTCCTAATACAACTCCTACTTGTTTTATTAATTCTTTATTCCATGTACTTGCTAACCCTACTGCTGAAGGGAAACAAGTCGCTGGAATACTGTTATAAATCCCTAAGTGATCTGCTCCCTCTGCCTGTTTTCTAAGTCCGTGTGGTCCATCAGTTACCATAATTGAAGGAATTCCTAATCGCTCAATCCCTTTTGTATTCCAAAAGTCTAATCCAGAACATAGACTTGCCTTTTCTTCTAATGTCATTTGTGAAATGATTTTCTTAATATCCCTTTTCATGATAGCCCTCCTAAAAAATAATTAAGTAAACGCTTTCTTAATGTCATTATAGTTATTATTTTTTAGATGTTATGGTATATTTTTTAGAATACCGGTAAAAATTTTAGCTGATTATATTTATGGTTAAACCGTACTCTCTTTCGTTCTTATTTTAAAACCTTTGCTTAGGAGAGGATTTTAACTTGTACATATATAGGCTAATGCTTAAAGAATAGAGGTTAAAATAATGAATTGCTCCAAACTTGAAGATTTATATTATATTTGTAAGCTAGTCTTTGACATACATAAAACACCTATCTTTTTCATTGATAACAAAGGGGATTTGGCATTTGAAATCTCGCACAATTTTCAACATAACCCTTTGTATTCTTCAAAAGAGGCGTTATTTAATCAACTATTTAAGGGAAATCCACCCTATACTTTTCCGGTACTTGAAGAGACTGCCTTTCTTGAAAATTTTTTCTCAATTAACTTACGTTTAAACGATCAACTTTGCGGGAATATCATCGTTGGACCAGTCCTTTATTCCAGGTTATTAGAAACCTCAATTAAAGGAATCGTTAATGATCTTCAACTAAAAATAAACAAAGAGGAAATGATTCGCTATTATCAATCTCTCCCTGTTTTAAGCAATTTGCAATTTTTAAATATAAGCATGGTTCTTTATTACATGCTGTATCAACAAAAATTAGACATTGCTGATATTTTGCAAAAAAATATACTGTTAAAAAAGGATGATTTTGAGATTGAACAGCCCGCTATACATATATCGGAGCAACGTCAAAGTACATTAACTCATATCGATCCACTAGTTGAAAGGAAAATATTTGAGTGTATTAAGGAAGGAAAAAAGGATGATTTAATTAAAAATCTAAGAAAATTACCTGAATCAGGAGATTTTGGGGTGTTGTCAAAAACAAGTCACCTGCGAAGCCAGAAAAATTCTGCCATCGCAGCAATTACACTCGCGACAAGGTCGGCTATAGATGGTGGACTATTCCCTGAAATTGCATATACCCTCAGTGATTTATTAATTCAAAAACTCGAAGAGATAAAAAAAAGTGAAGCCATTTCCCCATTTTTAGAGAATGCTTTACTTGAGTTCTCAGAACGAGTTAAAAACGGGAAAATGCAAAAACATTCAAAGCCTATAAACATATGCCAAAATTATATATTTACTCATCTTTACGAAGATATTACACTATCCCATCTAGCAGAAATAGTCGTATTAAATCCTAGTTATCTATCTTCCCTTTTCAAGAAAGAAGTTGGAATTTCATTAGACGAATATATTCAGCGTGCTAAGATAGATGAGTCAAAAAGCTTAATGACCTATACAAAACATTCTATATCAGAAATCTCCACACTATTAAATTTCCATGACCAAAGTCATTTTACAAAGGTCTTTAAAAAACATACTGGTATTTCACCTAAACAATTTAAAAATGGACACAGTTATTAGTTTAGAAAATTTTATCATACTTCCAATAATTATTGTCCTTCGTTCTACCAATAGATTTATTTTGTTGCTTTACATTATTAATACATATCCTTTATAAAGCGAAAAAACATTAATTTTTAATACATAAATTGAAATAGATTACTCCCAAACATAATTTACATTCTTCATAACTTCTGATCATAATCCAAATTTGGAAGAATAGAGGCTTTTTTATATACAAATAATAAGCCTCAAGGAGTTGTTGACATGCATTTCATATTAAATATGTTAGGGATTTTCGTTGTAATATTAATCGTTTTCCTATGTTCGCCTAATAAAAGAAAAATAAAATGGAGACCAATTGTTATTCTAATAATATTGGAGCTTTTTATTACGTGGTTTATGTTAGGCACGAAATTGGGCAGTATTATCATTAATAAAATTGCGTCATTTTTCAGTTGGCTACTATCATGTGCGAATGAAGGAATTCGATTTGTATTTCCTTCAGCTATGGAAAATCAAACAGTTGATTTCTTCTTTAGCGCCTTACTTCCTATCATTTTTGTTATCACTTTCTTTGATATTCTTTCGTATTTTGGAATCTTAACTTGGATTATTGATAAAGTTGGTGCAATCATTTCAAAGATTTCTCGTTTACCAAAGTTAGAAAGCTTCTTTTCCATTCAAATGATGTTTTTAGGAAATACGGAAGCACTTGCAGTTGTTCGTGATCAATTATCTGTGTTAAAAGAAAATCGTTTGTTGACTTTTGGAATTATGAGTATGAGTAGCGTCAGCGGATCCATTCTTGGTGCTTATCTATCAATGGTTCCAGCAACATATATTTTCAGCGCTATTCCTTTAAACTGTATTAACGCATTAATCTTGGCTAATGTTTTAAATCCTGTAGAAGTTACTAAAGAAGAGGATGTTATTTATTCACCTTCAAAAAATGAAAAAAAAGATTTCTTTTCTACTATTTCAAACAGTATGTTAGTTGGGATGAATATGGTTATTGTTATTTTAGCGATGGTAATTGGATATGTAGCATTAACAGCATGTTTAAATGGTATTTTAAGCTTTTTTGTAACAGGTTTAACAATTCAAAAAATCTTCTCGATTATCTTTAGTCCCTTCGCTTTTTTACTTGGTTTATCAGGAAAAGATGCTATGTATGTAGCTGAATTAATGGGGATAAAAATAACAACGAATGAATTTGTTGCAATGATGGATTTAAAATCAAACCTAAAGTCTTTACAACCACATACAATTGCAGTTGCAACTACATTTCTAGCTTCTTTTGCAAACTTTAGT
The DNA here is from genome assembly GCF_044907945.1 of Bacillus sp. RC240. Lineage (NCBI taxonomy): Bacteria > Bacillati > Bacillota > Bacilli > Caryophanales > Bacillaceae > Bacillus > Bacillus sp. RC240. The sequence goes on along the minus strand of NZ_JBIYCT010000001.1, from coordinate 674,150 downwards.
ACAGTAGGTATGATTTATGGAACTTATAATTCATTATTTGGCGGGGAAAAATCATCAATAATCGGTAAAAATGTTTGGAAGCTTCTTGTTAGCGGAATGGCTGTTTCCTTATTAAGCGCTATGCTTGTGGGGCTTTTTGTATGGTAAATGAATAATTGTAATAAGATGAAGACACTTAAACTGAATTGGGTGTCTTCATCTTATTACTTGTTCTTTTATAATTCTTATCTCCGAATCTGTCCATTTCCACGAATCACATATTTTGTGGAAGTCAATGCAGGTAGCCCCATTGGTCCCCTTACATGTAGCTTTTGTGTACTGATGCCAATTTCTGCGCCGAATCCGAATTCAGATCCATCAGTAAAACGAGTTGATGCATTATGATACAGTGCAGCCGCATCAACAGATGTGAAAAACTTACTGACGTTTTCCTCGTTCTCTGTAATAATCGCTTCGGAATGCATGGATCCATACGTATTTATATGATGAATCGCTTCTTCCGTAGTGGAAACCACTTTAACTGCCAGTGTGAGAGATAAAAACTCTGTTTCCCAGTCTTCTTCTGAAGCTAATGCAATAGAAGAATCAATTGCCAATGCTTTATTATCACCACGTAGCTCCACGCCTCTTTCCTTCAAGGAAGAAAATAGCTCGCTACCAAATTGTTGCGCCCAATTCTCATGAAGTATAATCGTTTCAATTGCATTACATACAGATGGACGCTGCGTTTTTGCGTTTATAATAATATTAAATGCCATTTGTTTATCCGCTGTTTCATCAATGAAAATATGACAATTTCCCGCACCTGTTTCAAGTACTGGAACAGATGCTTCTCTCACTACAGTATCTATTAACTGCTTGCCGCCTCTTGGGATAAGAACATCCAAGTACTCATTCAATGTAAACAACTGCTTTGCACTATCGCGCGTTGTATCTTCTATGAGCTGTACGCTTTCTGGAGGCAAGCTTGTTTGTTTAAGCGCTCGGTGAATAACGCTAACGATGGCTTTGTTAGAATGAATAGCAGAAGAACTACCACGTAGTATTACTGCGTTTCCTGTTTTCAAGCAAATTGTAGCAGCATCCACTGTCACATTCGGCCTTGCCTCGTAAATCATTCCGACAACACCAAGTGGTACGCGCATCTCCTGAATAGATAATCCATTTGGTCGTTCCCATGCACTAACACATTCTCCAACAGGATCACGTAAATCAATTAGTTGCTTAATACCTTCAGTCATATCAATGATACGCTGTTCATTCAGCATAAGGCGATCAAGAAGAGAATCAGAAAATCCTTTTGTCTTCCCTTCTTCAATATCCCGTTTGTTTTCCTCTAAAATATAAGCTGTTTCTACTATCATCTGATCAGCAATCGCAGCAAGTGCTTCGTTTTTTTGATTTGTAGATTTAAGTACAAGTTCTCTAGCAATTTCTTTCGCCTTTTTCCCCTTTGCCAACACTTCATTCATTTTTATTTCCTCCTTTTAAAAAGTTAATAAGTAAAAATTAAAGACCCGTTTATCTCGACCAACTAAGTGTTTCCCGCCTATGGAATTAAAGAATTTGAGCAGTGGACTCTGCCCTCACTATTCTTAAAATGAAACCCAATGATCCCTATGGATAACTTCATAACTAGGCCTTTCCCCTCTTGCTTGAATATCTTGGCTTTGCATACCTTTTAGATCCTTTAGTTCCTCTGCGCTATATGTGCATTGTCCTTTTCCTATTACGCGCCCTTGTTGCGTGATTACTTCCACGACTTCACCCACTTGGAAAAATCCTGACACATTTGTAACACCAGCAGGAAGAAGACTCTTTCCATGTTGAATGATGGCAGTGGCTGCCCCCGCATCTACTTCAATTTGTCCGCTAACAAGCGAATGTAGTGCGATCCATTGCTTGTTTATCTTAATCACTTTTTGAGGAGCATTCCCGATATATGTTCCATCACCTTTGCCCTTCATAACATCTAAAAACTTCTCCTGTCCACATCCCGTTCCGATAAATACACTCACTCCAAGAGATAGTGCCGTCTTTGCAGCATCGATTTTTGATTTCATACCGCCAGTCCCAAGTTTTGAGCCAGCATCTCCTGCAAGAGAAGCAATTTCTTCCGTTACCTCAGGAAGGAAATGATATTTTTTCGCATCCGCATTTTTCTGAGGATTTTGGTCATATAAACCGTTCACATCTGTAAAAATCATGAGCATATCCGCCGAAACAAGTCCGCTTACTAAAGCTGACAGCATATCATTATCACCGAACGTCAGCTCTTCTAAAGAAATGGAATCATTTTCGTTGATTATAGGAAGAGCGGAACGATTTAGTAGCTCTCCTAAAGTAGCGTAAGCGTTACTGTATTGTTCTTTTCTAGAAAAATCACTTCTCGTTAGTAAAAGTTGTGCAGTAACGATACCATATTTACGGAATTCCTCCGTGTATGCCTGCATTAATAAACTTTGCCCGACAGCGGCAGCAGCCTGTTTCCCTTTAATTGTCACAGGTCTGCTAGGATACCCTAGAGCAGAAAAACCTGCAGCGACTGCCCCAGATGTAATCAACAAAACTTCATGCCCTTCCTCTTTCAATCGTGCCAATGCAGCAACGTGATCTGAAAGTTGTTCTTTACAGATGCCTCCATGACTTGCTGCCAAGGAACTGCTCCCAATCTTTACAACAATTCTTTGCTTTCTCACTTTTTTATCCCCCAAGTCTAAAATCAAAGTTTTTATAAATTACACTTTTATTTATACAGTTTGCAGCTATGTCTATCCTCATCAATGCTGCACCTATAGTACTAAAGGGCAAAATAAAAATGACCGCTTCGCCCTTAATAAAATAAAAAGGACGAAACGGTCATTGTTCCGCGGTACCACCTTAATTGATATACATAGATATCCACTTGGCGCCTATAACGCAGGCGTACGCCTAAACTTTCATTTAAGACTCAGGGATAGGTTCGATACATTCTATACGAGGAATCTTTCAGCCGGTGAATTCCACTCTCTTTCGCAAGAAGACATATGTACTATTTCCCTTCAACGATTTTCGGTTTAATTTTTTATATTATGCGATATAATTTGATTTGGTGTCAAGAAGTATTTTTAAAAATAAATAGAGCGGCAAGTTACTTGTATGAAATTATTACCCTACTGAATGAAAATACAAATCGATATAAGTTTACCTCATATTCATCAACATAAAACCTAAAATTAAAGTGTATATATTTACATAATGTCGAATATAATTGATTTTCAACTTTTGGTGTTGCAAAAAGGAATATATTCTCTTAGAATGTTTCTTTATATTGCATGGAGATGTTATTGTTATTTTAAGATAACAATTTCAAAATGATATAATTTATTATAAAAGGAGCAAGATTGAGTTATTATGGATAAACAAATTGGATTCATCGGTTGCGGAAATATGGGAATGGCTATGATTGGTGGGATGCTAAACAAAAAGATAGTGTCTGCAAATAATATTCGTTGTTCGGATTTAAACACTACGAATTTAAAAAATGCTAGTGAAAAATATGGGCTAACTACAACTACTGACAACAATGAAGTAGCTAAAAATGCTGATATTTTAATTTTATCAATTAAACCAGACCTATACGCATCAATCATTAACGAAATAAAAGAAATAATCAAAAACGATGTTATCGTCGTAACGATCGCTGCCGGGAAAAGCATTAAAAGTACTGAAGAAGCTTTTGCTAAAAAATTAAAGGTTGTAAGAGTAATGCCTAACACCCCTGCTCTTGTTGGAGAAGGAATGTCTGCGTTATGCCCTAATGAAATGGTGACAGAAAAAGATTTAGAAGATGTGCTAAACATTTTCAATAGCTTTGGTCAAACAGAGATTGTAAGCGAAAAATTAATGGACGTTGTAACATCTGTAAGTGGTTCTTCGCCAGCATACGTATATATGATTATAGAAGCGATGGCAGATGCTGCCGTACTAGATGGTATGCCAAGAAATCAAGCATATAAATTCGCAGCTCAAGCTGTATTAGGCTCTGCAAAAATGGTACTAGAAACAGGAATACATCCAGGTGCATTGAAAGATATGGTTTGTTCTCCTGGCGGAACAACGATAGAAGCTGTAGCAACATTAGAGGAAAAAGGCTTACGAACAGCAATCATTTCAGCTATGCAGCGTTGTACGCAAAAGTCTGTTGAACTATCTAGGCAAACTAAAAAGTAATAAATAAGTGTAAAGAAACCCACTTTAAATACATTCACATATCTTTAAACAGTTTTAGACTATATGTACATTACATTTACATACTCCTCCTTTTTCACCTTTAACTGAACGGACAAATTCAAGGATAATTGAGTTTGTCCGTTTTCTATTTTGTTATCTTAAAATAATTTCACTGTTCTTATTATCATTTATTTTATAGCGTAATACCCTTTTATCATTAAGGTAACATCATTTTTATATGTATTTTCTGCAGATTGTATTAAGTTTTAAATCATACGTTTCTTGTAAAAGACATGATACATACCAGATGAAATATACTCAGAGACTAAGCATAATATCTATTGAAAAAAGTAATATCAATCGCCCTAAATTGTTAACATAATATTTTTATCGTCCTCTAATATTAATACCTACTATTTCCTAATCCACCTCCATTACAATTTAAATCATTTAAGTTTGCTGTTTATCCGGCATTTACCATTTAAACAAAAACTCCCCTTAAATCGAAAATGATTAAGGGGAGTCAGTCATATTTGATGAAGTTATAGTTCTGATTTTACTGGAATAGAAACATTGTTTTTCACTAATTTTTTAACGTCTTTAAAGCTAACAAAATTGTTGTTTTGCTCATCCCAAAGACGGAAACGGATTGACCGCAAGCTTGTAGCAAGAGTAATCGTTGGTACATTCTTTAAAGGAAGCGTATTATTGTGTGCCTCTTCTAGTTTATAGTTAGGTACTCTTGGACTTAAATGGTGAACATGATGAAATCCAATATTACCAGTTAGAAATTGCAGGATTTTGGGAAGTTTATAAAACGAACTTCCTTCCACTGCCGCTTTCACATATTCCCAATCTTTATCTTCTTCAAAATAAGAATCCTCGAATGTGTGCTGTACGTAAAACAGCCAAATACCTATTGAACCTGCTATTAAGAATATGGAACCATGTACTAAAAGAAACGATTGCCATCCGATTGCCCAGCAAAGTAACCCTACTAAAGCAACAATTAAAACATTCGTCAAATAGGTGTTCATGCGTTCCTTCTTTCTAGCACCTTTTCTGTTAAATCTATTTTTAAGTAAGAAAACATAAATCGGACCTAACACAAACATAACGAATGGGTTGCGATATAAACGATATGCTAAACGGAGTCTAAATGGCGCTGCCAAATATTCATTCACTGTAAGCGTCCAAATATCTCCTGTACCTCGCTTATCCAAATTACCACTTGTAGCGTGATGAACGGAATGCTCATGCCCCCATTGATCAAACGGGAATAAAGTTAAAACACCCATACATGTCCCTACTATTCTATTTACACGGCGACTTTTAAAAAAAGAATGATGGGTACAATCATGAAAAATAATGAAAACCCGTGTCATAAATCCAGCGGCTAACAGAGATGGAACTAATGCTAGCCAATAAGAAACGGACAAACTTTTATAAGCAAGGTACCATAAGATAATAAATGGCACTACCGTATTGATGATTTGCCAAACACTTTTTTTTGCCGTTGATTTTTCAAAAGGAGCAACTTGTTTTTTTAAATTTTTAGTATTTTGTAATGTCATTTTTTCTAATTCCTTTCCTTTATGTTGCTAATTCGTATTATAACACATTATTAGTAGTAGGTGTTATACGTAGGTATAATAAATATTTTATACTATGAAAATCTCTTTTTTCTTACTCATTCCTTACAAATTACTTACGTCCAGAATAGCTTCTATTATAGGATAGAAGGAGCATTTGTGCCGGAAATTTCGAAGTTTTTCCAAATAAATATATTAATTAAAAAGAAACACAGAGTTTTTTTCACTTCTGTACTGCCCTGTTTCCACAATAAGAAGTGAGCTGTCCTGCTTTTTTCGTCTCAGCTTTTACCTCGTTATCGTTCATTATGCTTCCTGTACCTAGTACAATCGTTCCCACTAATGCTAGCCTCATTATCTTTTTACGAAGATTCATCATTGTTGCTCCTCCATAAGCTGTTTTCGACATCCTCAATGTAAACAAGGATTTGATTTTCCATAACATTTACGCAAGCTTATATTTATTCTTTTTTATTATTAATTCCCCACTGTCAGGAAACTAACAATAACCAGTTTTCTAGAACGATAAAAAACGAATAACATACACAATGAACGTAATGTTCACTTGTTACAACTGATTTTACCGGAACCGGATCTATTTCATGAAACAAATCAAATTACATTTAAAATAAAAAACTAGTCTATTTTGAAAACTTCCCTCACTTTTATTTAACTGTTATTCTATATAAAATATAAAAATTCAACGTCCGTTTATTTAATTTCAAATCTATGATATATTCAAAATATTAATCACACAAAGTTAATAAAATGAAAACAAGGGAAATTTATGAAAGAATATATTTTATATTCATACTAAAATCACATAGTTTTTAGTATAGAAAGGAGATTCAAAATTTGAATAAGAATTTAACCAAAATTACATTAATAAGCGGTCTCGCTCTCATACTTTATCATTTTTTCAAATGGTATTTAGTTGAATTCCTTACCCCATTTGTTATGCCATTTCTTTCAATAATAGTTCATGGATTGTTTTTCTTAATATTAATTTTCACAATCATACATCTTATCAAATACAAAAATTGGAAACCATTAATTATTCAATTAATCATAATAATTACTTGGATATGTATACCATTTAATGAGATTTATATAAATTTAGATTTTATTATCTATAAAGAAGACCGTGAAAAAGTTATAGCACTTATAGAACATAAAGAGTTAACTCCTAATGTTCATTATGATAGTAGACAAATTCATTTACCTAAACAGTTTGCATCCACTTCCAAAAACGGTGGGGATGTAATTATTCAACAAAATAAAAATGGTATTTCTGTTTTCTTTTTTACTTATCGTGGTATATTAGATAATTTTTCAGGATTTATTTATACACCAAATGATACTAGACCAAACAAATACGACTTTAATAATGAATATAAAGAAATCACAAAAATAGAAAAAAACTGGTATTATGTGACATCATATTAAAGAACACAAAAATTTTCTTTTAATTATATTAAAAACATACCGTATTTATAGAAAGGGAATGCTTGTATACTATATACTGATCTGTACTGCATTCCCTAATTAGGCCCGAAACGGATTCTTGTCGTATTAGCTCATTCAAGGTGATGCAATTTTTTTACAAGCGATACATCTTTTTTATCATATACGTCGCTTTAACACCACTCAATATAGAGGGTGCTGTTTCAAATGACTCGAACCTTAACATATGAGTAGCATCACACATCCATCAACTTAAGAATTTTCTCGTTTTGGATTATTTGTTTTTCTCAGCTTGATTGTGACAGGGCACTGCCAACAAAAAGCGATTTTCGTACGCTAAGCGATCTTTTATATAAAAAGCCGATTTCTTGTAATCTAAAGGATAATCGGCTTTTTACTATTGATTTATTTGTAGTAGTTGAAGAAATTCTAAAGGTATAATCATATTAATTATTATCTATAAAGTGAAACTTTAATCAGAGGTTTTTTTTTCCATCCCCACTGATTATTAGCCTTCACCAATCGGGCTTTTACGGGCAGCCCGACTCCCACAAATAGCGGGATAAGAACGACTTAATCGTTACTTTTAACATAACATCATTTACAGAAAGAAGGAATGATTATCTTCATTAAAATACAAAATTGGTTTAACAATAAAAACAAGATTATAATAAATAAAAATTTATTGTTAAACGATAAATTTCATGTTAGATTAAATAGATAATTAATAAATGAGGTGCTTTATATGAAACAAGGATCAACACTCTTTTTAAAGACAGCTATTATTCTGATTGGAATCCCTGTTCTTGCTTTATGTATATTTTTAGTTCCTAACATAGGGAAATATGCAGCAGAATTGTTCCCAGATATTGCATTTATAAAATATCTTGTTTTAATCAATCTATATGCAACGGTGCTACCTTTTTATTTTGCTCTATATCAAGCCTTTAAGCTTGTAAGCTTCATTGACAAGGGTAACGCTTTCTCGAAATTATCTGTTAGGGCTTTAAAAAAGATAAAAAACTGCGCAGTAACAATCAGTATTTTATATGTGGTAGGTATGCCACTCTTCTATCTTGTAGCAGAGAGAGATGACGCACCAGGTATTATTATACTTGGCATGCTCCTAATCTTTGCTTCAATGGTTATCGCAGTCTTTGCTGCCGTTCTCCAAAGACTTTTAAAAGATGCGATAGATATAAAATCAGAAAATGATTTAACGGTCTGAGGTGAATAACATGGCAATAATAATTAATATTGATGTAATGTTAGCTAAAAGAAAAATGAGTGTAACAGAGCTTTCGGAGAAGGTTGGAATTACAATGGCTAACCTTTCTATATTAAAAAATGGAAAAGCAAAAGCAATTAGAATTACAACTTTAGATGCTATTTGTAAAGCATTAGAATGCCAGCCTGGGGATATTTTAGAATATCAACCTGAAGATAGCGAATAAAAAAGAGTCCTTCTCGTAATGAAGGACTCTTTTTATCGCTCATTACGGCGCAAAACTTATTTGCCCAGTAAACAATAAGATAATCGCGATAATCCAAAAAATAAAAAACGATGAGGAAAGTATTAATGAGATAATTGCAATTGCCTTCTTCTCTGTTTGTTTCGTCATTGTAATTATTGAAAGTATAATACCTACACCTGTAAGAGCAATCGTTACATAATCTCCAACTATATTTCCCGCATTCGCTATTCTCGTCGGAGTTATAAAAACGAATAAAAAACACATAATTCCGATGAGTAAAGATATATAGCTTATTATACTGTACTTCTTTTTGGGAACTATTTCGGTTCTCATAATACCCACCCCTTTTATATAGCTATGTGTTCATATTAGCACGAATAACCATAATTTGGTTAAAACAAAAAAACAGATACAGTGGAAACTTCCACTGTATCTGTTTTTATTTAATATATAAACCAGCTATTTCTTCTTTAGCGTTATAAGTTATGATAAAGGTACGTTGTTCTTTACTATATTTTGCTACGAGAACAACTGTATATAAACCATCTTTTTCTTCAATCGACTTTTTTTCAATCTTTTCGAATGTACCAGCTTTTTCAATTACAGGTGTAAGATCTTTCATTTTTTCTTCTGGTAATCCAGCTTTCATTTTACTATCAAATTTGTCATGCACCTCTTTATACTTAGCTTCATTTAGTAACGTTACAATTTCTTCCGCCTTCGGAATAAATTTTTTTGACGTACTTTCATCTACTTTATTACCGGTACATGCTGCAAGTGCGAACGCCGCAATAGCACTTATAATAATGAGTAACATTCTTTTCATTTTAATACACCCTTTCTTTTTAAGATGAAACTATAACTAAATAGAAGTAAAGCACAAATTGCTATTGTAACTTCTACAGTTAATATAGCCCTATCTGCTGGTACGTATAGTGGGATGATGCCTGTTAGTGCATTTACAGTCCCATGGATGAAAATTGCATATACAACATAACGAAATTTCTTTTGGACAACAGCTTGCAATACAATGAATGACAGACCGACATGGATTAACATCGCAAAGATACGTTCCACTCCACCGACAAAATAACTATCCGTATTTCCGCTAACTGTTTGCGATAATAATAGAGATACTACTGGAATACCGACTATCAATACAGCTTCAATACCACCGTGCCCTACTCCGAATAAAAATCCAGACTGCCAATCTCGTGGTTTCATAAAATAACGCATTGCAATAAAACGAGCTATCTCTTCAAAAATACCAGCTGACAAACTAAGCATAATCACAAATAATATAGGCTGCATGACACTAAACATTGAAAAAGCTGTGCTATTTCCATTTAAATAATTCAGTATTGGTATACGGATTAAAACTTGTGATACAACAAATGCCAATACGCCTAGCATATACGGGATATAACGTTTCTTCCAAAAAGCATATAAAAGTGCAACAAGCGGTAATCCTATACTTATACACGCTGTAAAAATAAGACCATTCATCTCGTTTCACCTCTTACTTGAAGTGTATAAAAACGAGTGAAGAAAGTATGTAGTTCTTTCCTATTCGGTTTCATTTTCATCATAGATGGTCATTTCATCTCTTTTAATATGAATGTTTGAGTAAAATAAGGACTTACATACGTTGTTTCTAACGTCGCATTATTTGTTTTATTCATAATACGTTTTAATGAGAATAACCCGTATCCTCTAGCCCCTTCTTTACTTGAATGGTTTTTCTCATAAATTTTTTGCAAATCAATCACTTCATCCTTTGAACTATTACGTACAATAAAATATTGTCGTGAATCCATTTCAAAGAATGCGATTTGCAATATCTTTTCCTCACTATGTACTGCCTCTTCAATTGCATTGTCTACTAAAACTGAAATGATGCGAATAAATGAAATGATCGTCATCGAAACAATTTCAATTTTCTCCGGTATATCAAGCATTACTTTTATTTGTTGTTGCTGGGCAGTACCAACTTTCGCTCTCAATACACTTCTCACTTCAGGTATATGTATACGAGATAATTTCGCAAGATCAAGTTCATGATCATTTATTGTTTTTAACGTAGGAGCTATAACGTCATAGTACACTTGCTCAATTTCTTTCACATTTTTCGTACGTATTCCCTCTTCTAACGATAGTAATACATTCATATAATCGTGACGGAAACTAGCAAGCTCATCATGCATATCCTCTAATTTCTCCACATAATCTAATAACTCTTTATCTAAACGTTTTTCATGCTCCTCCACTAACTCCTCTTTCGCCAAATGTGAACTTAGTAATACAATAAGTAGTAATATAAAAAACAATACAATTGCTGATATGTAACTTAATTCACCATATTGTTGATTTAACTTTGCTAAAAAATCAGTGGATGGTCTAGTCAAAATTAGTTCAATAATAAACCCGACAATTAACAAAATATAAGTAATATAATATAGTGGACTTCCTACTATGTACTGAGCAATGCTTTGAATTCGTTTACGAGCTAATACAATACCTATAAAAGTAAGGGTTGATACGATAAGGTGAATAATGCTACCTGTCCATAAATATAAATTGAATGGCGTTAACATAAAGATTTTCATTCCTAAATCGAAAAGCAACATTTTCACTAACGTTATAATCACCATACTCACTAGTGCAAAATATAAATTATGCTTAAATTTCAATTCATTTTGCATTAATCCTAAACTTATTAGAAATAACACAATGGTACTATTCAACTCTGGATATCTCGTTACTGTTACAACAATCGCGAGTAAAATAATGAATACCGCACTTAAAGTTATTAACATTCTAACTGACAATCTATTGTACCGAATTAATTGAATGTATAAAAACGTATGGCTCATACTAGTAAGCAGTATTGCAAATAAATCATAAATATACATTACATCTCACCCTTTAATATGTTACGTACTTTACTCAATAAACGACGTGATACTGGAATACGTTTCCCGCTTTTTAAAACTATCATTTTTTGCTTCGCATCGTAATAAGACATTTGCTTCGTATTCACGATATATGATTGATGACAACGAAATAAACGTTCATCTATTATTTCTATCTCCTTTAATGTTCCATAAAAATAAACGATACGATCTAACGTCACTAATGCTAAACGGTGCGGTTCATCAGTCATAACATATTCAACTTCATGAAACGGAACCCGCACAGTCGCATTACTATTTTCAACGATAAAATCATCAGATGGAATAATATGCTTATTACGCGCTTCATATTGGAGTAAACATTGTTCAAAAACGTTACACCTCTCCTCGTATGGCAACCCTTTATCAATAAAAGTTAAAGCTGATACCATGTATTGATATGAAATAGGCGCAAATTCAGAATGCGTCGTTACAAACACAATAATTCCTTGCGTATCATACTTTCGTATCTCTTGTGCCACTTGTAACCCTTTACGTTCTTCTCTTTTTATCTCTATATCTAAAAAATAGATTGGGATATACTTCGCCTTAGGAATGTTAGTAATGATGTTTTCACTTTTACTAGTTACCTCTATAAAATCAAAAGGCAACATATACTCCTCACAAATCTCTTCAACTAGCCGCTTCATTTGCTGTGCTTGTATGACATCATCTTCTAAAATGAAAATACTCATGTGATCACTCGCTTTATTGAAATCTTTTCATCTATAGATTTATCTATAACTATATAATTCAAATCGTTATACCAATCTCCTCCTAAGTACTAGAAAGTATTAATTTTCTATAGTTTTTATAAAGCATAGAAAATAACCTCTACTTTCAAGCAAAAAGTAAAGGTTTTATTTGAATTATTTATAAAATAACCTCTCTATCAATCACTACGTTAAAAAATTCCGAGTAATGCGATAAAGAATAATCCGCTACATCACAATTCCCTTGAAACATACATGTTGAAATACCTAATTCTTTTGCAGGTAATAAATCTAATTCTCTATCACCAATAGCTAAATCAATACTGTGCTTTTTATGCAAATGATCATAAGATAAAGTGTTCGGTTTTCGGGGGAAACCATCGTCAATTGTAACCATATCGACGAAGTATTTGTCCCAGCCGTAATATTTTAAGATTTCCATAACTCCTGCCCTATGTTTATGTGTCATAATCACGTTTTTATGTGCAAATTTCAAAATCTCTTCGACATCTTCAAATGGTTTCATATCTTTTGGAGTAAACTTTTTCTTCAAAACCTTAATCTTTTCTTCCTGCGCACTTGAAATGTTGTAATACTGGATTGCGTGGGAATATGATATTTTTAAGTTTTTGTATATTTCTTGTTTATCTACTGCATCACCTAATATTTCAGAAAGCATCATTGTATATGCAGGATACGTATTAAATAACGTCCCATCAAAATCCCATAATATATTCATTTTATACACCTTCTATTTTGTACTTACTTACATTGTTACATATTTTGTATTACTAAATCCGCCCTATCCCTCGGCAATTCCGCTTCCAAATAATGCTCCTCAGCTTTCCAATACCTACTTTGAAATTTTGAAAGATTCCTCTGCGTTTCTGGACTTTCACGTAGAAACCTTGTCTCTCTTGAACAATCCAAATACATCATATAATGAAAGAAATCTCTCCATTCTTTTCGCTGCAGAAAAACGCCTTCTATAATTATTACACCTACTAAAGGAAGCTGTATTTCTTTCATTTCACATGAGTCTGTTTCATCATGATAAAAAGGTAATTCTAATTCAATGTCGCTTTGTAACTTTTGAAAAAGGTTTCGCAGCAACCAATCGATATCCCATTGAAGGTTGTAGTACTCATACCACTCTTCAAATCCAGTATTATATCGCTCGTTACGCTCGGTAATATGATCGTCAATATGAAAAATATGAAACGAGATTCCACTTCGTTTCATATTTTCTTCTAATTTTTTAACCAATGTTGTTTTACCCAAACGACTTAGTCCGTCTATACCTATTATAAATCGCTTATCTTTATGTTCCTTAATAACCTTCATTATTTCATTTGTGCTCATTACTTTTGCCAATCTTCTTTTAATAATGAATAAACGACCGTGTCATGAGCAACATCATTTTGAATCATATATTTTCGAAGTAATCCTTCTTCTTGAAATCCGACTTTTGTTAATAAATTACGGGAAGCTTCATTTTCTATATATACGACAGCTGCAATTCTTATAAATTGCAACGTTTCAAATCCGTAAGCTAGCATTGCTTGCAGTGCTTCGGTTGCGTATCCTTGCCCCCAATATGTATCATCTAGCTCATAACCAATTTCAGCCCGTTTATGATGATTGTTAATTAAATGAAATCCACACGTACCAATTAATTGATCCGTTCCTTTCTTCTCTATTCCCCAGCGAAATACGCTTCCCTCTTCATTACGCTTTCTAAACGTTTGAATTGTCGTTTTCGCTTGCTCAATATTTTCGAAAGAGTCCATTCCAAAATAACGAATAACGGATTCTTTTGAAAAATAATGGAACATCGCTTCTGCATCTAATAGTGTAAGTTCTCTTAATAGTAAACGTTCTGTCTCTAATTTTGGAAACCCCATCCTCTTTTTCTCCCTCTATTCTAATGAACTACAAATTTCAATATAATTACCGTCTGGATCAGCAATGTAAGCAATTGTTTGTCCCCACGGTTTTACGATTGGCTCAACTAGAACTTTCACCCCTTGTTCTTTTAATTTCTCAATCGTTCCCTTTACATCTTCTACAACAAACCCTAACTCAAAATGAGAAGATTGTAGTACACCTTCTGTAAGAGGTAGTCCCGTTAACTCCTTAACATCCTCTCGTGTATTCATCGCTAAAATTGTTGCTCCTGTTTCAAATTCAATATATGTACCGTGCTCTTCTCTTATTGGTAATCTTAAAATTTCTTTATAAAACTGAAGACATTGCTCAAACCTTTCTACATATAAAATAATGTATTTCATTTTTAAGTTCATAATTATTCCCCCTTAACCTTCACCTTTAAAAATTCGACAAATGTTTTTAAAAACCTTGTACCTTATTGAGATGGGCACAAAAAAATGAGGCCGATTTCTCGGCCCCCCAGCTTATTGGCATAAAACAGGAGATTTGGTTTGGACATAACCAGTTCTTACATTTATTATATTTTATTTTTTCTGAATTTTAAATATAATAAACACCTATTTATATTGAGAAAGTTTTTTTACTTGCATAAAATCATACCGCTTAAGAAATGCTACAAATGGAGGTGTATACATATGGAACCAATGCTTTGTCCAAGTTGTAAAACGAACCGAACGCGCTTTAATATTCTTGAGCAACAAGTAAAACCAGTAAAATTAAATCCACAAACTGGTCATGTAGAAGAAGAATACACGAATGAAACGATGAACGCTTTTCATATGGCTTATCAAGGACCTACTTACCGCGTCCAATGTGCTGTATGTGGGCTTGTTGAAAACCCAGAACAATTTATAAAACCTGCGCAAAATCAGTCTTTCTCTTAAACATTTCCCTACCCCCTATCAATTTTCTATAGGGGGATTTTCCGTTTTACGTAAGTAAGGTGGACAATTGCTGTTTAATCAAAGGTTCCTAATTCATCTACATGTCTACTATTCATACACCGTTATATATTTTTCTTTTCCACACAAATATAGCGGCCCAATAGAATCAAAGAACAGCTAAGCCTTGCGACCCAAAGTAAGGAAAATTTGATGAAGCAACAACCTGCAACCTTACTAGACTACCATCACTGTGAATATTAAATACTGACACTGTGCCCTGATTTCCATTAAGGGTGTAAAAATGTCGTCCATCTTTACTCACTCCAACATCCATCGGAAGACCCGGTGCTGTCCCCGGCGGTGTACTAGTAATATGCCTTACTACTGACAGTACTCCATTGGGGGCGATTTGGTAGGTGGAGATGGTGCCACTTAAAGTGTTCGTAGTGTAGGCAAAACGTTCATCCTTCGTTGTTATAACCCAACAGGCAGTTTTATATCCGTTTTGTACAGAGCCGCTGATTACATGAAGAGTACCGTCATTGCTCAATGAATAAGATGACAACGCATTTGAAACCGCTTCTGTAACTAAGAGAATTCCGGACGATAGAAAGTAAGCACCCAATGGGCCTTTACCGTAAGAATCATTAACAATTGGTCCTGTAACCGTACCATCTTTATTTACATGGAAGATACTGAGATGGTTTGATGTAAGCTCGGAGACAACAATTTTACTACCATCCGGGGTGAAGAGCACTTGTGCAGGCTGAGCATTAAAGGTACTGAGAGCATGAGTGGATCCTGGAATAGGTGTAAGGTTTCCCTTATCATCTATGTGAAATCCAGTAATATTTGATGCAAAATTGTTTGCAGCATTACCTACATTGGAGACATAGAGAAGATTATCATACACACCAATGCTATTGGGCTGAGCACCCCCTGATGACTTTACATCCACGAAAGTCGGCACCCCGTTATCTGCTATGATAAAGCTACTAATACTATGACTGCCTGCGTTAACTGCAAATAGGAAACGACCATCACGGGACAAAGTGAGAGAACCTTGTGATGCTAGAGGATCTATACCATCGTTTGCCGTTTCTGTAGAAACTTCCTTTATACCAGTACCTCTTCCGTAAGTTCGGTAAGAACCCACAAAAGTGAGCACTCCATTCGTATCCATATGAAAAGCAACAATGTGATTCATTACTTCATTATTAGTCATCATGTATACCATACTCGCACGAGCACGAAAATAATTGTTCATTCTCTGCATTTTATGACTCTCCTCCCTTCATAATTTTATATGGTTCTTTTTCCATTTAAATTCCCCTGCAAATGGAAATTGATTTAGAAATATCTCTTACTCATCTCGTAGTTTCTTTAAGTGAAAACCTTATTCACTTCCCTATTATATTTTCAACTCCACACTCTTTTAGTAATATTTACATAAGAGAGGTGAAATAAATGATTTTAAATAAAAAGTTAATGATTCCATCTACATTTCTACTATTAACTTGTCACATAAGTATTTTTTACTTTTGGATTTTCGATTGGAAGAAGATAACAACTCCTTACGGTCTAGCTATATGGATTGTTTCTACTGTTTGCGGCTTTTTACTTTATTACCACTTTAAACATCAAAACTCTAATAAAATAGTCTTAATCAGTAGTTCATTATTATTAATCGTTTCTTCATCATTTATGATTTTTTTAGGTATTATTACTAGTATTATCTTTGTAACTGTTAGTTCTATTCCTTAAATATACAGTCTTTTATTATGTAAAAAAGAGTGAACAAAATAAAATTACATAGAAATGAAAGAAGATGATTCCCGTATAATATCTACGAAATCATCTTCTTTTAAAATCCGCTCTTTATTATAATATTTCGCTTTTCAATTTCTTAATTTTCCAAGAGAGCCTTATAAAGAGATACATCCACATACAACTAACAACCCCCACCATAACTTTCGCCCAAATAGGCACTCTTGATTCTATCGGACTTAAAAATACGTTATACATTGATGGTAATATAGTTGCTAACATAATAACAAAGAATAGTGATAACTCCTTTAGTTTTTGTATCCTCGTCTCCTTTTCTGAATATATATCCGGCAACTCATTTTCCTCTTCTACTTCCTTACAAAAATAATTCCATTTTGTAAAACTCGTTACATGTTTCCAGCCACACATTTCATATAGTTCAATATATTCTTTTTGTTTTTCTTTTGAATCTTTATAATCCAATCTAAAATCCGCTTTATATATTACATCTTTCGGCTCCGTTTTCTTAAACGTATACATCACATTGTATTTTTGTAATGCCCAGCCTTGTTGGTGCATATTCCGTAAAAAAGCTTCTTCTTTTTCTACGCTCCATACCGCGAAAGGTTTGAATATCTTCTTTGTCTCCATCTTCCATTCACTCCCCTAATATACTGTTTCCATTCCTTACAGATCTCTGCAGTCTGTTATACTCTAGCTCTAACACTTCTCTACCAAATGGTGTTAACTCGTAGCACTTCTTTCTGTCTGTAGAGGCAACTTCAACAATCAATTTCTCTTTTAATAACTTCGTAGTATTCCCATATAAAGTACCAGGACCGAGCTTTACTTCCCCATTTGTCATCTCTTCTACCATTTGCATAATTCCATAACCATGCATTGGCTTTACAAGTGACAACAATATGTAATATGTCGCCTCAGTTAATGGAATGTATTTTTGCGCTTTCGCATTCATTATAACTACCTCCGATACATCGCTTCATGATATATCGACTTACGATACATCGTATAACGATATTGTGTAATCATATTCCAAAATATGCAAGTGTAATATTAAAATTAAATATCTATTTCTTCGGATTAAAAAATCATACCAATTTTCTGAATAATTTGTTAAAATATAGAAATATCCACTTTTATTTTGAAAGGAATGATACATATGATAAATAAATTAAAAGAAAACATAGGATCTGTTTTTGTCGGTAAGGAAAATGTAATTGATTTACTCCTCGTTTCACTGCTTGCTGATGGACATGTACTGCTTGAAGACGTACCTGGTACTGGAAAAACATTACTAGCAAAAACAATCTCTAAAAGCATTGGTGGTAATTTTTCTCGCGTTCAATTTACCCCTGATGTACTTCCGAGTGATGTAACAGGTATTGAATATTTCAATCCAAAAACTAGTGAATTCGAATTAAGACTTGGACCAGTTATGACAAATATACTACTTGCAGATGAAATTAACCGCGCGATGCCGAGAACACAATCTAGTTTGTTAGAAGCGATGGAAGAACGACAAGTAACGCTTGAAAAGCAGTCTACTCCTCTTCCGAAACCATTCTTTGTTATTGCGACGCAAAACCCGATTGAATCACAAGGAACTTTCCCTCTTCCAGATGCACAACTTGATCGCTTTTTAATGACGATTTCAATTGGTTATCCGTCTCCTGAAGATGAATTAAAAATGATGCGCCGTTTTCGTAACAATGCACCGTTAGAAAGCGTCACATCTGTCATTTCTTTAGAAGACATTTTAGAAGCACAGAAACAAGTGAAAGAAATTTTCGTATCAGAACCGTTAGAACATTACATTATTAAGCTTGCTCACGCTACAAGAAATCATGATTACATTGCTAACGGTGTAAGCCCGCGTGCTACATTAGCTTTAGTACGTGCCGTTCAAGCACTAGCCTTTTTACGCGGCAGAGAATATTGCACACCTGAAGATATACAATTTTTAGTTCCTTCCGTTTGGAATCACCGTATCGTCTTATCAATGGAAGGAGCTTTACGTACGACAAAAAATGAATTAATGCAAAGGATTTTAAAAGAAGTGGACGTACCTGTGGAGATTGAACAAGCATGAATGGACAGCGCGTTGTAACTGTACCTTTATTTTTTCAACTCCATATTATTCAATTAACTGTGCCAGGCGCTATACTTTTTACGTTTTTTCTGCCGCAACGAATTATTATGTTTCTCTTTTTCTTCTACTATTTATTTGCGATTTTCATTTATAAATATGTCGCTTACTTAGAGAAAAAATTTCAAATTATAAATGAGAAACAAACAACTCGGCTTTTCCCAGATGAATCTGGACAATTTTATATTCATTTAAAAAATGGTGCAAACATACCACTTGTTAACGGCGTTTGTTATTTTCATTTAAATTCATCTCTTATACCGCATAAGGATCAAGGGATTGAACAAATATCGAAAACGTTATTTTCTTTCCCATTTTCACAACCTGCTCATTCAGCACAAAAATGGGATTTAACATTAACCGCAACGAAGCGTGGTGTGTTTCAAATTGAACAGTTCGAATGTGTTTTAAAAGATCCTTTTCATCTTTTAACTGTACATTTACCTGTTTTCGATAAGTTAAAGGCTGAAATTATTGTGTACCCTTCTCCTAAAGAGGTAGCCGGCTTACAAGAACTTCAGCAACTATTAACAGGTTCGTATCGAACGAATTTCTCTTTTTACAATGATGAAACATCCATTATCGGTGTAAAGCGCTACGAGCGTGAATCATTCCGCTCTATTCATTGGAAAGCATCCGCCAAAATGCAGGCGTTACAAGCGAAGCAATATGAACCTGTAAAAAATTATAGTTGGACGATTTGTCTTTCTTTAGCTGCTGATCGCGGATTCGGTTGGAAAGAAAATGTAGAAGACCTTATTTCATTTACAACATACATTTGTCAATTCGCAACGAAGCATCAAATACCGTTTGAATTATTTATTAGTCTATTAGCAGAAACTGGTGCATTGCATTTACCATTAAATGAAGGACAAACACATTACGGGAAGGCTTTAGAGGAATTAGCACGTATTTCAGATGATAGTACGTTACTTCCAAAACAAGGATTTCTTCACTATGTAACGAGAAAAAGGGAGCGATCCTCTACAATGATATACATCGGTATGCAGAAGAATGATCTCCCTCTTCTATCTCAGCCTACGTTCCTCATTAATAATGAAGGGATGGTGGAGAAGCTTGAAAACTTGGCTCTATCACGTTAATGACTTTATTCTGCTCCTCCTCCTTTCGTTATTAACAGAAAGGGACGAACTAGTTGGTATTGCTATATTTTTAGTGACCGGTTATGTAGGAATATTTCTTCTTCATAAATTTATGAAGAAAAAAACAACAGGTTTTGTACTACTGTTAGTTATTCAAATAATCGGTTGTTCTTTATTTCTACCTTTCTCTATTTTAGGCACAATATTATTACCACTGTTTTTCTTTATCTTACACTCTGTTGGACCGGGATATCCAGTACAAAAATCGTTAGGCGGTATTGTATGGTTTGTCGTTTCAGCTATATTTTATGCCCCCTTTCCACCATTGTGGAAATTGTTACTATTAACTTTACACATTATGATTACATTTTGGTTAACAGGTTCCAATCGTAATCAACAGCTATTACGTTTCACTTCTATTATTACGATTGGAATAATTAGCGTTTTACTTATTCCGGTATTTCCTTATATTCGGCTTCTTTTTTCTTATATCATACAAGTAGTTGCCTTAGGATTTGGTTATGCTTTAAATCCATTGTTCTCGGCAGCTGCATTAAAAGATACAGACGACTTTTGGTCGAATAAAGGAAATTTAAAAGATCCTCAAATTAAAGAGGACCTGGGGCAGCGTCCTTTTGATCCAACTCTCATAAATAGCATTACAATAATAGCCTGTACAGCCATCGCTATTTACGTCGTTTGGAAAATAGTAAAAAAACGAAAACATTTGAGTTTACCAAATATGCCTGTCTTTGAATCTACAATCATTACTGATAAAGAAGGCATTAGCCCAAAACGGTTCAAACGAAATAAACCACCACATAACGAAATTCGTAAAGAAATTTTCAAACTCGAGAGTAAACTATCCCCCCCTTTAAACCGAGAACGAGGAGAAACTGTTGAAGCTTGGCTAGAGAGAATTAATGATGAAGAAGAGGTAAATATTCAGAGTCATATTATTATAGACGCGTATAATGTAGTGCGTTATTCAAATGGTGAAAACACTGTACTTCTGCATGAATTTAAGGAAGAGGTTTATAAGCTTTATGCGTATCAGAAGAGTTTGAAGAAGAAGAGAAAATGATGTATACAAAAAGACTCCTATTAAACTAGGAGTCTTTTTGTGTAAAAGTCCACGTTGCTTTTCACAAATTATGCTTTTTTTCCTGCTTCAATTTCTAAAGATTCTTCATGCCACCAAAGTGTTTCTTCAGGATCCTCTTTAGCAATTTGATGTGCTTCTTTTTTCGATTCTACAGTAGGATAAGAACCTTTTAGTGCACGTCCTGATGTTGTGACAAACAGTACACTAAACACAATTAATCCAATTACACTTACACCTGTTAAATAAAATGCTGGTGCCAGTGGATTACCAGTAGCATGAACTAAGTATGAACATACAAGCGGCGTTGTACCACCGAATATAGATACAGAAATATTAAAGGAGATAGAAAGCGCACGATAACGTACATCTGTGAAAAAGAGTGCTGGTAATAGCGAAGGCAATGTTCCTTCATATACACTAAGGAAGAAACCTAAAATGAAAATACCCGCAAACATGGCTACAATATGTCCGTTACCAATTAATAAAAATGCTGGAATTGAACATAATGCTAAACCGAGTAAACCAATTTGTACTACGCGTTTATTACCTACTTTATCACTTAATTTACCGAAATAAAGTGCTAGTGGAATCATAAGTGCCATCGTAATTGAAATAATTAATAAGCCCGTTGTTTCTTTGACTTTTAGTACTTGTGTTAAATAAGAAGGAATATACGAAAGGATCATATAGTTTGTAATGTTAAAGAAGGCAACAATTACTGTGCTTAATAAGAAGTCTTTTTTGTGATATTTTAATATATCCATAAATGAAAATTGTTCGTTGTCTTCAGATTCCTCTTGTGCTTTTTCCATCTCTTGAAAGATTGGAGATTCATCTAAATGACGTCGTAAATATAAACCGACCAAACCAATTGGTGCAGCAATTAAGAAAGGAATACGCCATCCCCAGCTGAGCATTTGCTCATCTGTTAATAATAACGTTAAAATGGTAACAATTACCGAGGCAGCAATGTAACCTGAGAGTGTTCCAATTTCAAGACCACTACCGAGTATACCACGCTTTTTATCTGGAGAAGATTCTGCGATATAAACCATTGCTCCTGAATATTCGCCGCCTGTAGAGAAGCCTTGAATCATTCGAGCAATTAAAAGTAGTATTGGTGCCCATACACCAATTTGTTCATAGGTTGGTAGTAATGCGATGAATAATGTAGAAAGTGCCATTAAAATAATAGTTGTACTTAAAACAATCTTTCGGCCATACTTATCTCCTATTCTACCAAAGAAAATACCTCCGATTGGTCGAACGAGAAAGGCCGCTGCAAATGTACCAAATGTAAGTACAAGTTGCAAACCACTATTATCCACACCTGAGAAGAATAATTGACTTAATATTACCGCTAAATACGCGTATAATCCAAAGTCAAACCACTCCATTGCATTCCCTATACCAGTAGCAATAACTGCTTTTTTCGCTTGTTTAGAATTGACAATATTAACGTCTTGAGGTTCAAAATTCAAATCATTATTTTGTTGCATATAGTAAAACAGCCCCTTATTTAATTTAACTTCTTTAAGCACACCTTCTCTTACTAGAATAAATTCAATACGAAGCACTTAAGGAAAAGCAACGTCTCCTTATCTGTTATTATTGTTTCACATAATTAATTATTTGTCCAACGAGATGCTTCCTAGATTAAGTAATTTACTATTTTAAAAAGCTGAAGAAGGCGCTATACGAGTACCTTTTTCAGCTTTTTATTTTAATACGTAAATTTATTTTTTTCACCCCTATTTTCTTCCTATTTGAATTAAAAATAAGGTGCTTTTTTATAAAGTTTTTTAAACACTCGCTATAGCTGATAAGCTATGAATACAGGAGATAAGCTCATAAATAAATGCATCAATTTCTTCTTTAGTAATTATATATGGAGGAAGTAAACGGATGATGTTCCCTTGTGTAACATCAACTAACATTCCTTTCTCCATTAGCTCCACCTGTAATTTCTTAACATTTTCATTCTTATCATTCAAACTAATTCCAAACATCATCCCAGCATGACGTACTTCCTGAATATAATAAGAATTTTCTTTCTGAATTTCTTGCAATTTATCATTTAGATAGTGTGACATTTCATACGCTTCTTGCATTAAACCATCGTCAATCAATGTATTTAAAACCGTTAACCCTAAAGCCGTTCCCATTGAAGAATGAGCAAACGTTGTGCCGTGATCTCCTGGTGCAAATACATCACATAACTTTTCACCTACAATAATTCCGCCAAGCGGTATCCCGCCTCCTGCTCCCTTACCAATTTGAATAATATCCGGTGTAATATTGAAATTTTGATAAGCAAATAGTTTACCAGTTCTCCCCATACCACTTTGAACTTCATCAACGATAAGAATGACATTATATTTATCACATAAGTTTTGAACACCATGTAAATATTCACCCGATAAAGGGTATATCCCCCCGCTACCTAATACAGGCTCTAGCATAATCGCAATTGGATTTTCTTTAACAATTGTTTCTTCTAATTGCTCTATATTCTCGCGCTCTACTTCATATACAGGAATCGATGTTTTAGGGAAATTTTGATATACACTTTCTTGTCTCGTAAAATGAAGTGCCCCTAACGTACGCCCGTGGAAGCTATTCTTCAGCACTACGATTCCTTCACGTTCCTCATGCGTATTCGCTCTATATTTATCAATTAATTTCAATGTTGTTTCTGTCGCTTCCGTACCAGAGTTTGTAAAAAAGACTTTTCCATTTTTTAAAGAGCAATCAACTAATTTCTTTGCATACTCAATCGCAACTGGATTTAAAAAATGAAACGGAAGATGCAGAGACTTCGTAACTTGCTCCATTGTCGTTTGCACGATTTTCGGGTGATTATACCCTAATACGTTCACTCCGACACCAGAAAATAAATCTACATACTCTTTACCATCCACATCATAAAGCTTGCACCCTTCTCCTCTTTCTATTGCAACCTTCGTACGACAATACGTAGGCATCATATATTCTTTATCTAATTGAAACCAATCCGACATTTTAAATTCCTCCTAGTTATTTTCCCTGTTTATTTATGTTCATTCTCTATAAAGTCATGTATAAATTCATTTTTAAGATTGTAATTTTAATAGTAATTTTCTTCCCGATATTCATTTTTCCATAATTTCTTCTATTTCAACAGGTCCACTACATACACGTTTTTTTCATCTAGCGGTCTGTTACTATTTTGAACTTTGCGTTTCATACATAATCAAGGCTATAAAATCATATTTAGTAACAATGGAAAAAAAAGATTTGGAGGCTATATCGATGGATGAAAACTATGATAAACAGGGACAATCTTTACTAGGGAAAGGCTTTAATGAAAATGGAGAACGTAATGAACAAGCTATACTTCACTCTCAAACAGTTGGTTCACGTGGACCTATTTTAAAGCAAGATAATGTACTGCACGAGGCGTTACAAGAATTTATTCATGAAAAAATTTTAGAAAGACCTGTTCATGCAAAAGGATTTGGTGCATTCGGTTATTTTCAAACGATATATCCGATGTCTGAACATACAAAACTAAGCTTTTTACAAAATTCTAATGAGAAAATTCCTGTTATGGTTCGATTTTCATTAGCTGTTAGTACGAAAGGAACACCTGATACTTCTAGAAATGTAAGAGGTTTTGCTACAAAATTTTATACAAAAGAAGGCGTATTTGATCTTTTATGTAACCACCTTCCTGTCTTTTCTGTTCGTGATCCGATGCGTTTCCCTGAAACTATTAATGCGTTATTACCTTCACCTAAAAATAACTTAATAGACCCTGATAGATTTTGGGATTTTGTTGCTAGAGCACCCGAATCCATTCATTTTGTTGTCCGTTTATACTCTGATGCTGGTACGGCAAAAAGTCTTCGCCACATCCCAGGACATAGTGTAAATACATATGTTTGGAGAAATGCTCAAGGTTATCGAAAGTATGTAAAGTATCATTGGTATCCATTTGAAGGTGTACAATTCATTACTAGTGAGGAAGCAAATAAACTGGCCGCCGAAAATCCTGATTATAGCGGGAAAGATTTATACGATGCAATTGAGGCTGGTAAAGCAGTGGAATATGGTTTATATGTCCAGCTCATGGATCCTAAAGATGAAACACACCTTTCTTATGACCCTTTAGATGATACAAAAGTATGGGATGAAAAGGAGTATCCTCTTATACCAGTAGGCAAAATGGTATTAAATAAAAATCCTGAAAACTATAAAGAACAAGTAGAAAAAGTCGCTTTCTCCCCTTCTAATTTACTAGACGGTGCAGAACTATCAGATGATAAAATGCTACAAGGTCGTGCTAACATTTATAGTGATTCTCAAAGAAGAAGAATTGGACCTGAATTTCGTAAAATAGCGATCAACCAACAGCAAAATTGGACACCTGCTAATCAAGCAACTAGCGGTGACGGAAGATACGTTGAAGGAAAACTTGAAAGAGCTTCTATAACTAAGCAAGACGACTTTGGGCAGCCTGGTGAATTTTATGCGAAGTTACAACCGATAGAAAAAGAACATCTTGCCGAAAACTTAGCTAGTGATTTGAAAGTTATCTCCGATGATATAAGAAAGGTAGTTTTAGGGTATTTCCATGAAGTGTCAGCTGATTTGGCAAAGAGGATTGAGAGTGCGATGCAAAGGCTTTAAGAATATAAAAAAACGTCATTTTTAATGATTAAAATGACGTTTTTTTGCGAACTTACTCGTGATTTCTATCGACCAATGTACATTTATTAACGAAATCTTTCCCCTTCAAGATTTTCGTCATCTCATTTCATATTATGGTACTCATTTCTTTTTTCCAGATAATCCTTTTCACATTGTAACGGCTTGTATTCCACGATTTTCCCTTGCTTCTTTTTCGTTTCGGTAACAATCCATTCCCCTTTTTCAAGGTTTAGGCGTTTCATTACATTAGTATCGTCTATTTCTTTATAAAGTAAAAATGCTTCTTGCGCCTTCACAAATAATCTAGGCTCTCCCCTATATCCACCACTATCATAAACTTTAGTTAGCGAATTATAATAAGAATCATTTTCCCTTCCGCCATACATCAAATGTGCAGCCTCTAGGTCTCTTTTACTAATTTCCCAAAAACTATTTCCATCAATCTTTAAATCAAATGTAGATATAATGTCATTCATAATGTTTTTCACATACTTTTCATCACGAATTTTACTTTCTTCCAGACAATCCGAAGATAACCTTGGTGCATTTGACTGAGAATGTACCACATGCTGTATAGATACGCACAAAATAAATACACTTAAAACATACAATAGTTTTTTCATATTTAAGTATCACCTCAAATGATTTAGATACTATATTATTTGAGGCTTAGGATATTCTTATGCTAAGAATGAGAAAGGTCCTATAAAATAGACTTTTTATAGAACCTTTCCTTTTAATATTGATTTATCAGTTTCATCGGCGAAGCAAGTACCTTACTACTTTTCACATCATATAATCCTATAGGTGTTACCCGTATAAAAGGCAAGTGCGTCGCAGAAAAGAATAAAATCGTAAATGCCGGATCGTCATACGCGTAGCCACGCTCTTGCAATAATTTCACCATCTGTTTTTCTTCCTGTATTAATTCACTCATTTTTAAATTAGACATAATCCCGAGCAATGGTAATGCTATTTCGTGTAATACTTCATTCTTTTCAGCTATTACCATTCCCCCGCCAAGCTCTTTTACCCTATGAAAAGCTGTAAGCATATCTTCTTTACTCTTTCCAATGAGGATGATGTCACCTGTACCGGAATAGGAGCTAACAAGGCCTCCTAATTTATTTGCAAAGCCTTTTACAACTGTATTCACTCGCCAAGTACCATCACGAGCAATCATCATAAGGAAACACTCATCATGATCTAGAGAAAGTTCCTCACCGTTTAAGTCGATTTCAGTTACATATGGTTTTGAAATAACATCATTTAATAATTTTATACCTGTTGTTTCAGAAAAAATCATATCTTCTTTCTTTAAAGACCAGTCTAATGATAATGGAGTTACTTTGAATTTACTCCAGTCTATATGTAATGATGCATTTTTGTTTATTCCGTCACGCTTCATCCACTTACCCTTTGCAATTACACTTATTGGAATCGGATTTTCTTTACTTTCCAAAATATTAATATTTGCAATTCTTCCTGTCGCGATCGCGCCGTGTAAATGCTCCATATTATAATAACAAGCAATGTTATAGCTTGCCATATTATAGGCATCAATTACTGGTATTCCTTGCTTTATCGCGATTTCTATCATCCTATTCGTCATTCCGTTTTCATAAAATGACGGATGTGAACCATCTGTTGTGAACATGAATCTATCAAATTGCTTGACACCTAATTCCAGCAATTCTTTCAGTAAAACTTCTAAATCTGGACGGATAGAAGAGTTTCTAAGAGTAACGGTGTAACCTTGCATAAGACGTGTTAATGCTTCCTGCCCCGTCATCGCTTCATGATCGCAATCAGTACCTAGTAACTTTAACTTCGCTAACGTTGATTCAGACGCACCGGGAAAATGACCTTCTACTTTTTTCTGTAAGCGCTTTGTTTCCTGCACCCAATGTAACATTTCATCATCGCCATTTAATAGTTTTGGCCATGCTGTTAACTCGCCGCCCTGAAGAACATCTTCATGCTTCAGCCACTCCATTATTTCTTCACTATTAAATAAAGATTCCCCATTTTGTAGTTCAGTCTGTCCATCAAAACGACACCACCAATACATACTTGCCGGAATCTTTTCAAATTCATCTAATAAATGAAATGCTTCTTCACGTTGTAACGTGAAAAATAAAGTTAAATTATCATTAATAAAAGTTGTTGTCCCAAACTGCATCGCATGATTCGCTAAAGTTTCTGGATTATACAATTGATATGGATGTGCATGCGGTTCAATGTAACTAGGAACTACATACTTTCCATCACAATCAATCACTTCACATTCATGTAGTTGCTCTGGTAGTTTTTCTCCTACATATATAATGCGGTCATCATAGATCCAAATATTTGCTTGCACCCACTCGCGCATATAGGAATTTAAATATGTTGCATTCTTGAATAAAATGTGCGGGCTTCTTGTGCCATCTATTACTTCAACATGTTCTCGTAATTGTGTGTTACTCCATCTAAACTGATTTTGTCCCAATGTACTTCACTCCACATCAATTTACTTTTATTTATTAAAACAAAAATTAATTAACTAACTAAAGTATTATCCATTCATAACTCCCCTGTATATCCCCTATACCCTTTATTATATGTAATAATTACAAAAATAACAATTTTCAAAATTCGTAATATATCTCTTTGATCCAAAATAAAAAAGATGTCATGCAACTGACATCTTTTTATACTAGACTATAAGATTGAATTACACTTGTATCCGTATTTATGTTCTACATATACTTGATTGCTGCCATACCATGAATGCTAATACTGTCCTTTAAAGCAGTATTCCATTCGCTTTCTTTTCATCTATTTCTTAAATTCAATTTGCATCATTTTATTAAACTGTGTAAAAACATCCATCGCACCTAAAGAGTTAATATTGGCAGCTAATGTATGTTTGCCTCCCATTACTCCGCCAACAAAAGTTGTAAATCCAGGAATTGCCCCTCCGTGACCCCAAACTGAAACACCGTTTGGAAGTTTAGTCTCATAGATCCCAAGCCCATATCCATCACCAACACCTTTTCCTTCTATAGGAACTGTAGTAAGCATTTCTTTTAGCTCACGTTCTTTCAGTAACTTACCACCAAGTAAAAATGAAAAGAATTTATTTAGATCGTCCGCATTAGAAATCATATCTCCAGCTGAATTAGCTAAACTCGGATTATAATACGTCATGTCTTTCAATTCACTTGTTTCTTCTATTTTCATATACCCACGAGCATGATCCTTTCCTGGAATAACGGGTGAATTCCCTGGTAAAAACGTATTTGACAGATCCAAAGGTTCAATAATTCGCTTTTCAATTTCTTCCGCATAACTATTTCCAGTTATTTTTTCAATAAGCATTCCCAATATCACGTATCCTGTGTTTGAATACAGCCATCCCTTACCTGGTGAAAAATCTGGGGGTAGAGAAAGTCCCATTTTCACTATTTCTTCTGCTGTATACGTTTTTCTCGAATTCATTATGTCAGCGTCTTTTGACTTTAAGTATTCAGCTATACCACTCGTATGATTCAAAAGTTGACGTATCGTAATTTGATTGCCATCATACCCATTTCCTTGAATGAGACCGGGTAGCCACTTTTCAATTGGATCGTCAAGTTGCACGCGATTTTCTCCTACTAATTGAAGAACAGTCGTAGCGGTAAAAGTCTTCGTCACACTCCCAATCCGAAAACGATAATCCGATTTCATTGTTTTCTTTGTATTTAAATCCGCGACGCCAGCAGTATAACTACTAATCTTTCCATTGTTAGACGTCTTCGCTAATATTCCTGGGGTTCCAAGCTGAACTGTTTCCTGCATTACTTGTTTCCAACCATTTCGGTTCTTTTGATCATGTGATTGTGACGGACTAGATAAATTTTGAACAGACTCTGCTTTCACAGTAAAACCTGGTGTGAATAGAGTAGTACCCGCTAATAAAACTGCCAAACTTGCTAACTTAATTGAATTACATTTTTTCATAAGGCTCCCTCTCCTCTATTAATATCGGATTAATTCAAGTTATACTTTAATCCTATATGATAAAACTCTCTTTTTTCTTATCCATTCCTTACGAAATACTTACGTTCAAATTTTGATACGATAAACTGCGAAAGAGCTATGCATGAAAATAAAAAGGGCATATAAAATAAGGACAGCCACTTAACTGCCCTTATTTTCATTTCACCTCGTCTTTATTATTTTTAAGATGATTCATTAATTGCGTTCGTTTCAAAGGTACATATATGTTTGTTCCAGTAACATATCTTTTTCCCAATCGAATTATCTTATAAATTTAAGGAGTTCATATTAATATTAACAATAAAAAAAGAACGTGTTTTCAATTTATCAAAACACGTTCTCTTACATACTTAAAATCCTATATCAACTTTTTATTTCATTCACTTCTTTAAACTACTAATCTTTATTCAGTTTTACCATCCTGCACTAGCATTCATACCATTTCCAATAATAGTAAAAAACAGTGGCCACAATACTGGTCCTAACGTAAGAAGTAAACTTAGAAGTATAAGTAATCTATATACCCCGGGGAAATTTTGATCTTTACGATTTACAAATACTAAAATAACTAATAATATTATGGTCGTTAAAAATAAAAGTAGAATTAGCAGCCAATACCAAACCATTAAACTGAGACTCCATGGTGTTAATAGCTCGTGTATTATACCAAATATGATTCCTAATACTCCAAAACTAAAGGTAGTAACTGTTGATTTTATAAGCACTATATTTAATGTTTTTTCGTATGTATTTTTACAATATAAATCTATTAAAGTGTATAAAGATAAATATGCCATTAATACACCTATCCAAGACAATAACCAGTCTCCGCCTCCTCTAAATAACATGAACAGCAACCAACACATCCCTACTGCAGAAAAAGCAAAGGAAATAAGTATGCTTTTCAATACCGGTTTCATTATATTTTCACACCCTTAAAAATAAATTATAAGTTTTTACTAAACTCATGTAATTTTTTATTAACATGCTACCCGTTAATCGTTTAGCTCTAATGCATCCTTTTTTCATTCTATATTAATAAAACAAAGATACACTCATGAACAATTAAAGAAGCAATACTCTACAAAGAGTTCCATATAGCTTGTATATTCTTTTTCCATTGGTAGAGATATTAAAAAATTAAGTATACATTAACATGCAATTAAATATAAGTAAATAAAATTAATTTGCAGCTAATTTTATTTACTTATATAACTTTCATATTCAGATTAACTCAGCCATCATTTTATTTTCATATAGTACATTCTACTATTCACATCGCCCTTTTCCATCCCGCTCTATCCACCGCATAGTCTTCTTAACATCTAACTCCGTATACGTCTTTTCACCATAACGAACAGACTCATATATCGGAATAATATCTCTCGTTCGACATATTCGTTTTAACCATTGTTGTATCGTTTCATAAGACCTTCTCTGTTCATGAAATGGTAAACTTCTTTCCCATTCAACTAACGTTTTCCTTATCATATCTGTAGGTAACGGTTGCTCTAACTGATGAATGACTTTTTCATCCTTTACAGTTCTTACCGTATTCTCTTTTGTTACAGATTGTTTCTCCTGCTCTATTTCTGTTTTCGTCAACCTTTTCCTAATAGATTTGTAGAGAAAATATATACTTGCCACTGCGATAATCATATAAAACGCTATAGTAATCCATGAATTTGAAAGTACAGAAAATACGTCTCCCCATGACCTTTCTCGTTCGAAAGGTGGAAATTTCCTATCCGTTGTCGTTCTTATACCTATATCTCCTGTTTCTTCATCTATAAATCTTGCAGAATCATCATACGGTTCGTCTTTGCTTATAAAGTTATAATTCTTTTCCGATCTGGTCTCAGTCTCACTAAAAAAACGCTCTTTTACTATGTCTTGTACATGCACAATACCTTGTGATAACATGATCGCACTAATCGCAAAGAAAAGCATGATTAAAGCTTTTACACTCCAAAACTTCACCTTCATATGCCGCTTTTTATTCAACATGACATAAGCCCTTTCTTATTCTTTAATTACAATCCATTTATTCGTTCTACTATATTTCCTTGGAGAAGTACCAAGAATTAAAGGAACCGCATCCAATTCCTTACGACGAAATCCAGCTGTGTAAAAATAAGAAGATGATACAGGCGTATCTTGGTCCGATATTGAGGCAAGTACCTTTAATACATTTTGCAAATGTTTCCGATTATCCCCGTTCTTTACATGTAACAATCCGTTACCTTTCACACTGTTAATCCATAACTCAAATGAACAATCTTGCATGAGCAGTTGTTTGCATATGCCTGCGGTTAATTCAATAAGCTCTTCAATATCATTTCGTAAAGAAACGCCACTTTTATTTTGTAAATTGAGATAAATCGCGTATTTATCAGATTGTGTTCGTTCATATTTTTTCGCAGTTATCGTCCCTGTTTTTGCTGTTGCACCCCAATGGATAGAACGAAAATCTTCATTTTCATAAGACTTCACTCCCATTACTTTCATTTCATCATATAGCGGAGAAGACATTGCTTTTCGAAATCCGCGTGACCATTCTTGTAATTCAGGAACTTGTATTTTCGGAACGGCTGGTAAAACTAAATAGGACGGCGTATCAACTTGTTTATATGTTATATGTTTCGTTATGAATCCAAATGGATCAGTAATAACAATTTCAACTTCTTCCCATTTCGCGATACCTCTTTTTAATGCTACAGCTTGTAAATCAAATGAAACGGTCTCTCCACCTTTTATATTGAAATTCAAATAATAATTTGAACCTGTACTATGATTTTTGTTTAGTTCATCATGATTCCAAGTTAGCTTGTTTTCACATTTAAATCGAAATACGATATTGAAAATAGGAAATATCGCGTTGTTTGAAATTTTTATTTTGCACGTATTCGTTTCACCTATAAAAACGTTCGAATTACCTTGATTGTATTCCCATTGAACACGAGATACTTTACGTATGTATACATGCATAGTACCTATTAAAATTACATACAAAAATACGAGAGATAATATGAGTAGATTACTTGAAAATACACATAAAATAACGGCTACAACTGACATAACTCCTATTACGAAAGGCTCGGCTAAAGGTGTATACACAAGCTGTTGATTCATCGTAGATTCTCCACTGGCACACTAATCGTATGAAGAATTTCTTTCATGATTTGTTCTTTCGTCGTTTTCATCTCCCCTTCTATCGTTAACGTTAACCTATGAGCACAAACGGATGCAGCTAGTAGTTTTATATCATCTGGTGTACAGTAATCTCTTTCATTTAATATTGCTCGTGCTTGGATTGCCCGCATAAATGCCAATGTGCCTCGCGGGCTTACACCAATTTCAATCAGTTCATGCTTACGGGTTGCTTCAATAATTTCAAGAAGATAATCTTGCACATCATTCCCTACTAACACTTCCCTTGCAAGTTTTTGTATATTTATTATTTCTTCACTTGAAATAATAGAATGTAGCGTTTCTAATGGATCATTCGTTTGGAACCGATTCATCATTTCCTTTTCCGCTTCTCTCGTAGGGTAACCTTGGCGTATAGTAAGTAAAAATCGGTCTAATTGTGCATCAGGTAAAGGAAATGTACCAGCCGATTCAAGAGGGTTTTGCGTTGCAATTACTAAAAAAGGTTCTGGTAGTGAATGTGTCTGCTTCGCAATTGTAACAGTACGTTCTTCCATAACTTCAAGTAACGAAGATTGTGTTCTCGGTACAGCCCGATTAATTTCATCAACTAATACTATATTTGCAAAAATAGGCCCTAACCTCGTTTTAAATTCCGATTCCTTCACATCAAAATATTCGAGTCCAATAACATCTCCAGGCAAAGTATCAGCTGTAAATTGAATTCTTTGGAACTTAGCGTCCACACTTTTAGCCAAACTTTTCGCTAATGTTGTTTTCCCCGTCCCAGGTACATCTTCTAATAAAATATGTCCTCTTGCTATAAGAGCTATAGCTGCTAGTTCAATCGATTCATTTTTCCCTATAATGACCTTTGAAATATTGTTAGTGATTTTCTTTAATATGTTCATATATTTCACTACCACCTTTAAAATATTTTTAAAATTAAGAATATTTATTTTCCAAATTATAACACATCACGTTAGAAGTAAATATATTCCTATCAAAATAAAAAAGATGACCTCAGCATACGCCAAAGTCATCTTCTATAACCATATTATTTTACTAACGTTCCATTATAAGCTTTTATATCAAGCGGAGCATTTAAAAACTGTGATGCTTTACTAACGAAAGATGTGAAGTGTTCACTCGTATTATGACTCGCAACTGCTGCTTCATCTTTCCATACTTCTACCATCGTATAAACACTTTCTTTTTCAGTATCTTTATATAAATCGTAAGATACATTTCCACTTTCTTCTCTTGAACCATGAAGTAATGGCTGAATTTCTTCTAAAAACGATTGTTGTTTTGCTGGATCTACTTGAAATATTGCGTGAATAATAATCATGGTGTTTCCCCTCTCATATCTCACTTATTTCTGTTTTTTTATAAAATTACTTCCACTGGGCAACTTTTTCAACTGGAAGACGTACTGATGGATAACCACTGTCAGCAGCTTTTCCGATTGAAATTAACATAACTGGTACGTGACGCTCTTTGTCTAATCCGAAAGCTTCTGCGATTTGGTCTTTTTCAAATCCACCAATTGGGCAAGTATCATAGCCGTGAGCACGTGCTGCTAACATAAATTGCATTGCTACAAGACCACCGTCAATTAATACAGTATCTTTCATTACTTCTGGTGTAACCATTGAGAAGTAACCTGAAAGTTTTTTCATTTGATCTTCTTTTACTTCTGCTGGCATAAGTCCGCGCTCAACTGCTGTACCGTAAATTTCTTCTGCATTATCAAAGTTATTTAAATCACCAAATACAGCGATCATTGCTGAAGATGTTTCTACTTGAGATTGATTAAATTTCGCAAGTGGCGCAAGTGTTGCTTTTGCTTCGTCACTTTCAATAACTAAGAATCTCCATGGTTGCATGTTTACTGAAGATGGTGCAAGTGTTGCTTCTGTAAGAATTTCAGTCATTTCTTCTTTGCTAATTTTCACTGAAGGATCGTACTTACGGATTGAACGGCGTCCTGTTAAAATTTCGTTAAAATCATTTGTTTTTACTGAGTTAGTCATAGTTGTATTCTCCCTTTTTTAAAGTTCTTTTATATTTTCTTGAATGCGGTCTAACATCGTTAAAAGATTGTCGCGTTCTTCTTCACTTAATCCTTTAAATGCTGAAGTAGCGAAACGCTCTTTTTCCTCTTGATACACTTGAATTTTATTTCGTCCCTCTTCTGTAAGAGACACTAACGTAATTCTGTTATCATCTGGATTTTTACGTCTTGTAATCATTCCGTTTGCTTCCAGCTGTTTTAAATGCCTCGTAATCGCGGCATTATCAATATTCACTTCTTGCTGAAGTGCTTTTTGACTAATTTCATCTACTTCAAATAACTGAAGTATAAGCTCTAATCGAGACTGACTCATACCTGTACACCCTTCAAACTTCGAACTTACTTCTTTATTTAGAAAGTGTAATTTATATAAAATAATCGCTTCTTTTGAGCATGAACTTGTCAAATTACCCCTCCTTTACATCCAAATCAAAAATGTTTGATGTATCAATAGTTGATATGTCAATTAATATAATCTATATCGATTTAGAATGCAAGCATTTTGTTTTCTTTTTATTTTTTCCAAATTAAGGCGCTTTGTAGCGTTACAAAAAATGTAAATTACATTATAATAGTAATAATTTAAATGACTGGAGAGTGATTGTAATGCGGCAATACACACATAGAAATGAGGAATTAAAAATGGAAAGTGAAATGAGGATATTTATATATGACAACAATAAATATAGGGATTGTCGCGCACGTAGACGCTGGCAAGACGAGTTTGACTGAGCGAATTCTTTTTGAAACGAATGTAATTAAAGAAATTGGCCGCGTTGATAGCGGAAGCACGCAAACTGACTCAATGGAATTAGAAAGACAGCGCGGAATTACGATTAAAGCATCGGTCGTTTCTTTCTTTATTGACAGTTTAAAAGTAAATGTCATTGATACACCTGGACACGCTGATTTTATCGCTGAGGTGGAGCGATCATTCCGCGTTTTAGACGGTGCGATTTTAGTTATCTCTGCCGTTGAAGGTGTGCAAGCACAAACGAAGATTTTAATGCGGACATTACAGAAATTAAACATACCTACTATATTATTTGTTAATAAAATAGACCGTAGTGGCGCAAATACTGAAAAAGTTGTGAAACAAATAAAAGAGCTTCTTTCAAATGAAGCATCCCCCTTCTACTCTGTAGAGAACGAAGGTACAAAGGACGCTCGGATTATTGAATATAAATCCTATGACGATTGTATGGAACTGTTAGCACCATTTAACGAATCATTGCTTGAGTCATATGTAAATAACGAAATAATATCAGATACGCCATTAAGAAAAGAACTAGAAAAACAAATACAACAAGCAAATGTGTTTCCTATCTTTTTTGGTTCAGCAATGACAGGTATAGGAGTAACTGAATTACTTAAAAATATTTCAGCCTTAATTCCAGCTACTAAATCGGCTCAAGATGAAACATTATCCGGTGTTGTATTTAAAATTGAACGTGAATCTTCTGGCGAAAAGATTGCTTACGTAAGACTATTTTCTGGTTGTTTACACGTTAGAAAATATGTTGATATTCAGCGCAGTGAGTCTCTATCACATAAAGAGAAGATTAAAAAAATGTGCATATTTCATAATGGAAATGCAGTTCAAGCCTCTACTGTTCATAGTGGAGAGTTTTGCAAAGTATCGGGACTTACGAATATCAAAATTGGTGATATTATCGGTAAGCGGACGGATTATATAAAGGATATTCACTTTGCCGAACCACAAATGGAAGCTGCTATTGAAGCAGTACCAAAAGAACGAATTCATGATTTATACGCTGCACTTATGGAACTATGCGAAGAAGATCCTCTCATTAAAGTTTGGAAAGACGATGTTCATAATGAACTATACATTCGCCTTTTCGGTGAAGTACAAAAAGAAGTTATCGAAACAACACTTTATGAAAAATACAATTTACAAGTTACCTTTTCAAACACGCGAGTTGTATGTATTGAAAAACCAATTGGCATAGGGAATAGCTTTGATGTAATGGGCGAAAAAGAGAATCCTTTTTACGCAACAATTGGGTTCAAAGTTGAACGTGGCGCGCTTAACTCTGGCATAACGTATAACTTAGGTGTTGAACTTGGATCACTGCCTTTAGCATTTCATAAAGCGATTGAAGATACAGTATTTCAAACGTTAAAACAAGGTTTATTTGGATGGGAAGTTACGGACATTATCGTCACATTAACACATACCGGCTATGCAAGCCCTGTTACAACAGCGAGTGACTTTAGAAATTTAACACCGCTCGTATTAATGGATGCTTTGAAACGGGCTGAAACATGTGTATATGAGCCATTAAACGAATTTGAATTAACTGTACCAGAGCACGCAATTAGTACCACAATGTATAAGCTCGCTGCCATACCAGCAACTTTTGTAGAGCCTATATTAAATAATGATTCTTACCAGTTAACAGGATCATTACCTGTTGCAAAAACAGAGAATTTTAAACGAATGCTCCATTCATTTGCTGAAGGAGAAGGAATCTTTACAACAAAGCCAGGTGGTTTTACAAAACTTACGGCTCCCTTCCCTACTCGAAAACGTGTTGACTTTAATCCGCTAAATCGGAAAGATTATTTGCTTCATGTGTTGAAGGCTTACTAAACAAAAGAGAGGTGCAATTTGCACCTCTTTTTGCATGTGTTGATAAATTAGTTTGTCCTAACAACTTCTTTAAGTTTTTCTATTACTTTCGCTATAGCTTCAATTGAATTCTCCGTTTCAAATTCCCCAACATTTAAAGAATGGTTTGCATTTTTAACAATCTCAATCTTTAAATTGGATTGCTCTAATCGCTCCATTTGACTTGCATTGTATTGATGATCTTTGTCTCCAATTACTAAAAGCCCGTCGTGATGACTATGTAAGATGGACTCAAAAATCAAATCAAACGTCAGTAAAGGTGTAAGTAGTATCATTTTTGATTGTGCAAATTCCTCTTTCTTCATTAAATCATTTGCAATCGGGATTGTTCCGAGTGATTTTCCTAAAAACATCGAATCGTTGTATTGTCCATTTCTTAGCACTTCATTAATAATAGGATTAATATCATCCATCATTACTTTCGTTACTTCTTCCATTGGTTTTTCCATTAACTGTCCATCATAGGAATAATGAATATGTACTACATCTATTTTATTTTCAAGCATAAGCATTGTTGCATAATAGAATAATGGTTTATCATAATTGTAACCGGAACCTGAAAACATAAAGCAAACCGTATTAGAACCTTTTTCGATATGTGTGTAACGAATGACTTTTTCGTCTATATGTATTTCCTTTTTAGTCCCCTTCACCGTTTTCCCCTCCAAACACGCTTACTTTTGTAAAACGATATGTTTTACGATTTCTATTATAATAAATAGTGGTTCGTTATAGGTACTAAATTATTACTGTTTTTTAAAATGACATATCAGCGATATTTTATGTCTATTTCGTATAGGTGTTAGCAAGTTCGTTTGCAAACTTGTTAGCACTTTTTTATTTCTTCTATTGCCCTTGTCCTAAAAATAGATACACCCCTTTTATTTGTTTTTCTCCTCTTTTAAACATTTTGTTATATCAGGGTTTTCATCGTTTGGTTTTTTCATACGTTTTCTAGTCTTTTCTAAAAAATAGAAGAAATAGAAAAAAGTTAATTTTTCTACCATTGAAATAATCTTACATTTTACCCGTTAAAAAATGTAAGATTTTTGTTATACTAGATATTGTAATTTTAAAACATAAATTGGGAGGACACACTGTGAAAAAATTATTTTTATCTTTAATTTGTGGAGCTATTATTTTAGGTTCCGCTTGTTCAAAAGAAACAACATCAAAAGAAGAATCATCTAAGGGGAAAAGTACAGAAACGCAAAAGACCAAATCTGAAAAAGTTTTAACTAAAGAAGAATTTGAAAAAATGTATTCAAATCCAAAAGAATATAAAGGTAAAAAAGTTGATTTTTATGCTAAAGTATTTGTGCAACCTGAAAAAGATAAAGACGGAACATACATACAAGGTTGGGCTGGCCTCAATAATAGCATGAATACTATAATTGGTATTAAAGATACTAAAATTGATGTAAAAGTTGATGATATTATTCATGTAAAAGGAGAAGTTAAAGACACTTTTGAAGGTAAAAACGGATTCGGTGCAACATTAAAAACACCTTTAATTCTTGCTTCTAGTATTGAGAAATCAGATTATTCAACTGCTTTTGCTCCTGCAAAAAAAACAATCGAAGTTAATCAAGAACAAGTTCAAAATGGTTACAAATTTTCAATCCAAAAAGTTGAACTTGCCGATAACGAAACTAGGGTATTCTTCTCTATAAAAAATGAGGCGGCTTCTAAATTCAGTTTCTATGAATTTAAATCAAGTTTAGTAGTAAATGGTCAACAATTTGAAAGAACAGATAACTATGAAGCTAAATATCCTAAAATACCAAGCGATTTACTGCCTGGTGTTACAGCTGATGCCGTATTAGCATTTCCGAAATTACCTGTAGATAAAGGAGAGATTCAAATATCTCTTGAAGGTTCGAGTGAAAATTATGAATTGAAAATGGAGCCGTTTAATTTTAAAATTCAATATTAATAAAGAAGCAAGAGCTGTCAAAAAGGCAGCTCTTGTTTTATTTACCAAACTATTCTTTTGTAAAAAAAGAACTTCACATTTACATCCATATAATTTTTTTACCTTTCAAACTTTACATAGTCATCTGAAACCCATTGATCACCACCAACATTATACCAACCATCTCTATATCCCCAAGACTGATATCTTTCACTTTGGTACACGTTTTTCACAATACCGTAGTTTGTTCCTGGTCCAGTACGAACGCGTAATACATCTGCTGTAATAGTAACTACCCCTACACCATCATTTGAAGGTTGCGAAGTTGTGGATGATTGTCCATCCGCTTCGAAATGTAACCACTCTGAGTTTTCGTAAACCCACTGATCGCCACCTAAATTAAGCCATCCGCCAGAACGTCCCCATACTTTATAGTTTTCAGGTGCATTTAGCTTTCTAATTGAATCATATTGAGTACCTGGTCCTTTTCTTAAGTTCACGTTTTTACCAGTAATATAAACAATACCTGTCCCACTTATCATTGGTGGTTGTGGAATCTGTGGTGTTTCTGGAATTTGAATTGTCCCACCAGAAACTAATTGTTGTTTAAACCACTGTACACGCCCTTCATTAATCATTCTATGAGGACAATACTTACCGTTTCTTTCTTGGTGTGTTTTAACTTTAGAAATTGGAATGTTGAACATATCCATTAGCTGACGAATTACTTTGATTGCATTCAATTCTGCTTGTTTGTATCTTTCTCCACCTGACATAGAATAACAAATCTCTATGCCGATACTATTACGATTACCTGGTCCATTCCCATCACCTGCATGCCAAGCATTTCTATTAAACGGAATTAATTGAATAGCTTCTTTGTCATCTACCGCGATATGGAACGAAGTGCCTGTACTATTATTAGCAACGTTATTACGTTCGTTTAATGCTGTAGCATCATTATAAGTATTGTGGAAGGTAATTTCCGTTGGGTTCATTACATTCGGGCATAAAACTGAATAACGACTTTCTGGTACTAACATTTTTTTGATTTCCATTACTGAACA
Organism: Bacillus sp. RC240; assembly: GCF_044907945.1. Classification (NCBI taxonomy): domain Bacteria; kingdom Bacillati; phylum Bacillota; class Bacilli; order Caryophanales; family Bacillaceae; genus Bacillus; species Bacillus sp. RC240. The sequence goes on along the minus strand of NZ_JBIYCT010000001.1, from coordinate 633,187 downwards.
TCTCCTTTTCGCTCTTCTTGTTTTTGTTTACCGCCTAGAATTTCGACTGCGTTTGTTAACGCTGAAGGTAAAGGGATTCCCATACGTCCAGCATTTTCCAAAAGTGAAAGTAACTCATTTCCGATGAAGAAAAATATTGTTGCTTCACGAATAGCACTATTGCTCCCAAGTGCTGAATCTAGTTGAGCGGCTGCACCAACCAAAAGAAAAAGCATCACCTTTTTGGCGATGCCTCGAAATCCTACTTTACTTTTTAGTTCTCCGTTGAAACCAGCTGCAATTATGCCACTCACGTAATCAATTACCGCAAACAGTACAAGCATCTTCAATGATGTATCCCACCCTCCAAGAAAGTATCCACAAAATGCACCAAATGATGCTACAAAAGATTTGACTAACATATTAATTTGATTCACTTTTATTTCCTCCTATTCCAAAATAAAAAAGAGTCTCAATTGACTCTTTTTCCATTCCCTTTTACACCAATTTTTTATTGCTGTTTTATATTTAATTATGATTAGCCCTTTATCCAGTTACTTAAACATAAATTCATCCCAGTTTTTAGTTTTAAATTACTAATTGCTATAGCAATTGCTACACTAGTTAAAGCGGAATTACATAATTTAGTTCTTTTCCATTTTTGGGAAAATGTCCATAACCAAGGATCTACTGACATTAAATTCCCCTCAAATATTAAACCATTATTATCATCAGTAAATTTACTTGGATATGCAGTACTCATTATTTTGTTAAAAGTTACTTCTCCAATACTAATTGAGATACAACCTGTGTATTGTAAATGTTGATAAAAAAATTCATCGTCCGGTATATCATTTACAAAATACTTTAATGTTTGACATAAATTTTCTATAGAAAAAAGATTGCCAATATTGACATGAAGTAGTAAAAAAATTACCGTTATGGTGTCAATTTGTTTTAATGTTAGTTTAGGAATTATCTCCAAAGCTTCATTATTTACTAATTTCGAAAACGGTTTATCATTTTCTATTGTTCTATTTACCAAAACATCAACTAACAAATCTGCTATGTCATTATCTCCATGTCTAGCGTGGTTTTTTTGTGTTTCATAGATAACAAACCGTAGGTCTGGATCTTGTGTATTTACAATTGCTTCAGGGCTTGTCTCCTTTAACTTCGTTAAATAACGATTAATTATTTCTTCAGCACGTTCATTGATTAATTTATCAACTTTTTCTCCCAAATCATAAAAGTTACTCTTAAAAATATTCATAGCAGCTCTCTCGACCTCTGTATAACTAAGGCCATACTGATTTACTATTACTTTAGAACCTTGTACATTGTTTGAGTGATTACCCGCTATTATTTCTTGTTTATCGTTCATTTTTCTCACCTAATGTAACATTTACATTCTTACCACCTTGAATATTAGTCGAGTTATCACCCGAATGGATACTTTGATGTCTTTTACCATCTTTCGCTTTTTTAAATAAGATTCCTCCTATAACAGAAATGCCTAAAACTCCTATCCCGCTAAAAAACCATTCTTTATTTTGATTCAACCAATCAAACACAATTTCTCCTCCTTTACTATATAAAACACAATATCGTTTATTTTATATAATAAAGGTTAAATATTCCATTGTCTAACAATCAATCATTAATAAAGAAACCCGCTGTTTACACACTACGTTTTATTTTCTAAGCCGTATTTTGTTCAAAATAAAAAACAGCTTATGGCTGCTCTGGTTTCTTATCAATTAATTGTTGTAGTAATAATTCTTCTAACTTTGCTATTCTGTCTTCCTGACGAACTACTAAATCCTTTAATTCGTAAAGTTGATCCTGGATGAAAACTTTCTCGCGTTTTTCTGCTTCAAGCGCTTGTTTTACCATTCCAATATCAAATTGCATATTGTCTGCTTTCCAGTCTAATTCTTGTACCGATTGCATTGTAATAGAAACAGAACTATATAATGTGACTGCATTTTTTTCTGGTGTTGTAAATACACTATCAGAATCCTCAGCGATCATACCATAGTATACAGGCACTACATCAATTTCACCTGCATCGTACTTTTCAACGTCAGAAATCATATTGTATTTTTTAATACGTACAGAGTTGAGTGTTTGTAGCGCAGAGAACTTCAAATCTTCAATGTTTGTTTTGATTTTACGAGATGAGTTAGGAATAAATTCCCTGGCCCATACGCCTCCAGTTGCTGAGATGTTTTCTTTTGCTCTTAATGTTCTTAATTCTATATCTCGCCATGCATTTCCTAACGTATCTTTAATCTGTAATCCGGTGTCGTAACCTGATACAAGGCTTGATCTTATCATTACTCTTCCGAGGACTAAATCATGATCATTGGCGCCATTCAGGAAGTATATTTTATTGCCACTTCCTTTTCTCTGGAAATTAAACTCACCGTAGTTATTTGTGAAATAATGTGGTTCCGTTGTAGTCACCATGAATTTACCGTATCCTGGAGCCCATCCTACTGAGTTAAAAACAATATCATTCAAGCAATCAAAATACAATCTTCCGTCTGCATACGCATATAGATGACCACCATCATTTTGCATTTGAATATACGATGACCATATATTGTTCCCTGCTGCATTTTCTCCTTTTGAGAGTCCAAATGTAGCAAAAGCTTTAGAAGGTTGCTCAGTACCGTTAATTCGTGGGGTTTTTTGATAAATATAGAATGAACCTGTACCAGTGAATTTTCTGTTATCCGAACCAAGAACAAGTGCAGGTTGAATACTTCCATCATCTGTTTCCATAAATCCCATATAGCCACGTGGTTTATCTAAATCAAAAATCTTCATGTCTTGCTTATTTATTTCAACAAATCTATTTCCACTCGTTTTAAGTGTTACCCCTTCTAAAACTTGCCCTTTAATATGATTTGCTGTAATAAAACCTACTAAGTTAATTCGGCCCGCATTCAATGTAATATTTTCTTTACTCATATTGAATGCTGCAATAACGCCGTTTTCTTTTACAGATATACTAACGCCTTTTTCTGTTATCTGAAGACGAGATTCCATATCTCTTACATAGGAATCTGTAGCAAATTGCCCGTTTGCTTGGTCTTTTGTGTATACCTCTGTTTTTTTTGCTGCCGCATTAATACCTTGTTCATTGATGGTAAAACGGTTATCGATCAGAGTCATTTTTTGATTAAATTGGTCTGTCGCAAGCTTGTTCGCTAACTCGCCAAGTAAATCTTTTTTATTCTGATCAACAGTTTGCTTCAACTCAGGTATCTTAAATCCAGCGACATAATTCTCTACTTGTTTAAGCTCAACCTTTGCACCAATTGCTGTTGCTTGTTGTTCGAGCTTTGTATTTGCTTCAGTAAGCTTCTTACCCTGCGTATCTACTACATTGTTTAAAGTACTAACTGTGGAAGATAATCCGCTTGCTGTTTGCTCTACTGTAGTCATACGCTTTTCGAATCCAACTTGGCTGTTTTGAACGTTTGTTACAGTGGTTTTAACGCCATCCACACTTTTTTCAATATCTGTTGTTTTCTTGGTGAATTCATCAGTTGTTACTTGATCTTCTGAAGGGGTGCGATAACTTGTTGGTATATTTCCTTCTTCTAATTGCATGTTTCTAATCTTTATGTTTGTAATTTTCGTAGGAGTCCATCCACCACCTACACCAAAAACTGAATTGTCATAGAAATCTTGCGTGATATTGTCGGGCATTATAAACGTAGCGGACACTTTAAGCCATTGACCCGCTATTGTTTTAGGCGTACGCATGATTCGTTTTGCTACAACGTCATTGTCGTTTGTTCCCGTAACGGTAGTAACACCAAAGTTGTTAATATCCATCGCGGTTGGGATAACATCGTCAGCGTAAATTTCATAGCTGATTGTGTATGTCCTACCCACAAGTAACTTGGCATTTTTAGTATTGTATAAAATGCCTTTCCAACTACCGCTAGCCCCAACGGGAATTGTTATGTTCCACCATTTATTATTATCGTCATACGCTATGCTTGTTCCACCAGCTGCACCAAAGGATTTTTGCTTATAAAAGTTCTGACCGCCAATTTTAATATCATCAAACTTCTTCTCAACGCTCTCTAACTTCTCACTAATCTTCCCAGCTTTTTCTGTAATTTCAGTTGTTGTTTTCTTAAGCTCATTTGTTGTTTGCTGCACATCAGTAATCGTCTTTTTTGTACCTTCTACAGTTGACTCAACTGCATTAACTTTATTACTAATTTCAGTATCTTTTTTCGTTAACGATTCAATAGAGGTTTTAAATCCATCAGCGGTTTGTTCTGATTTAGTAACACGTTCTGTAAGCTTACCTTGTTCGTTTTGCACATTGGAAACAGTAGTATTAATACCTTTAATAGTCGTCTCAATCTCTACTGTTTTTTTAGTGAAATCCGTTGTTGTTACTTGGTCTTCTGGTGCTGGTGAATACTCTGTAGCAACGGTCCCCACTTCCACTTTCCATTCTTTAAGTTCAACAGTACCTTTAAGATCACGAATTAAAGAATTTGCTGTGATAGATTCGATCTCTTTATCTTTCATTTGATGTGTGAAGTTATATGACTTCCAATCAGAATCCGCGGGTAACGTAGTTTCGGCACGAATACCTAACCAAGAGGTTTCGCCGTCTTTATATTTAACAGCAAGTTCTAATCCCGCGTATGGTTTCTCCGCGCCTTTAGAAACCCCTTTTGATTTAGCTTTTAAACTGATAGTAAATGATTTACCTCGTAATAGAAGGGGAGCGTCAGCCGTAAGCTTGAATGATTTACTTACAGAAACCGTCGGTGTAGTGTTCACGCCAGTTAGCACATTATCAGTATTTAATAAGATATTACGCACACTAATTACCGTATTATCAACTTTCGTTTTAAGTTCAGTAAGAGTCTGCTTCGTACCATCAGCCGTTGTCTTAATCTCATTCGTTGTTTTCTTGAGAGATTCTGCTTCCGCCTGTATGTCAGAAATCGTCTGTTTCGTACCGTCAACCGTTTCTTCTATTTTGTTTAATCTATTACTAGTAGTTCCATTCGCTGTATTTAACGATTCAATAGACTTTTTAAACCCTTCTGCTGTCTGCTCGGATTTAGTAACACGCTCACTGATTTTACCTTGTTCTGTTTGTATGTTGGTAACTTTTGTTGAAACCCCATTAACCGTTTCTTCTATTGCAGTAGTCTTTTTGGTAAAGTCTGTAACTGTTTGATTTACTTTAGAGTCCACTTGCGAGATGGTACGTGTATTACCATCAGCAGTTTGTTTCGCTTCATTAGCAGTTTTTGAAACTTGTGTTAGGTTATTACCTAAATCAATTACGCTTTGTTTCTCTGCCTTTGATTTGATAGCTTCATTTGTTTGTTCAACAGAAGTGCTTATTTCTTGGAATTTCTTGACGTTTCCTTGCTTATCAGTTTCATATATTTGTTTACCAATAAAGCCATTATTAATTTCCTCTTTTGTAAAGACGCCAGATTTATCTGCTTTATCTTTTATTTGATTCTTAACAAACTCCCCATCGACCTTACCGCTCACATCTTTTTTGATATTTAAGATTTCACCAGAAATTGTCTCTGTATCTTTCTTAACGGCAGCTACCTTGTCATTCAAGGTGGTTTGTACCTCTTTTATTTGTGTATTAACTAAAGTCTCTGTTTCTGTTTTTAGCGTTTCTACCTTTTTATCAAGCTCTTGCTTGGTATTATTAATATCTTTTGTCACCTGTTCCAACGTTTCTTTCTTAACTGACTCCACATCAGGAACAACCGACTCCCAAGCTGCGCCTGTCCATATTTTCAAAATACCTGGCTTACCATTAGAAATATCTAGCCACAGTGTTTTATATGATTTAAGCCCCGTTGTCGGTGGATTTTTTGCTTCAATGATTTCCACAGTGTTATTTTTTATGTTCTCTTGAACCTTTTCAGCAAGTGTCTTCGCTGCTTCCGATTCCTTCTTAGCATTACTAGCTGTTTCATTAGCTTCTTTTACCAATTTATCTAGTTGATCTATCATTTCTTGCTTATTGCCTAATGAACTAAGGATTCGATTGTAAATCTTTCTTAATTCTTCGTTTGGATCAACAATCTCACGATAGTCACCAAACACATATTTATCTTGTGTAGGATCAGTAAATGATTCATCGCCAGCAATAACACGAGCTTCAAGATACAATTCAGGTGTAAAACCTGTATCTTTAATTTTGATTGTATCCCCTTCATTAATTAACTCATGAGCTAGTCCGAATACACGACCAATCGATTGCGCTTCTACTTCATAAGAAACAGAAGTATTCACACGCTTTTTGAACTCCGTTTTCATCAAAGTCATTAATCGTTGCGGTGTCATATTTTGTTCTTCTGTTTCTGGCGTATAGAAACCAAATTTGTGTTTTCCATGTTCATTCCAACGTTGGAATGCATCACTGTCTGTGATATAAGGAAGACCGTTATTTATACTCTCAACAGTAATAACTTTCTCCTCTTCCCCACGCACAAAACCAACAAGAGCTGTGCAAATGTCTCGTGAATGTTCGATACGTTTAACGCCAACCAAGTCTTTACCAAGTTCTACTTCTTTCCCTGTTTCTTGGCCACGTTTTTTTATCATATCAACGTACCAACCGACAATTTGAGATCCGACAACTTCTACACGATATTGAATTTCTAAATCAAATAAAGAAGCGATTTTCTTTAAAAACGTAAGCGGATCGATAAACTCATCAATGGTCATCGTATGGAATCCGCTGTATTCTGTTATGCCTCGTTGCCACTTCATGCCTACAAGAGCTATATCCATAAATTGATTTACTGTTTTACTTTCAATCCGTTGCGGATTTATAATTCCGGACTTAGCAATTTGAACCCAAGCACCTGAAGCATATGTGGTAATAGATCGTTTATCGGAATCCTTCTCGGCCTCTGTGATAACATATGGTACAATTCTTCCGTCACGGACTTCTTTTAAAACTAGATTTTGTTGTTGTAATGTAATTGCGTGTTCTGTTCCATCAAAAGTTGTAAAATCTAGCATATCTATATTGTTTTTGATTTCCCAATGGCGTTTATCGCCCCAATAGTCCTGCAGTTGAATAGCTGAGACAATTTGATCAGTTTTAAAATCAACCACATGAAGAATTCCGCTAGGCGTTCTCATCTATATCTCTCCCTATAACTAACTGTTGCGTTTACATCAGGCGGCATAATATCGATTCGATTGTCACCCCGTATTACTTTTGGAAAGTTACTGAATATATCTTTTATATTGATTGCATTCTTCCCATTGATTGTGACGAGACTTCGTTCTGTATCAATAACAATTTTGTCTCCGGTATCGAAAATATAAGGCTTTGTATTTGAAGGTACTTTGTTTACTTTCCAAATCTTTAAGTCATCAATCTGCATGACATCAACAGGTTTATTTACATCCCAACTCATGATTGAAATCATTACTTGTGCAATTTTTCGTTCTGTCATTGGATTTCCGGTTTCATCAATCCAACGTTCAACAAGTGAAGCGTCATCTATTTCTGTACCATCTCTAAAACGGGCTACATAAACAGACCATTCTTTCCCACGTCTTGCAATACGTAACCTACCGTAAAATTGATTAAATGTATTAGGATGTGCCCCACTTGTATCTACTAATTTCCGCATACTGTTAGGCGTTCCTGCATTTCCAATACGCATGTATGCTTTCGTCATTTCAGCATCCCAATATAAATCATTCATGTTTATACGAGCAACAATATTACTTGTATCATCTAAAAGAAGTACCTCTACACGGCCCATTTCTCCAATACTTTTGGACTTCAAATGCACCCAAGTCTCCATTTCAAAATCTTGTAACGGTCCACCTGGAATATTTTTCTTGGCAATTGCACCGTGAAATCCTTTCTCTTGTCCGTAATCTTGACAATACAACGCGTAACCATCCCTTGATTTAAAACTACCTGTACCTTTCATGTCATCAAAAACTCCAGTAACAGGAGTCCATCCTACAGCTGTAGTCATTTCATCCCACATTACTCTTTCTCGTTCTTGTACTGTTGTTTCTTCCACAGTGAGAGGGTAGCCAATTCTAAAATAATCACGATTATGTGGATATTCTCCAAACCATACATCTAAAAAAGTGCTTGGCTTTTTTGCAATCATTTCAATTAATGCTGGTGTTTCTACACTACCTTTATTCGTGAAATTAGACGTGATTTCTGTGGACCAATTTTGCGTGAATGTTTGAGTCTGTACTTTTCCTAATTTATAAGGCATGGGGCAAACGAAAGTAATAACACCTTTCCCCCTATTAACTAGTTCATCCAAATCTAGTGAACCATCAATAAAAGCAAGATATGTTCGATCTAACTCATCATCAAAAATAAGTTCAGCTGGTTGCTCTGTGTATAGCCAATCCGCTAAATCCTCTTTTATCTTTTGTAAATCAGCCATATCTTTTTTAGCTTTAATAACAAGAGGAACGTCAATACGACGCTCCTCGGTTTCTGTATGAATAAAAAAAGCCCCTGGACGATGAGGAACTCTAACAAGATTTCTTTTAATTGGAGCCCATGAAGGACGTTTCCTCCCTACAAGCATTTGAATATAATCTTTGCGAATATTATTAAATGTAAAGCTTAATTTAACCAAGAATATCACCGTCCTTAAAATTGCTCTTTTCGTTGTCGATCACGATCTTGAAGTTCTGTGGTATACCTATAAGTTCCACCTGCTAACTCTTTCCCATCTAAAACGTTTGTCATATTCAATGTAAGATTTAGTTCTTTTTCTTCAGGTCGTCTATTTGGGAATACCTTTTTACTAGTAGCCGAGTTATTAGGAATATTAGGCTGCATATAATTCGTTAAACCACTTACCGCATCATTCGGAACACTATAATGAGAAGTTTGGAATCCAAAATCAAAAACAGATGGCATATTTCCCATTTGCTTCTTAACGGTTCCAACTACATTTCTTGTTGCATCCACAACAAAACGTTTCCCTCGATCCATACCTACTCCAACGCCTTCTGGAACAGCACTACCAATAGGTATCATTACTTTTGATGGGCTGTTTACTTCAAGCGCTCCAGAAATAGTCTTTTTAATATCGTTAGCAATTCCAGCTGCTTTACTAAATAGACCTCCTGATGCATCATCGATACCTTTCCCAAGCCCTTCTATAATTGATTTTCCAATCGAACTCAAATTTATGGTGCTGAAGAATTTTTCAACTGTATTCCACTTATCTTCGATATCACTTTTTATCTCGTTCATTTTATCTGTAACGGCTTTTTTCTGTTCCTCAAATTTTCTTGAAACAGTATTTTTTATTTCCTCTACCTTATCGCTGGCCGATTTTTTCATCTCGTCATATTTGTTGGAAACATCTGATCCCATTTCTTTCATTTTTCGAACAACGTCATCTTTCATTACTTCATACTTAGATTTCACTTGTCCAGTTTCCCAGTCAACTTGATTTGCATGTTCACCTGCTTGCGCTTTAGCTTCACTTACAATTTCAGTGTGCTTATCTTTTGCTGTAGAAACTGTGCTGTCATACTGTCGTTTGGCTTCTGCAATAATTGCATTTGCTTCTTCAGCATTAATCGTTTTATTTTCATCTCGTTGTCGAATAGCCTCTGCAATTTTATCATCACGAGTTTTCTTCGCATCTGCGATGACCTTATCTCTAGTTTCAGCACTATGTTGAACAACTTCAGCTGCTTGTCTAGCTGATATCTCACTAGCTTGCACTCGCATATTTTCCAGGATAACCTTTTGTTCCATTTGGTTTTTAGACATATGTTCAACAGCAACTCTGTCCATTTCATCTTGTAGAGCTTGTAAGGATATTCGTTCTGATGTTGTTAACTCTCTATTTTCCCTAGCTGCTGTTTGTAGGATTTCTTTGATTTTATTTTCTTTTTCTTGTGTTTTTAGTTTTTCTTGCTCGTAACGTTGATTCAGTTGTTCCATCCTCTTGTTTTCTTCTTCAGAAGTTAAAACATATGAATCAGCAAAGAACTTTTTAAGTCCTTCAATTTCTTTTTGTTGTCTTGCGTTTGTTTTTTCTATAATCGTGTTAGCCAATTTGTCATACTGTCCAATGAGCTTTTGCGACTGTTCTTCTGTTATTACTTCATGGTTTAGTCTAATTTCAGTTAACTTTTGTCTAATACCATCAGATAACTTGAAATACTCTCCTAAAACTTTCTTTGTGGAAGAACTTACTTTACCTTCTGTATTTGTAGTAAATCGATTTACTGAAGCAATGCTGTCCTCGGTTGCTTTCTGATATCCCTTATACGCTAGAACACCAACACCAACTGCGGCTGCTACCACACCTAAAGCAATCGCTACTGGTCCTAACGCCGCAGCCAACAATCCTGCAACTCCACCTGCTATTCCTAAAGATGTTGCTAATGCAACTCCTAATGCACCAATCCCTGAAACCACCATTCCAACTGCTGCTAGAACCACTCCAATAACTGTTGCAATAGCCGTTAAAGCAAGAACAATACCTGCTGTAATTGCAATAGCTTTTTGTACAGGACCTGGCAATGCATTAAATCCATCCACAAGCTTTTGCAACCCAGCAACAAAAGCACTAACCACAGGGGCAAGCGCATCACCAATTGTCTTTTTCATTGTGTCGAACGCTCCACTTAGCTGTTCAATACGACCTTTCAAAGTGTTCATTTTCGTTTCAGCTGTTTCTAAAGCTGTGACTTTGGACATCTCGGTATACATTTTATTTACACCTTGTGAACCTTCATTAAACAAAATCGTTGCACCACGAACTGCATCTGAACCAAATAACGTCTCTAAAGCCATACTTCGTTGTTGGTCTGTTAAATCTTTCATGGATTCATGAAGAATTCCGGATATGTTTTCTAAACTTTGGATATGACCCTCTTGATCATAGAATTTCGATGATAAGAAAGCGGAGCTAGTTGCTAACTCACGGAATGTAGTATCACACTTATCATTCCATTTCTTTACACCTTCAGTTTTCATTACATATTTTTCTAATGCAACTTCAATATCTCCCACACTTCTAGATGCTGGTGTGATTCCGTTTTTAACCAAGAAATCAAATCCAGCCTGCGCATTATAAGTGATAAGACCCAAATCTGCCATCTTGTTATATGCTTCTTTAGTTGAAGGATTCAACCTCATAAGCATTGTTTTTAGTGAAGTACCTGCATCAGAACCTTTTAATCCATTCTGTGCAAATACCGCTAAAGCTGTTGCTGTATCTTTAAATGTCATACCAGCTCCTGCAGCAACTGCTGCGGTTGCTGATAAACCATATTTCAGTTCATGTACATCAGTAGCTGAAGCATTAGCGGCTCCTGCAAGTAAGTTGGCGGCATCTGTAACACTTAAACCATCTCTTTTAAATGCATTCAAAGCGGTTGAAGCGATTTCTGCCGCTTCTCCTAGTTCTAGTTCACCAGCGGCCGCTAGGTTTAGAGCTCCTTCTAATCCACCATTGATGATGTCTGTTAAACCAACACCGGCTTTTATTAATTCTTCAATCCCTTTTCCAGCTTCTACAGAAGAATATTTCGTGTCTTCCCCATATTTAACGGCTAATTCGGAGAGTTTACTCATTTCTTGTCCTGTCGCACCAGATACTGCTTTTATGTTAGCCATCTGTTGTTCAAAATTCATTGATTCTTCCACAGCTGATTTTAGACCTCGACCAATTGCATAAGTCATAACACAAAATACCATACCGATTTGCATGCCAGCATTTTGTAGGTGGTTCCCCATTGCCTCCATACGATTCCCAAAGTTCAATAGACGATTTCCTTGCTGATCCAATTCATGATTTGCCTGTTGTAATTGTGATTCGAATCGATTTAATTCACTTGTCGCTCGATGAATTTGTTCAGCATATCGTTGCGCTGACTGGCTTGCTTCACCTTCTTCTGTTTTAGCACGGTTGTAGGCTTGTTGAAGTTCCCTGATTTTTTCTTTTTGTTTATCTACCGTACGAGATAAAACATCAACTTTAGCTCTTGTTTGTTCAGTCGCATTAGAAAAACCGCCCATGCCTGTTGTAATTGACTGAAATTCAGCCTGTAGGGATTTTAAAGAATTATTTAATTTATCCATCCCTTTTTGTTCAGCTTGCTTATTTACTTGCTTTAATTCATTTTCAAATCTATTTAAATCAGCAACAGCTTTATTAACTTGTGAAGCATATCGCTGAGTTGCTGCATCATTCTCACCTAATTTAGCCTTATTTTGATCATATGCTTGACGTAACGCTTTAACTTTCTCTTTTTGTGCGTCAATGAGCCTACTTAGAGTATCCATTTTCGCTTGTGTTTGTTGGCTAGCACTAGCGAAACCGCCCATCCCTGTACTTACAGATTTCAATTCGCTCTGTAGTGTCCTTACCGCACGCCCTGAATTTGCTATACCTTGACGGAAATTTACATTATCAAGGGAAAGCCTAACTACCAAATTATTCATTTCATTTGCCAATGTCTCACCCCCTCGTTAGATAATGTTTTCAGCTGGAACTTCTATTTCATTTGAATTTTGATTCTCATCATTTGAATTACCTTGTTCACGATGCTTTCGATTTAGCCTTAAATAATGCCAAATATCCATTTCGTTATCGATATGATGATGTTTATATCCCTGACGTAATAAAGAGAGGTAGAGCTCGTCCATAAACTCACTGAACGTTAGCCCTCCTCCCTCTACGCGTTTGGGTTTTCTTCTTCTCCAGTTCCAGGTGTACCACTAGCAGCTTCCACAGTTTCATTGACAATAGCGTTAATTACCTCTGAAGTTGTCGATAAAAACTTACGAGCATCCACACCATCCCAATATTGATCTAAGGTAAATTGTTCATCGTAAACCCTTACTACAAATTGAACCATTTTATCCATATCCTCTGGACCAGGATCATTTGGAATATCAGCAAGCTCAGGTGCTTGACGAATTAAACGAGCTGGAATGAACTCCGGTAAATTAAAAGTTTTCTTTTCCTTATTGATTCGTAATGTTAGTTTCATAGTTTATTCCTCCTTAGTTAATAAAAAAGAGAGAGCATTTGCTCCCTCTTACTTGCCTGTTGGTGGTGTTACGTTTTTTTCATATACCTTACTAAACCAATTATCTCCTACAGCTTTTGTAAACGTAGGTTCATCGGCATCAGCTGTAAATTTTGGTCTATCATCAAAATCACGCTCAATGAATGACCCTTTAAGTTTTGTTGTTTGGAAGTTCGGTTTGTCTTTTTTCGTTTCAGCTTCTTCTTCCTCTTGTGAAAGTTTACCTTTGAGTAACCAAACATAACGATATTTACCATTAGCCTTTAAAAAACGATACCCAATCGCTAAATATGGTTTTTCTCCCACACGTTTTTCGTCTAAAACACCATCCTGAATTTCTGGATATCCTTCAATATCTGCTTTATTTGACAATGAAAGACCTCGAACTTCAATTTCCACTTCAACTTCACCGTCTGATTCAGCAATTTCCGATTTTTTATTGTCACTCCACATTATTTCTGAAGCTACCTTTTTTGATGTTTTAACCTTTACTGCACCTTCTAATTTCTTTACCGTTGAATATGCAACACTTGTTGCATCATCTTTTGTTAATTTTGCATAAACAAGACTATCTACACCGACAGTCGAACTAATTGTAATAATTTCTCCAGCCATCTATAACTCCACTCCTTTCGCGAATCGCATCGCGTAATGAAAAATTTGTGTATCATCTTCATATAAATCAGCAATCGCATAACGTGAGAAACCAATACTTTTCATGATCTCATTCACTTTTTTATGAATTGCTGTTGTACTACCCTTTGACCAAATATCGATTTGAAATGTGATTTCACTCTCACTTTCTTCGTTATCTGCAAAGCTATCTGGCTTATTGTCTAATTCGAAGAATGTAATCCGTGGAAACTCTTCAGCATTTTTGGCTTTACGATAATACACACGTTTTCCGCCTAATAAAGAAACAAGCTCCTGATTATTTTCAAGAGCTTGCAAAATTTCAGGTCGTAGATTTATCATAAATTCAACCTCATCTCGTTCTTCAAGATGTCTGTCATAGCACGAATTGCGGCTTCTTTTGAAGAATTAAAGCCTGGTTCTATAAATGGTTGAGCTGGCATTTTAGATGTTCCCCATTCTACGAACTTCCCATAGAAATATGGAGAACGATCCGCTTTGTCTATTCCAATCTTAATAGTTTTTATGCCGCCTTCCATTTTCGCTTTTGTAACACGGATATTATCAGCCAAATGTTGTCCTGTACGCCAAGGTTCGCTTTTTGTTGCTTTTTTAGGGCTGTCGCTTCTTGGAGCTATTTCTGAAATAGCTTTTCGAATAGGTTCCCCACCAGCTGCAAGAGCTTTATCTTCAATCTTTTCTCCACGTAGGCCCATTTGTTCTAATTCAGTAATTAAACGATCAAACCCTAATAAATCCACACCATCAGCCATTCATTCCACCACGCTTCCACATGATTAATAACGTGTGTCTTTCCGTTGGAATAACTGAAAGAATGTCATAAATCGTGTTCTTATACTTAATTTTCATATCAGCATTCACATTAGCACGGAATCGGATTTCTGTTTCACCCTGTACTTCACTGTTGGCTGCGGCTGCTTCAAAGTACTTTCTTCCCTTTAAAAAAATGAACGAGCCCCATACAGCAAAAGAATCTTTATAACCATCTATCGGTTCACCGTCTGGTCCCTTTGCATCATCGTCTTTTACTTGGAATGTAAGGAGTTTATCTAACTTACCTGGATTCATGTGGAATCACCTACGCAATATTGCAACTGAACTAATATTGACTGCAAACTAAATGCTAATTGTTCAGCTTTCCCAACTGCTTCACGGTTTTCATACCAATGAGCAATTAAAATACGAGCCGCTAATTTAGCAAGCTCGCTCTTTAAATCTACGTTTTTACTTGTTGCATTCTTAATATATATTTCAGCTGCTGTTATAAAGGATGAAATGAGGGAGTCCTCCTCATCGCCATCCACACGAAGATACTCTTTAGCTTCCTCTAATTTCAGTACCAAGAAGGACACCTCCTATATCATTAAGCTCCAGGTTTCGCCACAACTGTAATTTGTCCATACACAACCGCTTCTGAATCCCAAAGCGTAACGTCTTCACGTTCGATTGCTCGGAACTCAGAAGTATTTGATCTCCATGCGTTTCCACCTTCTTTAGTCATATCGATAGATAATTGTTTTCTATCCCAAAGAACGATCGCTTCTTTCAAATCCCCAACAATGAATGGTGCTTTACCATCTTTATCTGTAGCAATTGTCTTATTGGATAAAACAATAACTGGTTTTCCTGACAATAACTTACGAGTTGGATTTGTTGGGTCTGGTTGAAGTAGCGGACGGCCATCCTTATCTTCTATTTGATCTAAGTAATTGAATCCATCTTGGTTTGTAAAAATGTTTGCTACAGCCGAGAAGGCTGGATCTAATGTGACATTTAATGCGGTTTTAATGCCTTTATAATCCTTAAAATCAACCTTTGTTAACTTGTTAACTTCTTGCAAAATTAAATAGTTACGAGTTGCAATGGATTTTTTCGCGATCCATTGACGTAAATAACTTTCTAAAGCTTGATCTGTATCATCTAACAAGTCATTTGGTACTGGTAAGAATCCAGCGTAATCTTCAATAGCATAAGATAAACGATCAAATTGTGGTGAAGCAATTTCCTGCATCGCATTTGGATTTCCATACTCAGATAGTGGAGCGAAAGGTGTAGATGCTGCACGTTTTTCTAATGTACGAGATCCTTTATTTGTTGAAACAGGTTGTACACTTACATATTGCTCTAAGCTATCAACCGTTTGTTTTAGCTGATTAATTGTTGTAGTAATATCCTCAGGGACGATATAACCGCCATCCTTGCCCGTATTCTCTGATAAGGATGCTTTATATTCCTGCATAACACTTATTTCATCATGGCTTAATGCTTGGCCACGTAAAGCTTTCATAAATACTTCTTTATACGATGTATCTTCATTTTGAACTGATGCTGGAGGTAACACTCCAGTTTGTGCATTCACAGGATCAGGCACTTGGATTTGCTTCATTGCTAGATAATTATCTAGCTCATTTTTTGCGTTTTTCGCTTCCTCAATTTTCGCTTTTGCATCTTCATATTTACCGCTATTATTAAATTCTTCTGCTTTCGCTTTTAAATCAGCAATTCTTTGACGTAATTCTTGTTCATGTTTATTCATTCGGTATTTCCTCCTTGTTTTGGCACAAAAAATAGACCTATAGTTCTAACAGGTCTAGTGCGTTTTGTATTTTTAATTGTTCATTATTATCCTTCTTTGGAATAGAAGGAGCTTTTGCTACTATTTTACTTGGTGTTTTTTGATATTTATCAAAGTAATCACTCATACATGCTGCGACTTCTTTTGCTTCCACAACTTCGATGTTGAAGTATTTTTCAGCTTGTTCACCACTTAACCAGGTCTCTGCATCTACTAATTGCTGTATTTCTTCAATTTCAATACCTTCTTTTAAGTTTTCCTTATATACATTCATAATTCCAGACTCAATGTTATCCAGGTCTTCTGCTGCTTTTCGGAAATCTATTGCATTTCCAGCTGCATATGTCCAAGGCTTATGAATCATTAAGAAAGCATTAGAAGGGACAACAACACGATCACCTGCTAGGGCAATTACTGAAGCGATGGAAGCTGCAACACCATCCACATAAACAGTTTTTTGAGCCTTATTTCGCTTTAACATATTATAAATTGCTAAACCAGCGAATACAGAGCCACCACCACTATTCACATAGATATTTAGGTTACTTTTATCATCCAATTGCCCCAAAATGTTTTTTACATCATCGGGCATAATGTCAGAATCATCCCATTTCCAACCTGTATTATTTATGATGTCACCATAGATAAATAGGTCCGCTGAAGAATCCGTTTGATTTTTAATAGTAAACACGTCTTTAATTGCCCTCACCTCCTTTCAGCGACGAACCTCCACTAGCTTTCGCTAATTGGTATTCATCCGCAATTTCAATAGATACATGATTTAAATCGACTCGGCTCTTATCACCTAGTTCACCAATACCATCCATATCTTCAAGTTCTAAAACTTTATTAATAGAAAATACACCTCTATCTAACATAATGTTATAGAACTCGGCTCTTGATTTTTGATCTGCTCTTAATAAGCTTGCTAAATTGAATTTTAGATAGTAACGCTTTTGCTCATTAAATGAGAATGTTTTATAAGAAAACTCTTCTTCATACTGAATAAGTATCGGACTCAATGTATTTTGAATAAAATCCAATGCTTGTTGCTCAATGTTTGAGAATGTAGCACGATCTAACTCATTAATCATGTGCAATGGAATATTAAAGATGTTTGCAATCTCAGCTTTATCAAACTTCATACCTTCAATAAATTGAGCATCTTTCAAAGGCATTCCAACCTTCTCAAATTCTAAACCAGCATCTAAAATTGCTATCCTTTGAGCATTATTTAATCCTGTATTCGCTTCTTCCCAAGCATCACGAAGTACATCTTTCGCTTCTTTATTAAGTGGTTGTTGAGTTTTTAATATCCCACTATGCGCTGCCCCGTTTGTAAAAAATTTACCTTTAAACTTTTGAGCCGCCTGTGAGCTGCCTATAGACTCTCTTGCAATTTGAATAGGTGGTTTACCCTTCAATCCATCAGTAGACAATGTAGTGAGATGGATAATATCATCATCAGGTATTTTTACAGGTGTACCATCTGGCAAACTAGTAAAATACCATAATTTATTCGTCTTTAAGTCCACAGTTGGAGTTGTGGTAGCTGGATTCAATGCCCACAATTCTTTCGGTCTACCATCCACACCCCAATGAATATTGATGTAAGCATTTCCCCATGTATTACGATGTGTTTCGATTAAATGTTTGAATTTAAACGGACTTTGATAGGGATTTGGACGTTTTTCTAAAACAAACGACACTTGATGCACCTTATCTCGCTCTCTTCCCTTGGATGTCTTTCTAAAAACTTGAAAAGGAAGCATCGCAACACTGTTCGCAAGGATGTTAATGCATCGATATACTGTTGGAACACCTAAAGAGGATTCTACCGTAACCTTTTCACCACTTGCGGCTTGATAACCAAATAAACTTTTAAACCAAGGAGACGGATTTTTCAAATCGGTCGTATCTTGATTCCTAAATAACTGCCGAAAAATCAAAAGTTTCACCTCCTTTCTATCTTCTTATCATTACCACCCCCAACATTGTGAGAATAAGTCCTAACAGATACCATCCGTAAATTGGATTAATAAAAAAAGTCGTCCCAACAATAATGGACAACCCCAAAATAAGTAAAATATCTTCTAAAATACTGATAAAGAACATTAAAAACCGCATGTAATTCCTCCTAGAATGAGAAATCTTGACTTAAGATATGTGAATTTAAATCCATTTCCCCAAAATTGAGCATACATCGGACATGCGAGTTAATCACCGCCGCAATTGGATCAATTCTTTCTGTTGCTTTTGACTTGTCCAACATGATATTTTCATTGGCATCTTGCTTAGTAACAGCATTTCCGATTGCCCAATTAAGAACTGGATTGTTATTATGGATAATTTTCTTTTGATACACTTGCTCACGAAAGTCTTTTGTTGGTCCTGATAAAGTAGCCATACCTTGTCTGATTTCTACAACAACATACCCTTCCGCTTCCATGTCTTGCATAAATTGAGTTGCATTCCAAGGATCCGCACATATTTCTTTTATTTTAAACTCATTATCTGATTCCATAGTTTTTATATATTCTTTAACGAAATTATAGTCTACTACTGAACCAGGCGTTACAGTAATCCAACCTTGCTGC
Source organism: Bacillus sp. RC240 (assembly GCF_044907945.1). Classification (NCBI taxonomy): domain Bacteria; kingdom Bacillati; phylum Bacillota; class Bacilli; order Caryophanales; family Bacillaceae; genus Bacillus; species Bacillus sp. RC240. The sequence goes on along the minus strand of NZ_JBIYCT010000001.1, from coordinate 614,290 downwards.
GCCCAAATGTCATATGGTACTTTATCTGTTTTCATTTTCTCGGCTAAAGTATCCTCTGGTATAAAACTATGACTAATTACGATATATTTTTCATCTTTCTTGAATTCAAAATCCACACTAGTTAAATCGATTTTTGCTGATAAATCGGCTCCTACTGTACATTCCATACCACTCAGTTCAGATAACTCAATTACTTCATCACATTTATTCCATCTGGACATATCCATATAACCATTCTCTTTTCGGTTAACCCAAATATTCATACGTTTTGTAAGAAAAGAGCGCATTTTTTCAGGATTATCCAAAGCAACTTTCAAATCACTTCGAAGCTTCTTCATTCCAGCTTCATAAGTTGCTACAATCGGATTGGCTTTAATCCAATTTGTTTCATCTTTGATATCATCATCTTTATCAAGTTCACAAATAACAACAAAATACTCATCATTCTCCACACCTAAATCATTTGGATCTACTATCCTAGAACAGTATTTATATTCCTTGTAACAAGGTCCATTAATGCTAAATCCCGCTGTAGTAATAATGAACATTAATGTATTCTCACGTGCACCCATTCCAGAATCAATTACATCATAAATCTCGCTAGTATCATGAGCATGATATTCATCAACAATCCCTAGCGATGGATTTGTACCATCACCGGTCTTCTTTGCCTCTTTAGAAAGTGGCGTTATTGTTGAGCCACTTTTTATATGAGTGATCTTCCCATACGAATCCTTATATTTTTTAGATAACATATCACATGCGCCTAGTTGTTTTAAAATATCATTGTAAACAAGGCTTGATTGCTGTCTATCCCAACCTGCTATATAGCACTCTTCCTGTTGATCAGATAAAAACGTTATATAAGAAGCGATAAGAGCCAAAAATTGTGATTTTGCATTTTTTCTTGCAAGTTCAATAAATACACGTAAGAACCGTCTATTATTTGTAATTTTAATAAGAAAGCAAAATATATTAGCCGCTACGAATAATTGAAAATCGGTTAATTCAATATATTGACCTGCTAATACACCTTTAAAATGTTTAAATTGCTTGCACCATTCATAAAAATCATACAGTTGTTCAATATCAAAATAGAATGGACACTCATCATCTTGTGTACGTTCTAAGTCTCTTAAAAAACGCTCACAAGCCCATTTATGTTTTTTACAAGCCAATATGTTACCGTCCGAAATATCATAAACATATTGCATTAGTCTTTCTTCTAATTTCATACCCTATCACCAAACCGCTTTTCTGCATTGGTTTTTGGTTTATCATCACCCTTAGGTTTTGCCAAAGATGCTCTAGAACTTGGCGTTAATCCAAATTCAATCGCTAACGACTTCATTTGTTCATGTAATTGTTTCTTTTTAGTTAATAAGGGATGTGGCACCTTATTAGTTTCAGCTGCTTTATTTGTATACTCTACCATCAACCCTTCTTCACCAATAATCTTTGTACATTCAACATAATCAGAGTAGGCATCACAATAAGCTGCCAAAGCATTAATATCTACATTTGTAATAAGATCTAATTCCATTAACTCTTTAGAAATTCGATTAAATTCTTTTTTTGCTACTGTATTTAACCAAGTTGGGGCTTTTATTCTATTCGTTTTTGGTTGAATATGTTGTTCGGCCCTCACTCTTTGTTCTATTTCCTGTTTAGTTAATCGGTTTTTATTCCCTTCAAGTATTTGCAAATGAATTGGCTTCGCTTTTCGTCCCATGTGAACCACCTCCTTTAGTTGAACCCCCTTTTATGAAATAAAACGAATTTTTTGTACGGAAAGCTAGACGGCGGTCTCCAGGGAGTCGCCTTTTGCTTTTTCATGGTGGGGGGTTGTTTATGAATTTTTTCTTTCGAATGATTTTCTATTTTTCTTCTCGTCTTCTTTTGTTTTCTTGTTGTGGCAAGCATGACAGAGTGTTTGTAAATTAGTTGGTTCTAATCGTTTTGACCAGTCCACAAGCAATGGAATGATATGATCGACTACATCACCTATCTTAATGATGCCGTTGCTTCTACATTGAACACATAAGCCATGATCTCTACGATAAATAAACTCACGCATAACCCTCCATGGTTTGGAGTTATAGAATGAACGTGAGCTTTTGTTTCGAATATGTTTGTCATAATATTTTACGGTTTCTTTTTCCTTTTCTAAATGTTTAGCACAATACTTATCCCTTGTTAGTTCGTTGCAACCTAACGACTTACAAGGTTTGAATGGTTTACTTGGCACCTTCAATCCTCTTCCTCAATCGTTTCATCTCATCCTCAATAGCAATGTTCTTTTTATTAATCCGTTCGTGACACTTTGCTATATCTGATTGATGCTTACGAATCTTATCGTTCACATATGCAGCAACATGTTCATGGCCACAATGAGGACAAATATAGAAACACTTCTCAATGCGATTAGGAAGTTGTGCTACTTGCGGTTGCATATCGTAATCTTTATTACAGTTAGAACAATAGACTTGCATCTATCCTCACTCCCTTTGAAAGAACATTCCGATTATCTATTTAAAAATAAATACAAGTTGTTATAATGAAAGTACATTGCCATCGGATGAGACTTGAAAGCCAACAAGTTTCGTCCGTTTTTTTATGCCTAATCCTTTAGGAATTCATCCATTGTTTTATCGAGCAAACTAATCATTGCTTCTCTTCTTTGCTTTGGCGTTATATTGTCTTCCATTGCATTAAAGATTGGAATTGCACTTTCCACTTTCTGTTTATCGATACGTTCGTTTACAAGATCTTGTCCAAGTAACGGAACTAATGTATAAATCACAACCGCTTGTTCTTGTTTGGTTAATTTAGTTAGACTCATCCTTCATCCTCCTCCAAAATAAAAAGCACCCATTACGAGTGCTTTAATGATTCAATATGTTTATTAACTCTTTCGTTACCTAGCTTCCAATATTCTTTATCCATCTCAAAACCAATATAATTACGATTAGTATTGATACATGCTATAGCTGTTGTAAAACTACCCATACAATTATCTAATACCGTTTCGCCTTCTTGTGTATAAGTCTTAATCAAATATTCAAATAAAGCTACAGGCTTTTGTGTTGGGTGAAACGTCTTGCTATCACGAGGAAAATCAAAAACAGACTTGGGATAATTGGTATACTTTGTGACATGTACTTTACTTAATGATTCATTGTTGCTCTTACCAAATATCTTTAGTTTTTTCGATGTACTCTTTTGATATATTGGCTTCTCCAATAAGATTAAATCTTGCGGATAATAATTAGGTAACTTCTTATAAAACACTAATACATTTTCGTGATTCTTTAACGGCATTCTATTTGCATTCGGGAATCCTGTTACATGATTCCCTTTCTTCCAAATCCATTCATAACGGAACAATTTCATATTTGAAGCGATTAACTTTGTAGTAAATGGCTGGCTTGCAGTCAAAAGAATAGCCCCATTATCTCTTATAATTCTTTCGTACTGTTTCCACAACAGATCAAATGGAATAATACTATCCCACTTACAAGCTGTCGTCCCATAAGGTAGATCACATAAAATCATATCTACACTTTTATCTGGAATCAGCTTCATGCCTTCTAAACAATCCACATTAAATACTTGATTCAACATTTGTCATCCCGTCCATTTCCTTAATCTAATTTATGAATACATTTGGAGTATTTTAGATATAGAATCTGGTACGTGAAGTTTTAAACTTCTTCCAATCACCTAATATATTAAACAATATTAAGTAACTGGAAGAAGAGCAAAAGCTCTCCTTAATAACGGTATCATTCAATCATTACCATCTGCTGGTTTCGGATTTTGTGTGCCGTCATTACGAACCGTTTAGAATTCTAGAAACAACATAGTGAGTTGTGTTTTCCGCCACTTCTCACAATACAAATATAACACGAGAATTCCAAACCAACCGGCACATTTCCTGCCAAAAAGCGGTCACGACTCTGCCAGCTTTAGCGCATTTTTATTATCGATACTCAATTAATTCTTCCATACGTTTTTGTTCAATTTCTTTTGCACGTTTTTTTACCGCTTCCCAATTTACACACTCTACTTTTTGATAACCCATGCTTGAATCATTTTCTTTAGCAAGTTCTCTTATCGCCATAAGATAAGCAACCGTATACTCCCCATGTGGTGTACAGATTGGATAATTTTTTTTATCGCCATCAACATCAAAATCAAAATCAAAATCACATGAAATATTTTCAGTAATTTCCTGTATTGTAGTATCGATGATATTTATATTTTTCGAGTCAGGTTCTACTTTTCTTATAATAGTATCCCTTTGAATATATTTTAATTCTTCTTCTGTAGGAACCAAGCTTGAATAACTTATAGTTGAAACAACAATTTCTTCTTCATTATTAATATTGAGAGTAACTAAAATTTTATATTTGTTCGTATCAGAAAACGTCAATACTGAAGGTTCGATGTTATAACAAGCGCTCGCTTTAACTGAAATTATTTCTACACAGTTAGACACTCCTGTGTTTTCTGCTCCTTTCTCTAACGCTCTTATTAATGCGGATGTTTCATTTCTCCCTGCTACTTGTTGTATCAAAAGCATACCATCAATTTTCAATTCAACATCCCACAAATATTCAACCACCCCACCAAAGTCTTCTAATTCCGCCTCTAAAAAAATATACTTTGTTATGGGCCAATCTCTATTAATGTTTTCAAGACCTAACCGCCTTGCATCTCGCTCATTTTCAGCAAACACTACGTATTTTTTTTCTTCCCAAATCTGTGGTTCTGTGCGGTAGTTATAGTCGTATTCGCCCCTACGATAATCTTCTCTTGACTTATTATTACTGAAACTCACTTTCACTTCATACTTTTTCAGCATGCATTCTCCCCCTTAAATTAAATAAAACACCCTCGTTTAATTAAAATAGATTACTGCCCTTAATCTATTTAATTAGTAAATCCCGAATGGAAACAAGAGCGACAACCAGTTCATTTATTATGATAAGTTATTAATTATTTATTTTAAATATTTCAATTGAATAAACTGCACTATTCCTATTGAGAAATATTTTTAAAAGTGAAGGAGTTTCATCATAATAATGTTAGATCGGTGAATTTATATCTACTTCACTTACCCATATGTTCTATTGTGTGTAACTAACCCCTTCGCCAAATCCCTTGCTATCATTGACTTAATTAAACTTTCCCTTTTGAGTTACACAGTACGAAATTTATGAGTAACTGTATAGATTTAAAAAATAAAAAGCAATGATTAGATTTTAAACCTAGTCATAGCTTTATCCATCGCATCTTGGTTTACACCTATATAACGTAACGTGACCTTCTCTGACGAATGATTGAATATCTCCATGAGTAATGCTATGTTTTTCGTTTGCATGTACATATGGTACCCGTACGTCTTTCTTAGCGTATGTGTTCCGATTTCATCTAAACCAAACTCTGCTGCGGCTATACTTAATATCTTATATGCCATGCTACGACCTATAGGGCGATTCTTACCTTGTCTACTTTGCAATAGATACTCACTGTCTTCTCTTTCTTCAATAAACCATTTAAGTTCTCTTTTCAGTGCTGCAGTAATTTGTATTCGTTTCTGTTTCCCTGTTTTCTTTTCCCTCATAGATATATGACTACCTTTGACGTCCCCTACCTTCAATTTCAAAATATCCGAGATTCTCAAGCCTGTATTTATTCCCATAATGAAGAGAATGTAATTACGTAAGCTCTTCTCCTTAAAATAATCTTTTAGCTGCTGTATCTCTTCTGGATTACGTATAGGCTGAACAAAATTCATTATTCATCCCCTCCAATTTCTTCTGTCTCATAAACTTCTAATCTAAGAGCAAAAGCAAGTTTATAAAACACTCTAGCCTTAACGCGTCGATAAGTACGCTCACTCATGCCAATCTCGTTATAAACCATATAATCACATACATCTTCATCTTCTAAATAACGCTTAATGATGATGTTTCTTTGATCCTTTCCTGCACGTCCATTGCCCAAGCGACTAAGGAACTGATCAATACGAAATGACGTTTTCTTAATCCACTCTTCTCGTTCACTTTGTTGTATATTAGCCATCGCTACATCTTCTAATGGATTTCCTACATCATTTGTAGGCCCGTGATATCTAATTTCATAAGAAGGAGTGACTTTCATTTCTTCACGCATCATTCCAAACTGTCTATATAAACGTACATTTTCGAGAACACCTTCTAATTTTTTCTGAGTTGCTGTTCTATCGATTTTTGGTAAGAAAGATAATTGCTTAGTCATGTAAGACCACTCCTTTTTATTTTTTATTACTTTTGTCTTAATGCTCCACGTCTACGTTCATAACGTGGCCCATGAATCCCCATTAAACCTTCAATATCACGAGTACTTAACTTCTCTTTTCGTTTTTTCTTAGTTTTCTTTTTTGCTTGATTTGATTGCTTTTTCCATTCACGTAATTGATCCTTTAACACCTTCATTTCCCCATCTCCCTTTTCAAAATAAAAAGGACACCATTTCTTAAAACAGCTTTAATTGCTGCTCTAATGAATTGGTGTCCTCTAGTTTTCTAGCCGGACTGTATTTGGTTTTCATTTATTTGATAATACCTGCTTGTACAAAGAGATTTCTCCAAGCTTTATTAACCTGGTATTTCTCAACGGATTTCGCACGACGAGCAATAGCCTTTCTTACTTTCCTTTTCTTTAAATTAGCCATTCTCCTAGCCTCACTTTCTATTCCATTTGTCCTTTGCATTCTTCAAGAAAATCAATAACTTCCTGAACATGCTCCTTTGTTGTCATACTCTCCATCACGTATCCTTCATCGTTATAAACATTAACCTTATCCCCTGTAAACTCCATTCCACACATTCCATCTGCACCTAATAGCTTTACGTTACCTTCCATTCTTTTAACCTCACTTTCTATTCAAAGGATTATTTTATTAAGTTTTAAACATACCCAAAGCCGAGTGTTCCCAGATGATATAATATAGTCAATTAGAAAAAATTCACTTTATTAACCCCAAAGAAATGAGGTCGCTTTTATGAAAAGTATGAATAAATGGGTACTAGCTATTAGCTACTTTTTTGTTCTAACACTCGTTCTCCATCTATCATTTAAAATGTTGATTTTAACCGCTATGGATCCTACTACTAGCTTTCCAACTTCACGATTTCTCATTGGGCTGTTAACTTTAGTATGCGGAGGTTGTTTATTAGGTTTTGGAGCTAGAAAATATATTTTTTCCTCTTCAAATATTAAAAGTGAACAATGGAAAGTTGCAGCAAAGTTTACCTTGTTGACGACTCTATCTTGTTTTACTGCAATGCTTATTTTTTATTGGGTTTAACCTTGATTTTTTTTACAATATATATCTACCCCTGGATAAAACTCAATATTCCGTAAATACTAAAGTCACATGGTTATCTTTCCTCTGTTTTTCTTGGGTGAGCAGTTAGCTTTTGCTAGCTGCTCTTTTGTGATTCATCGTCACATTATGATGAAATGTTCATATATTATCTCGAAGCAAAAACCCTAATTTACTTTTCAATATCTCACTTTTCCCTTAAAGAGCACTTTATTTAGTGCTCTTTTTGGTGTTTCAAATTACTACAAAATGAAATTTTTGTTATCCCCCCTCCAAAACCCACAATATGTTAATATATACATAGATTAACAACAATGATTTTTTAGACATTTAAGAAAGGATGATAAAATGGTTATTTTCCAATGGCTAGAATCATGGCTATCTAGTGATATTCTTCATTTTAATTTATTTGTAGGTATGACAACCCTTCTCTCTCTAGCGTCTGTTATCTTATTTTCTATAACGTTTAAGAAAATAGGTACCAACGATACAGAAAGACTAAAACTCAAGCACCAAATATCTTATACAATGTGCACTTCACTACTTGTCTTATTAGCCATATTTATTCTATGGATGCCTACAAATACTATCTATTTAAGACAGTATCTCATCATGATAATTTCCATTTCACTTCTTTTCGGATCGATATCAGGTCTGTACCATTATAGAAAAGAAATACTCCCTGAGAGTTGAGTTAAACTCCTTTTTAGAACTCGTTGCAGTTAGCGGGTTCTTTTTTTATAAAATAGCGTTTTTGTTCAAAATGATGCCACATATATTTGGACACATTTACCAGTGTTTTTACCAAAAAATTCATGATATGGTTAATTAGTCGAGTACGTCATTACTTGACGATTACCCTTAGAGGCCCCGCAGACAATCGGGGTTTCTTTTATTTAAATAACGATTTTGTTCACTTTTATAGCTTACTATTCCTCATAGTTGTGTTTTTCTTCTAGGACTTTTATAAAGTTAAAGTGTCCATCGAGATAACAATCATTGATATAACCCCTAAATATATTTCATTAACTTCGCTTAAAGTAAAATTTTCATTTTTTCATTCAACCAAGTTCATAACATATTCTTTTCCTCCGATAAAATAATGATTAGGTGCCCCACACGCATTTTATCCACTGGAAATAACACCTTTTACGTACTTAACTATTAGAAACTTCATTTCTGCTATTTCTGCAATAGCAATTTTGTTCACTTTTTTGATACATTTATGAAACATTCACATGTTATCTTCAATACGTTCGATCCTTTTTATAAAACCGTGTGAGATATACCAAAACAAGAATCCCTAGAGCCCTAACTCTAGGGATTCTTGTTTTTAAATAAGGATTTTATTAAATATTCAATTGAGCCTTTTTATACTCTCTGTATTACTAGTCCACTAGATACTCAGAAACCTTACAAAATTGTAATACTAATGTAAGGGTACTCAATATGAACTAATGTATTTATGTAGTAAACTATCTATCGGAAATACATATAAAAGGAGAAACATTTATGAATTTTGAAGACAATCGTAAACTAGGTATTCAGTTAGGGTGTATAGTGAAAACAGATACTACACAATATCTAGTGTTTAAAAAGAATGAAAATTATTCTTTATTAAATATTGAAACTGTGGAATGTACAAATTTTGAAGTTTCCTTAGACAATATTGAAGAAATGATTCAAATTGACTTTAAAGAAACAATTCAAGATATTATTCCTCCAGAGAATATTAAGATTTTAGCCCAAAACAAAATATAGATTACATTTCCCACAAGGAGCGCTACTTCTTCATGCTCCTTGTGTATAAATCATTCAAATAACTATTTTATTCAACTTTCCATTAAGCTAATTTTCCTAATAAACCTTACAAATCTGTAATACTAATGTCACCTAAAAGAATGTTTTCCTGGTTAATAATGGTTTAATATATAGATTGTTAACTTGATTAAACAAAACACCATTGGTAGGTGACAGTTTGTGGAAAGAAAATTATTACGTTATGGCATTGTATGTATAGCTTTTATTACTATCCCCATTTTATTTATACACTTTGTTTCATCTCAATTCGTTCCAAAAGAATACAGTGAAGAATGGCCGGAAGTAAGTAAAACTACTGAACTAGTAACTATCGGTTACTTTAAAAAAGAAAAGGATCTTGATATTATAATTAAAAAAGTTGAACCTTCAGAAGAATATAGAACACATGAAATCCACCTATACGGACATGTGGCAGATAATAAAAAGCAAAAAGTTTCTGCTGTTGTAAATTTCCGTGATAACTATTCAATTAGAGACACATCTGAAGTTAAAATCAAAGAGCCTTTAAATAAAGGTTGGATGCTCTTTCAGTTAAAATAACGCTTTTGTTATAAGTCACTCGTAATAAGTCACTTCTTGTTGCAATCAATATAATACGTAACTTCCCTTGTATATGAACCAACTTCCTAAGAGCCGTGACCTATATTAAAAACAAGCATCTAATAAATGAAAGGATCTTTATTATTCCAATAATCACCATCTAATAAATGAAAGGATGATGTATATGTGTTGTTGTCCAGACCCACAATTTGTATCTGTTTCTACATGCAATACTTTCACTACAACTGGAGGTGATGAAGTGGGTGGAGCTGTAGTATTTAATAATACTGGAGGTCCAGTCCTTTCTGGCTATGTTACTTTAACTAATAATCCTACAAGTGGTACTATTACTGCTTTTTTAGCGAATAATGGTACAAACATTATTGGCCCAATAACTCCAGGAAATAGTCAAACTGTTTTTGTGTCAAACATAGGAACATTGGATGCCTTTTCTGGTACCGCTGGCCAACCTGTTAGTGGTAGAGTTTGTGTTGATGCTGCCCGTCAAGTAGCTTAGCTTTTAAAGAAAAAGATATTAATTCATTTTTGGGTTAATATCTTTTTCAATTTATAGAAATGAGGCATTATATATGAAAAAAAAATTTAGGGATTTTAAATACTCCATTACAGTCCCTTGTGCTATTCCTATCCCAGTCTGTGATGTATTACCCAAACCACAAGAAGAACGAAAAATTGTATGCAATGACATTTGTGGTAACTTTTTACTTAGTGACAACATTACCTTTCTAGAAGTTTGGGAAAAGAGAATTGATCAACCTGTTACTGCTACTGTCACGATTTTTAACAGTATACAAAGCTCACTTATTGAAGTTAATGTGCAACAAAACACTGGTAACTCAATTCTTTTCACAATCCCTCCTGGAAATTCGATTTCCAAAACAATTGGAGACATCAAAGTAGTTACCATTCTTCTCACCGAACCCGGTAGTGCAAGCGGAAAATTTTGTTTAGATATAAATTTCACTATAAAGTCCCTATGAATATTATGAAGGGACTTATACATATCCCTCCAAATCTCTTCCTTGTTTCTTAATAAAATTCAAATTTGGTCTTACTTCACATCCACGCGCTTTTGACTAGCTTCTCGACTAAATCCGTCTGGGTATCTAGTTGCTAATTTAGATATATTCATTTGAGCGATATCTTCTAGGGTGTATCCCATTTCGTGAGACATGATTGAAATGTAGTACAAAATGTCCCCCAGCTCTAAAGCGATTTTATGCGTGTTCCCTTCTTCTTCTCCTGGACAATGAGCCGGATCGAATCCATGCCCATGAAAAATAGCTTTTTTTACAATGTCCGAAACCTCACCAGCTTCTCCCGTAAGCCCTAATGCTGCATTTAAAACACGTCCACCGAAATCATTATTTGTATTCCATGTACGTAAAGTTGCTTCTTGATATTGATCTAATTCACAAATTTGATTGATATTCATTACAGCTTGTCCTCCCTTTGATTCACTGATTAATTTAGTTGTTGCATATACACCGTTTTCCATTGCTTTCATTTTGCTTTCCCCTCTCTTTAACAAACTCCTAATCCGATTGGACGGTTTTCAATCATATATTTATCAGCTTGATCTATAACAAGAAGCGCCACTTCTGATTGGTGTCTCCTTAATGCTTTTGCCATGTCTGGTAAACTCATATCTTGTTTCCACATTTCACGAAACCTTATAATGTCCCTTTCATCCCAAATGAAGTTAGCTTCTTCTAAAGCGATGTATATCTTTAACCTTGATTCCTTCATCGCTTCATGATTTATTGCTACACTCATAAGCGAACCCACCTTCTAAAAATGATTATTTTATCTTTTCAGTAAACTTAGTATCCACTCGATCCACTTTACCGTTAACCCATACAGCGACTTGCTCACCGAATCCACTAATTGGCGGATTAACTGCCGTAACATTCCCGTCCTTGACTATATAAAGTTTGTTGCTGCTAACATCAATTTCTATTGTTTTCATATGTCCATCTCCCTTTTACTAACGCATGTACTCGACAACATCAGGTTTAAAGCCACTTCCTAAATAGATTCGTACTGGAATTGCTTCTTTTTTATCCCTTGCTGCCTTACACAATTCTTCCGCTGTTTCCCAATTAAAAAGCTTATCTACAGCTCGCTGGAATCTCCAAATCGCCATTGCATATTGTTCAAAGATGTCATAACGATCATCTTGTTTAGTTGTGCGTGGTAACTCATCCGTACACTTTGCATTCTTTGGAACTTGGACGCGTACATCAGCGTATGTATTGCGTCCAGTTCCTTTCTTAACATTGGCTTTCATTACATCGAACTCACAAATTGTTGGCTCTACATCGAAAATATTTAACTGCTTAGGCATGTGCCATCCCACTCTTCTGAAGAAGGTCCAGTAATTCACTTGCGCCTTCTTTGCTCAAAAACATTCGACCATTGAGCAATTCCATGTTTGATTCAGAAACTTCACCAGTTACAAAGCATGACTTTTCATGTTTTCTTAAAACGATGTTTTCCCCATCAACATGAAAGTCTAGTGCTGTTCCTTCAGCAATTCCCAAAGTTCTGCGTAACTCTACCGGAATTACTACACGCCCTAGCTCGTCCACTTTTCTTGCAACACCTGTATTTTTCATAGCTTTCTCCCCCTTGTTAACTAACTTTTTGTTGTTTATTACGTTGTAACTCTTGTTTCATTGATTCGAATTTTATTAACCATGCTTGCCAACGATTATCATTTTCTGCTTGCTGTTGCTTTGCTACTTCACAATTACAACCGTTCGTTTCAATTACACCCGGATAAGTTTCTTTACGAATGATTCCTGTATTACGGCATAATACACACATGCTTATTCCTCCTTTTTGAAATTGCGTAATCTATAATTATCACCATGCATTTCTAACATTTCAGCGTTTTCCATCATCCGACTAAAATCACGTTCTCCATACATCCCTGCTAATTCACCAATCGTAAAATTAGTAGTAAATAAAGTGCTTTTACCTATACGGCTATCTACGATTTCGTTTGTCTTCGTTTGCTTCCATGTAACGCCTTCTTTATCTTTCTCTGTGAATTCCGCTCCAAAATCATCGATAATCAAGACATCAACTTTTGCTAGAAGGGACATAAGCTTGTCCTCTGTCATTTCACTGTTTTTATTCCAAGTTGATTTGATTTTGGTAAATAGCTTATTCATTTGAATAAACATTGCACTGTGACCTTTTTTCATAAGTTCTTTGATGGCTGCCACACACAAATGACTTTTTCCTACTCCATAATCACCCGTAATAATGATGCTTGTTGGCTCTTCTTTATTAAATGAAGTAACAAAGTTCATAATCATTTCTTTCGCATCAGCCAATTCTTTTTTAGGTGGTAAATAATTTTCGAATGTGGCTTTTTTGAGTTTGTCATTTATTAAACTGTTATCAGCAAATGAATCATATAAATGAATGATTTCGTTTTTCTTTTTTATAGCTAGTGTTTCTATAGCTAATTTCTGATCTTCTTTTTCTACCGATCTACATTGAGGACAAAATTCCTCATTTGTTTCTATATCTATCAACATGCGCTTACTGCAAACGTCTTTAAATTTTTCTTTCCCTACTAAAAAGACATTCGTGCATCTATTAGATGAAAGTACATATCTTTGACTAGCGTTTTGAGAAGTCGTATTTTTGAATGAATTCATTGTTTTTGTGCTTTTTAGAGCTTGCATTTGAATTCTCTCCTTTTACAGTTTCATTTAAATAATTATCAAAGTGTTTCTGCGCAAATAATGTACTTGGTCTTAAATACTGTTCAAGTGTCTTTCCATCTTTATCAAATTTCCCTAACCACTGCGGCACTTTGTTATCAATGACTGTCTTAAAATCATCAACTGTATAGTCTTCATTCCATCTAGCACGAATGAACTTTCTATGACCTTCTGATTTATGGTTATACTTTTTCTTTGCTTTTTCGTTTAAGTAATCGAGAATTTCCTTATAAGGGATTGCTATTGGCTGTTCAGATTCGTCCGAAGATGAGTCTTCTTCTTCTTTTTCTTTTTCTTCTTCTTCTTCTTCTTCTTCTTCTTCTTCTTGTCCACGATACGTACCACGATTCGTGATACGCTTCGTGGATTCGTGATTAGATAAGAAATCAGCAAATATATTTTTTATAGATGGCTGTTCTATGTGGTTATAAATTGGAACGAGTAACTCAACGTTCTTGACGTCTTTCAATTCTTTTTTTATTAAATCCTCAATTGGTTTACCAGCTCTCTTTAGGTTGTATTTTCCCCAATTAAATATCACCATTTCTCTTGTTTGATCATCATATTTAATCAATTTATGATACTCTTCAAACCGCTGCATCAACGCTCGTACACTTTCCTGCGAGTATCCAGTTTCAAAAGCTATTTGCTTTTTGGTTATTTGATATACACCAATTTGTTTTGTTTGTGGGTTTGTTAATAAATATAGAAAAAAATACTTATCTTCCGGTGTGAATTCTTCTTGTACTTTGACATCATTCCAAAATGATGTATGTACCTGTCTAAATATAGCCATATTAGTTAATCCTCCCTTATGCAAATTGCTATACGTGATTGTCCACTTTTGATAATTCGTTTAATTTCATAATGCGGATAACCAGCCTTGAAATACTGTTCAATCATTTGCTTTAATTCATCCTTGCTCTCTGCTAAGTTCCAAAACCTATTAGGTAATAGCACTTGATATTCAGTTAAACGCATGTACTATTTCCCTACTTTCCGTGATATACTTATAACAAGTGTTTTTTCTTAAAGGACCCATTGCCGTGGGTCTTTTTATTTTGTTTTACGTCACTCCAAGCCCATCTTTTTATCGGTTCGTAAGTAATGTAAAGTAACAACGTGCTACACGCGATAAGCATTGCGAATATAACTAATGATGTTGTATCTTCCACTAGATCACCTCCTTTTGCGTTTCAAGCCAAGCTTCTAAATCCTTTTGTAGGAAAAGTAGTTTACGTCCATCTCTAATCACTGGAAACTGTGGGTGGTTTGCTAATTCGTACATTCGACAAACTGCTATGTTTAGATAAGCTGCCGCTTCTTTCACTCTCATTACTTTATTTGGTTGTGCTTGTTGTTGAAATGAAGCTAATGCTGCTTGTATCTCCTCTCGAACAACTTCGCGGATTGATTCTTTAATGATTTGATCTAATCCCATATCGTTTTGCTCCTTCCCAAATTGTATTAATGGTAGTTAATCATACTAACCTTGGTCGCCATGCATTTATGTATGATATCGCCTCATTGAAGTCTTTCTGTAAAATGTTGCAATAACTGTTTACCGCAAATGCTGACTTTACATCTCTCCAGGCTGCTGCAAAAAGTTTCTTTCTGCTGTTATGAACAACTTGATTAATTGTTCCATCATCCCAAAGCTTGTACACTCTTCGATTTAATGCACTTCTTATTACTTGTTGCTGACCGTAATCTACTGTTAATCTTTCATAAAAGAATACTTCTAGCTTTTCTACTCGTCTGTTGAGTTGTGTTGTACCTGTCGCAATTAGTTCTATTTGGCTAAATGGGTCTTGTTTTCTTAATGAATTCTCCATCTCTTCGAATCGAGTTACATAAGCTGCTGTGAAGAGAACTCCTTTTTCTCCAGTTAATTTGTTAGCTACCATGTCACAACCTTTTCGTGTTAGAAGGTAATTTTTATAAGTCTTGTTATTACCTTCAGTTGTGTAGTTTGTTTCAATAAAGAAGTCATGAGAACGCAATTTTGCGTTTTCTAAAACATATATGTAATTCTCGATGCTTCGAAGTAGATCGGAATGTCTTTTTCCAATCATTTCAGCAATTTCTCGACTTTCTACTAGGAGTTGTCCATTCTTGTTAATGATTTGTAATTGATTCATTTTCTTTCACCTCCCTCTCAAACGTTGTCGATATGACAACATTTTGGTCAAAAAAAAGGGCATCTATTGATACTCCAAGAGCTTTTGCTAAAGTAGGTATCTTTTCAGCATCCAATCTTCTCTTGCCATTTTCAATGAAAGAAATCGCTGAAGCATGTCTGAAATCAAGCTCCTTGGCTAGCTTATCTTGTGTTATATTTTTTTGTTTGCGAATATCTCGGACTCTATTACCGAATGTCATATCCGCCTCACCTCCCACCGTTGTCGTTATGACAACTTCTTGTATTCATTATATGTTGTCAATTCGTAAATGTAAACCCTCTTTTGTCATTTTGTAAAAAAAATTTTTACAGATAGTGAAATGTTGTCAGAAAGTATATATACTGTAATTAATGGACAATACTTTGCAATGCGAAATGTTGCAAACTACACATTGGGATATTTTTTATAAAGGGGAATAATATTATTATGAACTTAAACGAAAGATTGAAAGCGTGTCGCGAAAAGAAAGGTTACACACAAACTTTCATCTCTGAGAAACTAGACGTAAACAAAGCAACTTTATCTAGTTATGAATCTGGAAGACGTAAACCTGACTATGGGACATTAACTAAATTAGCAGACATATATGAGGTTTCTGTTGATTATTTATTAGGAAGAGCAATTCATGAGAAGTTAACAGTTAAAGAATCAGAGGAAATCGGTAAAGAAACTAACGAATGGATGAAACTAATCAACCAACTTTCAGAGGAAAACAAAGACTTATTTAAATCGACAATACAAAGCTTTATATCTAAAAATAAAACTCCGTGAGACTTCCAATTGTCTACGGAGTTTTATTTTACTCTTTATCTTTTTCAGAAAGTTCTTTCAATAAATTGCGTAAATGTTCAACATTTACCCCCTCAGTTTTTTCCATCAATAAAACTTGATTGATCATATCTTCCATTTGTTCTTCCCCCTACATCCTCTTTTAGTTATACACATATTGGAAAGTTTTTGACCATTCGGTCATTTACTTTCCACTCCTTATAAAACACGAATGACGCTATCTATATGATAGCGTCATTATTTATTTTCAGCCGCCTCCTGCTCCAGGATCGACCATCATTCTATATTCAATTGGAGTTTTAGATTGTTGTGATGATTCTTTTTCATTATGTATTGGTGTAAAACCTACACAAGCAATAATTGCTGCTGCTATTACTATTTTTATAGCTTTTAACTTCAAATCTTATCACTCCTTTTCATGATTTCATTATATCATTTTAAGCACTCTCTTGATAGCCCGGAATAGAAAAAATCCCCTAATTTTTCAAAATCTGCAATTGATTCTTTGAAATACTTTTGACCACCCGTTGCTAAGCCTTTATAGTATTTTTGAATTGGACTTAACTTTTTGTTTTCTCTTTCTAACTTATCTAACAAGAGTAAAGCTTGTTCTTTACGATCGGTTACTGCATATAAAAACGCCTCTTCAGCTATATCCGTAGGAGTGATATTTTCCAATTCCTTTCTCCAATAAATTTTCAAGAAATTAAGTGTGTTCTCTATAGCTTTTTTTCTAACTATGCATTTTCGATTTGAAGGATTTTCTAATGTTACTATTCCTTGTTCAAAATAATACTTAGCTATACTATAGTCTTCGAAAATATAGGTTTCTCCTAAAATACAATAAGCTAACGCCTTCATGCATTCGTATTTATTTAAAGGTTCATTTATGATTTCAAAACAATATTTTCTAGCTTGTTCTAAATCATTTGCATGATGGCTACTTGTAGCTAACATCTCTTTCGCTCTAAGAGTAAAAGAGGTTTTCAAAGTTCCTTTTTTTATATCCTCAATATACGGAATCAATTGTTTTGTATATTTCATAACCATTTTATGATCATTAAAATTAAGATGTGAATATATTAACGCAAAGTCAGAAATTATCTTTAATTCATTAGTAGATATTTTCTTTGTTTTTCTAAATTCATCAACCGCTCGAAAAAACTCATGTTTGTTTATAAACCCTTCATTGCGCATTGATAATAATTGATATATTTCTGCTATCTTTTTATTCAATCTTGCATTTTTATTGGTATCATTCCGATTTAAAATTTTTGAAATTAAAAACTTTTGCAATTCAAATTCACCATACATATTCAATACTTCAAGTCCCAATCTTTCGTTATTAGGTGACAAATATTCAAAAGACTTCAATAACGATTCTCTTCTAAAGTTAAGATTATTCGGTTCATATAATCTTAATGTTTCGACATAATGCATAAAATCAAATTTATTACTTTGAGAAAAATAACTATTCACTGTAGTGTGACTAACATTAAATAAAGTTGCTAATTTACGATTCGTGTAACCATTAGATTTTAAGTCTTCGTGCATCTTTTTTAATAGCACTTCCATTTTGTCCTCCCTTTGGACAAAAAAGACACGTCACCCCATTTTTTTACATAAAAAGGAGAACGTGTCACTCTCACTCTAAGTTGTGTTATAATAGTTATGTACAAGATCCGCGACAATGTTCCCTAGTCTGGTTAGGGGGCAGTGTAAGAGTGCTGGTAACACTACTTACACCGTGGGTCTTTTTTCACGTCCAGTTATATTTTATTTTCATAATAACACAAATTTCCCAAAATTCGGTCATGCAGTAATCAGACAATTGTTGAGAAAGTCCGAAAAACGCTATATAACAACGTTTCTCGTGTTAAAAGTAATAAAATATGTAATTTTGCATTTCGTGTTTTAGAACCCTATATGCATATATTACCACTAATCACCCCAAAATAGAACACAAGTTCTCATTTTATTCATTAAAAAAGAGCCGTTAGGCTCCTCCTATGTATACTATATACCTGTTCCTGGGTCTAATTCTGCCTTCCAGCCACCAGAATAAATTACTTTATGCCCACCTGGATCCTTTGTGAATTCTCTCATAGTCTTCTTCCCCCTTTATCTAATCGTATTAATATTTTACTATTATTTAACAATGGATGACAATCATATCCTATAACTGAATTTATTCATATATGGTAGAATATATCCATCGCTGATATGTCCAACTATGTAATTTTCATAGCAGCAAAATTACAACTAGACTTATACAACATGATTCAAAACAAAATGAAGGAGTGTTTTAAGTGAAAGGACATATTCGAAAAAGAGGAAATAAGTACTGTATCGTTATTGATATCGGTCCTGATCCAGAGACAGGAAAAAGAAGACAAAAGTGGTTTTCTGGTTATAAAACAAAAAAAGAAGCTGAAAATGATATAGCGAAGAAGATAACGGAGTTGAATGAAGGTACGTTTGTAGAGCCATCTAAGGTTACTTTAAAAGACTATTTGATTCAATGGTTAGAAATTAAAAAGATGAGTGTAGAAAAGAGTAGCTTATCTAGATATCAGTCTAGTATAAACACACATATTATACCTAGTATAGGCATGATTCCACTTCATAAATTAAATGTTATGCACATACAAAAATGCTATCAATCTGGAGTGAATAGTGGCATTGCAAACAACACTATACTCTTTCAACATCGGGTCCTAAGAGCAGCTTTAAATCTAGCTGTAAAACAAAATATTATTTCTAGAAATCCGGCTACTTTAGCTATGATACCCAAAACAGAAAAAAGCTCCATCCAGACTTGGACAGAGAAAGAAGTAAAACAGTTTTTATTACATTCACAAGAATCACGATATCATATTGGATATCTTCTTGCAATAACTACAGGCATGCGTTTGGGAGAAGTTCTAGGGTTACGCTGGCAAGATGTTGATTTCAATAACCATACAGTTACAATTAACCAAACATTAGGTCATGATAATAAAATTAAAGCCAGTGCAAAAAATAATTCTTCAAAGCGAACAATCCCTATCCCTTTAGAGGTAATTGAAGAATTAAAGAAGCGCAAACTTCAAATAAATAAAGATAAATTACGAATCGGTCCAGCCTACCATGATTTAGATTTAATCACTTGTAACAATTTAGGGAAAGTCACAACAAGATCAACTTTTACTAGTCACTTTAATAAGGTAATCGAAAATGCTGGGATTAAGAAAATTAAATTTCATGACACAAGACATACACACGCAACTCTATTATTAAAACAAGGAGTCCATCCAAAAGTTGTGAGTGAACGTTTGGGTCATTCGGATATCTCTTTAACTTTAAGAATCTATTCTCATGTTTTACCAAATATGCAAGAAGATGCGGTGAAAGTATTCGCAAAAAACATATTTTGATGCTAATGTTTGCAAAATGTTTGCAAACCCTTTTAAAAACACTTAAAAACATTGATTTAAAGGGGGTTGTAGGCTCACTTTTGTAAAACGATATGTTCTGTATGAACTGATACATCCTTTACTTTATCTTTTATAAACGCTGGCTGTAAGTTATACGCATCTAACTCTTCTACCGGCACCCACTTAAATATATATTTTCTACCTGCTTCTTCAAGAATATATTGATCCGCCCCATTTGCAGGTAATTCATGCAGCTCTACTTCATAATAAAAACTAATCTCATGGAACTTTCGCTCAGAAAGGGTGAAGAAATTTTCTACTGACCATATTAATCTCTTCACTTTAATAGGAACACCCACTTCTTCTGTAAGCTCTCGTTTTAATGCATCTTCACTATTTTCTAACATTTTCACTCGTCCGCCTGGTACGTACCAATACTCTTCACCTTCATCTTGAAGGATGAGTATTTTATTATCGTGTTTACAAATTGCTCCGACTCGGTAATTAAAACATGTTTCCTCTACTTTAAACGTAAGATCCACAACAAACCCCTCCAATGTATGATTACAAAACTATTATGTATGTGCTGTACAAATAAGATTACTAAATTTTTCTATTTCATTCAATAATTTTCGAACTTTCCGAAAACTACACTTACCTTTTTGTCATTACAGGTATTTATACATATGTTACAATCACAATGCATACTAGAAAAGCAATATGGGGGTACGAATGGAAACGTTATTAATCCAGCAAACTGAGAAATCAAATAAGTTTTGGAAAATCGTTGTGAAAGATAGAGACTACGTTGTGTTTTACGGAAAAATTGGCACAGCTGGTAGTGTGAAAGCGAAAGAGTTTGAAACAGAAGAAGAATGCATAAAAGAAGCTAACAAACTAATCGCTTCCAAACGAAAAAAAGGATATACCGACCCTATTCTAGGGGAAGATTACATAAAAGAAAAAACGATAACAGAAGAAGAATTTTGGGAACTACTCGCTCGTGCAAAATCGAAAGGCGAAGACCAAGAAGAACAAATAGAATGGCTCACTTCTCACCTTGCTAAACGTACAGTACATGAAATTGTAGCTTTTGACACACATATGCATCGTACTTTAAAAGCTTCCTATACGTCTCACTTATGGGCGGCTGCTTGTATAATTATGGGCGGTTGTTCGGATGATAGTTTTGATTACTTCCGCGGGTGGTTATTATATCAAGGAAAAGAAACATACGAAGTGTGTATTGAAGATCCAGAACGGTTAATTCCTGTATTAGAAAATTTGAGCGAGTATGATGTTCCAGAAATAGAAGAACTTACACTATATTTCGGACAAGAAGTATATATGGAGAAGACTGGGGATGAAGATGATACATACTTTACACTATACCATGTCTTATCAAATGAAGAATTTGAGGAAGTTGATATCGAGTTAGACTGGGATGAAGATGACGAAGTAGGTTTGAAAAAGATGTTTCCTAAGCTATGGGAAATGTACGGGGAAGAACCGATTGAGTGGTAGATGAATATTAGGACTCTGTTTAACCAATAGACAGAGTCCTTTTTTCATAAGATTCCTATTTAAGCTCTCTTTATTTCATACCACTTATCTAACAGCACCTTTTCTCTTTCAATTGAAATACCTGCCTTAAATTCCCTACCTTTCATTTCTCTCATCCACTCATACACGTCTTTAACAGTATCTTCTAACCTTCTAAAAGTAAGACCCTCTTTAACTGCGCTCTCTATATTAATAGAAAATCCACCTTTCCACGGCTTCGTTTCACCTTCTAATGCAAAAGTTTCGGGAAGCCATAATGGCATCTCTGTCCATGGCTGTACTTTATATTCATTTATAAATGATTCATCTACCCAAACGAATTCAGCATCACTATTCGTTACCTTTTTACACGTATTTAATAATTCTTCCATCGTCAATTCATAATTCGGACCCGTTACATTAAATGTACCCGTTTTATTGTTTTCTGCCATGTTTAGTCCAAAGCTTACGACGTC
Organism: Bacillus sp. RC240; assembly: GCF_044907945.1. Lineage (NCBI taxonomy): Bacteria > Bacillati > Bacillota > Bacilli > Caryophanales > Bacillaceae > Bacillus > Bacillus sp. RC240. Next base: position 592,388 of record NZ_JBIYCT010000001.1, on the reverse strand, counting down.
TTTTATATCAACGAACTGCACTGGACGGTCTTTTCTTCCTGGAACTAACACTTTTCCTCCCTTTTCTACACGCCCAATCCAGTATGGAAGCCGATCTGTATAATCAAACATTCCTGAAAGAAGTCCTGCTCTTACATGTAAAACACGACCCGGCCAATAATTCTCTGCTTCTTTTTCACATAATACTTTAAGCGCACCGTAATACTCATAAGGAGATATTTCACCATTCTCTACAGCTTTTACCTTATCACTTGGTGGTTCAGGTAGTAATTTATAATCTTCTTTTATGTGATGCGGGATCCAATCTTTATATACGGAAAGGCTTGAGATGAATGTATAGTGCTTTATATTATCTTTAAGTACTTCTCCTACATTCCTAATGTGATGAGGAGAAAATCCACATGTATCTATGACCATATCCCATTTTCGATTTTCTAAACTTGAAACATCATCATCTCTATCACCGATTAGCTGCTCTACTTCAGGAAAAATCTCATTATTTGTTCCGCGATTAAATAATGTAACTTCATGCCCTCTTTTTAAAGCCTCTTCTACGAAAGCTCTTCCTAAAAAACGTGTACCACCTAGAATTAAAATCTTCATGTTTCTCCCCCATTCATGATTGAAAATCCTTTCTTTTGTTAAACGATTTTTTGCTCTGAAAAGTTACGGGTGGGATGTAGCTTTTTACTACAATTTTAATTCTATAAAATAAAAAGAAACCATTTTGAAAAGTTAATCATCATGGTTTCTTAAATAATAAATAATTATTAACTCTCATTCTTTAACTCCGCACAACTTCCCCATCAACTAACTCAATTATTCTATTACACTGATTCGCTACTTTCATATCATGCGTTACAATAATAATCGTTCTTCCTTCTTCATTTAGTTGTAATAGCAGATTCATAATTTCTTCTCCGGTTTTCCTATCTAAATTCCCAGTCGGTTCATCAGCCAAAATTATTTCTGGTTCGCCCACTAACGCTCTTGCGATAGCTACCCGCTGTTGTTGTCCGCCTGATAGCTCGTCCGGTGTTTTATACAAATGTTCTTTTAAACCTACTTTTTCTAAATAGAACTTCGCCTTATTTTCTCTTTCACGTTGCTTTAGCTTTCTATATGTGAGTGGTAGTGCTACATTATCTATGTACAGTATGTTCTTTTAACAATGCAAAATATTGAAATATAAATCCAATCATTTCATTTCTTGTTTTATGAACTTTATTTGCTCTAATTTCAGTTAATGTTTTTTCATTTAACGTATATTCACCCTCATTTGGCAAATCAATTAACCCTATAACATTTAATAGCGTACTTTTCCCCGATCCTGATCGACCCATTATCGCTATAATTTCGCCCTTATTTATCGTTAAGTTTATACCGTTTAACGCGAACGTATTATGGTTTTTGTTACTATACACCTTCTTAATGTCTTTCAATTCAATTAAACTCATTATTCCATCCCACCTATTAATGTTTTCGGTTCAAGCTTTCTAATAAATAAGAAGACAATTACATTTGAGACAATGATGATCAATAATAAGAATAGAAATACTAAAAATAATATAGGCATATCCAATTTAAAGTCTAATACCGTTGCTGTTTTTAAATCCTTCGACATTTGCAATAGAGCCCCATATCTCCATGAAAAGTAAACTAGTGACATTCCTAAGCCAACTATTGCTACAATAATGTTTTCTAAAACAATTTGAATAAACATTCCAAATTTACTTTCGCCAAAAACTAATTTTATACCAAATTCCCTCTTTCTCATCATGATAGAAATAATAGTCGTTACTACAATTCCGACGATTGAGAATAAAATAAATAAGATTCCGACTATAAGTTGAGGTATTTCAGAATAGCTATCAAGAGTAACCCCTTCATTTATTTCTTCACCTAAACTTTTTAAATAAAACGTACCATCGTTTCCTTTAAGTTGAATTGATTCTTCTAGTTTCTTTATATCTGCACCTTTTTGTAAATATAAAACTGTACTTTGATGTAGTCTTAAAAACATCGCTTCATATTTTTCATATCTATTAGATGACATAGGCATTATCATTGCGTAATCCAACTTCAAATATGTGTTCGTCGTATTATTATTTACGATAAATTTATTTTCTGGCAAAAAGCCTGTAATTGTATATTGATTATTAATTGTATCCCCAACTTGAAAATATTTCTTAAAGTAAGAACCCATTAAAACCTTTGTTTTCTCTTCACTGTTTTTTTGAAAATCTTCATGTAAGAAGCCTTCTTCAAATTTCAAAGGTAAATGTAACAATTTGTAGTAATTTTCATCTACAAAAATTGTTTTAATAGTAGGTCTGTCATCGTGAAACGTTTTATGTTTCAAATCAGTAATCATACTGGTTTGAAGTGGTCTATTACTTGACTCTATTTCAATAACTCTCTGCTCGTATGTACCATACGAAATCACATCTTTATTTTGTTGAATCGTTTTATAAACTTCTTGAATTTGTTCTTTATTAAATTTTTTGCTTTGTAACCTATCTGCCGTCGTTTCAAAATTAATTAAATATGTTTTATCCACATTTAATACTGAGCTGGATTTATCGTTTAGATGGTGTAAGTTATAAAATACATTAATTGAACTCGTTATAGTTGCTAATCCAAATGTAATCTGTATTAGAAGAAGTACCGAAAATAGAAATCTCTTTTTTAATGCTAGGAACGCACTTTTTATTCTCATCATTTTTACTCCTTTAATGCTTTAGCAGGTTCACTTTTAAGCACATATACAATTGGTATTACAGAGAGGATAAAAGCTATAGTAAGTGAAAGAAATACACACATTACAATATGAGTAGACTGTAAACTAATGCTATAACTTGTAAACTCTAAAATATTTTCACTCAAAGTTTTAAAAATCCATTGTATGCATATTGCACAGGCTGATGCAGTAATTGCACATAAAAATAATTGACTAAATATAAAAATAAAAAGATTTACATTACTTGCTCCCAAAGCCTTCCTTAACGACAGGCTCTTTTTCTTCGTATAAATCCAAAAATAACTTACAATTATACTGGTAATTAAAGCTATACAAAAAATTCTATATGGAAAACTGAGTAACTCTTCTACGGCTTCACTAGAGTTTTTTTCCTTCTCATAGTTCTCTTTTTCACTAATCACTTTGGCATTTATATCTTTATTGTTCTGTTTCATATGCTGTATGAAAGTTTCTATCTCTTCTTTAGGGTTTTCGTTAGAACGAACGATCATTTGGAATGTCTTTTCATTTTGTATCTTTTGTTTCACTTCATCTGGCATGTCATGTAAAGAGACATAAATTTTCATATTATACTCATATTCGGTATTTACTCCTGCTACGCCTTTAACTGTATATTCCTTATTAAATAGTTTTATTGTTTCCGTATTTTTATAAATTTTCTTCCCCACTATTACACTATTTTCTTCATGTTGTTCCATCTGAGAACCTTTTAGCAATGGTGGAGACCAATTTTTATTAAGGAGACCATTCATTGTTATCCGCTCGATATCTGGAATAGTAATACGAATATCATTTGTAATAACGCTAGCATTTTTAAAATCAGATTCTACTAACGTCTGAAATTGTTTGAAATTGAATTCCCCCATATTAGTAAGTTGAACGGAATAGTAATAATTAAAATAACCATTTTTACTATCATAAAATCTCTCATCATAATAATCTTTCGTCGACATTGCGATAAGTATCGGCCATATTGTCAATACAAACGCAATAAATAACATAATGAATATCGCTTTGTTCACCACTATTTCTTTTAATACTAGATTCATATATCCTCCTTATTTTAAAAACCGTGAAAAAAGTATATATCCTTTTTCACGGTTTTTGTTGATTTTTATTTAATTACCATTTCCTTATAGGCGAACGCACTATCATCCTCTACGACTGACCATTCATGAGTCGAATAACCACCATTCACTTTCCCTTTGGATGAAACTTCAACATCTATACGATCTGTAATTCGTGCATCATCCACTTCTTCTTTTCTAAAAGAGCCATCACTAAATTTAGCTGTTACAATCATTTTGTACATAAGAGGTTCATTTGATTTTGCAGTGTAGGCAGTTGCCTTAGCTTTCGAACCGGATCCTGACCACCTTGCACTATTATCCCAACTAATCGAAGCAAATGAAACTGAAGAAACCATACCTAATAAAGAAGCAGTTAGTCCTGTAACAGCTAAAGTTTTTTGAAGTAAGCTTTTCATATCTCCTTAATTTCCCTTTTTAAAATATTCACTTAAATATTTAAGTATTTTTAGGCCTTGTCCTCATTATACATAAAGAAAATAATGAAATATCGAAAAATCCCAATATTTACATTCATTCACACAGAACTTACATTCCCGCGAACTTTCCGTCATTAAACAAAAAGTTAGTATTAAATTCCAAAACCCATCCCCCGGCATTTGGAATAACCTCAGAAGCAATCATCCTCACAGTTCTTTCTCTGGTACGCAGCAAATCACATTCCCACCATCGCTCATTTCACAATATGAATAAACACCCTCTTCTTCTCGTAACCAACATAAGTAAATAAGTAACAATGTTGATTTTGGATCATTTCTGTCGATTCTTTTATCCATGATTTTGATAGAATTTCTTTTCCTTCACTCATCGTATTGGGAAGTTCCCCTTACACTGTTTACGATATGATAAAGCACACGCAGGACTTTAGACGCGGGATAGAAGTATCGTTGTTTTGTAGCAAAACATGGTTTACTTTATTCATAGTCATACAAAATACGTACAAACATTTACGAACCAATAAAGATAGCTATTTAAATATTAGTGTTAATTTATAATGTAAAAATTCTTATAAAAAGGAATGCTCCTGCCAAATTGACAGGAGCATTATTTTTTCAAAACTTATTTACTTATATACATTTGAATTAAAATTAATATGAAGTCCAGCCGCCGTCTACAGAAATCACTTGTCCGTTTACGAAACTAGCTTCATCTGAACCTAAGAAGATAGCCAGTTGTGCAACTTCTTCTGGTTGTCCAGCACGTGGATTAATTGCCATACCTAATGCTTGGCGGCTCGCACCAAATTCACTCACATTTGTCATTGTAGAAGCAATGTTTGTTATGACTGCTCCAGGAGCGATACCGTTACAACGGATGTTGTTGTTCGCATACATAAAGGCAGTGTTTTTTGTTAGGCCAACGACTGCATGTTTAGATGCTGTGTAAACAGCACCAGCACGTGCACCGTATAATCCACCTGCAGAAATATTATTGACGATCGTACCGTGTCCTTGTTCCAAGAATAGATTCACTGCAATACGCATTGTTTTCATTACAGATACTGTATTCACAGAGAAAACCTTCTCCCAGCGTTCGTCTGAAACTTCACCAACAGGCTCCATTCCATCCATGATACCTGCATTATTAACAAGAATATCTAATTTCCCGTAAGCTTGTTTTGTTTCATCGAAAAGACGTTGAATATCTTGATCAGAGGTAACGTTTGTTTGAACAGCAATGGCCTCTGCACCTGTAGCTTTAATTACTTGTACTACATGTTGAGCCCCTTCTAAGTTTAAATCTGATACAACGACTTTTGCTCCTTCTTTTGCATAACCTTCTGCAATTGCTTTCCCCATGCCTGACGCAGCACCAGTGACAATTGCTACTTTATCTTTTAATCTCATTTGAATCGGCCCCCTTTGTCTTTTATTGTACAGTTGTTCAATAAAGATTATAATAATATAAAAGAGCGCTTACAATGAGCAAAAAAGTGATAAATGTTCAATAATTAACACATCGTAAGAAATGTGTTCAATAAGAGGTGAAAAAAATGATGCGTACAGATATGCGTATTGTGAAAACAAAAGAGGCGTTACATAACGCATTGCTAGAATTATTAAACGAAAAAACTTTAGAAGTCATCTCTATCTCGGAAATTTGCAGAAAAGCCAAAATAAATCGTGGTACATTTTACTTACATTATAAACAAGTGGAAGATTTATTTGGGGAGTATTTTAAAGAAATTACAGCAGATTTGACACGTTCTTATCAAGAACCTTATCGCTACGTATCAGTATTGAAAACTAGTAAATTAGATCCTTCTACAATTCGGATTTTTCATCATATCGAAAAATATAAAACTTTCTATAGAATTGTTTTTTCCAAAAAGGTTCCTTTAATGTACTATTATTTATTTTTTGAGGAAATAAAGCATTTATTATTTCAAGATAAAGGGTCTTTGCTTAAAGAAGGAGTGAATGATTCACTTTATTGTTCCTACCAAGCGAATGCAATTATTGGCATCATTATTGAGTGGTATCAAAATGATTTTTCTTATAGTACCAGTTATTTAAATGATCAACTTGTTCAAATTTTAAATATGGAAGTAGACGGTTAACACTTTATATATACTTAGGTAGGTGAACAATATTAATAGAAACATAGTTTATCATTCAACATTATGTATTTATTGTCTCACATCGCTTGTATATATCATCTTACTGAACATAGAAAATAGTCGTAATTATTTAGGGTTTACGATGGTTGTTCCGTTGTTAGCCGTTATTTTATATCAAAAAGTATATAAGAAACAAGAAATTTTCCATACATTTGGCATTTCACGTCCAACATTAAAATCACTAATTTTCCCTATTTTATTCCCACTACTTCTAGGTCTATGTCTCCATTTTTATTTTTATATTTATAATATAAAGTTCTTATTTAATCACTGCAATGAATTGGGATTTCTCATACTCATTGGTCTTACAATTGCAGCTTTGTCTGCATTTTTAGAGGAAATTATTTGGCGCGGGAATCTTCATTACTATTTACGAAAAAAATATTCATTAATACAAACTGCAATAATTACAGCTTCACTTTGGTCTTTATGGCATTTACCAGTAGCACTCTTTTATAAAAACTATGAGTTATGGTTTGTAGGAATATTAAGTTATCTATCGTTATTATTTATATTATCTATAATTTTGACGTATACGAGAGAGTATAGCCGTTCTGTGATAACACCTGCAATTTTACATGGTATGTTTAATGTATTTTATTTAACAAATGGAGTAGAAACAAAATGGGATATTAGCCTAATGGAATTAATTAAATTTATCTTGCTGGTAATTGTGTTTGGCATGATGTACCTTATACATCGAAAAGTTAAAGAATAATTTACAATAACAGAAAAAGGTGTTTCAGCTCGCAGTTTAATGTACCTTAATTAACTCATAAATACTTCAACACCTATTCAATAATCGTATAGGTGTTGAAGTTTCCTAATCTTAATTGAACGCCTCCGTTCTCACAGCACTTATTTCAATCATGGAGAATATAACAAGTATAACTAAACCTTTCATTTTCATTTTCATAAAAATACACATCTTAATCTTTTAAATAAGGAAGTATGCAGTCTTTAATTAACTTCCATCTATCTCCCACATTCGCCATAATTTCAGAAGAAATCACCACCACCAATTCCTTCTCCGGAATACAACAAATCATATTCCCACCATCGCCCATTGCACAGTATGAAAAGATTCCATCCTCTTCTCGTAACCACCATAAGTAACCATATTGATTTTGGTTCATTTTTGTCGATTCTTTTATCCATGATTTTGATAGTATTTGTTTTCCATTATGAATACCTTCATTCAAATACAGCTGTCCAAACTTTTCCATATCTCTAACCGTTAACGTCAGTCCCCAGCCACCCGTCGAAATACCATTTGGATCGTGAACCCATCCTTTTACATCTTTTCCGAATAAATCATCGAATCCAAATACTTTCATATTGTAGTTTGGAATTTCTCTCATGCCGAGTGGTTGAAATAAGTACTCATTCGCAAACTCACGCGCACTTTTGCCTGTTGCGTTCGTTATAATCGCTGATAGTATATGAGCTCCTGCAGATGAGTATTTAAAAGATCCGATTTCTCCACTATCCCCCATTCTATTAAGTGTATACTGTACCCAATCCTCTTGTGTACATAGTTCTTCTAACGGTTCCTGCCAGTCTACAAAAGGATGTGGAGCCGTCATCGTAAGAAGATGTCGTACTGTTATTTCAGATGAATTAACGTTATATTCCGGGAAAAATTCTATTACTCTTTGATCAACACTTTTTATATACCCTTTATCTACACATAGTCCAATTAACGCAGAGATTATCGTTTTGGTGACCGATGCCACATGAAATGTATCATCTGGCCCGTGTCCGTTATAATATTTTTCAAAAATAACATTACCTTTCTGTACTACTAACATACCATTAATATTTTTATATTCTTTTTTTATAATCTGATCTAACTTTTCAGCAGTTTTCATTATTCCTTCCCCTTTAACCTATGATTAAAAAGGTTCGATAGGTACATATATATCAACTATATGTTTATTTTCCGGGTGCTGCTTTGGGTCATTTTTATACATTTCAAAAGGATATGAATCTCTCGGCTTATATCCGCTATTTGGAAGCCACTCACCGTATAAGAAATCCCATGCTCCTTTATATTCATCTTGGAATATTTCAAAATGACCTACCGCATACTTTCCAGAAGGTATTACCATTATTCCAATGTCGCTCGTTTCTACTGCGGACTCATTCGGAATTGTTATACATAGACTTGTTCTTAAATGATAGTCTTCTGTGAACTCATGATGATCATGGTAAATTGTTAATACCTCCGTATCCTCGAATGCATGATAGTTTTGCTCCGATGCGTAATGAAATAGTTTTTCTATCATTTTCGGAAAATCTATAGCTAAATCTTTATATGTACCTACATGTCTTATGTATGCGACGTTTACTTTGTCCGCTGTTACAATTTCGACCTCTCCTCGAACCTTCTTACACTCATTGTATTGAGAATCTTCGCTAACGTCTTTGCAATTCTTGCTATTGTGATTTCTATATTGAGACGGACTTACTCCGTAATAACTTTTAAATGTCCGGGAGAAAACTGCTGAATCTGTGAACCCGAAGTAATACGCAATGTCTGTAATCGTCATATCTGTACGATAAGTAAGAAGGTGTGTTGCCCTCTCTAACTTCAAACGATTCACATACCGAGATAACGGCTCATCCATCATCCCTTTAAAAATTCTATGAAAATGAAATTTTGAGAAGCCTGCCACATTAGCTAAATCTTCAATTGAAAGTGAATCATTTATATGTGATTCTATATAGTCTTGCACTTTATAAATACGTCGTAAATACTCGTTTCTACTTTGAGAACTCTCCATATTTATCCCTCCTCACAACAAAAAGGCTAACTTTACGTCAGCCTACTTTACACATTTTTTAAAAATAAAACTCTACTCCCGCCGTTCCCATCATAATTTGTATGTACGGATACACCTTCTATTTCATCATCCCCAGCTTCAATTTGAAATCCGATTTCTTGATGAAATTCAATTGACTTTTTATTAACTGGTGACGTTATCGCTTTTACAACTTTACGGTTATTTGCACGGGCGACATCGAAGAAATAAGAATATAACGTCGATGCGATTCCTTTTCGTCTAAACTTCGGATTTACACCGATAAAATGAACGTACGCTTCATCTTTATGCGTCTGTGAAAAAAATCCACATAAGAAACCTAACGTTTTTCCATCTTCTTCAATGATAAAACTCGTTTCTTGAAAATGGACGAAAAACAACTTCGGCAACATACTAGCCATATCTCTTCCGCCCCACCAATCATTTAATACAGAATGAATATTTACATAATCTTCCCCTTGTATGTTTCTTACTCGCATATGTTTCTCCCTCTCACTCACTTCATTTTTTCATAAATTTTAATGACTGTTTCTACTAATAGAATGAATACCCATATCCCGCAAAATACAAGAACAGACTGGAATAGAGAACCTAGCATAACAACACTTATTAAACCTAATTCTGATCCTGAAATTGACATTTCACCAAATCCCATATTATGTATAAATGGACCAGTTGAAAAAATCATTAAAATAGATCCTATTAAATAAATAACACTCATTATTTTTAATATTTTTATAGAAAGATACGAAGTTTGTTCTTGCTCAACTTGTGATAATTCGATTTCCCCACTCGCAATTCCTTTTTGCAAACAGTCTTCACATAGAAATTCTTCTTTAATTTTTTTACCACCATGCAATGCACCTGTAATTTCTTTACAGCGCGAACACTTTCGATTTATCATGTTGTTATCACTCCACTCCTATAAGATTATACTTATATAATTCTATATTTTCCTTAATAACCCTTTTATGTATTTTATAGAGAAAGGTCGTGTTTTATGATTTCAAAACTTACATTTGGTTATAAAGAACCTACTGTTCAGTATGTATTACGGCCAAGTTGCTATGCGGTTATTTTTAACAATACTTGCTCAAAAATAGCTATCATCGAAAAAGGAGAACATTACTTTTTACCTGGTGGCGGTATGGAAGGTACGGAAACGAAAGAAGCATGTTTGCATCGTGAATTACTAGAGGAATTAGGTTGGGCGATTGAAATTGATCGTTCTATCGGTAATGCAGCACGATATTTTTATGCGGAAAAGGAAGATACATATTATTTCAATGATGGTTTCTTTTATATCGCAAATATGATACATCAGCAAATTAATAACTGTGAAGATGATCATGTTTTAAAGTGGATGTCTCCTTTACTTGCTGTAGAGCTTCTCATTCATGATCATCAAAAATGGGCCGTTGAACAAGCGCTTTTATTACGAAATAAAAAAGGATCTCCTTCTATATGAAAGAGATCCTTTTTACTGTTAGCTTACTTTTTTCAAATTGAGAGCTGGCTTTTTGATTCCGCCTTTTTTTACAACATATAAGCCGATAAAGATAATAAGTCCGCCAACGAGTTGCATCATATTGATTTGCTCTCCAATTGTTACAGCTGCAAAGATAACTGCGAACAATGGTACGAGATACATATAAACCATTACTTTCGTTGAGCCTATTTGACTAATACCGACATACCACATTGCTAGTCCGAAGATGGTCGCAAAGATGATTGAATATGCTAGTGATCCCCAGCTTGGCATATCTACTGGCCACGTTAATGTATTTACGTTGAATAAACAGTATATAACGAGAGGTACAATTCCAATTAAAGTAGACCATGATGTGACTCTCATTGCGGAGTATTTTGTAATAAGAGGTTGCGCTAAAATTGGATACCATCCCCACGCAATTGCTGCGACTAATCCAATTACATTTCCGAGCCACGCATATTCATAAGTTGCTCCTCCTGAATGCCCTGTTAATAAAACGAATGCTGCACCAATAAACGCTACTATTGAACCAATTTGTACTTTCATCGAAAAACGTTCTTGTTTGTGCAATACTGCTAATATCCCTGTAAATATAGGTGACATCGCAATTAATAATGAGGCGTTCGTTGCTGAAGTATATTTCACAGATAGCATAAACATCGTTTGGTACATTGTCGTTCCAACGATACCAACTGCTAATAATCGTAACCAATCTTTTCTTTCAATACGTAATGAGCGTTCCATAATAAATGTAATAAGTAATAATACCGGAGATGCTACTAAAAATCGTAAACTATTAAATTGAATGGATGACATAAATGCCACGCCATACTTTCCAATTGTATAATTTGCTCCCCATACTAATGCAACTGATACTAGGAGCCACTCCATTTGCCATCGTTTCATCCGAATCTCCCCTTCCCTATTTAGCATAGTAAAATTGGCTGGATATAACACCGTCCAATTGGCTGTTTTTTTACCCAGCCAATTTGTTATACTTAATGTATATAAGATTTGCGGAGGCGTTTGTATGGAATGGAAGCTAGATAACGACAGTAAAATCCCAATTTATCAGCAAGTTGTTGACTTTATTGAAAAACGTATTACATACGGAGAACTTCCCCCAGGTAGCTTCCTCCCTTCAGAACGGAAATTAGCTACGCAGTTAAATGTAAACCGAAGTACGGTAACAACTGCTTATAATGAACTACGTGCTATGGGAATTGTAGAAAGTACGACTGGTAAAGGTACACGTGTGAGTACACATATGTGGGGCGTTTCTCCAACATTAACGCCGAACTGGAGAGGTTTCGTAGAAGGTGGTACTTTCTTACCAAACTTACCGTTACTTCGCCATATTCGATCAGAAGTACAACAAAATGAGAACATTATAGATTTCGCAAACGGAGAGCTCGGTTGTAACCTCTATCCTCACGATCAACTACAAACGATTTTACGAGAACAACCGTTAACACAGTCATTAAGTTACGATCATCCGCAAGGCTATCTCCCGCTAAGACAAGCGGTAGTAAAATATATGAAGGAATATTTAAAAGTTGAAGCGACCGAACAATCGATTATGATTACATCCGGCGCCCAACAAGCACTTCACCTTATCGTACAATGTTTATTAAACCCAGGTGATGCGGTCGCTTTCGAAAGTCCATCACACTGTTATTCATTACCGCTATTCCAATCAGCAGGTATTCGTATTTTCCCGTTACCTGTCGATGAACACGGTATTAATCCAGACGATGTGCAAGAGTTATATAGAAAGCATCGTATTAAAATGATCTTTTTAAATCCAAATTTCCAAAACCCTACGGGAACGATGCTGCATCCAAACCGTAGAAAGAAACTGCTATCACTTTGCGCAGACTTACGAATCGCGATCGTTGAAGATGACCCGTCCAGTTTACTTACGTTAGAAAATAAACAACCTTGCCCTACTTTAAAATCGATTGATGAAAACGGAACAGTCATTTATGTTCATTCCTTATCAAAAATGATTGCGCCAGGGTTACGAGTTGGCTGGCTTGTCGCTCCGCAGTCTGTCGTAGAGCGATTATCAGATGCGCGTCACCAAATGGAATTAGGAATGAGTATATTCCCGCAGTGGCTTATACAACAATTTTTCGAAACTGTACCATTTCAGTCGCATATCGTACCGTTACGAAAACAACTTGCAGAAAAAAGAGGCATTATCGTTCGTGCCCTAAACGAGCAACTTCACGATAAAATCTCTTTCTCAAGCCCGACCGGTGGTATATACATATGGGGAAAATTAAACGAACCTATAAACGAAAAACAACTTATTATGCAAAGTTTAAAACAAGAAATTGCTTTTATGCCAGGTAGTATTTTCGGCGCGAAAGATGGTTATATTCGTTTATCTTATGGAAAAGTGAATATTGATCAAATTGAGGAAGGTATTTCTCGTTTGCGTGAGGCTATTTTGGTTTGTGGAAAATAACTTTAAATAAAGCTTTCTCGTTTGACAAAAGAAAAATCTACCATTATCATCAACTCGAACCTAGTTTTAGGAGTGATAAAATGAAAATTTACGTTGATGCAGATGCTTGTCCTGTAAAAGATGTGATTATTTATGAAGCTACGAATGCTGAAATTCCTGTTACCCTCGTTACTAGCTTTTCTCATTATTCTAATGCTAAGCAGCCAACAGGAGTAGAAACAATTTATGTTGATTCCGGAGCGGATGCTGCGGATTACCGGATTATGCAGTTAGCAAAAAAAGAAGATTTAATCGTAACGCAAGATTACGGTCTTGCTTCGCTAGCTTTAGCAAAAGGCTGTATCGTTCTACACCATAAAGGCTATAAGTATACGAATGAAAACATTGAACAACTATTACAAACACGGTATTTAAGTGCAATGGTTCGAAAAAGCGGCAAGCGTACAAAAGGGCCAAAACCATTTACAGCAGAAGATAAAGAGAAATTTAGAGAACTCTTTAAAAGTGTGATTACACTTTAGAAATGAACCTTCTATTTGTAGGGAAAGCTTAACAAAGAAAAGAAGAGAATATCCAAATGAACATTCTCTTCTTGAGGCTTACCCGTTTAAAAAGACGGTAAATTATCTAAGTTATTTTCCTTTATACCATCCGGTTCACTACGTATAATATCCCTACCATACTTATGAAATACGTCCACATGAGCTAACTTCCCTGATTTTGCTTCATCAAGAGCAGTAATATAATCTAACTCTCTTCCGCTACTCGTTTTAAAAGCAATTAAATCACCTTCATCATTTTTACGAACGGCAACTATTTGTTCTGCTCCTGAATCGACTTCCTGGTCCTGGACTACTTCCAATTGAGCTTGCTCTTCTCCTTGATGTAAGTATTCATTATAAACTTTTTGAAAGTCTTTTTTATCCATAAAACTCACCTCCAAAATATTTTATTAGTATGTTTGGAAGGTATTAGTTTTATGTACTTCTTCCATCAAGTTCACAAAAATACACTCCCACAAAGAGATAACCCCATTCATAATTTTTCAATCTATTACAAATTTATTTTAGAACTTTATAGAGTACCTCTCAATATAAGATACTCAAAACTGATAATATTATATCGAAAACATTTAAGAAATAGAGCTGTTCAGATGAATATCAAATGGAATAGTGAAAACATTATATTTGAGACATTGAGAGAAGCTGAAGTATGGACGGACTCAATCGGGAATGAAATATATGGACGTGTTTATGATGGTTATGTAACACCTGATTATAAGATTGCCTATGTTCTATTGGCTGAGGTCCCTCATTTTAAAGTTCATACAGAAATAGACGTAAATAATGAACCTTAGCTATATAAAGTATGGGTTATTTCATCTGCTAAAACACCATAGCAATTAGTCTACAGTGCTGTTTATTTTAACCTGTATTATAAATACCGATTCCTTAACGTACAGGGAATCGGTTAATTTGCGTCCAAATTGTGTCTAAACGTACAATTTCCCCGAAATGGTATGGTGACCCATGCGCATCAACTTAAGAAAAGTAAACACCCCAAAAAAGAAAAAAATGTAATTTTTTGTTACAGACTAACAAAAAATTACGTTCTAAGGGCGCTATGAACCTTTAAGCTGATGGAGATGTGATGCTACCCAGGAAGTTTCTAAAAAAAATTATTACTCTGAGTTCTTGTTACTTGATTGTACCCATTCCACCAATTTTAACATGTACATTAACTTTAACATCAGCCTTCGATAATGCTTTTCCCCATTTCTTTTGGACTCTTTTCCAATCTTTATATGTATAAGCTCGTGCATACAACCCCAATCCTATAGGATCAATTTCTGCTTTTTGTATTTTCTTTATTAAACGTTCTAAATCACTTTTTAACTGTTTTTCAATGCTTCTTTCTAATCTTTCTCCATCATTCCTAACATTAAAAGGAAACAGTCGTTCTGAAATTGAAATTCTCATATGTACATTTATATTAAACATAAAATGATTTTTGTATTGTACGTTTGTTTTTACTTTGGTACTTTGAGTATTAAAGCTTAACCAATGTTTTTCTTTGCTTTCAGATTGTAGCGGTACGGCAATAGTAAATGGAAATTCTCCCTGTATGTGATTCTGTAAGATACTTAATAATAAATTTTCTTTTGGTGTAATAGTTAGCTTATATCTATTCTGTTCATCAAGTAATGCTGAACCTATCAACTTTATATTGTTATTCTTTTTAAGTGCGCTAACACTCGCCGTCATTCCTTTTTCTTTTGTTTGGTTATGAAAATCTTGAAGAGTAGTTTTTACAGTAATATTTCTTCTATGTGCAGTCTCAATTAATTTTGCCAAATATATAGGAAGACGTGGTTTATTTTTGGGAGCATAATAAATTATGTCTGAAACAGGTCCATCCACAGCAACAATTCTTGTAGTAACCGTATTTTTGGGATCTCGATAAAAAGGATCTAAATAATCCGCCCACTTCTTTTGTTTTAAAAGTCGCTTACCAATCAAAATAAGTTGTGTCTTGCTTCCCGATGTCAAAGCCATAGCCATGGTGTCGAATTTTTCACGAGAGTTTCGCACTGTAACAGATTTCACACCATATTGTTCCTCTTTAATCTTGGCTTCTTTATTGAAAACAGGACTGGATAAGTATACTTTCAAATTATCATTTTCGTCCAAATCTAAACCCAGTATAAGCGTGAGTGTAACATCTTCTACATTCATTTGGTCTAAACACCCAGTGAGCAATATTAGCGGAATTAAAACACTGCATAATATTTTCTGCTTCAATGTGCTTCCCTCCGAAAGTATTTTTTGTGGATTAAGTTATATATCCATAAAAATACAGGGAATAAGAAAGCTAATACAAGTCCAGCTTTCGATGTAAGCTTTTGAAATAGTTCAGATTCATTCCATGAGGGATGGATCCAAAACGTTACTATAATTACTGCCAATAATAAAATAGCTACATGAAGAGTATGATCTTGTTTTCCAATTAGTTGACTAGAACAAAATACAGCACCGTATACACAAGGAATCCATGCAGTAGAGACGACAATTAGATAAATAGCCAATAAAATCATATCAAACCGTTCTAAAAAACGAAATTCAATAACTTTAAGCAAGTTTAGTACAGGTTGATTAAACTCTAAAATTGCATCTGGACTGAAGTACGAAAAGCAGATAAGGATAGTAAATAGATAAAATATAAATGTTAAGGTATTTGCTATAATAATTCCTTGCGTTGCATATTGCTTTTTTTGCAAAAAAGGATAAAGAAAAAATGCAATTTCAAATCCTATAAAGGAAAAGATAGTAGACGGAACAGCCGAAAAGACAGGTTTCCAACCCTCCTTTAATACTGGAAGAAAGTGTAACCAATTGCTATCTTTTAATGGTATGAATAAAAAAAATGGAATCCACATTGTCATATAAAAGCATAATTCGCAGTATCGACCTATTATCCGAACACCATTGCGTGCAACCAAAAAGGTTGGAATAGAGAATAGAAACAAAATAATATAGTCGGGTGTTTTTGGAAGGAGCCAGCCCTTAATATAAAGCATGCCATTAATTAGAACTGTCCATGCGTAAAAAGCAAAATATATCATATAAAGAATAATTACCATGGTACCAATGATTTTCCCAAACAATCGAATAAGAATTTCATATAAGGTATCATTTGGATAGTGTTTGGCTGTTTGAATTAGCAAAATACTGGCAGTCATAGCGCAAAACCAACCAATAAATAGTGCTATCCAGCTATCTGTTCCAGCTTTTTCTGCAAGTACCCTTGGAAGGGACAGAATTCCAGTTCCTACTTGTGAGGCATTAATAATAAAGATGTATTGCATGACAGTGATGTCATTATATGCATATTTTTTCATATTTTCACCCTTTATCAGGATTGGTTTCTTTGTGATTCTTCGTAATATTTTTAGATTTTCTCTTCATTGACCACAAAGGAAAGCGAACGAACGTGTCCTTCATACCTGATATTCGAAAAGGTGACAAAGGACTACCATAAGGAGTACCTAAAGACTCTAAACTTATAAGATGTGCAATTATAGTCATCCAGCCGATAATAATTCCTACAATTCCAAATAAAGCAGCTAATAACATCATAGGAAAACGCAGTAATCTTATTGCCAAACCCATTTCAAAATTAGGAACAATAGAAGAAGCTATAGTTGTAATAGCAACAATAATAATCATGATATTACTCACAATCCCTGCTTGAACAGCAGCTTGTCCAATCACAATACCTCCAACAATCCCTACGGTCTGGCTAATGGGAGTGGGTAAACGAAGGGCAGCCTCTCTCATCATTTCTAAGGTAATCTCCATAAGTAAAGCTTCTATCACCGGAAGAAACGGAACGCGTTCTCTCGATTCTGCAATTGATAAATAGAGCTGTACAGGAATAACTTCATAATTAAATGAAATAAACGCTACATATGTTGCAGGTAACAATAAGGCTATAAAAAAACTTATAAAACGTAGTAATCGAACAGAGGAAGATACTAACCAACGTGTGTTGTAGTCATCTACCCATTGAAAGAAGGAAATGAAATTTATGGGGGCAATCAAAACATTGGGACTTCGATCCACAACAATGGCGAATCTCCCCTGAAGGATGTGTGATACAGTTGAATCTGGTCTTTCGGTCAAGATAAACTGCGGAAAGGGTGAATATGGATTATCTTCAATAAATTCAATTATTTCGCCAGTATTAATAATCGAGTCCACCTTAATATTTTGAAATCTAGTTTCCAATTCCTTAAGTACATCTTGAGAAGCTACATCTCTTAAATATAAAATAGATACTTTGGTCTTCCCTCTACTTCCAATTAAAACCTCTTTTAATACTAACTCTCTATTAGGAATATATCTTCGTATTAAAGCTATATTCTGACTAGATGTTTCTACAAACCCTTGATGCGTCCCTTTTAGAGATATTTCATTTCTAGGTTCTGTTATATCTCTTTGTGGCCATCCTTTTGTATTTAGTTGATACCCTGTGTTTTGACCGTGAATTAATAAAATACTATCCCCTTGAAAAATAGCATTTTCGACTTGATTCCAAGTATTGATTGTTTGAATTTCTCCTATTGTGACAGGTAGACCATTACTAACATCAAATGGGTTATGCATCAAAGGGGGCAGTATATTATTATGAATAGATTGTTTATCTGTTAATCCAGATAAGTATATCAAAGCGGCTTCTGATTTATTTACTAGTTGAAATTGACGAATTACCAAATCAGGAGCTTGTTGAAAAAGCTTTTGAAGATCATTTGTGTTTTGGAATAAGTCACAGCTGATATTATGATTTCCCATAGTTTCTTTCTGAACATTTGAATTTCTGTTCTCCGAATCATTTATAGAATAACGTCCTTGTTTTAAAAATTTAAATATAGAAAACACAACATTGACTCCCCTCGAAAAGACTTTTCAGTATTTTTATTGTGTATAGTTTAAAAGGATTTATACCACTATTTACTTCAGCAGCAATTTTGTTCTTCAAGCAAAATTCCAACTTTGTAAACAATCTATTTTCACCATATCTTTACACTGTATTATAAAATATTTTAAGATTTTATGAATTTGCTTCTACATATCAGGATTGGATCGGAGTAGCCAAAATGCTAGTGTAAAATTTCAACTAGAGTATGCTTTACCAAGTGGTCAGTTTCTACATGTTCATGTAGGATCAGGAAAGTATAATGAGAAAATTTATGGTTCCATTTGTTTAACGAGAATGCTTTGTGAATAAATCAATTGTTTTTTCAGATACATAGTCCTAATCTTTATCAAACGTCTCTTATTATTGTATATTCTTTAATAAGAATTCTGTAATCTCTTCATTTAGTTCATGATGGAAATATTCTCGATTAAAACCAGGTGGATCTTGCGACGGAAGAAAAGACGCATTCGTCATTTCTTTTGGAAACGGGCTAAGAAACGAAAAATGTCCTGCGTTCTCAACTATTTTATGTTGAATTTTAGTACTGTCAGTTATCCCGTTCAATATAATTTCCGCATGAAAATAAGGTGTAAATCGATCTTTCTCCCCAACAAGTATCAAAATAGGGATGTTTATGCCTTCCAAAGCCCCTTTTGTTTTAAACCAAACTGAAGCTGGCGCTAAAAGAACTAAAGATTTTATTCTGTAATCAGGTGTAACATTGATAAGATGAGATTTCTCATCAAAAGACTCATAAGGGAAAGAGGTTGATATTCCTCCTGATGCTGCTAATGCTGTGTATCCTCCCATAGAATGTCCGATGACTGAAACAGAATCAGGTTTTAAAACCTTTGTAAAATCTTCACTATTAAAGAACCAATCAATCGCCATAGAAATATGTTTTGGCCTAATAGTTAGATTATCGACTGTACCTTCCACTGTATTGTCGTTTCGATTATTGAATGGATGCTCAAGCATTTCCACAACAAATCCGTTACGAGCCAAGTGACGAGCAATCGTTCGATAAACTAATGGTGAACCACCAGTGCCATGAGATATTAAGACCAATGATACTTTAAATACATTTTTACTTTATTTGGATATGTACAATTACATAAAATTATGTATAATTTCGTCTAAAAAAGTCTTTCCATGTCGATTCATGTAGATTAAACTTTAAATATAATAGTTTAATGTTTTTGCTTCACCCTCTTCATAGGAGAAATGAAGGGTTGTTGTCATTTTCGTAATAGTAAGCGCTTATAAAATGTCCAATCATTTCGATATGTAATATTTCATAAAACATTGTTGGTTTATTTTTTAAAATATTCAGGGAAATAGAAGGAATTCAACAGAATAATTTATCAGACAGGGAGAAAATGATCGTATGTATCCAAAATTTATTGATAAAATAGCGTTTTCGAAGGCGCATAAAGAGTTATTAATTAAACTATATAATAAAGAAATTTCAAGAAGCGAGTATAATCAATTGGTAGATGCTTTTTATCGTCCACAACAAAAGTAAATATGAAGTACGTGTTTATTGTTTTATGTCTTTTGTAGAAACAAAGTTCGTTTTTATCATTTTTGGGACAAGCTCTTCTGCTAGGTTGATGGGCATGTGGAGGTACCCCTACTTCAAAATGTTATCTCCAACTTTTTGACACATTGTTTTTCATAGAAATCACGCCACTTCAAAAGGTGTACCCTTTGATACGAAAATAATTCACATTAAATTATTGTAATTTTATATAAATTATTTAAAATATAACATCTATATATCAATGTTATTCAATTGACTTTATAGGATCCACAATGGTGATATTCAGTCTTTGTACAATTGGATTATTAAGTAATATAGTGAAAATAATGAATGGCACAGCGAAAATATTTAACTATGTATTATTTGTATTTATCTTATCAGCAATAATTTATTATTTATAAACTTCTTATCAAGTAGGAAGAAAAGAAAAAACACTAGCTTAATAACAGTGTTTTTTCTTTTCTATTTATAGGTCAATGTATTTTATTTGAATAAAAAAGAGGATATTATGATAAAGAAAAATAGAATAGGCACAATTATACCGATTTTAATACCGGTTTTATTGATTTTATCTATTGTTAATGTTGCATACAAAATTATTTTAACTGAATTTGTTGGAGCCTCTATACTTTTACCTGTATTTCTTTGTCCAATTGGATTTATCTTAGCTATTTTTTCCTATGTAGTAGATAAAAATATCGGAGCGAAAATCGGGATACTATTAAATGTGTTAGTATTTTTGATTCCTTTTATTTGGATATTCGGAAGAATTATGTAGTTGAAATTTAATCCGGACATCTCTTCTATATCACTAAATCTATGAACATATAAAAAAGGAAGGGAATTTTTATAATTCTCTTCCTTTTTTATTTACGAGAAATTTCATGTTCATTTGCTATTTAGTACTTCGAAAAATGCTGTAGAATTTATCTCTATCATTATAACAGTATAAAAGTTGGTTATAAGATGCAATATTACATATCAAAATCTTTATTTGTTCTGTTATAATTTTAAGAGTAAATTATTCATCCATTAATTTACACCATCCATATCTACAGTTATGGAAACCCTAATTACATATAAAAAGAGAGAAGAACATTGGTGAGTTCTTCTCTTTTTTATATACTTAATATTACTATTCATTTTGACGCCCACAATTCACACATGCTCCCCGACTCCGTTGCTGATAAACCAATGTGCTGTCGCTCCCCATAATAATCCTCCTACCGTACATAGAAGTTGATTTATAACAGGCCAATCAATGAGTTGAAAATGTAGCATGAATGAATAAGCGAAATTCTGTAATACCCGGACATCAGGAATTACAAACACTAGGGTGATACACATTATCCATGCAAAATGAGCAGGATTGCACGTGGAATTATTTCTCCCCATATTCGAATTGTAGCCAATGCAATGATTGATCCAAGCCACACCCGATGCAAACGATTGCCACTCCTCCCACATCTGATTGTACGTTTGCTAAAAATGATCCCATCATAAACCCTCTGGAATCATTTTCACCAAAAGGGAATCCTGGTCGATCCAGCCTTTGAATATCAAACCCGCAACCATTATCATGAATAGAAAGATATTGTAGGCATCCTATTTAAAAATGAGGTGCACACCATATTAGTGAAGCAGGCATATATATTTCGTATCTATCCAAATAAAAAACAAGTACTATTAATTCCTAAATCTATTGGTTACTGTTATTTGGTATTTAATCGTCTTCTTTCTCTATAAAATTATACATGTGTTACACAAACCCACTTTTAAGTCCATATTTACTTCTTAAAATAAACAGCACCAAAGTTTTCATTAAACCTCTTACACCAAACAGAAACCGAACCATATGCACTTACATCTATCCCTTCAGGAATTTCGTAGTTTTGGTCTCCTTCATTTCCCTTTAATTTTCCTAATTCAATATACTGATAGTTTTTCACGTCTTCATTATTTTTCAAACGATTCGTAGGAACTAATACAACTCGCACATCCGGCCCATTAGATGTTTTAAAATCAGAAAGTCGTAAAACACGTTTTCCATCCGCTAATTGATGAATTGTTGCCGTTCCAATTGTTTCATGAACACCATTTTGAAACCTTCCTTCACTTATTACTCGATCACTTTGTTGCTTTGTTTCATTTGATTGTACTTCTGTTTGTGGCAATGCTTCATTCACTTGCTTATCAATAAATAATTTCTCTGGTCGGAACAATGACCATAAAACCCCCATTACAATTATCAAACCGCCTATAAACCATACATATTTTCTTTTCATAAAGTAAAAAGCCTCCTGTAACATACTGTGTAGTAGTATGTTAGCAAGAAGGTCTTTCATTTTTATAACATAAATATTACAAAAGTCTTTCAGCGGTCTTATTTTTTCTGATGCGATGGGAAGCGTAAACCAAAATTCACTACCCTGCTTGCCGTCTGCGCGCCCCCTCTCACCATTTTATCTCTTGTGCATTTCAATCAATGATTTTGCAATAGCTAATCCAAATTCAGGACTTTGCTTGCAAGAGTCTTAGAATTTTTTTGCATCAGAACCATTAAAAGTATAGTGAGGCCTATTCAGGAAACTTAAAAAGAGCAGTTAGTAAATTTAGTTTTTAACTGTGGCTTTAACTCAATAATCTTCTGAAGAATTAACAGTAGCAGAAATCTTTTGTTTTTCATTGCCAGAGACATGTCTCTCTAATTAAATCTCAGGTGTCGCATATTCTCCTGAGAAACCAATCTTAGTAATGACAACATCCATATTTTTTTCTGTTTTAAAGTGATTAATAGTTGCTTGATTAGCTGTTTCTTTAGTCTTTAGCTAGGCTTCTTTACTATATTCATCTATTATACCGTAATCCATAATTGCATATACATAAGCACCTCGTGTTAGTAACGTAGCACTTCCTAAGACAATGTCCATTCATAATTCCATTCTATTGTTTATTTATTTTGTTCATATAAACACTTTGAATTTTAAAGTACCTTATACGCTTTTTCTATTTCATTAGACGAAAATAGCATTATATTTTTATAAATTTCTTTAGAGAATTTTTGTAAGGAAATATATTAATTTTGAATGGTACAAATAGGGAGAGTAACTTCAACCGTTGTTCCTTTATTTATTTCACTCTCAATAAATACCTTTCCGTGATGTGTTTCGATAATTTTATAGCAGATCATTAATCCTAAACCAATGCCCTCTTCCTTAATACTGTAGAAAGGTTCTCCTAGATATGGTATACGTTCTTTTGAAATTCCACACCCTTGATCCATAAAACGAATGATTATTTGATCATTATCAAGTTTATCAATTTGAATCAGAATTTCGCCTCCCGTTGGCATGGATTCAATTGCATTTTTTAAAATATTAACAAATACTTGTTTTAATTGATTTCCTTCGCATGGAATCAATGGAATATCAGGTGTAAAATCGATTCTAATTTGTATATTATTCATCATTGCTTGAGGTTGCAGTAGCGTCAAAACTTGATCCATTAGCACACCAATATCATTAGGTTGTATCTTTACCACCTGTGGTTTAGCTACCGCCATAAATTCATTTGTAATACTTTCTATACGCTCAATCTCTGATGATACTATATTTATATAACCCTGATCATTCTCATTTCCCGTTGATTTTAGTAATTGCATAAACCCTTTCATTGCGGTTAATGGATTATTAATTTCATGAGCCATTGCAGTCGCTAATTGTCCTACGACAGCAAGTTTTTCAGATTTTCGTAGTAATTCTTCTGTTTTTAACCGTTCAGTAATATCACGAGAAATGCTTAGGAAAACTATTTTACCATTTAAGTTAAAAACACGGACACTAAACTCAGTTGTTATTATTTTTCTTGTTGGAAAAACATATTCATCTTGCAAAGTGAAGGAAGTTTGTCCCTCTCTAATTTTTTCTAGTAACCTTACGATCAATCGAGAATCTTGTGGTACAACACTTGGAAATGGCAACGAGAGCAGTTCTTCTCTACTATACCCAAATCTTTTACACCCAACAGGGTTTACCTCAATAAATCGACTTGGAACATGATCTTCATTCAGCTCTACTACATATACTGCGTCAGTTGCTTGTTCGATTAGTGCACGGTACTTCATTTCACTATCTCTTAATTGTTGGTGTAATCGATGCCTTTCTCTTTCTGCTTGTTTTCTTTCAGAAATATCTCTACATATTGCTGATAAAGCTATCACATTTCCTCTTACATCTAGTATAGGAGAAACTGTCAGACTGACATCAAGAAGACTTCCATCGTTACGTTGTCTAATCGTTTCTAATCTAGTAACTATGGATTCCTCTGTTAGAATTTTCTGGATATTTTCAAGTGATTCATCCATTAAGAAATCTGGTACACAAGGTAATCTCTTACCTATGATTTCTTGTGATGACCACCCAAATATCTTTTCATAAGCTTTATTGGCTTGTAAAATATGCCCTTCTCGATCAGATATGGTAATAGCATCTACATTATGCTTTATAAACGATTCCAGTAATTCTTTGGTAGCTCTTAATTCTGATTCTACCTTTTTCCTTTTGGTTATATCGACTGTAGAACCAACAACTTCAATAACTTGTCCATTTCGTTTAATCGGCCTAAGCGCAATAAGAATAATAGTTTTATCATTTGGCCAGGGTAATTCGAATATAATTTCTTTTCCTTCCCATGCCTGAAGATAATGCTTCATCAATTGTGGAACTAAATGTGGAGGAACAATAGAAGCATCAATAGTGCGTAAGCTTTTTCCTACCACCTGTTCAGAATAAAATCCTTTTTGATAATAAAACTGCCCATCACATAAAGTGTGTATAAAGTGCTTACCCACTTTTTTAAATTTAAAAATCCCGCCTTGAAGTTCATGTACGGTATCTGTGAGTTCTTGCTTCGATTTAATTAATTCTCGATTTATTTTAGATAAATCTTGTGTTAAATAATACAATCTCTGGTAAGCTTCCATAAGAAAGAGCCCGATTAGAAGTCCTAAAGCTATATATAATAAGCCTCCAGTGTAAAGCAATGTAGTATTAAAACATAAACCAACTAACCACTTTATTCCCACAAAAACAGAAAAATATAAAGATGCACTTTTAAAAGGATGAAGGTTTTTAAAATATGTTTTAAAAGTAGCAAATAGGATACTCATACTTAAATATGCAATCACAGGTGGCTCCCAATACCCACCAATGTAAAGGATACGCATTATAATAATGCTAATTAATGTAATCCAACCAGCAATGCGACCAAAGTAAATAAAAGATAAAATAAGAGGAACAACTCTAAGATCGTAGGAAAATCCCATGTACGGAAAAGAAAAGAACATCAAAGTAACTGCGATAATCCCTCCATAGAATTTTTCAAAATATCGCCTGGAATGAATCGTAAACACTTGAATAAATATTGCTGCGCTAACTAATAGAGAAAAAATAGAAAGATTGATGAAATAATCTTTAATAATCATGTAATGTCCCTCCTTGGATTAAGTATATTCGACAAAAAAGCAGAAAATCCTACAAATAGTATAAACAGTTCTGGTGCAAAAAAATTAAAATAGATGTAAATAATCTTTAAATCTTGGACATTCTGAGATCCAAAAATTCTCTAAAGCAAATATTGAATTTACAAAAACTATGCTTTTTTAGACTCATATAATCGTATCTGCAAAAAGCAACCAAAAATATTTACTTTCATAATGGAAGTGCTCTTTTCTAGTCTAATAAAAGTAATATATCGTTTTATTGCAACAAAACTTGAAGAAAGAAATCTTCTCGAAAAGACAGAAGTACTGCATAAATTCCAAAGCACTCGGCAGAAATCAACATTCTATTTTAACAGCAATCTTATTTAGTCTGAAATTTCAATTTAAATACAAAAACGATCCTTTTTGTAGGAACCTACAGAAAAGATCGTTTTTTTAATTCTTATTCTTTGCTGAAATGCTCATTTATGATGGGATCGAGTGATGGACCAAATATTCCCCCTTCTTTAAAACCTACGCGATTTCTTCAAAGTTTCCAATATACCATCTGTAAAGGCAGTATCCCCCTCTGCTTCAGTAAAAAGGTTTGGGTTCCGTAACGACATGATAGGCGTTATTAATAAAACTTAAACTAGAAATTCAAAATGAAATTTATATATTTTTTTGAGTGTTTTTAAAAGAAAGCATCGTCCCCTCACTATTTGATTGTAAAGTGTATTTTATATTGAACATCTTTGATATACCTTCAATATTTTTTAATCCTATTCCCGTTCCTTTGACATTTATATCAAAGCCAATTCCATTATCTCTAAAGGAAACAATATCTTCATCTATAATGATTTTGAGTTTTTTAGCTTGTGAATGTTTAAGCACATTTTGAAAAATATTATCGAATAGCCTTTGAATCCATAACTCATTACTATCCCATATCAACTCTTTATCTTGTGGATTATATACTAATTCAATTTTATGAATGCTATACAAATAGCTCCATTTTTTCATCATATTTTCTATTAAATTATGTATATTCACTTCATCGTTCACAATATAAGTATTCTCTAAGGTCTCTGTAGATTGAATATTAAATTCGTTAGTTAAATTACTTATATATTGTATCTGCTCATACAGTGATTCAAGTACTGGTGCTTGTTCCTCGTACTCACCTTCTAAATAATATAATTGTAATCTAACCGCAGTTAAGGGTGTATTAATATCATGCCGTAATTTATTTAATAATTCTTTTTTTATTTGTTCCTGTTGTTGTAGTTCTAATTCTCGATAAGTCGTTCTTTCTATAAGCAAGTTTACTGATTTAATCAGTTCCCCCATCTCATCATCGATTTTGACATCTATTATATTAGGGATTTTTTTATCACTTGCTAAATCTCGAATCGTTTGATTTAATACATTAATTTTATTTAATAATGAGTTAATCGATTTTGAAAATAAAAAAGCTAATACTAATAGTGATAATAAAAATATGATTAACATAGTAGGATATGCAAAGGATTCGTGAAAAGGAATGTTTTTGTTTTTAGTTTTAAAGACAACATTATAAATAACTGATACAAAGATACTAATCGACAACAATAACAGTGGTACGCTAACAATAGCGGAGAATAGTAGTAACTGATATTTCTTCTTTAATTTCATTTCTTCATAAAGGTATTTAATCTATACCCTTCTCCATATATGTTCTGAATAATGTTACCTGTTTTATCATCGATTTTGGTCCTAATTTTCTTTATATGTACGTTCATGATATTTTGATTTCTATCTTCGAGTTGCCATAAGTAATCAAAGAAGTGTTCTTTTGTTAGAATTCTATCCCTATTTTCATACAAATAGAAAAATATTTTACGCTCAATCGCTGTAAACACAACTTCATCACGCAAACCATTAATGAAAACCCTTTTATATTCTGCATCTATAAATAAATGTTTAATTTGCGTGAAAGTACCATATTGATTATCTAACATTTTCTGAATTCTTAACAATAATTCTCGAGGATCAAAAGGTTTTATCATGTATTCTTCTCCAATGATAAGACCTTTTAGTTTACTATCCATATCATTCCGAGCTGATAGAAATATGATTGGAATATTTAATCCTAGATTTTTTATTTTCTTTGTAATTTGATAACCATCTTCACCTGGTAACATAACATCCATTATGACTAAATCTATTTCATGAATTACATCAAGAACATTCTTTCCTTCTTTTTCCCAATACACTTTATACTTCTCACGCTGCAAAATTTTTTGTAATAAATCTCCTATCATCAAATCATCTTCAACAATTAATATGTTATATTCTTTCATTATGTAGACCTTCCATCACTAAAATAACAATAGCTTAGTTCTTCACTACTTTATTATTAATAAAATCCGTAGCAAGTTTGTATATTTCATCAGGAGCGTGTAAATAAATACTATGTGTACTTTCAATTTTTTTCACATCAGCTATCAATAACTTGCTAGCAAACTCCTCATAATCTCTGTTTTTTTGCTTTGTATATTTCGAGTTTTTATTTTCCCTAGCAATCGCATCTATAAATAAAATTGGTGTTTCTTTTGGGAATGATAAGGAATTAGATTTGTTACTGTTATTGTAACTTTGTAAAAGTTCTTGCTTCATATCATCATTAAAAGCTTGTTTATATGAGAGCGCTTTATAAATATTTTTTTCCTGTTCGGTTAAAAAGGATTGCTGAATTACTTCGGGATTATAAGTAATAGAAGGAACTAATCGCTGAAAACCAATTTTCGTTAAAATATTCATTCCTTTTATTCTTAATGAATCAACCTCGTCTATTTTATGAGTTACGTACTGATTAGGTAAACCAATATCTAACGCAATAATCCCTTTTACTTCACTTGGGTATTTTTGTGCCCAATAAATAGCCTCTATACCCGATAGAGAGTGTGGCACTAAAATATAGGGAGGTTTATTTCCACTTCTAATAAGCGCTTTTCTCGTTTGTTCTAATATCTTATCAATATCTCTATCATCATGAAAAACATCACTGTATCCATAACCAGCTCTCTCAATTACAGAAATCTTGTTTTCTTTCGAAAATTTACTATATAGGCCTTTCAATTCATAAACAGGAGCGGCAATTCCAGATCCGGCCATAAATACAAACGTATCCTTCCCGCTCCCCTCATTATAAACATTCACATTTTTATTATTGAAATTAACAAGTTCACCTTCATTATTAATTAATTTCGATTCCATTCTTAATTGATAGTTATGATATATAAATACAGCGCCTATTCCAAGAAAAATAATGCTAATACACACAAAAAATATAATCTTTCCTATCTTCAATAATTTTTTCATTTGACACCCCTTTCAACTTATACTGAAAGGGTACAATGTAAAAATAAATTTCTAATAAATTTTTGAAAATTATTATTTTCTCTTTGTTTCTAAAGTATTGGTCATTTTTAATACCTACGCAATTTCTCCAAAGTCTCCAATATATCATCTGTAAAGGCAGTAGCGCCCTCTTTCTCTAAAGCTCTGAAATATAAACTTCTTAAGAAAGCTCTAATATTTTGTACTAAAATATCATGTTGAGGATGTGGGATATCTTCAACAATTGCTATACTATGTAGCCAATTGCTCCACTCTTCTTCAGTTAAAATATTTTGGTTACGCAACGACATAATTGGCGTTACTAATCTCTCATCCTCAAAGTGTATGTATACGTAGTCATTCAATCGAATCTTCTGACGAACAGCAGCTAGTATTGCATATGAAAACTCACGATTTTGTATTGTACGTGCTAAAGCATCTAGTGCATCTGCCGCATGTGCAGTAGAATGCGCCCAGCCTTTTCCTTCTACGTACCCCCTTACATCTTCTTCTAAATAGACATATTCCAGAACTTGTTCTGCTACACTGTACAGTTGTTCTTCAGATAACAATGGTTCTCTTTCATGAACAGATAAAATAAGTGGTGGAATTAAAACAGAGAACGCACGTTTAAAAACAGAATCTGTGCCCTTTTCACCAATTTTATAAAATAAATAATCAGGACTAATTGCTTGTAACATTAATCCTCGTAATTCTTTTTGTCTAAATACATCATTTGTAATCCATTTGTGAAGCGTACTATAAATCAAATCATCACGTAATTCAGCATCAGGTGATCCGATATAATCTAACATCCACTGTGCATATGGATATGCGTCTACGTCTTCTGGCACAGCATAATTATTATTTTGAATTTGTTGTAATTCTTCTTTTAGTTCTAGCACTTCTGTCATTATATTCCCTGTCCCCTTTTTACGTTTTTTAACTTATTTTCGCCTTATCCCCTGTAATTCCCCTCATAAATTAAGTCGACTTTTAATATAGTTTTAGTCCCTATCTTTCTATGAACTTGATTCAATTATATAAATTTCTCCCGAGAAATAAAAGGAAATACATTGGAACACCAAAGCTTCTCACTTTGTTTACATGCATTTTATATAAGTTTAAATTATAAAATAAAGTATGTTTTTTCATTTGTATTCAAACGTAGTTACAATCAAAAGTTGAATCATTTTAGAACTTGTTTAATAAATTCTGTTTTAGCTTTTGTATACGCTTCTCTATCTTGGTTAAACTTTTTAGCTAACTCTTGCTTTAGATTTGAATAATCATAAACTAATTGTGGATTTTCTCGTAAGCGGTTACGAAATAAAAGTTGTTGCTCCCATCGTTCAGTTCCTTTAACCATCAAATGCAGATGAGCTACACGCCTATTATTCTTCACTTTCACAAAGAACCTTCTCCAAGGTCTTTCATCTAATTCCGGGCCTACATAATGCCAATCATATATAGCCAATTTTGCTGAAATATCGAGCACTCTATCAAATGAGTCTGTTTCAGCCATTAGATCAATGATAGGTTTTGCAGGTAAACCAGGTATGGATGTACTTCCTATATGTATTACTTTGCTAATACCGAGAGGAGTAAGCAGTTCATAAAGTTGCTGTTCTTCATATCGGCCTTTATCTTGCCAATCAGGATTTGCATTAACTATCTCTACTGACTCATTCGCCCATACAGGCCAATCGTTCGGATTATCTTTTTTATCCACCCGACGCATCCCCTTTCACGAACTTTTTGTTATATAAAAGATTTTAAATTCCTTTAAATACAACTACCGGATCATCAAAATTACTATTCTGAAATATAACATTTGCACATTCTTTCGCATTATGCTCATCTATATACATCTTACAAGCCGCATGATATCTGTTTATAAACATTTTCTCTGCTTCTTCATAACTTCCAAAAGCCTCAGTCTCGCGCTCTGCACCACGTTTTCTCGCAATCTCAAAATCTGTATCTATGAAAATTTTATAGTCAAATAGATACTCAATTTTTTTTTCAATAAAAATGTTCCATCTACTATTAGCACCATATTTGGCGAGGCCACTAGCGGCGTATTATGTACAGGGATGTCCGTTATTAAGTTATGAGAAATCGTTTCATACTGTAAATTCCCGTTAGGTCCTAAAGGTTTTAATAGCCTTTCTTTGAAAGCTGTATAATCGTGTGCATCTTCATAATACCCTCTTGCTGATTCTTTGCCTTGTGTATAGCGAATCACTCTAGGGTTATGAAAATCGTCAATGCTGGCGCGTATTACTTGTACTCCCCGATTTTTCATTTCCTCTGCCAGTTCGTTTGCAAATGTTGTCTTTCCTGAAGCTGTAATACCACTCACTCCAACTCTTGTTGGATGAGTTAAATTTAAATTTAAAATATGATCAGCAATTTCTTTCATGTATTGTTTTCGGAGCATGACATTCCCTCCTGTATATTGTTTACATAATATAATTGCAGTAAATTAAATTCATTGCTATTTGTTGGTAAATCGATATATTTAAAAAAATCGTTGATATATTTTAAGTTATGATAGATATATTTTTATTGATTTATATTTTCCTTATTTCCCCTTAAACCCTCGATATAAAGCCGTCCGTAACTCTTGTTTGTATTCTTCAATTTCTGGCATATCGAGTTCTTCTGCTAGTCTGATGGCTAGTTCAATATCATATGGTACACGTGCGAGTTGAATGGAAAAGCTTGCTGCTTCTTTTTCATTGTATGTTCCTTCAAAAATTAAATAGGAAGCTTGTGTAATTTCAAGTGGATTACCTACACTACCAGCATTACATAACGTTTTCCCTCTAAAATTTTGCACATACGCCTGATGAACGTCACCGTAACAAACGACATCTGGTTTTCTTTCCCCTTCTATATTCTCTGTGAGCTCACTATTTTCGAACATACTAATACGCTCTTCTCTTGTTGCATGTGGTTGAATTCTTTCATACAAACTTCTCGGTGAAGCGTGGAACATACGAATCAGTTTCCCACTCATATAAAACTCGATTGAAAATGGTAAGCTTCTTAAATACTCATTTTGTTCTTCTGACAATTGTTTTTGATGCCATTTTAACGCTTCAAATTCAGTCGGTTTTGTAATGAAATCATCCCAGTTTCCCATTACGGTTCCTTCACATTCTTTACGAACGATTTCAATTACTTCGCTAGAATGCGGACCTTTTCCTACTAAATCTCCAAGACAAATAATACGTTCAATTCCTCTTAATTTAATATCTTTCAGTACTGATTCTAATGCCGGAATATTACCATGTATATCTGAAATTACCGCAATTTTATCCAAATGAATCCCTCCGTTATTTATTGTTTATTATATCCTCATGTTGTGATTGATACCATTTTGGAATATAAGATGAAAAATGATTATGATCTTCTATAATTCGGTTCAATCTTTCTTTCATATCCTCTACTAAATGTGGTGTAGTTCGGTTTGTCCATACGATATCCGCTGGGAATGTCATCGCTGCATATAATGAATACAGTTTCCAAAAGTGGATTGACGGATCGCCTCCGCAATAACCGTGAACTTGTCCAACCGCAAATGGTTTGCTTATTCTTGTAGTAAAAATCGCTACGTTATAAAAATCGTGTATTGGATCGCCAAAATCATATCCACTAAAATCGATAACGATAAATTCATTATTATGAATCATACTATTTGCTGGGTGGTAATCATCGTGTAAAAATGTGATAGGCCGATTTTTCAATAAGTCTTTATGATTTTCTACAAAGGTTAATACTGGCTTCAAATCCAGAAAATTCACCTCATAATCTGCTAATGCCTCTATGTACCTTTCATACTTATTCCACCTAAATATTTCCCATTTATTACTTGCACTTTCTCTTTCTATCGAGTGAATTCTCTTTAATATTTCCCCTGCTTTTCTTCCTGCATTATACTGTTCTTCCACCGATAGCTTGCTTAAGCTCTCTTGACCATTTACACCTTGGGTCCATTCAAATACTTGAACACATTTATTTAATCCCTCAAGTTTTATGAAATGAATTAACTGCGGCGTTGGAATATGTAATAACTCCAATTGTTTCATATACATATATTCTTCTTGTTTTCGTTCATAATTAGAAGAATCACACACTTTTACAAAATAAGTTTCTCGATTCTCTAGGTCAATTTTATACTTCTCTTCATGTGAAAAACCTTTTGTAATAGCTGTACATTTTACAATACGTGACCACTCTAGTTTTCTTTCTATCTCTCTTAACATTTCTTCCACAAAACTCACCTCTATTAATATACGAACAAACTACCTAACACTTCATACTCTCGTTTATTTTCCCCTTTAAACTCCACTGCAAATGGATATTCGCCATGATGCTTCAAACGTTCTAGTACTAGCCCTTCTCCAACTGGTTCACAAAACTGCACATGAACATCACCAAACGATACACTTTGACACTCAGCATTCCATTCTTCATTTTGTATGATTGAATTTGCAGTTAGCTCCATTACTTCTTTCCATTTCCGCACTGTTTCTCGAACATTTTTCACCGTATAATGAATCGTTTCAATTTCTTGTACTTTATTTTTATGTTCAGTGATCGTCCCTATTTTACGTAAATCGTTTCTTCTTTCTTCATCCGTTTCATTCCACTGTATAAAGAATGGTAATTTCGGTCCATTCTCTTCTTGCTTTACAAATAACATTTTCCATTCTAAAAGCCGGCCATCTTTTCTCATCCGTTTCCCTTCAAATGGTCCTATCGTATGTAAGCCGTGCTTACTAAATTTAACTGCTAGTTCTTCAATTGCATCTGTTCGAATTGCGATTTGTAGCATCCCTTCTCCATTTTTTAATTTCACCACTGTTTCTTGTACTAATGGATTTTCTGCTTCTTTCGCTTTTTCTTCATGCTGAACTGCTAAAAATTCTATATATGATAAATCAAAATAACATAAACTATTCCAAGTACCCCAAGTCGTATGCTCACCGCCTAATGCAGTATGAAATCCATGCTCCTGCATTTGTTTTGTTGCTTCCTCCGGTGTACAATGCACTGCGTGAACGAGATGATCAAATGCTAACATAGTCTTTCTCCCCTTTCTCTCCATCCTTTTATTGTATATTTTATTTTTCTTTCGTTCAATTCAAAAAACTTTAAAACCAAGTTGATTTATACGATTAATGTGTATTATAATAAAACAAATTTAATTATTGCTGATTGGAAAAACCAAAGGCACTTTTCTCATACGGGAAAAGTGTCTTTTTCATTTATTATTACAGGGGGATTATTTATGCAGAAATTAATTGTCTTTGCTATTATTGGATTTTTCGCTCAATTGATTGATGGCGCACTTGGTATGGCGTACGGGGTAACGTCTACCTCACTATTATTAATGTTTGGTATCGCACCAGCTGTAGCTTCCGCATCAGTTCATTTAGCTGAAGTCGTTACAACCGCCGCTTCTGGTGCATCTCATATCAAATTTGGAAACGTTGATAAATATACAGTTTCCAGACTTACATTACCAGGAGCAATTGGCGCATTTATTGGGGCATGTTTTTTAAGCAATTTACCTGGTGATGTAATTAAACCGTACATTTCCATATTTTTATTTACTTTAGGGGTTTATATTTTATTACGATTCATCATTCAAAAACAAATTGTTTCTTCAAATAAGCGTATGTCTGCTAAACAACTTGTACCACTTGGCTTATTCGCTGGATTCGTCGATTCAACTGGCGGCGGTGGTTGGGGGCCGATTACGACACCTGTTCTTCTTGCAAGAGGAAATGAAGCTAGAAAAGTTATTGGATCTGTAGATACGAGTGAATTTCCTGTTTCACTCGCTGCAACGATTGGCTTTTTCATTTCACTTGGCTGGGAACAAGTAAGCTGGGTTTGGGTATTTGCCCTCATGCTTGGTGGTATTGTTGCCGCACCAATCGCCGCATGGTTAGTACGCATCGTTCCTTCTCATTTACTTGGCGTACTCGTTGGCGGACTTATTATCTTTACGAATATACGTACACTGCTTACTATATTTAAAGTAGATCCAACTATTATTTCACTTTCTTACGTTGCAGTTGGTCTTGTCGTTATTATATCTATTTTTATTGCTGTTCGTAATCATTCCAATCGTTCTAACGTATCGACAGCCGGCTATCCGAAAGATCAAAAACAAATGCTACCATAATTAATAATAATACCGCCCGATTTACTTCGAGCGGTATTTTTTATTTTTCTATTTTCCAATTGACCATCGTTTCAGTACTATTTACTCTTTTCATATGTAATTTCTCTAATACACGAATGGAGCTATAGTTATCAAGGAGTGTCTCCGCTATAATCGTTTCCACTTCCCCTGTTTGAAAAGCCCATTTCATTAATTCACTAACTGCTTCTGTTGCATACCCTTTATTCCAATATTTCTCAATAAATCCATAACCAATTTCTACCGTATGTTCCTCGTTTGGTTTCCCTTTAAATCCTATATCACCTAGAACAACATCATCCTCTTTCCGAATAACATACCTCGGTCCCCACGGTAATGAAGCCGCATCTCGTTTCACATTTTCTATATGTCCTACAATATGCGGACCACTATTGTATCCTTGATTATCCGCAATTTGAATCCATTCTTCTGTACACGGTACTATATGTAATCTTTCCGTTTCTAATTTCATAATGATATCCCCTTTTCAATTAAACAATATCTCAATTTTACCAGAAACAAAAAGAATTTTCACTCTATTTACCGAATTTATACTTATTCTTTGAAACGAATTTAAGGAATAATCCCCTTCTGATAGTTATGTCGAATTATATTTTCTGAATTTTCTTTTAATTTTAAAGGGTTTTTCAATATTTTTTGCGAAACATTTGTATAACAATTTTTTCTTTGCTTATTGCTACATAATAGTAGGTTCGGGTGGAGTTATGCAAGCGTTTCCTATACAATAACCGATATTTTTTGACTTTTCCTAACAAAATTCCTTGCAATATATTCAGAAAGTCATTACAATTGCCATATATTAAATATCTTAGCAATATATAAATCCTCATCAATCCGATGAGGTAGAGGTTGCGACTTTTAAAAGTAAAATGGACGAGACACAGCGAATGTCACTGACTCCGTTTGAAAGGAAAAGTTGCCGAAGTTTATATTTCTTCTCTGGAAATATGAGCTGGGGCTGTCTCCGAAAGGAACAGAACTGTCACGTTTACAAAATTACCGTGTAAACGTGGTGTGCTATCTTAACGGAAGGGTATGATGGGGTGGTTATTTGTGAAACGTTCCGCCTAATTCCTTTGGCGGTTTTTTGTATTTTTCTCCCCCGCTCCTTCCTAACCTACAAGAAAAGGAGTGTTGAACATGAATAGCGCAACAAATCAATCTACCTCTAAAACGCAAACTACACAAGGACAAGGTGAATTAAAACGCGGATTAAAATCTCGTCACCTTACGATGATTTCTCTCGGTGGTACAATCGGTACCGGATTATTTCTTGCCAGTGGTGGTGTTATCCATTCAGCTGGTCCTGGCGGTGCATTAGTCGCATATGCCGCAATTGGAATTATGGTTTATTTTTTAATGACAAGCTTAGCAGAACTCGCAGCTTACATGCCTGTTACTGGATCTTTTAGCACTTATGCAACAAAATTTGTTGATCCATCACTTGGCTTTGCACTTGGATGGAACTATTGGTATAACTGGGCGATTACGATCGCTGCTGAACTAGCAGCCGTAACATTAATTATGAAATTTTGGTTCCCAGATACCCCTTCTCTTATTTGGAGTGGACTTTGTTTAGCTATTATTTTTCTCTTAAACTATTTATCTGTTAAAGGTTTTGGTGAATCTGAATATTGGTTCGCACTTATTAAAGTAGTTACTATTATTATCTTTTTAATTGTCGGTTTTATGATGATTTTTGGAATTATGGGCGGCGAAGCTGTCGGTTTTAAAAACTTCACTGTTGCAGATGCACCATTTAATGGCGGCATCATGGCAATTATCGGTGTATTTATGGCAGCTGGTTTCTCATTCCAAGGAACTGAATTATTGGGAGTAGCTGCTGGTGAAACTGCTGATCCAGAACGCAATATTCCGAAAGCAATTCGTTCTATCTTTTGGCGCATTTTATTATTCTATATTTTAGCAATTCTCGTTATCGGTTTATTAATTCCTTATACGACTGAAAGCCTTGCAGCAAGTGATGTTACAGTAAGTCCATTTACACTTGTATTTGAAAAAGCGGGCGTTGCCTTCGCTGCTTCTGTTATGAACGCTGTCATTTTAACTGCAGTACTTTCTGCTGGTAACTCTGGAATGTATGCATCAACTCGTATGCTTTGGGATTTAGCTCGCCAAGGAAAAGCACCAAAGTTCTTAGGGAAATTAGATAGCCGCGGTGTACCTGTTAACGCATTAATCGCAACATCAGTAGTTGGTAGCGTCGCTTTCATCGCTTCTTTATTCGGTGACGGTGTTGTATACATTTGGTTATTAAATGCTTCTGGGATGTCAGGATTTATTGCTTGGGTAGGGATTGCTATTAGTCATTACCGTTTCCGTAAAGCCTATATTGCACAAGGGAAAGATTTAAAAGATTTACCCTATCAAGCGAAATGGTTCCCGTTCGGTCCAATCTTTGCATTTGCACTTTGTGTTATCGTTATTTTAGGTCAAAACTACGGAGCATTTACAGGAGCATCTATCGACTGGAACGGTGTACTCGTTTCTTACATCGGTTTACCACTCTTCTTAGTACTATGGTTAGGATATAAATTTACTAAGAAAACGAAAGTAATTCCACTTGATAAATGTGAACTAAAATAGAGTATAGCAAAACGAGCAAACAAATTTGTTTGCTCGTTTTTTTTATTACAATCCCATTTACTTCCCTATTTCTTATCTTTTTGCAATAATAAAGTAAATACACTTAAAGGTTGGGATCACATGAACATTCGTATTACTGATGAAGCAATAGCAGCTATACATAGACTAGAACGTGAAGACAAAAAGATCATTCGCATTAGAGGAACAATGACAAACTCTTGCAGCATTTTCGTTGATGTTGATTTAATTTGGGATACATATAATGCGGATGATGTTGTATATGAAGATGAAATGCTTATTGTACAAATGGACTCATTCACGAAAGACTACACTGGTGGTACATTAAAACTTGATTATAAGACGACTGGTTTTAGTATTACGACTCCTAGTGAGACTCTAGTTTATGGCTTGTCGGTTAAAAAATAAAAATTGTTTTTATTTGACCACTGAGGTGAAAAAATG
Source organism: Bacillus sp. RC240 (assembly GCF_044907945.1). Lineage (NCBI taxonomy): Bacteria > Bacillati > Bacillota > Bacilli > Caryophanales > Bacillaceae > Bacillus > Bacillus sp. RC240. Next base: position 553,935 of record NZ_JBIYCT010000001.1, on the reverse strand, counting down.
GGTAAATACGTTCCATTAAAATTTTTATTTAACGAAGAATTAGCAGAAAAAATGGCTGATTCTATTTCTAAACATGATCCTAATTTCTCTAAAAAAAGCTTTGTAGATTCTGTAACATGTAAAGTTGAAAATTTAGAGTTAAAACAACGTGTAGAAGTAATAGCAGATGAATTACACAATGCATTACAAAAAGATTTTAATGAAGCAATACATATATTACTGAAAACATTGGGACCAGAAAATACTACAGAAGTAGGCACATTTACAAAAGGTTATATGTATATGCCTATCGCAAAATACGTTGAAAAATATGGACTTAACGATTTTGAATCCTCATTCAATGCAATGTATGAAATAACAAAAAGAAATACTGCTGAATATGCCATTCGTCCTTATCTTGAAAAATACCATGAAGAAACCTTGAACATATTGCAACAGTGGTTACGTGACGAAAACAGCCACATCAGGAGATTAGTTTCAGAAGGTACTAGGCCAAGACTTCCTTGGGCAAAAAAAATAGGAGCTTTGAAAGGTGACTTCAGAAATAATTTAAAGCTTCTTGAGCCATTAATGAATGACCCTTCTAATTATGTTCAAAAATCTGTAGCCAATCACATTAATGATATTACGAAAGAAGATAAAGAACTCGTTTTTCGATGGTTGCGAGAATTACTCGATAAAAACCATCCTGTTAATCCTTGGATTATGAAACATGGATTAAGAACGGTGATAAAAAATGGCACTTTACCAAAAGATTTTTGTTTTTAAGTATTTGTAAAGAAAGCAACAATCTATATGAAAACAGCTAATAATAAAAACGTTTATACTTCATTTGGAAGTATAAACGTTTTTTCTCTTTTAAACATTAACCCTGCCTTAAAATCTTATGAAACATTTCCGGTTTATGTTGATCAAAAGCATCTATTAATTCTTTTCCAAATATCGTTATACTCTCCTCCCACGGATGCCCTAAATACCCCCACTTAAAGTCCTTCTGAATAAAGAAATAGTAATCTCCAGTTGGAAAAATCGGGATTGTCCACTCATCAAATTCATTTCTATCGAACTTTAAATGTGAATTTACCCAGTAACATTCATGTTGCCAATCAAGTGCCATTATATATTCATTCGATACTGTATTCTCTTTAAAAACTAGTAATGCTTTTTCTTCCAGATCGTCATATACATTTAAATCTACCGATTCTCCAAAGTAATGAGAAATATCATATGTTATAAAAGGACTTGGCACCTTAAATGATGGGAATATAGACATACTTGGTGAAAACTCAAAATCACTATATACCCTATCCCATATTCGGTCGTACTCTTTGTCTGTAAACTCAATCCAATTCTTCATTAAATATCTACCTTCCCTTTATAGTTCAAAGGATTTTCACTCGATTATCCCGAATATATAAATAATTATTCTCGCAAGGAGCGAATTTGTATGAATCTATTCGAACACGAAACGTAAAACCTCTTCATCTTTACAAGAGGTCCTCCATTTCTCTGTTCTTACTATATCATTCATTAACGAAATAGGAGGACATATTATGAAACGTGATCCATTATTTTCAGCACTATTAGAAAGTGCAAAGACTAACTTTAGCGGCTGGGATTTTTCTTTCATTTCAGAAACTGGCCGTATGAATAGCGAGCCCCTATCATGGTCATACGGTAGCACTGCTTTCCAACTTATGCAACGTGCAAAATCAATGCTAGATATGGGGACTGGTGGCGGAGAGTTTTTATCTATGTTACAACCGTTCCCGTCAACTATTTATGCGACTGAGGGCTATGCTCCGAATGTCCCAATTGCACGAAAGAAATTAGAACCTTTAGGAGTTATAGTCGTAGAAGTGACTGATGATACTGCTTTACCATTTCAAGATGGTCAGTTTGATTTAATTGTGAATCAACATGAATCCTATTCTGCTTCTGAAGTGAAAAGAAGTCTTTCCACTAATGGAACATTTCTTACACAACAAGTCGGTTGTCTTGATTGTGCGGAACTGAATGAGCAGTTTGGCACACCGCTGAATAGCGAATTTTCAAGTTGGTCACTCGAAACGGCATGTAGTGAATTGAGAAAAAGCGGATTTACAATTTTAGAAGCGAAGGAAGAGTTCCCTCTTCAGCGTTTTTATGATGTCGGTTCTGTTGTCTATTACTTGCAAGCAATTCCGTGGCAAATTCCTGAATTTACAGTAGACAGCTATACCGAGGAATTGTATCGCATACATGAAATCATCTTGCAAAAAGGATATTTCGATGTGAAGCAACACCGCTTTATTATTAAAGCAAATTATGAAGAGTAAAATTTGAATTAGCATTCCCTACAAAAAAGCCAAGTCCCAATAAAGAACTTGGCTTTTTCTTATTATTTTAACGCATCTTATCCTATTGAGAAATGAGATGTTTTTCATATCGTTTTTTCGTATCATCTTCTGTCAAAAGTGTAGTTGTGTAATCAATAATATTCCGGTTATCATATGTGAATGTATGCTCTAAATTGTTTTCTTCTTTTAATACTCTTGGTAAATATCTTTGCAAATTGCTAACTACACCTCTATTATCACCATCTAATATCCAATCAATTGACTTCCATTCTAATATACCTTCATCTGTGCTTACTGGCGTATCAATATGTACTCCATCTGGTAAATCAGTAAGGAATACATACATTCCCTCTCTATCCTGAGGCTCGTCTTTGACTTTAAAAATAACATTCCCTTTATACGTTGCACTATGAAGCTCTATACCCGTTTCCTCAAACGTTTCTCTAATTATTCCTTCATATGGCGTTTCATTATCCTCGATTTTCCCTCCAACGCCATTCCACATTCCCATTGTTGGCTTTTTGTTTCTATTTAAAAGGAGTATGTTATCCCCTTTTCTAATGAAGCATATTGTGTACTTATACATATCGTCATTTCCTTTCTTTTACATCCTCTTCTGTAAGCAATTCATTTTCTACATGAGGAATTCTTATCATTTTCACGTAAAAACACTCTCCTTGTCATTGCTCCTCACATAATATACAGTACAACTTTCATACGTAAACACTTTACGTCCAACGAAAGAATCCTTTTGAGAAAGGAGAATTCAACATCGATAACATAGGAAATGAATTTTTAAAATGCTTTTATGATAGCAATGTATGGCCAAACGGTACAAACTGGCTCGGTGTCCCCATTTGCAAACTTCCCTCTGACCTTTTCTTATATCAAGAAATTATTTACGACTTACAACCGGATTTAATTATTGAATGCGGGACTTTCCATGGTGGTAGCGCACTTTATTTAGCTTCTATTCTAGATTTAATAGGAAAAGGTCACGTTCTTACTATTGATATAACGCCGCAACCAAATCGCCCATCACATAATCGGATTACGTATTTAACAGCTTCTTCTGTTTCTGTAAGTGCTGTCCAAACTATTTTAAGTATGCGAAAACCTGACGATGTTATTTTAGTTATTTTAGATTCCGATCATAGTAAAGAACATGTATTAAAAGAACTGCAATTATATAAATCAATTGTAACTACTGGTAGCTACATGATCGTCGAGGATACATGTATTAACGGAAATCCTATTCTTCCTGATTGGGGCCCTGGTCCGATGGAAGCTGTGGAAGAATTTTTAACAAAAAATAATAATTTCATAGTAGATGAGACAAAGCATAAATTTTTCATATCATTTAATCCGAATGGTTTTTTGAAGAAAATAAAATAACTAGACTAAACTAGTCTAGTATTTTCATTTTCGAAAAAGGATAGTACACAAATTCCACTTTTCCTATTATATTATCTTCTTCAATATATCCTAAACCATTTCGACTATCCTTACTTTGTTCACGATTGTCTCCCATTACAAATAACTTATTTGGCGGAATCTTTGTCTTTTGAAAATTATAAAACACTTGTGTATTGTTATATAAATCTTTATTTATATAAGGTTCATCTTGCTTTTTGTCATTTACGTATACAGTTCCATTCGTTATGTTAATTACGTCACCAGGAAGCCCTATTACGCGTTTCACATAATATTTCGACTCATCCTCTTCCTTAATAATGACGATTTCTCCGTGCTGTAAGCTAGAAAAATGTACCGCAGCTTTATTTACAAATACGTAGTCTTCTTCATGTAAAGTTGGCTGCATTGATTTTCCTTCCACCTTACATAAAGTGAAAGACTGGTACGTTACTACTAGGACAAATATAAATAGTATGTACTTTCCCCAACCTCTCTTACTCTCCTCTTTCATATCCATTCCCACCTTATTAAAACACTTTTCAGCTCAAAAATATATCACTGCACCTGTTCATTTGCGCAGTGATATACTACAATTTGAAGTTTTTTACTGTACCTTATCCGGCTGTTGTGCTACTGGGACTGGACTTGCACCCGATCTCTGCGTTTTTAAGTCAAAATATGCATCCAAAACCTCTTTACCAATTGCAGAATTAATACCTGATTTATCATTATTTACCCATGGCACAACAACAGAAAAAGCAACTTCCGGATCAGCATCATATGGCGCATACCCGGCGAGAGTTAAATTATAACATTTTTTTCGATAGTTGTTTTCATCTCTTCCAATATCACTTTCTCCACCGTACACTGTCTCTGCTGTTCCTGTTTTCCCAGCTGGTTTATAAGGTAATCCTTTAAAAGTTCCAGCACCGGTCCCATCTACCTCTTGGAAAACTCTTCTAAACCCTTCTTTCACATGATTTATATATGAAAGATCCATATCCACTCGATTTAACACGACTGGTTCCATCGATTGCATAACTTTCCCGACTTCCTCTGGTCTATTCGGTTGCTCTCTAATTTCTTGTACAATTTGTGGTTTCATTCGGTAACCGCCATTTGCAATCGTTGACATATATTGCGCAAGCTGCAGCGGCGTATATGTATCATATTGCCCAATCGCATAATCAAGTAAAAAACCAGGTATATTATCGGTTCTACCCATTTGACCAATCGATTCATTTGGCAAGTCAATACCAGTTGGCACACCTAAACCAAATTGTCTAAAATAATAACGCATTTTATTAAACGCTTCTTGTTTAATATCTAACGGATTGTTTGGTACATAATCAATCCCCGCAATCTTTAACGCCGTATTAAACATGTAGACATTGGATGAAACTTGCAATGCTCTTAAATCATCAATATCTCCAAAGTCTTTCCACGATTTCTTCGGCTTCGAACTTCCTTTAAAGTACATTGGTGCATCGAAAAAATGCGTATATGGCTTAATCGCTTCTGTTTGATATCCCGCTAATACCGTAGCTCCTTTCACAGTTGATCCTAACTCGTAAGAACTAATCATCGTTCCTAAAGCGTAGTCTTCTATTTGCATCCCGCCGTCTTTATTTACAATTTTCTTTCCTGCTAATGATAGAATTTGACCATTTTTCGGATTCATCATAACGACGAATGCCCGATCCATCATCGGTTCAGAAGAATGAAATGCCCTTAAATTCCTTTCAAGACTTTCCTCCACCTTTTTCTGTAAATCCATATCAACTGTTAACATTAAATTATTTCCACTTTTTCCTTTTGTCACTTTTTCAGTTCGAATAATATTTCCAGCTTTATCCGTAATATTTTTAGACTGTTCTTTCGTTCCATGTAACACATCTTCGTATTGTTTTTCGATGTAACTCTTACCAATACGATCATTTCTGTTATAATCTCGCACTAAATAATAGTCTAATTGCTCCCTTGGTAATCCCTCATTTTCAGTAGAAACACTACCAAGTACAGAACGTAGTATTTTATCATTTGGATATTCGCGCTCCCAATCCACAGTCGTATCTACGCCTGGCAAGATTGATAATCTTTCACTCACTACTGCATATTCATTTTGACTTACATCTTTTTTGACGATTTGTGGCGTCATTTTATATCCCGCATTCATTTTACTTTTAATTGCTAGTACTTCTATATCCTCTTTCGAAAGCTCGTTTAATTCTTCTTGTGTAATTCTTTCTCTTCTCAATTCTTCTACTTTCTTATCTAAGTCTTTCCCTTCTATTTCCTGTTTCCTAAATTTACTCTCATCTTCTTTCGTTACTTTTGTTGCTGCACGTTTTTCGTTTAACTGCATCCAAAAGTCTTTTTTATCTGTCTCTGTTAACTTGTCCATATCTTCTTGCGGCATTTCAATTAGCTGCGCTAAATTTCTTGCCACTATTAAAACCTCTTTTGAGTCCACTCCTTTCATCTTCGTATATGTAACAGTTCGTAACGGTTTATTATTTACAATAACTTTCCCTTCCCGGTCAAACATCTTCCCTCTCGGAACTGGAGTACTCACCGTTACATCTTCCTTTTTATTCACTTCATTTCGATACGTTTCTCCGTCAATGATTTGTACTTTACCTAATTGAATAATAATAGCTGAAAATAAAAGAAAAACGATAAAAAATAGTACATTTAACCGAAACGGAATATGAGTCTTTTTCTTTTTCGACTGTTTCTGTTTCTCCTTTTTCTGTCTCATTTTGCTCCCTCGCTTCATTCTATTAACATTTCTGCGCAAAAATCATTATGTATTAAATTTATTTATATGCTATATATAGAATTTTATATTAATTACAAAAGAAATAAAAGATTTAATTTTCAGTTTTTGATTTTCTCATCCTATTTATTACCATTCCCCTTATACGCAATAACATGAATATAATTCATACAAAAAAAACTGAGGTAGACATCATTCACCTCAGTTTCTTTACGAAAACAAAAACTTATTTAATCGAAGATAACCCTTTGGCAAATTCACCAATCTTATTTTGAAAAACAAAATCAAAATTGTATTCTTGCCCTGTTAACTCTTCATTTACTAAAATTGTTGTTGCGCCTACTTCTCTCTTTGCGATTTCTGGGAATGAAGCGACAGGTTGCACTTTTAATGACGTTCCCATTACGAGAAGTACATTTGTTTCATATAAACGTTTTATTGCATTTTGATATTGTGGTAACGTATCTCCGTATAAAACAACATCTGGGTTTAGAATGAAATTACACTTCCTGCAACGCGGTACTTCATGATCAATCATATATTGTAAATCATATCCCGTTTTACACTTCGGACAATGCGCAGTTTGAAGTGTTCCATGTAAATCAATTACATGTTTACTACCACCTACTTGATGCAAACCATCAATATTTTGCGTTAAAATCGTTATGTCTTTCCCTTGTTCTTCTAGCTCCGCTAAAAAGCGATGCCCGCGATTTGGTTTATATTGATGAAACGTATTAATTTGAAAGATTTCTTTATAATGCTTCCAAAACTCTTTCGGATTTCTATTATAATAGCCTCTCGACAAATACATCTCTACATTCGCATCAGCATATAATCCATTTGCTGAACGAAAATCAGGGATTCCACTTTCTGTGCTTGCACCAGCACCTGTTAACACTGTAATTTTCTTCGCTTTTTCTAAAATTGAACGTACTTCTTCAAATTGCACAAAAATCACCTCTATGTATATTCCTATACTTATTATACCAGTTGTTTACAATAGGTGTTGTACAATTCATTTTACTTAATGCGTCGCGCCACCACATTCTACAATATCCACTTCTATTTCCGTTGTCATCTCAACTGCTAATTGTATACCTTTACTAATCGTAGAAAGTGACATACTCGGTTGCCCTGGATAATTGCTCGCTTGCTCTGGTAAGAACGGAATATGAACAAATCCGCCTTTTATTTTCTTATCATGTTTTTCTAGTTCGTGCATGAGACCATAGAATAAATGATTACAAACGAATGTACCTGCAGTTTGTGAAACTGATGACGGTATACCTTCTTCGCGAAGTTTTTTCACGATTGCTTTCATCGGAAGTGTAGACCAATACGCATTAGGTCCTTCTTCTACAACCGGCATATCCACCGGCTGATTTCCTTCATTATCAGCAATTCTTGCATCATCAATATTAATTGCTACACGCTCTATCGTAATATCTGGTCTGCCCCCAGCTTGTCCAATACATATAATCATTTCCGGTGACAACTCTTCTATATACTCTTTTAATACTCTTATTGATTTATGAAATACGGTTGGAACTTGTTTACTAATAATCTTGTACTCTCCGATTGTTTTTTCATGCAAACTTTTTGCGACTTCCCAAGCTGGATTGATACTTTCTCCGCCGAACGGATCAAATCCTGTTACTAATACTGTTTTCATAGTTTCACTCTCCTAATTAGAAACGATATACAAGGCCGTACATTATAAACATATTTATGATAAAAATTGAAAGAGCAATTGGTACTTGTGCTTTAATGACTGCATTTTTATCTTTCAGTTCTAAAAGCATCGCAGGTACGATATTAAAGTTTGCTGCCATTGGAGTAAGCAGCGTTCCGCAATATCCAGCAAACATACCTAGTGCTGCCATAATTGCTGGGTTTCCTCCGTGCATTTGAACAATTAAAGGTAATCCGATTCCGCCAGTGATTACTGCAAACGCTGCGAATGCATTCCCCATTACGACTGTAAATAGCATCATTCCTAAACAATAGGCCATAACAGCAACGAATGGATACTCTGTCGGTAACACTTGTCCGACTAATTCCGAAACGACTTGTCCTACGCCAGACTTCGCGAAAATACCACCAAGTGCAGCTAACATTTGTGGTAAAATAACTGCCCAACCGACAGCCTGTAGTAACCTACTTCCTTCTTGAACAGGCGTTGTTATTTTGGATTTTGTAATACGCATCGCCGCAATGAATGCGAGTAATGCTCCTAGCGCTAATGCAACTAATGTTACTTTATCAGGATCAACAAGTGCGACATTTCCCCATTTAATTTTCCCTAACGTTAACGTACCGATTATCGTAAAAATAGGAATTAATAGTGCAGGCATGAAAATTTTATTCTTTAATTTCTCTGCATGTTTCACACGTTCTTGTACTGGTACTTCTTTCTCCTCGGATTTTGTTACTTTATTCAATGAAGCTAAAACGACCATAGCGAGCACAATACAACCAACGTAAAACGAAGGGATTACATTTCCGAATAAAAATGTAACTGCAAACAATGCCCAAAATAAACTAGAACCGAATCGGTTTGGATGTTCACGATCAAATGCAATACGAACAGCGATAAATGCAACGATGATACCTAATACATAATAAATTGTATCCATTGTTATGATGTTCATCTTATATAGCCTCCTTCTCTTGGTTTTCTTCTGCCTTCATTGTTTTCTCTATATACTTATCAAACCTTCTAAACCTAATCCAGCTCACAATCAGTGCCGATATCGCAGTTGGAATGCCCCAAAGCGCCATATCCCATACACCGACATGCATACCTACTGAATCGAAGAACCCTTTCATTAATAAAATGGCACCAGTTGCGATAAAAATATCTTCTCCGAAAAACCAAGCTGTGTTTTCCGCAGCTGCTGCGTTTGCTTTAATCTTTTCTCTCAATTTTTCAGGGAGTTTACCGTATTTACCTTGCGCAGCCCCTTCTGCCATTGGCGCAACAAGCGGTCTTACCGTTTGCGCATGACCACCGATATTCAGTCCAAGTGCTGCTGATGATTCTCTTATCGTAAAATATGACATTAATACTCTTCCAGTTGTTGCTCCTTTTGATTTCGTTATAAGTGCTTCTGCTCTTTCTTTTAAACCATAACGCTCTAAAATTCCGATTACCGGCAAAGTTAATATGATTGGCATAGACATATATCTGTTTTCTATGAAAAATTTACCGAACATGCTGATCACATCATAAAAGCTTAAGCCTGAAACCATACCAGTAACAATACCCGCAACCATTACTACTAACAGTGTATTTAGCCTAAATAAAAACCCAACTGCAACAAGTAAAATCCCAATTAATTTCACCAATTTTAACACTTCCTCTCATTTTTAATCCCGCTAATTAAAGTTTCACTTTATTTGGTGCGCATATAGAAATACCATTAAGTTCGAATGTTCTGTATATTTTTTTCGCAAATTGTACTGCTTTCTCTCCATCCCCGTGTAAACATATCGTTTGCGCCTGAACTGCTACTTTCTCCCCATTAACCGATTCTACATACCCTTCCTTCACCATTTGAAGTACTTGTTTTATCGCTTCATCTTCATTTTTTATAAGAGCATTTTCTTCTGTACGGCTCGTTAAAGTTCCATCCTGCTTATACGTGCGATCAGCAAAAGCTTCTTGTACGAGAGTTATATTATATTTTTCTGTTGCCTTTATAAATGCCTCACTATTCGCTAATCCGTAAAGTAATAATCCAGGATTAATATGATAAATTGCCTTTGCGATTGCATCCGCAATTTCCGAATCAGTTGCCGCCATATTATATAAGGCACCGTGCGGTTTTACATGTTGCATTTTCCCTCCAGCAGCTTTAACAAATCCGTCTAATGCGCCAATTTGATACAAAACATAATCGTATACTTCACTTGCTGAAACATGCATGTTCCTTCTTCCAAATCCAATTAAATCAGGAAATCCAGGGTGTGCTCCTATTGCTACGTTATGCCCCAGAGCTTTTTCAACCGTTTGCCGCATAACGGCCGGATCACCAGCATGAAAACCACAAGCAACGTTTATAGAGGAAACGAACGGAAGAATTTCATCATCATTCCCCATTTTATAAGCTCCAAAACTTTCTCCTAAATCACAGTTTAAATCGATTGTAGTCACGATGTTTTCCTCCAAATCTCAGCTTCGTAAAGCGATGAATTTCTTTAATAGACTCATACTTGTTTCCTGCTTTATATATAATTGTGCAGCGTCTTCCATAGTTATTTTTTCAAAAGTTACATAGTCTCCTGGTTTCAGCTGCGCTAGAAGAGGTAAATCTACTGAAATTACATTTCCAATTCTCGGATAACCACCTGTCGTTTGTCTATCCGCCATTAATATAATAGGCTGTCCACCATTTGGTACTTGAATTGTTCCGAATGTAACTGGGCTCGATAAAATTTCTATCTCTTCAACTCTATTTAAAACATCTCCGTCAAGCCTATATCCCATGCGATCAGCATAATTGGACACTTTATACTCTTTCGAAAAAAACGACTTTATACTTTCTTCTGTAAATTGATCATATTCAAAGTCTGTTATGACGCGAAGAATAGGATGCTTCTTATATTTTGGTAAAGCATCGTTACAAATTGCCCACTTCGTTTTTATACGCTTTTCTTCTTGTAAATTTTGAATGAAACGACTTGCAACTTCTGCCCCTGTACCAATTTGAAAATAATCTCCTTTTTTCAGCATTCTCCCTTCAATACCGCCAAGAGCAGCACGTATGTAAGTACTTTTACTTCCCATCGTACAATCAATATTTATACCACCCGCAAAAGTCACATATACTCTGCAACCACTCTTTGCTTTTCCGAGACAAAGCATGCTTCCTTCTTCAGCTAATATGGGACGCCATAATGGAATACGTTCTCCATTTAATAACGGTTCCATATCCGCACCGCCAATCGCAAGCAATGTCGTTTTCTTTATTAACATTTTAGGTCCCATTATTGTAATTTCGAGTCCAGCTTCATTCTCTTCATTACCTACTAACATATTAATCATCCTGAGCGCATTTTTATCCATTGCCCCGCCAACAGGTACACCGTATTGTTGATAATGAGATCGTCCTAAATCTTGGACTGTTGTAAACATTCCTGCATGCAAAACCTCTACATCCATTCTTTAGCCCCCTCAAGCGATACGTACTCTTCCTTTGTTATTGGTATAAACCGTAAATACATACCACTTTGAATATATGTTGGTGTTTCTTCTTTTGGATTAAATAGAGAAATAGGTGTTCGGCCGATAATATTCCAGCCTCCTGGTGTTTCAAGCGGATAAATACCTGTTTGATTTCCGCCAATACCTACTGAACCAGAAGCAATTTGTAACCGCGGTGTTTCTTTTCTAGGTGTTTCTAGTTCTTTCGGTAATCCCCCTAAATACGGGAACCCAGGCGTAAAACCTAACATATACACGAAATATGTTGTTTCACTATGTATTCGAATAACATCCTCTACTTGTAATCCTTGATAATGCGCAACCTCTTCTAAATCAGGTCCATATTCTCCCCCGTAACACACTGGTATAGAAATATGTTTCACATCTCGGTTCACTTCTTCTTTATATGAATCACACAGCTCCCGTATATACTGGCAAACATAATCATATGGTCTTATATTTCTATCATTTTTCTTCCATACTTCGTACAAATTGTAGTACACCGCTAATGAAGTAAACGACGGAACGCATTCAACCATTCCTGCAAATGGATGCCGCCTTAGCGCTTGAAATAACCGCTGCACTTTTTCGTATATATCCATCCCAATTTCTTCACCAAATGTAACAATAATTGCTTGATCCCCTAACGCAGAAAATTTCATCCCACTCCCTCTTTCTATGCCAAAAAGCCGAGTTCTTTCGAAATGCGGTATGCTGTTTCTTTCACTTTCGCAGTAAAATATAAAATGTTACTTTCGCTATACTCAATTGCTAAACCTGAAATACTAATACCTGCTACAACCGTTCCATCATTCGTAAAAATCGGAGCTGCTATAGCCGCTGTATGATTTTCTAATTCAGAATAGCTAATTGTGTATCCAGCTTGTTTTGCCATATGTAACACTTCTAGTAAATGCTCCTTATTCACAATCGTTCCATCTGCAAACTGCTTTAAATCAGTTTCCTCTACGTACTTTCTTTTCTCTTCTTCAGAAAAATACGATAGTAAAATTCTCGGACATGCACCCGCATAAAGCGGTGCTCTTCTTCCAACCGCCGTATAAACACGTACTGGCTGAACTCCTTCCATCTTTTCAACGTAAATTGCATCATTACCATCTTGAATAATTAAATTAACTGCCTGCCCTAAACTATCTCTAAGCTCTTTCATATATGGAATCGCAATATTTCTTACGGATAACCTTTGTGAAACAAGTTGACCAAATCGTAAAAAAACGACTCCGAGACGATACTTGCCCTTTTCTGTTTTTTGTAAAAAGTCCATTTCTTCTAACGAGCCAATTAAACGATAAACCGATGTTTTCGGCATGCTCGTAAGCTGAACCATCTCTGTTAAACTTAGCTCCTCATGCTCATAAAACAACTCTAAAATATCCATTGTCTTAACTGCCGTTTTATTTATACTCATCCTATCTCCTTCTTGTTCCGAATTTCGGAACTTCAATTCCGTTTTTCGAAACAAACATATAATTTAAAATTATAAAATATTCTTTCAATTCTATCAATATATTTTTCGCAAACAAAAAAAGTATGGAAGAATATTTCTCCCATACTTTTGCTTTACTTTATAACGCTCTCACTTGTTTCAATGGCCAGAAAACAGCTTGTCCTTTTCCGACAATTTCATCTTCTGAAATAAATCCAAACATACGACCGTCTTTAGAAACTTCACGATTATCTCCTAAAACAAACACTTGGCCTTCTGGCACTTTCGTTTTCCCTGTGATTTGTTCTAACGTAAAATCAGGAGTTAATACACGACCAGACGCCTTTTCTTTAAATTCTTTTAAATACGGTTCTTCCATCGCTTTTCCGTTTACATATAAAACATCATCTTTATACTCAACTGTATCACCCGGTAAACCAATTACTCGTTTTACTAAATCGTACCCTTCTTTTCCGTGGAAGACGATAACGTCAAAACGGTCTAATCCACTTATACTATAACCAATCTTATTCACGAGAACTCGTTCGTTATTTTCTAAAGTGGGCATCATCGATTCCCCTTGTACTAATGAAGGTGTAAATAAAACACCGCGAATAATAGCGATTAATACAAGGGTAAATCCTATCGTTTTAGCCCATGAGAATAATTCTTTCTTCGTATTTTCCTTCATCGTTTCTCCTCTTTCTTAAGTGTTTATTTTATTATTTGAACTAATTCTTGTACTAAATTAGGATCAATTTCAGAAAAACATGATTTCCCTTCTCTTACCGCTGTACCGACATGAGCTTGAGAAATTCCAGTTTCATCTAGCAATTGCTTTACATTCTCTTTCGTTACTCCACTTCCGACAACAAGCTGTATATTCCCTTCACTTTCCTTCTGCATCTCTCGAAGCACCGGAATATTATCTACTACATTTCCTTGTCCGCCTGAAGTTAACACGTGAGTAACTTTATTGAATTTTTTCAAAGCTTTCATCGCTTCTACTGGATTTTCTGTATCATCTATCGCACGGTGATACGTTACATTTATTCCATCTACAACAGATAATAAATCTACTAATTTCTCTTCATCAACTTCATTTTGTACGTTTAATACACCTAATACAACACCAGCAGCTCCAAGATTTTGAGCAACTACAATATCTTCTTTCATCATTTCAATTTCTTCTTCCGTATATGTAAAAGACTTCGCATGCGGACGAATCATAACATGAACTGGTATTTGCACTGCATCTACTGCTTTTTTTATAAAAGCATAGCTCGGTGTTAAACCACCTTCCGTATATGATGAAATGAGTTCAATTCGATTTCCACCAGCCTTCTCAATTCGCTTCACATCTTCTAAACAAGTTGCAATAACCTCTAGCATGAGATAACCTCTTTTCGTACTTTTTTCTTATTATACAGTAGGTGAAATAAGAAACATAGCATTCCACTATAAAACTATAAAAAGAAGAATGAAAAGAAAGATTTATTGAATTGATAATAAATATCATATATGTTATATTTTTCTTAAAATTACACATTCTTATATTCCTATAAAAGGAGATGAATATATGATTCTTACAAAAAAACGGTTCGTTATCTCTAGTTCATTTATTGTAATTGCATCACTTTGCGCGATTACTTTATTAACAAAGCAAACTACAAAACTAGCTTCCTCACCTTCAAGTATAGAAAAAGAAACTATGACTCTTTCATCAGGTAATAAAGAAGAAATCCAAATATTTCATTCGTCTTCATTTAATAATTCACATACATTCCGCGGGGACATGGGTACTGGATTTGACTTTAGTGGCCAAGGTGACCTAAAAGTCACAGTTGAAAATGCCGGTACAAATGCATTTACATATTCAATCAAATCAAAAGATGAAGAGAAACTAGTAAGACATACAATAAAACCAAATGAAGGTAAAACATTTACTTTGCGTTCATTAGTTACCTCTCCTGAGCCAGGTTACTATTATTATATCCGCTTATAATGAAGATGGATCTGAGAGTAGTATGAGGCTTGAGGTGCAACCGGAATAATGCAAAAAGTAATATAATGGAGAGTATATCGCTAAAAGTGAAGATGGATGTTTAAACATATTTCAGTCTAATACTTACTTACATCGAATCTAAACTCACCCAATGAAAAAGTCCGTCATTTTGACGGACTTTTATAATTTCAAGCATTTCTTTCCTCAGTTTTCATATCAATGCCTAATTGATCTTCCAATAACTTTACACCTTTTTTTGTAAGATGAACGGCTCGATTCTTATCCATTTTTGTAATCCATTCCTGTTCAAAAAACAGTTTTGCTATTGCAGATCCTAACCAACCAGAAATATGGTAGCGTCGTTCACTCCAATCAAGACAAGGTTTTGCAAATACCCTCCTTTTTATATCGGCCTTATCAATATTTATTCCAAAATTCAGAAACCACTCCTTACCTTGTTCCGTTACAATATATTCTCCGTCCTCTAAAATTATAAATTCCCTATCTAGTAATTTTTCAGCTATCTCTACACCGAGTTTGCCTGCAAGATGATCATAACAAGTTCGAGCATAGCGAACTTGTTTTAGTTGACCCGATTGTTTTAAAGAGCGAACTTCAACTGTTGGTGCGATTGTCCCTAACTTTTCAATAACTTCTGCTACCTCTTGATTAGCAAGTCGATAGTAACGATGTCTACCATGTTGTTCAACTGTAAGTAGATTCCCCTCTACTAATTTAGAAAGATGAGAACTAATCGTTGGATGTGACACTTTTGCCATATAAGCCAATTCGCTAGCAGGTAGTGCCTGATTATTCATTAGACAATCTAAGATGATTGCTCTTGTAGGTTCAGCAATTAATTTAGCTATATATGAGATATTCGGATATACATTCATATTTCGATGATACCCTAACTGTTAAATTGATACAATTATTTTAAGTTTAATAGTAAAGGAGAATTTATTATGAATGCAATTGATCTTAGTATATTAAATTTGAAAGAAACGAGAAGGCGCTCAGAAAAATTATGGAATTCTCTCCCCGATAATTTTCTTAATTGGAAGCCTGATCATGAGGCCATGTCCTTTGGTGAGATGATTCGTCACGTTTGGACCTCAACTTTTTACTATCATATGATTTTAAAAAACAACGGCTCAATAAATGACATACATATCCCTTATGATGACGAGCCAATTACTTGTGTAAAAAAAGAAATTGAATTGGCACAATCATACTTTACTGACTTCATAGAATATGTTCAATCCATAAGCATAGCTGAGCTAGATTCAACCCTTATTGATCGAAGCGATGTTGGCTATCAAAGATATTTAGGCGACATGCTATTACGAATTGCCTATCATGATGCGGTCCATGTAGGTCAATTTTTACAATATTTACGAATGGTAAACTTGGAAAGACCTTTAATTTGGGATTAAAAGTTGCCAAACTAACATTGCAATAAATATTCTTTCAGCCAATAACAATCCAAAATCATGATAACCATTTATATTAAAAATCTACATCTCAATTTGGTACGTCGTACACATAAAAAGCACGTGTTCGATTACTAATCAAACACGTGCTTTCAAAACAACTATATTGTCCATAAACAATAAAATGTAAGTTTAAAAAACTACGACCGAAACGCCGCATCCGCCAGCATAGACAGTGTTACATCATCCATCGGCGGATTGTGTAGTCCTGCTCTTACGTTTAAATAGTAACGATGAAGCGGATTTTTTTCTGATAAGCTTTTCGCCCCGACAATACGCATTGCTTTATCTACAATAGATATTGCCGCGTTCGTTACAACATATTTCGCTGCTGCTAGTTCGGCTTGCAATGATAATTTATCTTCTGCCTCATCGTATTTTTTCGCAATTTGATATAAAAAGACACGAGCTTGCATAAGCTCAAGTTCTAATTCTCCAACTAACCTTCTAACATTCGGTAATAAACTTATAGAATGATTTAAACTGTTTGGCTTGTATGATACCGCAAACTGAACTGCATAATTTCTCGCTGATTGTGCAATTCCTAAATAACATGCTGGTATATGTAGCAACCAGCCAATACCCTTAGCTTTAACTTTTGAACCCTTTATATCAGTGAAAAAGCGATCTGGTATCTCTACATTTTGTAAAACGAGATCATGGCTCGCAGTTCCTCGCATTGCGATGCTATCCCACGTTTCTTCAATTGTCACGCCTTGCGTATTCTTTGGAATGACAAACTCTCCGATATCTTCCTGGCCTTCAATACTTGCTGAAATGATAAAATAATCAAGTACTGGTGCCATTGTCGTAAACGTTTTTCTTCCATTTATAATCCACTTCTCACCTTTTTTGACAGCTAACGTCTCTGGTTTCCCGCCGCGCGTAGGACTACCTGTATTCGGCTCTGTCGCTGCTCGATTAAAAAGCGCACCATTACGTACTTCTTCACAAAACCAAGTGAACATTTCCTCATTCCAAGAACGATTTTCAGCTAATTCCTTTACAATGCCAAGGTGCCATCCAATCGATAATGCGGTAGCACCGCAGCCTTCTGCTATTTTCTCTTGAAATAAAACGAAGTCATATAAAGAAATCGCATTGCCTCCCAATTCTTTTGGCAACGTTAATTTCGTATATCCGATATCTTTCAAATTATTAATATTTTCATACGGAAATGATCCTAATTCACTTAGTTGATGCTCCCTTTCCATGAACTTCGGAATCAATTTATTTATTTTCTCAATAACTAAAGATTGTTCTTCTGTTTCAACAAATGAGAGTGCCATACATAATCTCCTTTATGTTCGATTCATAAACCGTTCATTTTGTCATTATGATTATATGAAGTTACTTCTCTATTGTTTCACTATTCCGATAAAAATACAATGCTTTTGAACAATAAGAAAAGTTCCTATAAAAAGGATAGGTTCTTTTCTTATATTAATCCCCTTTCAATGCCTTTAATGGCAAAGAGGTTACATATCCAATATACGAGCATAATTCTTTAAAAAAGAAAGGGATTTCTGTATCTAACGTTTTATACGCTGACGTTGGAGTTGGTGATGCATACGCTTCAATTTTAATATGTTTTGCAATTTTCATTGCACGTTTCATATGAAGTGGATCACTCACAATCGTATATGTGCGTATTCCGTTCTCTATTCCAACTTGCTTTGCATTCTTTAAATTGTCCTCTGTGAAAAGGGATTTTGTTTCAATTAGAATATCCTCTTCTTTCACACCATGTTTCAGTGCATACACTCTAGCAGTACGCGCTTCCTCAAGCTCTGCCTCAAACTTTGTACCACCTGTGAAAATAATCTTTTTAATATTACCGTTCTTATATAAGGAAATTGCATGATTAATTCTTTCTTTAAATACAGGAGATGGTTTTCCGTTCCATGAAGCTGCTCCCAGCACGATACCAGCATCTGTCTTCACACCATCATCTGTTTTAAAGCGATAACTCCAAATATCGTAAGCTGCATAACTTACATATAAAATAATAGAACAAATCATAAGCAAGAATACTTGCAAGATTTTTCTTTTCTTACTTTTCTTATTTTCTTTCATTTATAACTGCCTCCGTACATCATCCATACTTCTATATAAAAACGTATATATCAAATCATTTTGTTTGAATTTGTTTAAAAGAAGGAATTTTTCTTATCATATATATGCATTAAAGGGTTTTCATTTAAAATTGAGGATTATCAATTCATTTTTCGTTTGCGGTTTTCATTACATTTGTGTAATTTATAAGTTTATTACCATACAACTACATTGTAACGAATTTTTTATCATAATGGAATGATGAAACAAAAGAAGTAACTGTTTTGTAAGAAAAAAGGTATATTTTTCATCTTGACGATCAATACACCTTTAATAATATGAATTATCGTTTTTCTTTATATGACTCTAATTTTTCTAATAACCTTTCCTTTACAGCTGGCCATTCATTTGCAATAACACTATATACAACTGCATCTCTAACATGCCCACTCGGTAATTTTCTTTCGTTTCTAAGTACACCCTCTTTTACTGCGCCGAGTCTTTCAATTGCTCTTTGTGCTTTTTCATTTCGTGCATCCGTCTTAATTTGTACTCTCCGCATATGCAATTTTTCAAAAGCATATTGTAATAACATATACTTACATTCTGTATTCATACTCGTACGTTGCACACTCGGGTCATACCACGTTTGCCCTAATTCCACTGTCTTATCTTCAACTGAAATGTTATATAAGCGTGTACTCCCTACTATTTCATTCGTCTTTTGATCAACAACAACAAATGGCAAATCCTTCCCTGCCCCATATGCTTTTATCGCCTTTTGAACATATTGCTGCATATCTTGAACAGTATCCATTTTAGAGATTAAATACGCCCAAATATCTCGATTTCCTTCCACAATTGAAAACATTTTTTCGACATCATTGCTATCCATTAACCGTAACTTTGCTCTTTCGTGAATTACTTCCATTTTTAAGCCCCCTTTGTTGTAACTATATCACACTCTATTACCGTTTAATTGTTATATAAGAACATAAAAATTATATTTATGTTAAGGAATAAAATATATCTTTAAAATAAAAAATACGATGCCTTTATTCAAGCATCGCACTCATAAATTGAATTGAAATTTACTTCTTTTCCATTACTGCAAAATAATTATTTTCGCTATCTGCAAAATTAAATATTCTACCTGAAGGCATATTTACAATTTCTCCGACTGTAACGTTTTTGTTTACTAAATCACTATATAAACGATCGAATTCTTTTGAGAAGAACATTAAAGAAGGTGTACCAAGATTTAACTCCGGCTGCATTTTAGCAATTAGCTCCTTATTATGGAGAATAATACTTGTTTCAGCTTCTTTAGTTGGAGCAATTTCAATCCATCGCATTCCTTGACCGTTATCTTCCTCTGAAATTACAATAAATCCTACTTTCTCTGTCCAAAACTCCTTCACTTCATCTTGGTTATTTACATACAACATGATTTGACCAACATTATTAATCATTTATTTTAACGCTCCTTTATAAACAATTTTTATTAAACTCCATACACTTACACCTAATTATCACCGAAAATAAAGTTGCGGTACAAAAATCTATTTCAGCGACTCCAATCGCTCGTTCAAACGATCCCAAGTTTCGGTGATACCTTGTAGCATGCCCATGTCCATAACGGTCTTAAGGGCTGCTTCGGAAACATATTCAGCACGGTTTATTAGCTTTGTCTTTCCACCTAAATCGATGAATTCCAATGTCATCTCGGTTGACGGCATAGAATCATTTACATTGCCTTCAGCATCCGAAAAGTAATCGGTGTAGACAATTTTCTCTGGCTCAATAATCTCTTTATAAACTCCTTTGCCCCATGATTCCATACCAAAAAATTGCCCCAGGTTCTGATCGACACACTTCATACAGTAGTGCCAAACGCCTCCCGGACGGAAGTCGACAGTGCATGCTGGAATTTCCCAGCCCCTTGGTCCCCACCAGTGTTTCAAATGCTCTGCTTCTTTAAACATACTGAATACAAGATCACGCGGTGCATCGAAAACACGCTCCAGTACTAATACTCGATCGTTCTCTACTCTTGATACCATTGTATTGTTTGACATGTTAATTCCTCCTTAAATATGAACTGATTTTATAACTTTTCCTTTTTTTGCAATTCCTTCAAATACTCATCTAAATTATCGAATCTCTCTTCCATCACACACTTAAATGACTGCACCCAACAATCAAGTGCTTGGAAAGGCTCAGGTCGGAGCTTGTAAATCCGGCGATTAGCTTCAGCCTGCACTTCCACAATCCCTGTATCGCTTAACACTTTTAAATGTTTCGAAGTTTGTGGTTGCCTTAATCCCAAATGTTCGGCGATTTCCCCAACGGTTAAGGGACCGTCACGCAAGAGTTCAACGATATTCATACGATTCGGTTCAGATAAAGCGCTCAACGTCGTCATATTCACGCCCGGAATTTTCCCCGACATATCACTCACCTCGTTAAGTGATGGTCTCCGGTTATAACACATCAATATCATCACTAATATTATTTTCCTGTTGAATCGATTATAACCAAAGAGGAATATTCCCGTCAAGGAATATTCGAAAACTAAAGTAATACCAAATCGTTACTTAATAATAAAAATGGATTAAAAACATTTCACAAGCCTATGTTTTACGATAAAGTGATGCTTTAGTCAGTGGGTTTTGGAACGATTTCCGCGAAGGCTTTGTTTTTATCTGGTCCAAGAAAGCTTTAACACTTTTAATACTATTTAACGCTACAGTATTTTTTTTCATATTTTTATTTGATAGTTTAGTTGTTTTATTGGCAAAAGAAATGGACATACGTGATAGTTTGTTTGGAATCTTTATAAGTATCGTTGGGTTAGACGCTTTAGTCAGAGCTATAACCATTGGAAAATAGGGAAATACAGTAAACAAAATGAATATCTTAAACGGTTCAGCTATATTACTTGGAGGAATGTTGATCCTTACTGGACTTGGAGGGTTCGGCTTTTTATCGAGTAATTTATTTTTATCGTTAATCATTTGGTTTTTTATTGGTATATTTATCGCTTCTATCTCTGTATGCTATAGTTACTTACTTCAAACCCCTGCAAGATTAATGGGAAGAGTAACTAGTACCGCAAATACAATGGTGCACGGCGCTATGGTGATTTCACCTACATTAGGTTCACTTTTAGCCCTATGGATAAAAGTAAGCGGAGTTTTTCTACTCGCAGGAGTATTAATCACACGTATTGGTATGATTATATACTTAGCTCATACGTTATTTATGAAAAAATCATCTAGAGTTACTTTAGAACATAATTAACGTTATGCCATTTTCTGATTTTAATAATCAGAAAATGGCATAACTTCAGAAACTTAACTCTATATGTTTAAAGCAACAAATAAGCAATCGGCGTAATAATAAGCAACGTTAAAATCGTTCTTTGCACATATAAAATAATAAGTTCAGATACTTTTAACGGAATATCTGTCGATAATATGCAAGGGATTGATGCGGAGAAAAACAAAATGGATGAAACGGACACAACCGCAATAACAAACTTTGTAACAAGCGGTGCACTTACAACTAAAAGAGAAGGTAAAAACATTTCTGCAATACCAACTGATACTGCTTTAGCAGCTAGGTCTGCTTCTGGTAATTGTAATAGCCACGTAAATGGATAGAAAATGTAACTTACCCAATCAAATATTGGCGTAAACTTTGCTAAGACGATACCAATTAATCCTACTGACATAATTGATGGTAAAATCCCCATCGTCATTATAAATCCGTCTTTTAAATTCACTGCGATATTTTTCATAATACTTGGCGCAGACTTCGATACTTCTAATGCATCTTCCCAAGCTCGCTCTAACATTTTCTCTTTATAAACGGGCTCTGGGAACCCTTCTTTCGTAATATATGTATCTGGTTTTCTACTAAGAGGCGGGATTCTTACGGTGATAGCGGTCACGATGAATGTTACAACAAGAGTAGTCCAAAAGTAAACATTCCATAAATGCATAATATCTAATGTTTTTGCGATGATGATCATAAATGTTGCGGATACTGTTGAAAAACCTGTTGCGATAATTGCTGCTTCTTTCGTCGTATACTTTCCTTCTTTGTAAACACGGTTCGTAATTAATAAGGCTAACGAATAGCTTCCTACAAAGGAAGCAACCGCATCAATTGCTGATCGCCCAGGTGTTTTCCATAACGGTCTCATAATTGGACGACAAAACGTGCCGATAAACTCAAGCAATCCGTACCCGACTAATAACGCTAAAAATGCTGAGCCAATTGGAACGAGTAAACTTACTGATATAACTAACTTCTCATACAAAAACGGTCCAACATCTGGCGCAAAGAACCAAGCTGGTCCCACTTTCAAACAATATAATACGCCAAAAACAACACCTACTACTTTTAAAATAGAAAAACAAATATCTACAATAGATGCATTCCATTTCTTCGTATAAAATGGATAAATCGCACCAATTACCATAACAAGCAGTGCATAATAAGGTACTACCGAAGGAACCGTAGCTCTTATCCACGATACGATATGATCAATCATAATAGACGAAGCACCGTTTATCGTAACTGGTACGAAAAACATAAACACACCAACTAGACTAGCAAGTATAAACTGAAGTATAATCCCCTTCTCTCGCCCTGTCTTAATTACATTACTTTTTAACTCAATTTCATTCAAAATTAGACACCTCCTATTATCTAAATATTCTGTATATTAACGTCGGATTCCTTCTTTTAATTCGAATATTTAATCATGTAAAAAAGCCTATTTTGAAATATACAATCAAAATAAGCTTTTTCTATTACCTCTTATAATCATCCACAATTACTTGAATTACACGATAAGATTCTTCTGCCACTATCTTATTACTAGTCTTATTCGCATCATATGTAATTAACGCCTTCCAAAGCGCCCATCCTCTCGCTCTATTCCACGTTTCTTCATCCATGCGTAATACTTCTTTAAATACGTTTCTACTATTCTTATCAAAAAATGTCCAGGCCATCGCTGCATCACAAGCCGGATCTCCTACTCCTAAAATACCAAAATCAATTACGGCACAAAGTTTTCCATCCTTAACGAGTAAGTTTCCTGGTGCAACATCTCCATGAATCCAAACTGGTTTGTGGTCCCATGTTGAACGAAGTGCTACATTCCAAAGATGCTTTAATAATGTCTCATCAAAAACATCCTTATTATTTTCAATAGCCACCCTCGCTTCTTCATCGTATACAGATATAAGCCCGCCTCGGTAAAAATTATGTTCTCCAGCTATTGGCCCGTTACTCGCATCAATTGATTGTAACTCTATTAAAAATGAGCCTAAGTCCGCCGCAAATTCATTTAAGTCACGGACATTTTGTTTCGTCACGGTCTCCCCCTCGATCCACTTATTAATAGACCAAGGCCACGGATACTCTTCAGTCGGATTCCCTTTCGCAATTGGTGCAGAAATTTGTAAAGAAAGTCCCTTACTTAATAAAGGTAACCAAATGTTTTCTTTCTCTACTTGCGGTGAATATGCTGCATCACTTGGCAATCTTACACTCATCTCATCCCCTAAGTGAAACGTTCTATTATCATGACCGCTAAATTTTACAGGTTTCACTTCTAAATGTGCCCATTCTGGAAATTGTGCCCCTACTAACCTTTTAACTAAATCAGCATTAATATGATTCATTTCCTTCCCCCTTTATATACCTATCACACGGATAAACGC
This sequence comes from Bacillus sp. RC240, assembly GCF_044907945.1. Lineage (NCBI taxonomy): Bacteria > Bacillati > Bacillota > Bacilli > Caryophanales > Bacillaceae > Bacillus > Bacillus sp. RC240. The sequence continues at coordinate 529,451 of NZ_JBIYCT010000001.1, read as the reverse complement.
GTTCTACCTTCATTTTCGTCTGTAACATATTCAACATAAAACCCTTGATCAATTGCGTTTTCATACATCAATTCAATCGCTTCTTGGTCTTTAGCGTAAACTGTGACGTATGTACAATCCGCAACTAGTAAAACTAATTCACACTTACTCTCTTTAAATTCTTCATATGTTTCAATATCTACTACTTCCTCTCCTTTTGGATACGCTTTTAAATCTGCAAAAATAACATAATATATATTGTCTTTAAATAATCTTTTCAAATCTGATCCTTCCACTATACTTGGTTCTTCTGGAAATAATGCCTCATCCAATCCACCACGTGCTACTAAGTATGACTCCTCACTCCCCACCCACCAATTAAATGAAGAAATATCAATCGGCTTTAACACTTTCCAAAGTAAATTATCATATTCATTTGGAATATCTACTGTAATTCCTCTTTTCATTTGTTTGCTCCTAGCTTATTTATTTTCGTTTTCATTCCATACATTATATACCTAATTCAACTACTATATTTTGTCGATACCTATGTAACTTGTATTTCACCGCGAAAAAACCGTCCCACTACTTATGAAACGGTTTCTTTCTATTTATATTCAAGTTTTCCATTCAATTATTGCACTGCGTTTTAAAATAATTTCTAATATGTTCAGCACATCAGCCATTCATTTTTAACACTCACTTCGTTTTCACAAAATAATATAAAAACCACACCGCATGATTTTGTTCATCTGCAGCTATTCTGCGCAATAACTCTTTCATAGATGCATCTGCTGCCTCATCTGAAATTTCTAAGTAAAAATCTACGGTCTTTTGCTCATCTTGTATAGCGAACTCTAATCCCTGTAAGTACGTATTAGGGCAATTTTCCGTAATCTGTGGTTTCGGCTGTCTGCCAGTTAAATTCGTATAGACTTGTACAAAATGATGAAAATGTCTTATTTCATCATTACGGATTTCAAGAATTTGTTTTTGTTCTACTTGATTTGGAGCCATGTTAGCTAATTTTGCATAGCAGCTTATAGCGCTATACTCTCCGTTTATAGCTTTTTCAATATCACTAATTAGCTTATCATTCTGTCTATACCAATCATCATAATTCGAATTATACATCGTATCCCCTCCGTTATTTCACATAACATTTTATGCATTTCGAAATAGTAGGAGCATGTATACATAAAGGGACAGCAAATACTAGTTCTTCACTCACCTTTAAAACATCGAAAAAGCCTATCTATCATTGAATTATTTCCCTATCGATTTCATCACAAAAAACCGTTTCACTACGAGTGAAACGGTTTTTATTTCTTAAGCATTTAATTCAGTTTTGTGTCCCTTTACCGCACTACGTTTTAAAGCACTTCCTAGTATGATAAACATACTTACTACTCCAATCCAAACGAGCACTGTAGTAGGAGTATTCCAAGTTAACCCTTTCCCAAAGAAGAATATTTCCCTGAGACCTTCTATCATAAATCGCATCGGTAACCAGGAGTAAATCCAGTCTTGATAAAATGGAGACATCATTTCAGGCGCTAGCGCCAATAGCGGTGCCCCAAAGAAAAGTAACAGTGCAAATAACCCGATTCCTTTTAAACCAACTAATGAAAGCAACGCAGAAATCATTAAGAAGAAACAAAAAGAAGTAATGGATAAGAATAAAGCCGTATCCGTGAAATTCGGGATATTTAATCCTACCATTCCATCCGCAATCCATGTAAGACCAAATCCAATTACAAGTGTAGCAATTGCTCCTGTTACTATTTGTTTTAGTTTCAATACGAAGTTCTCTTTTCTTGTACCCACTTGCGTTTTACTTATCGCAATAAAGATAATTGCTGCGCTCGCTAAACTTGCAATCCATAACGGCTGGAATAAAGACATTGGCGAGTTACCGTTCGCACTATTTTTGCCGATTTCATTCACATTTGTCACTTTCTTCGTAATAGGTGTTACTACATTTGAAACTTGGTCTGCTGTTAATGTAGCTCCTTTTGCTTTCAATCCTTCTAATAGTTGTGTACGAACAGTATTGTTCATATTATCAACGATCGCATTTAACATTTGTCCTGCCATAGTTGATGCTGCTGTATTCATTCCTTGATTGATGAATATTTCTACCTCTGGCGAAGATGGCTGTGGTGTTCGTAATGATGCTTGTTTTGTGCTAAAGTCTTTTGGAATAACCAATGCTGCATAATATTCTTGATTATTTAAGCCTTTTTGAACTGCTTCTTTATTTTGCACTTCTACCCACTTCACCGCAGGTTCTTCCTCTGATTTTGATGTCTTTTTCATATTATCAACAATCGTTTGCCCCATATTCATCTTCGGTTGATTCGGAATTTCTACTCCTTGATCCTCATTTACAATTGCGATTGGTAAGTTTTTCGGCTTAGGTTGAACGGTTGGAAATAATGTTAATGAAAAAATAAAAACAACAAGTAGTGCAATAACTGGAGATAACAATAAAAGTTTGTTTTTAAACATTTTCTTTTCTCCTCCTTTAATTTGATTTATAATAACCAACAACGTGTTGTTTATTTATATTTGAATTATATGTTCGAGTTGAACCTTATACAATAATCAAAAATCGTGAATGTGTCGGTTATAAGACACATCCTTGAAATGTGTTGGCTAAAATTAAGGAGGGACATACTTTGCGCGATAGTAATTTAGATTTACGTGTTATTCGTACGAAAACTGCCATACGAAATGCATTAGTGGAATTAATTGAGGAAAAAGGTTTTGACGCCATTACAGTGAAAGATATTACTACGAAAGCAAACATAAATCGTGGTACATTTTATACACATTACCAAGATAAATTTGATTTAATGACAAAATGCCAAGAAGAAATTATGTATGAATTTTCTAGCATTGCTAAACAGAGATTACCGGAAGTTATTGCTGATCTTGGATCAAGCCCTTCCCCAACAATGCCATTTATACTTATCGCTTCTATTCTTGAATTTCTAAATGAAAATAGTGATTTTATGAAAGCTGTACTAAGCCCAAAAGGAGATTTATCTTTCCAAACGAAACTGAAAGACTTTATGTGGAAAACACTATTTGAAGATACGAATGGTCCTCTCATTAATAAGGAGAATTTACTTGTCCCAAGCCAATACTTAGCTTCTTATATGGCATCTGCTCATATAGGTGTCATTCAACAATGGTTAAATAATGGACAAAAAGAAACACCTGAGGAGATTGCTCGTATTTTATCAACAATCGCAGTTCATGGACCTTTTTATGCGGCTGGTTTAAAGAAATAAAAGTCCGCTATATAATAAAAGATCATCCACTATAATAGCGGATGATCTTTTATTTCATTACAACACTTCAATATACCCTTCTGTTCCATGTACCCGAATTCGCTGTCCGTCTTTTATTCGTTTCGTAGCATTCTCTACCCCGACGACTGCTGGTAATCCATATTCACGTGCAATAACTGCTCCGTGTGTCATCAGTCCGCCAACTTCAGTGACTAACCCTTTTATAGACACAAACAATGGTGTCCAGCCAGGATCAGTAAAGGCAGTAACTAATATATCTCCATCTTCTAAATTCGCATCTTCCATATTTAAAATAACGCGTGCTCTCCCCTCAATCACTCCTGAAGAAACAGGCAGACCTACGATTGCTTCAGCCGGGAGATTTTCTCGTTTGTACTTCCCAGTAATGATTTCTCCATCAGACGTCATTACACGTGGAGGCGTTAGTTTTTCATATAATTTGTAATCATTTTTTTGTTTATGAATAAGCTCGTAATCTAGTTTATTCGTAAGGACAACTTCGTGAAGTTCTTCAAAAGTTAGATAGTATATATCTTCTACTTCATCAATAACTTTATTTTGCACGAGTTGCTCGGCTTCTTTCAATATTGCCTGCTTATATATGAAATAGCGATTAATCATACCGTATTTTGGATATTCACGATAACCGATAAAATTCCGGATGTTACGAATCATTCGCTTCGTCTCTTCTACTTTTTGTTTACCATCCGGCAAGTGCTGTAATCGATTTAATAACTCTTCTTCTTTTTTCAAAGCTTCTTGCAGTCCTTCTTCAAACTTCCGCTTACTCGCCCCCGCTTCAAAGTCTCTTATATTATTTAAAATCATCGGGATAATTGTAGTTGGCTTTTCACTCCAGCGCGTTTTCGTAATGTCAATTTCTCCGCTACATCTCATTCCGTATTTATTTAGAAAAGCATAGATTGCATCTCGTGCTTTATCCCCGCCTTCAAACTTAACTAGCTCATCTAAAAAGCCATCATCTTCTACATGCTGTAAATACGCAATGACTTTTGGATATGGCCTAATCGCATCTGCAACGTCCAGTAATGCTAAACCCATTTCTGACGTAATATTATTTTGTACGGATTGAGAAAGCGTGTCTGCTGCATTTTTTTCACCTAGCCATTGCTCCATCTTTTCATTGATCCATGTTGAAGCATCCATACCTGCCATAATGACGGCTATACTTTGTGGGTTGAATAATACTGTTCTTAATTGCTGGATGTCTTTCAAAATAAAATCAAATACATCCACCCCTGATTTTGTTTGCATATTTCGTTTTAACTCTTCAAGTGATGCTTGACTAGTCTTTATTAAATTCGTAACGATTGCCGGATCGTTTTCGATTTGTGGTTGTGAGCTTGCAGGTGGTCCACTTTTACCAACACTCTTTTCTTTTTCATCATCTGGTAACAATTTAATAAAATCATCTCGCTCGACTACAGTTGTTAATGCATCTCGTATGAGCGGATCAGATTTTCCTAAAGTGTTTATTAAGAAATCTCTGCTAGCAGGTGAAGCTAATCTTTGTGTAGCATCAACAAATAGCCTGCCTCCCGCTTTACGCATAGGAGCACTAGTCGTTAACAGGAAAAAAGATAATCCTAGTGGTTTCATCGCATCGGTCATCATTTGCTGATGACCAACCGATATATACACATGATTTCCCTGATCATTTGCTTCTGGAATTGGATACAAAGTCGTAATCGGCCTGCTTTGGACAATATAAAATGCATCATCCACTAAACACCATTCAATATCTTGCGGACAACCAAAATAAGCTTCAATCTGCCTTCCGATGCGTGCTAGTTGTATTATTTGTTGTTCCGTAAGTGTTTGAATCTTTTGCTGAGCCGGCTCAATCTGCCCTGTCTCTGTTCCGCCCTCTTTTAAAGCATAGATAGCTAATTTTTTAGTTGCAATCATCTTTCCGGTGATTTCGCCTTCTTTTACTTTATAATTATCAGCACATACTAAGCCAGAGACTAAAGCCTCACCAAGCCCAAAACTGGCATCAATTGATAGCACCTTTCGGTTAGAAGTAATTGGATCAGCAGTAAATAAAATGCCTGAAGCCTGCGGGAAAACCATTCTTTGAACGACAACACATATAGAAACTTGATTATGTTCAAAACCATTTTGCATCCGGTAAATGACTGCTCGCTCTGTAAATAAAGACGCCCAGCACTTTCTTACATGCTGCAAAATCGCTTCTTTTCCGATTATATTTAAATACGTATCTTGTTGACCAGCAAACGAGGCATATGGTAAATCTTCAGCAGTAGCACTAGAACGCACGGCATACGCATGTTCATTTCCAAAACGTGAGAGATAATGAGCTACCGCTTCCACTACATCAGAAGGGATTTCTACTGCCATAATGACTTCTCTAATCTTCTTACTAATTCCACCAATTTGAGCCCGGTCTTCAATTTTTAACATTGCTAATTGACTCAACAAATCTTGAAACGCTTCATTTTGTTCGATGGCCTTTTCATACCCTACCGTTGTAACACAAAAACCTTCTGGCACTTGTATACCTTGAATGTTTGATAATGCCCCTAAATTCAATCCTTTTCCGCCAACGAGCGAAAGCTGCGTTTTTTCTATTTCCTGAAAATCGAGAACGAAAGAACTCATGTAACATCTCTCCTTACTATGCGTGTGTTCTTGATTGTAGCAGTAGTAAATAAGAATAAACAGTCTATTTCGAACGTGATTTACGTGATATAATTAAGTTAGGAAGAGATGATTTTTTATTTCTCCCCCTCTAATTCACTTCAATTACATCAACAAACTTAAACATCCTTTGATTATGAAAAGCATCGGTACAAGTAATCTTCTTATTTAATGGATTTATATCAGCTACTGTTATGTAATTTTTATATAGATAGCAATCCTTATAATATGTAAGTAAAACCTCTTCTTCACCTAAAAATGAACATAGCAGCTCATTTCCAATCATTCCCTTTTCATCTTGCGTTACGATTGGACGTGGGACTTTCATTTGTTCACTTATAATTTCTTTAATAACTGCGAACTGTTCTGGCATACTGGCAAACGGTTGCCACTTCACCATATTATCAAGACATTTTTCAAATTATTGTAGCTATATTAATCCCTCTATCTTTGTACACATATCTTCATACATAATTCTCCTTATAACAGATTTCTATATTTTAAAATTTGATAAGTAATTATTACGTTTCGATATGCTTAGAAAATTCAGGTACATATATAAGTTATTTTTAATACACTGGGATTTTATATGCAAATGAGTACCTTTACAGTAATGTTTAAATACAATGGTATGAGTAGTTACCATTATATTTAAGCGTTCGTTATAAATGCCCGTATGAAATATCATAAATAATGAAGGACACTGTTAAAGAATTGATTGAGTATGGTGAACGGATTCCGCACTATCATAGGGATTTCCCTATAATTTTATTTTGGAGTCACAGAAGCGGTTGAACTTCCCTGACGAATTGGTTTTTCTTCCAAATTGGGTTATATAAAGAAGCAATGAAATATGCACCATTCATTCATTACTATGAATCTGAAAACAACAATATATTGTGGGGGAAGAAAAGGTCATCAAACAAAATATAAAACTAGAGAATTTTAATACAATAATTCCGGAGCTGGAGAAAGAATATGGATTACTTTCTTCTGATATATCACTCCTTACAAACTCCACTCATCATAGGGCACATCAAATGATTTATAAAGGAAACTATGCAAATAGAGATATTACAAATCCAAAATCCCCTTCATTATCAACCTATCGAAGTTTTTATGATGAAGAAGCTCTAAAGCTTGTTTCAGAAATATATAATGACGATTTTGAAGCATATGGATATAAAAAGAATGAAATTAATTTTTAACTAATATACCTATAACCCCCACTATGCATAGAGTCTCTTTAAAAACGAAAACCACTATTAAAAGCCAGCGGTATGGAAGGGGAATATAATGAGTATTTCTATTATAATGATGGGTTTCATCATAGGGGGATTGGTTGGAGTAACAGGGATAGGTGGGGCCGCATTACTGACTCCATTTCTTCTAACATTAGGTATAAGTCCTTCTGTAGCTGTTGGAACTGATCTAGTATATAACTCTATTACTAAAATGTTTGGAATATCCCAACACTGGAAACAGAAGACCATCAATTTTAGACTAGTAAAATATCTAGCTATTGGGAGTATACCTAGTGCAATTATCGCAGTAGTAACGATTCATTTCTTACCGATCTTTCACTATAGTCGAGAAGGAATTATAAAGTATATATTAGGATATGTTCTAATCCTTGCGGCAATTTCTATTTTAATAAAGGCATTTTTCTATAATGAATCTACACAAAATTATTTTCAAAGACAGACTATGGTACAAAAAAAGAGCCTAACAATTCTTATTGGTGCAATACTCGGTTTTATCGTTGGACTTACTTCTGTGGGGTCAGGCTCTTTATTCGCTATTGCAATGATATATTTATATCAACTGAGACCATCCGAGTTAGTAGGCACAGATATTACACATGCTTTTTTATTAGTGACGGTTGCAAGCATACTAAATATGAATTTAGGCAACGTAGATTATCTCTTGTTAATTCATTTACTCATTGGTTCTATCCCAGGTGTCATACTTGGTAGTAAATTCTCCACTAAGATTCCCGTTAAACCCCTTCAAATATTTCTAGCTATCATTATTGGTGTTAGTGGACTAAAGTTAGTTATCGCTTATTAAAAAAAATTTATGCTTTTGCTATATAAGAATGGAGGTTCAAAATGGCTCATACAGAACTATATAATTTTATATACAAGCAAGGGCGTGTCCCTCATTTCCATAAAGATTTTCCCCTAATCTTATTTTGGAGCCAAAAAAGCGGTTGTACTTCGCTAGCCCACTGGTTTTTTTATCAAATTAATTTATTTAAAGAAGCGATAAAATACAACCCGTTCATTCACAACTATGAGTATGAAGTATATAAAAACTCTACACATCATTTAGCACAATTAGCTAGTGGATTACAAACTAAAGAGAAGAATACTTACAAACTAGTAAGAAATCCTTATAGAAGAGCAGTAAGTTCTTTTGTTGCTCTGATTCCGCCACCAAATTTTGAGAATCCCGCATGGAAACCCATTCGACAATTTCTGTATGGTGATGAAACCTGCAATAAACCCATTTCCTTTAAACTATTTTTGTATTATTTAAAAGCACACATGACCAAATTAGATCAAGTAGATCCTCACTTTACACAACAATATATACAAGGAGAAGAGGAATTCGTTACGAACTATATTTATCTAGAAAATTTCAACACAGGAATTTCGAAACTAGAAGAAGTATATAAATTAAAAAAATCACCATTAGATCTGTTATCAAAAGCTTGGCATTATCAAGAGAGTAAGATGATTTACAAAGGAGTTTATGCAGACGGTGATATCACAACCCCTCTTTTCCCACGATTACCTACTTATGATAGTTTTTATGATGCAGAAACAACTCAATTGGTTCAAGAAATATTTGCAAAAGATTTTAATATGTATCATTATGATTTAAATTCTTTTCTCTCAAAATAAAAGTGTTCAAAGCCACTGGCTCTATTAAGTGTTTTATCTTAAAACTGATACGACAACATCACATATTTATAAATTTCCATACACTTCTCCTAATTCTTTTTTTAGTTGTGTTTTTAAGTGCTCATTTTCACTTTCTAATAGCTTGTTCTTATGTTTTAAAAGCTACTTTACTCAATACTAAGTTTGGCCCAATACCAATCGTACTTTCGATCCGTGTACGTTCATATATTCCTCGCTTGAACTTTAATGCGAATTCGCAAACAAATGAATACTCGCAGTCATATCCATGAAAAATTCATCGATACTATATTGATGAAAATCTTCCGGCGCAACATACTGTAAAGCTAAGCCCATTATTTAATTTGAACATTTCACATACGTATGCATAATTGGATTCACAATAATAATATCTTGCCGCTTCGGTATTTCATACAAACGAGCCATCTTCTTAATTCCTAACGCTTTTAATGGCGGTGTTGCTGCCAATACGATTGATCCACTCCGATTCACATCTCCTACGACAGCCAATTTTGTATAACGTGGATCAAGTCCTTTTTTAATACATGATACGCTCGCATAAAAGCTACGAAGATCTACACATAAAATAATCCGATTTGGTAAAAGAGAATGATTATCCAAGGTTATCACTCCCAAACAAAGAACGTTGGTTCTTATCAAAGATATTTCCATGAAAATTCTGGTTAAAATAGCCAGACTTTAAAAACATATTTAAGAAAAACTTAAGGAGTTTCCCTCTATATTCATAAGAAGTTTTTTCTATACTGAAAAATGTAAATACATAAGAGGAGAAACAATCATGAAGAAATTTTTACTTTGCATAATAGGAATAAGCCTTCCTATATACTTACTACCTTTCATATTACGCGGGGATTTGGACAGATTTAATCCGATTGCTGAAGAAAAAAATGTATACGCCATTGCGAAGGGATATGGCGTTCCAGATTATCATCATAAAGGAAGAGCTATGTACTCCCTAAAAGGTGTTGATGAAGCAAGGAATGAGAACAAATATACAGTAGGAACTAATACTCCTAATGATTTCATAAGAAAAACTTACTTAAAAATTCATGTAAAAGGAAAGTATGTCTATTCTTACGACGTTATTTCTGAAAAGGACATTCCGGAGAAAATAAGGGTGCAATTGGAGATAGAAGATAAAGTGAAACTTTAATCAGTGGGAGTCTTACTGCCTGGCAAATAGCGGGATAAATAAAAGAGCCTACTCGTATGAGCTGGCTCTTGATTACCTCTCCTTTGAGGAAGGAGCATTATTTCGGTAAATTTATTAAATTAGTTATCATTGTTTTAATAACCATTGTTCAATTACTTTAGCCGTTTCATCTCGTTGTGCTTTTGACGTAATTAAGCTAGCATTATCACCTTTTTGCTCACCATACATGCCAAAATTAGCATGGTTTCCCCCTTTTATCATGTGCATAGTTGTATTATTTGACATTAACTTTTTACTGTTCTCTATTTTTTCTACTGTTGCTAAAGCATCTACTTCCCCATAAATTGATAACATTGGAATCGATTTTGTAGAGAAATCATCTGCAGGATAAGAACCTAAGAAAATGATCCCGTCTACCTTGTCTTCATGTTGAAAAGCATACTTAGAAATCATAGCTCCCCCCATTGAATGCCCCGCAACATACCATTTTTGAACTTCAGGATACTGTTCCATTACACTGTCTACCACATTGATTCCAAATATCGCTAAATTTAATGGTAACTTAGGCATTACTACAACATGCCCCTCTTTTGCAAGAGCTTTTCCTAAGTAACTATAAGCCTCAGCTTCTACTTTAGCTCCTTGATAAAAAATAACCCCTATTTTAGCATCTTTCTCTCCAAATACTATATTACCTTCATCTTTTTTATCATCTACTAACGACAAACCCTCTTTCGTTGGTTTATAAGTAAACTGAGACCAAGTCAAAAACGTAATACTTCCTATAAGTAAAATACCTAGTAAAGAGTAAAGAACAATTTTCATCCACTTCTTCACATATATGCCCTCCCTAAGATGTGTATATTTTATACTTTAAATGATTATTTATATAATTGTCGAATAATCTTAACTAATAAATTTAGAAAAAATAATACGAGCCCTCAAATGCCGTTTTAAAATGAGTTCAATATATTCATCCTAAAACACAGGCTTCATACACAAAGTAAAATTCCATAAAGAAAAAGCCGATTTCTTTATCGTATAGGAAATCGACTTTTGGCTTAATTATTGATTTAGTAATAAAAACACCTTTTAAAATAACTATGTTTATACTATAGACGTTGATCTTTTTGGAAGTTTAGACGAAAATGATCCTCATCATTATATACCCCAAATTCATACCCTTGCTCTTTATAAAATTTAATAATTTCAGGAAGAGCTTGTAATGTTTGTGCTTTTTCATGCATTAAAACAACTTCTACTTCTTCTGTTGTCTGTTTTTTTACATTTTCGATAATCTGAGTTGGATTATCTTTTAATTTCCAATCATTTGAGTCTATTGTCCAATCCCAAACTTTTATTGCTGCTTCTACAATTTGATTACGAATTTCCTCGCCCTTTAATCCTGGTGCAGATCCATATGGCGGACGGACTAGTTTAGGAGTTGTCCCCGTAATATTATGGATAAGATCTAACGTTTCTTTCATCTCTGGTACAAATTGTCCCTTTTTGTATAACTTATCACTATTATGTGTCATACTATGTGCACCAATATAATGTCCTTCTTTTACTGCTCGTTTTACATTTTCCTGAAAACCTGTATTTTGTAAATTACTACCTTGCATAAAAAATGTCGAAGCAACATTTTGCTCTTTTAGTACATCTAAAAATTTTCCAGTCAATTCGCTAGGACCGTCATCAAATGTTAAATAGACAACTTTTCCTACCGGTTTTCCATCAGGTCTTTTTTGTTTTGCTGGTGATGTTTCCTTTTTCTTTTCTTGTTGTTGCGTATTAACTTGTTTCATACTTTCATTAGCTACTCCCTTCGCTGGGATAGAGTGCCATTTTCCAATTAAAAAGAACGTGAAAAAGGTCGTTGCTAAAACAACTCCTAGAGATATTATTACCTTAGTTAATCGACTTGTTTTTTTCTTACTTTGTGATTCTTTCATTATTTTTCGATCCTTTCCCTATTAATTTTCATATTCATTATTTATAAGGCTGAGCCTTTACTCGACTGAATCATTAGTTTCAACCGGTATCTACAATAAATAGATTAATAGAGACGGATAAAGATAAAATGCAGATAATGTCGATTTTGTTTAAAAATGATAAAAACGTGTAGAACGAAAATTCTACACGTTTTTATTTAAATAAAAGAAAAATAATACTCCATCTTCTGTATTCAAAACACCATATTCCGCGCCATGCAGCTCTAATATATTTTTTGAAATAGCAAGGCCCAATCCTGTTCCACCTTTGGAGCGTTGACGAGACGTATCTCCTCGATAAAAACGATCCCATATTTTCTCTAAATGTTCTAGTTCAATATGTGCTCCTTTATTTTCTACACATACTTTTACACGTTCATTCTCTTCTATTGTAGAAATAATAATATTCTCCTGTTCTGGTGTGTAACGAATCGCATTCGTAATAAAGTTAGTCACCACCTGCTCTATTCGATGTGGATTTGCAACTACCTCAGTTTTAGAAAGTTGTTTATGGACATGTAATTGCTTAGCTGTTATATCCGAGGTTAATTGCTCACATATATAATCAATCATCTCATCAATATGGAAAACATCCATTTCCATCTTATACGTACCAGACTCGAATTTTGCTAACTCCAGCATATCAATAATAAGCATATCCATTTTATCTACTTCTTTTGACATTGCTTTAAAGTAATAATCCTTTTTATTACTAGCAACACCATCCTCCAAAATTGAAATACAGCTCTTCATAATACTTAAAGGTGTTTTTAACTCATGTGAAACACCCGCGATAAATTCTTTACGTGTATTTTCTAATTGCTTTTCTTTCTCTATATCTTGCTGCAATTGATTAATATACGAATGCATAGCCTTAGAAAGTGTATTAATATTTTGTGATAAAGCACCTATTTCATCCTTTGTAGTAATAGGTATCGTCTCTGAGAAATCTAAACCAGCGATTTTTTTGTAGTATCATTTATTTGTAATAGTGGTTTGGCGATTTTATTTGAATAATAGAACGATATCAAAACGATTAAAATCAAAACAAAGATAATTAAATATACATAATAATCCTTTATCATTTGCACAGCTTCATCAACTGGCTGTAATGATGTCATAGCAAATATATAATTCACCTTACCATCTGCATCTATTGTTGGTTTGATTAATAGTTTATATTTAATATCATTTTCTTCATAATCCACTATTTCTGTAGAAGTAATATTATTTGGTTGTTGATTTAATATTAAATCAACCTGAAATTGTTTTATTCTATCTATTAACACACGATTTCCATAAATAGAGTTAGTTCCTACAGTACCCTCCGGTAACTGTACATTCTTAATGCTCCCTGCTAAATATACTTGTGAACTTTCTTTTGAAGATACGGCTTTTGGGCCATATAACTTCTCTGACAACTGCTTGTTCTCCAAACCAACATTCTTCTCTTTTATTGTTAACATCGCAGGGACTACTGCATCACCTTCCTGCACTCCATCGATAATAATATGATTCCCCTGTTCTAAACTATCTTTTATCCTTTGTATATCTTCTAAATTAACAAAACTATACAACGGTATCTGAATTAAACGTTCAGAAAAGGTGTTATTTCCGTTAGGATCTAACTGAATTTCTAAAGAAAAATCACTTGCATATTTTATATTCCCTACACTATCTAACGTTGTAATCCATGTCGCATTATCTTGATAGAAATTTTGTTCCAACTCTTGAATCCTTTTCGCGTCATCTCCAGCTTTTATATATGCCTTTTCAAAGAATTGAATATTCGTTTTAATATCATTAACTTTTCGATTCGAATAATATTGCTTGAAAAATATGGTTTGTCCAATAAAAATAGTCACTAAAATAAGTGTACATAATGCCGTTGTTAATATAAATAACTTTAATACAATTCCTTTTTTCATACCTGTCCCTCAAATTTATAACCAGCTCGCACAACGGTTACAATACAAGTCGCTTTTTGCCCTAATTTATGACGCAAGTTACGGATATGACTATTAACAGTACGATCATCCCCAGCGAATTCATAACCCCAAATTTTAGTGATTAGTTGTTCTCTCGAAATTACAATCCCTTGATTTTGCATGAAATACGTTAATATTTCAAATTCTGTATGTGTCATACTTATGTCTTCCCCATCTACAGTTACTGTACGAGAAGGGAAATGTACATGGATACCACTACTAGTTAATGTGTCTGCAGTAGATACATTAATAGTGGAAAAATATCGGCTTTCAATTAATCGTTTTGCCCTTGCCAATAAAATAGAAGGACTATATGGTTTTGTAACATAGTCATCCGCTCCCATTTCAAATCCCAGTAAAGTATCATCTTCATCCACCCGAGCCGTTAGCATAATAATAGGTACATTAGATTTCTTACGAATTCGCCGGCAGACCGCCCAACCATCTAATTCCGGTAACATAATGTCTAAAATAATTAAATGTACCTCATGTTCTTCAAATATAGATAATGCTTCTTTCCCATCAATCGCCTCTAAGACGTTATATCCTTCGTTTAGTAGGTAATCCTTCATTATTTCACGTAAAATATCTTCATCTTCTACAATTAAAATTGTTCTTTGCATATTTCATCTTCCCCACGATTAATTTTATTTTTATGAAGAAATAGTTCATTTTATATTTTAACCAATTAGAAATCTTTCACTATTTCTGTCACTACTAAATGCAACATAGTTATATCAAGATAATAGCATGCTAATATAAAGATAAAATGCAGAGATAACTGTAATTCTTCAGCAAATAATGAAACTCATCTTGAATCGAAAGATCCATACAAAAACGCCATCCTTTCTGTATATTTCTACAAACAGGATAGCGTTTTTTCATATTAAAGGTAGAATTCTATGATGAATAATATCAATTATACGTAATAATTGATATTTAATTGATATTAGAACTTATTACTTTATATTTATCGTCTTTTGCAACATCTATAATTGCATCAATTTTTTGTTGTTCATTATTCAGCTCATGTCCTGCGATCCAAACTTTATATCCTATTTCTCCCACTACTCCAACTTTAGTTATAACAACATCTAACTGTTTTTCTTTTTGAAAATATTCAATAGCAGTTGCCTTTGCTTTTTCTTGAGTTTTTGGAAATTCTTTGTCACTTAATGGATCTTTCGTTGTTAATGTAATGTAAGAGACAAAACCAACAATAATTAAAGTTATGGTAGAAAGTCCAATTAAAAATATTTTTTTCATTCTTCTTCATCCTTGTCTATCTTTTTTTAAAGATTAACATGTTATTTATTGTTTTTCAATAAAAAAATATTGTATTTTGTTATTTTTTTATTGAAAACCTCTATAACTTAGACAAATATAAAAATCATTCCTCTAACTATCCTGATCTTTATCTCAACTAATCTATTACATAATGTAGAGTTATAAAAGAGTTTGATCATTATTAAAGAACTACAAAAATAAAAACCCCAATCTCTCTATATTAAAATTGAGAAATTGGGGTTAAGTTATTTAACAATAGTTTTCATTTAAAACAAGTAACTAATTAATAAGCCTGCCGATAATAAGAAGCCGAAAATCGTATTTGTCATCGCTGTTGATTTCATTGCGATGCGCATATATCCGGGATCCTTTGCTCCTTTTTGGAAACTTTGAATAGCAGAGATTGGCTTTCTCAAACCTAGGAACATAACTAATGCCCAAGGGCTTATATAACCCATCAATACAATTACGGCAATCCATAAATAAGCAATGAAAAAGGCTACAGCTAGTGTTACCACTGCTTTTTCTCTCCCAAGGAGGATTACCAACGTCTTTCTTCCACCTTTAATATCTTCTTCGATATCTCGGATGTTATTCGACATGTTAATTGCACCTACTAAAATTCCAATTGGAATGGAAATCAGTATACTTTCAATCGTTATAGTATTCGTTTGAATAAAGAAAGCAATGAGTACAAAACATGTCCCCATTAACAATCCAGAAACTAATTCTCCAAACGGAGTGTACGCAATTGGTAATGGACCACCTGTATATAAATAGCCAACCGCCATCCCAATTAAACCAATGACGACTAACCACCAGCTGCTATTCATACAAATATAAATTCCAATAAATGCTGCTACCACATACAATAAAAGCGCAACTGTTAAAACATTTTTTGGTTTCAATCCATGACGGACAATTCCACCACCGATGCCAACAGAATCAGCTGTATCTAATCCACGTTTGAAATCATAGTACTCATTAAATAAATTCGTTGCTATTTGCAATGCTAAACATGCAACCATCATCGCAATAAATAAAAGCCAATGAATGTCTGCAACATAAAGTGATGACACTGTTCCTAAAATTACAGGAGAAAACGTCGCCGTTAATGTATGCGGGCGCGTCATCTTCCATATTAATTTAGCGGAACTAATTTCTTTTTCATTCCCCATAACTCTATTCAATCTCCCTACATTTTAAGTATAAATGACTAGCAGTATCTTTCTATCTATTTTCTGCTTCATATCTATTATATCAAAAAAAGAATTGATGATAGAACTGTAATGCTCTTGCTTGCACCATAACTTTGCATCAAAATATCGTTTTTCTAATATGGGGTACAGCCGCATGTCCGTCAACTTAAGAAATTGGTAGTTCCCCAAAACGAAGAAAATTTTCGTTTTGAGGACACTTCAAAATATTAGCTTGAGGGCATGGGACTGAACCCCTAATGCTTTATTTTAATAATAATTCTTTTCATAAAATAAAACCCATTTATCAGTCTAAACCATTTTTTAGATTTAACAATAACAAGTGTACATTTTTACCTTTCAGATGGTCTCTTTTATTCTAATTTCTTCATTTCTTTCAGCCGTTCTATATCCTTTTCTGAAGCCTTTTCTATTTTATACAATTCATAGCTACCTTTTGTCTCATTTATTACTACAAATTCAATTTCATTCCGAATATAGCTTTTAGTTTTTCCTTTTTTATAACCAATAACATTATCTAATATAGTTTCTCCACTATCTTTTTTATATAAATTATAGCTAACAGGTGGACGACCAATTACATACTTATTATCAGAAAATCCGACTATATCATCTCTCCCTAATCCTGTCGAAACACTCCAGACAAAAATAATCTGAAATATAGAAAAAACAACCATACCGCATAAGAAAACAAATAGGATTGATTTAAAAAATAACTTTAAAAATATCCTGCCCAAAAACATTCCCTCCCATTTCACCTCGGGATAGCAAGAACAAAACGTGAATTTTGTACGCTAAGAAACCGAATTTTTATATTGTTGAACTCAATCCCCGTCAGTGCCATAAGAAAAAGGGTTACCGCAGTAACCCTTTTTCTTATAATACACGTCATTTAGGTAAGCTATGGATGAATAAAGTCAATCTATGAAATTTCCCACAATCTTTTAACTTCCACCAATTCCTGCCCATTGAATTCCATTCTATATATATCTGGTTTTGATGTCTGTAGTAAAAAATTCAAATCATACTTACTGTCATAATATCCCATCATCAAAGTCATTACAGCTCCATGAGTGCCTAATACTACTTTCTGTCCTCGATAGGTGTTTAATAATTCTTTTAAAACTTTTATAGCACGTTTCTGACAGTCGACATTCGACTCTCCTCCCATTAAAGCAAAGTCGGGGTCTAAGAATGACTTTTCTATCAAAGGGAATAATTCTTTATCCGACATTCGTTCCTCTTCAGCAATAAAAATTCTCTCTTTTAAGTCCTCAAATACTATAACTTCTTGTCCTATTTGCTTCGCTAACTGCTGAACAGTTAGAATTGAGCGATTGTATGGACTTGAGATAACAACGTCGATTCCCTCACCTTGTAATGCATCTGTTATTCGTTGAACATCTAATTTTCCTTTTTCAGTTAATCCTCTTGTCTCTTCTTTTCCAAATTTCGGTGAATCCCCGTGTCTCACCATATATATGAAAGTTTTCATAATTACCTCCATTTTTCCAGTTCCCTTTACAATTCCTCCCTGATGTTAGCATATATATCCAAGTTTGTCTCCTTTAATTAACAGAAAACTGTGCGAATTTAAAATGAATTCACGATATTTGTAAGAAAGACGCGAAGTTTTCACTATCCTCAGGTATAAAAAAACGTTATTCTTTCTAAACAAGCTTGATTATTAGAAAGGATGAGATTTTTATGAATCTTTCGATTCGAAGCGAGCTACAATTATTTGCTGAAGAATTACATCAACATCTTACCCCATCATTTTTAGAAAAACTCGCTAGAGAACTCGCTTTTGTACAACGAAAGCGTAAATTTTCAGGACGTGATTTAGCTATTATTTGTGTATGGATTAGTCAACGTGTAGCGAATGATTCCTTAGTTCGACTGTGTAGTCAACTTCATGCTGTTACAGGAACTCTTATGAGTCCAGAAGGACTAAATAAACGCTTCAATAAGAAGGCTGTTTGCTTTTTAAAACATATCTTCTCTATATTATTTAAAAATAAAATTTGTGAAACATCAGTGATTCCAAGCTCTTCAATTACCTATTTTCAACAGATTCATATTTTAGATGCGACGATTTTTCAAGTGCCAAAACATTTAGCTAGTGTGTATCCTGGATCGGGTGGTTGTGCACAAACAGCAGGTATAAAGATTCAATTAGAATATGATTTACATAGTGGACAGGTTTTAAATTTTCAAGTTGAACCGGGTAAGAACACTGATAAGACCTTTGGAACAGAATGTTTAGCAACATTACGACCTGGCGATTTATGTATTCGGGATTTAGGCTATTATTCACTGGACGATTTAGATCAAATGGACCAACGAGGCGTGTATTATATATCGCGACTTAAACTAAATAATTTTGTACAATTACATCCGATTTACATTGGATACATCCTAATTATTAAACATAGAAAATTAAAACATAATACATAAACGAAAGGGCCAACTCCTAGGAGTTGGCCTTTTTTCTCTTATTTTAAAAATCTTCAATAGTTACTCTACCTTGATAAACAGATAGATTTTACTTTTGTAACCCATTAATAATTGTATCTGTATTCCATTTCATCATTTTCAAATACGTATCTCCATCCTCGCCTGTTTTACCTAGTGAGTCTGTAAAAATTGTCCCTGCAATCGGCACGTTTGTTTCTTTTGAAACAGTTTCCATGCTACGTCGATCTACACTTGTTTCTACAAATAAAGCTGGAACTTTGTTTGTTTGAATTACACTTACAACATCTCTAATTTGATCTGGCGTACCTTGGTTCTCTGAGTTAATTTCCCAAATGTATCCCGTCTTAATGTCATACGCTTTTCCAAAGTATTTAAAAGCACCTTCACTAGAGATTAAGAAACGTTTTCCCTCAGGAATTTGATGAATTCTATTCACTGTCTCATCGTGTAACTTTTGGAGTTCTGCTACATACTTGTCGGCATTTTTAGTATAGAACTCTTTATTTTTAGGGTCTTCTTTAATTAATGCCTTTTTCACATTTTCAGCATATAAAATACCATTTTTAATATTCATCCATGCATGTGGATCTGGTTCTTTTTCTAATCCCTTAGTTTCTAAATAAATAGCCTCTACACCTTCACTTACTTTATAAACCGGTGCATCTTTTTCTGATTTGTTTGCAGTTTTCAATAGTTTTTTAAACCATGCTCCGCCCTCTTCTAGGTTTAATCCATTGTAAAACACCATATCTGCATCTGTCATTTTCATAACATCTTTTGGTAATGGATCATATTCATGCGGGTTAGCTCCAATCGGAACAAGACTATGAATCTCAACTTTATCTCCACCAATTTGCTTCACCATATCATATATAATGGAGTATGTAGTTACAACTTTTAATTTTCCATTGCCCTCTTCTTTTCCATTGGTGTTACTCGAACACGCTGTTAATGCAAATACGAAAATACAAAGTATCGATAATAAAACATTTTTGAATTTCATCTTTATCCTCCAATCAATTATGACAACTCTGCTCTATTTTTTCTAATTTTGATAGCTCTCCAAAACAAACCTTGTGACGGTGAAAAAAAGAATGCCAATGCGAACAAGAATGTTGCGACAAGAACAATTGTTGCACCTGAGGCAAGATTATAAGAGAAACTAAAATATAGCCCTACTACAGATGAAAGTGCACCAATACCTGCGGCTAAATAAATCATGACCCATAAACGATTTGTTAATAAATACGCTGTAGCCGCTGGTGTAATAAGCATAGCGACAACTAGAATAATTCCTACAGTTTGAAGTGATGCTACTGTAACCATTGTAAGTAGAATCATTAAGCCATAATGAATCCATTTGTTCGGTAATCCGTAACTTTGCGCCATCGTTGGATCAAAAGTGGATACGAGTAATTCTTTGTAAAACAGCATCACAAGCCCGATAATAACCACTCCGATAATAAGTGTCATCCACATATCAGAAGAACGAACTGATAGGACATTCCCGAATAAAATATGATACAAATCAGAACTACTCTTCATAAAGGTAATTAAAATAATCCCTATAGCGAAAACAGATGTGAACATAATCCCTATCGCCATATCATGTTTAATTCTACTATTTTGACTTACAAATCCAATTCCAACTGCAGTAATAACACCTGTTAAAACCGCCCCTATGAAATAGTTCATACCGATCATATAAGAAAGTGCTACTCCAGGAAGAACGGCATGTGAGATCGCATCACCCATTAATGCCATACCTCGTAAAATAATAAAACATCCTATTACCCCACAAATCACTCCTACCATAACGGAAGTTAAAAGCGCCTTCTGCAGAAAACTGTACTGCGTTAATGCATCTATAAATTCTACAATCTTCATGATGAATGTACCTCCGCTGCATTATTAAACAATATTCCTTGATTCACATATGCTTTTGACATAACAGTTGGTTCTAATACTTGTCGTACTTCCCCGTAATGAATTAAGCTTTTATTCAGTAATAGTAATTTATCAAAATAGGACTCTGCTTTACTTAAATCGTGATGTACAACAACAATCGTTTTCCCTTCTATACGTAATTCTCTAAGAATTTTAATAATTGTCTCTTCACTTGTTACATCAATTCCAACAAATGGTTCATCTAAGAAAAATATCTCTGCCTTTTGTGCTAGCGCTCTCGCCAAAAAGACACGTTGTTGTTGTCCACCTGAAAGCTCACCAATTTGACGATTTTTAAACTCTTCCATTCCGACCTTTTTTAAACATTCAAACGCCCAATCCCGATGCTCTTTCTTCGGCCTTTTCATCATCCCTAAAGATGGATACGTTCCAATTAGTACGACATCTATTACTGTGATCGGGAAATCCCAATCTATATCACTTCTTTGCGGTACATATGCAACATGTTTTCTAGCGCTTCGAATATCCTCTCCAAGAATCCGAACATATCCCTTATCACTTGGGATTAAATCTAAAACAGCTTTCATTAAAGTAGATTTCCCCGCACCGTTTGGACCGATAATTCCAACGAGTTTTCCTTTTTCAATTTCAAAAGAAACGTTTTGAACTACTTGATTCCCTTGATAGGATACAAACAAATCTTTGACGATTATAGCCTCACTCATTTTTTGTGTATTCCCCCTTCTTTTTTTCTTTAATATAATTATTTTGCACAAAGGCAACTTTCGGACAAAAAATATAATATGAATTTACATTCATACCTAAGTTTCCCTGAGGAAACTTTTTTATATGAGTCAAATTATATAAGCCTAATGCAAATTTGTAAACTACTTTTTACTAATTTATGAATATACAATAAAAATCATTATCACTATGAAACAAAATACATGATCCATTCTATGCTCTTTTGGAAAGGATATTACTGTGAAAAATTAGCACTATAGTATATAAACGAAAGAGCCTACTCGTATGAGTTGGCTCTTTCTCTTTGAGAATATCCAATACGCTTTACAGCAAAAAACTATGATTAAAGTCAAATCACTTCCAAACAACACCCCGCCGCTCGTATTCCATTCTATATTCAACAGCAGCTGCAATTTTAGGACTTGCGAACCTTTCCGTAATCCAAAGTCCTAAGTCAACTCCTGAAGTAACTCCTCTTGCAGTAATAACATTTCCTTGATCCACAATTCTGTAAGGAAGAAGCTCTCCTCCATATTCACTCATTTCACTCTGCGCCAAACGATGCATTGTTGCCTTTTTATCATTCAATATACCGGATGCAGCTAGTAACATACCTCCAGTACAAACTCCCGCAACAATCGTTCCTTCATTGTGCATCTCTCTAATTATTTTAGTTAAAGTACCAAGTTCAGCTTCCTTTCGTGCCCCGTGCTCAGCTTTATGATTCCAGCCACCACCAGGTACAATTAACAAATCTGGGCGATTATCCATTCGTAAAAAATCATGTAGTTTCACCGTAACTCCAAACGAGGTAGTAACTTCTTGTTTTTGTTCACTAGAAACTAACTCAACCGTAAACGGAGCACCTTCTTCTATCGCTCTTTTCAATACCTCAAAAGGTGCAAAGGAGACAAGTTCTCCGAAGCCGTCAAACAATACAATTTGTATTTTCATTTTTAGAACACCTCATATGCTTTGTTTTATAAATCCCAAAAGAGAAGAAATGTTATCTACAAATTAACAATGAAGACAACCTTTCTCCCCTTACTCTATAAACTTTCAAATGTCCCTCTAATTCTCTCCCGTCACCTAATAGACTCATCGTCTTTTTAACGAAGTTCCAATTTAAACTACCGGATAACCATAGCAACGAAGAAAGTCTTTTATAATCATTTGAAGTTAAAATGTTATTAGCTTTATACCCTTCTAAAAATGCTCTAGCAACTTCCGGACATACTTTATGCGACTGTATTCCTTTCGTTCGAGAGTACCATTTTATTAAAAAGGCTAATCCTTCAATACGGTCAACATAACTAATAGATTCAAAATCTACAATTCCCTTTACCTGTTGACTTGAGTCCCATAAAACATTCAAAGGATTTAAGTCTGTTTGTACAATAAACTCTAATTCACTCGTATATGCGCAGTCTATATGATATTTAGCAAAATCTATATACTCCCGCAATTCCTTACATGCGCTTGTCTTGCTTTCTAACATATTAATAAACTCAACATACCCATCCAAATGAGATTTCTTCTGAAAAATCGCGCTTTGAAATGCACTAGAAATATCATGAACCTTTCTTGCTTCCTTTCCAAATGCTTCTGCGATAGCTTCTGTACAAAGTGTAATATGTTCTCCTTCAATCCAATTAGACAATATAAATCGGTATTGTTCATCATTCCATGCGACTAATGTAAATGACTCCCCTGACCTATTTTTATTAATTTGCATAAAAAGGATCCCATGCTCGCGTAAATAATACGTAAAACGTACTTGCTCTATCAATTGTTCGTTTGATAACGCCCCAAAAGCCGGATTGATCGTTCGCTTGCTATTGATAAACCGTGCGGAATATCGCTTTCCATTCACCATAATTTTATAGTGTAAATCTGTATTCCAGCTATTTTTATGTAACTCTTCTTCCACTGCTAGTGAGTGAATTTCTTTAAAATAATTTATTAATACATCTTTTATTATGTATTTCATCCTTTTTTCCTTTCATGTGAAAAAATTTTCAATACAACTCAACTTCCTCTCATCATATCCATGCCACCATTAAAAAAGGCCATAGCCTTTCCCAAAATGAAAAACTACGGTTCTTTTTACAACTCAATAGTTAAAATATTTTCGAAAGGTGGAGTCTCTATAGCTTTTAAATAATCTCAAATTAATAATTATAGAGTGATTCCGCCTATAAACAAAACCCACCAGAAACATCTAAAATCTGCCCTGTTACCCAGCGACTATCCGAAGAAGCAAGGAACGCTACTGCATCTGCAATATCTTCAACTTGTCCTATTCGTCCAAAAACAGATGAATTCGTAGCAAAATTTCGTATTTCCGGATTATCTAGCAATTTCGCATTTATATCTGTCTTCGTATATCCAGGCATAATTGTATTCACTGTTATACCTCTTTCTCCAAGATGTTTAGCTAGAGGAAGTGTCATCGTATTTAATGCACCTTTACTTAAGCCGTATGCAATGGACCCTGCAAAACCAAGTCTTACTTCAGCTGATGAAATGTTAATAACTCGCCCCTCCGCTCGTAATAACGGTAATGTTTGCTGAATTAAGAAGAACGGCGCCTTAATATTTACGGCCATAATTTCATCAAAAATTTCTTCTGTCGTATTTTCAATCGTTCCTTGTATACCTATGCCTGCATTATTTACTAAAATATCAATCTCTGATGTACAAACTGTCTCTTGCAGTTCTTCCTTTAATTTCTCTACTAGTCTTTTGACACCATCAATTGAATTGAGTTCAGATTCAATTAAGAACGCTTTTCCTCCATTAGATTCAATTTCTCTAACTGTTTCATCTGCAGCTGCTTTATTTCGGCCGTAGTGAACTGCAACTAATGCACCATCTTTCGCCAATCTCATCGCAATCGCACGACCAATGCCCCGACTCGCTCCTGTTACTAACGCTACTTTCCCATCAAGATTCTTCATTTTTTCCACCCTTCCTACATTTTCGTTTAATAAATCCTATACTTATATTTTTATGCAAATACTAATAATTTTAAATATAGATTTATAGGTAATTTAGTTCCTTCACTTATGATATTATAGTTATAATTTACGATTTACTTTAGAAAATAAAAAGGAGGGCTATCCAATGCAAAACGCAGTAAAACTAGATGAAATTGACCATAAAATTATGAACTTGTTGCATGAAAATGCGAGAATTTCTGTTTCAGAAATAGGACGTATTATATCCATGACGCAGCCCGCTGTAAAAGAACGCATTAACAAGCTTGAAGATCAAGGGGTTATAGCCGCTTACCGAACGAAGTTTGAGCCTTCCAAAATTAATAAAGACATTCAAGCATTCATTATGTTCAAAACGAGTCAATGCTCTGATTTTATCCAATTTTGTAATGCCGCTCCTGAAGTAACAGATTTATATCGAATTAGCGGGGAATTTAATTATATGATGAAAGTCATGAGCGATTCGATGGATTCTCTCGCTGCATTTTTAGACTCTTTAATGCAATTTGGATTATCGTCTCCTTTAATTGTTTTAAAGAGTGAATTTGAAGAAAAATTGTCGTTCTGATAAGAGGGTACGTATTATCCTCCGCTAACATTAAAAGTTGCTTCTTTGTGAGAGAAATCAACAAAATAAATGATATAATCTATTTAAAATCAAATGATCAA
Organism: Bacillus sp. RC240; assembly: GCF_044907945.1. Lineage (NCBI taxonomy): Bacteria > Bacillati > Bacillota > Bacilli > Caryophanales > Bacillaceae > Bacillus > Bacillus sp. RC240. Next base: position 504,085 of record NZ_JBIYCT010000001.1, on the reverse strand, counting down.
ACACAATTGATATAGATGGTTAGGAGAAAATTAATGAACGAAAAAATAGGCTATGTTTGTAAATTTTGCGGAGTATTTCACGATGAACTCCCTATATGTTATGGGAATGAGGCTCCCGATTATTTTTACTATATCCCTGAAGAAGAGCTAGAGAGTCGAGTTGAAATGGATGAAGATCTATGTGTAATTGATGATGAATATTTCTTTATGAAAGGTTGTATTGAAATTCCAGTTTTAGATGGAGAGGGACCTTTTATATGGGATGTATGGGTATCTTTAAGTGAAACAAACTTCCAAAAGACGCTTGATTACTGGGAAACGAAAGGAAGAGAAAACGAATTAGAGCCAATGTTTGGTTGGTTATCTACCCAACTTCCTTGTTATCCAGATACAGTAAGTTTAAAAACAATGGTTCATACTAGAGAAATCGGTTACAAACCTTATATTGAACTCGAACTAACAGACCATCCATTATCTATTGAACAAAAAGATGGTATTAAACTAGATCGCATCCAAGAAATTGCTGAAGAAATTTGTTATCAAAATAACGAAGAAATAAATGATTAGTAAATAAAAAAGAACATTGAAAAATCAATGTTCTTTTTTATTGCATTTTCACTTATTAATCAGATTTCTCTTCGAAAAGAGAAATCTCAACTGTATTTTAACCACCTACCCCTGATTCCTCTGCTCCTCCCTAAACTCCTCCTTCACCTTCTCTAACAACCCTTCTTCCGTAATTAATCGATACGCTGTATTCGCTAGTGCTTTTGCCGATGTAATTAATGCTTTGTCCCCGAGTTCTGAACGAGCTGCTTCTCTAAATTCATTCGTATGCGCAATTAAATCGTCTGGACCGATTTTAATGTACGGATGAATTGTCGGTACGACTTGGCTTACGTTTCCTGCATCTGTTGAGCCAATTCCTACTCTTTCTTTACGGTTTACATCTTCACCTAGTAGTTCTAACTCTTCGGCTACGACGTCATTAAATGTTTTTGTTACGAGTAGTTCATCGATTTCATTTTGGAATTGATGAATTTTTACTTTCGTACCTGTTGCTAACGCTGCCCCTTGTGCAATATTTCTTACTTTTTCTGTTACTTCCGCACATCTTTTTCTCGTTGCAGCACGGATGAAGAAGCGTGCCGCAGCATAATCCGGAATAATGTTAGGTGCTTTGCCACCTTCTGTAATGATTCCATGAATTTTCACATCTGATGGGAGTTGTTGGCGAAGTGCATTAATACTGTTATACAGCTGGATAATCGCATCTAATGCGTTAATTCCTTCTTCTGGTGAGGCTGCTGCATGAGCTGTTTTTCCGTAAAAATGAAAATCAAGTGGATCGACCGCTAGTGATGGACTCGTTGGAGCTGTTTTTCCGCTCGGATGAATCATAAGCGCCGCATCAATGTTTTTAAATAAGCCAGCTTTCACATAACTCGATTTTGCGCTACCATTTGGCCCGCCTTCTTCTGCTGGTGTTCCGAACACGACAACTTCTCCGCCGATTTCCTCAAGCGTTTCTGATAACGCGATCGCTGCTGCAACGCTAATTGTTCCGATTAAATTGTGACCACACGCATGACCGAGTCCTGGTAAAGCGTCATACTCAGCTAAAAATGCGATAACTGGTCCTTGTTTCCCGGAACTTTTTCGCGCGATAAACCCTGTTTCATGACCAGCTATATTGTGCTGCAACTGAAATCCTGCGCTTCCTAACAACAAACTTAACGTTCTTGATGCGTAAAATTCTTGGTTACCAATCTCCGGATTCGCATGAATATTATGACTTGTTTCTATGTACTTTTCCTTATTTCTTTCTATACTCTCTTCAATTGTTTTTCTTTGTGACGTTACTCCTGTCGCTCCCATTTTTCTTCCTCCTTTTATTTTCACGTAAAAAAGCCTCTTTCTAAAAGATAGAAAGAGGCTTCTGTATATACAGTCAAAATGAGCTTCTTTCTTATCTTTCAAGTTACCTTGCTGGAATTGGCACAGTATTCATAAAGAATCCGCTGCCGAGGTGTCATAGGGCCAGTCCCTCAACCTCTCGTGATAAGAATTTTCATAAAATTATATTAAATTACATTCATTCTAAGTTCATTCTGATTAAAAGTCAAGGAATTCCTATCCGAATTTACCGAATATCTAAAAATCCTTTTAACACACCAATTGTTTCTGGTGCTTGCAGTCTTGCACATACGTACGGAAATTCCATACTACCTTCAAACATCATTTGAGATGTAAGTGGTGCTCCCGCCCAAAAGATTTCATCATCGATTACGATAAACGGGAATGCTTTATTTTGTCTTTGTAACTTTAGATTTTTCAATGGAACTGGTCCATCACTATACACTGTTATTTGCGCATTTGTACGCATTAACGCTTGCCATACTCGCTTATCCACTTGTTTTGTACTTGGAAGTGAAATAATAATTTTTCGTTTTGCGGCTAAAATATCTTTCAATAACCCTTTCGGCTCTTCAAGATTCATTTCCATAAACCAGCGTAAACGTTTCGAGATTTTTCGCTCCCACAATTGTCTTGATGTCGTGCGATCATACACATCTCCGTGACGTTCTATATGAGCTGTTAATTGCGATAACGCTTGTTTTCTCGAAAGATTTTTACGCATGTAGTGGCAATCTGATAATTGAATGAACTTCCCTCTCGCTCTCGTTACTGCTACATTGACGAGGCGATGGTTTTTATGATCAAAGAATAACACGCCAGGGCGTTCTTGCGGATAACTATCTACCGTATCAAAGATCATCATATCTCTTTCAGACCCTTGAAACTTATGAACTGTCGCCGCTAAAACTGGTATGTTTTGATATTTCGTTCTCTGCAACATTTCTCTAATGCACGTTGATAAAAAGCGGGACTGTGCCCTGTAAGGCGTAACTACACCGATAGATTGAACACCATCTAACAATCCAATTAACATCATTTGCATCGCTACTAAACCAGACATAATATTAAAACGAGAACCGGAAGCAGCGTCTTTTAAAGAAAAGGCTCCCATTAAGCTCGTATCAAATAAAACACTCGCCTCATTTGCGAACGGTTGCAGTTTCGCAAGTTCTTTACGCTCTGAAACAGATGGATGATCGTACACTCTATTTTTATAAATAAATGAATTCGTAAACTTCGATATATCCGTATGCATACGTCTTTGCTCCTGCAGCATAAAAAGGTTCGGATGTGCTTCTGATTTATTTACAGAATCAACAATCCCTGCATGATAAAACATATCTTCACCGAGCCATTTTCGAACGAGTTCATGGTTCGCCATCGCAATCGGAGGTAACTGTAAAAAGTCACCACAAACGACAATACGTTTCCCAAGTGAAGCAGCTAATGCGATTTGCGGAACATAAGCCATACTTACTTCATCTACGACAACTAAATCAAATGTACGCTCATAAATAAGGGAATCAATTGCACATTTCGATAAAGTCGCACCGATTACTTTCGCATTTTCAATGTATTCTTTTTCTACTTCTTTAATTTTCGCTTTTTGCTTTCGAAGATTACTTTCAATCTCTTGTATACGCTTCTTATCAGCAGAAGTCGCTTTATATGATAAAATCTTTTCACGAAGATCTTGTCGTGTCTCTTCTAAATAGAGTCTTTCTTCTCCCCAAGATCCATTCGTCGTTTCAACTAACTTCGATGCAAGTAACGTTTCATGATTTCGTATATGCTCATGTTGACTATAACCGTAACGAACAATTTCGCCAGGTGTCCATTTCTTTTTCTTTTCAATTTGCTTCGTTACTTCACTCATTAATACGTCAACTGCCGCATTACTATGAGCTAACACAAGTACCGATTTTCCTTTTTGATAATGAGCCGAAATAATACGTGATAAATTGTACGACTTCCCTGTTCCAGGCGGTCCCCACACATACGTTGTCGGATTGTAAAATGAACGATACGCCAATTCATTTTTCGTATTTTTCATCTTTTCAATATGTTTCGGACTGCTCGTCCCATCAACAAGACGCTTTATACGATTACGTTTTAGCTTATCTTTATGAGCTTCTTTCAATCTCTCTTGCAGTTGTTCTAACAGTTGCCACGGTTCACTGTATAAAACCGCTTCTCGTATTTCACCTTGTATATAATCGTTTAATTTCAGTTCTATTTCTAATCCATGTACAGATAATACTTCTCCTGTCGCTTCCTCACCATCGAACTCAATTCGAATTGGTGAACCTTCAGGTAAGCTTACTTCCGAAATAAGTTGAAATACGTATACTGTACTTTCATAATCTGTATATAAAAAACGACCGTTCATGATAGAAATTTTACTACCACCTATCGTTTTCCAATGTTTAATTTCATACGCTAATGCATAATGCCACTCTTTCATCGTTGCCGATAATGAAGGAGTTTGAGTAGGTGTATTCATCGTATAATCTCCTTCCTTCTCCCCAAACATACTTTCTCACTATACCATATAACACGCTAAAATTTGTAAGGTTTTTATCTTGCTTATTTTCTTAATTTTCAATAATATATTGTATATAATTTTCAGAAAGAAGGAAGGAATCTACATGCCAGTTAGAAGAATCGAACACGTTGGACTTATGGTTACAAACTTAGAAACATCTATCTCATTTTATGAAGAAGTAGTCGGCTTACAACTCATTAAACGTATGGGACATCCAAATCCAGACTTAAAACTCGCTTTTTTAGGTGTGGAAGAATCGAAAGAAACGATACTTGAACTAATTGAAGGTTACAACTCTTCCCTTCCGGCAGAAGGAAAAGTACATCACATTTGCTTTAAAGTGGATTCATTAGAGGATGAAATCGAAAGACTACAGAAACACAAAATAACCTTCCTACTAGGAGAAGAAATTGAAAAATTACCAGATGGAACACGTTACATATTCTTCGCTGGTCCTGACGGAGAGTGGATTGAGTTTTTTGAGACGGAGAGATAAAGTAAACCTTTATTTTGCGGGATAGAAAAAGAGCCGGAATTCCGGCCCTTGTTTTTACAAGTGCATATCCAGTAACAATAAAACATACCTCCAACCTGAGAATTCACCAAGATTAAAAACACAATCCTTTTGTTAGGAGTAGAGAATGATTAATACAATCTATATTATTATTTTTTGGATACTTATTCTATTTCCAATCCTGTATGTAATTAAGATACAGCGCTGGAATATAAAAGTGGCTGCCGTATTTGTTGGAAGGATCCTATTAAGTATTATCTTTTTCATAAATGGAATGGTGTTAGGAATGCAGCGAAATTGGTCAGAGCCTCCCTATGAAACAGAATGGGATTTCTTTATAAAATCTTTATTAAACGGGAAAACTGATGCACTTATACACTTGGTACTTCTAATTATTATCATTACTTTGGATCTTGTCATCACATTTTATTATATTAATAAAAAGAAATAGGGTGTTCTCTCCTATTTCTTTTCTTAATGTTATAAAAATCTTTCAAATAGCTCTAACTTGCACAATGCTTCCCGTTAATATAATACGCTGATTCTGTGAAAACCGTAAATACAACCTCTACTTCTGGAAGTCCAAAATCCATTACATATGTAGTAATGGCCTTGGCAAATCGATCACGAATTTCCTGTCCACGCTCGAACCATTTCACTTCAATAAGAGGAAACGCTTCTATTTCTTCTCCATTGAATACAAACGTAGAACTTGGTAGTTCCAAGGTGAAATTATCCGTACCACACTCACAGATATCTGCGAGCTCTTCTACTAATGGCTTGCTTATGCTTTTTAATTGTTCAATAGTAATTCCACGAAACACAACATGCGGCATGTGAATCCCTCCGTTAGATAGCTTTATATTTGCTCACATCATAACACAATTTATTTTGCTGCACTAACATCTATTGGTACATTTCAATGACATTCTTAAGAATGATCATATGTTATTGAAGCAATACATGTATTGTAACCTGAAAAATAATAAAGGGGTATTGTCACATCGATATCAAACTATCAAAAAGAGATGACCCTAAATTAAAAAACACGCTATTCTTTCTGTAGCATCAATTCAAAAAAGAAGGGATTCCCCCCTTCTTTTTTGAATTCCGTGTCCCTCATTATTTACTATAACCGCGATTCAGTTTAGTTAACTTTTCATTGATGTGAAAAATTCTTACTCTAATATCTTTAACACCAGATGCTTGAAGTCTATTTTTGTGCATTTCCGCGTATTTTTCAGCATCTTGTTTTTCTTCAAATACATAGATGCCTCCAGCTTCTTTCGTTTCTTGATTCTCCGTCCATATTTTCGAATGGAATCCTTCTTCTTCATTAATACTTTTTGCTAAATCCAAAAATGCTTTTTCCATTTCTTCACCAAAAGGACCTTCAAACGGAAAATCAACTTGTAGTAAATATGCCATTTTCACTCACTCCTATGTTCAATATTTTCACAACCTCTTTTATAAAATAATTAAAAAATGATAGCAACTTGAACGCATACAGTTTAACGGCTTTAGGTTATGTTTAAAAAAACAGCCATTCCTTAGTGAAACGGCTGTTTTCGTAATTCAATAAAAGCTCCCAGATTGCGGTAGATATTTTTAAATATTATTTTGTTTTTTTGACTTGATTATAATAAAAGATGGACTTCGCGATTCGTTTATTAAATCTGGCATTTTCTCTATCCCTGCCAAAGTTGATTGCGGCTCGATTATTTTATCCAGCGAAAGCCCGTGTTCAATTAAAGTATTTATTAATGTGGCAACAGTTCTATGATAAATAACCACACTATCGTCAACAAACCAGTTGTGTACTCTCATTCCTTCTTCTTGATAATTATCTAATGCCCAGTGTGATTTATTACCATCTTCAGTTTTTATCCAATGGTTGCTTCCTTTGCGAGCTGTTGCTATTGGGTGTTCGGTTGAAAAGATAAATTCACCACCGCTTTTTAATAATTCATTAATCTTTTGAATCATTGCCGAGTAATCTTCAATATAATGTATAGAGAGGGAACTTATAATCAGGTCGAACTTTTGATTGGCTAGTCCCATATCCTCCATAGGAAGACACATAAATTCTATGTTATCATCCTGATTTAACTTTTTAGCACGTTCAATCATATTTTTGGATATGTCTACACCTATTACGTTTTTTGCACCATTTTCTATACAATACTTTGAAAAATGACCATCACCGCAACCCAAGTCTAGTACCGATTTTCCTTTCAAACACAGAATTAATGATTTGATTGCTGGCTGTTCTATGAAGTCATTAGCACTTATTCCACTTTCACGCAACGCTGTGTAGTTTTTGAAGAAATTCGGATTATCGTAAACATTTTGTCTCACTTACATCACTCCTCTGATAAGGTTTTCATAGATTAAGCTGACTTCTGTTTCCAAATTACCATACTAACCATAAAAATTTTGTCATCCTTTTATTCATGTTGTGTATATAAAGCATAAAGATTGTTGGATTTTGAATCAACATATACGTCCCTTTTATTTAAAAATAAAAAAAACCCATATTCAATGAAAAATACAGGGTTTTTATGAAGCAGTTTATTTCGTTTACAGTTATACTTAGTCGAAAGAAGTTCGTGAATTAAATATTACTTATCTAATTAAGACGAATTTAGATTCCGGCCCAAACATCTTTTCCATATCGCCCTTCTTCTTGCACACGATCCAGCCAATTCCTTGCTTCTTGTTCACTGACTTCATGAATTTCTTGATATGCTTGACAAAGGGTGTCTTCTACGTCAGGAGCCATTTTACTTCCATCACCACATATATAAAGATGCGCTCCATTATCTAATAACGAAATTAAATTGATTCTATCTTGTTTTATTAAATGCTGTACATATGTTTTAGGATATCCTTCTAGGCGAGAAAAAGCTGTGTGTAAAGAGATTAATCCATCTCTTTCATCATTTTCTAGTTCTGTACGATAGAGATAATCCTTTTCAGGATGACGACAACCAAAATATAGATGTGCTTGTCCTAAGTTAATACCTTTTTGCTTTTGAACACGACGCGCTTGCAAGAATCCACGGAATGGTGCAATTCCAGTACCTGGTCCAACCATGATAATTGGTGTTTCTGGATTTTCAGGTAATTGAAAGTTTGATTGTGGCGTTCGAATGAAACAGATAATCTCATCTTTATTATGACGCTGAGCTAAATAATTAGAAGCGACTCCTTCATATGTCCCTACCCCACTCCATGCAGGTGCATTAACAACACCAACCGTAATGCTCAGACGATCCTGTGCAACGAGTGGAGAGCTTGAAATAGAATAGTAACGCGGTTTGAGCGCAGGAAGAAGTTCTAAAAAGCGTTCAAATCGGAGTTCACAAGCCTCATACTTTTCAAGAAGATCCAACATTGACATACGTTTCTTTAATATTTGTTCATGATAAACTCCCTCTTCCAATAATGATTCCAATTCCTTTTTATGAGGAGGGCATGCTGTGAATGTCACCATTTCTCGTATTTGTGCTCGAGTGGCTGCTTCTTGAACTTCTACACTATAACTAAGAAGGTCAAATAAACTAACAGGACTGTCTAAAGGTATGTGATTTACACTTCGTCCACTTGCACTCAGTATGACTTGATCCTTCCCATTTAATCCAAAGCGTTTTAAAATTCGGTTGACATTTTTCTCACTATTAATTGGCAGCACCCCAAGGTGGTCACCTTCTTGATACGTAGCGCCTTCTGGCAAGGATATCTCAATATGTCGCGTGCTTCTTTCACTGCTAGATGATTGAAGTTCACGATTTTCTAGTATAGATGCATAAACTGCTTCATATGTTCGCGCAAGAGGAGATCCTCCAAGACGACTAACAAATTGTAAACTTAATGTACTGCGTTCTTTCTCAATGTTTTTGTTAAGTTCCAATCCAAATGCCTTCATCGCATCAGACCACATACTTTGTTTCCATTGCTCGAGCTGTTCCTCGAAATCACCACTTGCATCTGCTTCTCCACGTGTCGAAAATCTTGTTGCTCCTTTTTGAGCCATTTGCTCATCAATGTATCTTGGAATTCGCTGATAAGTACTAGCCCAATTATGATCTCCACAACCAAAAACTGCGTATTGAACACCTTTTAGCTCATCCGATTTTAATTCCTCCAACCATTGCACAAACTGCCCTGCATTACTTGGTGGTTTTCCATTATAAGAAGAAGTTACAATAAGAACCGCCCCTTCTTTTGGCAGACTTCCAATTCCATCGTTAAGTGCTACCACTTCTGTTTGAACACCTTCTAAACTAGCTGTATCTGCTAGTTCTCTTGCAATACCTTCTGCTACCCCTGTATCCGATCCATACAGAACAAGAAGCGAAAGATTATCGGCTCCAATAATAGAAGGAGTCTTCTGAACTTGCTGTTCGATTTCATCGTTTTTCAGTTTCTCCTCTATAGGCGCAATAACAGTAGTATGGCTAATAGTTTGATTTCGGGGTAGAATCCTAATTTTAAAATCACCAGGCTTTAGCGTTAATGTTTGTTTTACGTCCAGCTGATAGTCTTGATAATCGATGAATTCAAAATGTTGAAGAAGCATTCCCATTACGAGTGTGGCTTCATGAAGTGCAAACTGCATACCGATACATGCTCGTTGACCATTTCCAAATGGCTTATAAGCATGATGAGGAACCTTATCCAGCTCTTCAAATCGTTCAGGTTGGAATTCTTCCACATTGTCTCCCCACGCGTCTTTATCCCTATGTAGCTGTGGAATAAGAACAGAAATACGATCTTCTCCTTTCTTAATTGGATATTTCCCACCAATCACTGTATCCTCTTTTGCATAGAGACTGAATGCTGGAGCAGTAGGCCATAGACGTAGCGATTCATTTAAAATCATCCGGATATACTTTAATTTCATAACTTGTTGGTATGTTGGAGTGGGATCTGTTAAAACCCGATCTACTTCTTCATAGGCTTTTTTCAATTTATCTGGATTCTTTAATAAAAAATAGATTGCAAAAGATAATAATCCACTTGTTGTTTCATGCCCAGCTATTAAAAAAGTGATAATTTGGAAACGAATATTTTCATCATCTAATTTTTCACCAGTTTCCGGATCCTGCACATTTAACATACGGGAAAGTAAATCATTTTCTTCCTGATTTCCACTACTTTTACGTTCAGCAATAATATTATCTACTAAAGAAAACATAGATTGAATATCATGCTGAAATTGACGTTTCGTTCTCCACATGAGTTTATCTTCTATATCCAGCCGCTGTAATTGGTGCATCGCCTCATCTAGAGCACGGCTCATGCTAGTAATAAAAGGATGAGGGGTCTCACGATAATAGCTATTAAATCGATAATTAAAACCACATAGACCAATTGTATCCAATGTAAGGCGAGTCATATCCTCCGGAACATCTACGTTTTCATTCGGATTAAGCCGTGCCCATTTTTGAACGAGTTGTACAGCAATATCGACCATCATAGCATGATAACCTTTCATTGCTCGTTGGCTGAATGTAGGCATCAAAATATTATGAGCTTTTTTCCAGTTAGGCTCGTGAGTCTCGCTTGTAAATAATCCGTCTCCAGCAAAGGCGCGAACTTTCGCTAAAGCACCCTCTATACTTTTATCAAATCTTGTTTCGTCACAGACTTCTGCTACCAGTTCATGTCCAGAAACGACAATAATGGTATCACTTAAAGTTTGAATTCGAAAAATGGGACCATACTCTTCCGCTATCTTGATAAAGGATAGGGTCGGTTTATCTTTATCGATTAATGGGAGATTCCCCAGCAATCCATATGTTTTCGGTTGAGGAATGGCAGATACTTTTTTATCCATTAAAAACACCCTTTCAAAAAAGCATGAAATAAAATATCCCATTCAATAAAAAGAAGATAGCAATGAATCGCCTGGGATAAAGATATGTAATTGATTACCTTATTTTATCTTTTCCCGAACTATTCACGATTATGATATTGCTTATAAGGTTGGTAATCTAAGTTGTTTGTTGATATTAGATTTATAACTTGCAGAGAAAATACTAAATTAAAATGAAGCGTATTATTATAATGTTTATCACAAATTGAGAGCTAAAGATTGTAGTATTGGGAAAACCAGTAGTTCCTAATGTCAATTCAAACAAATACGATAAGCAAGTATACTGTGTTACTAATGAAAAAGGATCTGATATGAATATCAGATCCTTTTTACTATATATAATTATTTCACTGGTCCTTTTCCAAATTTAAATACCAGCGCCTTAGCAGCAGAAATTTGCATTTCTTCATAGTCTAACTAAACAGTAAAAAAACTTGTAGGAATCATGATCTAGAGTCTTATTTTTCCCTACCGATTTAACCTCTCGACAGCTTCCGCGCTTGTATCTACACGTTTAACGAAAAAAACTAATAGTAGTGCAACAACATTCATGCCAAGCGCTACATAGAATGAATATTGAATTCCGGATAATAAAGCCTTCTGAGTTAACATTGCCTTCGTAGCCTCTGTGAAGGTTGTAGGATCTACATCAACCATTAGACTTTCAGCTTTTGTTTTTGTTACAGAATTCATAATCGTAACAAGAATAGCAGTACCAATCGAACCGGACACTTGTTGAGCTGTATTATTAACAGCTGTACCGTGCGGATTTAAGCGAGTTGGTAATTGATTAAGTCCGTTTGTCATAAGTGGCATCATCACCATCGCCATCCCAAACATCCGCAATGTGTAAATAAGAATAATATGTGTGTGACTAGATTCGATTTGCAGGTTTGCCAGCATATAAGTTGAAACAGCTGTAATGGAAAGTCCTACTATACCAAGAATCCGAGGGCCATATTTATCAAATAGTTTACCTGTAATGGGTGACATAACCCCCATTATTACCGCACCTGGGAGCATCATCAGCCCAGAGCTCAGTGGAGAAATACCACGGACGTTTTGTACATAAGCTGGTGTTAAAATCATACCCGAAAACATGGCCACTGCGTTAACAATTGCAATTACAGACGCAAGTGCAAACATTGGGTACTTGTAAACACGTAAATCCAATAACGGTTCATTCATTTTTAATTGGCGGACAATGAAAGCAATTAGGGCAATAGCGCCTATGATTAAGGTTGTTAAAACAATTTTATTCGTCCAACCGTCGGAGCTTGCAGAACTGAATCCATATAACAAACCGCCAAAACCGACAGAAGATAATAGTAATGAGAGATAATCAAGTTTTGCATTTTTATTTTGTCTCATGACGTTCTCAGATTTCCAAATCCCTAACAGTAAACTAATGATTGCTAACGGTAAAATCATTTCAAAAAGCAAACGCCAGTCATAATACTCTACAATATAACCTGATAGTGTCGGTCCAATTGCTGGAGCTGTAATCATAACTAATCCAAAAATCCCCATTGCGGTTCCCCTTTTTTCTCTTGGAAAGCTTACTAGCATAATATTCATTAACAAAGGCCCCATGACTGAAGAACCTGCTGCTTGAACCATCCGGCCAGTAAGTAATAAACTAAAGTTCGGTGCTAAAGCCGCTAAGGCCGTACCAAAAATAAAAATCACCATAGATGTAATAAATAAGCTCCTATTGGAGAAGCGGGTTATTAAAAATGCTGATGCCGGAATTAATATACCACTTACAAGCATATACCCTGTAGAAAGCCACTGGATCGTTGAATAATCTTTAATGTCTAAATCTTTCATTATTGATGGCAAAGCTACATTTAAAAGCGAGTTATTTAGAAATGAAACAAATGCCCCAATAAAAAGGATTACAAGCATTAAATATGGTGGTTTTCTTTTATGTAATGTTTCACTCATATATTTATTTGCCCCTTCATTATAAATTCCATTGATTAGTTTAAATCGTTTGTATATCTGCATAAGAATATATTGTCCTTGCAGTATTTTGCCAAACTCTTCGAATGGATATTCTCTTTTTAGCAATTCTATTTGCTCGACATAACATTTTAAAATCTTTTTTATTGATTAAACCTTTATAAACATTTAAATAAGATTTTGAATGAATATTTAAACACGTTTGTTAACCGAAATTAAATTAGGCTGAAATAAACAAAAGGAGCAACTGAAAATACCCTTCTAAAATAAAGTGAAACTTTACTCAGTGGGACTTTTACAGGCAGTCCCCCCCCTCAAACTTCTTTGCTTTCGCTGAATTTTGAGGGGGCGGTGTCTTACTACCCACAAATAGCGGGATAAATCAACAAGACCACTCACCCATTCTTTTAAATACGGGCTTGTAAATCTAGTTATGTAACCATCCATAAAAAGGAATATTACATAGGCTAAGTCTAACATTACATTTTTAAAGTGAGGGGAATAAGCTTATGCACCAATATTGGTATTTGAATTCAAATGGAAACGGGGAGCAATATAATAACCAAATTTCAATGTCATCATTACATTCACAACCTCAAATAACTAAAGCTCAGGGAATGGATGGTCTGAAGGTTCCTGAGAATTTGAGTTGTCGAGTCTATCCATTTGGTTGGGATTCACCAGCCAATTATACGGGTTTCACTCCCGAGCCCCCTCCCTTCCCTTTAGGTCAGCCAATCCATTATGCAGGGATGATGCCCCAAGGACATCCTGGTAATTGGGCTCCATTACCAGGCCATGCAGGTTTTAATTTTCAAAAACCTCCCATCCCCTGGCCCCAACCATTCAATCATACAGGGATGTTCGCACAGGGTCATATTGCCGCTTTACTATCACCGCCAGCCAAAGCTTTTAATTTTAATACCAATAATAACTGGGGTGTTTTTGGAAATTCTCCAGGATGGGGAGGACAGATAAATCCCATGGGATGGGGGAATAACGGGCAGCCAGGAATGCTTGGAAACTTACTGACAGCAGGAAAAGGCACCATGAATGGAATCGGAATGCTTAGTAGTCTAATCGGTATGGGAAAATTCTTCTTTTAGTTAATTAGAACGGGAGGATAGGTCCATAGCTCAAACATGCCCCCTCAATGTATTTATTGTATAGGTTCCAGTACTCCCTCCAAGTTCGTTTGCTAGTCAAGCGAACTTAATTAATAAAATACAAGGGAAAACCTTCATCTTATGTATGAAAGGATCTTTCAATTAAAGATCCTTTTATATTGCTCATTTAACTAAATAAATTGGTTAATTGCATAACGCTCTTCTAACTTTCCTTGCGAAACTTAGCGGATCATCAACGTCTTCGATATTAACGTAAATTAAATTCGGCTCATCACATAACCACTCATTGTGTATAGACGAAACGATTATTCCTTGTTTAATAATTGTAGCAACAAATTCAGTAACTTCTTTTTGTAAGAGCGCTATCCGCCCTAGACATAATGCCCGTCCAGTTTTATTATCTCTTGATTCGAATGAGAAGGAAGTTGTTACTCTAAAACGTTTTCCTAAGATAGTTGCTTGTATTTCATCCCGATTTATTGTTGCCACGCATTTTCCACCGGCGAATCCTTCTTGGCCACCGATAATTCTTGCAAACTGTTGACAAATTAATTCATCATTAAACGCCATACCTTGAATCATCCCCCTTTTACTGTTAGGTTATGAATGAATACATACGTCTGAAACGGTAATGAATCTATTCTATTACAAAAAAGATGATAGCAATCTAACGAAATCTATTAGCTTGATTACTTGAATTAACTCGGCTATTATATGTTAAAACATTTTTAAAGAGCATAAAAAAGACACCCTAAGGTGCCAGCCTCCAACTTGAGAATCGTATCTATGTATGGAGAAATTTAGAAAAGACAAATACTAAAGATAAGGTTCTAACTATAATTTATAGAGCTCTTATGCCATTAATTAATTACATTGTTCATCATAAGAAGAATCCCGTTATATTACTTTCTGACCAGTCTCGTTAAAGCCATCCCAATAAATCCAGCGCCCATTCCTATTAGCCATCCAGCATGAGTATCGCCTAATATAGATCCCACTCCTCCGCCAAGAAACATGCAGCCAACAAATACTAATCCTCCAATTCCCCAATTCGTCCGTTCCATAATTCAATCACACCCTTTCAATAAAACATATGCTTTTAGCTATCTAAACTTTCTTGCATAGGATGGTTAATTTTTTTGCTTAGGTTTAGCACTTTCAGGGATATCTGCTTTCAAATCGGATGCTTAGTACTCTATTTTATAATCAAAAACATTGTTTATGGTGTTAACACCACATGTCTATAAATCTAATAGAAAAGGTTTCCTCAAAACGAAAAATTAGAGGCTTTTATAGCAATGAAATTCATTTTTCTTTATTTAGCTAGCCGGTAGTTTAGTTTAATAAGTCCAAATGATAAGATAGAAGAAATAATGATGAATATAGGGGCGATTCAAAATGGATAACTGGAGAAATAACACAATTTGGTTTGAACAAATACCAGATGATCTTCAGGCTTGCTTAAACTTAAAAGAAGATAAATTTAATGAGATGCAGCTTGAAAATATTGAGTATTTAACTTTTTGGTATCATAAAAAAAATAAGCTTGGCAACTTTTTGGGTATGCCAGAAAATCTCCTCTATTTAGAATTAAACTGGTCCAATATACACGATTTCCTTGGGGTAGAAAAAATGAATAAATTAAAGCGTTTAGAATTACATTATTGTACTAAATTACAAAATGATTTTGGTTTGTCTGGATTAGCCGATACGCTAGAATATTTACATATTAATCAATCAAAGAAATTTGTACCAAATGAAGAATTATTCTCTCTGAAGAATCTTCGGGTTCTGTGCCTTAATTCTTGCGGTAATCTTGAGAATTTGAATTTTTTAAATCATTTCCCTAATCTAATTGACTTTAGATTTGTTGATACTAATGTGTTAGATGGTGACTTATCACCAATTTTAGAACATCCAACAATCCGAAGTGTAGGCTTTCTGAATAAGAGACATTACAATATTAAAGATGATAAGATGGATGCTTTTTTAAAGGATAAAAATGGTGGAGGAGAATTTAAAACCGTTATCAATTATGGCGAATATGAGACTTTTAGATATATTTATTAACTCAATTGTTCTTAAACTAACGGAGTGCTAATGTTAAATAAGTAGCATTTTTTACTTCCGCTAACGAGAATTATTTAAATAAGCTGTCCATATGGGCAGCTTATTGGATTTTTTCAAATACGCGATATTTTATTTGTCGATAATTTTTTAATCTTCATTATTGATTTCTATTGTACCTGTTCTAGCACTAACCTTTAAAATATTTAATAGATTCTCAGGTGTCTTGATTTCCACTTCATATTCAAATTTAGATTGAGCTAAGTTGTCATCTTCTAATTCGAATTCTTTTTTCACATTAATAATTTCTCCATTTGTATGAGCTAAAGAAATTTCACGAACTTGTTTCTCTGTATAGTTTTCATTCTTTTTCGCATAATTGTAGCCCATACCATAATATCCACCAACAATAGCAATACCACTTACTAAAATAGCAATTACACTTATAATTATTTTCTTTTTATGTTTTAACATTTCCATCCACTCCTGAATAATTAATCATTTATTCCAAATCTTGCTTCAAGTACATTTTCTGCTTGCTCTAATTGATCTTCAAGTATATCTTGTTCTCTTTCTTGTATTTGATATTGTTCAACAGTTATCGTTCCAGCGTGAAAATCTGCTTCTAGCTGATCATCAGATAGATCTATCTTGTCATCTAATTGGTCAATTTCTTTTTTTGCTGCTAAGTACGTATTTAAGTTATCTTCTTTTGCTCCAACTGGTTTCGTATTATTTGCCTTTTCTACAATAGATGTGACTTCGTTTTTGAAATCTTGTGTTTGCTTAGTATCATTCATAGCAGGCCCTGTTTTGTGTGGTTCTTGTTGTAGTTGCGTACCTTCTTTTTGTGATGTATCGTTTTCTACTTTCAGTTGTTGTATTTCTGTATCGTTATCAGCTTGAGTAGAACAAGCTGTTAAGAATAAACAAGACATTGCTCCAATCATCATCCATTTTCCCATTATGTTCTCCTCCCTTTACATGTGCACCTTATCCATGTCCTTATATTACTGAACAAACATTAAAGGAAGATTAATGCGCAAAAAAATAAAATGATATAATTAAATAGTTTCTAATCTTTCTTTAATGTTTCGGAATTATAGTGATACATATAAATAAGAAGAAAAGGAGAATGTTAATGCGAGTTCTTATTGTCGAAGATGAAAAAGACTTACAAAATATATTGGTAAAACGATTAAATGCAGAATATTATAGTGTCGATGGATGTGGGAATGGAGAAGATGCTTTGGATTATATAAGCATGGCTACCTACGATTTGATTGTGCTTGACATTATGATTCCCGGAATAGATGGTTTACAAGTATTACAAAGATTACGTGCGGACAATAATACAACTCCTGTCTTGCTTCTTACAGCTAAAGATACAATTGATGATCGCGTAACAGGACTCGACTTAGGTGCGGACGATTATTTAGTAAAGCCCTTTGCTTTTGATGAGCTGTTAGCAAGAATTCGAGTGTTGATGCGAAGAAAAACAGGAAATACATCTAATGTGTTTGAAATCGCTGACCTAGTGGTGGATTGCAATATGCATAAAGTAACAAGAGGAGATCAAGTTATCAATCTTTCCAGTAAAGAATTTGCTATTTTAGAATATATGATTCGTAATAAAGACGTTGTGTTGACACGAGATAAAATTGAGCAACATGTGTGGAATTACGACTATGAAGGTGGCTCGAATATTATTGATGTTTACGTCCGCTATCTTCGCAAAAAAATTGATAGCCAGTTTGAAACGAAGTTAATTCATACAGTACGAGGAACTGGTTACGTATTGCGAGTAGAATCATGAAAAGACTATCAATAAAAATGAGAGTGACCCTATGGTATACGGGGCTAGTTGTAATTATTATGGCACTCGTGTTAGCTTTTATTTTAACTTCGTCAGATAAAGTTTTGCTTTTTAATATGAAAAATCAATTGAAGAGCACAGTAAAAGAAAGCATTGAAGATATCGAATATAAGCATGGACAGTTAAAGATTGACGATGAATTTGAGGCCTTAGAAGATGGAGTAAATATCATCATTTATAGTAAACAAGGTGAGCTGATGGCAGGACATAATCCAACAACCTTTAATAAAAAGGTATCGCTTAAATCCGATGAAATACAAACCATTAAAGACGGTAATAAGGAATGGATAGTATATGATTTTCTCCATAATGTAGGCGGCGATGAGCAAGTCTGGGTTCGTGGCATAATGACCATGAATCAATTATCATCGACCATGAATACGCTTATTGTGGTAACACTCATCTCATTTCCATTACTTATTCTCATTGCGGCAGTGGGAGGATATTTTATTACGCAAAGAGCGTTTCGACCTGTGCAACAAATGAGTGATTCAGCCAGTGAAATTGGTGATGGTAAAGACCTTTCGAAGAGAATTAATTTACAAGGTTCATCGAAAGACGAAATGTATCATTTAGCACAAACCTTTGACAAAATGTTTGAGCGATTGGAGACATCATTCGAAAGTGAAAAACAATTTACATCTGACGCATCTCATGAATTAAGAACACCAACATCTGTTATTATTTCGCAATGCGAATACGCTTTATCGCAGAGGAATAATCCGAAAGAAATGGAAGAATCGTTAGAAGTAATTTTAAGGCAATCGCGTAAAATGTCCGCGTTAATCTCGCAACTCTTATTATTAGCACGAGTTGACCAAGAAAAGCATAATACTTTTCAATTTGAATGTATCAATATGAGTGAATTAACGGAAATCGTTGTAGAAGAGCTTTCATTAATGGTTCAAGAAGCTTCGATTAATATAACAACACATATAGAGGAAGACCTGTTTATTAAAGCAGATCAAACATTGATGATGCGTTTATTAATGAATTTACTAACGAATGCGATTGCTTATAGCAAAGCGAACGGCACTGTGAATATGCAACTGTTCCGGGATGAAACCAACATAATAGGTAAAGTCTCCGATAATGGCATAGGCATCAGCGAGCAGCATATTGTGAAAATATGGGACCGCTTCTATCGAGTTGACGCAGCACGAACATCTTCAAACAATGGAAACACAGGTTTAGGATTGTCGATGGTAAAATGGATTATAGAACTACACGGAGGAGAAATTACCGTTGAAAGTGAATTAGGAGAAGGCAGTACTTTTACATTTAAACTACCAATTGAAAACCGAGCATAATGTATGCTCGGTTTTAGCTTTAGAATACAGATTGATTAAAAAGCTCTCTTCAGTCCTTATTTAAAAGTAAATACAAAAACTCCATTTTGAAAAAAAGCGATCAAAATGGAGTTACTCTTTTTAGCTATATATGAGATTTTATAAAACCATCTACTTAAATCTATTTTCCAAGTATACCATTCAACAATCTGAAATATTCTAATCAACATAGATCATGACTTTAATCAGCTCCCAACAAACTTCTGTACCCACCTAAATTTTGAGCTGGGAGTTTTACTTTCCACAAATAGTAAGAGGCTTCATTATATATTTAGCTCTTTTTGCTTTTTGTTTTGTTTATGTCTATGCAGCAATTTTCGACTTATGAGAGAAATCAGTAATAAGATCAGTATTAGTATGAAAAGTTGCATAAATGATAAATCAAAATATTTAGCACCTGTAACTATTAAAAGTGTAGAAATCGTACCTTTTACAATGAAAAAAATAATAATCCATAATCCGCCTTTTTTCCAGTTCATTTTTATTTTACCCTTTCCTACGTTTTAATTCTTAAATGGGACACCTTAATAGAAATCTATTATATTAATAAAAAAGTAAACTTTTTCACAAAAATCATGTCCAATTACATGTGACGACTTCATAATAAATGAAAATGATATTCAGTGTCAATTTTATTGACTATTTGAATATCTATTTATCATCTCAATCTCTTTCTACTTCGTTTCTTATAGGCAATGAACTCTTGTTTTCAAACAAAAACACCTCCATTGAATTTGCACACTAAATATGCGAATTCAAGAGGTGTTTTTTCATGTACCATCAGATAAGATTTCCTACTTTATTTATTTTTTGATACGTAGCTATTTTCTAGTACACAATAACTGGATCATTAGTGTTCAAACTATCATATACAGTTTTTGCAACATTAGGAAGAAGGTTTACACACCCGCCTGATCCCCCTGTTAAATAAGCATTATTTGCCCAGTCTTTTCGCCAGCCTGCATCATGGAATCCTTGGCCACTATTTGTGAATGGAACCCAGTAATCTACTTTAACTGCATAATCAGCTTTACCTACTGCGCTGCCTTTCAGCGTGTATGGTGTTCGTTTATATAGAACGTACCACACACCTGGTGATGTATCTTCACTCGTGCTATGTTTACCAGTTACTACATTTGTTGTGACGACTAATTTCCCATCTTTATAAATCCAAATTTGTTGATCTGCAATTGAAACTTCCGCATACGTGTCTCCGATGCCATTATTCGATGTTGTTTCATAACCGATACCTTCCTTCTCCCAACCATTTCCATGGATATTAGAAGCAGATAGCGATTTTTCACCCTTTTCAAAAGCTTGTTGAACTTGTTTTGTTTCTTTTTCAACATCTAGTGCCCAGCCGTAGCCTTGTCCTTTTACTGATATGACCGAACCGGAATGGGTTTTAAAGCTGAAATTTTTATTTAATGTTGATTTAGCATTATTAATTTCAGCAATCTTATTCTTAATGTCGCTCGCATCGATTGTAACTTTCATATCCTTTGACATAGAGGCATTTTGAATTAAATCTTTCGCTTTTAAAGGATACACTTCATTCTGCACTTTATATTCAACTGACTGCCCAAGAAGATTCTGTAGTGCTTTCTCCTCTTTTTTAACAATCGGATCGTCTTCTTTAATAGGCTGTATGTATGTAGACTTCAGATGAATTTCACTTTTATACTTCTGCTTGTCGTAATCTTTCAGTAGACTAGTAACGTCATACTGTTTTCCATCAACGCTCTTCGAAATAACAACTTTTCCTTGTTCCAGCTTCGCCATAGCATCTTGAGGCGCTTGTAGTTTTTCATTCATAGAGATGAGCTTTTCTTCTACAAGTTTTTTCATCGTTTCACTACGATACTGATCCGCCTTTTCCGGTAGCACTGAATATTTTTTTTCCTTTGAGGAAGGGAAAAATGTCCACTGGCTTTTTAATAGTTTCTTAACTTGAGGCAAATCTTTTTCCGTAAGTTCCGTTTTTGTATCTTTTTCATCTAAAATTTGTTGTTGATCAACATAGACTTTGTTTTCTAGTCCAGATGTTTTTAATTTCTGTATTGCCTGATCAGCGTTCAGACCACCGACTTTTGTGTCATTAATCGTAACATTTGAATTGAAGTGAGTTGCCTGATAATAACTCATTCCTCCAATGAGAAGTACAATTACACCAACACCCGCTGCAATAAGCTTCCAATTTGTAAAACGTTTGCTTGATCTTACTCGTTTTCTCTCAACTTCTTCAACTGATTCATTTATTGGATTATTGTTCATCAATCTTTCCCCCGTATACATTAACGTCAATCGATTTTAAACTAAAACCATTGACTAGTGTACCTTATTTTTCCTAAAATTTCATTATTTTTAAAAAGATTTTATCGCATTTAATTGATTAAATTTAGACTTTTTAATAGAAAGACACACTGAATAATCCCTTACAAGTAGTGAATCATTACAAAAAATCTGAAAAAGTTAAGTACTATTTTATTTCCCTTTGGTTCGGTTATCATTTCACTTAAAATACAAATATAATCCGTAACCTAAAAAAATTATTAATATTATAGAAATAATGAGTATTGTGTATATGACCCCTCTTAATGTTGTACTCATATAATCACCCCTCTCACGCTTCAATAATTCCATTATATAACAAATAATTCGTTGGAAGTTTAAAACATGTTTTAAACCTAAATTAAGCGAAGTAAGGGACGCCATTTGACTCCCCTTACTTCGCCTTTAAAGAACAATGAGTGAATCGCTTACTCAACCAGCTTATTAAGTAACCTTTCACTATTTTTTACACAATTGTAATTATAGTGTTTTTTGACATTTGATCATTATAAATTTAAATGGAGGTTTACTTGCCATATTTTTATGTGGCTCCACAATTTCCGTAGTTTCCATCAGTCCATATTTTCCAAAGTCTTGTTGTACCGAGTCAACATCATAAAAATACATTTTTACCCCTTCCATTATCTCGAAGTAGTCTTTACCAAGTTGTTTCCCCTTCCCAAACATTGGGGCATCTTTAGAAATAGTAGTAAAAATCATATATCCGTTTGGTTTTAACTGACTATAACAATCTTTAATAAACTTCTCTCTCTCATCCTTATTCAACAAATGAATAAGTGCATAACAAAATATACCGTCATACAGTTTGTTATCAAAAGGCATATCCGTAACTGAACCGTGGAAGAAATTAGCATTGAGTTCATTTGCCCTCGCCAATTCAATCGCCGTTTTTGAAATTTCAATACCTGTTACATGTATTCCGTTATCAATAAAAACCTTCGCATTTCTACCGTACCCAATACCAGGAATCAATATATCCTTCACTTTCTTTTCAAGGAAAATGTCCTTCGTCAAAATTGCGGAATCTGAAGGTTCAAATCCCCACATCATTTGATTTTCTATAAAACTTGCTTCCCAAAATTCTGTCATACATCAATCTCCTATATATATATATCGTTATTCACCATTGAATGTTGAAAAATCATCGCATATTCACGAAATTGTATCAAATTTCAACATTAATTTAAAACAAAAAGCATTGGATATCCAATGCTTTTTCACACTTACGCAAACAGAGATGTATTCGCATATAAAGCTGGTGAACCACCTGAATGTACGAATAAAATGTTGTCCTCTTTATTAAATTTACCTTTTCTAATTAAATCGATTAGTCCCGCTACTGCTTTACCTGTATAAACTGGGTCAAGTAAAATACCTTCAGTTTTCGCAAGTAACTGTACTGCTTCAACCATTTCTGGTGTTGGTAAAGCGTATCCTGGTCCTACATATTCATCAAAGCATGTAACTGCTTCGCGTGAAATAGAGTTTGGGATACCAACGTGAGCTGAAGTTTCATCTACAAGTTTTGCTACTTTCTCTTCTTGCTCCGCTTTTCCTCTACTTACATTTATTCCGATTACAGGAATTTTGCTTTGCGTTCCGGAAAAGCCAGTAATTAAACCAGCATGCATACCAGCGCTACCACTTACACAAACAACTGAACTGAAATCAATTCCTTGCTCAAATGACTGAGCCATAATTTCTTGCGCACAAGCAATGTATCCCATTGCACCAGTAGGATTTGATCCACCAACTGGTATTACATATGGTGTATTACCTTTTTCACTAACTTCTTTCGCTACTTTATGCATCTCTTCCATAAGATCTGCTCCGTTTGGCACAACAATTACGTTTTCAGCACCTAATAAATGATATAAGAAATAGTTTCCGTTAAAGTCTGGCTTTTCTTCTGGCTCAAGCCCTTCTTCTAACACAAGAATACATTTCATTTTTTCTTTTACCGCAGCTGCAAGTGTTAGACGGCAATGGTTTGACTGAATACCACCAGCTGTAATTAACGTATCTGCACCCTTTTCCTGTGCATCCGCAACTAGAAACTCTAACTTTCTCGTCTTATTACCGCCAGCTGTTAAACCAAGTAAATCATCTCGTTTAAAATAAATAGTTGGCCCACCAAGTGCTTCAGAAAAATTGTTTAATTTTTCAATTGGTGTATATGATTCTGTATATTTTTTTCTCGGAAATTTAGCTAAATTCATCAATAACGCTCCTTTTATACTCTTTCACAGTAAATGTAACCATACTATTATTACATGGAAAAATGATGAAGTCACCTTTCTGGATTAAAAATGTAGGGAATTTCGTTTCGGTGCATGAAATTGCATTAACGATTTTAACTTCAATACGGTACATGAAATTTATATCAGCGATTCTCAAATTATATCGACCGATACTTAAAATATATCGACTTGCCGATAAAAAACGACAAAATAAAAAGAGCCCACTCATTAAGAAGTAGGCCCTTACCAATCACTTATTTACCGAAAAACGAAGAAGCTGCGTTAATCCTGGCTCTAAATTCATTTCGCCTTTATGGCGTACGTATACAATTTTGTTCCCATCAAATTTTGGAGGATTCGCTTTATTGTACGTGTACCACTCATTCGTTCCTTCTACATTGTACTCCATATACTCTGTTGCACCAACGATTACGTTTTTACTATCATCAGCCGTTACATCTGGTGCCATTTGTGCAATTTTTGCATCACTAATTAATAAGTTCTTTATACCTTTATCACGTTTATAATCGTAAGCCGTTACGACAACATCGTTACCATATGCTTTCACTTGCAACCCTTGTTTAAAAGAAGATCCATCCGGAGCATGAATCTCGCCGCCATTTGGACCAGCTGACCTCCATCCTGTTTCAATGCCGCCCGTATTTACAACTGTAAATCCTTTTTCATCTCCGCCTGCAATTTTCTTTTTACCAGCCCAGTCTGGTAAATTTAAATCCCAGTGCGTATGGCTCGTGAAAAAGACAACTTGCGGGTAATCTTTTAATATATCGTACAATTTATCCACGTTTAAATAGTCATTTAAATACGGTGATTGTCTTGAACCAGATACAGAATCAGGTAAAACGTGGTGAGAAAAAATAAAAATCGGCTTATTTTTATCTTTTTGACTGTAGTCTTCTAAATTTTGTTTCAGCCAACCTAATTGTTCCTCACTTAAGTACACTTGATCTGACATTTTTGAATCATGGTACCTCATATATTTTTCTGTCCCTAAAAATAATAGTGGATAACCATCTAATTCTTTTTTATGGTACACCTTTTCTTGTCCGCTAAATTTCAAATATCGATTAAATAGCGTATCTTCTGCTACACCGTTTGGCCATGTACTTTGAGATAACTTTCCATCAGCTGTCCATTTCCCAGCGTAAAACTCATGGTTCCCAATAGCCGACCATACATTTTCCGGATGCTTGTTTTGGTTTAACACACGCTTCACATCATCATATTGTGATTGCTGTCCTTTTGACGTTATATCCCCATTCATAATAAGTGCTCTAGATAGCGGCGTCACTTTGTTCATATCTTTTAATACGTGATCAAAATCCGATAAATCCCCTTGAATGTCACTAATAACATTAAACATCGTCGCTGTTTTTCGTGCTTGTGCTTGTTCTTTTCCCTCAGCATTCATCGAAAACGTTGGTAATAACACTGCCATAACGGCTAACGAAGCAACTACCTTTTTCATACAATTTCTCCCCCTAATAATAAAATGTATAAACTGACATGTTCTGCTTTCTCTTAGATGCTTGCCCAATTCAAATTATAAGGAGGGATTGTAAAGATAGATGACGTTAAAAATTAATTGTTTTTTAAGAGATTTTGTCGTTTTTACACTCCTCATGGAGCTATCTTTTCAGTTAACCTACTAATATTAAATGAATGTATAGTTACGCGATAAATCGCTTCGTTTAATATGTTGTATTTTAATCTACTTTACACACTCTCAATAAAGCACTTTACCCCTTCAAATTTTCTTCATTTAATCTGAACAGCTCTTGTAAAATAAAACGTCCATCTTTTCTTATCAGTACGTCATCGAACCAAATTTCACCCCCGCCATACTCTGGCCTTTGAATGTTTACTAAATCCCAATGTATCGCTGATTTATTCCCATTATCTGCACCTTGTAACGAATCTCCAATTGCTACATGATAACTACCATTTATTTTTTCATCGAATAACGTATTATTCATTGGGTGTAATATGTAAGGATTAAAAGCTAGTGCAAATTCTCCAATATATCTTGCTCCCTCATCCGTATCAAGAATTCGATTCATTCGCTCTGTATCATTTGCATATGCCTCTATTATTTTCCCTTGTCTGACATGTAACTTTATATTTTGAAACGCATAACCTTGTTGAACAGATACTGTGTTAAACGTTATTACTCCATTTACTGAATTTTTAACAGGTGCTGTATACACTTCACCATCAGGTATATCATCCGTTCCATCTCCTTTTAAAACGCCAATTCCTTCAATTGAAAAATTCAAATCCGTACCTTCTCCAATAATCCTAACTTGCTTTGTCTTTTCCATTAATTCTTTTAATGGCTCCATTGCTTTCGACATTTTATTGTAATCTAACGTACATACATCATAATAAAATTTTTCATAAGCCTCAGTGCTCATATTCGCTTCTTGCGCAGACCCCGCATTCGGAATTCGAGTTGTCACCCATCTTGTTTTATACACTGCTTCACTATGAGCTTTTCCAAATATCTTTTGATATAACTTCATTTTTCCTGCTGGCACATCTGCTAATTCATATGCATTTCTAGGGCTACGGAGATTAATATATACTTGCATCTTACTTAAGCGGTAACATTCCCAATCTGCAAATAACTTAAATTGTTCTTCAGATCCTGATAGAATCAATTGCCTTGTAACAGAAACATCACGCATTGATACATGTGCGTATCCCCCTGCTTTTTCCACAAACTTAATAATTTCACGAACTACTGCGGGATCTATTTCAGTAACACTTTGAATCAATACTTGATCATCGGGCTGCACTTTAGTTGAATGATTGACTAGTACATCCGCTAACTTCGATAGTTCTCGCTTCATGAGACTCTTCACCCCTTTTTCATCCAAACAATAGATACACAATAAACAATTAGAAATAAAATATATTAATTCCAAACAGCCGGAATCACCGCTACACCAAAATAAAAAGTTCCTGGTAACAACCAAATGCTACAAGCAATCATAAAATCCTTTTTCCTTGCAACTGCCGCAATTACTGCTAAAAAAGAAGGAAGCAAAAACATGAAAAATACAGTGATATATAGTTCCTTATTAAGTGTTTGATTGCTGTAAGGGTTAAAATATAGAAAAACAATTGAAAGGATAAAAATGCTTACAGCCGCCACTACCCCTATATAAACATTGATTTTTTTTCATAATCCCCTACTTCCAATAGCAATTTTTTGTACTGAACGTATCTTTTGAGTTCAAAGGTTAGCTGAAACTTGTTGAAGAAAGTGTACCGCTGAATGGAGTACGACTAAGCCATACACATAAAGGAATTAATTCTTGTGCTTGATATTTACTTTTTCGTTGAACGAATCCTGTTTTTTAGCCAGGTGCTCCGCACCCCATTCACTTAAATAAGATGCGTATTCTAATTCATCTGGATTATCATGTAACATAGAAATAAACTCTAATTTATTCCCATCACAATCCAGAAAGTATACACTTGCAGCTGGCATCCACCTTTGGACAATTGGCTCTTGATTTCCTTTCCCTTGGCT
The DNA here is from genome assembly GCF_044907945.1 of Bacillus sp. RC240. Taxonomy (NCBI): domain Bacteria; kingdom Bacillati; phylum Bacillota; class Bacilli; order Caryophanales; family Bacillaceae; genus Bacillus; species Bacillus sp. RC240. The sequence continues at coordinate 476,690 of NZ_JBIYCT010000001.1, read as the reverse complement.
TCCCACCACTTCTATTCCACGATTCTCTAACCACAATTTAGAAGACTTTAGAAATTCTAAATCTACACCAAAAGCAAAGTGTTTTATCTCAAAATCTTCAATATTATGTACTTCCCATAATCCAAGCATTTGCTTTTTACTTTCTCCTACCCAAAAGAAGGCCACCTTTCTTTTGGATAGTTTTCTTGCTAATGCTAACCCCAACTTATTTTGATAGAAATCTATCGCCTTTTCTAAATCTCTTACATGTAAATGTGTTTCATATATGTTCTGTATCATTCTGCTTATTCCTTTCTTTATTAGTTAAGTAGTTACTGTAATTCTAAATCTGAAGTATGTATAATCATTGTAATTTATCTCCATATCCAATATACCTATTTACTATTCTATCGAAATTGAAATATGATAAATCCAACTGAGGTAGTAAATTCAAATAAAAATTCTACTACTTTTGCAGGAGAAATCTCCAATACATTCAGATGAAATCATACTAAAATAATAAAAAAGCGCTATTCTTTTAGTAAGAATAGCGCTTTTGACTCTTGGAGTTAGTTAATATTTTTCAGTAAATAGGTATGTGCAATTACCCCATCACTATCAAGCTAAGTTCATACACCGTCAATTATAGTAAAGGTTGTTTCTTTTTTAAAGGCTATGTGTAAGGAATTTAACCCTCCCCCAGGAATCAAAAAATTTTTGAGGGGATGCCTACGTAATATAACATATTTACAATTACGTTGCGTTTAGGTTTAAAATGCGTATCTTTTTCATCTATATTTCAACTACCATATTTAAGTTTATAAGAGTTATGCTTTTTAAATAAAAGTAATTACTTGTTTTATAAACTCGTAACCAAAATAACCACTAAATCCGAATAGTACTATTGCGGCAAATATAGATACCCCTTTAATAAAGGTTGGATTTAGAAACCGTCTAGTAAAATGAACAAAGCTTAATAAGACCATATCATGCATAAAGATACCTAATAAAATACCTACAGCTATTAATATAAATGTTGATGTACTTGCACTACCTAATGAAGAAACTAGAACCGGCCCAAAGACCCCTATCCAAAAGACAATATTAGCCGGTGATATAGCAATCATAAAACCAGATAAATAAGCTGTTAATAAAGATTTATTAGGATCTTCTCCCTCTATGTTAACTTCTGACTTTGCTTCTTTAATACTTTCTATTCCAATAAACATTAAAAACCCAAAACCTAGTAACCACATAACTGCTTCTACCCACGGATTGGTTAATACACTAGAGAACCCTAGATAAATCAGAACTATTAAAGATAAATCTACAGTCATTCCTCCTATACCTACAAACCAACCATGTACGAAACCATTTCTCATTCCTTGTTTAGTCATTTGGACAGTCATAGCACCTGCAGGTATTGATAAAGATAAGCCTAACAATATATATGTAAAGAGTGTTACAATCATAAAAATTCTCCTATTTTAATCAATTATTATTCTTTTTATTAAATTATGCATGAAAAGGGCACTTACCTTTGATCGATTCATTACCATCTGTTATTACAGATTATTTCCATTCTCTTTTATCTGGAGCAGTCACCCAATTAGATGACCACTCTTTTGGACCATGTTCGTTAAGATATTTTAAAATACTCCAAGTACCCCTTTGTTGAAGAGCAATGCCTAAAACCCCATAAGATCCTTTACATGTTTAGCGTTCTTTTTAGATGTTAGTTTTTCAAGTAATAAAAATGCAACATCAAAAGCTGTACCTGGATTTGAAGATGTAATAATGTTTCCATCTTGAACGATTAAATCATTTTGTACTATTGCACCGAAATTCTTTAACTGCTCTTTTCGTTTACTCGTCGGATGACTGTATGTGGTGGCTTTTTTATCTGTAAGAATTCCGCTTTTTCCAAGCGCTAATGATGCGACACATATACTGGCAATAGGCTTCTGCTGGGCATAAAAATGTTGAATAACATGTAAGAATTCTCTACTATATGCATCCCGATAAAAGCCAGCTTCTTCAAAACCTCCTGGAATAGCTAATGCATCAAACTCATCTAATTGAATATCATCAACCGTTTTTTCGGGTATGACAGTAAAATTCCAAGTACAGGTTAATTTATTCCGAAGGCCAACTGTTACGACCTCAGTTGATCCATCTCCCTCCCATTTATTCCAACCTAGTACATCTGTAAATACACTAGCTTCTACTGCTTCAAATCCATCAGCTAATAATAATAAAACCTTTTTCATATCGTAAATCGCCTCCCGTTATCCTTATTTTATACAAATATATAAGGCTGATAAATAAGTTTGATAAGGATATTTGATTGTTTGGCTTTATTATATAAGGAATTTAGGTTATTCTATTTTATAAAAAAAGGTTGGATAATTTATGGATCAAATTGATAAAAAAATCGTGGGATTATTACAGTCAAATGCAAAAATTTCAATGAAGGATCTAGCAGAAGCCGTTCACTTATCTGCTCCGTCAGTAACTGAGCGAGTACGGAAGTTAGAGGAGCAAAAAATTATTGAAGGTTACCATGCACATGTTTCTCTAAAAAAAATAAACCGTCCAATTTCTGCACTTATATTGTTTAAATCAAAGGATTGTAAATCATTAGCTAACTTTTGCTATAATCATCCAGATGTACTTGAGTGTTACAGAGTAGCAGGGGAAATTAGCTATATTGTCAAATTAGCAACATATTCTGTAGAAAGTTTAGAACAATTTATTGATGATACAATGCAATATGGTACACCATCAACGAATATCGTGTTATCTTCTTATGAAAAAAAAATAATTGCTCCCTTTATTAGTGAAAAATAAAAATACTGGCACAATCAATTAACTATTACTTACTCAATAATCCTTTAAAAATAGCCCTGATTTTTTGACTGTATAAAAATCAGGGTCTCTAATCATTTTTATCGTTTTTGGGTAACCCATTTTTATTAGCTGGGTAACGATGTGCACTTCCCCCTATATAAACATTTAAATTATTCTTCACAATCCCTCTACTTCCAATAGCAACATGCTTATTACTTCCCATCACTACACCTCATTTCCTTTTTTACAAAAAAAAGACACAGAGATCCCTCCCCATGCCTACTACTTCTCTACTTCTTCACCGCATGCACATAATGCACCGTCTCAAAAGCTTCTAAATAATCGTTTCGTCCCTCAAAATATAGTTTATTAATATCCTCTGGTGATAAGTGCTCATAAATGAGTAAGCCCGCCTTTTCTAATAGTGCTTCCATTTCGGTATAAGAAAAACACGATTTCATCGGCTCCCCGCCTATCTCAGCCATCTTTATCATATTTTCAACTCGATTGGATAATCCTTTTTCCGTAAATAAGTTTTCATCAGGGTAATCAAAAACGATAGAACTCCCTTCTGGAACCATCTCGAATAAACATTCTATTAAACTGGAAAGTTCCTCTTTTGTTAAATAGTACGTAACACCTAAAAGGCTAAAGAAAGTCTTTTTATTTTCAAATCCTTCATTTACTAATTTTTGCTTAGAGAAATCCTTAGTAAAATCCATCGAAACAAAATGAAGATTGCTTGGAATTTCTAGACCTGATTCTTTCACTCTTTGTATTTTAAACGCTTGCGTAGAAGGATGATCCACTTCAAATATTTCTATTTTATTTTCTAATTCTCGGTGTCTAAAACTAAACGTGTCTAAGCCTGCACCGAGTATGACGTATTGCTTCGCGCCTAATGCAATTTCATGTAATAGCACTCTTTCACAATATGCCGCGCGTGCCAAAGGTGTTGGTGATAATTGAACTTGTGTAATCCATTTTAAAATTTCTTTCGGATTGTCTTGAAACTGCTGTGCAATGCCTTTATTAAAAAAATGTATTCCTTGAACCATGTTCGTTTCAATATCATTACGTTCTTTTTGTGAAATAAGATCTTTAGCTACATAATCATCAAAGATTTTAGAACTATCAAATTCACTATGATACGCCCTTCCGAAAGCTGATACTAACGACGTTACACTTGCTTCACCTTTTTTCACGCACATACACTCTCCTTCATTTCCACAACAAAAATAGGGTCCCCCTGGCCAGGAGAACCCTATTATACACTTTATTTTTACATTGTTACATTATAGCATAAATAAGTTTTTTTGTCAAGTTTTCAGCCCGCTAACACTCCGACACTTTGTATATTCTCCGGCAGGAACACCGAAATTATATACACAATTTTCCGAATTATTTATTCATTCTTTTTTGAGCAGTATTAGTATCTTGAGATACCGGTATGTGTTCGGTAGCTCTAGATAAACCTGTTTTTGGCATATTAACATAGATTGCTTCAGAAGCACCTTTTTCTATTTGATAGGTTTCGTGAAAAACACCGACACTCCCATTATCTTTAATCTTATTATTGTACGATTTCCAAGCATATGAATGATTTTTTCCGTGAGCATAGTTTACTAATTCGTCGAATCCCTTCCAGTATTGAATTAGGATTACTTTTCTCCAACTAAATAAGAATTCTGTATGTAAGAAACCCCATTGTGGATTTTGATACAATTCTTTAATCATAGGTCCCATAGCATTAAAAACTGGTATCCACTTCCAAAATTTTAATAGGTTATTAATACGCATACCAATAATAAAAACAACAAATTCTTGATCCTTGCTATTGGCTATATGCCTGCCGTTAAAAATTTTAGCCCCCACTTTAATCCCCCTTTTTTACTGAACATAAATAATGTACAGCTCCCAAATAAACCATAACACTCCCCCCTGAATTTTCCAATTAATTTAACACAGATTATGAAAGGCCGTATTTAACAATAAAGGGTATATAGAAGCCGAAACGGACGAATGTATTTGCTGAATGAGCTGTTTAAGGAAGAGGAATATGTACGCATATTAGTTCATTTTGACATCCCAGATGATGTTCTTTATGAAAGAGTGACTCGTAGCAAGCGAAGTACAAATATATTTAGAGGTAACTATTCTAGTTTCAAAGAGGTACTCAATCGCCAACAGGCCGAATCACTGCATGAAGATGTGGTAGATCCTGTAGAAAATGAGGCTGATTATTTGTTTGTTATTCGCGATAGTAAAGATGTAAAATCTACTATAGAAGAAATTGTTCATCTTGCTGAAGATTTGTCCCCTATCCCAAAATAAGAGACTATAAGAATCACATAATCATAGATTATTATGCAAATACTTCCTCTAGGCGCCGAACATGGTATATAATAATAAAATAATCTACTTCTATATGCTCAATTTTACACAATAGAGTTCACTCATAGGAAAGAGGTACAAAAATATGAAAACAAAACAAACAATCGCTGCTTCTACACTAGCTTTAGCAATGATTGCGGGATCTACCCCTACTCATGCAGAAGTAAATGAAGCTACTCCCCAGCAAAGTACGGGAGATCGCTTAGCTGAAATTAAGCAACATAGACAAGAGTTAGATGCGAAATTACAGCAGCACAAAGAAAATGTGGATCAAACATTAAATGAACTTAACCAAGTTAAGGAAAATGTTGACACAAAGGTTAATGAACTACATGAGCGTAAACAAGTTGCTGATGAAAAAATTAACGAAATTAAACAACATAAACAAGAGTTAGATGCAAAACTTCAGCAAGACAAACAAATTGCCGAGGATAAAATCGCGGAAATTAAAGAGCATAAAAAACAAGTAGATGATAAAGTTGCTGAAATTAAAGAACATAAGCAAAATATCGATAATAAGGTTACTGAGATTAAAGAACATAAACAAACTGTCGATGAAAAAGTGAATGAAATTAAGCAACATAAAGAGAACATCGATCAGAAGGTTAATGAACTTAAGGAAGTAAAAAAACAGGTAGATGACAAATTAGCTGAGTTAAAGAAAGCGAAACAAACTGCTGAGGACAAACTTGCTGAGCTAAAAGAAAATAAGCCGAATACTGGGAACACGTTAGAGGAGCTTAAGAAAATTAAAGGCAATTTAGATAGTCTTTCCGCTAACTTAGAACTAGCTAAACAAGATGTAAAAAACAAACTAGCTGAATTACAAGAAGCTAGACAAGATTTACTAAATAAAATAAACGAAATGAAACAAGCGAAACAAACTGTTTCAGATGATTTAACAAAGAAAAAACAAGACTTAGATATTAAAATAAACGATTTTAAACATACTGAGAAAAAAATTGATGACAAATTAGCTGAGTTACATACAACAAAGCAAAATGTAGATAACAAAATTAATGAAGTATCACAATCGAAACAAACGCAAACAGACAATAACAATACTACTGTTCCAGCGAAAAACAGTGCTAGAGAACTTCCTAACGCTGGTAGTGAGCAATCAAGTAACGTGCCTTTAGGAATGTTATCTGTCTTAGGTGGACTTTTATTAGTAACACGAAATAAAATTAAAACGTTATTCTCAAAATAAAGCCATTATATCTATTTTAAAATAATCATACAAAGGCCAACTGCACATATATGTACGGTTGGCCTTTTTTCTTTATATTAACTGTCCATCTCTAAGTGTCAATATACGATCACATACATCAAGCATTCTTTCATCATGCGTAATCATAATTGCTGCTTTTTGACTTTCTTTCACTTCACGTTTCATCATTTCCACGACTTCACGTGCGCGTTTTGAGTCTAAGCTTGCAGTTGGTTCATCCGCTAATATTAAATCTGGGTTGTTCATGAAAGCACGAGTGATTGCTACCCTTTGTTTTTCCCCGCCCGATAGTTGATTTGGATAATGAGTTTTTCTTTCAGATAATCCAAATGCTGCTAGCAAGTGATCCGCACGCTTTTCCGATTCTTGTTTGCTGTCTTTTTTTAACTTTGCAATGTAAAGCAATTGTTCTTTTACATTTAAATATGGAACAAGATTTGCGAACTGGAAAATGAAGCCGATTTTTTTCAAACGAATGTCTGTCATTTCCTTTTCTGATAACTTCGTAATATTTTGCTCGCGAATGTAAATATCCCCTTTTGACGGTGATAGTAAAGCACCCGCGATTGATAATAACGTACTTTTCCCTGATCCAGAAGGACCGACGATTCCGATAAATTCTCCAGCTTTCACATCAAGCGACATCGGATGAAGGGCTGTTACTTCCGTATTCCCTTCTCCGTACACTTTACTTACTTTGTCTAATTTTAATAATGAAGTCATTACATCCCGCCTCCAATTGCTTCTAATGCATCAACTTTTAATACTTGGTATAACGAAATAAGTGTTCCTAAAATACTAATTACGATAAAGATTGCTGCATATTGTGCAATCATCGGTGTTGTTAATAAGAACGGCATACCCGCTGGTAAAATTTGTTCTAATCCTTGTACAAGAACAATACTGATTACCATCGCAACGACTGATAAGAATAACGCCTGTACGACTAAGCTATTTGCTAAATAAGAATTTTTCGTTCCAATTGCTTTTAGTACACCTAATTGCTGTGTTTTTTGCAGTGTAATTACGTAGAAGAATACACCGATTAGTAACGCAGCGATAACAAGTAAGAACGCAATGATCATCGTTAATGTTCCTTGCTCTTCTTTAAATCCTGGAATACTTTGTAGCACTTCTTTTTTGTCGATAACATGTGCATTTTTAATTTCTTTATCTGTATTAAGCGCAATTGCACTATAATCTTTTTGGTTTGGTTGTGAAATAGCGCCCCATACGTCTTCATTTACATAAACGACTGGTGTATGGCTAAACATTTGATCTTTCGTAAATCCAACGATTTTAAATTCTTTCTTTGAAACAGGATCAATAATTGTATCCCCAATATCGATTCCTTTTTCTTTAATTGATTCATCAGCAACCATTTCGTTATTTGCTGTACCTAATTTCTCACCTTTTACAATTTTCGGTTCTAAAAATGAATCACGTTCACTTGAGAAAATAGCAACATCCACTTTTTTCGAACTATCTTTCTTTTCATACGTTGAAACTTTCACACGAAACGGAACTGCCTCTTTCTCGCCTGCTTGATTTACTACGTTATCTACATCTTCTTTCTTAATTTGTGAACGAAGTAATTTATTTTCCGCATCATCCGCTAGTACAAATTTATTTGCCTCCATATTTTGAATCGATGAAGCATTATCATATGATAATCCATTTGCTAATCCTGAAATTACAAGGACTAAAAATGATAATAACACCATAATAAGTCCGATTAATCCATATCTTAATTTTGATTGTTTTAATTCACGCAGAGCTAAAAACATTTCGCTCGCTCCTTCCTATTACTTTCTATGCACTTATCATAAAAAAGAAATATGAACGGAATATGAACAGAAGATTACAGAAGAAAGATTAAATTTTCAGAAAGTATTGAAAACAAATGAAATCCTTGATACAATTCAGTCAAATAATCTTGACCGAGTAATTTAATTTGAGGAGTTGATCATTTTGAAGCCCGTGTTAACACTAACTACTTATAGCCAACTAAAAGCAATAAGCGATCCACTACGTGCCGAAATGATGATGCGTCTATGCGAACGTCCTTATACAGGACAACTGCTATCTGAAAAATTCGGCATTTCAAGGGCGAAAATTCATTATCATTTAAAAGAATTAGAGAAGAATGGCCTTATAGAAATCGTATATACAGAAGAAAAGAATGGCATCGTTCAAAAGTTTTATCAATCTGTCGCTAAAGGATTTACCCCTGCCGCGGACCTATTACCTCATTTAGAAATATTAAGCGAATCAGGTCGCCAAATCTTTTTACAAATGACGGAAAGAACGAAAAGCCATATTCTCGCTGCACCAGAAGAATCTTTTACATTACGAAATGCAAGTGAAGACCCAGCTGAGTGGAATTACGTTTCATCCTGCTGGGAATTTGATGCTACGCCAGAACAATTTCAAGTGTGGGTGAAAAAGTTTCATGAATTAATGGCTGAATTAAACGAAATCACAAAAAGTGCGGATAAAGATCCAAATAGTAAAGCTTATTATATTTCTACTACTGCACTTCAAATCGCTGAGAGAACAATGCAGCAATTTGTAAAAAAAGAAGAAAAATCGTAATGCGATTTTTTTTACATAAACGGTCAAATTTATTTTACCGAATAAATTTTTTATAAAGGAGTAGATAAAGTGGACATATTAAAAAACCGGAATTTCCTCTTACTATTTTTAGGGAGAATTTTTACAAACATAGGAGATAGTTTGTATTATGTAGCAGCGATGTGGCTCGTATATGAGCTGAGTGGTGATCCTTTTTATTCTGGATTGGCTGGTTTCCTTACATTATTACCTTCTGCATTACAATTTCTTACCGGTCCATTCGTTGATAGATGGTCAATCAAAAACACCCTTGTAATCACACAAGTCCTGCAATGCATTCTTATATTAATCATTCCTATTACACACTACTTCGATCTATTAACAGTTCAACTACTACTCATCATTATGCCCATCGTAGCCTTTATCGAACAATTCGCCTATCCCGCACAGTCAAAAGCTTTACCACTTCTACTGCATAAAACACAATTATTAAAAGGAAACTCTCTCTTTTCATTTGCGTATCAAGGCATTGACTTAATTTGTACGACCCTTTCTGGAATATTAGTAGCACTATTTGGCGCAATCACTTTATATGTAATCGACTCTTTCACATTCGCGATTACTGCGATTTTGTTTATTTCATTAAAAATGCCGACACAAACCGAAACAGGCACATCACTTTCAACAAAGCAATATTTCTCTGATTTAAAAGAAGGCTTTTCAATCGTCTTTCGTTCATTAATGGGCATCTTCTTAATCGGTTCAGTTGTCGCTAATTTTTCAATCGGTATGACGATGGCAATACTCCCTTCTTTCGCCGATTCTTTAGGAGGGGTTAAATTATACGGTTTCTTTTTAGCCGCTATATCCGCCGGTAGTTTAATTGGAGCACTATTCAGTTCATGGGTTGGTAAACATAATATTAGCCATGTCTCTATTATTAGCTTTGCGACTAGCGCTTTCTTTTGGTTTCTCTCTACGTTTGTACCGTTTCAATGGTTATCAATTTTTTTATTCGGCTTAGCTTGGATACCAATTGGTGCGACCAACATATTATTTGCGACAATTAGTCAAACTTTAATTCCAAATCAATATCTTGGACGCATCAATTCAGTCACACGAAGCATGGGTACAATCGCTATGCCGTTCGGCTCTTTAATTGGCGGTTACACCGCAAATGTATTTAGTAGCCAACTCATTTTCGCGCTCGCTAGCATCGGAATTTTATTCATTTCTCTCGTATGGCTACTTCATCCGAAATTACGTTCATTGCCGAAAGCTGATGAAATTACAGCGGATACTTTTGAGCTTCGGTTTAAGGAAGAGCGCGGGAAAGGTGCGGCTTTATAGCAGAAAGAAAATATTATCTAATCCGTAATGTGTAGTTATAATAAAATTATTTAATTTTATTATCTCAAACAAGCATAACCCCGTTCTAAATATAGGACGGGATTATGCTTGTTTAATTTTGTATGTAAGATACTTCACTTCACTAAAAAATATAACAATAAAGTTGTTTAAAAATCTAAGTTTTATTCAACAAGAGCGCCCTTTAATGGAATAACTAAAACGTTCAGTTAACGATTTGATGGCCATGCCCTCTGTATCTTCCTTAATTGAATAATTCGGCCTGTATGATAAGCATCATGAAGCATGGTGTCCAGTAATTTACCCTCAAATGAATTTTGTTCAAGCTCTTTTTCGGAAAAGGTAAAGCCTGTATCGTTGATTACCAAGTAATCGTTGATACAGGCTTTTTTAATTTTTGTTCAACTAACACATGCGTTAGTTCAATAAGATTTTATTAATCTCTGTCCTATATTCATCTTCATCAAATACGAATTGAGGTATTAAATTACATATCATAAGGTTCAAGCTTCAAAATAAATTCTTCAACATCCTTGCCTCTTGCGTTGGAAAAACCCTTATCTTCAGAGATGATTTTAAACCCGCATTTTTCCAATACCCTGATGGAGGCGAGGTTATCTTTAGCGGAACGAGCATAAAGTGGGCGTATCTTAATATACTCCAGAAACTCTGACAACGCTAAAGTTACAATACCATGACCCCAATATTCCTTCCCAATCCAGTAGCTTACTTCGGGTTCGCCGAACTGTTCAAAGTTCGAGACGTGTCCAGTGACAATGCCATTGAATAATATAGTCTTAATTGTAATAGTCTCGTCAGCAATATTTTTTTTCCAATGGTCAAAAAATGCGTCCTTATCAGTGGGGTCTTTAGCTGTAAAAGCAGCCATATAGTTCGCCGTTGAATCTAGTTGTTGTTCGAAAAAGATAGGAAGATCTTCCTCTATGATATCTCGTAGCTTCACTTCGCTTTTGCTAATGGATTCCATATAATTGACAAGCTCCTTAACATATTTTTGAATATAAATTCTTCAAAGTTTAGAGAAATTCCTTCTTCAACTATGCCAGTTAGTTGAATTAAAAAGTTTATTTATTGGCCAATGGTATAAAGTCCAAGTTTTCATCCCTAAGATAGTACATTGTCCCATTATCTGTTTGTGCTTCTCTAATGGATACAACCTCATGCTATTTATCCTTTATTTTTTTGCTTAAGGGATATTGTCATTTAGCTACTAACTCCTTTAAATACTTAAAGTCAAGGTCCTCGCACCAAGGCTACGTCCTCCACCATAAAATAATATACCTAATATCATAGATTATCTATTATGACTATGTATTTTAAATTTATCTGTTTAGATAAAAAAAGATAGTAGGGGCATTCACCCCTTACTATCTTTACTATTGATATTTATGTATCTTTAAATATATAAGTGATGTACTTTTTTGATATTATGTGTGACATTGAATACACGTTACTACAATGATAATCATGATGTACATTCACATTTCTTCTTTTTCATTTATTTCGGAAGCTCAACCCGAACAGTCGTCCCTTCCCCTTTCGTACTATATACCGAAACGGTTCCTTGATGCAGTTCAACAATTTTCTGCACAATTGATAACCCTAAACCGCTACCTTCTACGTTTCTCGCTCTTGCTGTATCTACTTTGTAAAAACGATCAAATATACGATCCATTTCTTCTTTTTCCATACCAATTCCGTTATCTGATATAGAGATTATAACGCTAGATTCTAATTCTTCTACAACAAATTCAACGGTTCCGCCATCGTTTGAAAACTTAATGCTATTCGTAAAAATATTACTCCATACTTGATGAAGTAAGTTTTCATCACCTTTTATGACGATGTTTGGCACATCAAACTCAACAGCGATATCTTTTTCCCGCCATTTCCATTCGAGCATAAAAATGACGTCTTTAATTTGCTTTTGTAAGTGAAACTCTTTCATTTGTAGAACTTTCTCTTCTTTATCTAATGAAGCAAGCGTAAGTAACTGTTTACATAAACTAGACATCCGCTTACTTTCACCCTCAATAATTTTCAAGTAACGTTTTCTTTCCTCTTCACTCATATTCTCCGATTGTAATGTTTTCGAAAAACCTTGTATCGAAGAAAGTGGAGATTGGAATTCATGAGAAACGTTAGAAACAAACTCTTGTCTCATTTGGTCTAATTCTTTAATGCTCTTTGTCATCTTTTGAAAATTAGTCGCTAGTGTACCAATTTCATCTTTTCGATTTTCATCTAATTCGATATCATATTCACCACTTGCAATCTTTTGAGTCGCTTTCGTAAATGTTCGAATAGGACGAACAATATACCCTGCTGCAATCGCTATAAAAATGATACTTAATACAACGATGAAACCGAGTAATACCGCTAGAAAAATTCTCATCTCGCCGAATTGTTGCTGAATATCAGGGCGAATGAATAAAGCGTACTGTTTATCATCGTGTTTTAGCGGTACACCGACACTATTAATTAATTCATTATCGAAAAATCCTGTAATAAAGAGGCGCGTTGGATATGTGGAAACGCCATTAAACGTCTCACCTTGCAATACTTTATGAACGGTATCATCACTAATTGTTATCTTACGAAACGCATTCCCAATACGCTTTCCATGATTTTCGTCATCTACAATATAAATTTCATACCCTAACTTCGCAATAGACTGTAAGTATGCCTCTTTATTCTCTTCACTTTGCTTTTCATATAATGATTTTACTTCTTTAGCATACATTAAAATCTTTTCACTATTGTACGGTTTTAACTTCACTTGATAATATACGTTCGTTAATAAAAAACCGATAATACTACTAAGAAGCATAATACCGACTGTCATAAAAACAAATCTAGAATATAGTGATTTCATTTTATTTCAACTCCAACTTATAACCGAGTCCGCGTACTGTCGTAATTTGAAAATCATCTGTTCGTTTTGAAAAACGATCTCTCAGTCGCTTCACATGAACGTCAACTGTTCGTTCATCTCCTTCAAAATCCATTCCCCATACTAATTCAATTAATTCTTCTCTTGAAAAGGTTCTTCCAGGATAACTAGCAAGTTGTGATAATAATTCAAATTCCTTTAATGGAAGCAAAATCGTCTGACCGTTACACTTCACTTCAAACCCTTTTCGATCAATAGTCGTTCCGTGTAATGTAATAATATCAGCACTAAGCATTTGATAACGGCGCAATAAAGCTTTCATACGGAAAATTACTTCAGCTGGTTCAAATGGTTTTACAATATAATCGTCCGTACCAGAAATGAATCCTTTTTCTTTATCGACTAGCTGATCTTTTGCAGTTAATAAAATAACAGGTATATCATGATACTTCCGGATTTCTTCGCATAACGTATAGCCATCAACAAACGGCATCATAATGTCTACTATCGCAAGATGAATATTTTCTTTCTCTAAAACGCCTTGCGCTACCTTTCCATCTTCCGCTTCAAAAACTTTAAAGCCCTCTTTTTGTAAATGGTAATGCAATAACTCTCTAATATGTTTATCATCATCAGCTAATAAAATATGTATCATCTTCATTAAACCCTCTCTTGTTCATCCTTCTACATTCTTACATTAAGAAACAATTGTACTTTTTGCAAGAAAAAGAAAAACAAACTGCTATTAGTTTTTTTGAATAAGAGTTGATACATAATACGCTACAAGCCAACATTTTAAGATAAATAAAAAGAATCTATTTTGAAAAAAATTATTCAAAATAGATTCTCACATTTTAGTATTAAGATTATTTTAATAAAAAATAATTTCTAAGCCTTAGAAATATCAACAAATCCTTCTCCAAATACATCACGAACATCGTGTATAGCGATGAACGCAGCCGGGTCCGTAGTTTGAACAATCCGTTTTAGCTTCACTACTTCTTGCTTATTAATAACAATATAAAGAATTTCCTTCGGAGTTTTCGTGTAATAGCCATGACCTGAATACACGGTAACCCCTCTGCCCATTAAGGTAGTTACCTTCCCGGCAATTTCATTCGGGTTATCAGAAATAATCGTAATGGCTTTCTTCGGATTTAAACCTTCAATTACAAACTCCATCACTTTCGTTGCTACATATAGCATAATAATTGTTATCATCAGTTTTTCTGCACCAATGATGAAATAAGATGAAAACGCAACGATTAAATCGAAGAACAGTAGACCGTAGCTAATGCTCCACCCTAAATACTTATGCGTCATCCTTGCTAAAATCGTAGTACCTGCAGTTGTTCCGCCAACACGAATGATAAGACCAATCCCGCACCCGATAAATATTCCTCCGAAAATGGCATTTACGAGCATTTCATCTGAAGCAATCGTCCAGCCTTCTGTCAAATGAAGAAATAGCGAGTTCGTAACTACAGCGATAATCGTATAAATTGTTGTGATCTTGTTTAAAAATTTATAACCAGCTATTAACAATATTGCATTTAAAATTAAGTTGACTAAGCCTGGTGACCACTCAAATAAATAGTACGTAATAATCGTGATACCTGTTACCCCGCCCTCACCAAACTCGTTCGGGATAACAAACAAATTGACACCTAACGCAAAAAGAAATGCACCAATAATAATAAAAATAATGTCTGTCGTTCTTTTTTTCATACAGTACCTCACTTCTTATGTAAATATTTATTCTGCCATAAACTCTCACCATTATATCGTGGAATATTCAAATCGAACAGTGGTTTATTTTTATTTTAATATAGGATGATAAAACAACTTTATCCTATATCCACATGTAATTTAAAAAGTAAAACAACTGTATTTATTATGTACTACAAGTAAAGTTTTGATTTCACATGCAATTCACGCTAAAAAATGAATATGAACACTTACTCGCACAAACTTCGAATAAAAAACAAATAGGCGAAGCTATAGAATAGACTTCGCATCAAGCGTGTGAGCACAGAGATTTATATAAATTTTTATATTCATACATTACAGGAATAAATTTACTTATCTTTCTCCATATATTCTTTAATCTTTCGTTCTTCCCACTCTTTTCCGAATATCCCAAATGGAAAAGTTGTCAAACCGTGTATAACGATACCGATCCCCCAACCTCCAAGTGGATATAAAAACCATAATTTGCTTGAATCAGAGCTTATATTTATAAAAAAAAGCATTAAGTTAACTAGTATATAGACCGTTAAATGAATGTAAAACGCTTTTAAATTCTCCATCCTTTTTTTAGCTCGTAAATAAACCTCATCTCGCTCCATCCTTAAACACCTCTTTCATTATTGTATTTTTTAAACTCGCTCCGATTTAAACATCATATTCTAATCGAAAATCCCTTATTCTCAAAAAAACACAAAATAAAAAATACCCATCAAATTGTCATACACATGATAATTTGATGGGTACTGCATGATACATTTAGTTTTTACATTTATTGTTTGGAGTAAATTGCAAATAACGACTTATACTCGCCTTATTAAGACCAGATCCATACATCCTCATTATTTTCAACGTTGCTCTTTACTTCATGAACTTTTTCGATATGATCCGTTGTGTTGTAGTTAATAGAAATTCCGCCCCAGCCTACATACTTCATATCAATTTTTACTTTCTCACCCGTATTAAATACTTGTCCTTTAGTTAAGTACACTTCAATAATAGCTTTCTTCCCATTTACTGATGGATACTGCACTACAACATATTTAGTAGAACTATCTCCTTCATCTTCCATCGTTCCTACTTTTGATACTTCCCCAATTACATAATCAGGAGAACCATCTTCTTTCATGTGCATACCTAATTTATTTGACGTATTTTCAACTGTATTTGCACTCATATATTCAGTAAAATTACGCATCATAGATCCAGTAGCTTTAACCTCATCCCCTACTTTCACATTTGAAAGGGAATCTATATATACACTTACAGGCTCCTCATATTGCTTAGATTTTACGACAATTACACCGTTATCTACTTCTACTACTCGCCCTTCTAACGTCGAGAAATTCGATTCAATAGAAGCGGCACTCGCTTTTGATAGTTCTAATCCTGGTAAATTCGTTCCTGATAATGCTGCGATCCCTAAAGCACCTGCTAAAATTATTTTTTTCATACCCATATGTAACCTCTCCATTCATGATGATTATATTTTTTTGATTGGATACGACCAACCTGTAACCATTATAGTTACAGGTTATAAAAAATAGCAACCTCCTTTCGCATGCAATGTTGCATACTGTAATTTTTAAATATAAAGTTTGATAAAAAGATTTATTGTATTTTATTCATATATTCAACAATATTGTTAGGTTCATAAATAACAGCAGGTGTATTTGTTAATGGTGGCGAAATTAAATGTCATGTACTATGTTCTTCAACTCTACGGTTTGTATAGTCGTAGTTAATTACATATGTAGGAGCGGAATTAATATGTTAATGAAACCAAAAAGATTACAGCCAGGAGATATTGTGGCGACAGTAAGTTCTTCATGGGGAGGTGCTGGTGATTCTAAGCTAAGATGGCGATATGAGCAAGGAGTAAAAAGATTAGAAGACGTCTTCGGTCTTAAGGTTGTCCCAATGCCAAATAGTTTAAAAGGTAGCGAATACCTTTACAACAACCCTGAGGCTCGTGCAGAAGATTTAATGACAGCATTTAAAGATACTCGTATTAAAGGAATTATTACGAATATTGGCGGTGAAGATAGCATCCGTTTACTTCCTTATATAGATTTTAATGTTATACGCGAAAATCCGAAAATCTTTATGGGCTACTCTGACGATACCGTTTCACATTTGTTTTGTCATAAAGCAGGAATTCCCTCTTTTTACGGTCCAGCAATCTTAACTGATTTTGCCGAAAATGTGGAGATGGATCCATATACAATTGAAATGGTGAATCGAACTCTCTTTTCAAATGAGAATATTGGCGAGATTCAACCAGCTCATGAATGGACGAGTGAGCGTCTAGAATGGATAGAGGCGAATAAGGATCAACGGCGTACGATGCAGCAAAACAATGGATATGAGCTACTTCAAGGCTCTACTACTGTACAAGGGCGTTTAATTGGTGGTTGTATGGAAGTACTGGAATTTGCAAAAGGAACGGAACTTTGGCCTAAGAAAAAACATTGGGAGAATAGTATCCTTTTCTTTGAAACTTCTGAAGACCATCCAGAACCAAGTTATATAAAGTATTGGTTACGAAATTATGCAGCGCAAGGCATTCTACAAAAAGCAAAAGGCATCATTTTTGGTAAACCAAAAGACGAAAAGTATTATGAAGAATATAAACACGAAATACTGAAAGTTATGAAAGAACATAACTTAGAAGATTTGCCGATTCTTTATAATTTAAATTTTGGCCATACCGAACCAAAGTTTATTTTACCTTACGGTGCGATGGCAGAAATTGATTGTGAAAATGAGTCTTTCTCTATTTTAGAAAGTGGTGTGGAATAAAGTGGAAATTTAAATAAGCGTGGGGGTTCCCTCCCCCATCTCAATCAAGCTTAGAGTGTTAAGAAATTATAAATGTTAGGTGTTCTAGAACATGAGGACACCTATGTCTTTGTAATTATTGAATAATCAGTTGCAGTTCGTTACGAATCACCAAAAAAAAATAAATTATCCTTTCCTAATAATTCTACAGAAAGGATAGCTTATTTTTTTGCTTTATAGGTTGTATAAAACCTTAGCTTGATATCGATGTAGCGTGACCCAAAATAGCCGATAACCTACACTAAACAAAATACCAAAATATCCCTTTAAACTGATATAATGAAATATAGAATACTATATAAAACTACAGGAGGCTATTATTGGATAAACTTTTTGATCATATGAAAACAAGGTTCATTTTAATGTGGGCTATTATCTCGTTTGTAATAATGATGTTTATTTTACCTTTATTATTCAAAGAAATTCCTAAAGATGTAAAGTTAAATATCGCTCTTATTATTTCAATTTATGCTATCCCTATGTTTTGGATTGGTTTTAAGTTTAAAAGATATAATATCTCGTTTAAAACTTACTTGTCAAAACCATCTTCCTTTTCTTTTAGAACAATTTTTGCATCAGCAATTATGACTATGCTTTTTGGATTAGGTATGTTATTGCTAATCGTGATGGTATTTTCATTACTACCAACGGACACTTCGTTAGAGGATACAAACGAAATAGTTAAAACAAAAAGCATGTGGTTTGTTTTAATGAAAGCCATAACTCTTTCTTTCATCGCTCCTATCTGTGAAGAAATTTTGTTCAGAGGCTTTATTCTTAGTCGTTTTACGTATAAATTTGGAATAAAAAAGGCAGTTATATTCTCTTCCGTCTGCTTCGGTATTTTACATTTAAATAATGTATTTGGAACCACACTATTTGGGATTATTTCTTGTTTAATGTACTTGAAAACTAAAAGTTTATTCCCTTCTATAATAGCTCACATGGTTAATAATATAATTGTAGCTTCGAGAGATATCTTTTCTGCTTTACAGTCTACAAGCACACCTTCAGCACAACCTGATTTAACTATCATTCTTTTAATATCTACTGTGCTAATAACAATTGGATTAATGTGGATTATCCCTTTTATTAAAAGGCATTCAGAACTATTAAGATATAATAGTTTACCACCATTGAAGCACACCACAACTTAATTAAAATTGTTACTATGTGAAGGATTTTTCATTTTGGGTTAATCTGTTTTCTTAGGTTGATGGACAAGGGACCATCAACCACTTTATATCCTTTTCATTCACCCCCTCTGCCTAACCATTACAGAATTATCCCAGAAAAACTCCCCTTCATTACTTCTTTTTCAAGTTGATTCCTACATGTAAATAGCGCAATAATTTTTGTGCGATTTTTTTCATCGGGTTCAAATTGTTCAATGGTTACGTCACAACGAATGGTATCACCGCTAAAGACAGGACGTAAAAATTCAAAGTCCATCTTGCGAGCTAGCACGTTATAATCACCGCCAATTTTTGTAGGCAACGTTGATGTTAAAAGTCCTTGTACAACAAATCGTCCTTGTTCATCCGGTGTAACATGATGAACACCTTCATCTTTAGATACTTCTGTAAATAAAACAACATCTTCTTTTGTAAAAGTTCGCTCAAAGGTGATTTTTTCGCCTACTTGCAATTTCATCCATACCCCTCCTCAAAAACACTTTTAAAATAAGAAAAACCGAAATTAAAAATCATTTCGGTTTTCAAAACTGTAGAAGTCTATATTTACTTTAGCGAATGAACAAACAACCCACTACGAAGTTTCGGTTCAAACCACGTTGATTTCGGCGGCATTACTTCTCCAGCGTCTGCGATTGTTAATAAATCTTCCATTGATGTCGGATATAATGCGAATGCTGCTTTGTATTCACCGCTATTCACAAGACGTTCTAGTTCTTCTAATCCGCGGATTCCGCCGACGAAATCAATGCGTGAATCTGAGCGTGGATCATGTATTTCAAGCACCTGACTTACTAAATGATCTTGTAAAATAGATACATCTAAACGCCTAACAAGATCATTCGCATCAAACGTTTCCTCTTTCACAGTGAGCTTATACCACTTCTCGTTTACATACATTCCAAATGATTTTGGCTCATTTGGTTTATACGGTGAACCCCCTGCTTCTTCCACATAAAAATATTGCGCAACTTGCTTTAAAAATTGCTCTACTGATAAGCCATTTAAATCTTTCACAACCCGGTTATAGTCCCAAATTGATAATTCATCATGAGGGAATAAAACAGATAGGAAGAAATTGAATTCCTCTTCTCCTATGTAATTCGGATATTGCTCTCTTCGCATTAGCCCTACTTTTGCAGCTGATGCAGAGCGGTGATGTCCATCTGCAATGTACAAGTTAGGAATATCTTCAAATGCCTTTACTAAAGTGGCAATTACTTCTTCATCTGCAATCTTCCACGCAACATGCTCCACACCATCTTCTGCTGTAAATTTATAGATTGGCGCATGTTCTTCTTTCCAGCTTGCAATGAAACGTTTCACTTCTTCTTTTGTACGATACGTTAAAAAGATTGGCCCCGTATTTGCGTCACACACATCTACGTGGCGAATACGATCAAGTTCTTTTTCATGACGCGTTCTTTCATGTTTTTTAATTGTATCATCTTCATACTCGTCAATCGATGTACAAACGACAAGGCCTGACTGCGTTCTTCCTTGCATCGTCAGTTCATAAATGTAAAGCGCTGGCTCCTCATCTTGAACGAACACTTCTTCTTGTATAAATTGCTTTAAATTTTCACCCGCTTTTTCATATACGCGATCATCGTACGGTGAAAGTGCCGGGTCTAAATCAATTTCTGCTTTATCAACGTGTAAGAAAGAATATGGATTCCCTTTTACAACTTCTCTTGCCTCTTCACTATTTAATACGTCATAAGGAAAAGCTGCTACTTGTGCTGCTTTTCCTTCTACTGGACGAATAGCACGAAACGGTCGGATTTTTGCCAAGTTTCTCTCTCCTTTACACAATCATTCGAACAGCTACAACACCTGTGATTTTGCTTATATTTTCCACAATATTCTCTTTCATTATATCATCAATTCCGTTATCAATATCAATCATTGTGTACGCCCAAGAATGTTTACTACGATTAATCATATCCGCAATATTAATATGATGTTCTGCTAAACATCCTGTAATTTGTCCTACCATGTTCGGAACGTTTTGATGCATAATTGTAATTCGTTTTTTTCCAATGTACGGAAGTTCTACGTTTGGATAGTTTACTGAATTACGAATATTACCTGTCTCTAAATATTCACGTAATTGACGTGCAGCCATTACTGCACAATTTTCTTCAGATTCAGACGTAGATGCACCGAGATGAGGAGTTGCTGTTACATTTTTCATCTTTATAACATTTTCATTCGGAAAATCCGTTACGTAATGCTGAATAATCTCTTCATCTAGCGCTTTTCGAAGAGCTGTTTCATCAACAAGTTCCCCTCTTGAGAAATTGAATAGACGCATTCCTTTTTTCATCGTTTCGATCGCGTGTTCACCAATAATCCCCTTCGTTTGGTTCGTAAGAGGAATATGAAGTGTAATATAATCACATGTTGCAAAAATTTCATCTAAGCTAAACGCTCTTTGTACTTGCGTAGAAAGACGCCATGCTGTTTCAACAGATATATACGGATCGTATCCGACAACGTCCATCCCTAAAGATAACGCATCGTTCGCAACTAAAGCACCAATTGCGCCAAGACCGATAACACCTAAACGTTTCCCTGCAATTTCTGACCCAACGAATTGCTTCTTCCCAGCTTCAACAAGCTGTGGTACTTCTTCTCCATCCAACTCTTTCGTCCAGCTCACTCCGTTTATAATATTACGGGAAGACATAATAAGGCTTGCGATAATAAGTTCCTTCACTGCATTCGCATTAGCCCCTGGCGTATTAAATACTACAATCCCTTTTTCCGTACAACGCTCAACAGGAATATTATTTACACCGGCACCAGCTCTTGCAATTGCCTTTAAATCTTCGGAAAACTCTTCTTGATGTAAAGAATAGCTGCGAAGTAAAATACCATCTGGATGACCTACTTTGTCTCCAATTTCATAGCGATTCCCATCAAAAATTTGCAAACCCTTTTCCGCAATTTGATTTAACGTCTGAACACGAAACATATCCCCATCTCCCTATCTATTTTCAAGCTCAAATTCCTTCATATAGTCTACTAATTCTTGTACACCTTGGGTTGGCATCGCATTGTAAATACTAGCGCGCATACCGCCGACTGAACGATGTCCCTTTAGCGTAACGAAACCGCGCTCTTTCGATTTTTGTAAAAACTGATTGTTAAGCTCCTCTGACGGTGTTGTAAACGGAATATTCATAAGTGACCGATACGTGGGATCAACTGGTGAAGTAAACAATTTAGATTCATCTAAAAAATTGTAAAGAAGTGAAGATTTCATTCTATTTTGTTCTTCAATCGCAGATACCCCGCCTTGTTCTTTCAACCACTCTAGTACAAGTTTTGCTACATAAATACTAAAGGTTGGCGGTGTATTATATAGGGAGTTATTTTCACTGTAAGTTTCATAGTTTAACATCGTAGGACAAGTACTATTTGCACTGCCAATTAAATCTCTTTTTATAATTACAATCGTTAAACCCGCTGGCCCTAAATTCTTTTGCGCACCCGCATATATGAGACCAAACTTCGTAACATCATATTGTTCTGATAAAATATTTGAGGACATATCCGCAACGAGCGGTACTCTTTCTAAATGTGGAATATCCACATATTTTGTCCCCTCAATTGTATTGTTCGTTGTAATATGTACATAATCTAGTTCTTCACCATTTGGTAAATCATCCATTTTAGGAATCGTAGTAAACTTCTCTTTTTCAGAAGAAGCAATCACTTGTACTTCTCCTACTTTTCCGGCTTCTTGCAGCGCCTTTTTAGACCATGAACCTGTCAGTACGTACCCAGCTTTTTTATACGTACTCATTAAATTTAACGGTATCATAGAAAATTGTAATGACGCACCGCCCTGTAAAAATAAAACTTCATACTCATCAGGAATGTTCATTAATTCACGAAGTAAGCTACTTGCTTCATCAATAATACTTTGGAAATAAGAAGATCTATGGCTCATTTCCATAACAGACATGCCTGTCCCGTTATAATTTACAAGCTCCTTTTGCACTTTCTCTAAAACTGGCAAAGGGAGTATAGATGGTCCTGCTGAAAAATTATACACTCTCTCCATCACCCAGATAACCTCCCTATTTCTCATTTTTATTATTTTTTAAACTTTCTGAATTATAACCTATATACAATACACGGTCAATTTGTTTTCCGTTATTACGGCGCAAGACGCAATGGAATCGCTTGCATGTGCACCCTGCTTTTTATAAACATACAAAAAAGTGTTAAGTACATAATCGTACTTAACACTCTAGTAATTAAGTATAATAGCTACTTACTCGTAAAGAACCGATCGAAAATTTGATAAATAGCTGAAAGACCAAAGAGCCAATAAATAGTATCCACAAGCGCCGGCATAGAACCAAACCATTTCTCAACTACATTATAATCTAACGCCACAAACAACCAATTCAAACCGCCAAGAATCACCAAAATTACTGTAAGGTATGACAAAAATTTCATTATGATTGCCCCCTAGGTGATAAGATGGTGAAAGGCCTTTCACTAAAATATATGTAATAGATTCTAAAACTTACCTATTTTATAAAATTTATTTTCGATACCAGCCATTAATAACTGTCTCTGCTTCTTTACTATGTATTTGATATGAATGATTACTATCATTAGATCCGATAAACCAAATTGAAAAACCTTTAAAATATGGCTTCGCTTCTAATACATCTCGGTAAGCACGCCACCCGTTAAGTTGTACATCTTTCGAAAACACATTCGTAACATCTGGGTTCCACGGGCTTTGTAGTCCAAGTTCACGTGCTGGCACATTAAATCCACCAAAATAAACTGGCTTTCCAGTTGTTTTATGTAATGTCTCAAGTTGCTGAACGACATTTTGGCCACGATTGTATACTGTCGTCGCAAATAAGCTTTGTTTTACTTCTTCGTATGATGGATTTCTTTTTCCTGAAACTTCAAACCAACTATCAATACTTACAATGTCCACCTTTTTTAAATACGGGCGATTTATTTTCTCTTTAAATTTCGCCTCAAAAGAAGGATCCCAACTTGCAGTTAACCACCAGTTCATTTGATACAAAACATTTCCTTTATACTGCTGGCGAACAAAATTAATCGTATCATTCCAATATCCTTCTGCATATTCCATATTCACGAAATTAGAAGCGATTTTCAGCCCATAAATATTGTACTTACTTGTAATGGAATTAAAAATATCTTGTAAAACAACAGTTTTCCAATTCCAGAAGAAATCGTTAATATTACTAGGGTTCCACTCTGTTTCTCCAATATTTCCTTGCTGAATAAACGGAAACGGCTCCAATATAACTTGTATATTATGCTTTAATAATTCTTGAATTAAAATAATAGCTTGTTTCTTTTGCGCCTGATTAATTACCATATTAGCCGAATTTACATCCGAAATATCTACTTGAATAGGTACATTCACCGTATTTAAATTCAAGCGCTCTACATCTGCTAACACTTTCGCTACATTGCCTACTTCCCATACCGTTACGTTTCCTGATTTTATTTTTCCAGATTGAACAGTATTTACATCCGCCTGTATATTTCCCTGGAAACAAAAAGAAAACAACATGATACACGCTCCTAAAATACTTACTAAACTCTTACTTTTCTTCACAAGTTTCCTCCTATAATTTTTGACATACTTGCTTATTCTATACAATGTTTCACATATATTCCACAAGAATATTAATGAAATTTCATCAATAAAAATGCTATTCACCCTTTATCCATACCTTATTCATACTAACCTCCTAAAAATAGTAAGGTAAATAAAAAAGGAGCGTATTTCCGCTCCTTTTTTATCTTTTCACGATTGAAGTTATTGAATTTTTTCTGATAATCTAACCACATCTATCTTTTCTTATAAATAAATTTTTATACTCATAAATGTATCAAAAAATTTTTATCTATATTCGCTTTTTGTTTGTATTACTTTTACATTTACTTCATTCGTATTACTTTCATATCTTTGAATATTCATGATTACACCTCCATTATATTTGTATATAACATCCGCCTAATTATGATATTTGGTAAAATTCACTATTCGAGACGTAATTATTGCAGTAATTAAGATAATAATAGCGGTTATCAAGCCAGATTCTCCAATCCAAATCTCAGTTTGATATCCTGTACTTGCACGTGTGAAAGGTCCTTGAATAATGGCATTCCAAGTAGCATGGATGATAACCGAAGGCCAAATGCTACCTGTGATAAGTCGTAAATAAGCTGTAATATAACCGAATGGCACAATACAAAGATAGATACCAAGTACTGAAAGAACGACAGATGGTCCCGCTACATATAGGCCAGCAATAACAATTGGAACATGCCACGTTGCCCAAATCAATCCACTAATAAGGATGGGCCGTGAAAACTCTGCATCAACTAGCCTTGTGAGCATATAACCTCGCCACCCCATTTCTTCTCCCAAAGCTGGGATTAAGCCAAGCAAGCTTCCGAAAATGCCGCTCAATACTACTAGATAAATGAAACTGAATGGTGCCGTTACATACTGAAGTCCAAGCATATTGTAGATTGGTTCTAACATACCACCTTCGGGATGCTGAAACCCCGCAATTCCGCTCAACCAGGCGATAGAATAAGTAATTCCGCAAATAATCATAGGGATTAGCAGAGCAAAACCAATCCCCTTCCATATCTTTAAGTTACCGAGACTAAAAGATACATCTTTAAACCCTTCTTTCAGTATTATGCGAGTCAAAATAGAAGATAATGCTGGGGTAAACATATATACCACAATAAGCGGCATACTTTTCGTAATTATTACTACTACATTTAGGATAATAGAAGTAATGATTAAGATACTCAGAAATAGTTGAAGTCCTATTTTAGCACGTTGGATTTTATCTTTATTGTGGAACGATTTTGCGTGTAATCTCATTGTAATCCGCCCTTCCCTTTTCATTCACTTGTTTATCGAATTTACTTCTTGTCATTTCTACAGACACAACTTAGAATAAAAATATTTTTGTATACAGATTCATTCATCTTTAAAATCCCTCCCAAATTCATAATCTAGTTTTACTTGCGACTCATCCATGCAATTATTATTTATAAGTTGTCATAACCGATAGTACAAAAGTGTAATGATTAGCATATGACCTGTGTCAATTAACCTTATGACAATATGTAACTAGAAAATATGATATGGAATAAATAACAATTGAATTAAGGCAATTGATTCGTGCAAGTACATGAATCAATCTCGCTTTTAAAAATAATTCAATTGAGGTGGAAAAAAATGAATAAGAAAAGAATAATTGCAATGGTTAGTACAGCTTTATTAGTCACAGGATGTGTAGAAGTAGGAAAGGCTCAAACAGTAGCAGTCGAAAATTCAGGCCAATCAATCCAAAAAAATATAGTTAAATCAATACAATCACAGGCTTATCCATTAAAAACGATAGAGCCGTCAAAATCATTTGAGGATTTAAAACCACTTAAGAAAATGATTGGGAGCGCACAATATGTAGGATTAGGAGAGAATACTCATGGAAGCTCTGAAATTTTCACTATGAAGTTTCGCCTTGTGAAATATTTGGTTACTGAGATGGGTTTTACAAATTTCACAATGGAAGAAGATTGGGGAAACGGCTTAAAGCTAAATGAATATATCCAAACAGGAAAAGGAAACCCTAGGGAATTTTTAAATTATTTATATCCTACTGATGAAATTTTAGCCATGATTGAGTGGATGAAAGATTATAATGCTGATCCATCCAATAAAAAAAAGATCCAATTTATTGGGCTCGACTTAAAGGAGTTGGACCAAGGTTGCTTTAATAAAGTAATTGATTATGTAAGGCTGCATCGACCAGATTTGCTGGCAGAAGTAGAAGAAAATTATAAAGAATTGTCGGCTTTTAATGGAAGTACACAGGAATATATGGACCTTGCTCCTGAAATAAAAGAAAAGTTCAAAGCAAACGCTGAGAGAGTAGCTCGATTACTAAAAGATGAGAATAAGCAATCCAACACAGAAATAGCTTCACCCGAGTACATCTGGGCGAAAGCAACGGCAAGTGCAATAGAGAAATTTACCACAATGCTAATTCCTAACGACTATCCAAGTATGTTAAGGCTACATGAGCAATACTTGGCCGATCATGCAATGTGGGCACAAGAGACATTGGGTGGTAAAACAATGGTATGGGGACACAATATTCATATAGCTAAAGGAATTATCGATGAGAAATTATACCCTTATGTTGCGGGGCAGTATTTGAAGGAACGTTTAGACAATAATTATGTCACAATTGGCAGTACAACTACGGAGGGGAATTTCACCTTATACAACGACACAGGAGATAAGATTATAACGGATCCGATTCCACAAGATGTAAATAGTTTCAATTATACTCTCGGAAAAGTACCATATAAAATGTTTTTATTGGATAATCGTCACCTTAAAGGACCAGCAGAGAAATGGGTTAAAGCAAAAAGACCATTACTAAGTATAGGGGCACGACTCTTACCGAACGAATCGGCATACTTTGATAAGTCATTGCTTGAGCAATTTGATATTATTTTTCATATTCGAAAAACAAGTCCATCTCATATTAAATAAAAGTACAAAACAATCCCTTCTCGCATCTGCAAGAACGGGATTGTTTTATGGAGATTAATATAAGCATCTTTTTTAACCAGAAGTAGGTTACTCTCCCCTTTTTAGCATCATTTAGAAATGTCATATGACACTTTTACACTAGTGAGAATGACAAAAAAAGCAGTACAATTCGGTTATTACATAGATAGGAGCGATGAACTTTATGAAATCAAGATTCATCCAGAATGGTTATTTTTTATTGCTAACTTTCGTTACAGGATTGTTTTATTTTTGTTTTTATCTAATAGCTCTGCTATTCAGCTTCACCCTTTCATTTACGGTAATTGGGATTCCACTAGTTATACGCGTACTACAGACTACTACACCTTTTATCCAATTCGAGCGCATACAGACGAAAATTTATACAGATATTTCAACAGACTCTTATGATAGAAGTATAACAATAGATACATCGAACTGGACTCAGGTGAAATTAGTGCTTACAGATCATCGTACTTGGTCTGCTGTCTTTTGGTTAATGCAGAAATTAGTGATTGGCATTTTCAGTCTCATTAGTGCAATCATTTTTTATGTAATGCCACTTATGTTGCTGTTGGCACCACTACTGTATCAATACATCGAAATGAATATTATATTCATACAGATAGATACTTTTGCCAAGTCCCTCTTTGTAATGTTTATGGGTATAGTATTTACCGCCATAAGTATTAGAATAGTAGATGGTTTGACAAAGAAACTTGGGGGCTATACACGTAGCATGATTCGGCAACTAAATCGATAGAAGTTTGCAATCTGTGCGTAGTATCGCAGTTTTAAATTTAAAAGTATAATAGGCATGAAGGATTAAATTATAATATATGAAGTAAAAAGGTAGGCTACTTAGGGGGTAAATGACTTGTTAGATATGGTTAAGTATTGGTTTTGGTACGATTGGATTATGTTAGGGATACGTCTACTTACTAGTGTGTCTATCATCCTAGCTACATTAAGTTTTCAGGATGGGTTAACATTGCCACTTTGGATTATTATTCTTTGGGAGGTTGTTGCCTTCTCAATTCCATGGGTAGCCTTACTGTTCAATTACAAATATTACTTGTTCACAGAAATACTGCTATATGGTGGACAATGTATATATTTAACCTCATTATTTCCGGAAGCTTACAACATATTTCTTATATCAGTGTTTCTAATTGCTGTAAATAGTAAGCATTTGTCCTATTATTGGACAGCTCCAACAACAGTTTTTATAACAACTGGAATTTTCTATGCTGTTGCGCCAAGTAATAGCTATTGGACTATGGTCACCTACTATGGATTCGCTTATGTAATGGGATTCGCTTTTCATTTATTAATCGCCAATCATAAGCAAAATGAAGTAATTCGTAAACAAAACGCGGTACTTGAGCAATATATGTCTCAGATTGAACGCATTACACTGGCAGAAGAACGGAACAGGCTGTCGAGCGAGCTTCATGATACAGTTGGTCACGCTTATACTTCTATTATTATGGGGATGGAAACGTTGCGTACCGAACTTGCTACTGAGATGGGTATACAGAGGCTAGATTCTCTGCTTGAAATGGGACGTAAAAGTATTGAGGACGTGAGAGGTTACCTACATCAAATGGATTCTCCGTGTCAATCCCCTTCCTTGATTCAATCTCTACAAAATCTTGGAGCCGAATTTCAGGAGCACGCTCAGGTAAATGTAAGTTTTAGGACATTCGGAGAGGAATATCAACTATCTCAGCAAGCGAAGATCGCATTCATTCGTTGCTTACAAGAGTCCCTTACGAATGCAGTACGTCATGGCCAGGGGACTGAAATTATAGTTTCATTGCAGTTTGAACAACAATATACGAGGTTAGAAGTTCAAGATAATGGAAAAGGAAATGTAGAATGGCAGGAAGGCTTCGGTATGAATGCGATGAAAGAACGGGCAATGAATTTGCAAGGTCAATTGTCTGTATATACAAAGCCAGAGGAAGGAATGCTTGTTACATGTACCATACCGCGACAAACTGAAATAAAAGATGGACTTATTCGTTTGTTAATTGTAGATGATCAGCCATTTGTTCGGGAAAGTTTGAGGACACTACTCGATAGATATGAAGATTTAAATGTAGTCGGTTTGGCTGAGGATGGCAATCAAGCCATCGATTTGTGTGGGCGCCTTCAACCCCATGTTATACTTATGGATTTAGATATGCAGCACATGGATGGAGTCGAAGCAACCAAAAAGATTAAGCAACAATGGCCACATATCCGCGTATTGATTTTTACAACTTTTCAAGATACCGAACAGGCGTTGGAATCGCTTCGCAACGGTGCGGATGGTTTTTTACTCAAATCTATTGAAACGTTGGAGCTAGCTAATACGATCCAACTTATTCACAAAGGTGGGACACTGATTGATCAGGGAATGTCTCACAAAATATTTGAGAAGTTTGATGAGCAAAAAGAGACACCTCAATCAAAAGCAACCGCCTATGAGCTAACAGCTAGGGAGATAGAAATATTGCAGCTAGTAGCAAAAGGACTTCGATACACTACCATAGCATCAAGGTTATATTTATCGAATGGTACGGTCAGAAACTATGCTTCCACAGCTTATACAAAGTTAGGAGTCCGTAACAAAGAAGAAGCTGTTCAAAAGGCTCTAGAAATTGGAATTATTGAATAGCAAAATGTTATGCGGTGTATAAAAATGAGCAACAAAGAAAAAGAACACTTTGTGTGGTTTCTTTTGTAACAGAGTAAATAAGGCCCGTTATCGTATAAGTAAATGTTAAAACACTTACTGTTTTGTCATAATAAAATCATTGAATCTTATTCTCTAAAATACAAAAGCCTACTATCAATTTAACTGATAGTAGGCTTTTAAAATGATTTAAGAACTGGGTTATGTTCTAATTTAACAGTTTTCATCAGTGGAAATATTATCACTTCGGCTGTAAAGTTAATACTTCCCCTTCAATTCCATCTGTATTTAAAGTAGTCGTATGATACTCACCATTCACCCAATCATCTATTTGATCATGATACCAATCGCTTCTAAAATGTCCTGACTGTCCCGGCCCCACTATATGATAACCGTTTGACATATCTTTCGTATCAATGACAAATCGCCAAGAAGCTCCATGATTTACAATACCGTTATCTCCGTAATTCGCTGCTTGAACGGTAACTTGACTTCCTCCAATTGGAACTGGTTTCTCACGATTAAATGCGAGTAGTGCCAATATACTAGATGATCTCGAAATTGGATGTGTAAAAGCAAGTTGATGGTAATCGCCCCACTTCCACTCTGCAACATTCGGTCCATATTCCTTCTGTAATTTTTTCATTACATTCTCGTACGATGTATGCACAACTTTCGTGAACCCTCCGTACTTCGTAAACCAAGCGCTATTTTCTCCTGCTACTTCTTTTCGAATCAATTCATCAACTACTTGTGACTTCCCTTCAAATAACTCCATCACATCTTTCGGTATTTCTTTTGAAAATAGCGTATTCGAAATCTCTTTCATTAACAAATGGAATATTAATGGTGCAGCTTCATCTTTACTATCGTAAAAATTCCACTTTGTTAATTGTTTTACGCCTTCTTTCTCTACTTCATTTAAAGATGCTTTATTTAACTCTTTTAAAAATATAGGAGCAAATTCTTTCCCGTATAAATTTTTTTGATCCATCTGTAACTCTTCTAAATCTTTTACCGTATACTTATCCTTCTCTTGCAAAAACTCTTGAATACGCATTTGCCTGTAGGGTTGCGCCCACGTATTACTAATATGGTACGGATAATTATCATCAACAATTTTATTATTTGCAGTTGAAATAAACCCTTGTTTTGGATTTATTACTTTCGGTAGCTGATCAAACGGAATATACCCTTCCCATTCATATTCATCTGTCCATCCTGGCACTGGCAAACTACCATCACCTTTTTTACGCACTGGTATATTTCCATTCGCTTTGTAAGCAATGGTTCCATCATTTGATGCAAACACAAAGTTTTGAGTTGGTGTATGAAAATCTTGAAGAGCCGTTTCAAACTCATTCCAATCTTTCGCCTTATTCATATTTAATACAGCCTTTAATTCAGCGGAAGGCTCCAAAGCAGTCCATTTCAAAGCGAATACTGTTTTTGTTTTCTCTTTTCCTTTATCCGCAAACTCTGAAATAACTGGACCATGCCTCGTAACCGTAACGTTATACGGAATTGTTTTCCCGCCTTTTACTTTAATAGATTCATCAACAACCGTAGCCTTTTCCCATTTATCGTTATACAAAAATTCATTTTCATTATTAGGATTTCGCTTCTCAATATATAAATCTTGCACATCAGGACCTGTATTCGTAACGCCCCATGCTATTTTGTCATTGTGTCCTAATATAACGCCTGGTACTCCTGCGAAAATAACGCCACTCACATGTAAATCTTTCATTTCAAGTTGCGATTGATACCAAATAGAAGGTGTCGCAAGAGATAAATGAGGATCATCCGCTAAAATCGGCTTACCAGATACACTCTTTTCACCACTCACAACCCAGTTATTACTACCGTTAAACTCTGGTGGAATAACTGTCTTTGAAAAACTTTGTGCTACATCCACATTTGTATTTTTCAATTCAGCTAGCAATCTAGGCGCATCTTTCGGATATGTAGGAAATAGCTCATTTGCTTGCTCTTCCGGAAGATTTTTCAACGCCCAATATCGAAATGCTTGTCCGTGCCAATGTCCTCCTAAATCAAACGCCATATACTTTCCAATCGTTAAAGAGTCCACAATTGACCATTCAGCAGGTTCATAACCTAATAGAGTAAACTCCACTGGCAATTTCTTTTCGGCCTTCGCTTCACGTATAAAAGTATTCACCCCATCCGCGAATGATTGCAGGGCATATTTCGCTTCTCCATCATATTGACTAACAGATGCTTCTGCCGCTCGCCGTAAACCCAGCGTTCGAAACAATTTATCTCGATCAACAGCTGCTTCCCCTACAACTTCACTTAACATACCAGAAGCTTGTCTTCTACTTAAATCCATTTGAAACAAACGATCTTGCGCTTGTACATACCCTTGCGAGAAATATAAATCATGCGCATTTTCCGCTTTAATATGTGGTACACCTTTACTATCCCGCTTTACCGCAACAGCATGTTGTATATCCTCTAGCTTTATCGTTCCATCTATCTTTGGCATAGATCTCAGCGTATATATGTTCAAAAAAATCATAGCGCAAATAAACAAAAAAAGAACGATACTACTAGACCAAATAAAAATTCTTTTTCCCCTTTTTCGTTTCTTTTTTATGACGACTTCCATACAATCCCTCCTCTCTCAATCTATTCGCTTCTATTGTGAAAGAACCTTTTAGAAAAGAAGAAATCATTAACTTGCTCATGCTATGGATCATACAAACTGAATACTTCTCTCTTACGCACTATTTCCTTTCCTTTATTAAAGCTTACTCGTCCTTTCTTACACCAATTCCTCAAAATCCCCTTCACATAAGCAAGTGTCCCCTTATTATTTTCAAACGCAATTTTAAGTGCCTCTAGTACTTTATCTCCTGAAACTCTTTGCATCCATCCCTTTAATTCCTTCACTATATATGGAGATAAACTACTAATATTTTGTTCGTAAAACTTGTAAACTTCACTATGCGGAGTGACCTCCTCTACTATTTCTACCTCTTCCTTCTCTTGAATAATTGCTTGTTGTGAATTACTACTAACCTCTTCCTCTGGCATACCAAAATACTGAAGTAATAACGGAATCTTGCATTCTTCTTCAAGACATTTACGCAAAAACTTATGTAGGAACTCTTTACTTTTCACCATTTTCAGCTCACGTAATACACATTTCTCTATGTTCGGATTAAAAATAGGATTATAGTGTAGCCAATTTATAATGAATAACTCTTTCGTTTCCGCATCATATAAAATCTTCCCGTATTCCACAAACCGGTTCAATAACTTCTCAACAGTCTCCATACTGTAACCAGTTTCAAGCTCTGCCAAACGTTTTGGCAATATGTAAATACCACATTGCTTCGTTTTCGTACCAGTTAACAAATATATATAAAAATAACGCTCTTCTGGCGTTAAATCTAATATGAATTCATCTTGCCAAAAGTTCACCTGCACATTACGGTACACCGCCATATGTTTCCCACCTCCTTTTATTCATAAAAAGGTAAATTTCAATCCTTCAATATACATATAGGAATGAGGGCTTTGTTTTTGCATTTGAATTCCAAATTTTTTTAACTACTACAACGACGGTTTTATTTTTTCGCGCTTTTTTGTTCTTGTAGTTGTTTTTGTTTTGTTTTTTCTTAGTGATTTATTACTTGGTAGGGGCTTATAAGGGGCTTATATAGTGTTTTCATTCCTCTCTTATCCGATGCCTAATTACAAATGTCTCCAACAATCTTCATATATTGCAGACAACCATTATGATTCACCTGCTCATATTTACACGAAAATAAAAAGCACCCGTTGCCTTCGTAGACAATTCAGTGCTTTAAGGTTGAAAGTTTATAAATAAAAGTGTCTATAATCGAAATAGTTGATTGAAATACAATTCTGTTACATTTATTTTAGTAACGATAATATGATACATACCGTATTATCTACAACTGA
This sequence comes from Bacillus sp. RC240, assembly GCF_044907945.1. Lineage (NCBI taxonomy): Bacteria > Bacillati > Bacillota > Bacilli > Caryophanales > Bacillaceae > Bacillus > Bacillus sp. RC240. The sequence continues at coordinate 442,337 of NZ_JBIYCT010000001.1, read as the reverse complement.
ACGTTCTGGGCGAGATTTCATTAACACCGTTAATCCAATTAATGAAGTGACTAGCGTTTGCGCCAATGCTTTAGCATTCACATCACTTTGTAATTCTCCAGACTGAATACCTTTGGCGATCAATTCTTGAAATATAACTGAAAGATACATTTGATGTTCTCTAGTCAACACTTCAAATTTTTCATTATGAGGAGAAAGCTCCACCATTGTGTTAATACAAAAACAGCCTTTATTTGATTCTTTTTTATATTCCTCTTCCACCATATTTTCAAAAAATATACGAATGGCCTCTTTTACAGATTGTTCTTTTTGAAGTTTCGTTCGAATGCTAGCTGCGTGTAAATTCGTGTATCTCCGTAACGCAGCTTCAAACAGCCCTTCTTTATCACCAAATGCTGCATATAAACTCGGTCTTTGTATTTCCATTTTAGCAGTTAGATCGCTTAATGAAGTAGCGGCGTATCCTTTTTCCCAAAAAAGTTGCATAGCAGCATCCAAAGCTTTTTCTTTATCAAATTCACGTAGTCGAGCCATTTAATCCCTCCTCTTTTTTCACCTGTTTTCTAAATTATAAATCACTTTTTTATGTACTAATCAGTATATTATATATCGTATTAAATTATAAATGATATGTCAAAAGAAACTGAATTTAATTTACAATTCACTTGACATAGCAACTTATCCTTGATTATATTTGACTTACGAAATAATATACCGTTCGGTACATTATTTTAAAAACAAAAGGAGATGATATTATGGATGCTAAAGAAAAAATGACAACTGCTCTTACACAGAATAATGATCAGTTCCAATCACCTATTAATACAATCATGCCCGGATATATAACTCTATTATTTTCAATAGCTTGCGGGATGGCTGTGGCGAATATATACTTCGCTCATCCTCTACTTGATTCTTTATCAAATGCGTTTAAGATCCACCATTCAACTATTGGTGTCGTTATTACGATTACTCAAGTTTGTTATGCACTCGGATTACTTTTATTAGTTCCACTTGGTGATTTGTTAAACCAAAAAAGACTTATTATTGTTCAAATGCTTTTATCCGTTTTCGCTTTAATTGTGGTCGGAGTCGCTCCTTCCAGTACCGTACTTTTTATAGGTATGGCCTTAGTCGGAATTCTTGCGACTGTTACGCAAACACTCGTCGCATACGCATCCATTTTAGCTAACCCAAAAGACCGTGGGCGAATAGTAGGTTTCGTCACGAGTGGTGTCGTAATAGGAATTCTACTTGCACGTACATTTGCTGGAACATTAACAGATTTAGCGGGATGGCGTTCCGTTTATCTTACCTCTGCTGTACTTATGCTCTTCGTAATTGGTTTGTTATATCGTAATTTACCTAATCTTAAACATAAAAAAACAGCTATGACCTATCCTAAATTATTACATTCCGTTCTCTTATTATTTGTAGAAGAGCGTCTCTTACGCATTCGCGGAATATTAGCATTGCTCATTTTCACTTCATTCAGTATTTTATGGACTTCATTAGTTTTACCTCTAAGTGCTGCACCATATAATCTATCACATACAGCTATCGGAGCATTTGGTCTTGCTGGAGTTGCTGGTGCATTAGCTGCCACTAAAGCAGGACAACTTGCTGATCGCGGATTCGGAGAGAGAACTACTGGCATAGCCTTATCCTTATTATTACTTTCATGGCTCCTAATTAAATTAATGAACCATTCTCTATTCCTACTAGTTATCGGTGTTATCCTTTTAGATTTAGCTGTGCAAGCTGTACATGTCACGAACCAAAGCATACTTTTCACAGTGCGTCCAGAAGCGAGAAGTCGCCTCACTGCCAGTTACATGATTTTTTATTCTATCGGCAGTGCAACAGGTGCAATTCTTTCAACAAACATTTATGCAAGCTACGGATGGAACGGAGTTTGTATATTAGGTGCATCCGTTAGTGCTTGTGCTCTTTTATTTTGGGCAATGACCTTACGGCGATCATCACAACTAAAAGAAGAATAATTCATTTATATATTTTTTAATACGTATTTTTCTACAAGATTATAGAATACCATTTACTTTTTAAAATAAATCAACGGCATTTTCATATTAAAAATGCCGTTGATTTCAAATTTTATGTATGCGATTCGCCATGTCATGATAATAGATCATATACTAGCAAAATACATCTATTACAAATTACCTTTAACTTTTCTAACAATCTCGTTTATCGTATTTCGATCAAACTTGTCACTAATTTCGTATGGCTCACGATCTCCTACTAATTGTACGCCTACGATGTCGTTGCGGTCCTTACCGTATTGCACTTCAATAATAGATCCGCGCTCTATTTGTTTCCAAATGTAACCTGCTTCATCTTTATTATCTAAAATAATACAGTCCTCAATATTTTCATCGATCCCAATTAACTTGTTATCATCCATATACCCAATCTCGTATTGTTGACGTTCTTTCGCTTTGCCGCTTACTAATATACCTTTGCTACCATATGAGTAATCCATATAGTCCTTTTTCTCCGCTTGTACCGCTTTCGGCTCTTGTACTTCAGTTTTTTCAGTAGTCCCACAACCAATAATAAGACCGATTGGCATAACTGCAGTTAATACTACTCTAGTAAATTTCTTTATCATTTATAACTAACCTCACGTGATTAAGTTTTAGTTTCATTTATCGCTTTATTAAAGGATAACATGGCAACGCGAAGAAAAAGCCAAACAAAAAATATTATTTACATTTCCCACTTATATAAGGGACTAGGCCGTTTAAACCTAGTCCCTACATTAACTTTAACTTTTCTTTACATGCTTAATGATGCTTCATCCTTATTTCTTTACTATACCCTGTACAACTTATGTGTTAGAAACTTCTTCTTTCATTTTATCCCGCTATTTGTGGGCAGTAAGACTCCCACCTCAAAATTCGGCTGGAGCAAAGAAGTTAGGTGGGAGAATAACTGCCCGTAAACGCCCGATTGGTGTAGGCTAATAATCAGTGGGGGATGCCCCCCACTGATTAAAGTTTCACTTTATATACCCTATCTCTTTTCTCATCACTTTTGACAAAAACCAGCTTTCCTTCTTTAACAAAACCTTCTAATAGTAAGCATACTTGTCCATATGCTTTCGGCTTATTCGTAGTGAATCTTTCATCGGGTATTTTACCAGCTCGTATTAATTGTTCACATAGCTCAAGTGCACTTATTTCTTCAGAATTAAATAATCCCAATATATCTTGTTGCAATGGCGATAAAAGTACTGGTATCTCAGCTACCTCCACCGTTTCTTTTTCCTCTTCAAATAAATCTTCAAATGAAATTTGATTCATTACATCTTTTCCTTTCTGATAATGAATTTGCTTAACATGAACTGAATCTTATATGTACTAGAACTTTTAAATTTAGTTATTGTTATGTAGTCCTTACCTCTTTACATAAATTTTATAACTCATATGCATCATTTTAAGTAGTATGTTTCAATTATACCAAATATACGTTCTATCATCTATTGTAGAATTCGTTATTGCAGAAATGAAAGCAATGGTGAACATCATCTGATTTGTTAGTTGCACAAAACATGTAACAAATCTATACTCATCTTTTAGTTTGTCAGCCACTTCTATAAAAGTAAGACTAGAGCCACCTAACCCATGTAAACAAAAGATAACCGGATTTTTCTTATTACCCCATTCTGTGATGTGTACTTTCTTATGTCGATTATTAACAAAATATCTCTTCACCCTATTCAGCTCCTAAAATATTTTCCCTACACCAACTATTTCATCTTAACAAAATTTGTAAGATGCTAACAAATAAAAACACTACCAATCGCAGTGTTTGGGCTACCTCCACATGTCTATCAAGCTAAGAAAAGCTAACATCCAAAACAAAAAAGATGGCGAGGTTAATATTGTAGCATCTGGAAAGTAGGCAGTCTCTAAAGCCTAGTTAAGCAGATACAGTAAGCAAGTATTCTATGTTACGAATGAAAAAGAATCTGATATGAATATCAGATCCTTTTTCACTGCTTCTTTTATAAATTTAATTTCTTGATACATATATCTTTTCACACGATAACTGGTTCATACGTGCTCAAATTATCATACACCGTTTTCGCAATACTAGGAGGAAGGTTAATACTTCCACCAGATATGGCTTTTTAATAGAATCCAAGTGTATTTTTATTTGCTAGACTTAATTTTTTCGCAATACTCTTCTAAAGTTAACCCTTTTTCTTTTAGATAAACAGCAACTTCTTTTCCTACGTAACGATAGTGCCATGGCTCATACTTAATGCCAGTAATATTCTCTTTATCTTTTGGATAGCGGAGAATAAACCCATACTCTGCAGCATTCTTATCTAACCATTTGAATGCATCGGTAGTTTCAAATTTTGCATTTAAATCTTCTACAGTATTCTGCCATTCAACTGAAATAATGTCTAATGCTAATCCAGTATGATGTTCACTTGCGCCAGGATACTGAAGATATTCCAATGCCTTAGCACTAGCCTCTTTATCCGACAAACCTTGAGATTTATAGCTTTTAACTGAAGCATCATAATACGTTTGTTGTAATTTTATAGCTCGATAACTTGATCTTAAATAAAGATTAATCCCCTCTTTTTTTGCAGCTGTTACCATATCCTGATAGGAAGTTGCAATTCTGCTATCGATTTTCATATTTGGCTTAGCATTTTGGGTAATACTTGTTAATTCAATTCCTAGTTCCTTTGGTAACATATGCTCTCTATTTACAAGGATAATTCTCCAATCATTAAGATCAGAGATAGGTAAAACATCTTTTTTATTCGCATTTATCTCATTTTTATTTTTATCGTTATTATTAGTAGTTTCCTGAGATGTTTGCTTTCCACTACAAGCAGCAAGGCTCCATCCCAATGTCAATACCAATGCTAAAATTATAAATTTTTTAATTGTATCTCATTCCCTTTTTGTTTATTAGTCTTTATACCAATTTCCCAACACATCTCTAGGAATATCCTTGAAATCCTTCAAAGAAACGGGACCTACAAATTTTTTAATCCCATGATTTTTAGAATTTTCATCCGAATAATCTTTTAAAAATTGAATTTTAAATTGTTTCTTACCATCAGCATAGTCGGTTACTGTCGGTACGAGTGCCGCTTGTCGTATACCAAAAGTTTTATCTTCATACTTAACAAATTGTATATAGGATAATCCTCCAACCAATGTTTCTAATTTTTCTTGAGCAGAAATAAGATTTCCAAGAGAATAATAGATTAGCGTTTGATGTCCATCTTTATTTTGTTTCCACTCAATTGGTTGAATTACATGTGGATGATTTCCAATTACTACATCTACACCTAAATCTGTTAAATATTGAGCAACTTCTTTTTGTTGTTTTGAAGGTGTAGTGGTATATTCAACTCCCCAATGCACCATAACAATCACCATATCAGAACTACTCTTTGCCTTTTCCACATCATTTTGTATCGCTTTTTTATCAATTAAATTTAATGCCCAAGACTTATCAGCTGGAATTTTAATTCCATTCGTACCATATGTATAATTAAGTAAAGCAAAACGAATCCCATTTTTTGTAATCGTTTTTATTTCATTGCGCTCGTTTTGACTCTCATTAATGCCTACCGGGATAACATCCGGATATTTCTTCCAGTATTCTCTTGTATTCGCAACACCTTTAATACCCATATCCATAGCGTGATTTGTCGCTTGAGTCACTATATTGAATCCAGTATCCACTAAAGATTGACCCACTTCTTCAGGTGTATTGAAAGTAGGATATCCCTGTACTTTTAAATTATTTCCTGCAATCGGGGTCTCCTGGTTCACTATAGCAAGATCACTTGATTTAACAGCTTTTTTAATATTTTCATAAATATAGTTATAATCATATGAACCGTCTTTTTGTTTGCCATCTTTAATTACTGCGTCATGGTATAAATTATCACCCGTTGCTAATAAATTCACAACCGATTTTACTTTTTTATCTTCCGTAAAATTAGGAGACTGTTGGATAGGACTTTTATCTACCCAATTTGGTGCTTTTAATGATGTATCTATATTGGATTGAGCCGGTGGTAATGAAGCTTTAGATGTCTTAACATCTGTATTACCACAAGCGGTTAAAAGCACTAAAAAAATAAGACATAATAAAAAAAACTTTTTACTTCTCTGTAAAGTATCTAACATGTGATCCTCTTTTCTGTTTTATTACTTATAACCAGTTCTAACAAATCATTCTTTAAAACAACGTATTTTGGCTTTACCCTTAATTATGGAAGGACACTTTGTTACATTTGCTTTGGAATATACGGATAATCATTTTCCATTCTCTAGCAATCTATCAATTCCATCAGAATTGATAGATTGCTAGAAAAACATGATCCATCAGGATGTCGACTAGATTCTAATCAATCCTCCAGATATTGAGTTTCATATACCTGTTCCAATTGCAGTAACTGATTTAATCTAAACAAGATAGGAGAATAGTTCATATAGCCTCTTCTCTTGCTTTACGTTCGTGAGTGGCTCCAAAAAGAGGGGATCGTTGCTGTAACCCCCTTTAAATATTATGGAAGCTTTGTAACTAATTTCTTTACGTTAAGCGACAAATATTATACCGATAAAAACAAGTAAGACCCAAGAACTTATTTTACCAATATACAAAAAAAGTAGCAATCTTTTCTACGCCCTATATAAAGAAGCCAATTAGGAGAAATGCAAAAGGAAATGGCATTTTATATGTATCGTACTCTGAATTGCACATAATTTTTAGCAAAAACAATAAATACATAATTCCCCGTTTGTTTTCTATGAATTTCCGCAAAAAAAATAGAGGTAGTACCGACATTGGTACCAACCCCTCATCCAATCATTTCAATATAATTTCACGCTTTCTTCAGTGAAAATAGAATATAGATTTTTTCAATTTCATGCGATTCTTCTAATACCCACGAAGTTTGATTTAAAATCTTCTGTAACCCTTCCAATCCAAGATACCTAATTTGCACACCAATAAACTCCGTAAATCCAAGGTATCCCGGATTTACATGCGCTCGGTCGAAAATTAATAAACCCGTGACACGGGCATCCGCTGGGGAATTTTCAAAGAAACGGTTTAAATTCTCAATGATATCTGAATCCGAACCATACTCGAAAAGCCCCCCTTCCGATGAACAGAGCTGAATCCAACCTGAATGTTCCAAGCTCATTTTTAATAATGAATCCGGTTGGCTCCAGTTATAATGAGTTGTATTAAGAGTTATATCAAGACCATGGAATCGTTCCCCCTACTGCTTCAAGACACCCATACACCTTTTCGCGAAATTAGGGCCGTAAGTATCAATATCTAAAATATTAATCTCAATCTTTCGTCCCTTAAGTAATTCCGGGTCTGATTCCTGTATTAAAATCAAAGTATTGATACTGTCCGTAGCAGCACCACCAGCTATATTAAAAAAACAAAGACCCCGTTCAGGGAATTGCTTAAGCTGAGGAAACAAAATTTCCGACTGGTGTCTGCAAAGATCCCTCAGCCTAATCCGAAGTCCCATAAAAGAAGTTTGCTTCACCGCCCACTTGTCCCGAAAGCCTAATTTTATCCCCTTACTTAAACCAGGGCCTAGTTTGTACAGTAAAGTACGCATACCGCTAAGATAGGAATCATCAACATTCGGCATTTTCACAAAGATATTTTGAATAAAGCTAGGCATCTTTTTTAACGATTCAATGCTCCGGGCTGATTTGAGGCAATTCAAATGATACGCCTGTTCATCAATACTTTCATTAAAAAGGGGATGAGTGATATCCAGCACCGGCAATTGAATTTCATCCTCAAAAACCGCATAGAGGATTCGCTGATTTTGATTTACTTCCATATTTTGAACTCCACCTCGCTTAAGCGATCAATTTCGAACTAACTAAAATACAAAGCTAGTATAATTCTGCTCTTCCAGAAAGATTTAAAGTTGCGGTTGTATTTACTTGCCATTCCGCACCGAACACAAAAAATGATACGTATTTATAGTATGCTTTTTGATATTACACTTTTCTTCTTGACGACAAAATTGATGGAATACAGATTAACGAGCACTCGGCTAATTCACCTATTTTCCCCTGCAAATTTTTAGTTTTAATTTATTATATTCGCTCTCCAATCCATGTCCGGCCAACTAGTTTCTTTTCGTTCTTCCTAGAAAATATCCATTCATTCTATTCAATTCCTCATCTTCCTATTCCTTCATTGGTCAATAAAAAAACAAGCCATCCAACTCACAAAGACTGAATTGGATGGCTCTATACGATAAAGAGAATTTATTATTTGTATTACTTCAATTTACCCTCAAAAACAATTTTTCTACCACACGGTTCAACTTCTGTTTTTCCGTCTTTCTTTACTTCATGAAAGATTGGCTCTTCCATGCGACGAGACGGTGCATATCCTTCTTGTTCCATACGCGCTAAGCAGTCTGTAATCGTTTCGTTTTCTAGTACTTCAAATTTTTTCTTATTAGGTTGTTTTGTCATGCCCTAACCTACTTTCTATTTTTCTTGATGCGAATTGATTCTTCATGTAGACCATATATACCATTGCGAGAATTCCCATTATAATCATAACCGCAATAAAAAAGCTTGTATACTGTATTTTTTCTATAAATACGCCTCCTAATACAGGTCCCATAATACTTCCTATACTAAAGGCGATTCCGGATAATATATTACCTGCTGGTAGTAAGTGTCTCGGTAATAAATCTGTCATAAATCCAAGCCCTAGTGAGAAGCATGAGCCAATGACCATACCTGCTATAAGCATACATGCAAAGACGATCCAGTAATATTGATCAAATACTGCCGCAAGTAAGAAAATGCCTGTACTTATGCTAAACGTCCACGTTAAAATACGGTCTCTTCCGTATTTATCACTTAATATACCGAGCGGGATTTGTGTAATAATGCCCCCAACTGCGAATGCTGGTAATAAGAAGGAAACTTCCGATACAGACCACCCTTTTCGAAGTGCGTATACTGGTAAGTTACTATTTAGCATCGCTTCAAGCACACCGTATGCGAGCGGACCAATTAGTGCAATCCAAGCTAATCCAACGACTTGTTTATAACGAGAAAAGGATGATTCACTTTCAGTTTTTGCCTCATCTTGTGCTGGAAATGCATTTTTCGTTGGGAGTAGTAAGAGCCAACCTATTAAACAAAGTATAGTAGATACGATAAATGGTGTCGCAAGACCGTACTGAACAGTGCTTGCTAAATACGGACCAACTGCGAAACCAATTCCGAAGAATACACCGTATATCGATACTTGTCTACCTATTTTACTAGGATCTGACGTTGTCGTAATCCACGTTTGCGTTCCGACATGGAGCATATGATCTCCAACACCAACTAGGAACCTAAGAATAAACCATACCCAAAATGAAAATGTTTGTGTAAAAAAGAATAATGAAATAATAACGAGAAACCCACCAATTACGATAATTGGTTTCATTCCAAACTTTTGCATCGGTTTTTCAAGAAACGGTGAAATAAATAATATCCCAATGTATAATGCCGTCGCATGAATACCGTTAATACTTGAACTAACCCCTTCTTGTTCAAAAATCATTGCGATGGCAGGTAAGAGCATCCCTTGTGACAAACCCGAGATTGCTACAATCCCAACCATAATCCAAAATGTAAAACGCATTGACATCCCTTATCTCTCCCTTTTGTAATTCACCACACTCATTATATATTGTTTACTGTGGAATAAGAAAGAACTAGTGGCTGAAATAATTTTGGTTTTCCCACAAAAAAGAAGCTAGATACATTTCATCTAACTTCTTCCTCAACCTACTTATCTTCTAACCAATCCTCAACATGTTTTATAAACACATCTAAACAATCAATAAACGGTGAATGCCCGCAATCTTCTAACACCTTCAACTCCGCATTTGGCAAATGTTTCGCTAATTCCTCACCAACTACTTGTGGTACGACATAATCGCGGTCACCTTGTATGACGAGTGTTGGAGCTTTAATATGATGAATTTGCTTATTTCCCTCTACAACCCCGTTATGTTCATCCGAAATATTAAATGTAATGAGCGCATAATTCACATCTACGAAATTACGTTGCGTTAACATATCATCTAAATACTTTTCATAACGATTCGGTTCAGGTTGATTATGTGTATATATTAATAGATTCCATACTGTACGGTAATATAATTTATTCATATTTTTTATCGCATCTAGCACTGGAGCAATTTGTACGGGATCTTGCGCGATTTCTTCTTTCGTTTTTACTAAACTTGATACGATCGGTTGCCCGTTAATATCTTTTTTAAAAATTGGATATCCCTTCATTCCCACTGATTCTACTAAAATCAACTTTTCGACAAATGTTGGATGATTCGCTGTAAATTGCATCGCAACACCACCGCCCATTGACCAGCCCATTAATGAAAATTTTTCTAGTTTTAATTGATCGATAAATAGTTTTACATCTCTTGCAAAGTCTTGTAATGAATCTATCGATTGATTATATGTTGATTGGCCAAATCCTCTTAAATCAAGAGCGTAAATATGGTATTGATCTTGCAACTTTTCAATAACTAAATCCCAGTGTTGTGACGATGTCATGTTCCCGTGAATGAGTACAAGAATTTCTGTATTTTGCCTTCCAACTTCCTGATACGCAATCGTTTCTCCGTTCGATAGTGAAACAAACTCCATTGTTGCAGGCTTAATCATCACAAGTTCCCCCCATTCTTTTAATAGAAAGAAAATTCTTTACTTAATTAAAGAATACCATGTAGAATGTACGTTCTCAATACAAAATCTATACGAAATTTCCACATAAAACAACATGTCTATTACTAGACAAGTAAAATAAAAAGGTATATAGTTAGCTAGGTAACTAATTTGAAAGGATCAAAATACATGGACGAAAAACAACATTTTTTTCACATTGTCAGTCAAACTTCTCGTAAGTTTACGAAGAAATTTAATGAACGTGTATCTCCAACAGGATTATTTAGTGCGCAATGGGCTGTTATTTTCCGCATTAATCAAACTGGATCTTGTACCCAAACAGAATTATGTCAGTATTTAAATGTTGAATCCCCAACGATGACCCGCACGTTAACACGTATGGAAACGATGGGCTGGATTATTCGGACGGAAGGAAAAGATCGCCGTGAAAAGTTGATTTCCTTATCGGAAACAGCAATAGAAATGATTCCAGTATGGCAAGAAGAAGTTGATTCCTTTGAAGAAAAGACGCTAGAAGGTATTAAAGAAGAAGACTTACATGAAGCTTTTCAATTGTTACAACAAATTATCAAAAATTTAGATCATTAATTTGGAGGGATGACGATGCAAAGTGAAAAACTTTGGACGAAGGATTTCCTCGGAACTTGTTTTAGTAGTCTGTTTCTCTTTTTAACATTTTACATGCTTATGACTACTCTGCCTGTCTATGTTATAGACAGCCTAAAAGGAAAACCTGAGGAAATTGGTTTAGTTGCAACTGTTTTTCTTATTTCATCTGTTTTATGTAGACCATTCACAGGAAAATGGCTCGATGATTTAGGAAGAAAGAAAATATTATTTATTTCACTTTCACTATTTTTAGCCGCTACTGTTATGTATTTCGGTACGCAAAGTTTATTTTTATTACTTGCCCTTCGCTTCTTACATGGTATTGGATTCGGAATGGCAACAACAGCAACTGGAACAATTGTAACTGATGTAGCACCAGCTCATAGACGCGGTGAAGCACTTGCTTATTACGGCGTATTTATGAGTCTACCGATGGTAATTGGTCCTTTTTTAGGTTTAACAATTATTTCTCATTTTTCATTTACTGTACTATTTATCGTGTGTTCAGTATTTTCATTACTCGCATTTTTATTAGGATTACTAGTCAATATTCCGCATGAAAAACCAGTAAGTAAACAAACACGTGAAAAAATGAAATGGAAAGACTTAATTGAACCATCTTCTATTCCGATCGCTCTGACAGGATTTGTTTTAGCCTTTTCTTATAGTGGCATTTTATCCTTTATTCCTATTTATGCGAAAGAACTCGGTTTAAGCGAAATTGCAAGTTACTTCTTTATTCTATACGCACTTGTTGTTGTAATCTCTCGTCCATTTACAGGAAAAATATTTGATCGTTTCGGTGAAAATGTACTTATTTATCCAGCTATCATTATTTTCACAATTGGGATGTTCATTTTAAGCCAAGCGCAAACTTCATTTTGGTTCCTTGGCGCAGGTATGTTAATCGGTTTAGGATACGGAACATTAATTCCAAGTTTCCAAACGATTGCAATTTCTGCCGCTCCAAACCATCGACGTGGTTCTGCGACAGCTACTTACTTCTCGTTCTTTGATAGCGGCATTGGCTTTGGTTCTTTCATTTTAGGTATAGTCGCTGCCAAATCAAGTTATCATAATATGTATTTTATCGCAGCTATTATCGTTGCGTTCACTTTACTTCTATATTATGGATTACACGGACGAAAACAAAAATTCAAGAAACAAAGTACAGACGGAAAAATATCTGCTTAACGTTCATAAGGAAAGTAAACTTACCCGTTTACTTTCCTTATTTTGTATTTATTTTAAGACGAGCGTATACTTATAATAGAAACTAAAGGAGGTACATGCATGAATGTAAAGAAATCTCCCCTGCTATTACTGTTACTAGTATTACTATTCGTAGTTACAGGGCTTGGGTTTACTTTTTTTAAAAATAATAAAACGACCCCCACTAAAGCAAATGTCACAAAAGAAAACTGGTTAGACGATCCTTACTTACGCTGGTCGTATACACATATGAAAGAATTCACTTTAATAAATGAAGTAAAAAACATCCCTGACCAAGTTGCTCCCTTCCCTACCGCGTTACAAAACTTAGACGATTTTGCTGTGGAGCGTAGATTTGGAAATACGACTCCTCTAAAAAAACTTTTAGACGAAAACAAAACAGATGCTTTTGTCGTTGTACAGAATGGTCAACTTGTTTATGAACGATATTTCAATGGATATAACGAGAGTGAACCTCATGGAATGGCATCGTTAGCAAAGGTGTTTACTGGTGCAATTATACAATCTCTCGCTGAAGAAAATCGAATTGATGTAGAAAAAACAGCTGACACTTACATAAAAGAATTAAAAAATACACCGTTTGGTAAAGCAACACTTCAACAATTAATGGACATGCAAGTTTCCGCTGAATACCCTACTCACGGATATATGCAGCTAGGACTAGAAAATCAAGATGCACAACTATATTTAGCTAGTAATATTTTACCCCGAGGTAAAAATTACGAGGGGCCTATGAAAATTTATGATATGTTACTAGAAGCAGAAGAAACTGCACCACCCGGTTCCTCTTTTTCTTACAATAACGGATCAACAGAAACACTCGCTTGGATTATCCGAACAATCACAGGAAAATCATTAGCTGAAAATGTAAGCGAGCGAATTTGGTCTCAAATTGGTATGGAAGAAGACGCTTATTACGTTACAGATGAAACAAAAGTAGAACAAGCAAGCGCTGGTTTAAATGCAACTGCTAGAGATATGGCGAGGTTCGGGCAATTACTTTTAAATAATGGTCAATATAATGGAAAACAAATCGTCCCTTCTTCTATTACAGAAAGTGTGAAAAATGTACAAGAAGGTGAGCTCGCAATTGGTCGTGGTGCTTCCATTTCTTATCATAATCAATGGTGGATTCCGCACAATGAACAAGGTGCTTTCGAAGTGTTAGGCAGTTACGGACAAACTCTTTACATCGATCCGAAAGCAAGTATGGTAATCGTCCACTTCTCTTCTAACGCTGCGCCTAGTAATGAAATCCATTCGGTTTATTCCGATATGTATATTGATATTGCACATCATTTGGAGAAGCTTCCACAGTAGTGGAGGCTTTTTTTATTTACCCAAATCCTATTCCAGTTAGTACTTGGTTAGTAGGAGTTGCCGAAAGAATTACTATTTAAGCCACGCGTAAACCCCATTTATATTGATAATATTTTAGTAATTTGAAAACACTAGTGCTTAGGAAAGGAGGGATTACGAATGTCTGTGAAAAAGCTATTAACTGGATTAATCATTTCACTTGCGATGATTGTAGTTATTACTACTTTAGGATCACTCCGCGTATTGGCCGAATCCGACGTTGTGAGACAGCCTATTGAGGTTGAATTGAATGATGATTACTTTAATCCGAGTATCATCACTGTTCCGGTTGGGAAAACGACGACGTTGCTATTGAAAAACAAAGGAAATAGAGAACATACCTTTACGGTGAAAAAACTCGGAATTGACGCCGAAGTCCCGTCAGGAAAAGAAATAACAATTACCGTAAAACCTGAAACTCCCGGTACATATGAACTAATATGTCGGTTCCACTACTTGAAAGGAATGGATGGAAAAGTAATAGTCCAATAACGAGCGGTACCGGTCGATCCTTACTTTTTGATAAAGTGAAACTTAAATTCGTGGGGGTATCCATCCCCCACAGATTATGAGCTCTCACTAATCAGTTTTTTACTGGTAGCATAAAATCGTTACATTTTCATAGCGTATGAAATTTGTGTTTTGATGGTGCTATCCCATCGCCATCAAGTTAAGCTTATATAAGTTTAACTTTACGTAGAATTTTTTCTTTTTTCTAAAGGTCCAGTGTAAGTTCTTTAAAGATTTGCATACTAAATAAACCCTATTGGGTTTCAATTTTTTTGATTATGCTACATGATTGTGAGACATAGTAAAGTCATATACGACGCCTAAGATATCAAAGACTGTTTTCTTCTTGTACCGGTGAGATTTTCTCCCGTGTAAAAGATCATGAGAATAGCACTCAAAAATCAATTCTTGGATTCAGCACTCAATCATTAGAAGAGGCTATTTTATAATAATCATCCCCAAAAAAAAGAAACGAACAAAAATGTTCGTTTCTTTTTTTTGTGTTTAATGCTCAAGAAAACTTATAACCGCATAAGTATATAGAACGACTAGAGCAAAGGCACATATTCCCATAATTATAATCGCCAGTGCGCTTTTCTCTTGTCTAAACCCTATAATTCCAAGAATAAATGCACTCCACATTGTTACCTTAAGCATTGTAGAAAGGTTGGGAATTGAATATCCACTCAACCAGGTAGAGAAACTTACAATTACGGAAAAAGAGAACAAAGTTAGAACAATAGATAATATATTAATGTGCTTCCCATACTTCAGTTGCATTTCGCTACCCCCTTTTCTTTTCATTAGTGAATAATAGGTAGATGGCTATATTTTTATTCTATTCTAAATTTTCTTAAAAATCCACAACGAAAAGAAGAGGTTGTCCCAAAAGTCGCTGAATAGTTACTTTTAGGTAACCTCTTTTCTTTATTTTTTACTTTCCTGTAGTTTAGAGATACTTGCTTCTTTTTCAGGTAACGTATCAACAAAATCCTTTTGAGATTTTAATAAGTCAGATTGTTGTATCCAAGCCATAAGATCATCTAAAGATTTACGGGCTTCTTTTACATCGCCAGTAATACGATTCATGTTCAACTTATTAAATTTAACTAAAATTTCTTGTTGAATCTCACCTTGCAATGCATTGGCTTGCTTTGTTAATTCTTTATTTTCATCACTTTTTTCCTTTTGAACATTATTCATAGCTTTCCCGATTTCATGTTTATCAAAAGCATCTTGCGCTTTCTTTAAATTTTTGGTTTGTTCTAACTTACTTTTAATCTTCTTATCATCCTTCAACTTCAAAGCCTCTTGACAATTCTTTATAGCTTCGCTATATTTTTTATCCTTAATGTTCTTATCAGCTTTTGATGTATAATCTTCAAAGGAATTACTACTACAAGCTGCCAGTAGCAAGATGAATGCTAGAATTAACCCATAAAACTTAACATTTTTCATAGAACCTATGCCTCCCCTTCTATATGCATATACTTATATCATTACAATTTCTGTAAAAATCGAAAGGGATACATATGTTATCAATTTGATAAATATTCTGTTGGAGGCATTATGTATCATTTATTATCTTTTTCGGTAGACTGAATATATTCAAAGAAATCCGGTGGTTCTTCCATTGCTTCTTTTTTAAATTTTTCAAGTTCTTCACGTTCACGCAGAGACAATTTTTCTAGTTGGAGTACCACCCCATCACCATCAAGCTAAGAAATGCAAATACCCCCAAAACGAAAATTTTATTATTTTACAGTTATTTACGGGAATTCAGATCATTCAACTTAAAATAACTGTTAGTTTCCCAAATAATCAATATCTGATTTTATCTAATAGGTTTACAGAGGGTTATGTAAGGACACTATGCGTTAATATAATACTTCGCGACTTCTTTTATCGTAGTTTACCTGGAAAAGCTCTTCTCTACTTGGCGGTGGTGGGGGCTTTTTCTTATACACTTTTACTTTTTTAATTCTTTTAGCGTTACATCCCTAAAGAACTTTGAATAAGGTTTGTCGCTATCGTTTATCTATGGGATGCTATTTAATCTTTTAATAAATCTTCGTCTAAAAAGAGTTCGATGTCATCTAAATTTACACTTTCTTTTCTTTCATGAATTGAAAATTTTAAAATAAATTCTTCAAATGAGTTTGCTATAAGATAATAATATTCTTTTCCATCTTCGTTTATTGTTTCACCTTCATGATACCAATAATAAATTTTACCCCTGTATTTATTTTTTAAGCCTATACATATTAAATCTCCCCCGTCTGCATCTGCAATAGGCATTACACTACTTCCTAAAATATCCTTATAAGTTTGAATGATTGATTCAATTTCATAGGCATCACTAGTAATACCATAAAAGCCACCTATCGAGTCAAAACCATCCTTGGGAGTTACAGGGGTAACTTCAATTGGCTGGTACATTCTATTATCCTTAATAAAACACCCTCCATATTCAAGCAAAAACTCTTTGTAGTCTAATGGTAAATCTACACCATATATTCGTTTAATTGTTTCGATTGACTTATATGCATCTTCTTTTTTTGATACTACCATTTCCGAATCAATTATTTCATTTAATACTTGCTTTATTATTTTTTTCATTTTATTTTCCTCCTCTTAAATCTGATGCTGAACCTATATGTGGTATATTAGCATGTAAATCTGCTGGAATTAACTCAATTTCAGTAGAACTTTTATGGTGAGGTGTTAACCTTTTTTCTTTTAACCAGGTCTTTCCTTGATTCTTTGATTTAAAGTATACGCATAGGTAAATAGAGAAGAATGGAGGATTCTTACCTAACATCCTATATTTATATTTGAGTAGTATTTGGAAGATGTGAGTAAATACCATCAATATGAGGTTGTAGCTGATTTCTCGAATATAAAAACCTATATTGATAATTGTAGTGACCCTACACTAAAAGCACAGGTAAATGCTAGTACTATTGTGGTGATTATAGCAAATTAAAAGCACAAATTGGAGAGATAGCTCCAGGTTTTGGGACAATAAAAGGGGGAACACAAATACAACTTCCTTTAACAGTCGAACAATTAGAAGGATTGAAACAAATAAAATAAGGAGGATAATTTTAATATGACAAGAGATGAGGCAAAACGAATCCTATCAGAAGAAGGATTAAAATATTATAACTGGTTTCATGAAAAAGATGTGGATCCGGATGAGGTTCTAATTTATAAAGAGGATAATAAGTGGGTTATTTGTGCAACTGATGAGAGAGCGAGTATTGTAGAAACCTCAATTGCTCATTATGGTAATGAAGAAGAGGCATTAGATGATTTTATTAAACGAGTAAGATTGGAAAAAATATTAAAGCCATGAAGATAAAAGGTTGAGTTAATTTTTTTTGAATATAGTTAAAAAGCAGTAACCCGAAATTAATTTCAGGCTACTGCTTTTTAAGTTAGTCCTGGGGTCTCGCCACATTGCTAGCAAGCTAACAAAAAGAAATCCCCTCAAAGTGAAAAAAATACGTTATTCTTTCTGTAGAATCATAGGAAAGGATGGCGTTTTTTGCTTTATGGGTAGTGCAAAAACTTAGCTTTATAGCGATGGGACGGAATCCCTATAAAGATTTTTAATGTAATAAAATACGTTTATGTTACTATTGAATATTTCATCTCCTATTCCTTTGCTAAATGCCATTTAATGATATGTCCAGCGTGTGTAAGACCTCCTCCAAACCCATAGAGTAAGAGAGTGTCCCCGTTTTTCACCTTTCCTTCGTTCATACCTATTTCTAATGCCAATGGAATGGAGACGGAAGAAGTATTCCCCATGTATGTTACACTCGTTAATGTTTTATCCAGTGGGACACCTGATTTTTCACATATAGATTCAATCATTCGCAAATTAGCACTATGTGGAACAAACCAGTTCACCTCATCCAGTTGTAACTCTGCTTGACATAACAATTCTTTAATACCAATTGGTAGTGTCCGTGCTGCCCACTTATATACTTCTCTTCCATTTTGAACTATCTTCCCATGTGTTTTTAAAGGATTTCCAAACATGGTAGTAGATAAATTTTTACGATATACATGCATACCCCCTTCCCCATTTGTCCCAATATGGGTAGCTATAAAGCTAGACACTTCTTCATCTTTCTCTACTAAAACAGCTGCGGCTCCATCTCCAAATAAGATACATGTAGTTCGATCTGTATAGTCTGTAATCTTAGATAAGGTTTCTGTCGTTACAATTAAAATCTTGCGATGAAGACCAGATGTAATTAAACCATTCGCCAGATGTAATCCATATGTAAAACCAGCACAAGTAGCATTGAAATCAACAGCGCCTGTATGCTGAATATTAAAATGCTCTTGTATTTGGCAGGCTACACTTGGAAAAGTGTAGTCAGGCGTAGTTGTTGAAACGAGAATACAATCCACGTCGACAAGACTTTTATGATAACGTTCCACTAAGTTTTCAATAGCTTTAAAAGCTAATGTAGAGGCATATTCGTTATCACCAGCAATTCTTCTTTCCTTCATCCCAGTTCTTTGTACAATCCATGCATCATTTGTATCTACTAGTTTTTCTAAATCATCATTGGTCAGCTTTTTTTCAGGTACATAGGTACCAATAGCTGTAATTCTTGCTTTTGATTGCATACATTTATCCTCCTTTACTATTTTTACACTTAATTATATAATCAAATAATAGTACCAGGTGCTAATTATTGTGAATATTCGAACATGCTATTTTAGGGAATTAAACTAACTAAAATATCTAGCTATGGTATAAAGGAGAGAAATTCATGTTCAATATTCAACAAATTAAAGAAATTATTCCCCATCGTTACCCCCTATCGGATCATTGAATTAGAAGAAGGAAAGCGTGCAGTTTGGCTCAAAAATGTTGTGACTAATCAAGGGTTTTTTACCGGTTGTTTTTCTGGCTATTCAGTTATTACCAACATCCTTATTGTAGATGCCCTTTTAACATGAATAAAAAAAGTAGAAGTTTATTAAAAAATTTTTTGGAGAAGAACAATGCTAAAACCCTGTATTAATGGAGAAATAAAAGAAATTTAGAATAATTTAAAGGGAGAAGAGTGATGATTGATATTTTAAAGATTTTTGCGGCCTTAGTTTTGGGCTACCTTTTAGGCAGCCTTAATACAGCGGTGATTGTAGGGAGAATATACGGAAAGGACATAAGAAGCCATGGAAGCAAAAGCGCCGGGCTTACCAATACTCTGAGAGTACTTGGGAAATCTGCTGCGGTGTTTGTTCTTGCGGGAGATATATTAAAAGGGATAATTGCCTGTTATATAGGCTTGTTCCTTAGCGTTTACTTTTATTCGGGAGAGGCTAAAGATTGCGTAAGCCTTTTAGCGGCAGGCGCAGGGGCGGTTATAGGGCATAACTGGCCGGTATATTTTGGGTTTAAAGGGGGCAAGGGAGCACTTACAGCAGTGGCTGTGCTGTTTATGGTTGACTGGGTTATGGCCCTTTTATGCCTTGGCTTTTTTGTGATAATAGTAGCTTTAACCCGTTATGTCTCTTTAGGTACAATATGTGCTACATTGCTTATTGCGGTTATTTCATTTATTCCTGTTTTTGGGAATACCGTATATTTTTATATATTTGCATTCCTAATGGCGTTTATGGTTATTTTCAGGCATATGGAAAATATAAAAAGGCTGCTTTCAGGAACAGAAAATAAACTTATTTTTCTGCGGCGTTGAGCATGTCGTCAAAATAGAAAAAAATTGGGGTTAGTTAACCGTTTAAGGGGTACGGCAACGATTCTTTACTTTTGGAGCCACTCAGGAAAAATGTACTTTATGGCGTACCGCCACATGCCTATCAACCTAACAGAACAGGTTGCCCCAAAAACGATAAAAATGAACTTCGGTGCTAAAACAACACAAAATTTTCGTTTAGGGGGTACTTTAAAATCTTAGCTTGATAGCGATGTGGTGCTACCCCACCACCATCAACTTAATATTTTGAAGTATCCCCAAAATGATAAAAATAAACTTCTTTCTATAAATGACACAAATTTTTCATTTTGGGGGCATTATAAAATTTAAACTTGATAGCGATGTGGTAATACCCGTTTAGAACGATATCTTTGCCCTAAAAAAAATCGAACCATAAATTTGCCGGCAAGCTTATGGTTCGATTTAAATTATTTACTTTTAGTAACTACTCAGCCCCTCTATGAAAAAAAGCCAGAAAAGCATCTTTTTAAATGGGCGAGAGGGACTGGCCATGCATAGAAGCGGTCAGGGCCTTTTCCTGCCACGCGTAAAGCTTTAAAACAAAGAAAGGCAGCGAGGTGTAGGTCCATTTTTATCTTCATGGCTGGAATTATACTCCTTACCAAACTTCTAAATGAAATGTATAGCTGAATAGTTACCTTATTTTTCAAAAAAACATTCTGACTATTTCTTTTTCACTTCTTCTACAAATTCCCATGTCTCTCCGTTATCTTTTGATTGATAAAGTGCACTACTATCGCCATTGTAGTCTCCATCTGCCCCTTGTCCCACTAACATATTAAAAACCCCATCTTTCTCATATGGCATACTAGGAGAATCAAAAGGACTTATTGTGGACTGTGTATGATCTAATTTGACTTCATGCGGCGGATATTCTACCTTTTTGAAAGATACCCCCCCATCATCTGTGCGATATAACTCTCCCTCATTACCAGAAGGTCTAACTGCTCCTAAAAACCCAAGTTTATCATTTATAAAAGTGATTCCTGATACACTACCAATCCCCCTATTAAATGGGTCTGGATTGATAACCTCCCATGTTTCCCCTTCATCACTAGTCTTGCTTAATGAATAAAAGGCGCTCCCTAATGCTTTATCTGTCATATTTAGTTTATAACCAACTTCTTTTGATAGGAAAAACTGTTCTTTTTCATTCTTTAAATCTTGTTGTTTCTTCTCTTTAGGCCTATCTTCATTTGGAGGCGTCTTTGATTTACTCCAACTTGCGTCACATATTAAGTTATATCTAGCAGGTACTAGCTCTTTCTCTTTTCCAGGGACAAATATAGATACAGTATATCCAATGATTTCAGAAGCTGCTTCTTTAAGACTCTGCCCCTTACCATCCTCAGTAATATTAATAATTCCCTCTGTATTGGATCCCCAATTTCTTTTTCCATAATAAATCAACCCATACTTACTTTCATTCCACTTTCTAACCGTTTGCTTAACTGGAATCGCCTTAACCGTTTTAATTAAAGGTTCTACTAATTTATCATCATCATAATCAGGCTTTGCATACCCGTCTCGTATTATAGTAATATCTTCTGATTTCTTCTTATTATAAGAGATTAAATAAGTTTCTTCTTTCCCATCAACATTTTTCCCATAAACAAATGTATCAAACGCTGTGATTGTTCCATCTGAATGAAATGTAAGATCAAAATCAGTTGCCATATACAATTTCTTTGGCAAAGGATGTTTTTTATTTATATCTTCAAAAATACCTTCTACTCCAGATTCATATATATTATTATGTTTAAGTTTAACTGACCTTTCATGTTTTAACCTTTCTATAAACCATGCCAATTTGCCATTGTAATTTATTGCACTTTTATAAATCTGCATCCCATAAAATGATGTAATTGCAACAATAATGATAATAGAAATGGATCTCCATGCTATTGAATTAGTTAATTTTTTAGATTCATATTCTCTATTTTTTATCACCTGCATTGTAGTAAATGTAGTCATGGATATAAAAAGCACTATACATAATAACAAAATATAAATATTATAATTCATCCTTCCGTACTTACAGTATAAGGCTAACTCATAACAAAAAATGCCGTATACAATTATTAGTATTGGATTTGTTACTAATGACAGAAGTAACCTTTTTGCATTTTCCCTAAATATAGAAATCACTCCTAATTACATGAATTACTGATATTAAGTATACTTTATTGTAAAGTAACAAAAAAGCTATTTAATCTTGCCGCCAAAAATACAATAGACATCTGTCTATGTAAATGGCAGTTGTCTATTAAAGCCGTTTAAAAATCTAGTTGTTTCATAGACAATGGATTTTTGAGTGAATACTAAAGTTGCTTCATTTGGGAGCCAAATAATGAAAATGAACCCTCATAATAAACATAACAAATAGAGTATTTGCATTTAAACTCTATAAAACTCAAATGTATTTTTTTCTAGACATATTGCTTCATCGGAATTTTTGATAATAATATCAAAACATTGACTGTATGGATGCATAAACACTTCGTACTGAATCCGACGTTCTGCATGAGACCGCCTTAAATAATTGATATCGGCTCCCCTTTCAGCAATATCGCGGCTAGACCTTCTCATTAATTCTGTTTCACCATCTGCATAGAAGTAAATTTTTAAATCAAATAAATCGGGATTAATAAATGCGACACTCATTCCTTTTACAATCATTAGTTGAATAACCTAAGGCTGCTTCGGTAGCCATTTTTTTGTACCAACTGGCAGTTTAGTTTTCAATATGTGAAAAGGGATTTCTAAGTGATTAATTGAATATATATTTATTGTTTACTAATTTTTGAGAGGCCCCATTATGGGAGATAAACTTTACTGTATTGCTATCAAGTTCTTAATGAAGAAAGACTAAGAGCTTCGCACGGTTCTGTAATAACTTATAGTAATGCTGTGACGGGATCTCCTGTTAGTGAGATAGGGTGTTTTTTAATTTATTTATCATAATAACGTACCACGAAATTGCAACTCTCGTCCTCAAGAATTATTTCTTTTGGGTGAAAGTTTTTTTATTATATAAGTTTCATTCTGTCATAATTTAAAGTTTTCGAGAGGAGAAATGATATGAATTCTATTTTATTAGATGTTCCGTTACAAATAGAAACAGACAGACTAATTCTTCGAGCACCACTTCAAGCTGGTGACGGGAATGTCGTACACCAAGCTATTAAGGATTCAATTAATGAGTTAAAACAATGGTTGCTTTTATTCCAGTCAATCCCTACTGTTGAAGAAACGGAAATTATCCTGAGAAATGCCCATATAGATTTTTTAAAAAGAGAAAGCTTTCGCTATCTTATCTATCATAAGGATACTAATGATTTTATTGGAACTGCTAGCCTTCACGGAATTAATTGGAAGATTTCTAAATGTGAAATTGGATACTGGATTAACACGCAATTTAGTGGCAATGGATATATGACAGAGGTAGTAAGTGAGTTAACAAACCTTGGATTTCAGTTACTCAAATTTAGAAGGATTGAAATAAGATGTGAATCTACTAACACTAAAAGTCGTATGATCCCTGAAAAATTAGGTTTTGGGCTTGAAGGGATATTACAGAATTTACGATACGGGAAAGCCCACGCAGGACTTTAGTCCGTCTTTAGACGTGGGATGAAAGCATCGTTTTTGCATAGCAAAACATGGTATACTTTATTCATAGTCATGCAAAAGACTCTAAAACGACTGTTCTCTGAAAATAGAATACATATGAGGTTGGGGTAGCCAATTCTTCTACTCCTTAAAATGTATTAAGTCGTCATGCAAAAGACGTAAAAACATTTGAGAACGAACAATCTGTACGGTATGGTCACAGTACCGTAGCCCACGAACCTATATGGTCTGTTGTGGGAGTGGTGATGGCACACCGCAATCTTGCACGTCAGCGATACCAGAAATGGACTTCGCCTTTGGTAGCAAGAATCCCACTGACGTTAGTCAGCTGGCCCCTTTAGGGGTGGGAGTGTAAAGTAATGAAGATCTTTCAGCTGACAGTAAAAAACTAACTGATACCTGCATCTATGCAAAGATAAATTAGATTAAAAGTTTAATACTCAATTGAGTATGTTTACACAGTTTATTCCCCTTCTAATCCGTTATTATGATTTGTTTAGAACTATAGTACATCAATATGTTTAAAATGAAATGTACTGAACTGGTATATTCTATTAAAACAAGAAGATTTACTTCTCATATTAATAACATCAGTATTATATGCAAATGTTACAATCATTTTATAAATAAATTACTTTATAAAGTTATAAAATTGGGACCGTACATATTAGACCTATCTAAAATGTACGGTCCTTTTGTTTACTAGTACTTATCTAACCTAAAGATAAGTATGTGGTCCTTTTACAATTTGAATTTCTTTGTAAGCTTCTTATATTTTCTATATGAACGTCTAACAATGTTTAACATGAAATACGGTACTTTAACAGGGAAAGGCAATTTATAAATGAAAGGCAAGTAAAAGGTGAAATATGCCTTTTCTAAGTCTCTCCACTTACTATCTTCTTTTGTTTTTAAGAAATCAGATACATCGACTACATATCCCCTTCCGTTTTCCATCATCACATTTTTTCCGTGAACATCACAAGGAGTTAATCCTTGCTCCCTTGCATACTCTATAGCTTCATTGATATCAAGGATTACCTGCTTAGGAATCTTAATCCCCTTATGAATAGCATCGTATAAGGTAATTTCTTTTAAACGTTTCAATACTATGAAATTTTCTCCTTTATACATAAGCTTCGAATAAGAAGGATGATTTCCGATTCTTCGGTATACTTCTGACTCTTTTTCAATTCCTTCTCCTTCTCGCGCGTAAACTTTCACTACCCAATCTTTGTATTCTTTGTGCATAAATACTGCGGCATAATTACCTGTCCCTAAACACTTCCAAAGTCTAGGAATATCTTTAACTACTATAGGCTCGAATTCATCCTCACTTCTTATGCTTACCTCTTTTAATAATTCGTCCTTTATCAATCTCACAAAACTATTTATACTCATCATTTCCACTCCGGTTTTGCTACAAGGGGTACTACCCCATACCCATCAAGTTAAAAAGTACCTTCTTTCCTAATACGAAAAAAATGAGCAGACTTCACTAAGTAACTAACTTTAGCGAAATAAAATTTTCATTTAGGGGGGTACTTCAAAACCTTAAAATGGATATTCTACGCAAATATATATTATTGATACAATAAGTTATGTTAACTTCACATGATTATATTATACAAAAACTCAGCAAATACCGTTACAAAAAGTGTACAAGCCATATCTACTCTCTCTAAATAGTTTATTGCGAATCTATTTTAAGGAGAATTCTTACATCACAATTTCATAAATCTAAGGTTTCAAACTATTCATTACGAAAAAAAGACCGTATTACTACGGTCTTTTTCTCGCTCTTATGCAAACACTATGACTGTGTAACTTTATTAGAAACAAGTAGTTTTTCAATACATATAGGTAACATGTCTAATAACGTTTCAAATGCATAATTTACGTCCAGACGCTCCGTCCATTGATGTGCATCTTTTCCTACTGGTCCCATATTTAATACTGGAACGTCAAACTCTTCTAATTCCTCTAGTGGAATCGAATAACCTTTATCCCATAATGGCATATTGTCTACGAGAGAACTCATTGAATCCAATGGGTTTTGTAAGCCCACATAGCTTAAATCTGAAATTCCGCCAAAATAATTTTGGTTTTCAAATGTAATGCTATGATTATAGTGGGCATACTTTTCCATTTCTACAACTACCTCTTTAATTAAAGGATTGTTGCGTGAACTCACAGCTGGATAGTATGGCGGTGCAAAGAAAAGTACAATCATTGGAGCCTTTTCTTTACATAAGATAGCTAATTTGTCTACTAAATCAATAGTTACCGCACGATCATCTTTATCTTCTCTATTTTTTATAATATCGGATTGAATTTCATCTATTTTTCCTTGCCCATGTTGTTCAATTGCATAAGCAATAAGCTCTTCATACGTTAATACATATACTTTAAGATTAGGCGGTATGAACGGATTATGCTTAGAAAAATGATACGCTCGCTCCTCATACGATTCTTCAATTTTCTCTGCTACTTTCGTTACTTTTTGGCGTAACAATGAAACTACATCTGTCATCGTTTTTTCTAGTAAAAACAAATTAAATAATGTGACTGCACGATGAGGAATTTGTACAGAATAATCCTCCTTTAAGTCTCTTTGAAGCAAGTTAGTTGGTGGAGGACTCGCTTCACCATCTACAATATCGCAAAGGTCAGTATTCAACTCTAATTCAGCTGTTAATAATGCAGCCATATAACTCCCATTTAATCCTGCAAAAGGTTCGCCTACATGTGTCTCTTTTCCATAGCAAAGGAAACCAGGTAACACCTTACCAATAGAACCAGTATAAATATACTTATTTTGGTCACCAGGATGCCTTGAAAACATAGGCTCTGAATTTAGGACCGTTTTATACTCTAAGTCATGTTCTCTTGCTAAGTCTAATAATCTTGGAACAGCGGCTCTCATCCCTACAGAGTTCACTTCTTCATCTGGAACAGCCAATAAAAGAACATTCCCATCAAATCTTCCTTCACAAGCTTGCTCAACCATCGCCATTTGTAAGGCTAGACCACATTTCATGTCCATCGTTCCTCTACCAAAGAGCCAATCTCCTTGTTCAATATCTTCACGTACATGATCTGGTAGCTCATCTTTATGAGAATAAAACATAGATGTTAATTTTTTAGGGTTAAATGCATCTTCTTTCCATACTCCGTAATCTTGTACATCTACAACATCAAAGTGACTAACAAGAATTACAGTATTTTTTGTACTATCACTTTTCTTTACTAGAGCTGTAACAAAATATCGTCCATCCCCCGTCAGATTTTTTTGCAAATGATGCGGATTTTGTTTGAAATACTGTAAGTCAGATAGTTGTTCTACAACAAAGTCTGGCAATATAACTTCAGCTTCTGAACCTGTAATACTAGGAATTTCAACAAGATTGCTTAATAATTGAACCAATTGTTCTTTAGATTGCCACTTTGACATATAAATCCCCCTATTTTTCCGCATTATGAAATTCATTTCCAATATATGAATAAAAAATGACGACAGCTATCAAAATTATAATTTTGCCGTTTGGCAAGCTTATGGTTCTTTTTGTTTGCGGCAAAAATATGCTTCCAGGATTTGAAAAATATTTTTAATATCGCTTTTAAATAAAATCACTGTTTTTATTTAAAAGCGCGATGTTTTGCCCCTTTGGATCTGTTTATCTAAAGAGATGTTTTTATAGTGAAAAGAAGATCTGAACTGAAAGGCGGATTAAGAAACTGCTGAGTAGCAATAAAGTTACTCCACTAAAGGGCCAGATTGTTGAGGAACGTTTTCAGGAAATTAGATTATTCGAGTTTGAATATATCATTGAGATTATGAAGGTTTTTTACTTAAACTGACGGGGCAGTAATACTCAATTAAAAATAATGGTAAAGTTAGCGAAAAGAAGAAGGATTGAAAATTGTATAGATTCATTCATTGTAATACATTTTAAGTTTTTGTGTGGCGAGGTATTTGAGAAGTAAGAATGATTTCATCAAAAAAACATTGAAGCTCCAACGGGTTTTTATATGACTATTTTTCCAGACCCAATTTAACATCACAAATTACAAATAAACATTCTATACTTTTGGTTAGATTTTTTATATAGTTTGATTGACAGCAAAACCTAAGAAAAGGGGTGTTATTCATTGAGAATCACTTGTCACCTTGATCAATCTGATTTACAAGAGTATATGCAAAAAGTCTTTGATACCAGTTATTTGGTTTCTAGTGTAACGAAAATGCATGGCGGTGCACAAAAGGTAGTCTATAAGATTGATTGCAGCAATGGATTTTCCTGCGTTCTGTATGTTTGGGATCTTACCATGAATTATTTTCAAGAAGAAATAGCAAACCGAGATATACATGAGCACTCCTATAGTAGTGATTTATTTGAATTAAATAACAAGTATTTAATTCAACAAGGAATTCAAACTCCCCTTCTATATGATCTGAATAAGGAAAGAAACCGTCATCCTTATGATTATGCTCTCGTTGAATATGTAAATGGACAAAAGGCAGAAGTTTATTTTCAACATTCCGATTCATATGTTAAAGATAAAGTGTTTCAGCGGATAGGAGATATGCTGGCAGACATGCATGCCAACGAGAGACTTACTCATGGGAAAGTGAATCAAAGTGGGATCAACACGGAAAAATGTCATCACTTGCAAATGAAGAATGCAAAAAGAGATTTAGATTACGCATGCCAACATATTGACAGCATCAGGGCTAGTCATAGCAATCTACTCGATACATTGTACGAGCTTGAATCAAAAATTGAAACAAGAAGTCGTTATGGATTTATACATGGGGAACTCGGCCCCGATCATGTATTAATTAATAACAAACTAGAACCTTATTTGATTGATATCGAAGGAGCCGAGTTCTTTGATATTGAGTATGAGCACAGTTTTTTGCAGTTTCGATTTGGGGATTATTATCGATATTTAAAGAATGATACTCTCGACCCCAACAGGATGTTATTCTATCGATTCCATCATCATATATCCTTAACTTCAGGCGGGTTGAGATTGCTTCACAGAGGATTTCCGAATCAACAATTTGCAAAAGATCTAACCGATTACCATTCCCGTTGTGCACTGCGTTTTATTGAAGGTTGAACTTATGTCATTAAAAATTTAAAGATAGACAGGAGTTAAATACAATGATAAAAGGTTTCGGAGGAATATTTTGGAGAACTAAAAATCTTGATGTTATAAAAAAATGGTACAGTGAAGTGTTGAAAATTGAAATAGAAAATTGGAACGGGACTGTGATTAAACCCGAATTAGGAACTGAGACTATCTTTTCTTTCTTCACTGAAAATGACAATTATTTCCCAACAGAACAACAAGTGATGTTGAATTTCCAAGTACATAATCTAAACGAGACTATTCAGCATCTTGAACATATTGGTGTACCTCTTGAAAAGAAAGAAGAGATTAATGAATTTGGAAAGTTTATTTGGATTAAAGATCCTGAAGGGCGATTGATCGAACTTTGGGAGAAATAGCCGGTTGTAATCATTTGCTATTAAGCTAACAGATGCTTTAGTTCAATAAGGTAAATAAAAAAAGTGCATCTCCGTTTATTAGACACAGTCTAACAATCGGAGGTGCACTTTTTTAATCTAAATTAATACTTTTAATAAAATCAAAATGATTTTCATCAGCTAATTTATCGATATAACCTGTTATATACAGATTTGCTTTAGATACTTCTGTATTCTTAAACTCAGAATAAAAATCAGGAGAAAATGATACTTCTAAAACAATACTATCCCCAGGTTTAATATTTAACTTATTACCTTTAGCTAACACTCTAAATGGATTTGTTGTTTGGCCAGAAACAGTAGGTGATTTAGGAAATGAAAACATAACATTATTTTATACAATAATATAATCGGTATTATTAGTCATTTTTATTTTATAAGATATTTCAGTGTTCATATTAAGATTTTTAGAAATTAATTCATACACTATTCCATTTTCAACATCTGCTTGTTTAAAAGTAATATTATTTTTACTAGAACAAGCACTCAAAATAAAAAACAAAACCAATATGATTATTCCATATTCTTTTTTCATTGATCTATTACCACCTATCAGTAAACACTATATCCTCTTTGGATTGTCATAACATTTGAAACGTACGTAACACTAGTAATACTCTAAAAGCTAGAATTAGAACCGATAATGACAGTAGCGTCCAGTTCCTTGTTTCTAGCGACTTTTGTGCTAAGCCCAGCACCAGCAAAGATTTCAAAGGCCCGGGGTGCCTGAACTTCGCTCGTCTCTATCAAAAGATGTCCATCCAAAGCTAACCAGAGTAAAGCATCTTCTGCTACTCTTCGCAGAATGTTAAGACCATCTTCTCCTCCGTCAAGCGTTACATTTGGTTCATATAGGCGTGCCTTCCGGGGGAGAAACTTTATTATTTCAGTAGGAACGTAAGGTACGTTCGCAACTAGGATATTTACATGGCCCTTAAGTGAGTCTGGTAGAGCTTTATACAAGTCACCTTCAAAAGCACGACCGCCAAAATTCGTTACATTGCGGCTAGCGCATTGTACTGCGATAGGGTCAATGTCAACAGAATACAATTCAACTCGTCCCAAAGCTGCTGCCAGTGCGGCACCCACCGCACCTGATTCACAACATAGATCAACAATGATATCGCTAGAACGCGACAGGACCTCTGTTTGATGAACAAGGAACTCGGTACGTTTACGCGGTACAAAAACGCCTCGATCCACTTCTATTCGTAGACCACAAAACTCCGTGTATCCAACAACGTATTCCAGAGGTAAACCGTTGACTCGCATTTCTACCATTTTCATAAGGTCCTCTGGAGTTAGTGCCTCTGACATAAGTAACCGGGTCTCATCTTCTGCAAAAACACAACCGGCACTTCGAAGCTTGCTAACTATATATTTTTCCATTTTCATATCCAAAAATAAATTTGTTTTATTCTCTATATTATCTCACCACTTTTGATAAAGTTTGTTTGTAATTCAGAGTTCGTTAAAAATAGCTAATATCCTTTTTCAATAATCTGATTCTTACATAAACTGTCATTTGATGGGCATATTCGTTCTATGACCATCTCTTTCCCTTGTATATAGAGCATTCTTTTCAATTTCTGTTTTCGTTTATATCTAATTAACAGAGATATAAACGAAAACACATATTTTTACACTATTTCGATTTATATATACAAACTATATTTTTAACGTTTTGGGCTATTTGCTTTGCTTAAGTTGATTTGCATAGATACTACCCCTCTTTGAAATATTTCAGTTCAAAATGAAATAACATTTCAACATAGACTATTAATCTACCTAGACATTATGACAACTACCTTAGATATCTGAATTTTCTATACATTAAAGGTTATCACCTAAACAACCTCGAATATTGTAATAAACATACATAACATAAGGAGGTTGATCTATTTTGTTTCGTTCATTTACAAATGGATGTGTTGCTCTTGTGCAGCGTTTCTTACCAGAACCGTTTATTTTATCATGTTTATTAACTGTTTTCGTTATCTTCTTCGGCATGTTTGCAACGCACCAAACACCGGTCGAAATGATTACACATTGGGGCAATGGAATTTGGGGACTTCTCGCCTTTTCTATGCAAATGGCTCTTGTACTCGTGACAGGATCTGCATTAGCAAACGCTCCTCTTATTAAAAAAGGATTAACGAGAGCAGCGAAATTACCGAAAACAAATGGACAAGGTATTATTGCTATTTCAATCGTAAGTTTACTAGGAGCATACATAAACTGGGGATTTGGTATTGTTGTATCGGTTTTATATGCAAAAGAAGTGGCCAGACAGTTAGAAGGATTAGATTATAGGTTAGCAATTGCTTCTTCCTACTCTGGATTTCTCATTTGGCATGCAGGCCTTTCTGCTTCTATCCCTCTTACGTTAGCAACAGGAGGCGAAACGTTAATCAAAACGACCGCTGGGAGTATTAAAGAAGCGATTCCAATAACAGAAACGTTATTCTCGCCATACGCTCTCGTTCCGGTTATTATCTTTCTCGTTACGATGCCTCTTATTAACCGAGCAATGCATCCAGATGAAAAGCATACAATTACTGTAGACCCTATCGTGTTCCATGAAGAGGCTGCCGCTCAAGAAGTGGAGCAAAATACGTTCGCTGAAAAAATGGAAAATAGCATAATTATTACACTTTGTATTGGATTATTAGGTCTTATTTATATTTTCAACTACTTTTATACGAAAGGCTTTAACCTTACACTTGATATCGTTATTTTCATGTTATTGATTGCGGGTCTTATTTTCCACCGTACTCCGATTCAATATATTCGCGCTTTCTCTGACTCAACTAAGAGTGCTTCAGGCATTTTACTTCAGTTTCCGTTCTATGCTGGAATTATGGGGATGATGATTGGAGTAAATAGTGAAGGGCTTTCGCTTGGAGGAGCTATTTCTACTTTCTTTATTAGCATTTCAAATGAAACCACATTCCCGCTCTTTACATTTTTAAGTGCTGGCATTGTAAATATTTTCGTTCCATCTGGAGGCGGTCAATGGGCAGTGCAAGCACCAATTATGATTCCAGCTGGCGCTGAACTTGGTGTACCTGCCGCGAAAACAGCGATGGCAATTGCATGGGGCGATGCTTGGACAAATTTAATTCAACCTTTCTGGGCATTACCGGCATTAGCGATAGCTGGTTTAGGCGCGCGTGATATTATGGGATTTTGTGTTGTTAACTTACTATATGCAGGATTTATCATTAGTCTATGTTTCTTATTTATTTAAACGAAAAGCTAGTTTTATACTAGCTTTTTTATATAATAAATCATTCGTTATCTATACAGCTTATTACCTTCCTCCACTCTACCTCTGCATGATTTAATGCTTCATATGTAAACAAATCTTCACATACTTTTTCAATCATATGAGGATTGTTCTTAAGGAAATTCCACTGCAATACTTTAGGAAGAAAATATGTTCCATATTCTTTACTTCCCTTTATTACCTCATCAACTTCTCTTTCACAAATCCCTCTTATTAAATAATCATTTCTTAATTGTATCTGAATTTGTTTTAACGTTTCACTACACTTCTTCAATTGGACTAAACACTTAATATACGTACGAAAAAGTTCGTCATCATACTTACAGCACTTTATAATACGATCGATTTCATTCATAATGTACGAGCCGCTTCTTCTATTTGTAACAGCCATTTTTCACGCTTCGTTACTTTACTCGTTTTCACAGATTGAAAAGCAGAACGTTTTATATTGCGAATACCACAAAAACGCAAAACCCCTCTTTTCATCATAATCCAATCCGCTGATCGATATAATAGTGCTACGTACCATAACGGTGAGTCTAACGTATTAATAACCCACGCCTTCTTACCTTTAAATAAGCCTTTCGGTAATGCCCCCTCATATTTATAAGCAAATCCAGCTACAAAAATACGATCGATAAATCCTTTTAAAATAGCAGGCATGCCCCACCACCATATCGGATATATGAAAAGAAGAATATCCGCCTTCTGCACTAATTCTCTATATCGCTTCGTCTCTTCTTCATTTAGTAAATCACGTCTTTTCTTCTCTTCATTAAATACAAGCACTGGATCAAATTGTTCTTTATATAAATCAAGTAGCGTAACAGAATGATTTGTTTCCTCAAGTCCTTTTTGCACATGCTCTAAAATTACCCCATTAAAGCTTGAAGGATTAGGATGAGCGTATATAATTAGTACGTTCACTACAAAACAACTCCCTCTTTAGTTAAAGTTTCCCCTTCTTTAACATCTTCTCTACGATTTGCACATTTTTCGAACTTTGTAACAAACGATTTAATACTGTTAGTAACTCTTCTTTTTCTAAACCGTTCAGTTTCTCTTTAACCGTACTCTCACCAGCACCTTGAATTTCATACACAACTGCCGCCATATGTTTACAATAATTTTCGTACGGACACTCGCAACTACTTTCTGCAAAATCTTCAAGATCAATAACCACTTCATAATTTCCTGCATTACCAGTCACAAAAGCAAATACTTTATTATCATGTACTTCAACATCTTCTACATGTCCCTCTTCATAATATTCATAACCTCTATCAACAATATATTTCGGAATATACCTATGTAGTTCTTTTAATAAATATGCGTACATAACAACACCTCTTCCTTTAATTCCCTTTTGACTTCCAAAATCCTGCATGTTATTCTAATAACTGTCAAGTAGCGAGTCTACGTGACAAAACGACTGACACCTATTCGGCGGAGGTGTCTCTTTTCATTTGCAGCCGATATGAAGTGCCTCTTTCAGGCACATTCAATCTTTGACACTACACACTCAACACCATTCCCTTGTATCAGGCTGCTTTAGCAGTCTTTTACGCTACATACTTCAAAAAAAAGAGAGCTCAGCTCCCTTTTCCCGCCTTATAAAATACCCCTTTTTCAGCATAGCGATATTCATCATCAGCTAAAGTAATTTTCCCATCCAGTTTGAGTTCATCTAATAGTCTTGATAAATAAAATTGATGTAACATTTTTTTAGTGAATTTTCCTTCATGATGCGAAACGATATGTTCTTGAATATCTAACAATGATATTGGCTTATCTTGCTCTATCATATATTCATAAACTGTACTACGCAGTTTTACGTATTTTTCGAGTGTCACAGTACTTCGCAACCCCTTTCTTCTTAATATAAATTTTCGTAATCGGTTTTTTTGCAACAAAAAAACCTCTCCGATAAGAAGAAGTTACGTATATCTTCGTCTTATCTCCCAGAACAAATATGTTCTGCTGGAATTAGCACCTGCATCGCGGTTGCTGGGTTTCATCGGGCCAGTCCCTCCACCTCTCTGGATAAGAAAATATTCACTTTAAATTTAACTATACGTAATTTTATTATAATTGTCAAATAAATATAAAAAATTATATTTTCTTATTTATTGTTCATACTACAAAAAGATGTACAAAAGGAGGCTACTACTTTGAAAAAGAATGCTCGTGGATACGTACAAGATTCTTTTCATTCCTTACAAGAAGCGAAACATTGTTTAGAAGATGCATTACAGACTGTTGAAGAAGATTTTAATCGCGCACGTATTGAACAATCCCTTTACGCTGTAGAGCAAGCTCTTCAACGTTGCGATTACACCGTTCACATTTTAGAACAAGAATGAAAACTTCCCATCAAAAGATGGGAAGTTTTTTTCAAATGGCATACTTCATCATTATTACCGTTATTATTAAAAAATATACAGAATTAACAATTTCTAAAATCCCTACTTTTAATATAGAAATCTTTTTGCCATACAACATAATGGCCCGAATTACACTTGGTACAAATATGAGTGAACACCATGGATTTATAGCAAATACAATTACCGTTAATACAATATGGTATCCCCAAGATATAAAACGATACTTCGGATTGTTTTTTTCACGAATCATCGTTTTCACATAAAACGTACTTCCTAAAAAATATAGAAATGAAATAAGCGCAATGAATAATGCTGTTTTATCTATGAATTTCACGGAGAAATAATAACTGATTAAGCCGCCTATACAAAACACTATAATCGCACAAATATCATTTAGTAATGCTCGTTCATTTTTTTGACGAGCGTAATACATATTTACAATAAACAATGGAATCATTAATACTGCGAATAAAAGAATTCGCCATTCATATAATAAAGAAATCATCCCAAATATAAATGCAATGATAAAATAAACAATTGCAGCGTGTAGAAATTCTTTTTTTCGTCTTTGCCTTATGTACATGAGAAATGGATAAGTGGCTAGATAGATAAAGAACCAGGCTAAAAACAGTGGGATATGATAAAAAGTAGGTTTACCAAGTAATACACTTAATAGAAATGGTATGACAAGCATCGCCCATGCTCCATGTTGCTTCGGAATAACTAACTTCATTAACTATACACCTCCCTCTTGAAAATAATTCTCACCTACTATTATACAAATAATTTCATATAATAACGGATATATATTGAATCTATTTTTTGACAATAAAAAATGCTTCTTACAATATGTAAGAAGCATGAAAGAGGCAAACGAATATGTAAGTCGCGACCCTACCTTATATGAGTATGCTTTTCTATGTCACGTTATGCTCATCTAATATACCGTATTTCTTTTTAAATCTTGTGAGGATCGTAATCCATGACGTACTAAATAACAGAAGGAAAATAACATTCGATATCGCATGACTAAGATCGAAAGAAAAACTTGCGACATAGTAAGCAATAACTGTTTCCCACGTTGCTTCCTGTATAAAACCAAGAAGACCCCAAAAATTCATAATCCAGCCAAATAGAAATCCAACGGCAAATCCGTACAACAGTCTTCCCCACAGTTTTTTCATTAAAAATGTATTACGTAATAGTCCAGCTATAAACCCGATCATGCCCCAAGAGAACATTTGCCACGGAGTCCACGGACCTTGTCCTAAAAAAATATTAGATACAATGGCAGCCGTTGCCCCAATCATAAAGCCAGTTTCACTTCCAAAAACAATTGCAGAAACGATAATGACAAAAGAAGTCGGTTGTACACTTGGTAAAATAGAAAATGGTACCCGGCTAACCGCTGCAATCGCCGCTAACACAGCAACGATAACAATTTCACGTGAAACAAACGCCTTCCTTTCAAAACGAATATAGAAAGGTAACATAATGACAGCTAATAAAAACAAACTACTTACCATGTAATACCCGTCCATAATAAAAGTCGTAAAGAGTAGTGTACATATTACAACGGCAAAAATAAATATTATAAATGCAACATATCGTTTGGACACGCTTCGTACACATCCTCCCACGTTAATGCAAACGGCAACTCTCTACGGATGAATCGATTAATAGATGTTGTATAAAAGAAGTTACCACTAAAGAACTCTTTCGGTGCATCATTCATAATGACTTTCCCGTCAAATAACATCATACATTGATCAACGTATTTCGCTGCAAACTCAATATCGTGCGTTGCCATTACAATAGTTGTACCTTCTTTTTGCAACTGTTTAAATAGCTCTCCAACTCTTTCCTTTTTCCATGGATCTAGTCCCTTTGTCGGCTCATCCAGTAATAATAAAGTTGGCTTTGACAATAAAGTTGTACATAATGCGAGTAGTTGTTGCTCTCCCCCGCTACAATCATGTGGATGGCGCTCTTTAAGTGAATCTAACCAGAACTTTTTCAACATTTCTTCTGCTATTACTTTTCCCTCTTCTCCATATAATTCACGCGCGCGCTCATAAACCTCTTCCCACACTGTATCAAATGTAAAATGATAATACGGGTGTTGTGATACGTACCCTATACTTTTAAATCGTTCTTTCGAATCAATTTTATGTATCATTTTTCCATTCCACTTTACCTTACCTCTTCTAGCTTTTTGCAATCCTACTAAAATCGTTAACAGCGTAGACTTCCCGGTTCCGTTTTTCCCAACTAGAGCTGTCCATTTTCCCTTTTCGATGTTCACTGTTAAATCGCGTAAAATAAGTGGACTACTTTTTTCATATTGAAAAGATATATGTTCTGCACTTAAAATTACTTCTTGCTTTTCACATTGTTCTACTTGCCCATTCCTATATGATATCGCTGAAAAATCATTCATTTTCATTTGTGCTTCTCGCACTGTAAATGGAATCTCTTTCACATTCCACTCTAAAAACAATCTTGGAATTTGCGGAATGAATGGACGAAACTTTTCTACTTCCCACATGTTCGCTATCACACTTTTAGAAGTACCATCATAAATGATTCTGCCATTATCCATACAAACAACGCGTGTTGCGAGCGGTATAACTTCATCTAAACGATGTTCACTTAAAATAATCGTAATTCCAAGTTCTTCATTAATACGCTTTAACAATCCTAAAAACTCTTTCGCAGCAATCGGATCTAGCTGCGCTGTCGGTTCATCCAGTAATAGTAGCTTCGGCTGCATAACTAATACTGCTGCTAAATTTACTAGTTGTTTTTGACCACCAGATAACGTATGAACAGATTGGTGCAATAAATCTTGAAATCCTAAAAAGCTAAGGAGTTCCGCTATTCTTTTTTGAATAATATGTGATGGTAACCCAATATTTTCTAAAGAGAATGCTAGTTCTTGAATAACTGTATCCATTACGAGCTGATTTTCTGGATTTTGAAATACCATACCAATTTCTTGTGCAGATAATAAATCTGGTACATCTTCTAATAAAGCACCATCGTAATATGTATGCCCAGAACGCGTGCCAATTGGAAGTAACTCCTTTTTAAAATGTTTCAATAAAGTTGTCTTCCCAGAGCCGGAACCGCCAGCAAGTACTATAAATTCTCCTTTTTGAATAGAAAGAGAAATATGCTGTAACGCTTCTTCATTTTCATCAGTATATATAAATGATAATTTTTTTATTTCTGCATGCGCCACCATATCCATTCCGATACGATAAACTTAACTAAATCTATACAATTTAATCAAATTTACACAAGTTAGTGCTTCATCGTGTTCTCGCAACCCCGAAGGGACGAGGGGTATAACACTCCACACGAGGCAGTATCGTTACCTCCTATTATCAAGCATTTATTTTACCCATCTTGATAAATTTATCGAAGCATTTACATCCCTATCGTGATGGCTATTGCACCCAACACAACACCACTCACGTATTTTTAAACTCCACTGTCCTTCTGGTTGAACTGAATGGTCGTATTTTACTCCACAACTTGAGCAAATCTTGCTTGAGGCGAACCATTTATCAGCTTTTACATACTCAATGCCATACTTCTCACACTTGTATGATAAACATTGAAAGAAGAAGTTTAATTTTTGAAATGAAAATGCTTTCGATAGTTTTTTGTTTTTTAACAGGTTTGAGATATATAAGTCTTCCACAACAATCCTCATTGGTTTGGTTTTCACCAATTTAGCTGTTGCTTGATGGATATGGTTATTTCGGATATTCGTAATTTTCCTAGATAACCGAAGGTGCTCAGTTTTAGCTTTTTCATATCCGGCATATTGAAATTTCACACCTTTTTTAGATCTCCTAGACATATCTCTTTGCGCTGACTTTTTCCTTTTCAAAAGTTTTTTAACCTTAGCATCTTTGTTTATATTTCGTTCTTTCGTACCATTAGAAGCTACAAACAACTCTTTTAAACCAACGTCCACACCAATCGACTCATTGGTTAGTTCTTGTGGTTCGAATTCTTCTTTGAACCCTACACTAATCCACCAGTGACGACCATCAAATGTAACTCTTGGATTTGATGGTTTTTTGTTTCTTGGTAGTTGTTGGCTTGTTTTCACTTCTCCAATAGACTGAATATCAACTACTTTCTTTCCTATAATCAGTCTTTCATAACTGGCATAAAATCCTTGGATTAAATCTTTTTTGGTTTTATAAGAAGTGTGATAGCCATTTTTGTACTTTTTGAACGAATTTTTTCGCGCCTTGTCAAAATCTTTTGAAGCCTGTTTGGGAACTTGTGCGTTGATGTCATTTAACCACTCATATCGCTTTCGCTTCTTGATCTTTGTAAATCATTTCTGTAAATCTAACTGTGAAACAGATTTTCCAAATAGCTTATAATATCTATCACTCATTCTTTTACAATAGTTATAAGCAAACCTTGAAGCTCCAGCATGATTTCGAAGCACTTTTTCTTGTTCAGGCGTTGGAATCAGTCTGACTTTCTTCGCCAATATCATCAGAAGTCAACTCCTTGATTATCTGTTTGGTCTTTTTAGAGCGCTTGCCTTGAAGTTTACAACTAAATACTGTAATGATTTGAACAAGGTCTTCTACGACCTCCTGTTCTTCTGTTTTAGCAGTATTGTCAATTACTTCAATCGCTGTTCCATGTAGTTGACAGATCTTTTCAACCAACTCATAACCGAACCTCACAAGTCTATCTTTGTGCATGACAACAATTTTTTCAACCTCATTGTTCTCAATGCGTTCAATTAACTTGTTAAAGCCTTTTTTCTTATAGTTGATTCCAGAACCAATATCTTCGATAATTTCAAATTGATAACCTCGCGCGATAAGATAATTGCTTCATTCTATCGACTTGTCTTTCTAGGTCGTTTTTTTGACTCGAAGAACTGATTCTACAATAGCCAATTACTGTGCGATTATTTGGGCGCTCCCCTTTTAGATAATGAAAGATTTGTTCTTCTGAATAGTAGCGTGTTCCACCAGCAGTCACCTTTTCAGGTACTAATTCACCGCTTTTGTGCATTCTCCTAAGACTACTAGGATGCAAACCTGTTAATTCCGATACTTGACTAACTCGTAAAAATTTCATTATTATTCTCACCTCATTGGATTCACCATAGAACATACGTTCAGTAGATTCAACGAGATTTGATAGATTTAATTAAATTTATCTTGTTCAACTAAGGGCGCAAGTCCTTAGCCAGTTCTCTTATGAACTTCTCATGTTTTCACATGAGCGCAGACTATATGTTTATCTCTTTAGAGATAGAGGATTTTTCCATCACCATAGGCTTGTGATGTACTCTCGTCAGTTATACGAGATAGTCGTTGAACGTTCATCTTATCAATTTTAACTTAGATGATTCGATGCGGAAGACCCATTGTTCTAGTGTTTAGGATTTAACCTTGCACCATCTGATTGATTTTTTCTGCTTTCGCAACATTCACGCTCACCATTTCTAGCCACGTTGTAGTTCAATCAGCTTTAGGGATTGCCCGCAGTTAACCCTCACTACTAGCCAATCACTTGACTAGCAGGGCTTACTGCTATATTTAATTAACTTTAGTTATAATTGATTAAATAAATCGTAACAGTTAGTTACCCTTCCTTCCATTACAATCGGTAAACTAATAAACATCATAAATAGGAAAAACATAATTCCATCGTATTGCTGGAACAGTATTGATTCCACTTTCGGATAGATGATCAATTTCCCTCCGCCATAATAACTAAATATGAATGAGGATATAAATAGAATACTTAAATAACTTAGCGTGTACCAATCGCGTCTTTCCATTCTATACCTAATATAAGTCGTACGTTTCGTTACACCAAATCCACGAGCTTGCATAGAATCTGCTGTTTGTAGTGCATCTTCTAACGAACAAACTAATAACACTTGCAGTAATTTCATTCCATTTTTTATACGCTCAATGAGTGAACCTGAATCTAATTGTACACCTTTCGTTTTTTGGACAAGTGTAATTTTCTTTAACCGCCTAATAAACAAAGGAACAAATCGCACTGTAATCATCGTTAACAATGCAACTTTCGGTGAAATTCTTGAAAACAAATATAAAAATTTATGACTCGAAATAATATCGTTATAAGAAGCAAATGTAAACATAATTGCAACTAATAATAATCCCATAACAAGTCCATACATACAAGCCTCAAGCTTAATCCGGCTATCTCCTAAATAAAATAACGTAGTCGCTCCTCTATGTGTTAATAAAGAGTTAAATAAAATAACCATCAGAAAGAATACGATAGTACTAGGTAGCATCTTTCTGATTTTCTCACCATTTCCCTGTACTATATTTAAGATTACTATTAGTATAATCGCTCCAATTAAAAAAAGAGGATGAAGACACATCATACATAGTATCATCACCCCAATATAATAGAAAAAATTCACAAAAGGATGTAAAGAAGAAAAATTTATTTTCATAGTCCTTTACCGAAGATCCTTTCTTAATTTAGTATACATACACCCATTCAACTGTATCTCCTGGTTTAACTGTAACTACACCAGCACTACGGTTCGGAAATGCACCGTTCACACGGTATTTCCAACCACTTGTATCACTTATATCTTTTTCGTATAAATCATTAATCCCTTTTACGTAAACATCACCTTTAGATCCACTCGCATCAACATCTAATCCTGTACTCTTTAGCACACTATATACAGTAGCACCTTCCTGTACATCTACCTTTTTCGCACCTAATAAGTACCCTTCATTTCCTTTTACCGAGATAGTGACTTGTTTCGCTTTAGGTACTGGTACTGGATCTGGATCTGGTGGTGGTACCGGTGTTGGCGGAGCTGGTACATTATTGTTCTCTTCTGGATTTTTCTTTTGTTCCTGCTTTGGTGTTTCTTTTGGCTGATTAACAACCTTTGCTTCTTCTTTTACTTCTGGCGCTTTCGGCTGCTGGGGTTTCTCTTCTTGTACTTTTTGTTGCTCTGGTTGTTTATTTGCAGCAGGCTGTTCCCTTGGTTTCTCTTCTTTCTTTACTTCAGGCTGTTCCTGCGCTTTTTCTTCTTTCGGTTTCTCTTCTACTTTTTGTTCTTGTTTATCTTTCTGCTCTTCTTGTGGTTTTTGTTCCGGTTCAGCTTGCTTCTCTTCCGGTTTCGGTACATCTTTTTGTTCTTCCTGCTTCGCTACTTCTTTTTGCTCTTCTAGCTTCGGTTCTACCTTCTTCTCAGGTTTTACAGCCGTTTCTTCACATCCGGCTAATAATCCCAATGAAAGAATTAAAGAAATGAACCATTTCATCTTACTCATGCTGCCCCTCACCTTTCATAATAAAATTAGGAGCAAATGATTGCTCCTAATTTTTGTTAAGCTGCTTTACGTCTCCATAATACATATGCAGAAGCGATACATAATACACCCATACCTACTTGTGTTGCTGCACTATGAGAAGATGCTCCTGTTTGTGGTAATTGATTCTTATTCTTGTTTGTTTCTTTATTAACTCGTTCGTTATCTACAACAACTTTTAGATTTTCATCTTTTGGTTGTTTTTGTAACTCTTCTTGTTGTTTCGGCTGTTCTACAACTTCTTTTTCTTCTACAGTTGTCTCTGGCTCTACAATTGGTTTCGTATCGATTTCATTCTCTACTACATTTGACCAATCATAAATCGATTTTCCAAGATCTTCAAACTGAAGTA
Organism: Bacillus sp. RC240; assembly: GCF_044907945.1. Classification (NCBI taxonomy): domain Bacteria; kingdom Bacillati; phylum Bacillota; class Bacilli; order Caryophanales; family Bacillaceae; genus Bacillus; species Bacillus sp. RC240. The sequence continues at coordinate 399,497 of NZ_JBIYCT010000001.1, read as the reverse complement.
ACGCTAAAAATGCTTGCTCTGTAGCCATTCCGCTACCTTTTTGATCACTCGGTAACCATTTGAACTCACCATTTGGAAGCTGGTATGACATTAAATTTTGTACTGCTTTATTAAGACGATCTTGATCTACATCTTTAACTAGCGATAGTCCAATAATTGCTTGTGCAGTACTATTAGAATTCTCTTGTCCATCAGCGGCAAAACCACCATTACCTAGCTGCTGCTTGTATAAATAATCAACAGCTTTTTGAATAGCTGGCTTTACATCTGCTTGATCTTGATAAGGAGCTAATGCTGCTAATACCATACTTGTTACATCAACGTTACTAGCACTTTCTTTACTACTTGAACTATCATATGTCCAGCCACCGTCTGTATGCTGGGCTTGTAAAAGTGCTTGTACTAAAGCAGCTCGATTCCATTTTGCTTCGGCCGGAATCTCATATTTCTTTGTATCTAATGCAAGTAATGTAAATGCGTATCCTGTAACGGAATTCACTTTATCTGATTCAAATAAATTTTGTACTAAATTTTGTCCCTCTACCTTTGTAGGATCTACATTCATTGCATTCATCATAATAATCGTTCTAGCTAAATCTGTTGCTGAAAAACGATTTAAACGCTTCTTAACCTTTTCAGCTACTGGCTTAACATAGTTTATTTTCGTTTCAAGCGGAACATTTACACCTGAACGAGCAAGTCCAATCGCAACCCAATCACTACCAATTCCATCTTGTAACATCTTTTCTGATGTTTTAGAAATCGCTTCGTTTAATTGTGCTGCTGGAATTTCGACTTTCTCTTGCTTTGGTTGTTCTGTTACTTTATCTTCTGGTTTACCATCTGGTTTTTCTGTTTTCGGTTCTTCTGGCTTACCATCTGGCTTTTCTGTTTTCGGTTCTTCTGGCTTACCATCTGGCTTTTCTGTTTTCGGTTCCTCTGGTTTACCATCTGGTTTTTCTGTTTTCGGTTCTTCTGGTTTTGGCTCTTCTACAGTTTTACAAGTGCCAAATTTATCTAACGTTTGTTGCAACGTTTGTTGACTCATATTGCTCCAGTCTGCAACGTAACGAAATGCAACAACATCCCCAGACTCTAATTTATAACTATCCGCACCAACTTCTGCAGATTTATCATTTACATCATACAACCAACCGCTCGTTGCTCCGGCCATTAATCCATCGATGCCCTTTATATACGTTCCAAATGACATACTTTCAGATGTTACTTTGTCACCCATAACTTTTTGTAGCAAACTAAAAGCTGTTTCTCCATCTTCAATGGAAACTTCTTTCGGACATAACATAATTCCTTTTTGTGATTCACCAATAATTGCAAGTTTCGCTGTCTTTCCTTCAGCAAACGTAATATGTACTGTATTCGCAAAAGAAACAAATACAAGTGCCACTGCCATTAATGATGTAAGCAGCCATTTCTTTAACATTGCCATCCCAAAATTCCCTCCCTTTACTAACATTCACACAAAAAAAGACCCTTTAAGGGTATGCGGTTGACACTCTCTTTTTGTAAGTGTCGAACAAAAATGTACAACACCTCCTACCCGCATTAACGAGCAGTAAGACCCCCACCTCAAATTCAACGAAAGCAAAGAAGTTAGGTAGGGATCAACTGCCCGTAAATGCCCGATTGGTGAAGGCTAATAATCAGTGGGATGAACAAAATCCCCACTGATTAAAATTTCACTTTATCGTAAATACGATAAACCTATACATTCTACAAATTTTGATTTTCTGTATTATTTTACTATTGACAAAGAATTTTGTCCATGATTTATCGGATTTATTTTCTAAGAATAATAGCTTAATAGCCTTCCATTATTAGAAGTCATCCCTCACTATGTAAGCTTTTATCACTAACAATAATTCCATCTTCATCTACATAAACATATTCATTCGGTTTCCATTCAACTTCACCAAATTGCACCGGAATATTTCTTTCTCCTTTTCCTTCTTTTACACTTCTATTTGGCATTGTCCCTAACGCTACAATACCAATATTAATATTTTTTAATTCACTAGAATCACGAACATACCCATTTACAATAATTCCTGCTAAGTTTCTTTCTTCCGCAATAGCTGCCAAATTATCACCGAGTAACGCACAATTTTTAGAAGCTCCGCCATCAACAACTAATACTGTACCTTCCGGCAGTGTTTGTAACCCCTCTTTTACTAGTACATTATCATCCTTCACTTTTACCGTTGCGATTTTCCCATAGAATTATTTTTTCTTCCCGAAAGACCGAAAAGACTGGCGACATATTTGTAATTCCTTTTCAAATTCATCACATAGATCCGTAGTTTTCCACATCTCTTTCCCTCCTTTCTTTTCCTTTTATATTACATATTCTTGGATTTTTTTCGTTTCCCTGTCTAATGCTGCAACAATTTGTATGTGCAGAAAAAGGATAGAAAAACTATTGCCTTAAGAAGCCACCTTTATTATAATCTATTTCACAGATAAATTTCAGAATATTAAAAATTAACCAGGTGAAAAAGGAGGGGTTTTATGCAATTACAGACCGAGGTAAAAAAACAGCCGAGTAAACGAAAGTTTAAAATGCCTGACGCGTACGTACTACTATTTTTTATCGCCTTACTTTGCGCCATTGCTACATATTTCGTTCCTGCTGGAGAATTTAAAAGAGTTACAAACGGTACTGTTACAACGACAATACCAGGAAGTTATCATTCTGTTCCACAATCGCCGGTAGGGTTTGTTTCTTTTTTTACCGCTATTGAAAAAGGGATGACACTTGCTGCTCCGATCATCTTTTTAATTTTATTTACAGGTGGAGCTATTGCGATTCTTGAAAAAACAGGTGCTCTTGACGGTTTAATCTATCATGTAATTAACAAATTTCGGAATCAGCAATTACTTTTCATTTGTATTGTCGCCGCACTCTTTTCTATTCTCGGAACGACTGGTATTATCGTGAACTCAGTTATCGGCTTTATCCCCATCGGCATCATCGTTGCACGCACATTAAAATGGGACGCTATCGTCGGCGTAGCAATTATTTATTTAGGCACTTATGCTGGTTTTAATGCTACTATTTTATCTCCCTCACCTTTAGGCATTTCACAAAAAATCGCAGAACTCCCGATGTTTTCAGGAATTGGTTTACGTACGGCAATTTATATCTCTTTTTTAATTGCTACCGTTTTGTATATTAATTGGTATGTAAAACGCTTAAAAAAATTGAATAAAGGAAGCATACTCGGAGATAACTGGTTTCCAAGTAATGCTCTTTCAAGTGAGAAAGAAACAGAGAAAACAGAAGTTCCTTGGACAATACGTCATAAATTAATTTTACTCGTTTCAGCTTTATCATTAATTGCATTTTTAATAGGCGCTTTTCGTCTACATTGGACGGACGCAGAAATGACCGCTACTTTTATTTTCATAGCAATTGCAGCAGGAATCATAGGTGGCATGAAAGCAAACGATATCGCTTCTACTTTTCTAGCGGGCTGCCAAAATCTCATATACGGTGCTTTGATCGTCGGAATGGCTCGTTGTATTTCAGTCATTTTAGAACAAGGCAAATTACTTGATACAATTGTTAATCAGCTAGCACAGTCTCTCGAAGGACATAGCCCTGTATTTGGCGTTCTCGGCATGTATGTAAGTAGTGCCGCATTACATTTCCTCATTTCATCCGGGACAGGAGAATCTGTTATTTTCATTCCGATATTAGCTCCATTAGCCGATTTCATGCATATTACACGCCAAGTTACAGTACAGGCTGTTATGCTTGGAGAAGGTGTAGTGAACTGCCTCAATCCAACTTCCGGTGTTTTAATGGGCGTTCTCGCAGCGAGCGGCATTTCTTATGGAAAATGGATTCGCTTCATGGCTCCACTTGCATTCATTTGGTTTATCATTGGACTTATTTTTCTTATTGTTGGCGTGAATATTGAGTGGGGACCGTATTAAAAGACTCATATTATACTTAACTTAATAAAATATCTATTCTATTCTCCAATCCTATAAAAATCACTTATTCTAGTATAGATATAAACAGGGATTGATCATAGTGATCAATCCCTTCTCTCAAAGTAAAATACCTTTAAATATTTTAATTCCAAATTTTATTTACCCATTCTGGATGATCAATAAAAGGATTACGATTATGTTGATATTTCGTAAAAATCACTTCATTACGCTTTCGCTCTAAATCATCTACCGGGTCTTGTTCATTCCATTTTAGTAAAACGGATAGTTTACCCATGTACGGATCTTTATTGTTATTCACCTTTTCATTTAATTCTAAGTCTATTTCGCCGTTGTCTCCTTCATAACGAACAGCCATGTAAAATAGCATTCTAGCGATATCTCCTTTTACACTATCACGAGGTTCCCAAGAATCACTATCGTACTTACATTCTGTCGCTTCTGAATGATTCACACCACCATTATCAAAATCCAGATTTCCACGTGAGCTATTTACAGATACATCCGTCGCTCTTAAATGATGCAAATCTGTTCCAGCTCCTGCAGTCGTTCCAAAATCACCGTGAGATTTTGCCCAAACATGCTCTCGGTTCCAATTATCAACTCCTGAACCATTCGTAAGTTTCCCTTGCGAACGCCCAGTATATAAGAGTATCACATTGTTTTTATTATTTGGATCTTCATCAGTATCTCTTAGTGCTTCCCAAACCGCACTGTATGATAACTTTGTATGATCATCAATAATATTATGAAGTTCCTTCTTTAATTCTAAACCCGTTTTTCCTATTGCGTTATTATAATATGTATCATCATAGCTTTTTACAGTAATCTCTTGTGGTGATGCAGAAGCTACTTCACCGTGTATGATATCTGTGAATGATAGAGATGCAGTACCTAAAATAAAAAATGAAGATAGTGTAACCATAGCAAGCTTTGTATTTCGAAACTTCATATACCCATTTCCCCTTTAAAATATAATTTGAAGCTATTAACTAAAAAATGCTTTCTAACCCCCAAAAACTTTTAGAAAGCCATACCCATCCTTTTCTTTTTATTTAATACAAAACTCTATTGATTCTGTATTATTTCCACACTTTTTGTTTATCTACTTTTCACAAGGAATATCCTTCTCTAGTAAAGATTATTAAAATATTCTTTACAATTAAAAAGTAGTTTAATGTTAACTTATAAATTTCAATTTTTTTATGCAATTATGCATATTTGATAAATCGTTCGACTTTTCTTTTTTCTATAACTGTCTTTATTTTTTGGTGTAAAACCCTTCTTCCTCTGAAAAATAAGTACAAAAATAGATTGGATACCATGTAAGGAACCAATCTATTTTAATTAAAGAAATTTTGGTAATTCTGAGTTCACAACACATTGTGCAGTAATGATAACATTTTTATATTGAGACAGAACTACTACTATTTATTTGGTATCGAATCTATATACTTTTTAACTACTTCATATACATATTCTTGATTTGCCGCCGCTGTATTTGGATTGTATTTTCCGCCGTTTGTTTTATTGTTAGATAATACGCGAATCCCTAAAAATGGTACGTCATAAGATTTTGCAATTTGCGCCGCTGCAGCACCTTCCATTTCTTCTACAGATGTACCGTATTTTGTATGGAACCACTTAATTCTATCAACTTCATTATTCCAAACGTCTGCTGAACCTATAGTACCTTCCACCACTTTACCTTTTGTATATTTATCTTTCACTGCATTAGCTGCTGCAAGTAAATCCTTATCTCCCTCATAGTATCGGATTTTCTCAGCATTTGGATCTTCTCCTGCACTTCCTTCAGAAGCCATTAAGTCCATAGATATCCATTTTGCCGGTTCAATCCCTTGGTTCTCATCCATATTTGTTGTTTTTAATGACCCTATATTCGCGACTTGTTTTCCTAAAACAATATCAAATACGTTTAAATTAGGATCATGTCCACCTGATGTTCCTTGGTTAATAATCGCTATAGGCTTATATTTTTCAATAGCCACTGCTGTAGCGGCTGCTGTATTTTCCATTCCTTTACCTGTTTTCGCAACGATTACAGGATAATTGTCTACAGTTCCTTTATAAAATACGAAACTCCCAGATTTTTCTTCTTTCACATTTTTTAACCTTTTTGCAAATTTTTCAGCTTCTATTGGCATTGGGCCTTGAATTAAAATAGGGTTTTGATTACTTTTTGCCTCAGCTACTTGTTTTGGACTAGCATTACATCCTGCAAGTATTGCGAATGACAATGCGATAGTAGTTGCTAGGGCACCATATTTTTTTAACAGATTTTTCTTCATAAATAATCTCTCCTCTTTCTCTTGTTGTTTTCTATACTCGAGGTTTTGGTCCAAAGAAAAAAGCTCTAGAAATTGTAGAAGAATCTCTACTTTCTAGAACTACGGTAGTCAAAGTTAATTAAGCAAAAGATGAGGCCATTGCTAAATTATAGATCGGTAGCGTCTCAATACACCGAACGACCGAATACTTTAACCCGTAGTCCAGTTCTTTCATTGGGAACTAGGTAGAAACGCTCGGACCATATTACCGAGTATATACGAGTGATGTTATTTAAAATTATTATATTGGTAATATAACAAACTATTAGTGTATACGCAATCTGAAAGTTAACATTTTTAATAAAAATAATAAGAATGTTCGCTTTTACAACTTAGATAGTTAGGATTTATCATCCCTAAATGGATAACGACGCTAAAAAACTCATAACCCATATACTAAACTAGATTAACCTACAACAACCGATCTTTTACAGACAATTACTCTCCCTTCCAACTTCCTCACCTTCGCCTAATATTGAGCTGAGAGTCTTACTGCCCGCATATTGCGAGATAAAACGCGCATCTATCCAATTCACAATTATTTCTTCCAACTCTGGATGAAGCAGCTTATCTGCACTTTCCGCATAAATCTTTTTAAATTCTAACGCTTTAAAATCACCTTCAAAATATTTTAAGGTATGATCCATATTTTTTATTACATGTACTTCGGAATCACCTTTAACATAATCACCAATTCGCTTCGCTTTTTCAGGATCTGTCTGAAAGTCTTTATCACCAGCAATTGCTAGTACTGGACATTTTACTTTCATTAAATCTTTATAAATGTCATGCTGAAAATGCTCTCTAAGCCATTTTGCATTCATTGGCTTAAAACCAATTTTAACAATATCTTTTTTGGAGTTTATCATTTTCTCTGTTGCTTTTTGCGCCTGCTTTTCTCCCCGTTTCTCAATATTGAGAAGACGCATTAACTTTCCTTTTATTCCTTTTTGCTCTTTTAACTCTTTATAAATAATCTCTCTTTGTCTTTTAGTAGCTTCTTCTAACGATTCCGCAGCTCCTGTAAGAAGTATGAGTCCATTAACTGGTGTTCTTGCGTTTACTACAGTCGCTAACATACACCCTTCACTATGACCAGCTAAAATGATATTTTCCGGATCAACAAATGGTTGCTCTTTCAAATACGCAATAACAGCTTCTATATCGGATACTAAATCCCACATCCCAGCTTTCATAAATTCACCCCTACTTGCTCCAACACCACGTTTATCAAAACGTAATGTAACTACTCCGAGGTTTGTAATTAGATGTGCCAAGTCTTTATACATATTCCCTTTCATATTCAGTGGCACTATCGTTCCATCACGATCAACTTCTCCAGATCCAGCGATAATGACAACAGCAGCATACTTCCCGTCAGCTTTCGGTTTAGTAATCGTACCGCGCAAAGTAAATTCACTATTTATCGCTACTTCATATTCATCAAAAGTCATTATATTTATCCTCCCTCTATTCTTTTATATCCAATTTAAACTTCAAACTCGCTATTATATTTTTGTACTCTCTTACATCTTTCATCGATGCGAAAATCGGGTTCTCTGCAATACCTTGTAGCATGCTTCGCTTTATAATATCCTCATTTCTAACCGTTTTAGCGCCAAGCGGAAATTCTGCAAACCATCCATCAATCGCATCAAAATATGAATCGCCGTGTAAATGCAGGCTATTTACTGTAAAGCTATCCGCACAAACTGCTGCATACTTCCGTAGCATTTCTAATGAACCTTCAAAATTTTCTTGCATGCAATATACTTGTGCAGCAGCATAGTATACTTTTAAAGTCATATTAGGATGTAGTTTTTCTATTTCATACATGTCTATTAACATGAAAGCTCTATTTAAAATTACCTCTACCTTTTCAGCGTTTGAGGCATTTACTACTACATAATTCGGTATTGTCGCAACGAGTTGTATTAAATGTTGATACATACTAATTTGCATCATTTCATTCGCCTTCTCAGTATTTCCAAGCATTTGATACGCCTTCGCGATTAGATCTTCCTCTGGAAAGTTAGGACGTATCGTTTCGCCAAGTAATTGAAGCACCTCATTTGGTCTATTGAGTATAAGATAGCAAGTTGCTTGAAACGATACCGCCTCTTTCACAAGAGAAACATCTTCACTTTCTTCCTGCACTCGGCTAAAGAGATACATTGCCTCTTCTAAAATTTCAGTTCTTTTATCCGTATCCTCTGTTAACATATGGTGGTTAATAAAAAGTAGCCCCATTTGAAGTAATAATGGAAAACAAGAATAATATTTTTTAATCATTTCTCTGCACTCCATCATTACTTCATCAAACGGTTCTTCACTAAAAGCTTCCGCTAGTCTATGATATAAATTTTTAATATCTTCCTGTTCCATTTGTGGTGTATAACAGATTAATTCATCTATACTTATGTTAAAGTACGATGCTAACAGTGGTAAAAATGTAATATCCGGATAACTCTGCCCCGTCTCCCATTTGGAGACAGATGCCTTCGTAATACCGATATACGTCGCTAACTCTTCCTGTGTAATTCCCTTTTCTTTTCTCTTATCCGCAATGATTTTATGAATATGAATCTCTCTCACTGTATCACCTCATACTTTTATTATATGTTCTTTATTCCACATAAAATATGGATTTAGAGTCGACTTTCGTTAACAAAATCAACTGTTAGGAAACATCTCTCTAACATAAAAAGAAGCTCCAAATTTTATTATATTTAGGTCATAGATGTTAAACTTAATAAAATCAAAGGCAGGAACATATTTGATATGTTCCTGCCTTTGATTTGTGAGGTACCGACACATAGCCATCTAGCTAAGATTTTGAAGTGCTTCAAAATCAAAAATTTCATCTCACCACAGTTTTCTATGAGAATCCAGTGAACAGCTTATTTACATAATTTTCGAAAGTGGAAGTTATTTTTCTTAAATAATAATATGTTTTTCTTGAAAATTAGAAGTAAAGCCTCCTACGTGAACATCTGTAATATTATTAAAATCAGTTGATACATTTACAATAATCTCTGAAGGCTGATCCATTACATATCCTTGCTCAAAAGTGAAGGTATTATGTTTTTTAAAATTTTTATTTTGTTTTATTAAATAACATGCTAGTGCTGCATTTGATGTACCAGTGGCACTTTCTTCTGGAACATTAAACAAAGGTGCAAAGTTTCTGCAATGAGCTGTAGAATTATATAGTGTTTCCAGTGTAAATACATGATAACCAATTACATTATATTTCTTACTTATTTCAGCAATCCTCTTCATATCAGGAATAATCTTTAACAAGTCTGAAAGTTTTCTGACAGGTATAATAATATCGTGTAAACCTGTAGATACGATTTGAATAGGCATATCAGGTATTAGTTGTTCTTCATCTAGATTTAAAGATTCAATAATTTCTTTACAAGGAAGTGTTGTAAGAAAATCAGGGAGATTTTGTTGTAAAGATATCATTTTATTTTCGTCAATTTTTACGTTAAGCATCCCCGCTTTAGTCTTTATTGTATACACTTTTGAATTTATTTCTTTCATTTGGGCTAATAAGGAAAAAGTGGCAATTGTAGCATGTCCACATATGGCAACTTCTTCATTTGGTGTAAAATATTTAATTTCGTAATCTGAATTTACAGAAGGAAGTACAAAGGCAGTTTCGGAGAAATTTAGTTTGTTTGCAATAGCTTGCATATCTTTTGTTGTAAGATCCTTTGTGTCTAAAACAACCCCAGCTGGATTCCCACCTTTTGTATTTTTAGTGAAGGCGTTTAACATATATGTTTTAATCTTCAATCCAATCACTTCTTTCCCTTTTTTCCCAGTATATCATGTTGTAGATATAAAAAGTGACATGTACATTCCATACATCCCTAATTAACATAACGTCCTATTATCGGGACTCAATGTATTTAGAAAATTATTAAAAGTCCTTCAGATTGTTTAACTGGAGGACTTAAGTGATTTTGAGTTGCAAGAGGTTTTATTTTTTCTCACTAATTTTAAGCCGTTTTGCATTTATGAAAAATGCGCTTCCAATTGTGAATATAACGGAAGAGATATACATTGTTATCCCTGAGTATTTATTATCAAACATTGTAATATTAAGTAAATTAATGAACATCATCAATATAAGTGATATGTACAATCCATTAATATATTTCACTTATGCCCCTCCTTTACTTTTTTTCTTTTTCATCTCTTTTTTTCGGTAACCTCTATGTGATAAATAGTGGTTTCTAAAGGTATTATTTAGAATACACTTCCCTTATTTTACCATTTAAGAGAGATGATATGTTGTTTGATTTTAGTTGCATATTGTATACATGATCAGTTAACGTAACGTCTCATTATCGGTAGCAAGGAAAAAGGAGAACCCTGCACTCACAAGGGAACCTTCTTTTTTAGTTCTATGAATCTATACATTTTTTTATACATTCCTATCCTGGCACGGTTTTAGGGCTCTTGTTTGTTACTGGATTAGCCAAAAAACTGTATAAAATCTTGCATGATTTTAGTTAGCGTAGGGTTTTTCCAAAATACTGGCATCCCCCAATATGTGCTTTCTTATGGGTATTTCTTGAACCCTCATTAAAACACTCTCCCGTCCTTTGTCTATCTTTAAAAGTAACTCTGCTTGTTTATTTAAAGTCCTTGCAACGAGGCATTGTACTCCTCCTAGAGCCAAACAAATGATTAAAATTACACATCCATATTATACTGATTAAACTAAAAATTCAATCTCTTTTCATTTCATTCATTATGTAAATAAAAAAGGATAATCCGCCCTCATAATGGACTAACTATCCTATAAATTATTATCTGAATTTAATAAAACTAGAACTTCTTCCTCTATGTATATTTACTTCGTTACCTCACCAAACTGCGCTCTCGTCACTTTCGCCAAGTCATCAACTTTCAGCTCAATTTGTATACCGATTTTCCCGCCGCTTACTATCATCGTTTCAAGTATTTGTGCGCTCTCATCAATGCATGTAGAAAATAACTTCTTCATTCCGACCGGTGAACAACCGCCGCGAATATACCCTGAAACTTTCGTAATATCTTTAACAGGAATCATTTCAATCTTCTTTTCACTTACTGCTTTTGCGGCTGCTTTTAAATTTAGTTCCTCATCTACTGGAATGATAAAAACATGATAATTTTTACTATTCCCTTGAGCGATTAACGTTTTATATACTTCTCTCACTTCTCGTCCAATTTTCTCGGCAACTGATACGCCATCAATTTTCCCATCGTCCGGATCATATGACATCATGGAATATTCAATTTTTTCTTTATCTAATATTCGCATCGCATTTGTTTTATCTTTTTTCATAGTGTTCTCCTTAAAAAGTTATTTCATATTATTAAGTTTTCTTTTATTATACACTCTTTTCAATTTCTCCTACATAACTTCACGTATTCTCCAAAACTGAAAATATTGATATTTCTAAATTCATCTGATATAATTTGGAAAAACTTATGTTAAGGAGAGATTTGTAATGCGAACTTTTAATACTTCTTTCCAACTTCATCATCATACGTAACGCCGTGTATCCGAAGAAAAATTTTTCTTCGTGGGTACAGGGCTATTCCTGTTGACCCACGAAGCGTTCATAAAGCTATGTGGGTATTTTTATACCTGCATAGCTTTTTTTAATTTAAAAGAGGAGTGATTATAGTGGAAATGAAAAATGTAAAAGGAACAAAAGACTATTTACCAGAGGAACAAGTACTGCGAAATAAAATTAAAAGAGCATGTGAAGATACGTTTGAGCGATATGGATGTAAACCTTTAGAAACTCCAACGTTAAATATGTATGAACTTATGTCATACAAGTACGGCGGTGGTGATGAGATTTTAAAAGAAATATATACGCTTAAGGATCAAGGAAAACGCGACCTTGCCTTACGTTACGATTTAACAATTCCATTCGCAAAAGTTGTCGCGATGAACCCAAATATCCGCCTTCCTTTTAAACGATATGAAATTGGAAAAGTATTTCGAGATGGGCCAATTAAACAAGGAAGATTCCGTGAGTTCATTCAATGTGACGTTGATATAGTCGGTGTAGAATCAGTCATGGCGGAAGCTGAACTCATGAGCATGGCGTTTGAACTATTCCGAACGTTAAACTTAGAAGTAACGATTCAATATAATAATCGAAAATTATTAAATGGTATTCTCCAGTCTATTAACATCCCTACCGAATTAACGAGTGACGTAATTTTATCATTGGATAAAATCGAAAAGATTGGGATTGATGGTGTACGAAAAGATGTATTGGAGCGCGGGATTACTGTAGAAATGGCCGATACCATATGTAATACTGTTTTATCTTGCCTAAAGCTCCCTATTGCCGACTTTAAAGACACTTTCAATAATACACTTGTCGCCGATGGAGTAGAGGAGCTACAACAACTACAGCAATACTTACTCGCTCTCGGAATAAATGAAAATACGATATTCAATCCGTTTTTAGCAAGAGGACTCACAATGTATACAGGCACTGTGTATGAAATCTTTCTAAAAGACGCTAGCATTACATCTAGCATCGGTAGCGGTGGTCGATACGATAATATTATCGGAGCATTCCGTGGTGATAATATGAACTATCCAACAGTCGGTATTTCATTCGGATTAGATGTCATTTATACAGCTCTATCACAGAAAGCAACAACATCATCTACAGCAGATCTTTTTATCATTCCACTCGGGACAGAATTACAATGTTTACAAATCGCCCAGCAATTGCGTTCTACTACTTCCTTAAAAATCGAACTTGAACTAGCCGGACGTAAATTGAAACGTGCCCTTAATTATGCCAATAAAGAAAATATCCCGTATGTACTAATAATTGGTGAAGAGGAACTATCTACAGAAACAGTTGTATTGCGTAATATGAAGGAAGGTACTGAAGTGAAGATTCCCCTCTCTTCCTTGGAAAATAACACATTTAATAACTATATATAATAAGCGCCACCCTCATTTGGGTGGTTTTTCTAGTGAAGAAATAAAGTGAAGGCTTTTACTGCCCACAAATAGCGGGATTAAAAACCATTTAGTTTACATAATATAATTATCGATTGATATAAATATGATTTTCAACCATATAAAAAAAAGAGGGCAAATATGCATCTCCCTCTTTTTGTCTAACTCTTTTTATTATTATTCTTGTTCTTGCTCGTCCATAATCTTCTCGAACGCCGCAGATACTTTTTCAAATTCCTCGTCATTCTCTATGTATGAGAATTCATTATCTTCTTCTATTTTTAAAAAGAAGATATCAATGTCTTCCTCAGTTTCTGTTTGAATGTCTTCTACAAAGGCAACCGCAATGTATTCTGCACCTTCGACATCCATCGCTCCAAGCACTTCAACTTCCTGTTCTTCATTATTCTCATCGGTAAGACTAAAAATTTCGCCTACTTCAATTGCTTCCATATTCATTCTCCTCCTATCATACTCTAAAAAATAAAACGTTCAAATTGCACACTTACTAACATATCTTTCCATAAAAAAGTTGAATTCATACAGAAAGAACAACAAATTCTTGCTGATTCAGCAAAAGTATTCAACTATAAGGATATCATTTATGAATAGGAATGAACATATTTTAAATGAGATAATTGGATTAATTAATTTAAAATCCTTCTTTAGATTTCCGAAAGACCTCCATGTCCCATAATGATTCTTTCATATAGGCAGATGGAATGCCACCTTTCAATCTGTAAGTAAATACTAAAATAGCACCTCCTATCCTGATTCCTTTCCGTACGTTTTTAGGATGAGAGATAAATCCTTCTATATAAACTAAAGAGACTTATGCAGCAATTCCAATACATCTTTCATCGCAAAAGGACCGTCTTTTTTTACATGCTCAGCGAATTCAGAAACGAGACGTAACGTTTTCACACTTTCGATTGGATGATCTCCTGACGCACTTTCAGCAGAAAGCATAACAGCATTCGTCCCGTCCCATACAGCTTGAAATACATCTGTCACCTCAGCTCTTGTAGGAATAGAATGATCTACCATAGATTGAAGCATTTGTGTCGCTGTAATGACATATGTATTCGTTCGATTGCACTCACGAATCATCATTTTTTGTAACAGTGGAATAAATTGATACGGCAATTCCACACCTAAATCTCCCCTTGCAATCATAATGCCATCCGCTTCTTTGCATATGTCTTGAAAATTCTCGATTGCTTCCAGCGTTTCTATTTTTGCAATTAAATTTGGGGAAGTTTCTTTATGTTCATGTATAAAACTTCGTATTTCCTTTATATGACTAGGTTTTCGAACGAAAGAACACGCAATAAAATCAACTTCCTCTTCTAGAAGAAATTGAATATCTTTTTTATCTTTCTCCGTAATAGCTGGCAAACTAACAATTGTACCTGGTAAGTTCACCCCTTTATGAGAGGAAATATTGCCACCTGTTTTTATTCTTGTTTCTATTTTTTCCGAACTTATCTTTTCAACGATTAACTCAACTTCTCCATCATTAATAAGAATTCTACTTCCAACTTTTACGTCATTCGCAATCCCCACATAATCAACACTTGCTTCTTCTTTATTCCCTTGCACTGGATTGGTATATAAAGTAAATAACTCCCCTGCTTCAAGTGTAATTTGTTCTTCTTTCATTTCACCCAATCTTATTTTAGGACCTTGTACATCCCCTAGAATTTTAATAGAATCGTCTAACGATTTTACTAAACGAATGATGTCTTTATGACTTTCATGCGTACCATGTGATAAATTTAACCGAACAATTTTCATACCATTGTTTATTAACTGCGCTAACGTTTCATCATTATTACTCGCTGGCCCAATTGTACAAACTCGATCAATTGTCATGTCCCCACCATCCTTTTTTAAATGTTTCCCATAAAATAAAGAGAAGATTCTTTTTATAGGAAAGACCGTGTAACTAAGGGTGCAAAGAGGTTTTATTTGAAGAGAATATTTTGCTGAAGAAATAGCTTTAATTTAACTTTTTGTGCCCAACATTTTGACTCAATCGTTATTGTTAGTTTCGTTGCAATGGGGTACTACTAATAATAAATCTTGTTTACATACGAACGTTAGATTGGGATATCGAAAACGACCTATGGAGGAACCACAATGACTACTCTTCGAAAAAAAATAATGGGACTAACATTAGCGGGAACGGTAGCACTATTTACATTAGCAACAGGAATCATAATGAACGATAATGAGGTAAAAGCTGAGGTAAAAAAAGCAGGAAAGCAACCTAAAAATGTGATTTTCATGGTTATAGATGGGACAAGTTCTTCTGCTACAACATTAGCCCGGTGGTACAAAGGTTCACCTCTTGCGCTAGATCAAATTGTATCCGGAGGTGTTCGTACATACTCAGCAGAATCGGCTATTACGGACTCTGCACCAGCAGCCACAGCTTTAGCGACAGGAAATAAATCAAATTCAGGCTACGTGGGCGTATTACCTTCTGTTGTGAATTCACCTGGCTTAGAACCAGTGAAAGAAGAATGCAAGTTTCGTCCAGTTGCCAACATCTTAGAAGGCGCAAAACGTTCCGGCCGCGCGACAGGAATCATTGCTACATCAGAAATTCAACATGCTACTCCGGCTAGTTTCTCTGCCCACCACGTTAACCGTAAAGATTTCGAAGTACTTGGTGAACAGCAAGTGTATCAAAATATAGAAGTTGTATTAGGTGGTGGAAAAGCAGCACTTCAGCCTACGACAAGCAACGGAATTCGTAAAGACAACGAAGATTTAGTAAAAGTGATACAAGACAAAGGGTACGACTTTGTCGAAACAAAAGATGCGTTATTAAACTCCAAATCAAATAAAATCTGGGGTTCTTTCTCTAATACTGCCCTTGCGTTCGATATGGATCGTAGAATAACCAATCCTAAGCAGCCAACTCTTTCCCAGATGACGAGAAAAGCAATTCAAACATTATCAAAAGATAAAGATGGTTTCTTCTTATTTGTAGAAGGTAGTAAGGCAGATTGGGCAGCACATGCAAATGATCCAATCGGGATGATTAGCGATGTATTGGCATTTGATGATGCAGTTACAGAAGCATTAGAATTTGCGAAGAAAGACGGTAACACTATGGTCATTGCTTTAGCGGATCATGGTAATAGCGGTATTTCCATTGGTAACAGCAATACCACAAAAGGCTATGATACTACACCAGTATCAGCTTACATTGCCCCACTGAAAAAGGCGAAAATGACACTTGAAGGTGCTACAAATAAACTAAAAGATGATTTATCTAATATAAAAGAGGTCGCTGCTCTTTACGGTTTAGACGACCTAACTGAGGATGAAAGAGAAAAGTTAAACGCTGCACATAAGAAAGCTGATGTAGGTCCAATCCTTACTAAATTATTGGCCAACCGTGCGAACATCGGTTTTACAACTGGTGGTCATACGGGTGAAGATGTATTCTTATACTCTTACGGTCCTCAAAAGCCATACGGTTTAGTCCAAAATACAGACGTTGCGAAAATAATGGCCAAAGCAATGGGCTTTCAATTAGGAGAATTATCTAAGAAATTATTCTTAGATGCTGAAACATCCTTTAAACAAATTGGTGCAACTGTAACGATTGACAAAAAAGATGTACGAAACCCGGTGCTTGTAGTAAAACGCAATAATACGGCGGCCAAATTGTTTGTTAATAAAAACATTATCTATATTGGTGGGAAAGATTATGAATTAGGAGGCATCGTTGTAGAAAGCAACGGGAAATTCTATGTCCCTGAAAAAGCAATTCAACTATTCACAAAGCATTCTCGCTAAATTTAAAAACAGACATAAAAAAACGCTATCCTTTCTATAGAAAGGGTAGCGTTTTTTTCGTTATATGGATACAAATTTATCTTATTAAATCCATTCAACAATAGTATCCATAGTTTGTCTTGTTTTATTAAATTTTGGTTCTCCTTTACGGTATCCGAATGCAACCATAACTGATACCTCAAGATTATCATCTTTTAAAATTCCTTCTTGACGAAGTAAAGAATCTACTTTTTCTTTATCGAATCCTTCCATTGGACAAGAATCAATACCGATTTGAGCTGCACTAGTCATCATATTAGCTAAAACAATATAAGATTGCTTTGATGACCAATCAAATACAGCACGTTCGGAGTCTAACAATTTAAAATCCGATTCTTGGAATTTTTTGAAGAATTCATATCTCATTTGTTGGGCTTCTTCAGGCAATCCAATAATATCTTTCATCATGTGCTGAATATACTCTGCATCATAGTGCATATCTTTGATGTTTCTTGAAAGAACAATGACAAAATGACTTGCTGTTGAAAGTTGCCCACCTGCTCCCCATGAATATGGTAATAGTTTTTCTCTTAATTCTTTATTTTGTACCACAATAAATTTCCAAGGCTCATATCCAAAAGAAGAAGGAGATAATCTTCCTGTTTCTAAAATAAATTTAAAATCATCTTCTGAAATTTTCTTCATAGGATCAAATTCTTTACATGCATGTCTAAAGTTAAAAGCTTCTATAATTTTTTGTTTTGTGTTAGTCATAAAAAATCCTCTTTTCATTAATTTATTACTCAACTAAATTATATTTTTTAAGTATCAACGTTACAAGTACGCACATTTATGTGCTATAGTATCAAAAAAGATACTATTGTTAAGGGAGAGTCTTTTTATGATTAGTTCAAAAGAAGATGATGTAAATTATCCATTTTTAAATAAATATTCTTGTCCAGTAGAAGCTATGGTCGAGGTTATTGGCGGAAAATGGAAAGGTGTTATTCTTTATCATTTATTAGATGGTAAGAAACGATTTAATGAATTAAAAAGATTAAAACCTAATATCACCCAAAGAATGTTAACACTTCAACTTAGAGAACTTGAAGCAGATGGCATCGTACATCGGGAGGTATATCGTGAAGTGCCCCCTAAAGTAGAATATTCGTTAACTGAACTTGGCGAGTCATTACGTCCAATTATCCTTTTAATGATGGAATGGGCGACTAATAATATGGAGCAGGTTTTGGAAAGTAGAGATAACAATAAATAGTATTTAAAACCTGTAATTAGCCATTACAAACAACTCAAAAAAGATTGCCTCTTAGTATACAGGCGATTTTTTTTTGAGTAAAAGGATTATTTTATTTAACTTTTTGTCAATATGTTGCGTTATTTGTAAATTATTGCTTACTTTTGTAAAACATAATATTTATCTATTAATATATTCACCTTAATTGGTTGTTATGTGTTTGAGAGCAAATCTCAATTAAAAACCATAAGGAGTGTTTGTCTTGAAAAAATTCTTAGCTATCCCTGTAATTGCTGCATCTCTTATCGGCTTAGGTCAAACTTCAACATTCGCGGCAACCGAAGAAACAAAGGTAAGTCCTGCAAGTACTGAGTCTAATCAAGTGCAACTTCCACCAGTTCAATATGCTTTAGAGGCTAATGAAGAATTCGCTTTTTACGGTTCAGGAATTTACAAATTTCACCATGAAGGCGGGAAGGATCTAAGAGTTTTCCTTAAAAATATTGGTAATGAAACTTTCAGTTATGATTTATATAATTCTAAAGGTGGATGGTTATCAAACGGAAAGTTAACACCTGGACAACAAACTATTAATGAATTTAGTACTGAGTGGTCTGATTGGCTTCCTAATGGTAAATACCAGATTGTATTTAAAAATAACAGTGGTGCATTTTCTAAAGTCAAAATTGCTGCAAGAGCACTAGACGAGTTTGAAAAATAGTACTTTTGGAATAATATTACCGATTGGAGCAGTTAGCTTTTGCTAGCTGCTCTTCTATTCTTTTCGTATTGTTGCTGCCATAAAGTATGGAGGACCATTCTTTCCATATTTCATTACCTCGTCAATATCCTGCAATTGTTGGATACCTTCCTCATCGTTACGATCACCAGGAATAATAATTGATGTGCAATATAATGGTGTAACTGACTCCTCATCATATGGCGACTCTTCAGCGAGATAAAACTGAGCTACCATTGGAAGTTCTTCTCTTTTACAGATTTCAAGAATCTGCTGCATTAACGGTGCAATTTCTTCATCATAAACTTCCTCTTTATCGTACATATCAATCCATTCCCCTTTTCTACAAAATGAAATTTTTGTAGAAAATAATGAACTTTAAAAACTACTAAATTGCAAATATAAATACAAGGGAGCGTTTTATATGACTTCCTATCAAAAAATATCTTTAATAGTTATCACTCTTTTTTATCATTGTGATGTTCCTTTTAAATGAAGTCTTTATTTCTTAACACCCAACGAGAATGTACAACAAACTAAAAAGGCCTACTCACACGAGTAGGCTTTTGAAACTATGAAAGCTTCGTTAATAATTGATTTAAATCTTTTTTCGTTTTCGTCGTTAATGACTTCATTTTATTAATATCGATCTTTTCTTTCTCCGCTCCTACAATTAACGGATACATACTTTGGCCAATTGTTTTATATTCAGTCGGATGTGATGCTTCTAACTCTTTTTCAATGACATCCCACTTCTCATTAATTTGTTTTCCAAGTTTATTAACTGTTTCTAATTTAGGATTTGCAGCTAATTGCTTGTCCAAGCTTTCAATTAATGTAACGACTTCTTTTACATTTGTTTTCACAGCGACGCTTTTCTTCGGATCTTTCGTTGTTTTTCCGTTATTGTTTGTACTTGTACTTTGATCTGTTGTTTTTCCGTTGTTGTTTGTACTTGTACTTTGATCTGTTGTTTTTCCGCTAGTAGTTTGATCATTCGTTTTTCCTGTCGTTTCTTTTTCTTTTGTTGTTTTGCCGTTACTTTCTGTTCCTGATGATTCCTTTGTATTTTTTGCATCCTTATCTGTTTTTTCATTCGAAGAAGTATTTGTGTCTTTTTCAGTATCTTTCGTTGTTTTTGACGCTTCATCTGCACTTGTCGTTTTCGATTGCTCTTCATTTTGTGCAGTTGCCTGATCCTTCTTCGCTGCATCTTTATCTGTGGAGGTACTACAAGCTGCCATTGTAAGCATTGTACCAATTGCTACTGATGCGATAGCGACCTTTTTCATTTTCATAAAAATCCCCCTATGTTTACAATTTTATCCTTCTCTTTACGATTCTATTTCCCCTTAAAAAATCCCTTTTCATACGAATCACCATCTTTCCGACAGTAATCTTCATAATAATACGTACAAAAAACGATAAATTCATTTTAATATTCGAGTTTTTTCTACTACATTTTCCTCCTCTGTAGCAAAAGAAAAAGAGTATGTTGTCACATGAAGATTTACAATCTACAAATGACAACATACTCCCCTATCAATTTTTTATCTTTCTTGACATTTTATTTATACAAAAAACAAAATAATTACTAATTTTTTTATTTCTCAACAATTGTTAACATAATATTTTTATGAATAACCACCGTTCGAATGAATGACTTGCCCAGTAACCCACTTCGCTTCTTCACTTACTAAAAAAGCAATTAAGCGTGCCGCATCCACCGGTTCTCCAACTCTTCCTTGCGGGAATTTCCATACTAAATGATGCTGTAATTCCTCTGTAATCCATCCTGTATTCGTCGGTCCTGGATCAACAGCATTGACTGTAATCCCCTTCTCCATAGCAACTGGTGCAACTGACTTTGTAAATGCTTCTATTGCTCCTTTCGTTGCTACGTATGCTAGTTCATCTGGCATCGGGCCTAATGACTGCCCAGAAGTAAGATTTATAATACTTCCACTCGTTTTAAGTGAAAAATGTTTAATAAATAATGAACTTAATAGCATAGGAGCACGAACATTAACCGTATAATGTTTATCTAGCTGTTCTACATCTAACTCTTCAATTTTCGTATGAGTAGAATACGCCGCATTATTAATAAGAATAGATGGATCCCCTAAACGTTCTGATACCATATACAATACACGATTAGGCGAATAAGACTGCGATAAGTTTATTTCTGCCATTTCACATCGAACGCCGTAACTTTCAATTTCCTTTTTCAACAAAAAGGGCTCTTGATCATTCATTCTCCATGGCATCGCTTTATCATACCGAGGCCAGTACGTGAAAAAAATGTCTATCCCATTTTGAGCAAGCACCTTGCATACAGCTGCACCAATTCCATTCAGACGAGTTGCCCCTGTTACAATTGCTATTTTCTTCACCCTTTCTCCTCCATCTATGGATAAATCCCCTGCACGAATACAGAGGATCTACCTTTTTAATTAATATTTGACAATATACGCTCAGCGCCTAATTTTAAAATTTTAATAAAGATATAATTTACAATCGTAAACATTACAAATAAAACGATAAACATAATCCAAAGTCCTACTTGAAGGAAGAAGTATAATACACTTACACCCGCTACAATAACTAAAGCTATTAAAATATTAGCTAAAAAATTCCACAAAGTTGTATATCGACTTTTAAATAATTTCTGTTCTGTATCCCAATGAATATCTGCAGTTTGTGCATCCCAGCGTGTACCGATTAAATTAATTAACAATAAACCGTTCGCACTTAGTAAGAACCAAAGTATCATGAAGACTGGCGAAATACCTGCTACAACTGCCATTGTAATACCGAATACTCCTAAAATGACTACATTAATTAACCAGGCCGTTATCGCTTTCGCAAAAAAGATATCCGAAGCCTTTACTGGTAAGTAACGATTCACAAACCAAGAGCTTCCATCTCGTGAGAATGACGTTGTTGCAATAACGTTACTCCCCATTAAAAATAAGGATGCACAAAGGCCCACACCAATTGCGAAACCTGCTGATTCTGGATTATCAATATACCCTGTAATCCATTTTAAATTTCCATCTTGTACAAACAAAACAAAGAACAGCATAATTGGCATAACGAAAGTTTGCACAATACAATTTAAGAAAAATTGTGGCGTACGGAATAACGTTTTAAATTCTTTTTTCACATATGCTTTTAAATGAGAACTTTGTACTGTTGATTTCTGTAAACCTTCTGCTGAAATTACCTCTTTCTTTGCTGTACTCGTTGAAAGTCCAATAACCCCTTTTAAATATGTACGCTCTGCAATGTAATAAAACAAACCGAAAAATGCGATAGAAATAAGAATGTATATTAGTACGTATAATATTCCCTTCCACGATGCATTTTCTACTAATCCCATTGCACCAAAATATGTAGTTGGAAAATAATTTGTCATTTGTATGAAAAGGGAGGATTGATTATTTGTAAGATAATTCGCAACTGAATCTCCAGCTCCAGATACTGCACTTTTATTTCTCCATTGCATAAATACATTGATTCCGACGATAAATAGTATACTTACGATTCCAATAAATATACTTCCTCGATCTTTATTTTTCGCTATATTCGTATACCTCATAATAATTGTCATAATTAACGAAGCTAAAACTAGCGGAATGATCGGGAAGAATAAGTAAATGACAATCATATAAATGTAATATGTAATGAAAGCACCACTCTTTAAACCGTAAGTAATAAAGATAGGCAATAAAATAAACGAGCTCATTACGTATTGTGTAATTAACACTGTAAAGAACTTTGCCGAAATAATTTGCGCTGGTTTTAACGGTAACGGTAGCAACATTTCAACATCATTACTATAGTAAAACACTGTTAAAATGTTCATAATACTCATCAAAAATACCCATATACTAGCAACTGCTAATCCCATCGCAATAACAATTCCTGGATCCTGTCCGAGGTGTATCATTCCTGCATATATTCCATGGGTCATCGAACCGAATATTAAAAAACCTACAAATAAAATGGCTGCAAATGAAAATAAATACGCCCATCTTTTCTTTTTATCTGTTATGAAATCTGCATAATTTAATTTCAATAATACTTTCGTTAACGTCCAAATTTTACTCATTGCCCGTCATCTCCAAGAACATTTTTTCAAGTGATTCATTGGATTCAAAATGATCTCTCATTTCATTTAAATTCCCTTTAAACTGAAGATTTCCCTTATTAATAATCGCGACGCGGTCACATATTTTTTCAGCTACTTCTAATACGTGTGTCGAGAAAAATACAATCTTCCCTTTATCAGCATGTTCTCTCATCATTTCTTTTAAAATATATGCAGATTTCGGATCAAGACCTGTTAACGGTTCATCTAAAATCCACACATCTGGTTCATGTACAAGCACACCGATAATAACAATCTTTTGTCTCATACCGTGTGAATAACTTTGAATTTGATCAGATAAAGCATTGTACAGATCAAACTTCTTCGCTAATGACTCTATTCGTTCTTGTCTTACTTCCTTCGGTACTTCATACATATCAGCCATAAAGTTTAAATATTCAATCCCTTTTAATCGTAAAAACATATCCGGGCTATCTGGAACATAGCCAAATGTTTTCTTCGCTTCCATCGGATTTTTCATAATATCTTTACCGTTGATTGTAATGGTTCCTTTGTCCACCCCATGAATACCAGTAATCATCTTAATTGTCGTTGATTTACCCGCACCATTCGGTCCTAAAAACCCAAAGATTTCTCCGCTCGGTACAGATAAACTTAAATCTTTTACTGCATAGTTAGATCCATTATAACTTTTTGACACATTCAAAATTTCGATCATTACATCCAATCCTTTCCTTAATTACCAATTAACTATATTAACATTATAGCATACTTATATTTTTAGATTTTTATATTTTTCAGTTTTTTCAACCTTTAAAATAAATATAAATTCCTAATCCAACGATTAAAACAACGGCTAGTATTATATAAATCATCGTAAGTCGTTTAATATTTCCTGTTGTCGCTTTACTATAATTCGCATCACCATTTCGCCCAATTAACACCGTTCCAATTACAGTAATAACTACAAGTAATATAACAATCATTATCCCAGTTAACATTTCTTCCTCCCCCTCCTTACATCCATTTTACGATATTTCCCTTTTTATTTTACAGAATATTTAACCTTTTTTACTATTATTATGAAATAAATCGTAAAACTATTATTACTATGAATTTCCATATGTGATATATTTATAACATATAGTGATTTATCCCGCATTAACTGACAGTAAGACTCCCACCTCAAAATTCGGCTGGAGCAAAGAAGTTAGGTGGGAGCCCTGCTGCCCGTAAACGCCCGATTGGTGAAGGCTAATAATCAGTGGGGGATGAACACCCCCCACTGATTAAAGTTTCACTTTATTTCTAACATCGAAAGGAGAATCTATCATAAAAACGACTTGGATAAAATATTTAGGATTTCTCGGTTTCTTTGGGTTTCTCGGATTTTTTTATGAAAAAGGATTGTTTACTATGTTTTGTTTTTTCTCCTTTTTCACGACGTATAGAAAAGTTCATCACGATGAGCTTTTTGAACAAATTGTCAATAAATCTTGCCGCAACGCCTTTATCGTTACGTTATTAACTACCGCTATCATTATGTTTATTGAAATGTTATTTCCGAATCCTACACTACAAGAGATTGATATTGCTCTTATTTTCAGCACACTCATTCTTACATTCGGATTCTCTATCTTCTTTTACGATAAACCAGTTGATGAAATGGAAGATGCACCATGGCGTTCGTAACGAAGATAAAAGAATATCGTGCCAAAGTACATATGACGCAGGAAGATTTAGCGAAAAAGGTTGGTGTACGTCGTGAAACGATTAGCCATCTTGAAAAAGGAAAGTATAACCCTTCCTTACAGCTTGCTCACGATATAGCGAGGGCACTACATAGTACGATTGATGAGGTTTTTATTTTTGAAGATTAATAAAGAGCACCAAGTTTAATATATAAGACTGAATCTACAGTAATAAAAGGTATACTACACGATGACGTATGTTGTTTAACAATGTAGTTTTAAGGTGTATCAACACTTTGCTTGATACGCCTATTTTTATGGTTTTTATCACTACATTCATCAAAGTGACCAGTATGTTGCAACGAAAATACCGTACTTTTTCCAGAACCACATAAAAAATACCAGTATTCTTTCCATGAAGAATACCGGTACTTCTCATTTATCCCACTATTTACGGGCAATAAGACCCCCACTGATTAAAGTTTCACTTTATCACCCATACAAAACCGCATGAAATACGCCTAACAGTAAGTATTGATCCTCTATATAATCCTCATCATATACATTCATCTCGATGTAATACATATCTTCCTCAAGACGAATATTCCAATCTGCGATTACATAGCCCTTTCGTAATAGCTTTCCAATCCCAAGTGAATTTTTGTGAACAACATATTCTTCTGTCTTATATGTAAAAGTAAATAAGAAATTTGCATCCAATAACTTTCCGTCACATACAAGTATTTCATGCTCTGCATCATTATTATCGATGTACGTTACTAAAATCCTTCTTTGACGCTGCCTACTTACATCCTTTGCAATGACGCGAATATTGTTCTTACTATCCTTTATTTCATAAATGATATTACTACCGACTTTCGGAATGAAGTCTAGCACTTTCATCAACGTATTTTTATAATAGCCCCGTACTGCGCCTACTCCTTCGCTTCCATTGTAAACCTCTATCGAAGTTGTATCCGCTTTACTATCACACAGTCGTTTATAAGAAAGCTGCATCATTCGCTCTCCTCTTAAGTACTGATCAAATGTCACAGGATATTCTATCACACGCAGTTCCTTATTTAGTTCATACAAATAGCGTTGAACGCTCTCTACTAATGTTGTAGTTGATATACGCTCTTGAAGTTCAAATTGCTGCCAACTGGAAAAAACTCTCCACTGATCTTCCTCTTCATATACGAATCCGAGAATTACTTCCTCACGGTCACTCGTTTCATAATTCAATTGTTCTTTCTGCCCATGTTGAACTTGTTCCATCCACTGTCCTAAATAAATGCCAAGCTCTGCAACCTTCATGCATGACTTCTGAAAAAATACGCTGTCACCCACACAAATCGTTAAATCCCCTTCGATAAAGCCATTTGCATAAGCAACATACCGTGCCTCATCCTTCTTTGGAATAGCCTTGTCTAACTCAAATAAAAACGTTAACATCCTTCACTCACCTCTAGTTGTTACACAGCTCATACATGACATCGCATCACTCTGAGAAACTATGTATATATGAATATTTAATTATCGAATTATAACACGTGAAAGACCTTAGTATAGTAGCGCTATTTTTGCTTCGCGAACTCCCTCATAATAGAATAACTATCCTTTTATTATTTTTTTCTTGACTTAGAGTTCACTCTAATTATTATAATCAACTCATAGTTCATTCACAATAAAATCAATTGGATAAAATTCAGGAGGGATCGGAAAAGCTAAAATCAAAAGTGGCTGACATTAACGCAGACCTGAATGTTGTCATTCGAACCTTTGATTTATCTGTTAATACAATTGTACATTAAGGTACTAATCAAATAAAAACCTACGATTTCCTGTACGTTAAGAAGTCAGTGATTCTTGCCTTATTTTACTTTCTCTTAATAGTCGTAAAGCTTCTATAATTTATTTAGTACATATAAAAAAGACGGAATCATAAAATCAGCAAATTAGAAAATAAAACAGGATGGGAGTCAGTTATTATGGAGCAATCAAATAAAGCATTTAGCCAGGCATTAGTAAAATCTTTAAGAGGAGAACGAGGACATCTTCCCATCAAGAATGCTTTGTCGGATATAGACGTGGCGCTTGCGGGAAAACGCAGAGAGGAACTGCCTTATTCTATTTATCAATTAGTGAAACACATGACCTATTGGCAAGATTTTCTCTTATTATCCGCTCAGGGGAAGAAGCCTGCATTGCCTGCCCATGTAAAAGAGAGCTGGCCTGAAGAAGAATGCCCTGGCAGTGAGGAAGAGTGGCAACAGATTATTCAGTATTTTCTTCAAGGGATTGAACAGGCATGCACGATCGCCCAAACTGTTCAATTGGACAAAACATTGGAGGAATGGCCTGGTGAAACCCCTGGCGGTGTTCTACGGAATATTGCATCTCATAACTCCTACCATTTAGGAGAAATTGTGCTGATTCGCAGATTATTTAGTGCTTGGCCACCGCCAACAGGCGGATATCCGGTCTAAACAAGGAAAGGGTTCCACCCCATGCCCATTAACTTAAGATTTTGAATTACACCCAAAACGAAATTTTTACCACTTTACAGTTATTTATGAGAATTAAATTCATTTTTTTCATTACTGGGGAACAAACATTTTTTAAACTTGATGGAGATAGGGTATAAAAATACAAATTTCATCTCCGAAAAAAATAAAAAAACGATTGCTTGGATCCTAAGAGGCAATCGTTTTTTTTAGCTGTTTGTAATGACCAATTACAAACAGCTAAATATATTATTTAGTGTTATTTTTGTTTTTTTTCAGTAAAATTTTTTTGACTTGATACCATCTTTTTTTGTTCCATATCATAGTATATGAACTTATATGAACGATTTTTCAAATATATCTACCGTAACTTAATATATATCAACTAATCGAAAAATCTTAACTCTATTAAAATGAAACTACCTTTTCTTCCGCCACTTCCGCAATTTCTAAAATTTGTAGCAGGTTCTCCACTTCATAGGTCGGCTTAACGCCTGCCGTATTTTCTTTCAGACTCGGATTATACCAACACGTATCAATACCGTAATCTTCTCCGCCTTTCATATCAGAAGTTAGCGAGTCTCCAACCATTAGTACACTTGATTTATCAGTAATCCCAAGCTTTTCAAACGCATAATCAAAAATCTCACGCACTGGTTTTTGATGGCCGACTTCTTCAGAAATAATAATATAATCAAAGAAGTTACATAAAGGCGAATTTCCAATTCTAGATTGTTGCACTTTTGTATATCCATTCGTAATGATACCTAACTTGCAGTCTTGAAGGTTCTCACATAATTGCACTGCACCATCTATAAGATGTACTTCTTTTCCTAAGTTTTCAAGGTATACGTCACTAAAACGCTGCGCGTCTACTTCTATATTATGAAGAGCAAATAATTGTCTAAATCGATCTACCGCTAATTCACTTAGCGTAATCATTTTATTCTCTAAATCTCTCCATAATCCATTACTAATCTCTTTATAACTTGCAAGATAATTATTATACCCTGTAGGCATGCCAAATTGTACAAACGCGTTATGTAATGCGTTTCTTTCTGTTTCAGGGAAATCTAATAATGTATCGTCTACGTCGAATAGTATTACTTTGTATTTCATGATGTTCGCCTCAATTCCTATATTCTCATAGCTTAATTATAGCAACAATAATAAAAGGAGCCTAATCCAATCAGCCTCCCTCCTCATTATTTATCCCGCATTAACGCCCGATTGGTGAAGGCTAATAATCAGTGGGGATGCCCCCCCACTGATTAAAGTTTCACTTTATCTTCTAGCAATAACACTTTCATTTCCTCTAACGATTCTTTCGTAAAGCCAAGAGCTTTTTCAGCGTATGCTTCCACTGATCCATATTGCTTTTTAACTTCATCAATCGCAGCTTGTAAATACTCAGCACGTGCTTCAAACATTGCACCTAATATTGCTCTACTTTCGTCGTTCTGTAATTTCGCACCTAAAAAGGCCATCATTTTTTCATTTAACTTTTCACGGAAACCGTTACTTAGTAAGTAGTCTTCCATTACTGTTTTTTCCGGTACACCTAGTAAAAGTAATAATAATGCTGAGCCAAATCCTGTACGGTCTTTTCCAGCTGTACAGTGGTTTACTAACGGTAAGTTTTCCGGGTTTTGCGCTAAGTTTAAGAAGCTCACGAATGCTTCATTACCACTTACGAAATCTTGATTCATTTTCACAAGATACTCGCCTGGTTTCCCTAACATAGAAAGGTCACCAACTTGGAAAAATTCATTTATATTCAAGTCTTTCGCCAAGTCTTGCATAACTGGTAAGCATACTTGGCGAGCGCCTGTAATATCTGGATTTGGCTTATGTTTCACTTCAAAATCTGTACGGTAATCACAAATTAACTTTAAGCCCGACTTCTGTAAATACTCGATATCCCATTCTGTTAATCCTGCTAATTCTTCAGAACGATACAATTTACCCCATTTTACTTTACGGCCTTCAGTCGTTTCATATCCTCCCATATCACGGAAGTTAAACGCACCTTGTAATGGCAATCTACGCTCAGCTACTGTCACTGCTTGTCCATTACTTCCTACTAGTCTAAAATATGGACGCTCATTTTCACTCGGGTTTTCAATTGTACATGCTGAATCCCCACTTACTGTTACAAGTAATTCTCCATTTTCTTCAATATGATTTGGTGAAGTACTCCAATAAATACGAACTTCTTCTATATTATTTTCCCACTTTATATGTAACGTATTATCTTCATTTCGTTCTACAGTTGCTTGTAGCCAATTTCTTTGTTGCTTCATACTTTCACCAACGCTTTCTTCGTATAGTCTAATCCTTCTCTATTGTATTATAGGAACGCTTACTTTGTCGTTTCGATTTTTCTTTTTATCTTACAAACATGCAAAAAGTTCTTTTACTTGTTCATAAGTTGTACACGGATTCCCGCTAAATGAGTTCGAGAGAGTAAGCCATCCATCCTTCTAAAACCTTCTCACATATCGCTCAGTAGAGCTCAGCTGCTGACATCCGTTCTTTTCAAAGACATCCTTCATCCACTCGTTTTGTACATTTGTCTCGCCAATATAATAAGATGCGCCTATTTCTTTTAAGACAAACATTGCCCCTGTAAAGAATGCTGCTTCATACCCTTTATTTCGCATATTTGGAGCGACTGCGAAATACATAAGTTTTCCTTCTTCTAACGTACCTCTTTCAATATGCGGGATTACAATTCCTATTGGCTCTTCATCGATACTTGCTGTTAAACAATGTTCTTTCCATTGCCCACCTATTTCTTGTAGCATCGTATTTACAAATTGATCATAATCGATTTGTTCTCCCGTCACTTCATTCCACAGTGAATAAAAAGCGTCTTCGCCCATCTCTTCAATAAGCTTAAAATCAATATCACTTTTTATATCTTCCACTTCATATATATCCTTAAATACAATCATGTTTTCAGTAATATATTCAAATGAATACGTTTCGAAACATTTCTTATACACATCATAATTTGGGCTTTTTGAAGAAATCTCAAATTGAAATTCTTCTATTCCATCTTTTTCAGCTTCAGCAACGCAATATTGCATTATCTCTTCTAATTGCTCTTCTGTAAAAACCTCTGCATCATTTTCTTTTATCATTATAGAAGAAGCATTTTTTCTTATTTTAAAATGTTTTTCTAACTGTTCTATAGTCATCATATACTTCCCTCATCTATGTCATACTCGAATTTCTACTTGTTCTCCTTGCATGAGCAGGATTGTCCTTGAATATATAGAATACTAGAAAACATCGCATCTTTAAAGTGCGGAGGAGGTTCTCCATTGGATATTACAGCGCTGCAACAACAGTTAGAGCTTATACAACAAAATGACTATACGCAACTGCAACATATAGATATTAATGAGTTAACGCTCAATATGCTTCAGTATATCGGAACAACTGATAGTTACGTTCGTTACCAACTTATATATAAATGTTTTGCACATTTCATTCATCATGAATTCCTTATGGATGATCAGTTGAAATTACTTCTACAAACTTGTTTAAGTGATGAGTATTTATATTGTGACATTCACTCCCCACTTACAGATGGGGTTTTCACTCGTTCTTATACTGTTTCGTTACTTGCATTAATACTCCAATTCGCTAACTCGCACTACTTTTTTACAGAGGAGGATATCGAAGAAATAAAAAACAAACTCATTACATACACAAACTTAGAAATGGATTTTCGAGGCTATATTGAAAATAAAGGATGGGCTCATTGTCTTGCCCACGTATCTGATGCCTTTTCTGAAATTGTTCACAATTCCTATACGACCTTTGAATGGTACGAGGAATTAATTCATTGTTTATTAAATAAAATTTTCATCCCATCGGATCTTTTTCATAATAATGAAGATGAACGAATTGTTACACCGTTACTATCTATGCTATATCATGACTTCCCACAAGATGAGTTAATTTCAATTATTTATAAAAAAATAAAAAGGCTTCCTCAAATTAGAAAACGCCTTTCCCTTAATGAGTATTGTATTTTATGCGCAAACATTAAAATCTTTTTACGCACATTATTTTTTAGAACAAAAGATGATCATAACTTAGCATTTACAGCACGTAAAACAGAAAAAATTTTAAAAGAACTGCCTAATTATTATTAAATATAAGGAGAAGAAATATGGGCTATATTGAAGACATGAGAAATCTAGTAGGAAATCATCCACTCATTTTAATCGGATCACACGCCATTATATTGAATGAGAAAAATGAAATATTATTGCAGCTCCGTACAGATTTTAATCGCTGGGGCATTATTGGTGGCGCCTTAGAATATAACGAAACGTTAGAAGACGCTTTACAACGAGAAGTATATGAAGAAACTGGACTTATCATTAAAAATCCAGAACTATTCCGTACATACTCAGGACCTGATTTCTTTCAAATCTATCCAAACGGCGATCAAGTACATGGTGTACTCGTTGTTTATATTTGCCGCGAATTCAATGGTGAACTTGTATGCGACCAAACGGAATCGAAAGAACTACGCTTCTTTCCGCTAGATGAGTTACCTAGTAATCTTCCTCCTGTTATTGAGAAGATTATTACTGACTTTCGGAAGTCGAATTGAACTATTAATATAGCCAAGATGGAATTCATCTTGACTATATTTTTATTTATTATCCTTATTTAACTCTTGTACAATATCCCTTTTTCCTATTTTATTAGCAAAAGCGATAAAAATAATAAGGACTATTCCGAACATCCCCGCTATTACCGTTACGATAAGTTTGAAATCAAAAAATAAAGGTGTACGATCTATTATACTTACCATATAGGTTAATAATATTCCTATAACAACCCCTAGTATGATTCCAATAAGTACATATAAATTAACTTGCGTCAAAATAATTTGTACAATACCCTTTTTATTAACTGTTATTGCTCGTAAAATAGCAAACTCTTTTCTTTTAGATTGAATATTATTTATAAGTGTATTACACACCCCTAATGTTACACTAAGCAAAATTACTACAATAACAACGATGAAGATGGACCACCTTTGCTGAAACATTAAATTAGATTGTTTTAACGATTGAGTATAACTATTTATTTTTAATTGTGGATATTGACCTTTCAATTTCTTTAATTGTTCCAACGTCTCTCTCTCATTATTTGAGCTAATAAATGCACGCTCAAAAACTGTATAATCTTGTTTATATGTTACATTACTCCAATCCATGAGTACCGAAGGAGAATTCGGTAGCTCGTTAACAATTAACCCAACTTCTACCTTACTAGTCGCTCTAACTTTTTGTTCCTGTTCTGAAAATAGACCTAATTGAACGATATCGCCTACATGAAGTTTATACCGTCCCGCTAACTCTTCTGTAACAATTATACTATTCTCCAAATTTGCAGGTACTTCTGGCAGTAATCCTTGCTTTTCCATTTCCTTTAAATCACCTAAATTATAGTCAAAAGTAATATAATTTTTACCTTGCTTTAATTCTGCCAGTGAATTCGTACTAATTGTACTAGCTCCTTTTATACTACTTATTTCTTTAAATATATTTTGTATATGAGGTGAGGTAATGGTTAAATCATTATTCAAACGATTTTCCACAACAATATGTGTTGGAAATTCTCGTTTTAAATATCTTTCATTATTTTTCTGCATTGTTTTAAAAATAGTGGAACCAAAGACAACTATCACCATCATCGTACTTATCATTAAGATAACAAATGTATTTTTCCTTACTTGCGGAATTACATTTTTAATAGCAACAAATGTGTTCCTTCCAAATATTTTTTTCATCATAGGTAGGCATAATTCTAATATCGAAGAAAGATAAATAGGAAATAAAACATACACTCCTAAAACAAGAAATATAGATCCTATTACTATCACTATCGCCTGCATATCTCCAGTATTTGCTACAAATCCACCTAAAACAGTTAAAAATATGCTACTAATTAAAAGGAATTTCCCCATAATACTGCGTGTTTTTTTATTAGAAAAGTCGGATTCTTCATTTTCACGCATAAGCTTTACTGGCAATATTGTCGAACTTCTGTATGACGGATATAACATAAACAGTTCGATGAAAAAGATACTACAAATCATTGTTACAATTGCTATTTTAAAGTCAAAACTCATCGAATTAATTTGAAAATCAAATAAATGCTCTAGCCAACTTTGTAAAAAACGGGTACTTATTACAGCTAGTAACAAACCAAATATTCCACCAAAGAAATTAATTACACTACATTGAATAAATATAACTTTAAACATTTGTTTCGTTGTTGCTCCCATTGATCGCATAATAGCAAATTGGCTTTTATATTTATATAAAAACACTTCAAAATTAGACATTAATAAT
Organism: Bacillus sp. RC240; assembly: GCF_044907945.1. Taxonomy (NCBI): domain Bacteria; kingdom Bacillati; phylum Bacillota; class Bacilli; order Caryophanales; family Bacillaceae; genus Bacillus; species Bacillus sp. RC240. The sequence continues at coordinate 365,678 of NZ_JBIYCT010000001.1, read as the reverse complement.
AACGAAGTAATAATAAGTATTAATACAGATAAAACAACTATAAAAATATGTAATGACGCTAAGTTACTTTTTAAAAACTCGTCTTCCTCCGCAATATCGATTCTTAATTCTTTGTCTATTTTATGAATTTGACTAGACAATGCTAGCACATCTGCATTCGCTTTTGCTTTTATCAACACATAAGTAGCCTCATTGTATTTACCCGTTTTTTCATATACGTGCCGTTTCACTGCACCTTCCGATAAAACAAGTATATCTGGAGCTGAACCTCCAGCTTCTATATCAGGTAAAACTTCTTTTACTACATAAGATTTATTTTCTATTTCAATCTTTTCTCCAACTTTTACTTGTAAAGTTTCCGCTAATCCATGATTTAATGTTACTTCCTCATTCGATAGATTTTTAGAGAAGTGATATCGACTTTTAGATAACGAATCATTTTGAACACCTACTGTATAAATAGCTGTATTCAATTTATTCACTTGCAAATGATTTACTAATACTTTTGACATGTATTCAATATTTTCTTGTTCCTTAATATTTTGTAGTAAAGATTTATCCATCAATTTATTTTGATCAGGGTTATATCCAACAGATAAATCCATATCTCCATATAATTTTTTAACTTCATTTATAACAGACTGTTTCGCATGGCTCGAAAATACAATCATCGTAACAATTAGAGAAACAGTCAACATAACGCTAACTATAGAGGAGATAGCAGTAAATTTATTCGTCTTAAAAAAGCGTAAACCTAATCCTCGTACTGATTTTATCATTTTGATTTCTCCATTAATCTTTTAAATTTATCTAAAATGATATTTATATCATTTACTCCATGAGAACACGTATAATCATCAACAACTTCTCCATCATGAAAGAAAAGAACCCGATCTGCATACGTAGCAATGTGAGGATCATGAGTAACAAGAATCATACTTTGATTGAATCTTTGTTTCATATCGACCAGTACTCGTAAAATATCATTAGACGTATTGAAATCTAAATTTCCCGTAGGCTCATCTGCAAGAACAATTGGAGGAGATGTTATTAACGCCCTACCAATTGCAACACGTTGTTGTTGCCCCCCAGAAAGCTGAACTGGTCGATGATTTCTCCAATTTACTAAACCAAGAACATCTAATATTTTATTTGTTTTTTCTCGTATCTCCTCTTCTGAATCAGCTGATAATATGAGGGGTAACGCAATATTCTCTTCTACAGATAAATCCTTTAATAAATGAAATGCCTGAAATATGAATCCTATGTTATCCCGCCTGTACTCCGTCGCATATGGTTCAACAAACATATTTTTAGGACCTTCACCATTTACATATACGACTCCCTCATCAGGCTTGTCTAAAGCACCAAGTATATTAAGTAATGTACTCTTCCCAGACCCACTCGTCCCCATTACGGCAAGAAGTTCTCCTTTATTTAACTCCAAAGATACATTTTGTAAGGCTCTAACATTTGTATCTACACTCTCATAAGTCTTACTTAAACCTTGAACTGCTAACACAATTTCACTCATCTTTATTCACCTCAACATTATTAAATGCTATTTCCTCCATTAGATTAACTTGAATTAAAATTTTTTCTTTTAGATTACTAGGTGGTATAATTTCTGTTCCTATTTGAAATAACAACATTTTTAATTCGAGAATTGCATCCATTTCTATCCCTCCCTTAATCTATATTGGTAACAAATTTAAATTTCGTTCGATTTTTTTATAAAAAAATAAGGGAACGCTTAACGTTCCCTCTCAAATCCAATCCGTTTTTTTATTTCTGCTAAATTTACCTTCGCGATTTCTCTTGCCCGCTCAGCACCTTTTTCTAACGCTTCGTATAATAAATTTGGCTCATTCATATACATCTCATATTTTTCCCGAGGTCCGGCTAATTCACGGTCTACAACGCGAAACAACTCTTTTTTCACATCGCCCCATCCAATGCCAGTTTCATACTTTTCACGCATTGACTGCATTTCATCTTCTGCCGCAAACTCTTTATAAATCATAAATAACGTTTCCAATTCTTTCGGTTCATTTGGAAGTGAAGAATCGGTTTTGATTTTAAATATTAACTTTCGTAGCTTTTCTTGCTCTGCAAATAACGGGATCACATTTCCGTAACTTTTACTCATTTTTCTTCCATCAAGACCAGGTAATATTGCACCTTCTTCTTGTATGACATACTCCGGAAGTGTAAATGTCGTGCCGAATGTATGATTAAAATACGTCGCAATATCACGCGCAATTTCAATATGCTGAATTTGATCTTTTCCAACTGGTACATGAGTAGCTTGAAATAGTAATATGTCAGCTGCCATTAAAATCGGATACGTATATAATCCCATATTCACACCTGCATCAATTTCTAATCCCGTTTCTTTATTTTGCTCTACCTTCGCCTTATAAGCATGGGCACGGTTCATAAGCCCTTTCGGAGTTAGACAAGCTAATATCCAAGCTAATTCTAGAATTTCCGGCACTTCCGTTTGTCGGTAAAAAATAACATCTTCTCCAAGCCCAAGTGATAACCAAGTAGCTGCTACCTCTTTCGTATAACTACTGAACTTTGCTGGATCATGCACAGCATTTAACGCATGATAATCAGCTATAAAGTACAATGCTTTTCCTTCATTATTTTTTGACATTTGCAATGCAGGTTTAATTGCACCAATATAATTTCCTAAATGCGGATAACCTGTCGGCTTAATTCCTGTTAACATAATTTTCTCGCTCATCCTAACTCCTCCTTTCTCAAAATAAAAAGAGCCCCTCATCCTAAAAAAAGGACGAGAGACTCCCGCGGTACCACCTTAATTAGCTATATTATAGCTCACTTCAACTTCTTAACGTGAAGTAACCGTCTTCGCCTACTCATTTCAGCTAGAAGCTCCAGAGCCCATTCCATATTCATCACTTACTGATTCCCACCAAATATCAGCTCTCTGAAAAGTTGTGAATATGTACTCTTCTCTTTCATTGCTTTTTAGTTATTTTTTACAGTTTATCACATTCCCTTTCCAATTAAACCCTAATTTTCTGTTTTATATAGCAGGAATTTTCACCTTGATTGTCTAATAATATATAGGTTTGCAGAAATACTCGAAACAACTTTGGAGGTTTTTTCATGGTAAAATATATATCCATTTTAGGTTCAACAGGATCCATTGGCACATCTGCATTAGATGTCGTTTCCGCTCATCCTGAACATTTTAAAATCGTCGGTTTAACCGCAAATTATAATATCGATCTTCTCGAAAAGCAAATCGAATCGTTTCAGCCTCGTATTGTAAGCGTAGCGACAAAAGAATTAGCGGACACATTACGTTCTCGTATTTCAACAAATACAAAAATTACATATGGAACTGATGGTTTAATTGAAGTATCTACCCATCCTGATACAAATCTTGTATTAAGTTCAGTTGTCGGTGTTTCAGGTTTACTCCCAACAATTGAAGCATTAAAGGCGAAGAAAGATATCGCTATCGCTAACAAAGAAACTTTAGTTGCAGCTGGACATATTGTCACCGAACTAGCGAAACAAAACGGATGCCGCCTAATTCCAGTTGATAGTGAACATTCAGCCATTTTCCAATGTTTAAATGGGGAAAATAATAAGGAAATCGAAAAATTAATTGTTACAGCTTCTGGCGGCGCTTTTCGTGATAAAACACGTGAAGAAATGAAAACATTACAAGCGAAGGATGCTTTAAAACACCCAAACTGGTTAATGGGCGCAAAACTAACGATAGATTCTGCCACGTTAATGAATAAAGGGTTTGAAGTGATGGAAGCTAAGTGGCTATTCGATATTCCTTATGAAAAAATTGATGTTATGATTCATAAAGAAAGTATCATTCACTCTTTAGTGGAATTTATTGATGGATCAGTCATGGCACAACTCGGTGCTCCTGATATGAGAATGCCGATTCAATATGCGTTTCACTACCCTACTCGACTACCTTCATCCTATGAAAAATTAAATTTATTAGAAATTGGTAGTTTGCATTTTGAAAAACCAAATTTAGAGAAGTTCCCCTGTCTACAATATGCATTTGAATGTGGAAAAATTGGCGGTACAACTCCAGCCGTATTAAATGCAGCGAACGAAATTGCAAATGCACTATTTCTTAAAAATGAAATTGCATTTTTCGATATCGAAAAAACAATTTACAATACAGTTGAAGCTCATCATAACGTAAAAGATCCTTCACTCGATGATATATTAGAAGCTGATCAATGGGCACGCCAATACGCAAATCAATTGTTAATGAAAAAGAGCTAAAACAGGTTTCTCTGTTTTAGCTCTTTTTTCACGTATTCAACTTCACAAATCTATAACCGTGCGTAACTAAAACTTTTAATATCGCATATCCTGGAATTGCTAAAATAATCCCCATAATTCCAAATAAATTTCCCGCAGTTAAAATGATAAATATAATAGTAATCGGGTGTATATCTAACTTTTTCCCCATGACTTGCGGAGAAATAAATTTACCTTCTGCTAATTGTACAATCATCATAACGATAATTACTTTTAACACCATTGATGGCGAGTCGATAAATGCGATAATTAAAGCTGGTGTAATTGCAATGATTGGTCCTACGTACGGAACGATATTTACAATCATCGCTAAAATAGCAAGTAGTACCGCATATTTAATACCAATAATAAGATAACCGATTAATAGCATAATACCGATAAATAAACTAACAATAATTTGTCCTCTAATATACGAACTAATCGCATAATGCATATCATCTAGTATTCTCTTCGCAGCTGGTTGTCTTTGCTCTGAAATAAACTTCAAAAAGTGATTCGGTAATTGCTCACCATCTTTTAAAAGATAGAACAATATAAACGGAACCATGACAAATGTTAAAACAACTTCTGTAAGTGTACTTAAAAATCCAGTTACATTTCCTGTTACTGATGATAATGATTTTGTAAAGTTCATTGTAGAATCTTTTACGATATTAGCAAAATCAATATTTAAACTTTCCTGCATTCTACCAATTACATTACTTTCTCCAAATTTACGTGCTGCCCTTTCGATTTCATGCCCGAAATATGGCAAGTTATCTATTAAAGCATTTACTTGATCTTTAATAATTGGAATAACCGTGACCGCAAGAAAAACAAATAATCCAAGAACAATTATATATATCGAGGCAATTGACACAATTCTCGACACACCTTTTCTTTCTAAAAGAGAAACGAATGGATGCAATATATAAAATAGTACTCCCGCTAATAATACTGGGAAAAAGATTGTTTTTAAAAATACGACGAACGGTGTAAAGACGAATGATATTTTTGTAAGTAATAATATATTTACAAACAGCAACGCGAATCCAAGTAGTACAGCTAAATAATTTTGTTCTTTAAAAAACTTTTTCAACTTATCTCTTTTTCTTATATTTACTTTCTCCAAGTGTACCACCTCTCTAATTAGGAAAAGCCCTAAAAGGGCTTTATAAAACAATCAGTAATAGCCTTTATTTTCTTGCAGCTTTTACTACAAATGATACAATAAGAATTAACACAATTGCACCTAATAATGCTGGTACGACATGAATCCCACCAAACGATGGCCCAAAAGATCCAAATAATCTACTACCTAACCAAGCTCCTAGTAAACCAGCAATTATATTTCCAAACATACCAGCTGGAAAATTTTTACCCGTTATAGAACTAGCAATTATACCTATAATAGCACCAACTATTAATGTGATAATCCATCCCATTTCTAGTCCTCCATTTCTATTATAGTTTGTATGATCAAATACAAGAGTAGCAAAACTCTTATATAAGATTTCAAATTCGTTTACACTAACCATATCCTACTATAGAAATAAACGTAAGAATAATATATGTATGGAGATACATATATTATATGCAAAAAAGAAAAATATTGTCAAACTTACCCAAAAATCAATTATGTTAATATACCATATTCAAAGGAGGCTTCCTTATCTATGATTCATAAGTTACTTTCCAGTTCTCATGAGGTAGCAGTATCTATTTTACAAGTTCAAATTCCAGCTTATAAAGTTGAAGCAGACTACTTAAATAGTACTGCCATACCCCGTTTATATGATACTGTAAACGATATTCAAAGTTGCGCTGAAACATTCTATGGATATTTTTCTGAAAATAGACTTGTCGGTTTTATTTCTTTTGTACAAGAAGAACAACTAATGGATATCCACAGGCTAGTTGTATCGCCCGATTTTTTTCAAAAAGGAATTGCAACGAAACTCCTAAGTTATATATTTAACATGTTCCCTTCTTCCATGACATACATTGTACAAACGGGTAAAGCGAATACCCCTGCTATTGCATTATATAAAAAACACGGATTCATTGAAGTAACAAATACAGAACTCCCTGATGGTCTAGTTCTTACAAAACTTAAAAAAACAGAAAAAATAAAACAGTTTGACTTATCTGTTTATTTATGTTATTTTTTACTTTATAAAACCTTTTGCTGAGTCCAAATTTTGGAGCGGGGGAACCATTTTTGTAGCAATGCTACTTGGGGCGAATCTTTTTTAAGTAGGGAAACTCTCACTTCCCGAGTCCGACAGCTAACCTCGTAAGCGTAATGGGAGAGGAAGGTGCTTTTTGCCTATGTTACACAGTATGCCTCCTTAACTATAAAATGTGGAATCGATATCATTTTAGAGACCTATATTTATAGAAAAGGAGAGATGTATTATGTTACGTTTATCTGATCACGCAATAAAAATGATGGAGCAAAGACTTCGACTCGAACAACATCGCACATATCAAGCAAATAAAGTTGTAGATAACTTACATCACAAATACTTTTTCCAACATATTTTTCAACCAAAAAGATAAAGAAATTGTTCATTTAACATCCAAAACACAAGGTGTGTCTAAAAAGACATCCCTTGTGTTTTTATATTTCCTGTGCTTTTTATAATATCCTCACTACATTTAAACTTGCCGTAATTGTCCCTGCTATAGTGGTCACATGCCCAACAGCTAATGGGCCATTTTGTAATACAAACGTTGAATTTGCACTCGCTACATTCACAAGAAGTGTATTTGAAATGGCTGGCTCTAGTACTACAGTTGATGTCGTTACATTTTGTATAAAACTCCCTGTTACTTGTGTTCCATTTAATAGTAATCTTACAGATACTACTTCATTCCCACCATTTGCACTTCCTTGAAAATAGTAGCTTACTAAATAGATTCCTGGCGTCGATACTGTAACAGTTGTAGCACTAGTTAAAGATACGCCAGCTCCATATACAGTTGATCCCGAATTAATTGGAATGTTGGCATTTGCCGCAATTGTGCTTGTTGATGTAGAAAAGAAGTACCCACCACCTGTTGATATAGCAGATGATCCAGTTGCTCCAGTTATCCCTTGTATTCCTTGGATTCCAGTCGGTCCAGTTGCACCAGTCACTCCCGTCGGACCGGTTGCTCCTGTTGATCCGCTCACCCCTTGTGGACCTTGGATTCCTTGGATTCCTTGGATTCCTTGAGGACCGGTTGCTCCTGTTGGACCAGTTATCCCTTGTGGACCTTGGATTCCTTGGGGGCCTTGAAGACCCGTTTCTCCCGCCTGGCCGGTTGCTCCGGTTGGACCGGTTACTCCTTGTGGACCTTGAATTCCTTGTGGACCTTAAGGACCAGTTGCTCCCGTCGGACCGGTTTGACCTGTTGAACCACTATTACCAGTAGGACCCGTTTCTCCTATAAGCGGAAGAGGCAGTGCCACTCCAAATTTTTTGCACTTTCTATGATGACGCACAACAATCCCCCTTCCCCAAAATAATTACACCTTTTATATGAAATGCATTTTCATATGAAAAGTACACATCTGACCTCAATTTTTAAAAAATAAAGAAGCCTATCATTTCATCTGTTTGAAATGATAGGCTTCTTTTTATAAAACACTTTACTTTCTCACCTTAATAATAAAAGTAGTTGGCACTATTCTAGCTTTATATAAAGAATAATATTTCGTAGAAGGTTCAGCTATTTCTTCATCAAATGCACGAGACGGTTCAGGCTCTTCTATTCTCTCAATTGTAAATCCCGCTCTATTTAACTCATTTATGTATGTACTTATTTTTCTCTTATATAATGTCGCTTGCACATTTTCTCCTTTAAATGTTTCAAACGTAATAGGCGTTTCCTCATGATAAGAAGACTTTAAAGCAATTTCTTCTGTACCATACTGTAAGTTTGAATATACGGGATGCTCCCAGCTAAAAATAAAACTTCCTCCTGGCTTTAAGTATGAATAAATCAATTCCAACGTTTTTCCTAAATCTGAAGTCCAACCTAATGCATAAATGGAATATGCAATATCAAAATACCCTTTCGGAATATCTCCTTCTTCTTCCATTGCTCCGCATATTAACTTTAGATTCCAACTCTTTAACGTTTCTTTCGCTGTTTTAATTTGTTCACTTGAAAGATCAAGACCCCATACTTCCTCTGCCCCATGTTCTGCCATATATTGCAACGAATGCCCACTTCCACATCCAATATCAAGAACCTTTTTATTTCTGATTGAATCAAACAAATGAATCTCATCTTCAGACGCTGTATACGGACCATATTCCGGTAAACAATCCACTTGAAAGAAATAAGGTGCAACTGTATCCCAACACTTTTTATTTAAAGCTAACATTTGTGTACCTTTCATATTCTACATCCCCCCATCCAATTTTCTTCCCCTAATATAAATTACACATTATAACTTGATCTCCCTTTTCTTTTCGCTCGGTAGTTTTTCACTTTTGCGATCGTTCCGCACGCTCTTCCTCCTTCTTCTCCAGCATACATACCGCACCATCTTTTACTTCCATTACGCGAATGATCATAAAAGACCCAGTGGCAATCCGGACATGCTTTTAACCTTCCCCACAAATTTTCTTGAATCGCTATTAAAACAACGCTTAATATTTTTGTATACACATTCTCTTCGTGTATTGGTTCATATGTAATACCTTTCATATCTTCCTTTACATGTACTTGAAATGGGTATTTTTCTAACCACTTTTGCAACGATCCTTCCCCTTCAATTGTTAGCCGAATGTCTTCTCGAAAACGTTTCAATTCATCTATCGTATGAAAAAGAAACTCTTTATGAAAATGTTTTTTCATAAATTGCTTTATATCACCTTCTGTTTGCAACAAATCAATTGGCTCTCTCGTATCATTTGGTATTCTCCATGTATTTAAAAATCCCCGAATATATTCTAATTCATTTGGTGCGTTCTGATTCAATTCCATTCACCTTTTTCTTAAAATTTACTTTTTTCTAACTTTATGTATAATTATAATATAAAATCGTTAACCACTAATTAATTTTACTGGTTACAAAATTAGGAGGAGTTCTATGAAAATTTTCTCAATACCGATACGTTTCATGCTTATTGCTTCATTTTTCATGTCTTTTGGTTATTTTGCGGTATATGCCTTTTTAGCTATTTATCTATTAAATTTTCTCCACTTTTCAGCGATGCAAGTAGGAACAGTTTTAACAGTTATGACAATCACATCTCGAATTATCCCTTTATTCTCAGGGCTAATCGCGGATAAAACAGGTTATATCATTATGATGATAGCCGGATTATTTTTAAGAGGAATCGGATTTATAGCCTTAGGAATATGCTCTGATTTCTATACAATTTCTATTTCTTCCGCACTTATCGGTTTTGGGACTGCATTTTATGAACCTGCTGCTCGCGCCATATTCGGCTCACAACCAGCTCATATGAGAAAAAGTTTATTTACATACTTAAACCTTAGTTTTAATTGCGGTGCGATAATCGGACCAATTGCAGGAGGTTTCTTACTCTTACTCAATCCGATATATGCTTTCTCTCTAACAGGATCTCTTATGCTGTTATTCTCTCTTATCTTTTACTTGCTTAAAAATCACTTCCAAGTCTCTACTGAAAACACGTCTATTACATTAGGAATACAGGCAATCTTTCAAAATAAAACCTTTCTTTTATTTTCATTTATTATGATTTTCTTCTACATTATGTTTACTCAGCTTACTGTCGCACTTCCACTTCATATGAAAAACATTAGTCATAGCAACCAGCTCGCTACACTAGTTATTACGATAAATGCAATAACAGGCGTCATATTTATGGTATTATTCCGGAAACTCTTTCATAAATACAACACACTTTCTATTATTAAATACGGTGTTTTATTAATGGGTATTTCCTTTTTACTCATTCCTTTATTCCAACATCCATATTGGCTATTTATTTGTGTAATTTTATTTACAATCGGTGAAACGCTCGTATTACCTAACGCTGATATCGCTATTGCAAATTACAGTAACGAATCGTATACAGCTACTTATTTCGGATTTTATCAACTATCACTCGCATTTGGTTTTATCGTTGGTAATTATACCGGTACATCGTTTACATCGAACTTAAACGGAATGTATGCACCTTGGCTTATTTTCGGTACATTTGGACTTATCGGCTTTATTGCATTACATATTTTAAATACTAAAAAACTTATTTCTAAAAAACATGAATCCCTATGTAAAGATACAAAACACCTTTAAAAAATTACAATTTTCAAGAATTAGGAAATGCGAATTTACAATAATAAACGTATCTTTCAATACGATAAAAAACATAAAATCCTGAAGCTATCCCTTAAAGTAAATATACACCTGTTACATTTTACATATTATGGTATAATATTGTCAGATTAATAGCTATTTATCTATGTTCCACACTAACGGTCTAGGAATGACAAATCAAAAGGTTTTTAAATTAGGGGGGATCTTGTGAAAAAGATAAAAGGATTTAGCCTTCTTCTATTCATCCTAATCACATTATACGGATGTTCAACTATAGTAGAACAGTCTTTAGAAACTGGAAACGGCAGTATTGAATTATTAACACCCACGATTACAACAAAAGATAATAAATTAGAAATTAAGACCGAGGGCATTGATGAAAATAAAGTGACTTTTATTTATGTAGCCAATAAAAAAGTATTGGAACAAAAAATAAATAATGGTGAATCCTACAGACTTAACATTAAAGATATCGAACACGCTCATAGGACGGACTACAAGCCAAGAGTTCAACTTTTGCAAACGAAAGATGATAACGAAGATGGAGACATGGCAACCTTTAAACAAGTTAGATATACAGTTGAAAAAAATTAATTTTATAATTATTTCATTTAAATGTAACGAACGTAAATATACTTTTAACAGAGGGTAAATATAAGAGGTGCTAATATGAAAAGACGATGGATTTTTTGGTGGATTGGTAACATATTTTGTATTACCATTTTTGGGATATTGGCAGCTATCATTTGGCTAAGAGAGGTTGATGGTACTGGTGTTACTCAAACACCCGAGCTGAAATTAGTAGCATTTATCGTTTTATTAATTGCATTTATATTACCGATAATTATTCAAGCTATATGGCTAATTGTTAATTTGAGAAAGAGCAATAAAAAATAATCATACATAACTTTAAATTTTTTTAGAATTATACGAGAAATTATTTTTTAAAAAAAGAGAGGAATCTTTTTTAAAATAGATTCCTCTCTTTTACATTTTCGTATTCATATAGGATTATGGTTATAAACTTATTTTAAGCCATACTACTCCCTTTTTCTTACGATGCATGTTCATCTTTCTTCTTCTTCAACAACGCTCTCTTCTTCATCGCCTTCGTTAAGTATCCACCTTTAAACGAACGAATTTCATAAGAAGACATAAACGCTTTCGGTGCGATTTCATTAATAATTTCCAAAAGTTCTTTCTCTCTAGAGCGCTTTGCAACGATATCTAAGCGATAACGTATAGAATTTATTCCTTCACCTTCAAATACCGTAACACCGAATCCAGAGTGACGTAATTCATCTACTAATTCATTACAACGGTCTAGTAAACTAACTTGATACGTAATATAACCAATTGCTAATTTATTCTCTATATAACCGCCTAATAAAAGTCCCGTACTAAAGCCAATGACATAGGCAACGATGTTCATCCAATTTGATAAATCTTGAAACACAATACCTAAACTGACAATGTAAATAGCTCCTTCTAACAATCCAACACCAGCAGCGGATCTTGTTTGATTCTTTACAAGCAAAATCGTACGGATTGTTAAAATTGGAACATAAATAATTTGAAGCACAAAAATAAGTAACGCTTGTAACATTGGTATCCACCTCTTTCAAAAAGTCTTTTGTCATGATAACATACATAAGCTTTAGAAATCGATGGGTTTTTAAATTTTTTTTAATTTTTTTTCATACTATTGAAATGCCTCAAAAATAAGCGTATTATGTTTGGCGTAAATTCGATAAGTACCAGTAATTCACTCGTATTATATCATTTATTTTTAAACCCAAAAAAGGAACCTGATTAGGTCCCTTTCCTCATAACCCTATGTTTTTCGAAGCTTGTTCTCTTTGCTTCTCTTCTTCTTTTACTAACTGCATATTTGCATAGGCTAAATTCGCAATCATTAAAAAGTGTCCACCTAATATTCCAGTACCAAATGCCCACATTTCCATTTCATGCTCAATTTCATACATAATGATAGCCCCTAATATTGCGGCTGCAAATCGGTTTAAAACTCCTAATCCAGGAGCCTTTTCTTTCATCACGATACTTCTTCCTAATTTCTCCACTCTGCGAGCTAATAGCCAAAGACAATATGCGCTAACTGCTAAACCAATACCGAATCCTGTCACTTGTTTCCCAAACGGAGTAACCGCCCACATTAGTAGTAAACCACTAAAGATCGTATACAATTGTAATCGATATACACGTAAGGCTACTTGAATCAAAATATCCGCTCCTAATTTCACATTTTATTATGTGTCAGAAGAAAAGCAGCAACTTACACAGTTGCTGCTTTCTCTTGTTCTTGTTCCATTTTTTGAATTTCAACACGTTTAATTTGATAAGCATCTTTTTCTAACACTTTAAATTCATAGCCTTCTGCTTCAACGTATTGTCCTTCTTCGATTTCATGATTTTGCATCATAATCCATCCACCGATTGTATCCACATCGTCTTCTTCAATGTGTAATCCAAACAAATCTTTTACTTCTGAGATAAGCACTTTTCCATCAACAATTTTATGATACTCGTTCACATGTTGAATTGGTGGTGCTTCATCTTCATCATATTCATCACGAATTTCGCCGACGATTTCCTCCAATATATCTTCAAGCGTTACAATTCCAGCTGTTCCTCCGTACTCATCATATAAAACAGCCATTGGAATTCGCTTCTTCTGCATTTGCAGTAATAAATCATGAATTGGAGTCGTTTCCATAACTTCAATAATCGGACGCATATACGTGCGAATCGATGATAAATCTTCTTGATCGTTGTTCATATATCGAATAAAGAAATCTTTTACGTTGACCATACCGATAATATCATCTTTATCTTCTCCAAAAATCGGATAACGTGTGTATCGTTCATTTTGGATTACTTTCATGTGTTCTTCTACTGAATCTTCAAGATAGAAACCAACGATTTCTGTACGCGGTACCATTATCTCTTTCGCGATGCGATTATCAAATTCAAAGATATTATTTACATACTTGTATTCAGCTTGATTAATTTCGCCACTTTCATAGCTATCCGAAAGAATAAGACGTAATTCTTCTTCTGTATGAGCTACTTCATGTTCAGAAGCTGGTTTCAAACCGAATAAACCAGTTATAACACGAGCTGAACCGTTCAATACCCAAATAAATGGATACATGATTTTATAGAACATCATTAACGGAGTTGCCAATAACAACGTTACTTTTTCAGCCTTTTGAATTGCCAGCGTTTTCGGAGCTAATTCCCCTACTACAACGTGTAAATATGTCATTAGCATAAAAGCAAGACCAAAAGTTAATACTGATGAAATAGAAGGATTTATGTTCCATTTCTCAAATAACGGGTGTAATAACTTTTCGATTGTCGGTTCACCTAACCAACCTAATCCCATCGCTGTAACTGTAATACCTAATTGACAAGCAGATAAATATTCATCTAAATTTGTTGTTACCTTTTTCGCTGCTAATGCGCCGCGTTTCCCTTCCGCAACAAGCTGATCAATGCGACTTGAACGTACCTTAACAATCGCAAACTCTGCTGCTACGAAAAATCCAGTAAATGCGATTAAAATCGCAACCATGACTAAATTAAATATTTCCAATGAATCCCCTTAGTTAAAAAACTAAGGTGTCCACCTCCTGTATACTATAATGTTTTCTTATTTGTTCGTTAGAAAACATAGCCCGATACAAAAATTAAAGAGGTCGGATTTCACTTATTCTATAATAATAGAGCAAGTGTCTGTATTAAAGCTGTCGTTTGACCAGATAAAGATTTCGATATTTTTTCACGTTGTGAATCAGTCAATTCATCTAAAAGAGGCTTTAACTCTGTTAGTTCTGCTTCTAATCTATGAATATGGTCTGTCACTTCATTCACATGTTTCGAAACGTGTTCATTGATACCGAGCAGCTTCTTCTCCTCGATCTTCTCTTTAATCTCACAAAGCGGCATATGCATTTCTTTGCACTTCTCAATAAATTGTAATGTCTCAAATGCTGTTTCGTCGTAATAGCGATAATTAGATTGAGATCGCTCCGCTTTTAAGATTCCTAGATTCGTATAATAATCAATCGTTCGTTTCGACACGTGAGCCATGAGAGCCAACTGTCCGATTCGATACACCTTCCCAACGATCTTCCCCCCTTGTTTATATTACTACCATCATACAATACATAAACTGTACAGTCAAACGTGACGGTTTATCATTCATAATTTATACAAAATTTATCGTCTCATCTTATACAATCTAATCTATTAATTTAATTATATAATAAAATACTTAAATTCAAAAAACCAAAACGAACGAAATATAACTATGAAATTTCCCGTTCCTTTCTAATTTAAGTACATATCATAATAACATCGATATCAAATTTTTTTTATAATTAGGAGGAAAAAATGAAAGCTGTTATTCTTGCAGGTGGATACGGAACAAGGATTGGGGAAGAAACTCATTTAAAACCAAAACCTATGATTGAAATTGGAACAAAGCCTATTCTATGGCACATTATGAGTTTGTATAGTCATTACGGCATTACTGAGTTTATTATTTGCTTAGGCTATAAAGGATATGCAATTAAAGAATTCTTTCTAAATTACAACTTACACATGTCCGATTTCACGATACATTTAAGCGACAATACAATTACTAACCATTCTCATCGTATAGAACCATGGACAATTACACTGATTGATACCGGTCTAAATACCGAAACAGGTGGACGAGTTAAGAAAATACAAAATTTCGTCGGGGACGAACCTTTCTGCCTCACTTATGGCGATGGATTAAGTAATATAAATATAAAAGAACTGATGGCATTTCATAAAAAACACAGCAAAATAGCTACTGTTACTGCCGTACAACCTCCAGGCAGATTTGGTTCTCTCGTATTAGATAAACAGTCTGTAACATCCTTTCAAGAGAAACCATTAGGTGATGGCGGATGGGTTAACGGTGGATTTTTCGTTTTAAATCCTGATATTTTCAATTACATTAGTGGAGATAAGTCTGTTTTTGAAACAGACACTTTAGTTCAGTTAGTAAACAAAAACGAATTGGCCGCATATCAACATACTGGTTTTTGGCATCCAATGGATACATTGCGCGATAAAAATAAATTAGTCGAGCTATGGGAAAGTAATAACGCTCCGTGGAAGGTTTGGTAATATGGCTTCATCATCTTTTTGGAATAAGAAAAAAGTATTTATTACAGGACATACTGGCTTTAAAGGCTCATGGCTTACTCTTTTTTTAACTTCATTAGGTGCAGAAGTAGTTGGCTATTCTTCTCACCCCCCATCCACCCCTAACCTTTTTGAACAATGTAACGTATCAAAAGAGTGCATAACAATTAAAGGCGATATTACAGATTACGATTCTTTATTCCATGCCCTGAAACAACATAACCCTGACATACTATTTCATTTAGCAGCTCAGCCAATCGTCACCACTTCATACAAAAATCCTATCGAAACATTTAAAACGAATGTTTTAGGTACTGTTCACGTATTAGAAGCGGCAAAGCATATAGAAAGTATACGTGGCATCATTAATGTTACAAGTGATAAATGCTATGAAAATGATGGGAGCGGTAACCGGGCATTCGTGGAAACTGACCGACTAGGAGGTTTCGACCCTTATAGTGCTAGTAAAGCTTGTGCTGAACTAGTTGCAACATCATATCAAAAATCATTCTTCCACACTAACACTCTGAAACTTGCCTCAGTAAGAGCAGGTAACGTCATCGGCGGCGGTGATTGGGCAGAAGACCGATTATTCCCAGATATCATTCGTGCATATTTACAAGATAATACATTAAATATTAGAAACAAAAACGCTATTCGCCCATGGCAACACGTATTAGATCCTTTACATGGCTATATTCTATTAGCTGAAAACCTTTCGAAAGACGCCGAATATGCAGCAGCTTGGAATTTCGGCCCGATGAATGAACTTAACAGAACCGTTCATGATGTCATTCAATCTATAATAAAATTATGGAATCAACCACTAACAATCCTTTCCCCTCATACAAATACTCTTTATGAATCACCTATTTTAACACTTGATAGTACAAAAGCAGTAAATAAACTCGGTTGGACTCCTAAATTATCAACAGATCATTCTATCGCTTGGACTGTTGATTGGTACAAAAAATATGCATCTGGTCAAAATATGGAATCTTTCACGCGACAACAAATCGATGCATTCAAAAATTTATAAGGGGGCTATAAAATGGAACAGAAAAAATGCCGTTTTTGCCACTCATTACTCACAAATACTTTTTTAGATTTAGGCGTTTCTCCTCTCGCTAACTCATTTGTAGCTCCAGAACACTCATATAAAATGGAGCCATTTTATCCGCTGCACACGTTTGTTTGTAACTCTTGTTTACTTGTACAATTAGATGAATTTGAATCTCCGCACAATATTTTTCATGACTATTTATACTTTAGCTCTTATTCCTCCAGTTGGCTACTACACGCTAAGCAATATGTAGAAATGGCGATTAAGCGTTTCAACTTAACAAACCATTCGAAAGTGATTGAAATCGCAAGTAACGATGGATACTTATTACAATACTTCCAAAAAGAAAACATCAATACTACTGGAATTGAACCAGCGAAAAACGTAGCAGAAATCGCTATCCAAAAAGGAATTCCTACTGAAGTGAATTTTTTCAGCAATGACTTAGCAAAAAAGTTACCACAAGCTGATTTAATCGTCGCAAATAACGTATTAGCACATGTTCCAAACTTGCATGATTTTGTCGCCGGTTTAAAAACGTTATTAAAGCAAGATGGCACGATAACAATTGAATTCCCTCACTTATTAAACCTCATATCCTTTAAACAGTTTGACACAATCTATCATGAGCACTTCTCTTACTTCTCTCTTATAAGTCTTCAAAAAGTTTTAGCTTATCATCATTTGAAAATTGTTGATGTAGAAGAGCTTTCAACGCACGGTGGTTCATTGCGTATTTTTGTAAACCATCACAGTGACTCATCCACTATCCATTCCAGTGTTACAAATATAATCCAAAAAGAAGTAGATCACGGGCTAGATACATTAGATTGCTATCTCCTTTTTTCTGAACGCATAGAACAATTGAAAATAAGTATTTTAAAGTTTTTTATCGAAGCAAAAGCTTTAGACAAACAAATTATCGGTTACGGCGCTCCTGCTAAAGGAAACACCCTTTTAAATTATTGCGGGATAGGAAAAGAGTTTCTAAATTATACAGTAGATAAAAACCCTCACAAACAAAATCTCCTTCTACCAGGAACCCGCATTCCAATACAATCTCCTGAAGAAATAAAACGTACAAAACCTAATTACATTCTCATACTTCCTTGGAATTTGAAAGACGAAATTATGAAAGAATGCTCTTTCATTCGTGAATGGGGCGGCAAATTTTTAGTAACGATTCCAGAAGTTGAGGTGATTGAGCCATGAAAAAAATCCTTGTAACAGGCGGTAGTGGATGGATTGGTAAATATGTTGTAAATTCCCTTATACAAAAGGGCTATGAAGTGCACGCCACCTACAATACAAATAAGCCTTCTCACCTTTCTTGCCATTGGCATAAAGTAAACTTACTTTGCGATGAAGAAGTAAAAAAACTCATTTACGACATGAAGCCTAGTCATCTCATTCATTTAGCTTGGGAAGCAGTGCCACCAGCGTGTTATGTATCTATTAATAATTACTATTGGCTTACATCCAGTATCTCATTAATTCAACACTTCACAACGTGCGGCGGAAAGCGAGTCATCGTTGCCGGTACTGGCGCAGAATATGAATGGTTTAACGGCGTATTATTTGAAGATTCACCGCTTCTTTCCTATAAAACCCCGTATTCATTATGTAAAAACGCACTACATTCCTGGCTACAATCATACGCTGGGCAAACCGGCCTCAGCATGTGTTGGAGCCGCATTTTTCATATGTATGGCCCTCACGAACAAGGGAATCGACTCGTTTCTAACATTATCACGTCCTTATTAAAAAATGAGGAAGCACTATGTACACATGGAAAACAATTAAGAGATTTCCTCCATGTGAGTGACGTCGCTGATGCTCTCGTAACAGTATTAGAACGCAATGTTACAGGCACAATCAATATCGCTTCTGGTCAATCTGTACAAATTAAAGAATTAGCTTCTATCATTGCTAAAAAAATAGGAAAAGAAAATTTAATTAAACTAGGTGCGATTCCTTTCTCTAAAGATGAACCTTTATTCGTCGGTGTTAATGTAGAACGTTTAAAAACTGAAGTAAACTGGAAACCGACGTACAATCTAAATACTGGAATCGAAGAAACAATTTTATGGTGGGAATCATTTATAAAAAAGCATAACGATACGCAGCACTAAAACGTAAATCCTTCGTCTCTCTCGCTAATTCCTTATACCATTCTTCTAATCTTTCAGGTGTAATAATGTGATGTGTCCCCATTCCTGCATGCTTACTACCTTCAGAAAGAGTCGGACCAATTTGTAATTTCCTCTTCCTCATCGCATCGTTCCACGGACTAAATCCAAACCATGCAATACAAGCAAGAGGTGGGTAATTCATAAATTCATGTGCAGTTAAATGCCTTCCAACAGTGTAGCTTCCATGTTCATTATTATGAATGAATCTACCTCTTCTCCATAATCTCCAATCTTCCGGTAAGTAACCGTGAAATCGCTGTTTCATTAAAGGTATTCCAAAGTTAAGTTCCGGATAATTATAGTTAAGATCATCGACCATAATAAGCCCTTCCAGCCAATACATCCTCTCTCCCAATTCATTTAGTGATTTCCAAAACTGATTTTTATCTTGCACACAAAGAAACTCAGTCGTATTTAAAATCATTTTCCAACCTTCTACTTCTTGTTCCACCCTCATCACTTCATGGTCTGTCGCTAATGCATCAAACTCTGGATTTGTAGAATCTCGCACTTCCCAATGCGGTGCGAATTTTTTGCAAATTTCGACTGAACGATCTGTAGAACCTTTATTAATTAAAATACCATGATCAAACAGTTTCGTATGATGCATAAGCCACCACGGTAATAAATACTCTTCATTGTAAAAATGAGAAATAACGGTTGTAGTTATAATAATCTCCTCCTCTTTCTCTATTAATCTACTTTTTCATCCTACTCTTAATATACTTATCAGTTATGTAATTGGTTTCTTTTATTTTTAAAATATGTTTTTCTACCATATACTATGCTTTCTTCGACAACCACCATTTTCTAAAGAATCAACTCCGTACAATTAACATCCCAATAAACTGAAAATTAAGTTATAATATCATTATAAAATTATGAAGGAGGAATGCGCTCATGTACTACAACACTTCATTCGAAAACGATCAACCTGTAGTCCGTCTATAATCTAAGACGGGCATTCATATAACTAGTGCACTATGCCTCGTCTTAGGGAATAAATCATAACCCTAAAAATAGACGGAGGTAATTCAAATGAAACAAACAATTTTAGGAGCTATATGTTTATCTCTAGCAGCAAGTATATGGGGCGGTATGTACGTCGTTAGTAAATACGTACTCGACTTTATCCCGCCACTTACACTCGTTTGGCTACGTTTTATTATCGCTTTTGTTGTTTTATATGTGATTTTGAAAATAACTGAAAAAAAGCAAAAGAAAAAAGTACCCATCCACAAAAAAGATTGGCTATTATTTGCTTGGATTGGATTCATCGGGTATTTCATTTCAATCACATGTCAATTTATCGGAACGAAATTATCCGATGCTCATACAGGCTCCTTAGTGACATCAGCTACACCTGCATTTATGGTTATATTTGCAGCGTTCATTTTAAAAGAGAAACTAACTACTCGTAGACTTTTATCAACTATAATAGCGACAATCGGTGTCATTATCGTTATCGGATGGGATATTGAAATCGGCTCCTATTTTATCGGTACAATCATTTTAGTTGGAGCCGCTATTACGTGGGCTTTACTGTCCATTTATGTAAAAATCGCTTCCGCTCGATTTTCATCTTTAATTATTACAACGTACGCAATATTCTTTTCACTCTTTTTCATTACACCTTTTATGGTATGGGAACTCCAATCAAGTCCTATTGAACATATAAACATGTACGTATTATTAGGCGTACTCTATTTAGGAATTGTCTCAACCGCAGGTGCATTTTTTCTTTGGAATAAAGGGTTAGAATTAATGGATGCTAGCATTGGCTCATTATTTTTCTTCTTTCAACCTATCGTCGGTTCAATACTTGGCTGGCTCCTATTAAATGAGACGTTAAGTAGTAACTTTTTCATTGGTGGTATCCTTATTATATGTAGCGTTATAATTACTACTTTTGAAAAGAGAACGTAGTATAAAAAACAGGCAGAGACTTAGTCTCTGCCTGTTCGCATAATTGGGTCTTGGTCGTGAAAACCAATGCAAATTGGTATATTACTTTGCAAACCACTACGTGCATTGATAAAACTACACACTGTTCTTGCGATTAAATATAGAGTAATACCTACAGCCTTTTTATCTGAATCAAAGCCATTTTCACCATAAATATCAGCTAGCTCTCCTAAAGATGGTCCTTCTATTTCATCCGTCCAATCACTGGCCCAATCATCATCCTCTACTTCAAGAAACATGTAATCGTCACAAACATAGAACTGACTATCCCACTCATTATCAAGATCATATTCAAAATAAATTGCTTTTACCTCTTCACTTGCAGTAATTTCTAAAGCTTCTTTCAAACCTATCCTCATACTTTCCCTGTATGAATCTAATGGAATCAATTTAATTCGCTCCGCATCCTCACTTGACGCTAGTGTGCGACAAATATCATAATACTTCGATTCTATTTGAGATACCGATAACGAAAATACGGCTTCCTGCATTTCCTCTAAATACTGAAAAATATCCAAACTATTTCACTCCATACTCTTTACGTAGTCCAATGAACTGGACGAGACAACACTTTCGGTAATTTCGTATATTTGTCCCCTTTCGCCGCATTAATTTGCACTTGCGTAAGAAAAATACTATTTGTAAAATCTGTCCCGCGAATATCTGCATCTCGCAAATCTGCTCCGATGAGATCCGCTCCCCTTAAATTTGCATCTCGTAAATTAGCCGCAATAAGATAAGCTCCTCTTAAATTTGCTCCTTGTAAATCCCTCTTTTTAAGGTTAGCTCCCATAAGATCTGCTCCGCGGTGACTGATTCGTTTTTTACGTGCAACATTCATTTCCTTCCATACTAATTCACTCGTCTCTAAAAGGAGAATGTTCACTTCTGCACGGTGTAATGGCACATTTACTTCCATTAACTCATCTGAACTTAAATTAGAAAGACGCTCTGTCTCTTCAATTGCTTCCTTCAGCTCTTTATGAATTGTCTGCGTCGCCTTTAATAGAATAGCTTCCTTCAAATACCAAAGCATTTCATGAAGCTGATGCATAACCGGAAAAGCATCATACATTTCTCTCGCATGCTCGGCATCTGTCCGCCAATCAATTCCTTTAAACGTAACTTGAGAAATCTTTTGTCCAGCACCGAAACATTCAAATACTGTACAACCTTTATAGCCTTTTCCTCTAAGATCTCTATGTATACTACATTTATAATCTGATTGTAGATTTGTACAAGGTTTACCACCATCTTTATTCACCGCAAAATCTACTGATGCTGCAAACGGTAATGCTACACAACATAATCCAAAACATTTTTCACAATCCGCTTTTAAACTATTGTAATTTACATCCTCTTCTACACGAAAATAGTCGTTATGATTAGTCAAAATATATACCCCCTGTTGTCTTTTGACTATTTCATAATATTCCAACTGCACTAAATAATCAATTTTAAAACAAATGGACCTATTTCATTTCAAACAACAACATAATCCGTCTATTTCTTTTCATTTAAAAAGGACACCCACTACAATATTAATTATAATTAAATTAAGAACTTTCAAATAACGAGGAGGATTACGATGGCATTAGAAATGAAAACAAACTGTCAAATTTGCGACCATTCCCTTCAGCCTGATTCTGAAGCATACATATGCGTGTATGAATGTACATTTTGTGCACCATGTACAGAGGAAAGACAAAACGTTTGCCCAAATTGTGGCGGCGAGTTAGTACGTAGACCGAAAAAGAAATAATAAAAAGGCAAAAACGAACAGGAATATGTTCATTTTCGCCTTTTTATTTAACCATTAAAATTACTTCTATTATTGATTTAAATGATTTTTAACTGCCCTTATAACCAACTCATGATCTACTTCTGGTGGTAATCCTGAGACGGTTATCATTCCAATAACCCCTACGTTTTTTATTTGGATAGGAAAACATCCACCAAACGCAGCATATTCCGAGCCATCTAAACGGTATTTTTCATGATATGGAATTCCGCTTATTTCACTTTCTATCTGCATATAATACGAACTATGATTATGCAGGGAAACGACCCGTTTTTTACGCTCAATCCATTTCGTATTTTCCTCAGTTGTCCCTGTCATCTTGAAATGAAATAATTGCACACCATTTTTGGTTATATCAACAGCAATCAACTTTCCCTCTCGCTTTGCTGTTTCAACGATAAATAAACCTAATTGCAAGGCATCTTCATTTGTAAAAGAGGAAAATTGAAGTGTTTCCTCCTCTATTAATATTTGTTTACTTATTTCACTCAAATTTGAAGTACTCATATCTTTAACCTCCCTAATTGTCTTATACCACATTGACATTTTTTAGAATTACCAGACTCTATAGTACCGTAACGCTTGTTTTCTTCTTACTGGTGCTATTATGAATTATATTTAACACATTAAAAATGTATGTTCTTTAAAGTGCTATAGATACTAAACATTTAGTACAAGAATTGTCTACTTCCTTGATTAATTAAAATATAGTAAGGTGTTTGCATTTTTACAGTGCTACAATGTCCTTGCGAAAAGATACTATATTTTACTCGTGTGAATACCGAAAAAGCCAAATTAATACACGCGAATTCATTACAAGAAATACAAAAAAGCAAAGCGCCCACGCTTTGCTTCCTACAAAATCCCTTTTAACTTTTCACAAATTAACTTCGCTAAATATTCATAACCTTGTGGTCCGAAGTGTAAACCGTCTTTTTCATCATCTTCTACAAATCTCTTATAATCCTTTTCTTGAATCATTTCAGCGTACAAATTGAGAAAATGACTTCCTGTTTCTTTCGCCACTTCCTCAACCACGTCTGCATATTGACCGAGTACTTCATTCGTTCTATTATGTTGCCTTGCTTCATCAACTGGTGCAGGACTAATAAGTAATACTTTTTCTGGTGAGATCGTATTTACAATTCCCTCTAAATTTTCTTTGTACGACTGTAATGGAACTGGATCAAATAATACCGAATCATTCGTACCGATAAAAACTGTTACAAAGTCTGGTTCATGCGATAATACATCCTCTTCAATCCTTTGTAGTGCATCGAGCGTATTATCACCCGGAATACCTGCATTAACCACTTTCCAATTTGGAAACATCTCTTGCAAACGTGGTGTTAACCTCGGCGTTCCATCAAAAAATGTTTCATCAGCTGTAATACTATCGCCAAAGCATACTAACGTTTTCATTAATCTAGCACTCCTTTTACGTATGAAACAACTTTCCTTCTATCGCTTTCACATATCTTTCCGCAGAACGTTCAACTGCCTCATTTGCATTTTCTTTTACTACTCGGTGAAAGGCGTTATATAGACGATTAAATTGTAACGGCTTCACTCGATTCGCCATCTCTTCCACTTTCCTTGCTGGTAGTGGAATTAAGTTCGGATAACTATACATGAAACTCACCCACCGCCCATCCGCTACAACTTGAATAATATCACCTGTTAATAATATACCTTTCCCATCATTTCCTTCTTCCCAATGTAATACAGAACCGCCACTAAAATGCCCTCCGAGACGATGCACAGTAATTCCATCTGCTAATTGTAAAGACTCACCAGTCCAATAAATAATACGACTACTCGGGCGCATAACCCACTCTTTATCGTTTTCATGTATATAAATTGGTACATCGAACGTTTCTGCCCATTCTACTTGCGTTGAATAATAATGCGGATGCGACAGTGCAATCGCATCTAATCCGCCCCACTCTTTTATCTTCTCAATCGTCGTTTCATCTAAATAAGTAATACAATCCCACAGCAAACGATATGACTCTGTTTTTACTACAAATGCCGTCTGACCGATCGCAAATTCTGGTTTTGTCGTAATACTATAAAGCCCATTTTCTTCTTCTATAATTTCATTTTTATATGTATCACTCGTTTGCAAGTTTTCTAAAGTTGTCCATGACTGCCCTTTCGGATTAACATATTGTCTCTCCTCATCACAAATAACACAACTTACCGGTTCTTCCACACTCGCTGCATACTGTACTCCGCACGTTGTACAAACGAAATTATTCATAGTTATTCCCCTATCCCTTTAATTTTTTATTAAGCTGATATTTGTTGATCGTTTTCTGCTTTTTTATTTTCAAGTGATACGCTTATAAGAGTAATAAAGTAGACAACTGTAACCGCCATAGGAATTACAATAAATCCTTTTCCCGCAAAAAGAATCCCACATACTGACGTTACTAATACAGTTCCTACTGATAAAAAACCATAACTTTTACTTTCATAAATCCATACATATGGTAAAAAATGAACACCTATTAACATCGCTACTACAAAAGGTAACCACTCCGGAAATTGAAAATATGCAAGTAATACAAACGGGATATTCAATACATTTATCCCACCAATTACTCCAGCTAAAGTCCCTAGCGGGTTTCCTTTCGCAAACATGTCAATTTTTAATATAGCAGCTATCATTAAGCCGAAAGGAAACACACAGCCCATACCAATTAAATATACCCACACAACTTGCCTTTCTGAAAGAAGAACACCAGTTATGCTCGCTACAATCCAAAATAAAAGACCAGCTATTATAACAGGAAATCCCTTCTTCGTTTTTTGTGCTAAATCTCTTTTTGCTTCTGAAATGTTCATTTCACTATCTCCCCCTCCCAATATTTGTGCTATCAAGTCGTCTCAATTTCGCCCATCCAATAACGCCAAGCTTCTAAGTAATCTTCTAAATCTTTTGGGTGGTGTCTTAAGCATGTATCGATACGCAAATATAAACCTATTACTAGTTCTTCATATAAATCTCGGTCCCTTTTACGAAATACACATTGTTTCATCACATACTGAATGGTTTCTTTCGTCAAATCTTCTGGTGTTGAACAGAACGCGTAAATTAAATCGTATATAGGATCTCCTAGTACTGGTAATGGATCAATTACTCCATACAGCTCATTCTCTTGGAATATAAAATTATGAAATCCGAAATCACCATGTAATAAAAATGGCTGATTTATTCCAGTCCCCCTATTTGGACTATTCGCTAGTTTAAGAACAATTCTATACTCTTCCTCACTTATGTAACGTCTTACATTTTCATAAGCTTCCATCACATTTGCCGTTAAAAATTCATTCCAAGATTGAACCGGACTTTCTTTCCATCCCCAGCCTTCTGCCCCTGGAACCATTTTATACTTATTGACAACTTCTTTTACAAGTGTACGAAGCGTACTTCGTTTATATCCTTGTTTACACAAAGTATTACCTTCAAGGAAAGAATACACGAAATATGTATGTAAAGGTTCCTTATACAAAAGCTTTGAAAATAAACTATTCTCCTCATAAAATGAGAGAAAATTAGCTTCTTCACGTATTACTTCCGCTTCATTCAGCTTTACTACATATTTTTCGTCCAACAAATATACAGTACTTGTCGTTCCTCCGTTCAACGCTTTTACGCTATTTGGATCATGTGAAATAACTTTCTCCTTAACTAGTTGTGCAGCAATTATTGAAATGTCCATTCTCTCACCCTTTAATTCCGAAGATTCCCCCAATTCGAAAGACAACTTTACTATTATTTGACAATCGCAAGAGAATCCCTTCTAACATCTTAATATTGCAGAAATTAATTTTCATTTTATCAAAACGGCTTCCTTCAAGATTTCATCATATAATTCATTCCATTTATAATGATACGCTGCACTCTCTTCTACTCTAACAAACATCCTTTTATCGGATTCATACTCACCGTCAAACTTATGCACTTCATTAATCTCCATCCGGTAGAACGGCTGATACCCTACTTTTGGATACGGACTATTTTCATTCCAATTTGGATTATCACTATGGTCAACGATAATATATCCAAATAAAGTACATTCTCCTTTTACATAACCTTCTTCCCACGCTTCTCTTTTAAAACATTCTTCTGGTAGTTCCCCTTCTTCTATATGCCCACCAGGAAAGTCCCAACCACGCTGCTCATGGTCTATCAGTAAAACCTTATTATTATTATGAAAACAAAAACCGTGAACACTCGTGATTCTTTCGTATTCTGGCAATATACAATCTTTTTTCCACGTTAACCTCACTTTTGATTCCCCATAATTTGCGCATATAGTTACCATTTCCCTCACTCCAAATGCTCTTCATTTAATCTAATAATCTCTATTGCACGATCTCTTTCTTTTAACTTACGAGCCAAACTTCCTACACCAAATACTTCTGTAAATGTGTGGCTTCCTACAATCAAATTGATGCCTTTAAATTTCGCATGTTGCACTGTATATAATGTTTTTTCTCCCGTTATGTACGTATCACAACCTTTTTCTAGCGCACGCTCAATAAGGTTTGTATTGTTTCCTGCACCTGTTAATATCGCAATCCGTTTTACTGGCCTGTCATGATTTTTCCAGCTCTTCACTTTCTCTTCCATTCTCTCTTCAAGTTTTTCAACTAAATTTGAAAACGGAATCGCTTCTTTATATTCTCCTATTCCCGGTAGCTCTTCTTCCTCATACGTGGAATATTCCAGTATTGTATCTATCCCAATTTCATTAAATAACGACGTACACGTGCCAAACTTTACAAAATCTAACGGCAAATGAATCCAAAAATGATTCATTTCATATTCTTTTAATTTCTCAATACAAGCCTCTTCCATACCGAATAGAAAACTCCACGGTGCATGATGTGTAACTATCATATCGACACCATTTCTATACGCTTCTTCAATTGTTTCTAGCGTCAAATTTGTCGTGTAACCTATTTTGTGAAATTCCTCTTTACTAATGTGAGTGAAGCCATACTCGTCATCACCGTATTTATTAAGATGCTCTTCAAAAAGTGATGTAATATGTTCTTTGAACTGCGTTATATTCATTTTCATTTCTCCTTTCATTTACTTTTATATTTCAAAAATAAGGAAATACTATTTAACGACGTTACATACATATAGGAGGACAATATGAAACCTGAATTTTTAAAAGCTATACATGAAGCGATTGGAAATGTTGAGCATATTCATATAGAAGAAAGTGGTGCAGATAGTTTACTCATTCATCACGATGATGCACAGCAATTAAAACAAGTTGCTGAAACGTTAGAAAACAATAATTTCCGCTCTACTATTAGAACAGCTGGGGATGCTTCGTATATTGAAGTGTTGAACAGGTAAGAAGAAGTCCCGATTATATACTGGGCTTCATTCTTTTATATTGAAATTTCAAACTCTTTCACATATACCGCTGTTCCAGTAATATCAATTTGTAAGTTATCATTTTCTACATCTTTCGTTACATAAACCATTACACGACCATCTTTATTTATTTCCTGTCCTTGCTCAACGATTAACTCCAGTTCATGGTCAAAATCTTTCTCCAAATACGTCGCATAATACGCTCCCATTACACCTGAAGCTGTTCCTGTCACTGGATCTTCAATCGTTCCAGAATGAGGTGATGAAATACGTTTATGTTCTTCATTTACCTATCTCCTAACCCTTTTTAAATAATTTATAATAACTCTCTATCTCCGTTTTTATCACACAATTATTTCTCCAAAATATCCTCTGCATCTTTTCATTTGAAGTATGTGTGCTTCCGATGTAATAAGTAGCCCCCATTTCCTTTAACATATGTAAAGATTGAAGATGCAGTTGGGAAGCAATTCCTTTCCCGCGATAATAAGGCATTACCCCAAAGTAAAATAAACGTCCTTCACTTTCTGTTCCAGGCTCTATATGTGGTATGGACAAACCAATCGGCTCATTTTTATCATAAAAAACAATGCATGACTTTTCCCAACCTTTACCTAACTCTGTTTGCACTGAATGCAAATGTTCATCGACATTCAGAATTGACGGTCGATTTCCTGATTCCAACATACATTGCTCCCAAATGCATGTGAATTCTCTTTCCGATAATGTCCCTTCTTCTATCGAGCGATATGTATATTGTTTTTCAAGCGCCTCTATATTGTTCAACTCTCTACACACTTCTATCTTTGTCGCGTACAAATCAAAGCCCTCATCAAGTAACACTTGTACACTTGCGTTATAACTACTAAACCTTTTGTTTAATACAATACTCGCTCTTTTTAACTCCCAGTTAAAACAAACTTCTTCAAATCTACTTACCTTTTCTTTGTAAGTTTGTGCGCTATAAAAAACATCTTCTTCTATTTCTTCAATCGTTACTGCATTTGGTAAACCATTTAATACTTTTCTCGAAGGACCAAATAAATTTTGAACAACTGTAAGATCGTACTTCACCACTTTATTTCACCTACACCCGGCTCAATAAACTTCCCTGAAACCTTCTCATTTGAATCTATTACCCAATCATATATATTTTGTGCTCCTTCAGCCGGAGTCATATTCGCATCAAAGGCACCAATGTCAGTCTTTAATTTTCCAGGGTGAATTGCGGTTACACGAATTCCTTTATTCTCAAACTCTTGTTGTAAGCAGAGCGTTAACATATTTTGTGCGGCTTTAGCAATTCGATATGAATATGAGAACTTACCTTGTGGAAACTCTTTGTTCGCCATTTTATGCAATGAACCTAATCGAGAGGACACATTTATTATTCTCGGATGATCCGATTTAGCTAAAGTCACATATGTACCTTTTACAGCTCGAATTACACCTAAGCAATGAATATTAAATAAGTCCGTTAACTCTTCTGAATTTGTATGTAAAACCTCAGTCTCCTTCCCAGTAATGCCAGCGTTATTTATAACTAGATCAATATACTCTGTATATTCCTCAAGCTGCTTTTTAATTTGCTCCGTACTCTCATCAATCGATAAGTCTGCTAATATAGGAAAACATCTAGAAGAAAACATCTGTTTTAACTGTTCTATCGCTTCCACACTTCTAACTAGCGGATAAACAATATGTCCATTTTCATGAAACACTTTCACTAACTGTAACCCTAATCCACGATTTCCACCTGTAATAAGTACCCTCATATACTCATCTCCTTATTTTTATAATAAATAAGAAAATCTACCCACCTACCATTTTCCTGCGAAAATGCTTCCCTCTTACATTCAAAGGAAAATCCGGCTCTTTCCGCAAGACGAACGGATGGCTCATTATCAACATGTATATGTAATTCGATTCTATGAAATTGAAGACTATTAAAAAATAACGGTAGTGCAGATTTTACACTTTCTACTCCGTATCCATTTTTCCAATATTGATTATGAATAGAATAACCCATCATTGCCCATTGATAATCCATACGTAAAATTTTAATAAGCTCTAGTTTTCCAATATTCGCTCCATCTTTTTTTCGGAATATGCCTAATACGTACATTTCATCCCGTCGTGCCGCCTCATCAAATCCTCTTATCCATTCCGTAAACCATTCTTTCGTTGAAGACGACATGTCATGATAGCCATCATCGTATTTATATTGAGATGGTAACCTCTTATTGAATCCATCTAACCAACTTTCATAATCCTCTTTTTGAAATGGACGAATAATCAGTCTCTCTGTCTCTACTTGTAATAGTGGCAGCTTCATTTATATCTCTTCCTTTAATCGTTAATTGAATATTCTTTATTATCTTACACAAAATACAAAATCTAGTAAATCATTATGTTTTTTATAAACAAAAATCCAGTTATGCTTTTTACATAACTGGATTCTTCATTATTTAATAACCTTTTATTTTACAAGAAAAACATCCCTTAATTCCCTCTTCAACACTTTCCCTAAAGCGTTTTTCGGTAATTCGTCCATAAATACAACTTCTGGTATTTTATAGCTTGCTAGTTTTTCTTTACAATGCTGAATAATCTCTTCTTCTGTTAAAGACGTTTGAATGTCCTTTACAATGTAAGCTGTTGGAACCTCCCCCCAAAAGTCATTTGGAATCCCAACTACTGCAACTTCTAAAACGCCATTTATTTCATGAATTACATCTTCTACTTGATCTGGATATACGTTGTCACCACCGCGTACGATAACGTCTTTATATCTTCCCATAATATGTAGAAATCCATCATCATCTATCATACCGGCATCACCCATGTTAAACCAATTATCTTTTACTACCTTCTTTGTTGCCTCTTCATTATTCCAATATCCTTTAAACATGTACGGGCTTTTCACGTGAATTTCTCCAACTTCATTTGTTGTTAGCTCATCACCTGTTTCTGGATGAACAATTTTCAGCTCTACATGTTTCAAAGTTTTCCCTACAGAAGACATTTTTTCTTTTCCCATATTTGGATGCCAAGAAGTTACTACCCAACCTTCTGTACTCCCATAACCTTGCACCATATATATTCCTTTTTCCATATATTTTTGGATAAGTGTTTCTGGCACTTTTGTACCACCACTTTGCGCTACTTTAAAGGTCGAAATGTTGCGCTCTTTATTATCTAATTCATCAAGCATGTAACTATAAACAGCTGGGAACGCAAGCATTGTAGTAATTTTCTCTTCTTCAATCTTATCCCAAATAAGAGTAGGATTCGAATCAGCTAAAAAGACCATCGTAACGCCATGATAAATACAATTTAAAATAGAAAGCACGCCACTCATATGAAACAATGGGTGCACTGATAAAAAGCGTTCACCTGCTGGAATTTCTCTTTGCCCCGCAATTTCAGTAAAATAATGATGTAAGTTTTTATGACCAATTACACATGCTTTTGCCTGTCCAGTCGTTCCTGAAGTAAATAAGTAAATGGCATCATCATCTTCATGAACTTCCACATTCGGCTCTGTTATTGGCTGTTTCTTTAATTTTAATTCAAATAAGCCAAACCCTTCTTTTGTCGTCTCAATTACATAAGGAATTTCTTTAACTCCATTAATCTTTAATACAACTTCACTAAATTCATCATCAATAACTAATACTTTTAATCTCGCTTCTTTTACAATCGATTCTAATTCATAAGCAGTAAGCTGATGATTAAGCGGAATAAATACCGCTCCAATTTTTAAGCTTGCCATCATAACGCTTGGAAACGGATGATTATTTTTGCATAGAATTCCTATACGATCCCCTCTTTTCACACCGGTATGTAACAAATAATGTGCAAGCTGATTTACTCGTTCATTATACTGCTGAAACGAATACCTTTTCTCTCCACCGATAAGCGCTTCCAAATTTGGTGACTGCATTGCTCTTTTTTGTAATAATTGTCGCATCGTTCTCAAGTAAAACTCCCCTTTATATATGTTAGGATTTTATTTTACCAGATTAACTATTAATTTACTAAAGATTAAACTTAGTGAATTTAAATGAAGTGAATCTTTAGTCGATGTGAGGTGTTCATCCCGACTGATTATTAGTCCACACCTTACGGGCGGTTAATGCGGGATAAACAAAAATAGCCATCTACTTAACAAGTAAATGGCTATTTCTCCTTATATATTAGAATACTCCTTATTCATCACATATTTCACATACTCAGGTGCACTTTTGTCAATCTCTTCATCACTGATTTCATATTCCGCACCATATAAATAAAATGATGGTATAAATTCCATTCCTGTATATAAGCTCGTAGCGTGGAATGGTTTCGTTAATTCATCCATTGTAATTCCGCTATTTTTATAATCTTTTTCTAACCCACCTATAGAAATAGCTACACCAAATTCTTTCCCCTTCACTTTATCCCCTTTTGATCCGTAGGCAAATCCATATGTTAATACATCATCGAACCATTTTTTTAATAATGGTGGTGAGCTATACCAGTAGAGTGGAAATTGGAATATATATCGGTCGTGCTCTACTAACAGCTTTTGTTCTTCTTCAATATTAAATTCCCAATTTGGTGCCACTTTATATAATTCATGCACCGTTATTTCATCTGGATATTTCTCAAGTTCTTCTACCCATCTTTTATTAATTCGAGACTTTTCAATATCAGGATGTGCTACAATTACAAGTGTTTTCATATATTTTCTTCCCCCTTATAAATAATTCAAACGCTTTAGTATTAGTATGAATGGGTCACATATAATTGAAAAGTACGTACTTTAAAGTGCTATAGGAACCTTAAAGTACCTTTGGAGGTGTTATATGAATCAAAATGATAATTGCCCAATCGCAACGACACTCGACGTGATCGGTGGAAAATGGAAAATTCATATTTTATGTGTTTTGGCGGATGGAAAAATGCGAACAAATGAAATAAAACGAGAAATTCCAAACATTACACAAAAAGTTCTCACACAGCAACTTCGGCAACTTGAGGCTGATGGGATTATCCATCGTACTGTATATCAAGAAGTACCACCAAAGGTTGAGTACACAATAAGCGAACATGGAAAATCTTTAATGCAAATTATGGATGAACTATTTGAATGGGGAAAAGACCATCAGATCAAAAGATTACATGACTAAAAAAACTACCAAATTCTTTACATACTAGTGGGAATGGCACATCACTATCAAGCTAACAAAAAGACCCTAATAAGAAAACTTTCATTTTTATAATCCATTTAAACTTTAGCTTGATAGTGATACGGCAAGACCCTAATAAAGAAATGTATTAAACAAATTAAAAACAACAACACATACGACTAATGTTAATAAGAAAATTATAGTCGCTGAATTGCTTACTTAATTTTGAAATCTAAACAGTTACCCTTTAAGCCAAGCTTAATAATATCGCTTTTGTACGATTATCTGTTACCTCATAATAAATTTCTAATCCTTTCCGAGTACCTGTAACGACTTTAGTAGCTTTTAGTTTAGATAAATGTTGACTAATTGTACTTTGAGGCATTTGTAATGTTTCATACATTGTCGTTACGTTAATAGGACCTTTTGCAAGCATTATTTTTACTAATGATAAACGGACAGGATGTGCTAATACCTTCAATACTTCAGTGATTTCTTCATACATTTCTTTCATATTTTTTCTCCCCTTTTATATAAACATTAATGATATCCATATATATAATTCGAAAGGATATACGATTTTATGTCCGTCATTTTAAAAAAATGTTAAAAAATATCTTCAGATGGAAGGAATCTCCCCTCCGTTCAATATTCTATAGATTTTTCTTTCACTAAATATTATGTGGTAGGAGCTTTCCTTACTGAGACCCTCTGCCATTGTTCTCTTGCTGATGTCCATTATTCCCTTGGGACCCTCTGCCGTTGTTCCCTTGCTGATTCCCATTATTCCCTTGCGATTCTCTTCCGTTGTTCCCTTGACCATTCCCATTATTCCCTTGCGATTCTCTTCCGTTGTTTCCTTGACCATTCCCATTATTCCCTTGCGATTCTCTTCCGTTGTTCCCTTGACCATTTCCATTATTCCCTTGCGATTCTCTTCCGTTATTCTCTTGCTGATGCCCATTATTCCCTTGGGATCCTCTACCGTTGTTTTCTTGCTGGTGTCCATTATTTTCTTTTTGTGGACCTCTACCGTTGTTTTCTTGCTGGTGTCCATTATTTTCTTTTTGTGGACCTCTACCGTTGTTTTCTTGCTGATGTCCATTATTCCCTTGCGATTCTCTTCCGTTGTTCCCTTGCTGGTTTCCATTATTCCCTTGGGACCCTCTGCCTTTGTTTCCTTGCCCATTTCCATTATTTCCTTGTGACTCTCTGCCGTTGTTTCCTTGCCCATTTCCATTATTTCCTTGTGACCCTCTGCCGTTGTTTCCTTGCCCATTCCCATTATTTCCTTGTGATCCTCTTCCGTTGTTCTCTTGCTGATTCCCATTATTTTCTTTTATTTGCTTCGGTTGTTGTTCCTTAGATTGCTTTTGTTCTATATGCTCTTTCTTCTCGTTGCTTTCTTCTTTTACAGGAGATGCGTCCGATGATGCATCAGAAGATGACTTTTGTTGTTCTTGATTAGACGGAGGTGCAGGTGGAGTAAGCGATTTTTGCTTCTCATTCTCTTGTTTTATATAAACGCCCGTTCCAATCCCTGCTTTCTTGGCATCCTCCCGCATTTGCATCGTACTGCTTTGATATTCAACTGTAATATGTTTTATCTCATACTCTTTCTTTAATTCCTGCATAACCTTTTCCAACTGTGGTTCTAACGACTTGTCCTTTGTAACAGCTGTTAGCATAACTTGCTTATCATTCGTTAAGTACTTATCCCCTTGACTCTGCTTTATAATAGTACGTATTACGTCTTGCAGATGCTTATTTTCCCACCCTTTCATTTCTTTTAAAATACGCCTTCCATCATCATTACAAGCTCGCAAATCTATAACACGAAGATCCTTTGTTACGCTCACCTCTAAACTTGGATTTATATCAACTGAGACATAAGCAAATACTTTTTCTTCCGGTTGGTTGTAGAAAAACAGCAACACACATAGAAAACAAGTAACAAGTAATGATGCAGGCTTTAAGAAAGAAGGGATTGAAAAACGCGGTGCTCTTTGCTCTTGTTCGTTAAACGAGATTTCCTCTCCAATCATGTAAGAGTGTACTTTTCTTTTAAACGTAATAAACTCTCCATTTGGAGTTAAAACAACTACGTTATGTTTCTTTATATCCATCACAATTCCTTTATTCATCATGCTTCTCCCCTCTTATATAATCCAGAATATATGTATAGTTGTTTGCAAAGATAATACACATCGCAATAATGTATTTTCGATGTCGCTCCAACGTTTTACGACTTACCCTAACACGTGGTTCAATATGTTTAAGGGGTAACTTTTTCTTTCGGAACAGCTCTTCCATCATTTTCTCGTCTTTTATAATAATCTTTACAATTTCTATTAAGTGCTCACGCGTATCACGATGCTTAGGGGATTCCTTAGCAAGCTCTGAAAATGTGATTTTAAACTCAGCTAGCACACTTTGAAAATGAAGAATTTCCTCCTTACGGTTACTATTTTCCATCTCTTTCATATACTCCGTAAGCGATACTTGTATTTCTAATATTTCCTCTTGCTTATCTTCTTTTAAAAAGACAAGATTATGCTTAGACTCCTTGCGTATATAGTCAATTACATCTCTTTTTATAAGAAGATCAGCAAACGCTAGAAAAGATTTTCCTTTTTTATATGAATACTGTTCAATTGCTTCGTTAAACGCAAACAATCCAATACTATATTCATCATCCTGTTCTGTAATGTACCTGCGGCAGACAGACGAGATTGATTTTCTAATAAACGGCTGATACTGTATGATAAAAGCTTCCTTATCTCCTCCGTTGTTTTGTATGTTAAATACGATATCTTCTATTTTCGTTTTTTTTAAGATTTTCATTACTAAA
Organism: Bacillus sp. RC240; assembly: GCF_044907945.1. Classification (NCBI taxonomy): domain Bacteria; kingdom Bacillati; phylum Bacillota; class Bacilli; order Caryophanales; family Bacillaceae; genus Bacillus; species Bacillus sp. RC240. Next base: position 329,402 of record NZ_JBIYCT010000001.1, on the reverse strand, counting down.
CTCAACACTAGTAATCTCCCTGCCTCCTTCTGCTTCAAATAGCAAAATGGCCACTAAACAAGTGACCATTTAACCACATTTTCTTAGTACTTTTCTTTGGGCTTGTCTTCTTGCTGGTGCTCATATTTTTCGAGGCCGACTTTTTATATGACTATTTTTTCCACTTGTACTAAAGTGAAGTCTGTATTTTGTATTACTTTCTTGTTTTCTTTTGCAATACCACTTGTTCTTCTTGCTCTTTTCTATTTTAGCTGCAATCTTTGAATAACTCTTCGCTATATTTTTGGTAATTTTAGCTTTTTCTTCTACTTATATATATTCGAAGGAACAAATAATTTTATGGGGGTCAAAAAAATATTTTTTATAAAATAGTTATTTTTTCAAAAATAAAAACCATCAATTGGAAGAAACTCGTTATAACTCCTCCTTATGGTAATTCCTTTGTAAACCTTTTTATTTAAATGTATAATTGTATTAAAAGTCTAAAATTTCAGAATCGGAGGGCAGCGTCATGAAAAGTTTTGGTACGTTAGTAATCTCTACCGTCATTTCAGCAGGCTTAGTGTATTATAATATCGATTCCTTTTATAATAAATTTACATCCGGGAATACATATTACTGGGTAAACGGTATCCTAGCTGCTGGATTCCTTATATCCTTAATTATCAACATAAAAGATATCATCAAGAAAAACTACACAACTTCTGAATCAAATTAAGGAGCCTATTATGGTTCCTTTTTCTATGCAAAATAAAAAAGCAGCTGTTAAGCTACTTTGAATTCTTCTTATCCCCAAATGAAATGATATATATATTCTCCCGTTACACGTTCATTAATTCCAGCGATCCTAGCGAATCTCATTAAGTCCGCCCCTTGAAGAAAATACACCGAGATCGTAACTGGTACTTGTGACCACATGAATTGATAAAGCTCATTCACTCTCTGATTCGTCGAAACGATTAAATCATTTACAGGTCCATGATTCCATGCAGAGGTTTGAACTGAAGTGAACGGAAGGTCTTTCCCATTAACCACTATTCTTACCACACTTTGAGTTATGTCCACAACAATCCCCTCCACCATTACAAAATTTAAGCCTGTTTCTATACTCATATTCTTGATTAATAATAAAGGTTTAAGGCAAACCCCTATTTTCATTTCTACTCAAAAACAATTTAAATGATTCTTCTTTATTTCTCAATATAAGGAGCCTTGGATTTTCATTAAAACTCCTGTAGTATATGAACAAAGAGTAAGGTAAGAGTTACTCTTTGCCATTTTAGGAAAGGTTCTGTTGGAAACAACAGGACCTTTTTTCGTAAAGAGATGGTTTTGTTTAATTTCTCACCACTAACCACAAAAAAATATCTTATAATCGTTATATACTAAATTAAAATAATGGATTAGGAGTAGATCAAATGCCAGTTACACTAGAACTTATTCTTTTCATTCTTCTAGCAATTAGCGCTATTGGCTATTTAGCAAAAGAATTTCAAAAAACTAGGAAAAGAACACTTGGAATTTCACTAGAATTCTTGGTTCTCTTCTGGTCAATATGGAGAATATCGACTATCATAATCTGATTTGTAAAACATGAATTCCTTCGAATAAAAATCAATATTATGTCCATAATGTTGATAGGCTGTATGCCAAAATCCATTTAGTTTTCTCTGTATCTCCTTGTATTGAGCAGTTAGTTTTTGCTAGCTGCTCTTTTATTTATGAAAAAAGATAAATTTTTTTATAATGATTCTTCTTTATTTCTCAATATAAGGAGCCTTGGATTTTCATTAAAACTCCTGTAGTATATGAACAAAGAGTAAGGTAAGAGTTACTCTTTGCCATTTTAGGAAAGGTTCTGTTGGAAACAGCAGAACCTTTTTTCGTGATTTAAAGGTACTAAGACAAAATGAAATATTTACCATGAAGGTAATTGTTAAATATTTTACGCTTATATAGTATAATGGGATAGTTATTGTGTATTGGCATTAAGAGGAGCGTCCTGATTAAGCGCTTCTCTTTTTTTATAAAATAGCTCCAAATTACTTGGACACATTTACCAGTTTATTCAACACAAATATCATGTTAAAATCCCTTGTGAATACGACATAACTCAACTTGGTGAAGCCCTGTAATATTTCCTGTAGGGCTTCTTTTTTTACAAGCAGTTATTTCATTAAGCTGACTACCTTGTTGTGCAAAATAACGATTTTGTTCACTTTTTTGATACATTTATAAAACATTCATATGTTATCTTCAGTAAGTTCTATTTCCTTTATAATATTGTGTGAAGTATACCAACGAACGAAGCCTAAAAAACTCTAATGAAGTGATGAAAAAAACCTAATTTCTCTACAAAACATTGAGAAATTAGGCTTTTTAATAGAAAAAGTAGCATTCATAAACAATGAATACAGTTTAACTCTTCAATTCTATTTTCACAGATTCATATATTCTTCTAAAGTCAGTTTTTCCTTATATATATTTTCAGCAATATCTCCTACATAGCGAATATGCCAAGGTTCATATGCATAACCCGTAATACTTTCCTTCCCCTTAGGATAACGAATGATAAACCCTGCACGATGCGCGTTTTCTTTCAGCCATTTTCCTTCCTTCGTATTCGCAAAGGATAGCTCTAGTTCATTGTTCGCACTTTTAGAAGAAACATCCATCGTTAGCCCTGTTTGATGTTCGCTATGCCCTGGCTTTGCAGAGAAGCGATCCGTATGCTCTTGCCCTTTCTTTTTAACATTGTTGGCATACAGACCTTTTTGATACTCATAGGAACGAAATCCTGAAACAGCATTCAACTGGATCCCATCTTGCTTAGCTAAAAGGAATAGTTTTTCTAACGCTTCCGCTGCTTCTTTACGAAGATGACTCTTTTCTACCGTTCCACTAAATGAGAACGGTACATTTGGTACAACTAAATCCTCTGGCATATAGTCTTCGGGTAAACCATATTCCTTATTTACTACAGCCTGTATACTAGCAAAGGAACTTGCTATCTTATTTGAAGTCCCATTTTGCTTACTATTTTTTTCTTTATTTATGGAGTTTTCACTAGTTTCATGGTTTGTCTTATATGGTTCTTTACCAATAGATATATTGGTGTAAATGATAAAGATACCTAGCATTACTACTATACAAGTTAAGGTTCCTACTAATTTAAGTCTCATCATTCATTTCCTTCCTGCAACTCCTACTGTTACTCATTCATCATACTTCAACCATATCAAATCCATATTAATTCCTTGTGAACTTTTCTTCATAACGCATTCCTTAATAGATTGATAGTATATCTTCCCGTTCTTTTGATACCCTTAAAATATCAGCTCTATTTATACATGTAGAAAAATAATCTAAAGATTTGTATAATAAGATATGAAGTGTAGCATTCTGTTATAGAAAGGTCTTGGTATAATGCTAGGCATTGATGTCAAAAAAACAAAAGAGGAGCTAATTATTTCATGGCAATTTGCGGAGGTCACGATTCCATTACGTGATGTGATTGAGGTTACCGAAGATGCTACCTATGCGGGTGTTGAAGAACCAAGTGCAATCCGTATCGGAACAGCATATGGGACAACTGATCGTATATTAATTAAAACTGTAAAACAAAATTATGTATTATTTACTACGAATAAAGTGTCGATTTTAAACGCAATTCACGCGTAACAATGAGTAGATAAACGCGCTTAAACAAAGTTCAAGTGAAATAAAAAGGTGCAAAGTCATAGAATTGACTTCGCACCTTTTTCTATATTTGTGAGGGTAGCATGTAATTGATGCCGCAGAAATTGGGATGCAAAATTGCATCTTTAATTCAGATATATTAATAATAAAGATGAACTGCTCAACATTTTTCTTTTAAGTTAGTATTTCAAACCCTAGCTACCTAAAGAACTCAAGTAAACGTATCTTAAATCCTTTTAAGTGGCACAAAAAGCGTCTATGTAGGCGCTTTTTGTATAAGAAAACACCTTATATGCATAAGGTGTTTTCTTATTTCATCTATCTAGAACTTCTCTATTTGAACTGTAAAATGTGGCTTGAATTTTACTTCGATTGTTTTGTTTTCTACGCCGCCTTGGACATATAATGAGTCATTACGGGTATAGATTCGTTTCGCCGAATGTATCTTGGTTTCAAATATGCATTTATTTTTGTAATACAATTGTAATTCAACAGTTTCCTCGTAATAACACATAATCATTACTAATTCAAATCCTAATTTATCTATTTTATTATATCTATATGCACCTGCACCAGGAATAAAATAATCTTCTGGTTCACTCTCGAATATTTCTAATAATTCGTATTCATCATATTGAATATTCATTTTAACAACTCCTTTCGTGAATGGGCTCAATCTACTTTATTTATAATATTCACGATTTATTAGGTACAACGGAAACAACATCGCCACTATCATTCAATACGACTCTAACATCTTTCCCATCGTATTGCCATAGACCAGGTTTATTTCCTGGTTTTTTAGTATCATGCTTAATTGTTTCTTCTACTACGCTTGGTGTTACACCTCGCGGATCAACTTTTTTTAATTCCTCCATATATTCTTTTGATCCGAATGTGTAACCATTCCTTTCAGCTCTTTCACGTGCACGCTTCGTAAGTTCTGCCCGAACCTGAATTGTATCAGGTGCCATTCTTTCAAGAGCATGTTCAGTATACTTACGCCCATCAATGACCCCTCCGCCTCTTGGCATACTCCATCCAATCTCTTCAGTTACCTTTGATACTTTTCCTAAATCCTTCGCTTTTTGTTCTAACTCACCATATTTACCGAATACACGTCCAATAACTTTAGGAGCCCCACCAAAAACAGTAGAAACGGTTCCCCATACATAGTCGTTTTTGTCATACTCTCTATTAGTGAAATATTCTTTGCCGTTAATGAGTTGTAGCCCTTGTTTGATTTGCCCAATAACTGGAATGAAATCAAGTGACATCGATCCAAGTTCATTTGTACGCTTCTGTTCTGCCAAAAACTCTTCCATTTTTTCAGGTGGTACACCAAAATCTTTGAGGCGAGTAGATAAACCATCCATGTTTCCAACATTTTTAGCTATATTAGACGTATCTATTTTATAGCCTGAAATCTTATAGCAGAGTCCATAATGTTATTGGCAGCATCTAATCCAGACATGATATCTGTATGCAAGGTTGGGAATGCTTGTTGAGCTTCTGCAACATGCGTTGAGACACTATTAATTAGTCCATCAGCCATTACCGCTTGTTTATGAAGTGATGCCCCAGCTTTTTGTATGGTAGAAAACTTGGCTTGGAGCAACGGAATTAACGATTAAACACCGAGCAGCTGCTGACTGTTTTGCTGTCCTGGAATTATTACAACAACTCAAAAATAAGCAAATAGATTAAAATACTGTAAATAGGACTAAATTATTAACATAAAAAATAAGCACATCTTGTAAAAAAACAGATGTGCTTATTTTTTAATTTTTATGCATTTTTACGTTTTAGGAAAATCACTCCACCAACAATTAACAATAATGCACCTGCAGCCATAGAGATCCAACTTGTAAGGTCAGCGCCTGTTTGGGGTAACCATCCAATTTTAGATTGAATTTCTTTCTTAGGTTGTGGTTGCTCTTTTACTTGCTCTTTAGGTTGCTCTGATGTTGGAGTATTTTTATCTTGATTCGGCTGTTCTGGTTTAGGTTGTTCCGGTTTTACCTCTTTGAATTTCACTGTTTGTCCCTTATCTTCAAATTCAGCGTGAATAGCTACTAAAATATTATCTTGATACAGTTCTTCAAATACTACTACTTCTTTACCTTGTAATGCAGAAGCATTAAATGTGAAATCTAATGTGATAGAACCATTTTTTTCTTTTGCAGTAAACTTAGATTCTACTGTTACTTCTTTATCATCAACTAATAATGGTTTGTTTGTTGCTTTATCCATTAGTTTGCCTTTTACAACGTACTCTTTACCCACGATTAAGTCTTTGTATTCCACTTTATCTTGGATTGTTACAGATTTAGAAGCGTCTAACTCTTTAGAACCATCAGCTTTGTTTGTAGCTGTTGTTTTAATGGAAGGCTCTACAAATCGAACTGTTTGACCTACATCGTTAATGTCAGCGTGAGTTGCAATTACTTGACCTTCATGCAATAAGTCTTCAAACACAACTACTTCTCTTCCTTGCTGTTCAGCACCAACGAAAGTAAAGTCTAATGTTACAAAACCATTCTTTTCTTTTGCAATGAACTTAGTCTCTGCTGTTATTTCTTTACCATCAATTAATAATGGTTTGTTAATAGCTTTGTTCATTAATTTACCTTTTACAGTGTACTCTTTACCTACAACTAAGTTAGTATACTCTACTTTATCTTGAATAGTGATAGAATCTTTTGAATGAATCTCTTTTCCATCATCAGCTTTGTTTGTAGCAGTTGTTTTTACTGATGGCTTAACGAACTTAACTGTTTGACCTTTATCATTGATATCAGCATGTATAGTAATAACTTTTCCGTCTTTCAGTAACTCTTCGAATACTACTACTTCTTTTTCTTCTAAACCAGTTGCATCAAAAGTGAAATCTAGTGTAATAGAACCATTTGCTTCTTTTGGTGTAAACTTAGTTTCAGCAGTTACTTCTTTACCATTTACAACTAATAGTTTATTAGTCTCTTTATCCATTAATTTACCTTTTAAAGTGTACTCTTTACCTACTTGTAGGTCTTTGTATTCCACTTTATCTTGGATTGTTACAGACTTAGAAGTGTGCATTTCTTTTGTACCATCGGTTTTATCAGTAGCTGTTGTTTTTACTGATGGAATCTTTTCATCTTTGACAATATGTTTAATTATTTGACCATTCTCTTTGATCTCAAAAGAGAATATTTCTTCATTCAATACATAACCTTTTGGTGCAACAGTTTCTTTATATGTGTATTTTCCAAATGGTAACTTTTCAAACTTCGCGATACCTTTATCGTCTGTTTTCCCTTTAACTACTTCTTTTCCTGCTTCATTATAAATAGTAAACTCTGCATTCGGAAGCTTATTGTTTCCATCAGCTACATCAACTTTTGTAATTTCTAGATCACCTTTGATAAGATGATTAACTGCTAATAGCTCAATAATTTTTCCGTGTTCCTTTATTTCGAACACAATTGGTTCTGTAATAAGAACGTAACCATTTGGAGAAGCCTTTTCTACAAATGAATATTTACCATACGCTAAATCTTTGACGTTAACTTCACCATTTTTATCTGTCTTATATTCCCCAATTACTTTCCCGCTTGCATCTTTTAGCTCGAATACTGCACCTTCTAATTTTTTACTGATATCTTCATTATCTACTTTTAGTAATTTCACACTACCTTTCACTTCTGTATTTTCCACTGTAAAAGTAAGTGTTTTATTGTGCTCTTTAATTTCAAAAGGATACTTTGTTTTATTTCCAATATATCCATTAGGTGTTTTTGTCTCTAAGAAATAATATTTACCATACGTAAGACCATCAACATTTGCAATTCCATTTTCTTTTGTTACTACTTTTTTCACTTCTTTTCCATCTTCAGTAAAGACCGTGAATTCAACATTAGGTAACATCTTACCTGAATCACTAAGTTTTTTTATTTCGATGTTACCTTTTACTTTGTTGTTTACTACTTGAACAGCTCCTATTTCCCCTGTCTTAACTTCAATAGTTTGTGGTTTATCACCTGAAACATAACCTGTTGGTGCTTTAATTTCTTTTACTGTGTAGGTACCAATTGGTAGGTTATTTAATTCTGCAGTACCATCAGCACCCGTCGTGATTTTTCCAACTGATTCATTATTTGCATTAAAGACTTCAAATACTGCACCAGCTAATATTTCTCCATTTTCCCCAACCTTTTTAATTTTTAAAGAACCAGCAGCTTCCCAATTTACTGCAAGGTCACTACTAAGCTTTTCCTCATTTCTTTCTAGTAGCACTGTAGCATTCTGGACAGTATCAGTACCGCGGTAAGCAATTGCTTGAACTTTTGTTAAGTTAGCAGCAACACTTAGATTAAATTCGCCTGTTTTTGTATCTTTAGGAATCTGGATACGGAATTTTTCCCCAACTGAAAGTTGATCTTTCACTTCTCCATTTTCACTAACAATTTTTACTCCATTAGGTGCATTTTTCGCAACTACCTTATAAGAACCACTTTTAGCATTTGTTTGTACTGTGTAAAGGTTTGTTTCAAAAAACTCACCCTTTAATTCTGCCTTTTGCTTTTCAGCAGGAATCACATTCATAAAAATATCTTGAGTATCTTCACTTGTATTTGCAGCATTAATAATTGTCTTAGCCGCTTTTTCAACATTTTTATTTTCATGCTTTAATTCATTTACATCAAGTTGACCTAATGCATTCCAAACCGCAAGCTGAGTTGCATAATGTGCTTCATTCTTATTAGCTACTCCCAGTTGTTCTACACTTTTTTGTGGGAAACCATTTGATAGAACCCTATATACTACATTATCTGTTTTCCCCATTTCAGGAAGATCTTCACCATTTGGTGATTTTAAGCCAAGAGTTAAACAATAAGCAATTTGACCGCTTGAATTTTTAATAATTTCAGTTCGAATGTACTTACCTAAACTGTTGCTATAACTCCAGTTCATTGAATACTTTTCATGCGTCATAACCTCCGCATTTGCCTTCGGTAGAAAGACATTAAAGAATAATGCTAGTACTGATAATAATGCAAAAACTCTTTTAACAACTCTTCTCCCCAATTTTAAAACCTCCCTAGATAAAATGAATCCGATGTATTATTCAAATATTTAAAATAATCACAACGAAGATATTTCATATTATAAGACATAAAGTTACAAATATTATATTATTTTTACAAATTATTCATTTTCTCAACATCCACTATAAATTATAATATTAAAACATTTTATTTCACAAAAGTAACAATATTAGGATGCCTTAACAAAATAAGAAACTTGGTAAAATACTAGAATAACGGTAGTTGGAGTACGGAAACGATTCTTCGCATGAAGGACCACTACAAAGATATTTTCAAATTGAATATATGTATTAATAATGAAATTTTATTGCATTTACACCTGCAATGTTTATATAAAAGATAGTAAATTATGTTTTTATAGGATTTTTTCTATTAGTTTACTGGAAATTTGCATTATTATGTGACAATAAATATCATTGTATTTAATATAAAATGATATAAAAAAAGGGGTACGCAGATAATTATCGGAACTTTCAATCGATTAATTATACTAAAATTAGTATTAAGAATATTAGTAAAAAAGTAACAACGTTATTACAAAGTTCGAATATTGGTCTAAGTACCCTAGCATCTTAATGGTAACCTCTTGAATACTTTTACGTTTTTAAATAAATTAAAATAACAAAAAAATAATAATTTTTAATTTTTTCTTTGTAATTTAATAAGTTGCATGTTAATATGGCGAAGGTTATAAAATGGATTTCGCCATACACAATGTTTTTTCGGAATATTCACTCCAGAGAAACGTAACTATTTCAGTAATTTGCTTCATCTTTTACCTATACAAGGGCTACTTTCAATTTTTTTGTTCATAAGTAAAAGTAACTTTTTATTCTATCTTCCTCATCGATTTTAATATAAATGGTAAAAAAGCACTTTTTCAAGTGCCCTTCCTTTTCTTTTTTAAAGATAGAAAATCTAATAAAATCAAACACCTAGATTAAACACATACATAATCCTACTTACAAACTCTTAGAGAGGTATAAACTATGGGAATTCCTACACTATTATTAAATACATTTATTATTATTATTTGTATCCTTAGTTACCAAGTATTTTGGCTAGAACATAAAGAAAAAATGGCATGTAATAATATATTAATTTCTGTACTTTCCTCCATTGCAGTTATTTTTTGTATGACTTTTCCTTTTCATTTACACGCTGGGTTCATTTATGATTTACGTTTTATTCCCATTATATTAGTTTTTCTATATGGAAATACAAAGAGCATTTTTTGTATTGGAGTTTTATATCTTTCTTATAGATTTTACTTAGGTGGAAGCGGAGTCTTCCCATCATTTATTATCTTTACTGTTATTTCTGTTATTACAATCATGTTTCGTTACTTGTCACCTACTTATTTCAAGGAAAAGAAGATATTATTAAGTATTCTACTTATTTTGATATGTACAACTTCCCTTTCTATCTGCGGTATTGTAACGCAAATAAATACAGGTGGTAAAATTGACTCTACTCTCATTGAATTTTTATTCAATTATATAATCATAAATATTTTCACAGTATTATTATCAGTTTATTTAATAGAAGGAATGATCGAGAAATATAAAATAAAAGAAAGAATGCAAAGAGCAGAAAAATTTTATATAGCTAGCGAACTAGCTGCATCGATTGCGCATGAAATTCATAATCCACTGACCACGGTACGTGGATTCACTCAATTACTAAATGAAGATGAGAGTGCTAAGATGTCTCAAGATAAGTACTTAGAAATTATGTTACTTGAAATGCAGCAAATACAATCTACTATTAATAACTATTTATCTTTAACCAAACCACAAAACATTATAAAAGAGGAACTAGATATTAATTACATATTAAATCAAGTGAAAGATAATATTTCACCACTCGCTCTTTCATATAATGTTGAAATAAAACAGCATATTACAACAGATTCCCTTTACATAAATGCTAATACTGAAAAATTAAAAATATGTCTAACCAACATCATACAAAATGGAATTGAGGCTATGAAAAATGGTGGCGTATTACAAATAAATATACAAAAAATAAAAGGTAATATTGTAATTGATATTATTGATACAGGAATAGGAATGTCTTCCCAACAAATAAAACGTATTGCCTTGCCATTTTATTCAACAACAGAAAAAGGCACTGGGCTTGGTACTATGATTGCTTACAGTATTATTAAAGAATTAAACGGAGATATAGAGATAGAAAGTGAACTAGGAAAAGGAACACACTTTTCTATCACTATCCCCTGCTAATATAATAGAAGATTTATTTAAATGATATTATTTTGTAGCTAATATAACCATATAAAAAGAAGACGTAACTATTCGTCCTCTTTTTATATGGTTCTGGTGCAAAAATGTTAGTTAGAAACATAGAGTAGCAATTTCACAATTTATTCACAAGTACCGTTAAGCGCAAGTTTACGTTAAGTATGCTATTTGCATAATAATGTTTTCAAGAAAAAAGTAGCTGTACTTTTGTGCAGCTACCTTTTTATGCAATAAATCAGTAATAGATATTCGAGCTGCAATAAATGCCCCTTTTATACTTTGAAATGTAATTTGCAAACTACAATTTGACATAATTCTAATAGTATGGGACGTATATTTCTCCATAAAAGCAACTTATTTTTATCTCTTTTAAACAATTTATCATATTATTTTCATCTAATTAGGCACAGAAACATTTTGCAAAATCTTACTACTTTTAGGAAAAACGTTTTTAGGGTACATTTTAAAATAGCTCTTTTTCTTTGAAATGTTTCTGTGCTTAATATTTAAAATATCTTATGTCAAAATTTTCCGCAACAAATATGTTAAATTATTCATAATTATATATAATACGGAATATTAAAGTTAAATATTCCGTATTATACTCTATTAAATATAGCGTATTTAATTTATTAGTAATTAATTTATTAGTCTAAGTATGAATTATAAAGTATATTCGTTTAAAATTGTCACAATATAATTTTATATTCGACGTTTTTAATTACTCGTGAAACATTTGCAAATGTTTTAACCGTTATGTATAAGGTAAATATCCCCTCTAAATATAAGATTTACTTAATTTAGATTCTTTCTCTCATAGTTGTAATGTCGAAAAAAGTCGAATTTTTATATTTTTTCTTTATTTTCTAGTTGTAAACGTTTTATTTTCATGTTACCATCTTAATCAAACATTAGATGGTAATAAAACTTAAAGTATTTCTTTCCCTTAGAGACATATAAACGTTCGGTAATACCATGAAAATAAGGCCAAAGAAATATGAGTTACCTGATAAAAGATTTAATAGGATTTTTACCACTTTAATTTTCTGTTAATTCAGAATGTAACACTTTAACATTTTGTCCCTAAACAAAATTTAAATTTTAGTTTGGTAAACTCAAAAAGCTAAATCACCCACCCAAATTAATAAATGATATATCCTGTTATATCTAGCGATCAGTCATGAGAAATAGATTTCTTCCTAAGAAAACTTAGCCCATTAATAAAAAGTGTCTAAATTTCTATCTTTATTACCATCTATTGTTGATAACATATTTACCAACTATAAAAAAGAGCCTATTGAAGGTTCTTTTTATTATAATCATTAGCACTTCAATTATTGATAATCATTGGTGTTGAATCTTTATTCCCTCACCTTATATAGCTTTCTTTTATTAACACTTGAAGACTTATTGAGGTACGGTTCTGATTTTAATTTTTTTATTTTTAAGCGACTAATTTCCGAATGATGGGCCATCCACAGTTTTATATCTAATAAAGAAAGAATTATATCTGTTTCAAGTGATATTTTGCTTACCTCCTTCTCTCTTATGGGTTATGTAGATAATATATCTCTTGAATCTAGAGCCTTTAGAACACATAATAGATACCCTAAAAAATGGACTTTATTTTATCTTTATCTTATCTTTACCTTATCTTTAAATTTTTCTATTAAACTTAGCATTTAGAAAAAAATTTTCGAGTCTAAAAAAGCTGGGAAATAGAGAATTATTGAATTTTTTTAATAACCAGCCACCATTGAAAATAGGGTTTCTTGTAAAAGGAGGAGTAATATTTGAAGAATAAGAGAAAAGTACAAACTATTATATTATTCTTTATTAGTATTTTAGGGTTAGGAACAATAATCGGGATACTATATTTTAATGACAAAACCAATACTCAAAAAAATAAAGCGTTTGCTACCGAGGAACGTTTATTGCAATATGAGCCCATCATGAAAAAAGAATTAGAAAAATATAATTTGGGAGAAAAAACAGCAATTTTACTAGGAATTATGTACCACGAGAGTAGGGGTGAGGGCAACGACCCTATGCAATCTTCCGAATCACTTGGATTAAAGCCAAATGAAATCCAAGAGATAAACTTGAGCATTAAACAAGGGGTAAAGCACTTTGTTCAAATGTATAGATATGGAGAAGAAAAAGGTGTTAGCATGGATACAATTATCCAAAGCTATAATATGGGGCCAGGCTATATTGATTTTATTGCCAATCAAGAAGCTAAACAACACTCGGAAGATACAGCTAAACAGTTTTCTAAGTTGAAAGTTGATCAGAATCCAGCTACATACACTTGTGGTGGAAATAAACAAAATTTTAGATATCCATATTGTTACGGTGATTTCACATATACAACAAAAGTGAATGAAAAAGCAAAACTTATTGAAGAACGCCTCCAAAAAAATTAAAATTGTATATATTTGTTTGAAGGAGTTTTCCATTTACTTTTATATGGTTTTTCATCAACTTTTATCCCCTCTTACCATCTAAATGTATATATACAACTATCGTATCATATTTCAATTTAAATACGGCTCTAGTTACATATTTCGCAAGAAATCTATTCAGAATATAAATAAAATCACCATTTTACATGAAATAGTATCCACTTAGCGAATTCATTAGGCATAAAAATAAATGTAGATTCAATAAAAAGAGAGTACCCTCGCTATTGGTGCTCTCAATGTGAATTGGGGTTTATCCTGAGCATTGAATAGGACACGAAGAACTCGTCCTGTTACATAATATTATGCTTGTCTATATTATAATGTGCAATAAAAAAAGCACCCTCGCCCAGGCGCCAAGAGATACATATACGTTGAGGTAACTAACACGTTAGAAAAGGCCCTTCCATATCATTGTATGATTATCAATTATCTTTATACCTAGCAGACTCATTAAATACGTTTAATGTATCATTTCTATTAGTTTAACCATGCCTAATGTCATCCAATTCATTCATGGTTAGTATTCTAAATAGACCAACGATGTATTATAATACTTTATATATCCAAGGAGGTTTACTATGCTTAATTTTCATAAAACATTCCCCATCTTAGGATTCTTTTGTTTTTTATATAGGTTTATCGGCATCATCTTTTTATTACTATTCCTTAGCGTGTAGTAACAACGCGTATAAATATATGTTTAATGTGTGATTTCTATTATCGGCTTTGTTAACTAACACTTAAATTATTTTAACAGCCTTTTGTTTAATTCCCACAAAGCTTTTTTGTTACTATCCCATTTTAAAAGCGTTACGGCTTCCTCAAAGCACAGCCATTTATAATTGAAGTGTTCTTTAGATAATTTAATATTTTTTGTAGGAACTTTAACTCCAAAAGAAAATTCTTTTATTACATAAACATCTTCTCCCCAAAGAAATTCACCAACTACATCCTCTACTGGTAGTGAAGACACAGAATCTAGTTTTATATATGGACATTCTCTTATAATACCAGCCTCTTCAAACGCTTCCCGTTTTGCTGATTCAATATGAGTCTCACCATCTTCTCCACCACCAGCTATTCCTTGCCAATAACCATAATCACTTCGATTAAAAATGCCATATTGAATGGAATCATCAGTTTTTATATAAGGAAATATCAATACTTGATACGGCGCTCTCATTGCTTAACCTCCTCTCGAAAAAATATGAACAATTTATTCACTAACTTGCTATTTTAGTAAATAAAGAGCCAACATCAAAATTCTACATTAATAATGCAGGTTTATGGTATCGGCTCTCCATTTTTTAAGAATTTTATTTTTCATAAATAGGTTTACTCTTAACGTGATAAAAACCTGCTTATTTCTTATTTAATTTGCTTAGCGTGTTTTTTTTCGAAATGCTGGCGGTATCACATGTTGACTAACCAGTCCAAATAGTCCCTAAAACGGTCGTTTAAGGAACTTTATTTATATCTATCAAAACTGACTGAAATATGTTTAAAATTCAGTTCAAAAACTCATTACCAAAAACTAAGTTTTATATCAAACATCACATACCGTTTATGGAACACTCTTAATGTACGGAAAACCAAGTTTTTTAAATAAAAAATTCCTTAGCGTACGAAATTCGCGTTATGTTGGCGGGACCCCATCGCCATCAAGTTAAGGTTTTGAAGTACCCCCTAAACGAAAAAATTCTTTCTCTATAGGGGCACCATATCAAAAAAGAAAATTGTAAGTTTAGACACATTTTAGATACAAAATAACCGATTCCTTATACGTTAAGGGACCGGTTATTTATTTTCCTACTTTTTTAGGGAGGTTTTTCTCGTAATGGTCTTAAATGATTGATTTAAGGTTATAAACTTAAATCATAAATAAAAGATAGAGTAAAAACTATATAAGAAATAAATGTAACGAAAACAAGAAAACATATAAACTGAGCATTAGATACATATTGTCCTATTCTTTTTTTCATTTTAATTAGTATTATTTTTCAGATGTGAAGTATCAATTTGAATTTCACCTTTCCAAGATCCAATTACTTTTCCAATTCTATTTATATTTACATCTAAAGTAAGGGGCTGTTTAAAATCGTCTCTTCCCTCAGAAACTATAACAAATGTAGCAACACCTTCGGGTTTATCATTATCACGAATACCTACATCATTTAATTTTTTACCTGCTGCCATAAGTTCAAAAGGAAGACGGTCATCTGAATCATGGATAAATGATAGTCTCCCTTCATGTTTAATCTCAGGGTTTCCCTCTTGTTGCCCATTAATTTTACCATCACTTTCGAGCTCTAATCCTGATGTATCAAATTCAAATGGTACTAAACTTCCGTCAGCTTTTTCCATTCTATAATGAACTGATATACGTGAATCTGCGATATATAATTCTTTGAAATGTACAGTAATACCTTGATCTGTAATTTTTTCATCAATAGGAATATATTTACCATTCTTCATCATATCTTGTGTGACACCATTTTCATCTTGTATTCCTTCATTTACAACTTTATCATTTGTAATTGCATCAGAAAAATATGAGGCAACATTTGTAGCCGCTACTTGTACTTGTGGAATCATTGCTGTTGTGAAAAGTGCTGCTGCAGCTACTGCTGTATACATGAAACGTTTTGATTTTTTACTCATGTTTGTAAAGAGTCCCTTCTTCTGTTGTTTTTTGTGATTTATATTAGAAACATTGTCTAGCTTGGAACGACTTTCAAATGTTTTCCATGCTTGTTCTATATCAATTTTGATTTCTTGTGGTGAATTTGCAGATTCTTCATCTAGCATTACGTTCTCCCATTGATTTAATTTACTGATTTCTACTAATAAATCTTGGCATGCTTCACATGTATCTAGGTGCTTTGTGAATTCCTTTCTTATATCATGAGAAAGTTCTCCATCAATATATGTTTGAATAAATCCGATATCATAACATTTCATTTGTTATGCCTCCTCCATTTGTTTATAAATCTTGCGAAATTTCATTTTGGCTCGAACCAATAATGTTCCAATAGAAGATATTTCAATTTGAAGTATTTCTGCAATTTCTTTATATTGAAAACCAGAGAATTTCATTAGTAAAAGGGTTCGTTCTCGATCATTCATTTTATTTAGTATCGTTTGTACCTTTGTAATTTCTTCTTTTCTTATCCAATCATCGTCTAATGATGAAACATTTTGTACTTCATGGTATTGTATTTCTTTATCAATCTTCGCTTGTTGCCTTTTTTCAGATCGCAAATGGTTATAAGCTACATAAGTAGAAGATTTAATCAACCATCCAGGTATGTTTTCAATTACTTTCCAGTCGCTACGATATAATTGTAAAAACACTTCTTGTGCTAACTCTTCAGCGATAGATTGATCTTTAACAATCCATATAATCTGTTTCACAGCATAAGCATAGTACTGCTTAAATAAATCTTCAAAAGGCATATCAGAAGCATGACTTTCCTCATTTTCTATGGTTAACATGTTAGTTTAAACCTCACTTTCAATTTGATGCCTGTATTATAGAGAAACCAGAAAAACGGATTTTGTGACAGTTTTTCTGGTTATTTTTTTATTATGTACTAAAAAAAGCATTCATCTGATTAAAAGATAAATGCAAAAAGGGAAATGAAAACATAAAACTATAACTCTTTCAGTAGTTTTCTATTAATGGGGTACCGCCACATCGCTATCAAGCTAATAAAAAGAAATGCCCCCTAGAATGAAAAAAACGCCATCCTTTCCTATGATTCTACAGAAAGAATAACGTATTTTTTCATTTTAGGGGAATAATTAATCTCTTAAGTTGATGAGCATGCAGCAAGCCCCTTTAAAGGTAATATTGCGGTACCAGGCTGCCCTCTATACTGAAAAGGTAATATCACAACTCAAACTGCTATATTTATTTCCTGTCGAATACACTCTTTTTTATTAGCACGTTTCCATAAATATATGGTGTAGAAGAATAAAATTGCAATAATAACATATGCAAAAAGCGACGAGGCTTGAACATTCCCCATAAAATTAAAGAAATTATTAAAAGTGTGGAAAGTAATGGTGATAATAATTGATTGCTTATTTACGATAAGTAAGGACAGAACAAGTCCAACTAAAAATGCATATATGATTTGTAAAATGGTATCTTCAATAGACTGCCCACCAATTAGTTGTAATAAATGGGTGAGACCAAACAAAAAACTCGAAATCAAAACTGATTTTTTTATCCCCTTTGAAAACAACATTTTGAGCATAAATCCACGAAAAAAGATTTCCTCAATAAATGCAACAACAAAAAATTGCATGATAAACATAAAAAATAAGTCAGATACCGATGTTGTGTTTAATCCTTTATTACCAAGTAGTATTACTAATAGAACAATCACTAATGGGGAATTTAATAAAATGGTATTCTTCATTGAATTATTTAACTTAATATCAAAGAAATAGAATTTCCACTTGTTCTTTATTGTTAAATATATT
This sequence comes from Bacillus sp. RC240, assembly GCF_044907945.1. Taxonomy (NCBI): domain Bacteria; kingdom Bacillati; phylum Bacillota; class Bacilli; order Caryophanales; family Bacillaceae; genus Bacillus; species Bacillus sp. RC240. Next base: position 311,393 of record NZ_JBIYCT010000001.1, on the reverse strand, counting down.
AAAATTCCCACTGCTAAAGGAACAAGTCCAATAAATTGTAATACTGGACTGGATGGCTTAGTAATAGTTTGATAGGCCCCGTTAAGCGTGTAAAAAATCATTAATAAAAATTCTAACCCAATAATTTTTAAAACAATATTCTGATTTACCTTCATCTAGAATCCTCCCCTATTTATCGATTTGAGCATTTTTCTTTTGGATTACTGCACTGTTACTATTTATAGATTAATAGTAACTTATTAATTCATCAAATAATTTACTGATATTTCAAAAAATATAACATAAAACACTTTATTATCCTCATGATAAGGTAAACAAATACCTCAAACGAGAAAATTGATCTCTTCAAATTGAAAATATATAAAATTCCTTTTTGGGGGTTTTATATATTTTTTTAGTTGATGGCGATGTGGTGAGACCCCATAAAGAAAAGACACCCATATAAGAGTGTCTTTTCCAATAGTTTTTTAGCAGAAGCAACTGCATCCGATAATGATTAATAAAATAAATAATACAACAAGTAAAGCAAATCCTCCAGCAAAACCGCAGCCTTCGCCGCAACTACCACCATATCCCATAATAATATTTCCTCCTTTAGATAAGAGGGTGAAACTAGGGTTCATTCCATGTATTTTAACGGGTTCACTTTACCTTATGTTTTTACGCCTGAATTGAGCAGGTCCTAAAAAAAGACGCCATAAGGCGTCCCCCACAATTGGGTAGATAAGGTTTAGTTTTCCAATTTAAAGAAAGTATGTATCACACCTTGAGAGTATATCATAATATCTGTTAAATTTAATATTCTATGCATTATTACATAAAAAAAAGACACCCTAAGGTGCCGGTGCCTTCCTCCGACTTGAACCACTTTAATTTAATAATATGTATTGGACATTAAGTAAACACGTCCTATAAAACAGAATCATTTATTTTCAACAGATTGTTAGTGTACAAATACAAGAGAATCGAGATCGTTTGTTTGGCTAGATTAAAGCAACGCCACACCTATATGGTTGAGATGTGTTACGCCTTCTAATCGGAGAATCAGCTTTATAGAACGTGTCCACAATTTATATTTTACTACATGTAATATTTATTTTATGTAATTTTTACAAATATGTATAATTACATAAAATTTACGAGAAAAAGAGCGTATACTTTGATATTGTGTAATAAAGATAAGGCCCACCTACGGAAATAGGTGGGTTTTTTGTTGGGCATTACTATCTCATTGCACAAAAGGGAATTTGCATTAAAATAATATCATATTCTTAGAGTTCTTATATTGAGAAAAAAGACACTCTTATGAGTACCCTTCTTTTAGTAACCGAATCCGCCGCTACCGCCGCCCCAACAACTACATCCTATAATGATTAACAGGATGAATAGAACGATCAGTAAAGCAAATCCGCCACCTAACTGTCTACGCTTAAAGACTAAAGTTACCTTTCTCCAAGACTCGCTACGAGCGAATGGCTAGTTCTTACTCGACGAGAATCCCACCCGTTATATGATACGACCTAGGCTCGGCCGCACACCTGCCTCGTTAGTTAATATGAAAATGAAACCCAATGTCTTTCAGGCGAAAGTATAATCTTGGCTTGGAAATATACAACTGTTTGGACATAAAAAAGACCATCAAAATGATGGTCTTGCAAACTGTAGACAAATGCATAAAATAACGAATGAACCTTTCTCTGAACACTTACTTTACTTCTTTCATAAATAGTCTAACGTTTTCAGCGATTTCTTTGAATTTGGTATGGTGTAAATAATGTGATCCATCCATGGTTACTACTTTTCCATGTACCGAGTCTTTGATCTGCCCTTCATGCAGAGGTATCCATCCTGCTACATCTTCATTATTCGCTTGTACAAAGAGAAGAAGTGGAAGATATTTAGGGAAGATTAAACCTTGAGCCCCTTTAAAATTAGACGAAATATGATCCATCTCATTCAAGGTTGTCTCATTATACATGTTTTTATTCGAAATCATTTTCATTTGCTCTACGGTTTTTTCATCAAATGCCAGTCCAGCATAGGGGTCAGCACTGATTTTCATAGCCAATCTTAAGAGACCTGATTTTTTGAGATATGCAAACGTTTTTAATGGGAAATTAATATCCATACCCGGTTGTGTTGCAACACTGCTATCGATTCCGACAAATGCAGTCACCTCGTTTGGATATTTGTTCACATAATCAATTCCATAAATGCCTGTAATGGAGTGGCCCATGAGCATGTATCTGTTAATATTAAGCTGCTGTAGAGCTTCATGAACTTCACTTACCATATTCTCCGTGGTTCGCTCTTTTACAGTTTCATCACTTAATCCATAACCGAAAGGCTCTACCGCAACAACTTTGTAAAATGGAGATAATTCATCGATAAGAAACTTAAAATCAAGCCCTGGAGTAGCTGTTCCATAACCAGGCAGGAGCACGATCGTTTCCTCGCCCTCGCCTTGAATTAACACATTCATGTTTTTCCCGTCTACAGATACGTGCTGACCGTAGGGCACTATTCGTTTTTGCTCCGAATGACTACTCATCACATTTACGATATAAACAATACCTAAAAAAAGTACAATGGCTAGAACGATTGCTCCTATGATTTTAAGTAAGATGTTTCGCACTTTCTTTATTTTCATTCCACTCAGCGTTTTCTTTTCCTCTTGTTGTGTCACTGTCATCTTCTCCTGTCCTGATCTGTTTGCCTTCCTTCATGTGCCTGTAATGAAAACTTAACCAATGAAGATGTACTCACCATGACGACAATATGAACTGAATATGAACTGCCAAAAAAATGCTACGGCTCTATATACAAGTAAGCTTGCATATGAGTCGTAGCATAGAGAATGAATCTAACTAATCTGTTGGTGTAGTGATTGGCAAGGTGACAATGAAGGTCGTTCCTTGACCAAGTTCACTTTTCACTCGGATGTCACCTTGATGAAGCAACACGATCTGTTTAACGATAGCGAGTCCCATACCACTTCCATCATACTTACGACTGTGGGAACGATCGGCCTTAAAAAAACGCTCGAATATACGCTTCTGGTCGTCAAGGTGAATACCAATACCAGTGTCGGATATTAGGATTGTGACGTTTTTGATATCTTGTTTGATGCTTACGTTAATCACGCCGGTATCCTCGGAAAATTTGATGCTATTTCTGAGGATATTCGTCCATACCTGATTTAACAGGTCATGATCAGCCGTTACTTTAACTGTCTGTAAATCAAGCTCGAAATGTATATCGCGAGCAGACCATTGTGGCTGGAGCGCCACAATTATCCGTCGGATTTGTTCATCGAGGCTGAGCGTGACGAGCCGCAGTTGCTTTGACTGCGATTCAAGAAAACTCAGCTTTAACAGGTTATCGCTCATTTTGGACATCCTTTTCGCTTCAGCGATGATAATATCAAGATAACGGCTTCGTTCGTATTCTGAAAGGTCAACTTGCTTAAGCACTAGAGCATAACCGGATATCGAAGTGAGCGGAGACTGAACCTCGTGCGACACGTTCGTTACGAATTCCCTGCGCATCTGCTCAAGTTGCTGCAGATCGTGCATCATTTCTTCGAAGCTGCGAGCCAAAGTACCCAGCTCACTCGTTTGCTTAATATTCAACTTGACGTTGAAATCTCCAGATGCTATCCGCCTGGTCGCTTTTGTCAGCTTTTTTATCGGTCTTACCAGGAATACAGAGGCAACTAGAATCAATAAGCTTCCTGCAATCAACGAACATGTTGCAAAGACCAATGCCCACTTTGTGACAAAAGAGGCTGAAGGAGGGGCGAGCGCTTCCAAAAATATCGCTTTCGTTCCCATTTCCGTTTTCAACGGCAACCCTAAGAGGACCGTGGCAATACCATTAGGAGTGTCCTGAACAACACCTCCATCTAATACTTTCTTTAGTTGCTCCATCGTCACAGGCGCAGGTTTGTGTCCGTGAAGTTTACCGTAAGACTTGAACTGACCCGTTGCTTCATAAATTCGAATATAATAAGAATCGAGCTGCTTCATTTCACTTACGAACAAGTCCGCTTCACGTAACGGAAAGGTCTTGTAAATCCGGACGATGTCTTGGCCAAAGTTACGTGAGTTGATTTGAGCGTTTTCGTTCAATTTATCTTCGAATATCCAAGTTGACACCAAAAAAGAAATGATCGTGCCCCCGATGATGGAGACTAAAAATGTCAGGACAACACGTATATATAAGGATCTGATCATTCATAAACCTCAAGCCGATACCCAAGCCCGCGCACCGTTTCGATCCGAAAATCGGGTGTTGTCGCGAACCGTTCACGCAGCCGTTTAATATGTACGTCTACCGTTCGATCATCTCCGGCGTAATCGATACCCCAAATCTGATCGATCAACTGCACGCGCGTATAGACTTGTCCGGGTGTTCCAGCGAGCTTATACAGCAATTCGAACTCCTTTAGCGGCAACGTAAGCGACTCCGTCCCTTTCATCACCTTATAGGTCTGTCGATCAAGGATGACGTTCCCTAAATGGATCGTCTGCGTGGAGCCAATCTTGTATCGTTTGAGTAGTGCCCTAACACGAACCGTCAACTCTAACGGATCGAATGGTTTGGTTAAATAATCGTCCGTCCCAAGTTCGAAACCTTTCACTTTCTCCCATGTTTCTCCTCTCGCAGTCAGCATAAGTAAAGGTAGATCAGGATTGGCTCTTCGGAGCTCCTTGCTTAACGTCCAACCATCCATAATCGGCATCATAATGTCAAGTACGACAAGATCGACATTCGTTGAGATGTAGACGGCCAGTGCTTCCTTGCCATCCGCTGCTTCAGCTGTTGCGAATCCATCGTTGCGTAGAAATAAACAGACGAGTTCGCGAATGTTCGCATCGTCGTCAGCAACTAGTATAGTAGGCATCGGTTCCCTCTTCCCCCTGTTTTCCACCGCATTATTTCAAGCAATCATTATACTATAAATTAACACGTATGTTGATTAACCAAAGTAATACAGTTTCTTGATTTATCGACCTGTAGAATTCAAGTGTTTCTTTCAAACTAATTTGCCACTCAATTGACAAGGCTTCACAAAGAAACAGGCGTGTGAAACCTGCAAATGACAAGCGTTTATTTTGTCTTTTGGCCTTGTGCACGAAGAAATTTCAGCAAAGCATAGGCAATTAATTATAGCTGTGAATAACTGATTGAACAACGCATTGGATGTTGTGCCAAACAATACGGAAACGTTCAAATTCAGCTAAATCCAGCGGAAAAATGATTCAATTGCCCAGCGCGATTTTTACATGGCGGCGATTCCTTCGGACAGATAGATTGGTAGAACGCATATTCCCCAAACTACTCCAGTAATTACACCATCTGAAATAACACGCCCCATACCCACTAATTATTTTTCATCAAATGCGTAAATGGCGTATCAACTTTGATTGCACATTCGTTCCAAATCAATACTTGTTAATTTAAGTGAATTCCACCATAAAGATTCATATAGGTTTAGTAATTAGTCAAAGTTATTAGGGTATTCTGTCGTATAATTTATATATTACCATATAATTACCTCCTGATTTTTTTATATTATAGTTCTACATCAACACATAATATATAACTTTTTCTCATTGCTTATTGAACTAATCTGCTCCGTTCAAGAAGAACCCTATCAGTTTAAATAACTCAGATTTTGGCAAAATTAAATTGATTCAAATGATACCCACCTTTTAGTAATCTCAGAAAATTTCTTAGTCGCGAGTGAGGTTGGTTTTCTTATAGCTAATCCAATAGTTCGATAGCTATCACTTTCAAGTGGAATGGCTGCAAAAGAAATTTTTGATGTCGGTATAATCATTTCTGGCAATATACTAATTCCTAGATTATTCTCCACCATGGAGATCACTGAGTATTCATTCATATTTTCGAATCGAATATTGGGGCTAACTTTATTCTCCCTAAATATTTTTTGAATATCATCATAACACTGATATGTTGGCATAATAAAAGGTACATTTTCTATTTGTTGCATTGATACTTGGTTTTCCTTACATAATGGGGATTGGTTAGATACAACACATAAAAGTCGATCCCTCTTCAATTGTACGATTTCAAAGGATTTTTCAAATGATTCAAAGTAAGTATCATTATTAATAAATCCACAATCTAATCTCCCGTTTTGTAACCAATTCTCAACCTCAGCATAGTTTCCTTCCAGTAATTCGATTTCAATATTTGGAAACTTTTCCTCCATTTTTTTAAGAATACCAGGAATCCAGTTTTTAGAAATACTCGAAAAAACCCCCACTCTTACTGTTCCTTTTTGGAACCCATTGATAGCGGCTACTTCCTGCTTCAGCATGTTGTTATAGTATAAAATTTTCCGAACGGTAATTAAAAGCTCCTCTGCATTTTTGGTCAATGTTAAAGTAGAGTGATTACGAATAAATAAAGGAAAGGAAAACTCTTTTTCCAAACTGCTAATTGCATGACTTACAGCAGATTGGGTGAAACCTAACACTTCTGCAGCTTTTGTAAAACTATTGAGTTCTGCCACTTTGTTAAATATTTCATATTTTGTTAAAGTCACTATGGTCCTCCTCATGAATTTTATTCATGTCTCCATTATATTTCTTCGTTTTATTTAATGCCATTACCAACATACAATAAGTGCATGCTCTATTATATGACCCTTGACAAGGGATGTATTTTTTATGGAAGGATGAAGTGAAATGCAAAAAATTTTAGTTACAGGTGCTGCAGGTAAAATTGGCCAAGATGTTACAAGATTCCTAGATAAGCAAGGGAATTACCAGTTACGGCTAGCAGATATTAACTTATCTGCTTTAGAAACTTTTAAAGATACAAATCATGAAATCGTATATTTAGATGTTTCTGATTTAGCTGCTTGTCAAGAATTTACGAAAGGTATAGATATAGTTATACACTTGGCAGGTAATCCTTCGCCAAATGCTGATTTTTATGGCTCCTTATTAGAAAATCATATAAAGGGAACCTATAATATTTTTAGAGCTGCTAGCGATAATAATGTATCCAAAGTGATAGTTGCTTCCAGTGCTCAAACAATTGAAGGCTATCCTTTGGATTATCAACCACATGCTTATTCACCCACGAGACCCAAAAATATGTACGGGGTAAGTAAGTGTTTTGCAGAGGCTGTTGCTTCTTATTTTGCTTATGAAGAAGGGTTACAAAGTCTTGCTATTCGTATAGGTGCATATGATGATTATAATCCATATGGTAAACCACTAACAGCTAGAGATATGAGTGCATACTTAAGCCCAGAAGATTTTATGGACCTTCTCTTAAAGTCGATGACGGCAAAGAACTTACCTCCATTTTCAATTTTACATGGTGTATCTAACAACAGGTTTAAACGAATTGATATTGAAGGAACAAGAAAGTTAGTTGGTTATAGCCCAAGTTCTGATGCTTTTGTACTAAGTGGTATTAAGTTTTTTGATTCTTGATAAAGGCATATCTAGAAAAGAGATTATATTATTGTTATTTAGCTTTTATTTGTTCTATTTTCAATAGCTACAGTTTCTATAATCATAAATATTCCAATTTTCCCAGATAGAGCACACTATTCTTCTGTCTCATTTGTGGAACAACTCTATTGTCACCACTAGTTCCACAGATGTTCTTTTCCTTTTCAACATAATGGGGGAGCACCACATGCCCATCAAGCTAACCAAGTAAATTACTAGATACGAAATGATTCTTGTTTCAAAACTAGCAAGTGATAAAAAAGTAGGCATGCTAAAGAAGCCTATTAAAATGCGATTTTTTCGCTAGGCAGCTTGTCTATGCTTCACCGTCGTTTTATACACAATCCCTAGAATATCAAAGACGGTCATCTTCTTATACCTATGACATTTACGACCGTTTTTTTTGAGCAGCTGATAAAGGCGATGCAGAATTTTTAAAAGCTCTTCTGTGCCAACGGCTATCGCTTGAAACAGTAAAGGAAAGTAATCTTTAATCATATAAATCGCTTTGTATTCACTCAGCTCCTGCTTTTTCTTTTCAAGCAGAAACTGTCGCATTTGAAACATTGTAGAAGAACAGAGGAGAATGCCCATGAGTTGTCCATATAAATGGCACTCTAGGCGTTCCCTTTTAATATTTTTACATTCATCAATTTCAAAGAATGACTTCCACGTTTTAAACAAAATTTCAATCTGCCAACGAAGTGAATATAATGAATGCACGTAGTTCGTCGGTACTTCTTCTAGCGACGTGTTCGTGATATATACATTCATGCCCATTAAACGTTTACTTTTATCCTTCATGACAATGCCTTTCTTCTTTTCACGTATCGCTTGGTTTTTCAGGCGTGTTTGCGTTTGATCATCGGTTAAACGATGGATAATAACACATACTGGAAGTTTCTGGTTTTGGCCAATGTATACCTCGGGGATTTCTATCGTTTCACCAGGGATTAGACCAGACATCATTTGTGTCATATCAAGTTGGATATATTCTGTCTGCTTTTTTAACGTACCATTGTTGAAGTATTCTGGTTCAGGGTTCTTGATATAAATGCGTGTATTCAACTTCAACCTCGAGATATAATAAGCCTTTTTATCATGAATGGTTTGTAAGTCTCCTAATCAAAGTAACCAAGATCACGTAAACACAAATCGCCCGCTTCTACGGTTTCAAGGCAGATAGTACCGTATGTTTTATCATTATTCTTTCCTGGTCCAAGCTGCACGTTAAGAAATTGACCACTAAGTAAATCATATTCCAATTGGATTTTCACGCCTGCGGTATTACTACTCCCACCTGAACCTTGATAGTCAGTGGCGAAATGGTCAGGCAGTTGAAACACTGTTGCATCTAAAATACGGATACGATTGAAAGTAGAGATCACGTGTGCAGAAAGTGAGTGATTTGAACAGAGTTTTTGTGTGAGAAGAGAAGTAAAGACTTCTCGAAGAAATGCGACAGCTGCTGGATTAAAGCGTTGATTCAGTCCTTCTGAGCTCATAAGTACCCCAGTGGAAACTTCTAACTGACTGCACAATTGTGTAAGTGATGTGCTAGCAATTTCTTGGCTGATCCATACGCAAAGGGCAATGAGTTCGTTGGCTTGATACTTGCTAGATCGCTGTACAAAGCCAACTTGTTTGGCGATATCTTGTAGGAATACTGGAGATAAAAAGTATTGTAGCTCTTGTGCGAAAAGATTCAGTTCATTTGAAATGATAGGATTCATCAAAAACGCTATCCTTTCTGTATATTTCTACAAAAAGAATAGCGTTTTTTTCGTTTTATGGATACAATTTTTTAGCTTGATAGCGATGTGGTGCTACCCCATACCCATCAACTTAAGAAATTATTAAAGGTTGCTACAAAAAGACTATATATTTCGCTCCTCATACTCAAAGGGTTCTTTGCACGAGTAAATTTTATGAAAAAATCCCATATACGGAATATCGTCTTCCAAGCATTTTATGCGATATGACAACTCTTCATCGCATTCCGGTTCTTGACCATTGTTCCGCATACAGTCGAATTCCTCTATAATAGATTCCATGAGGTTTACCTTGATAAATAAGGGTAACTTTTCTAACATCGCATTTTCAATTTTGGTCTCAGATTTGTATCCTGCGAGGACTACTTCAAAATAATTATCCATAAACTTTTTACGTTTATCCGCATCTGGTTCAAATTGTATCCAACCCATTCCGTTTGTCCAGAGACTTGCAAGGTCAAACATATACCAACAGTAACATGAATTATCGAAATCATATACGGTTATTTGCCCCGTATCAAAATCTATCGAATAATTCCCATCGTTGTAATCAAAATGGACCATACCGAAAGACTCACTGTTCCTGTCCAATCCTTCTAAGGTTTTAAGGAGCTGTATCATCTTCTCCTTAAGTAGCGATAACGAGTCAGGTATAAGTTTATCGACATATTCGGCATTATACTTTTCAGAAAAACTATTCCGGTGGTGGACAGGAGTATACCCCTTTGATATTTGGTGCAGTTTTCCTAGGGATTTACCACAATTATAATAATACTCGGAGATCGGAACTCCTTCCCGGTACCTATAATTATTTTCCACAAGCATTTTTCCTTTTGCCTTTTTAAATAGACAGATAAAAAAGGTATGATTATTATAGATAATCTCTTCCAGCAGTTTCCCCTTCTTAGAGCTGATTACATCCGATACACTTCCTCCATGCTTGAATAAATACCTGATGTACTCAACTTCTCCCAGAAAATCTTCTTGGCTTCTGTCATTTAAAAAGGAGATTCTAAGTATCTTGGCATCAGTGCCCTCTTTCTCACAGGTATAAACGACATTACGCCCTCCGGTATGTGCCTTAACCGGCTTGACTTCATAGCCTTGCAACCCGTACAAGTTTGATACTAATGGAAGTAAATATGCATCACCGATTCTAATAACCTCGTTATGGGTCATAATACCTACACTCATAAATCGACGTCCCCCGCTTCCTTATTTTTCCTTGCATTATTATCATATTGTGAATAGGGAAATTTCACAATTATTTTATTTGCTTTGGGGAACGATGAATTCCCTAAGTTGATGGGTATGGGGTCGCACCACATCGCCATCAAGCTAAAATTTTATAGCACCCCCAGAACGAAATTTTGTACTAACTTGTAACAAAAAAGCTCATTTTTTCGTTTTGGGGTAATTCTGAATTCTTAAGTTGATGGGCATGGGATAGCACCATCAAAACGCGAATTTCGTACGCTAAGCAAAATTTCATAAGAAAAAGAAACTGTTTTGATTAGTTTATTTAAAACTTTTTTCAAAATCGTTTCTTTTTATTAGTTATCTATTTTGAATTAAACGAACATTTTTAGTGCTGCATTATTTCTTGATTACAATGGATAATTTATAGTTTGCATACTTGTTTAAATCCATCAAAAATTGATCTAATGATTCATTAGATGGAAATCTGCATTCAAGAAGATAACAACCTTCCCCACTAATTTTATAGTTATTTATGATGTGTTTCTCATATGTTTTAATAAATGAAAGATACGGTTGATGATGTGTATCTTTTATATAGATATTAATAAAAGCATACATAAAGCAACCTAATTTAACTTGATTTACTTTAATGCTATAACCTTCAATTACCCCATTATCCTCTAATTTAGCAACTCTAGATGCGGCGGCTTGTCCTGTCAAATGAACTTTCTCTCCTAATTCTTTCATAGTGATACGACTATTTCCAGATAATTCTTCTAATATTCGCATGTCTGTATGATCCAGCATAAAATCAAATCCTTTCAAAAAAGTATAAAAATCTTTATGTAAATGAATTGCTTTTTAATAAGTTTGTTAATGCTAAAAATTGTGCTGATGACAAAATTTTTGGAAATAGCTCAGCACATTTACTTAAAAAAGAATAAAGTGACTCTTTTTCTCCACACATTATTTTAAATGAATCTTTATATTTTCTTCAATTGAAATGTGGTTTAGCTTAATTAATACTCATGAACACAAAAACATGTTGGGTCTTTCAAAATTCAAGTCAAACTACAAAAACACTTGATTTTATCTATGTAAATATATATTGCAAGTGTTATAGAATATACGTAAGTTACTAAACAAAAATAAAAGGAAGTGTAAATATGAAGATCACACAAATTAGGAATGCAACGATCGTTGTAGAATATGCAGGAAAAAAGTTTTTAATAGATCCAATGTTAGCTGAGAAAGGTACTTACTCACCTTTTCCAAATTCACCAAGACAAGATCAAAATAATCCTTTAGTTAGCTTACCAGTATCCGTTGAAAATATTATTAATAATATAGATGCTGTCATTTTGACTCATTTGCATTTAGATCACTTTGATGAGGCAGCTCAAAGAATATTGCCAAAAGATATAAAAATGTTTATACAAAATGAAGAGGATGCTACAGAAGTTAGAAACGCCGGTTTTCAAAATGTGGAGGTTTTACAAGAGGATACAGTCTTTGAGAATATCCAATTAATCAAAACAAAAGGCGAACACGGAAGAGGAGAAATTTTAAAACTTACTGGTTTAGTGTGTGGCTTTGTCTTCAAGCACTCAACTGAGCAATCATTGTATGTAGCTGGGGATACAGTATGGTACGACGCTGTCCAAGAAGTGATTGATACACATAAACCAGAAATCATTGTAGTAAATGCTGGAGATAACCAATTCTTTGAAGGTGGTTCTCTTGTCATGGGGAAAGATGATGTTTATGAAGTGTATAAGGCTGCTCCCAACGCAAAAATTATTGCTGTTCATATGGAAGCTATAAACCATTGGGCATTGTCTAGAGAAGAATTAAAGAGCTTTATTCATGAAAAAGGAATCACGTCTAATGTGTTAATACCAGACGATGGTGAATCTTACACGTTTTAGGTAAAGAAACACACAGCAATCTTAGCTAAACATGAGATCCGTAAAGGGTCTCATTAATTATTTTAAAAGCCGATTATTCTGAAGTGCACCCCGATTGTTAGACACAGTCTAACAATCGGGGTGCACTTCAACGGTACTCTAAGAGAATAATTGGCTTTTTACTGTTAAGTTGTTTGTAGTGATCGTAGGGAGTCTAATGATGCAATTTCTTTTATACTAAATCGGTATTTTCCTAGAATATTAATGTGTTCCCATTCTAATGGAGAAATATATTTCAATAATTCTTCATTAAGATGGGAATTACATAACTCAACTTTCGCACCTATAAAATAAGCGGGGAGATTTAGCTATATTGAATTTAGAGTCTATCAATTGTGTACTGTACAACTTGAGTAAAATGAAAAACACCTCGATCCTTGGTATAGTGAGATTACCTAGAAATCACTACCACAGAAGAGGTGCCTTAACTACAATAGCTCAAAATAACCAATATCATCAACTACCAAAAGAACTTAATTCTATTTTTTCCGAGCTTGAAATGAATATCCAGCTAAGGATGCAGTCTATCGCTTCTTATAAACGGTGCCAATGTTCAATTGGCTCCCTTTCCTGCTGCTGTTTAGTATGAATGCGATTAAAAAAGTAACTCGACTTACGAAAAAAACCGCTCCAAAGTTTTGATTGTGCTTATCATCGTAACCGCAGTAAAAAAGTTGAATTGCTAGCACACTATTTTGAAACCTTGGTTAACTATTCCAACTTTGAAGTATTTCCTGTTTTTAATCAATGAGTAAGGGGCAAAATTCAAAGTATATGGTGGCACTATTTGTACTTCTTTCTGTAATCTCTACTCATCGAATAAATTTAGAGCTATCACTCATGCCTTCAGTTGAACACCCCGATGACTGAACTAAGATAAGTTATGGATGAAGCGCCCGTGCCATCGCATCAAAATAATTCTGACTGGCACGCTGACTCACTTCGGCTTCAGGCACAAGCACTTCAAAGCAATGGAAGCAGCCGGGGTAGAGATGAAATTCAACATCTACTCCTGCTTGTGCAAGTCGTGTTACATATTCAATAATTTCATCTCGGAATAAATCGAGTTGACCTACACATGTATAAGTTGGCGGTAGTCCTGCTAAGTTGTCTGCTCTCGAAGGTACGGCATAGGGAGATGATTCGTTAGTATCGTTCTTCTTTCCCAAGTACATATTCCAAGCCGTTAAATTGTTTGATCTATTCCATGTTGCATTGTCTTCTATAATCTCATAGCTTGATGGTGTTATGTTGTGGCTATCAAGCATCGGATACAGCGGCATCTGAAAAATAATAGATGGACCTCCTTTATCACGAGCCATTAACGCAAGTGCCGCTGTTAGTCCACCGCCTCCACTTGCACCGGCGATCGCAACTCGATTCACATCAATTCCAAGCGAGTCTGCCTCATTTGTCATCCAAACCAAGCATGCATAACAATCTTCAATAGCCGCTGGATAAGGATGTTCGGGCGCAAGTCGATAATCGACAGACACAACAACGCATTCAGCAGTCTGAACAAAGCGTTCACACAAAACATCGTCCATATCAGGGTGGCCCATTACGTATCCACCACCGTGAATCCACAGCATAGCTGGAAGTTTATCAAGATTTTTCTCAACGGGTTCGTAAATTTTAACTAACATATCGCCGGCTGCGCCAGGAATCATTCGCTTGGTCATGTGTACAAGCTCTGATTTTTCCAAATGTGGATTCGACAAGAGACTTCGACTCGCCTCCAAATCCCCCTCTAATTGAAAGCCTGGAAATTGTGAGAAAGCCTGTTTTAATTCTGGTAATACTCGACTGTCAATTTTCATATAAATTCCTCCAATTAAATAATGGAACTTGATGCAATCCTTATGGAATAATTAACGGAATAGATGTGTCTCCTGTTCTCCTTCAACTTCCCATTTGGCAATTTCCTCTCTTACACGAGGGGCAACTTCTGTTCCAAGCAATTCTATGGCACGCATGACTTGATCATGTGGCATGGTACTTAATGGTACATACATCATAAAGCGTGTAATCCCTACATGCTTACGAAGATGTATGATTTTTTCGGCGACTGTATCTGGATCACCAACATACAACGCCCCTTCAAAACTTCGTGCAGCATCAAAGCTGGAACGATCATAATAAGGCCACCCCCGCTCTTTACCAAGTTTATTCATGCCTGCCTGAGTGGAAGGGAAAAATGTATCTGCTGCCAATTCCGTATTCTCTCCAACAAATCCAATTGAATGAGATCCCACCTGAAGTTTTGATACATCATGACCAGCGTGAGCCGCCGCTTTCTTATATAGCTGTACAATTCGTGCAAAGTGCATTGGGCTACCACCAATAATCGCCAGCATAAGTGGTAATCCCAGAAAACCGGCACGGATAGCAGATTCCTGATTCCCACCGCTACCAACCCATATCGGTAAAGGATTTTGAACAGGTCTTGGATACACACCTAAATTATTGATTGCTGGTCTATGTCCGCCTTCCCAAGTCACTTTTTCGGACTGACGTATTTTGAGCAGTAGGTCCAAATGTTCTTCAAACAGTTCTTCATAGTCTTTCAAGTTATAGCCAAACAATGGAAAAGATTCGATAAAGGAGCCACGACCCGCCATAATCTCTGCGCGTCCATTTGAAATGCCATCCAGTGTAGAAAAATCCTGAAAAACGCGCACAGGATCAGCTGAAGAAAGCACGGTTACTGCACTCGCGAGCCGTATCTTTTTCGTTTGTGGTGCCGCCGCTGATAGAACCATCGCTGGAGAGGATGCTGCATAATCCTTCCTATGGTGCTCACCAACACCAAACACATCAAGTCCTACTTGATCAGCAAGAACGATTTCTTCAACAACTTCACGCAATCGCTGTGCGTGACTTATCACTTCACCACTATGTACATCTGGTTTCGTTTCTACAAAAGACGTAATACCTATTTCCATTTGTTATCTCTCCTAGTCCAATTAGATTTTAAGTCAAAAAAATTAAGCATTTCCTTTATGGTAGTAACGTGTTTCTCATATTGGCTAACACACGTTTATTTCATGAAATCTTAACTCGTCTGGTCATAGCCCAAAAAAGAAGAGCGAAAGCACTGACAGAGGCTCCAAGTAAGGAAACCCCTCCCCAGCCAAAGTGTGCGTATATTTGAGTCGAAGCAATTGAACCACCAGCACTGCCGATAGAATAAAACACCATATATCCAGCAGTAAGTCGACTCCGTGCTTCTGTATGCAATGGAAGGATCATGGTTTGATTCGTGACATGTATTGCCTGTACGGCCAAATCAAGTAGAACTATCCCTATCACTAATGCGATTAACGACTGCTCTATATAACTGATGAACAACCATGAAATCAATAATAGAGCTAAAGCAATACCTGTCGTTCGTTGTCCGTAACCTTGATCGGCCAATTTCCCTGCCCGTGCCGCAGCTAAGGCTCCAGCCACACCTACAAGACCGAATGCGCCAATTGCACTATGAGATAGAGCAATTGGAGGTGTACTAAGTGGCAGTACTAGTGAAGTCCACAAAATGCTGAAATCAGCAAAAATCAGCATGGCTAGAACGGAGCGAACGCGTAACGTTCGTTCTTGAATAAACAAAGCAAGCACCGATCTAATCAACTGAGGGTAAGATAGCGATTTTACCTCGCGCTCAACATTGGGCAACATCTTTATAAACATAAAAACCATCAAAAGCATGAGCGCAGCAGAAAATAGATATACAGAACGCCATCCCGCAACATCTGTTAATATACCAGCAAAAGTACGTGCAAGAAGTATGCCAATAACAATCCCACTTGTTACAATGCCAACGACACGTCCTCTTTCTGTAGGGGAAGCGATGGTCGCTGCAAACGCCACGAGAGTCTGTGTCACAACTGCAAGCAGACCCACCAAAGCCATACCTGCGAAAAGTACCATGCTGGAGGAAGCAGTACCAACTATAACCAGAGCTGTTGTAGATAATAGCATCTGACCGACAATTAGACGTCGCTGGTTTAGCAAATCTCCAAGCGGTACGAGTAGCAGTAAGCCCACTCCATAAAAAATTTGTGTAACGGTAATAACAATACCAATAATGGAATGGTTAATACTAAACTCATTAGATAGTTGATCAAGCAACGGCTGTGCAAAGTAAATATTGGCAACAGACATTCCACAGGCAGTCGCAAACAATAATGCCAAAGCGTGAGACATGGATGGCTGTTGATTCAAATTAGGTTTTGTTATGGAAGATTTATGACTTATCTTAGTGTAGAGTGGATCATCTTCTATATTTGTCTCTGTTTTGCACATACCTTAACCTCCAATCACATTAGATTTTCAATCATAACATACCGTTCAGTACAATATGATTACTGGTAAATATAACTTAGCCTTATTCATGATGTCAACGATTTTTTGCACTAAAGTTAATATTGCATTAAATGAATGGAGCTTGATTTGACAGGAAGAATGGCTAATTATATAATAATTACATACTGTTTGGTAATAAAAACAACAATTGTAATTACCTACACACCTATCCTAAAACAATTAATAAAATCAAAGTTTGAGGAGGAGAATTCTTAATGGCAAGAACCCGTGAATTTGATGAGGATCAAGTTTTAGATGCAGCAATGCAGTTATTTTGGGAGAAGGGATATGAGGCTACCTCATTAAGTGATCTTACTTCTAGAATGGGCATTCAACGCCCTAGTATTTATTCGACTTTTGGAGATAAGAAAGAATTGTTTGAAGCCGCACTTCGCAGGTATACAATGTCTCGGGCCTCTGATATACGAAATAGGCTTCAAAGTCACTCCTCTGTAAAAGAGGCATTTTCTATTTTCTTTGCCGATGTCGTCAATGAAGAATACGCAGGGGATCTTAGTAAAGGTTGTTTTTGTATCAATACAATGGTTGAATTAGCACCTCATGATGAGAGATTTGAAATTTTGACCAGAGAACATCAAATGTACCTCGCCGTCATTTTTCAGGAGACGATCGAACGAGGAATCCAATCAGGTGAGCTGGAATTCAACACAGATGCAAAGTCTTTGGCACAGGCACTGATTGTAGCGTTAATCGGTCTAACGGTTATGATGAAATCTCGCCCCCAACGTTCATTTGTGGACAATGTAATAGCAGCGACGCTCACATTACTTAAGTGACATGATTGTATTTAAAAGTACGAAAACCACACCTTTATAGGGGTAACGTCAAATTTCCATCAAGCTACAATTTTATAGTACCCCCAGAACGAAATTTTGTGCTAACTTGTAACAAAATTGCTCATTTTTTCATTTCGGGGTAATTCTGAATTCTTAAGTTGATGGGTATGGGGGAACACCACATGCCCATCAACTCAAAATCTCATACCACCTCCAGAACGAAAATTTTATGCATGTTGCTCGTATTTATTGTTGGGGGATAAATCGTTCTTTAAGCTTGATGGCGATTTGGTGCTATCCCTAAAACATCTGGACTGTAATAGCCAACTAAAAAATGCAAACAAAAAGACCTTTAATCAGTCGTTTTGTTTGCATTTCCTTTTTCTAAAACCACAGAAAAGATAAGTACTATAGTTAACACCATAATAAACCCTACTTCACTTCCATCACTTACAAAAAATGAATACAAAGTATAAATTAAAATTAATATTCCATAAATAACTTTGTGCAATGAACTCCCCCCTTTTTGCCGTATATATTTTAGTGTAAAAATTTAATGCAAGCCCTATATTAAAATGAAAATAAAAAGCACCTGTGATATACACAAAGTGCTTTTCTCTTGTCAATTTATCTATTTTCACTATATTTATCTATTTTCTTTTTATAACTCAAATTTCTTCGAATCGTACTTTTCTAGAGTTTGTTACAATTCATTTTGTTCATATGGAATATGTTTATCTGTCTGTACATCTTCAACATTTTCTCCACCTGTTAATAATCTCCTGTACTTAAAAGAGTGCCCTGTTAATACTGTTTAATCATTTTGTATTGCCCTCCTTTTGTTTGATTACTTGTATCATAAAACAAGTATCTGAAGTTGATATGTAGTTTATCTAGAGTGTATGTAAATTTAAAAAATCTCTAATAAAATGTTTATGTTGTAACGTTACCATCAAAACTAGTGCTTCAAACACCATGATTTGAAGAGACAGTAACCCATATTCTAGCTTGAATTCCCACTACAGTTCTATATTGAATAAAACCAGTTGATCCCTATAATATAAAAAGAGCACCACTTTTTGGATGCTCTTCGTTATAACTATATAGTATTTAATTTCCTTCTTTTGTTGGTACCATTTTTCCTTCTTGAGAACCTGTACCTTCTGTTCTTTCAACAGTTTTTGCATCTCCTTTAGGAGTTGCTGGCACTGCATCTTTAGGTACATCAAAGTTTTGTGAGAAAGACGTTGTTCCATCTGCACTCCGTGTAATTACTTGATTTGAACTATCTTCATTTGATTTTAAATTGTCCATTTTCGCATCATCTGCACCTACTGCACCCCCCGCTACCAATCCTGTACTTAAAAGTGCTCCTGCTAATAATGTTTTAATCATTTTTCATTACCTCCTTGTTTTGTTTGGAACTACATTTAGCATAAGACAAGAATCTATAGTTGATATGGACTGTATCTGGAGATTATGTAAAGAAAAATAGATGATCAATTGTATATCCTAATGGGTGCTTAGGCAAGATTGAAACTTAATATGAGTTTGATAATTGAGTTACCCTTCGTTTTTGGGTGTAAGGTTTTTGGCTGGGGTGAAGTGAGGAGCTAACCTTTTCTAATTTGAAACATTTACAACTAAATTTGCAATAAATTTCTCAATATAGATATACTTGTTATTTATAGTTTGAATATTCAAAATTTAAACTATAAAGCGTGATAAAAATATGATGATTATCCCTTATGTTTACTCCTTGTACTAAAGATAAGATTGAATTCTCCGACCTTATCTTTTTTGTTTGTAGAAATTTAATGCAAAAAAACAGAATCCTTGTAATAAGGATTCTGTAACAAGAAATGACAGATATATAGCAATAAAAAGAGTTACTTATATTATAATTTAAAAATGCAACAACCATATTGATAAAATTCAAAATAAATTGAATATTATATATATATGTTTCTCATGCAATTTTTGTTCAAAATGCCAATGTTATTTAAGACTTTCTCCACAATAACTGAATTAATTATCTTTAAACTGCAATTCTTCCGTAGAACCTTTCAGCGCTGTCGTAGATGAAGTTCCACCCGTAATCACTTGTGCTACTTCGTCAAAGTAACCTGTTCCGACTTCTTGTTGATGACGCATAGCAGAATAACCATGCTCTTCTGCTGCAAATTCGGCCTGTTGTAATTCAGAATACGCTGCCATACCACGTTCTTTATAGCCGCGTGCTAATTCGAACATACTGTGGTTTAACGAATGGAATCCTGCAAGTGTTACAAATTGGAGTTTGTAACCATATGATGCCATTTCTTTTTGAAAGTTTTCAATTGTTTTTTGATCTAATTTTTGTTTCCAATTAAACGACGGTGAACAGTTATATGCGAGTAACTTTCCTGGGTATCTCTCATGAATTGCTTCTGCAAAAAGCTTCGCATCTTCTAAATTTGGTTCAGACGTTTCACACCAAATAAGATCTGCGTACGGTGCATATGCTAGGCCACGTGCAATTGCTTGATTGAGCCCCGCTTTTGTACGATAAAAACCTTCCGTTGTTCTTTCTCCTGTAATAAATTCTTGATCAATTGGATCAATGTCGCTCGTAATTAAATCTGCTGCATCTGCATCTGTTCTTGCCACGATTACTGTCGGCACGCCCATAACATCCGCAGCTAAACGAGCAGAAATTAAATTACGTACCGCCGTTTGTGTCGGTAATAATACTTTTCCACCTAAATGTCCGCATTTCTTTTCTGAAGACAACTGATCTTCAAAATGTACACCTGCTGCACCTGCTTCAATCATTCCTTTCATTAATTCAAATACGTTTAATTGCCCACCAAAACCAGCTTCTGCATCTGCAACAATTGGTACGAAATAATCTATATCACTGCCACCTTCCATATGCTGAATTTGATCAGCACGTTGCAACGTTTGATTGATTCTTTTTACAACAGAGGGCACACTATTCACTGGATATAAACTTTGGTCTGGATACATATGTCCAGATAAATTGGCATCAGCAGCTACTTGCCAACCACTTACACAAATTGCTTTTAAGCCTGCTTTCACTTGCTGCATTGCTTGATTTCCTGTTAATGCACCAAGCGCATTGATGTAGTCTTCTATATGAAGCGATTGCCAAAGTTTCTCTGCACCGTGGCGTGCTAGTGTATGTTCAATATCGATAGATCCTCGAAGACGAATAACATCTTCGGCACAATACGGGCGTTTTACCCCTTTCCAACGTTTATCTAACTCCCAATTTTCTTGTAATTGTTGAATTCTTTCGTTTTTCATTTCTTCCATCTCCTCGTATGTTATTTTTCA
This sequence comes from Bacillus sp. RC240, assembly GCF_044907945.1. Lineage (NCBI taxonomy): Bacteria > Bacillati > Bacillota > Bacilli > Caryophanales > Bacillaceae > Bacillus > Bacillus sp. RC240. The sequence continues at coordinate 290,454 of NZ_JBIYCT010000001.1, read as the reverse complement.
GTTATTCTTTCGAGTAACTATTGCACTAAATATTTTCTTGGCCGCCTGAGTATATTCCTGGATAATGAAGATAAGAATCAACGCTTTCTTTTATTTGTTCTTGGAAGAAAGATGCTAATATTTATTTTCCTGTTGAACAAATCCTATTTCTCTAGCTAATTTATCCAAGATATGTGATGACATATGTCTGGGGAATTTCTCAGTAAACAATTGTAGTTCATTTTGAATAGAAAGAGTCATAAAAAATGTTATGCTCTCTGTAGGAATATACAGAGAGCATAACATTTTTTCATTTTTGAGGAACAATGAGTTTCTTAACTTGATGGCAATGTGTTGATGTTAGAAAAACACTGAAATTTGCTATACTACAAAAATTACCCTTAGCAATACTTAATGTTTTGAATGCATCAAACTTTTTGCTTTTAAGTATAGAATCCCTTTTCTTATACACTCACTCGCCGCAATAAAGCAAAAAATACCATTCGTTACTAAACCTAGCGCATACTGACTTGAACCTTTAAAAATATACGTTACAATAAAACGTAAAATAAATACAACAATCCATATACCTAAGGCGATATAAGAATTTTTAGCATAAACCTTCCCATTATTTTTATCGATTCGTATTATAGTTGTAGAACCACGCACAGCTCCTACAATTCCTCCAAGAGCAAGTAATACTACAAATAGACCTGTTTCTATTAATGTGAGATCGTTAAATACATGAGTAAATGTATAGTATGCGATTAATACAGGAGCAATCCACATTCGTTGAACTTTCAATTCCCTTTCTTTTAGTTTAAGGAGAATTATAAGAATTAAAATAATAAGACCAGTTGTATTATCCATGCTATACTCTCCTTCTTTTTTATTATGATCTGTTTAATTTCAATTAGAAAAACACTATGTTAATTTAAAATTTTATTCTTTTTACTACATACAGTAGATATCACTTTACAATTTTTTTTCGAATTGCCATTACAGCTGCTTGTGTACGATCTGTTACATCTAGTTTTTGAAGAATATTGTGGATATGAGTTTTGACTGTCCCTTCGGAAACATAAAGGATTTTAGCTATTTCATGGTTTTGTTTTCCATAAGCTAATAATTGTAAAACATCAATCTCTCGCTTAGTTAGAGTTTCCGTATATTCAAGTTCTTCGCTAGCTAAATTATAATCATTATTATCGTGTTTTATAAATTGTGTAAAAGCTTGATTTGCTGTCGTGCTATTATAAATCATTGCCCCTCTATTCATAGATCGAATACTATCTAACATTTCCTCCGTCTCAGTATCTTTTAATATATAACCCACTGCACCAGCTCGAATACCATCTAAGACATATTGTTGTACATCAAATGTTGTTAATAGAACAACCTTTGTGTTTGGTAATATACTCATAATATTTTTAGTAGCCATAATGCCTGATAAGTCAGGCATTTGAATGTCCATAATTACCATATCTGGTGCAGTTTCTAAAGCCACTTTAATTGCTTCCTTACCGTCTTTACATTCCCCAACTATCTCCATGTCATCTTGCATTTCAATAATATAGCATAGGCCTTTTCGAACAAATGGTTCATCATCAGCTAGCACAATACGAATCTTTTCTGTCATACTTCTCCTCCATTTTTCTGAATTGGAATAGTGGCTTCAACTCGAAGTCCTTTTGGTTCATTTAGAAAAAAGGAACAATTACCTCCAACTGATTTACAGCGTTTTATCATACCATTGAGTCCAAAGCCATATTTTAATGGCTTATCCCCTGTATATATACCATTATCATCAATTGTGAGTTTTACTACTCCGTCTATTTCTGTTACGTTTACAATAACAGAATCTGCATTAGAATGTCGTAAGACATTAGTTAAAGACTCTTGTAGAATGCGATACAGAATTGTACTTTCCTCCATCGTCCACTCTGTTATATTTCCAGTTTGAATGAACTCAATTTGTAATAAAGAATTCGCTTGAACCTGTGAAATCAATCCTTTTAATGAAGTAAGCCCGAGATCTTTTTCATCACTTGTCCATTCCTTAACAGCGACGCGGATTTCTTCCATTCCTTTTCGTGCCACCTTTAAAAGTTCTTCAACATGATCTTGGGCATCAGCAGGATTTTTCCTTAAGATAATCTTAAGGACCTGTAATTGAATAATAAGTGAGGTCATTTGATGTCCAAGTCCATCATGAATCTCTCTTGCTAATTTTGTTCTTTCCGTAAAAGCTGCATATCGCATAGAAAATACCGTTGTTTCTTGTAGTTCAGCATGTGCTTCGTCTAATTCTTTTAGTTGTTTTTGATTTTTTTGATATGCGTCTCTTAGCTTGGATGTGCTTCGGATCGAGACATAGAGGCCGATAATAATTAATGTTTCTTGATAAGGAAACGTATTCGCATGTATAAATAGAATAATAACTATCCCCGTTATAGCAGCTAAAATTGTCGTTACTCGTGTCCACTTTGGTTCTGCAGCGGCAAGAAAAACTATGAGTGGCCATAACGCATAATTTGGAAAATTCGGATGAGAAAAATATAATACACATGATATGCTTATTAATATACTCGTAAATAAAGCGTACTTCCTTGCATTCCACCAAGATTTTGGTGAATACAACATCCATAGATAAATTGTTACAAAAACGCTACAAACCCATATTGCAAAGGTACCATGAGGTGCGAAACCTTGATAAAAAAATACGCATATTAAGATGATTCCTATCGCATTTCCTGCATGACTATCAATCATTTTTAAAAATACTTTTTCCATGTACTTATTCCCTCCCAACCTTACTGTTTAGTCTCTATATTTTTTGGCTATAGATGAATATCCATTTCTTGATTTAAAGGTTGGAAATTTACAACTCCCAATTATAATAGTTCATAGTTGAGTTAAATTCCTTTAATACATATCATCTAAAATCTGAAATTAAAAGAATAATGAAGTAGTTAGTATAGTGTGTTTGTTTTACCTACTTCATTATGCAAAAGAAGTTGTTTTTCTTAACCTATTTCTTTAATTTGCTTTAGATTTTTTTCTATATCTTTGTATCCTAATCACAATTCCAATAGTACGAATAACTACCATCGCAATTGTAAAAAATACGAAAGCAGGGGCTATAACATTAAAATCCAAGTGATTCGATACCATGAAATCTATAAATTGTTGTGGATACCAGTCTGTCGCTACATAAGCTAATACGACTCGCCATCCAAGTCCAACAATCCATAAACATAAATAAGGAATGCCAGCAGTTACGTACGCTTTATTGTCAGAACCATATTCTACTTTCACTGTAAAAAGCATTAGCCCTCCCATGATCATGCCGACCACTGTCATGATTATGAGTGCGGTCATATTTGAACCTGAGGTAGGTATTTCCTCGACGAATAAATAAACACTTATACCACAAAGAATAAATGGCAATACAGCCTTTGTGGTTGTAAATACTTTTCTTCCGATTTGTGTTAATAATACAATTGTTAAAAATGCACCAATCATTATCCAAGCTTGAGTATTCAAATTAAAACCCCCATAAAGTATAAATTTATTGTTTATTTGCTTACTTACTGGAGGATTGTAACATCCCTACTATTTTAGAACATCTATCTGAAAGATGATTTTTTTTGAATACCCTCTATCTATAGATAGAGTTTTTTATGATTCTTTTGTGAAAAAAGTCACTTGAATATATATAACTGGATATATGGGACAGCAACATATCTTCATCAACCGAAATATTTTAACCAAAAGCCAATTATTATTACGGTAGATACAACAACAGCACATGGAAAAATGTTATTTGCTATGTAAAAAATAGGAGTTTTGAATATGTTTTCTTATTAAAATTGTAACTAAACATTTTTATGAGATGATATTTAAACTTTTGACTATCCTTATACAAGAGATGCCTTTTTGGTAATATAAACAAGCTTTTTCGAATTGATTTTCCTTTTGATAACAGGTCGCTAAGTCAATATAAAATATGGATAATTGTTTATTATTATTTTCATTTTTGAAAAAGTGAATGGCTGTTTTTTCGAGAAATTTTTTAAAATTTATTTGGTCAAAATATAAATGATTTTGATAGGAAAATAAACAGTATAATTTAGGATATTTGTTTTTTGTAGTTCGTAACCCTCGATGTAACATCTTTTTTAGCATCATTGATTTTTTCTTTATCAATAAGTGAAATCATAGTGGGATTCGGCCGAGATAGGTGTAAAAATAGGTCGTAGCGATACATTTTTTCCTAGATGTTATTTTTCGGAGATATTTGTAACATAAACGTTCATTTTTGTTACGTTTTGTATTTAAAAATACGAAACTTCCTAACTGTTGAACTGGTTGTAACAAAATACTGTATCAAAAATAATTCATAACATTATTGATTTCAAACCTTTTTGTTATAATAAAATATGGTTATTGGAAATAAAATACAGGATATGACCCGAAATTACATGTACCTCGGTCGAACCCCTACAAAAGTCATTCGAGATAATTATGACAATGTCCTTCGATTCGCACATTCCATTCGCGAAGGAACATCATCAGCTTCCCTTGTCATGAGCAAAATGGGCTCTTACTCCCGGCAAAACAGTCTTGCAACAGCACTAAGAGAGATGGGACGCATTGAAAAAACACTGTTTATCCTAGACTATATTTCTAGCGAAACTTTACGCCGGCGGATTCAAAGGGGGTGAATAAAGGAGAAGCTATGAATGCATTAGCACGCGCAATTTTTTTCGGGAAACACGGTGAACTTCGAGAACGGGCACTACAAGACCAATTACAGCGCGCCAGTGCATTAAATCTAATTATCAATGCAATCAGTATCTGGAATACTGTGTATCTATCTCAAGCTATTGAACATATGAAAAAGATTGGAAAACATCGAGAAGAGTTGCTTCCTCATATCTCACCTCTTGGTTGGGAGCATATTAATTTTCTAGGTGAGTACAACTTTACTGTCAGCAATTATCATTCGTTCCGTCCTTTAAGAACATAAAAAGACCCTGATTTCCTGCTTAGCGTAAGGAAATCAGGGTCTTTTTTCTCAAAAAATGTCTTAGCGTATAATATCCACGTTTTGACGTCAGGACCCCCTAATAGGGGTAGAGTCACATCGCTATTAAGCTAAGAAAATACAGCTATCCCCAGAACGAGATTTTGTGCTAATTTGTAATAAAAAAGCTCATTTTTTCGTTTTGGGGCTGATTTATTTTCTTAAGTTGATGGGCATGTGGCAATAGCCCATATAACAACAATTAGTTAAATTAATATTTTATTCGTTGTTTTATTTCTTTAAAACGATCATGTATTAATTTCTTGATATCCGGGTGATCTTTATATAAGGTAACGGTATACATGATGGAAGATGCAAGAATAGTAGACCATATTAACCAATCTCCAGCATGAGAAAGAACTTTAATTATTTCACTCGTAAACTGTTCCTGTCCCGCTTGAAATGTCAATACGAGCGAGTTGAGATTGAACAACAATAAAATAACAATCCTGCCCAAAAGCATAATAATCCATCCGATAATATACGTATAGCCTCCAACACTACATAATTGATTATTATGATGAAAAACTTTCACCCTCTTAGCTTGCCAATAACCAACTATCGCTCCTAATATAAGCAAGCTAATTAATTCAATTGTAATAATATAGTCCAATCTATTTGGAAGACCCATATAAGTTCTGATTATAGCCATGATTGGTATACCAAGAAGATCGAAGCTATCTACTTTCTTCGGGATAAGCTGCCTAATAATCAATACAATAACGACTACAAGAATAATAATGAAAACTTTATTCATGCGATTAATCCCTCTTTTTTTCTTTTAAATAATACTCAATAAGTTGATTTACTTTTTCTTCTGGATATGATTCTGGTGTTTGAAGGACATGAATTACTAGCCCATCAATAAATCCGTACAGTATCTCTAATTCAAATTCTCTATTGTGACCTGGTGTGACGTATCCTAGATCCCTCATTAAATCTAGAATTATTCCCATAAGATACCTCGTATGGTCATCCATTTTCTTCCGAAGTTCAATAAGTTCTGGAGAACTAAAGGATATACCCAGAAATGTAATCCAAACCTTCCCTTCCAACATTTCTTCTTTATTAGAAGGAATAATAAATTTCATTAATCTTCTAAGTGCTTCTTCTTTCGTTCCCTTAAATTCACTTGTACGATTGTTTGCCCGTTCTTCCATTCGATTCAATACTAAATTCATTGCATAATGAATTAATTCATTTTTAGACGAAAAATGATGCTGAACAAGTCCAACCGAAATGTTTGCCTCGTCAGCGATTTGCTGTATAGAAGCTTTATCAATACCTTTTTCTAATATTACACGCCAAGTAGCAGTGGCTATCTGATTCTTCCTTTGTATTTGATCAACAATTTTAGGCACTCATATCCTCCTCCCTTTTTATAATACGATCATATTATAAAAAAAGTACCTAAAATAATATGATCATATTATTTTAGGTTTCACATTGCTCTCAAGCTAACAAAACAAAATTCCCCTATAATAAAAAATACGGTATTCCTACCGTATCCCCTAAAAAAAGAAACAGCATCTACTAGCATTTTTGAAAAAACGTTAGGTAAAAGTAAGAACATACAGTAGCTGGCTTTATTTTTAATATCATTCTTATTCCCCCTACAATCGTTCCAAAAAGATAGTAACTTTCCCCAAGAAGACTCTTACTGTCGACGTTCAAAAGCAAGACGTACAGCAAGACCTGTCAAGACGCTTGCCATAAGCCAACGTTGCACTCGCAGCCACGTTGGGCGTGTGCCAAACCATTTGGCAACTCTACTTGCTGTAAATACAATTAGGAGGTTGACTATAAAGCTAACCGTTATTTGTGTAAAGCCCAGAACTGCACCTTGTAGAAGCAACGATCCTTTCTCAGGATCTTCAAATTGAGGTAGAAGTGACACATACAAAATAGCAATCTTAGGATTCAGCAGATTCGTCATAAGTCCCATTAAAAATAATTTCCGTGGCGGCTCAATAGCAATAGTACGAGGTTCCATAATAGATGTAGCACCGGGCTTAATCGAATTCCATGCGAGCCAGAGTAAGTAAGCAGCACCTGCCCACTTAACTGCTTCATAGAGAGACGGAACAGCTAGGAAAAGGGCTGTAAGTCCGAACATTGTTGCGATTATATAAATTATGAAGCCAAGCATGATACCCAAAAGAGAAATGAATCCTGCCATACGCCCCTGCGTAATCGAGCGAGAAATGAGATAAATCATGTTAGGCCCAGGTGAACAAACCATACTAAGTGAAACAATTGCAAAAGCTAGCAAAGTGCTAAAACTGACCATGAATCTTCCACACCTTTATCTTACATAAATTTCTTATCGTCCATTTTATCATGATTGAGGAGAAAAAAGATTAATGTATGCCTATTCATATAAGGTTAACATAGCCTATTATTATCGGGGTTCACTGTATTTAGAAGACTATGAAAAGTCCTCCATTTTTTTAAACTGGGGGACTTTCTTGATCACAAGGCTTTAAAAGTAACCTATCCATAGTGATATTAAAGTTACTACTAACAGGGCAAGAAGAAATGTGATATTTCTAATCCACTTTTGTATATCATCAAAATACCGCTTTATAAATGCAACGTTGATATAAAACATGAGAAATACAACAAAGAAGGTAAAGTTACCAAATTTATCATTCAATTTTTCATTAGTAAATGTGCTTACATGAAGGAATAGTAAAGCAAAAGTTACTAAGAATAACTCAAATAGCCTTTTTTTGCTCACGCCACCACCACCCTACAGTAATTTCCTTTCGTTTTATTTTATCTGAACATAGTGTGTAGCAGACTATGAATATTATACTTATGTAAAAAAAGGCTAACAATTTAAGATTGTTAGCCTTAATCGCGCCTTTTAAAAAATAACTCAATATAACAAATGAATGATTCTTCAACTTACACTATATTCTCCTTTTATTACAAAAAACGAACCTCGAATTGTTCCAGCAAGTTTAGACTTCTGTCTAGCAAACTTAAACTTCTCTACTAACTCCGTTGGTATCTCCATTCCCTCAGAAAGCTTAAATCCAACGGCCCGCTTCTTTGGGTTATCCAACGTATACATGACGTTGACTGCAAGACCATCCTCATAGAAAACATAGGCAAATTTAATATTTTCCACTTGAAAACACGATGTTTCTAAAGGTTTTGCCGCAAACTCAATATCACGTTCTTCTTTCAAAATGCGGTTCACATAATCAAGAGTCTTCTCGCTTTCACTAGCTGGTACAACCGTAAATTCATGCTTGTATTTATTCATAAAGTAACGTGCTTCATGGGCACGTAAACCAGCAAGTGCTTCTGCTACAGGTGAAGACTCCATGCCAGCTGTAGTTACGTTTTTAAAATCAACTATATTGGACAATTCCATCTCTCCTTTTAACACTTTACTTCCTAACAACTGGAATCCATATTTCACCAAATACTAAGCCGTTTCGCTGCCCCATCTCAACTGTTGTATTTGGCCCACCAACATAGGAAAAATCTTTTACTTCTGCTAATGCTTGACCAAATGCAATACCAGTAAGCTTATTACTTAGCTCCTCAGCTGTATCGCCTTCCCCTTTAACTACTAGGTATTCTCCCCTCGGAAACTGGATAACTCTAGATTCTTCTTGTATCGTTGCCTCTGTCATGACACCAGCGTAATACATCATCTTGTTATTCACCGCTTCACTCACCGAAAAAATGTAATCATTTGTAGCTAAAGCTTTTAAAGTGTCCAACCTTCCATCTTGTTCGACAGCCAGCCAAAAGTCTGCCTTTTCCTTGTTTATGCCCGCAAAGTCTGTATAGTGGCTCTTAAGTTCAGTTCCAATACCTAACACGATAAAGCTATCTTTTTCTTCTATTGTATAATTTTTCATATTTAAAACCTTCCTCACTTTTAAATTGATCAAACGATTTATCTTTTCACTTGATGAGTTTATAATATCTTTAAATCATGTCAAAAAATGATACTGTTTAGGAGACCAACATGAAAAAAGTTGAACGGATTAATACGATCATGCGCTATATTAACAACCGCTCCCACTTTACAATTTCTGAAATCATACGAGAATTTAACATCTCACGATCGACAGCTATTAGAGACATTAGAGAAATTGAAGCCATGGGGATGCCGCTCGTCGCTGAAGTTGGCAGGGATGGAGGATATTTTGTCATGCATAACTCTATCTTGCCCGTTGTTCGCTTTACTGATAATGAGGTCAAAGCTCTTTTTATTGCCTTTATGGCCACAAGAAATCAACAACTTCCCTATCTAAAGAGTCGTCAGTCTTTAGCCGAAAAACTACTAGGACTCATCTCAGAAATCCAGCAGGATGACCTTGTTCTTTTAAATCAAATCTTGCTTTTTGAAGGGACTAACCCTCATAATCCTGACCTACTTGAGCTTTCTGACCTCCCCCATCCTATGTTAGAAAAACTCATCCAAACCCTTCTTTTAGATAGCCATTTATTGATTACAGTAAAAGAAGAGGAGGAAACCAAGTTTTATCCAATTTATCTACTGCACCTTTATCAAGAAAAAAGCCATTGGATAATTGAAGGCTTTGACATAAAAGAAGAAAAAAAGAAGATGTTTCTCGTTGATCATCTCATTAATGTCGAAACCTATACGCCGAAAAACAGATTAAGTAAGAAAAAAATTTCAGAAAAACTAAGTAAGAGGGACGAAGCAATCAACCTTGTACTTGAACTTGGTCCAAAAGCGATTACCCAGTTCAAAAAATATCATCCTATAAAAATTTCTATTTCCTATACAAATCCTTACCAATCCACAGCCATTCTAAAAACTTTTATCAATGTTAACAATCTCGATGAATTGATAGAAATAACAAATTGGCTACTTTTCCTAGGTAAAGATATCAAAATCAGGGAAGTTCCTGAAGAAGTGTTAGAAGGTTTAAAAGAGAGATTATGTTTATACTGCCCATAAGCAGTGGCCAGTTAAACCCAAAATAATATTGAGTTTGACTAGATGCCAGTTACCTCTATTTAAATACCTAGTAAAAACATTTTATTCGCTACCGCTACTTGAAACGCTCTTCTAAGAATAACGCCAACACAAAAAAAAGACATGAACTAATCTTTGTTCATGTCTTTTTATATTAGAGTTTAACCCTCATAAAACAGCTTGTTTAAAATTCGAATATGGACGTATCTTATCCATAATCTCTTTCATTCTTTTTTCATATCCCACTATTTTAGCACTTGAACTAACAATAGCGAATTAGAATAATGACTTAATACTTGCTAGGACAGTAAGTATACCTACAACAATGACAAACACATTGCTCATTTTCCCTCTGTATTTAGCCAGTACTGGTACTTTACGAATCGCATACATTGGTAATAGACATAAGATCGCAGCAACTAATGGACCGCTAAGAGCATCAATGATTCCAAGAATACTTGGATTTGCATAAGCAACATACCAGCATGTTAATACGACAAAAGTAAGAATCATTGTCTGAACTGTTTTTTCTCCTATATCTTTCCCGCGTTTTTTACCGGACTTCATAATCATGTCACGCATTACCTCATACGCTCCTACATAATGGCCAAGGAAAGACTTTGTAATAGCCACAAAAGCAATGATAGGAGCTGCAATAGTGATTACAGGCGAATTAAGCTCATTAGCAAGATATGATAGGATTGACAAGTTCTGTTCTTTTGCCATCTTAAGATCATCTGGAGTCAAACTTAAAGTACTGCTCCAAACAAAGAACATAACAACAGCGAATGTCATGATATAGCAAACTTTTTGTATTTGAGCACACTTGGCATCAGTAGCTTCTATTCCATACGTAGCTCTCTGTTTCATAACGAATGACGAAATCATAGGAGAATGATTGAACGAGAATACGATGATTGGTAGTATCATCAATATCACTCCAAAATACCCTGTTCCTGTTGAAGCAGTAGACGCACTTGAGAAACTAAGCATTGACGTATTCCACTGTGGAATTAAAGATATTGAGATAAACAGTAAAGAAGCTATGAAAGGATATACTAGCATGCTCATTATCTTTACAGTGATATCTTGACCGAAATTTAGTATAGCGATAAGACCGAGTACTAATACAAGTGATAAAATGGCCCTTGGAGGCTCCGGCATGTGCAATTGATGCACGATAAAACTACTTGCAGTATTTGTAAGTGCAACCGAATACATCAGTACGATCGTATAAATTGAGACGAAATATACTATGTTAAAAATTATACTTGCCTTATTGCCAAAATACTCTCTTATTGTGCCTGTAATCCCCTCATCAGCAGAATTGGAAGCGTATATCATTTTAGCAAGTGCCCTATGTGAGTAATACATAACAGGAAATGCAAGTATCGTAATTAACAGTAATGATAATAAACCACCTGAACCTGCATTAATCGGTAAAAAGAGTACTCCTGCTCCAATTGCTGTTCCAAAAAGGCTCAATGCCCAGGTAGTATCTTGTTTATGCCACTTTTTAGGATCTGGATATTTCTCATTTTTCACTGCAGTGTTTTCAGCTTGAAATTCTATTTTTTTTGCAGTATTCCCATTCATATAATAAATCCCCCTTGTATCCTATTCTTACGTCTCTTTTTAGGCTTAAGAATATAGACCATTCTTAAAAAATGAACCGCTTACTAGATGCGCCATATTGTAAACGATTCCACCTAAAGCTGTCTCTCTTAATGTGCGAGGCATTTATCCTCCAACCCTATACTTACCATTGATGATATTGTTTACACCAGCTAATACGATGTCCGCTGCTGCTAAACTATTTTGAAGAAATTCCCCTTCTGGTCACACACCTTTCTGTAAGTAATCGTTTCAGTCTGTCCAATTTTAAAATGTTTGATATTTTCTTCGTAGGTAATCGGTTACCTCTCGACGCCCTCATTATAACGTTTATATTTGCGAGTCTAATATTTTTTTATTTTTAGAAAGACAGAATAAACAGAATTATGAATAGATAATAAATTACAATTGGTATGTAGCAATTGTGTCTATTTTTTGAAGCTGTATTAGTTAATAGAAAAGTAAACATAATACAGAGTTCCTTTCATTAACACATTGATTATATTAGGAACTCGTTATAAAGATACTTATATTTCCCTTTGCTTTCACATCTTATCTTTGACATGAAGCTGTTGTAATAAATAATACACATTGATGTAAAGGAATAAATTTAGAAAACATAAAATTATTCTCATGAATTTTTATTACATATAACGAATTAATATTCATTTTTCAGAAAAGAAGAACTTTTCCAAAGGAGCCTACGCACCTTATATAATGGTTATCATGTTGAGCCTATTAAAAGAATTACACCATAAGTTTCCATTTACTATATGTAATATTTATTAAGTGTAGTTTTTTCTAAATATGCATAATTACATATTTAGAAAAAGAGAGTATACTTTCGAATTGTGTAGTAAAGATATAGCCCACCTACGGAAATAGGTGGGCTTTTCATGTATAAAAATTGCATTTATTATATGGCAATTAGAATTGAGGTCAAAATATTATCTCTTCCCTTTTAACTCTCTCAGTCTGCTTTTTCTCAACGTCTGAGCCTACTTACGTACCAACTGCATAACCAGTAAGAATACTAACAATTATAGCAATAACTAAGATTAATGTGATTTAAATCCATTTTCCCATATATATATTATTCCAGAAGGTTTAGTTGCCATTGTGCACCGAACTGGTGGTGTTACCCTAACTGACGTTTAAATGCTTTGCCGGCGAAGAAGTAAGCGATAACCATAATGCCCACACACCAAGCAAGTGCAATCCAAATATCGTTGCCAACAGTCCCTTCATATAAGAGGGCACGAATCGCATTCACGATTGAAGTCACAGGCTGGTTTTCAGCGAACGCACGAACAATTTCTGGCATAGTTTCGGTAGGAACAAAGGCCGAACTAATAAAGGGCAGAAAAATTAGTGGGTACGAGTAGGCTGTCGCCCCTTCCATAGACTTCGCTGTCAACCCAGGAATGATAGCCAACCATGTCAGCGCCAGCGTAAACATCCCGAGTATTCCAGCTACCGCGAGCCAATCCAGAATATTAGCACTGGAACGGAAGCCCATTAAGAGCGCAACAAGAATAACCACCACGATAGTAAGCACATTAGCAACAAGTGATGTTAATACGTGAGCCCATAATACCGACGAACGCTTGATAGGCATAGTAATGAAACGTGCCATCAGCCCGCTCTTTACATCCGTAAACAACCGTACGGAAGTGTAAGCGACACCGGATGCGATAGCCATCAGCAAGATTCCCGGCAATAAATAATTGACGTAGTTATCCGTTCCTGTCTTTATGGCGCCGCCAAATACGTAGACAAACAACAGCATCATCATAATCGGCGTAATCGCTACCGTAATAATTGTATCTGGACTGCGCATGATGTTGCGCATTAAGCGCCCTAATAATACCCCTGTTTTGCTCTTCATTTACATCTCCTCCTTTTTGCCAATAATCGCAAGGAAAATTTCTTCCAATGTCGGCTGCTTCTCGATATACTCCACTTTTGTTGGCGGGAACATCTCTTTAAGTTCTGTAAGAGTACCAGTCTTAATAATTTTTCCGCCATGCAAGATAGCGATACGGTCCGCCAGTTGTTCGGCTTCCTCGAGGTACTGGGTCGTGAGCAAGATGGTTGTGCCGCCGCCGGCAAGTTCCTTGACGGTATCCCACACTTCAATCCGCGCTTCGGGGTCAAGCCCTGTCGTCGGTTCATCGAGAAAAATGACTGCTGGCGTCCCAATCAAGCTCATGGCGATATCAAGCCGGCGCTTCATCCCACCTGAGTACTGGTCTGCCCTCTGGTTGGCTGCATCAGTCAGGCTGAATCTTGCAAGCAAATTATCAGCGACTTGAGCAGGAATAGAAACTCCACGCAAATTGGCAATCATTATCAAGTTTTCTCTCCCCGTGAGCATACCGTCTAAAGCTGCAAACTGCCCTGTCAGACTGATACTTTGACGAACATGATCCGGTTGACGCTGAACGTCAAAACCACAAATACCTACTTCGCCGCCATCTTGCTTCATCAGCGTCGAGAGGATATTGACTATCGTCGTCTTGCCCGCTCCATTTGAGCCCAGCAATGCGAAAATTTCGCCACGCTGCACTTCAAAATCTACCCCTTTTAACACTTCTTTATCTTTAAAGGATTTTTTTAATCCTTTTACAGAAATCGCTGTATTGGTCATGCTTTTTTCCTCCTTAAAAAATGTTTTGTAAAGATAGACTGCCTACACCCTCTATTTAGTATTACTGATAATCTGTATTACTTAGTACTGATTTAAAAATATAACTGAATAGCAATGGCGTCAATTCACATTTGTAACCAGCTAATCAGTCGGTATTACCTGTTGCATTTATTTTTTTCTCAATTGCTTCATGATACTTTCATTCAAATCTTCACGATACTTGGAAACATAAGTTTTAGCGTTTGCCACTAGTTCGTCAGCAAAGGATGCCACGTCCTCCCCAGTGATTTCTAGCACTTGTCTGCCTTCCGCCGCACCGGCTTCAAACAAATCGATTAGTTCATACTGTATGTGTAGCATATCCATCCCGTTACCAGCTGAGAAATTCCACATGTAGTTTTGAATTTTCTTAAACACAAACTGATAGTCCTCTGGCAGAGCTCCAACACGTGCCATCATCATTTTGTACTCTTTTTTATCACCAATTAATTTTTTGAACATTTCCAACATATTATTTTTCCTCCTTTTTTATAAAGCAGAACAAGAAACTCCCAAAATATCGGCCGAATATTTAATCTTATGAGGCTAGTTTGACTTCAAGACGTTAATTTTTGATGATACAAAATCCCATTTTCTCCAAAACAATTCAAGCTCCTGACGGCCATCCTCATTTAGTGAATAAAACTTGCGAGGCGGCCCCATGTCTGACGGTTTCTTTTCAATATTCACAAGTTTTTTCTTCTCTAATCGCACAAGGATGGTATAGACCGTTCCTTCCACGACTTCAGTAAACCCAAGCTCATTCAGGTGGCGGGTAATCTCATAGCCATAAGTTTCACGGCGGCTAATGATTTCCAGAACACATCCTTCCAGCGAACCTTTCAACATTTCAGTTAAATTTTCCATATTCTGATCCTCCTTTACCCCCTATTCTGTCTGACTTATATTCAGTATCACAGAGTACTAAGGCTAATTTTTACTGAATAGCTTTTGAGAAACCTCACTATTCAGTATTACTTATTACAACTACATTGTATGACTAAGTAGATGTAATGTCAACTCGATTTTTAAATTTTTTCTTAAATCCGCTTTTGCCTATTGGATACTGAATATATTTTTAAAAACTACGCTATTCAGTATTACTCATTACCACTACATTGTATGACTATGTAGATAGAATGTCAACTCGATTTTTAAATTTTTTCTTAAATCCGCTATTATCTATTGGATACTGCCTATTTTCTTCTTAAGAAATCTCACCACATACCTATCCAGCTAAGAAAAGGAAATACCCCAAAACAAAAATTCCACATTTTTGTTTTGGGGCGTTATAATATTCCGAAGTTAATGAATGTGGCTAGCTCTCTTTATTAAGAAGACGGATCATTTTTTTGTTCTTCTACTAATGCACCTGTGCATCTAATACATAAGCTTGCGAATACATACAAATTCTTTATAAAGTGAAACTTTAATCAGTGGGGCGTTTACGGGCAGCAGGGCTCCCCCCTAACTTCTTTGCTCCAGCTGAATTTTGAGGTGGGAGTTTTACTGCCCGCAAATAGCGGGATAAAATTTTGAAGTTGATGGATGTTGCAGATTCCCTTTATTAATAAGAAAGATTCGTTTTGTGTTCTTCTGTGGTTTTGAAATAAAGTCGTACCGTTTTGCCCCTTTGGATCTGTTTATCTAAATGGGTGTTTTTATAATAAAAAATGAAAAGAAGATCTGAATTGAAAGGCGGATTAAGGAAATGTTGAGTAGCAATAAAATTACTCAACTAAAGGTCCATTTAATTCAGTAAGAAGGAAAATTTATTAGACAAAGAGAAATATAAGTTGATTGGCAATTGCGTAAGTTAAGGAGATCATATTTATAATGAATACTACAAAAACCACAGGGTGCTTTACTATTGTTGATAATAATGAAGGCAAAATATTGTTAGTTAAACGAAATGATTATCCTATCTGGGATTTGCCTGGGGGAAGACTAGAAGAAAATGAACAGTTAGATAAGTGTGCTATAAGAGAAACTAAAGAAGAAACGGGCTATATAATTGCTATTGAGCGTAAAATAGGAGAATATCACCAACCTCAATACGATGATATGCAACATATATTTTCAGGGAAATTACTAGGGGGGGAACCAATAAATAATGGGCCTGAAACTGCAAAAATTGGGTGGTTTAATCCTAGTAGATTACCTTTGTTAATGGTTCCAAATAGACGAAAACAGATCAGTAATTTTATGAAACACAAAAATTCACTAATAAAAGAGACATTAAAGACACCATTTATGGTAAGGTTATTGAAAAAAATTATGTGAGATGGTTATTGAATTAACGGGTGCTTTAGTTGAGGAAGGCTCATTGAAACGATCAAACTTTTTTATAAAACATTTGAGCAATTAGATGAAATAAGAGCATGTTTTGATTAATCTTTTTTCAAAACATGCTCTTTCTATTTGTCTTTTATCAGTGGCATTCTCATTAATTTGATCAAACTTTATTTTAAAGCCACATCTTCTACTAACGCACCTGCGAATCTAATACATAAGTTTTCGAATACATACAAATTTTTTATAAAGCCAACTCTACATATAGGACACCCTTTTTGTTACGATAACATCATATTCATATCTTCTGCTGCAGTTGTAATCAATTTTAAACCAAATGTCTCTTGTAATACATCAAGCACACCAGGTGAAATAAATTCAGGCGCCTTTGGACCAATGCGAATATCTTGAATTCCAAGACTAAATAGCCCAAGTAAAATAGCAACCGCTTTTTGTTCAAACCATGATAAGACAATACTTACTGGCAATTCATTTACTTCACATTGAAAAGCATCTGCTAAAGCTTCCGCTATTTTCACTGTAGAAATTGAGTTATTACATTGCCCTAAGTCAATATAACGCGGAATCTCCGTACCAGGTACAACCCCATAATTCACATCATTAAAGCGGAATTTCCCGCAAGAAGTTGTCAAAATAACCGTTTCTGGCGGAAGCGACGTTGCTAATTCACGATAGTATTCCCCGCCTTTTCCTGGTGCATCACAACCTGCGATGACAAAGAAACGCTTTATTTTCCCTTCCTTTACTGCCTCAATAATTTCTGGAGCTAATGATAATACTGTATTATGATGAAACCCTGTTACTAACTGCTCATCCGACTCCATATGTACTTCGGGAAGTTCAAGCGCTTTTTGAATCAATGGTGCAAAATCATCATTTTCAATTTTTTGTACGCCCTCTAAGCCTGCAATATCATATAAAAAGAATCGATCAGAGTATGATCCTTTAATTGGCATAACACAGTTCGTTGTAGCTAATATGGCACCTGTAAATTTTTCGAAAAGGCGTCGTTGATCATACCATGCCTTACCGATGTTTCCTTTTAAATGTTTATATTTTTTCAGTTGTGGATATCCGTGTGCTGGTAGCATTTCAGAATGAGTATAAATATTAATTTCTTTTCCTTCTGTTTGCTTTAATAACTCTTCTAATGCAAATAAATTATGACCAGTAACTACAATTGCCTTACCTTCTACATGGTTCTGCGTAATTTGAACAGGCTCCGGAACACCAAAGTGATTCGTATGTGCCTCATCTAATAACTCCATTACTCGTAAAGCCGATTTCCCTACTTTCATAGCCATATCAATATGTTCTTGTTCATTAAAGTTAGAATTTGTTAATGTCATATATAGCGCTTCTTGAGTTGTAGCATCTACAAATGCATCTGTATACCCTAGCTGAGCAGCATGAGTACGATAAGCAGCAATTCCTTTTAATCCAAACACAATCGTATCTTGTAAACTTGCAATGGTTTCATTCTTACCGCAAACCCCCATCACTTTACATCCACCTGTTGGCGTTTGTTCACATTGATAACAAAACATATCATCCCACCCTCTCCCAATCATTCCTTACAAATCAAGCATAATACCCATTAGGAAAAAAGGATGTGATATGAATCACAATAATATATATAAATTTGTGACAGTTCATATTGTTGACATAATATTTTTATTGGCGCTAAAAAACGGACACCTTTGTTAATACTTTCAAATAGCTAGATGATTGATTTAGAGAACTATTAGCAACTAATAAGCATACAAAAACGCTATTCTTTCTATCATTCAACAGAAAGAATAGCGTTTTTTCATTTTGAAGAACTATCAATTTTTTGATTAAAGATTTTATAGGAAACCTCTTTATTTACAATACATTTACACCATCTTAACATTTTTTACATTATTTATATGATATATTTATATAGAAACTACTTAAGAAATTTCATGTACATCGTTATCTTTATAATCTCTTAACTGATTGATAAGAGATTATGTTACATTTTCATACCAGGGGTGAATTAGGATGACTGAAACTTTAAAGACACTTATAATGCTTGATGTTACTTACGTTGTTATAGCAATTATGACGGTACTGGTATTTGTATACTTGGAATTAAAATCTCAGTAACTTATGCAGGCATAATTGATAGCTTCGCATTTAAATATAGTTAGAAGAAAGCGAGGAGAAAATTATTTCTCCTCGCTTTTATATTCCCACAGTTTCTTATTTCAACAAATCCAATGTATGTAAAAGTAATCCTCTGTCCCCTACTTCTCCATGACCAGGCACTACTAAGTTCATATTTCCATATCGGTTCAACACATTCTCAATCGATGTGGACCATTCATTTACATATGCATCAGCAACATTCCCTAAATCTTTAGCTTCCGCAGATTTCACTAAACAGCCTCCAGCTAAAATGTTGTATTGCGGTAACCATACGACAATATTATCTTCTGTATGCCCTTTCCCTGGATAGAACGTTTCTACTTTTATATTTCCAAACTTCATATTCGTAATTGTTTGTAAGTCTCCAAGTGGCTCTTCATATCCATTTTTCTTTGCTAGTTCCGCAGTTAATGCTGTACTATGCGCTTTAATGCCTCTTTCTTTCAACGTTTTAATTCCGCCAATTCGATCAGCATGCGCATGTGTAATAATAACATCCGTTACGCGCTTCTTAAATTTCTTTTCTACCATCTCTATTAGTTCCTTCGTTAACTTATCATCCCAAGAAGAATCGACAAGTACTAACCCATTAGAAGTAGTAAGAACTAGACCACTCGAAGGAACTGCTACTCCATTAAAATAACCTAGCTCAGTATGAGCCCATACATTTTTATTTAACTGAGAAATTGAAATAGTTCCTGTCTCATTCTTTATTACTTTTTGCTCTAGCTTTTGTTCCGCTTTCACAGAAGAAATTGTGCTAACAAATTGAGTTGTTCCTAGCAAACTAACACATACCCCTAATTTTAATAATGTATTCTTTTTCATTTTCTCCACCCTTTCTTTCAAACTAAATAGTTATTACCTATATTAGACAGTTCATCTCAAATGTTTGTTCCATCTTTTTTTACATATTTTTCATACCATTAATAAAAAGCGCACAAAATTTTGTGCGCTTTTTAACTTTCCTTTTACCATTCACGTTTTTTATTAATCATCATTTTTTCTTCGAATGCCTTCTCTAAATCAATTTCTAACTTGTTTGCTAAATCACATACATTCCAAATTACATCAAACATTTCTAAACCAATCTCTCTTTTCGAATCTTGTATTTTATCACGCCTTAATATAACTTCCGCTAATTCACCTAATTCCGCCATCGCATACATCGTACGCTCTTCAATTGTTGTATCTTGAAATCCTTTTTCTTTACTGAAACTCGATACATATTGCTGGAATTCCGAAATATTCATATGTAATCTCCCTTCATCGTAAATATCTCATTTTTAATAAACTTAAAATCAAAAATGTATTTTGTTAAATTATAACATTCATACTATAATTTATTTATAGTCCATTAACGGAGGTGTTCTCAATGACTCTCTTCGCTTCTCCATCATTATTCATACTAGCAATCATTTCATTTGCATTAGCTTATTTCATCGGAGTAAAACAATACACTTGGCTCTTATCAGGATTCAATGAACGCCGTGTGTCAGATAAAGTTAAGTTATCGAAGATAGTTGGTCTTTATAATTTAACCGCTGGTGTTATCGCCACAATTGGTAGTGTCTTCACTACCCCTAATGCAAAAATCGTATTTCCTATCATTATAATTGGCCACGTTATAATAGCTGCTTATGTAAATACACGTATGGTGCAGTGAAAAAAGATCACCCAAATGGATGACCTTTTTATAACTTATCAACATATTGCTTCGCTTCTAGTATTGAAAAACCAAATGCTTCTCTTACTCTCTTAACTGCCGTAACTGTTTTTCCTTCTTCCATAAGCTGCCGCAACTCTTTATTAATTTCGGGTTCTCTATCTATAATTCCCATTTCTTTCGTAATTAGCTGTAATCTATCTTCCATCCGCTTTAAACACGCATCCGTTTTCTTTTCGATTTTATTTAATTTTTCAACGATATAAATAAGCCCAAAGACCGCTATTGGTATGATCATCCAAAATTCCATGACTATTCCTCCTCACTAGCTTTCATATGTTTTATTTAAGTAACTTATGTAAATTTTACCACAGGACACATTCAATGTATAATAGTAATATACAACACTATTGATAAAGTGAAACTTTAATCAGTGGGAGTTTTACTGCCCGTTAATGCGGGATAAAACCTTTTATTTTAGGGGGACACTTTATGAAAAGATTTTTTAAGACGTTACTACAATTTGTAGTTCTTTCAATTGCACTACATTTGTTATTTGATATCGTTGGCTGGCTTGTTTTCAATGCGCCAATTAAAAACAAACAAATCTTTATTTCCTTTATAACAGCCTCATGGCTTATGTACATGTACAGAGATAAATTTTTTAAAGCATTTACTTCGAATTAACTTAAACTAAGAAAACACTTCATCGATAAAAGATGAAGTGTTTTCCTTTTCTCTCTATTTACTACTGTATAATAAAATTAATATTCTGTCTTTAAAAGAAAGGAGTCACTATGAACTTAAAAAGTAACAATATCTATGAGAAAATGAACCAATATTCTGTTGCAGGGTTAAGCTTTGCCGTTATACGTGACGGTAAACTTGATGAAGCTACTGCTTTCGGAACACTTGAATCTGGAACAACTAGAACTGTCACTACGAATTCCATATTCAATTCTTGTTCTATTAGCAAATTCATCACTTCAATGCTTGTACTAACGTTATCAGATCAAGGAATCGTACATTTAGATGAAGACGTAAATGATAGACTCACATCTTGGAACATCCCTACCAATCTATTTACTTCACAGAAAAAAGTAACGCTGCGAAACTTATTAAGTCACCAATCTGGAATCATTGATCCTCCCAATAGTTTTGAACATTATACACTTGCACAAGAACTACCTAAAATGGATGAGCTCCTTGCTGGTAAAACATTATATTGCCCAGTACCTATAGAAGTAACTTATGCACCAGAAAGCCAATTCCACTACTCTGACGCAAATTTTTGTATTATCGAACAACTACTTGAAGATATTACTGGGAAATCGTTCAACCTTTTACTTGAAGAATTTATTTTTCAGCCACTACAAATGAAAAATAGTACACTCTTCTCTCCCGAAGACATAGATAAAACCGATGCTTTTGCTTGCGGGCATAATAAAGATGGAACTGTAACAAATGAGAAGTATCCATTTTATCCATTCGCAGCAGCTTCAGGCGTTTGGACAACACCAACTGACTTATCAACTTTAATTATTGAGATCATTCAGTCCTTACAGGGAAATAGCAAACTGAAACTTTCTCAAAAAACTGTACAAGATATGATTTCTCCTCAAGGATGCACCAAATGGACTGGGTTAGGTGTTTTTCTAGAGTATTCTAATGAAGACTTACAAATTCATTCACTTGGCTGGGGTGTTGGATTTCAATGTATGATGGTATGTAATCCATACCGAGGTAATAGCGCTGTTATTATGACGAACTCGGATTTAGGTGTTCATCAAAAGGATGGGATTATTGGTGAGATTTTAAAATTGTTATCCTTATAATTAACGAAGTAAAACAAAGAAAGAAGCTGATTCTCCCAGCTTCTTTCTTTATATAACATTTTTCACCACAATTTTAATATGTTCTGGTGCGATAATTTCCGTTATACTTTCTTGGAAATCTTCATGCAGCAGTTCTTCAATATGTTCTAACTGCACTTCGACATGTGTGCATTCTAAATTATGTATGTTTAATAGTGCATAATGATCTTTCTTCTTAATTACTAAATATTGATTTTCTTCTGTTATGAGTACAGAACCTAATCGTATTCCTAGTAGACGTTGATCATCAAACTTCACAATCTGTTCCCCTTCCCAACTGTGAATGTAATTACTATACAAAAAAGATATTTTAAGGAAATCAATCTTATATAGACTATATCATACTTTACTAAAATATAAAGTGAAACTTTAATCAGAGGGACTTTTGTCCCTCTGATTATTAGCCCTCACCAATCGAGCTTTTACGGGCAGTTGATCTCTCACCTAACTTCCTCGCATGTGCCGAATTTTGAGGTGGGGGATCTTACTGCCCGTTAATGCGGGATAAATATCATATTTTCTTTCAATAGAAATCCCCGTTTTTTTATATATTTCGATACAAAA
This sequence comes from Bacillus sp. RC240, assembly GCF_044907945.1. NCBI lineage: Bacteria > Bacillati > Bacillota > Bacilli > Caryophanales > Bacillaceae > Bacillus > Bacillus sp. RC240. The sequence continues at coordinate 267,522 of NZ_JBIYCT010000001.1, read as the reverse complement.
AACTTTCTCAACAAAAAAATATAATTTTCAGTTTTTTATTTCATGAAAATCTATTATACTAAAGCTAATAAACGTTTGAAATGTTTGACCTCTCCTAATTCATGTACATATGGATGATCAGTAGCTGTTGCTACTGATCTATTTTTTGATTTCAGAAAGCAAATACACCGCATCCTTTCCTACACCACAAATAAGCGCAGAACCCCTTTGAGATTGCCACGGCAGTCCAATATAATACAATCCTCTTACTGGACTCATTCCCTTTGTATGATTAGGAAATCCATTCATATTCACTGCCTTTTCTATTTCAATCCATTTATAATCTTGAACAAAACCAGTTGACCATATAATACTTTGTGCACTATACGTGCCACCATTCTGAAACATAATATTATTTCCTGATGCACTTACCACTTTTCCCTGTAGTTTTATTGCTCCACTACGAATAAGTTCCTTACCTTCAAAACCAAAAATGGGATCCTTTCGCTTCTGAAACCATTTTCCCCTCTTGGTATTTATTTCAGCATACAATAAACCTAATTTTTCTAACCAATTAAAAATGCTTTTTCTAAAAAGATGTAACGGTAAAAATGTTAATGGATGACTGATAGACATTTTTACTTCATGAGTTTTTGCAAGTTCTACTGCGATTTGCATTCCTGAATTCCCGCCACCTACTACTAGTACTTTCCCCTTAGAAATTTGTAATGGTGATTTATATTGTGATGAATGTATTTGAAAAATATGTGATGAAAGATGTTGTGAAAATGAGGGGATGAATGGTTGCTGAAAACCACCTGATGCGATAATAACTTTTTTCGATTGTAAAATTTCTGTAGGAGTGTGTAATTCAAATATTTCTTTCTCTTTTCTTATTTTTAAAACTTGAGTCTGTAATTGTACCGGCAATTGAAAATACCTTGCATATTCTTCTAAATAAATTGCAATTTCATCTTTACATGGAAATCCACTCCCTTCTCCTTTTAATATCATACCTGGTAAACTACTATATTCCCTTGGTGTGAAGAGCTGCAAAGAATCATAGCGGTCTCTCCAAGAATCGCCAATTCGGTTTCCCGCCTCAAGTAATAAGAAACTATATCCTCCCTGCTTCAAGTAGTATCCTATTGTTAATCCAGCTTGACCAGCTCCAATAATAATTAGGTCTTTCACTCTAATCCCTCCTCCTCTTATATATGAATACATGTTCACACATTCATATGTTTCCATAACCATAACATTTTATTTTTCTATAATTCAACATCTACATAAAATAAAAAGAGGAGTTTACTATAAAGTAAAACTCCTCTTCATTCTACCTTTCCAGTCTTTAGCGCTTGTGCCCAGTCCTGCCTTTCCTGTTGAACAGCTAACCCAGCTGCTTCTTCCCAATTATAAGGAACTGAAATTTGTTCAATTATCCATTCTCCCAAATTTTTTTCTATCACTACATATTTTGCGTGCGGAGTTCCTGACTCCATTTTATGCAAAACGGGTAATTCATCTTTGTATGCAGGAAGTCCTACACTCCCTGGATTTATAATGATTTTTCCGTTCGCTAAATAAACAACTCTAGGAATATGCGTATGACCACATACTATTATTTTTTGTTCTATATTTTGGAGTTGATCCATTATATTTTTTTCACTCTTTAATACTGCACCATTCTCGTCCATCTCTTCTAATAAATACACCTCATCTGAAGTTGGCGTACCATGACAAAATAAAATATCGTCTACAATAAATTGGGAAGGATGTTGTTTTAACCAATCTATATGATTTTTTGTTAATTGATTTTGGACAAAAGTTAGTGTAGCAGACTGCTCTTGTATAGGTTCCCAAAGCATGCGATCACAATTACCCTTAATATGTATCATCTCGTTACTCATTAATATTTCAATTGCCCCTAAAGGATCTAACGGCCCATACACACTATCACCTAAATTTATTATCATTTCGACCTTACGACGTGTAATATCTTTTAATACCGATTTTAAAGCGTGACTATTCCCATGAATATCTGAAATTATCGCTATTTTCATCTAAATCCCCACTTTAATATATTATTTATATCTCTCCTATTTATAAACATCCGCAGCCAATTCCCTCAAAACTTCTACATTCACAACTTCAAAACAACCATTACTTTTCTTGATTATCTCTTTATCACAAAAGGTATTCAATGTACGTAATAAATGCCGATAACTCGTTCCTAACAATTCAGCTGTTTCCGTTAAATTCCCACTAAATACAATTCGATTCCCGTGCTGAACAGCGCGTTCTCCTGCTGCTAATATGTAACTCGCGAGTCTATTTTCAAGTGGATATAGTAAATTAATTGTACTATTTTTTGAAAGACGATTTAATTTATGGGCTAAAGAACCGCAAATACATCTTAAAAATTTCGCATCATGAAATAATTGGTTTCTCACTTTCCCTAAAGGCAAACCAACACAATAAGAATCTGCCATGACTTGTACGTTTGAAGCAATCTTTTGAGAATGGATTAACTCAACATCTCCTAGTAACTGCAAACTATCATAAAAACATAATAATACGGATTTCCCGTTACTTAACGTATTAAACGCTTTCGCTTTTCCTTCAACAAAAAAATATAAATAGTCTATCTCTTCGTTTTCTCTGCAAATGAACTCATTCTTTTTAAAAAATATAAGTTCCATATATGGTCTCATATCACTACTAAAAAATGAATCAATATTATTTTGTTTCATATACTCTGCTAATTTATTAGAATTACATACTTTCTTCATAGTCCCCCACCTTTACAACTACTCCCATTGTAATCAAAATTTTCTTCTTCCACTATGACATATGTCATAGTAATACACAATTTCAGCATGATACAGTCATTACAAACATGAAATATAAAGGGGATATTACATTGTATAACTTTCTTTCTGTCTTTATTGGTATGCTTATTGCCATTATGCTCCCATTGAATGGGATTTTATCTGAGTCGACTGGCAATTATACAGCGAGTGTTATCATTCATCTTGTCGGTTTAATAGCAGTCATTTTCGTTTTAATCATTAACAAAAATAAAATCCATTTTGATAAAGGTATTCCACTTTATTTATATAGTGCCGGAGCCATTGGAGTTTTCACAGTACTTTTTAGCAATATAAGCTTCTCCGCTCTTGGTGCTTCTATTACCATTGCATTAAGCCTACTCGGTCAATCCATTGCTTCTATTATTATTGATCATTTCGGTTTATTAGGAATGAAAGTTGCAAAGTTTGAAAAGAAAAAACTAATTGGATTATTGTTCATTTCTTCTGGAATTATAGTCATGACAATTTATTAATGGAGGCAAGAAAATGTTATATATTTGTATCGCTATTTTAACTGGTGTTTCTATCGTTGTCGCTAGAATTATTAACGCGAATTTAGCAAAGGAAATTGGCAATTGGGAAGGTACATTTTTCAATTATATTACTGGATTATTTTTCTCCGCGCTATTTTTAATTTTCAGTTCAGATTCATTTTATATTCCAATTCATACGTTGCAATCCATTCCTATCGCTGTATACTTAGGCGGATTAGTAGGCGTTATCGTCATTCCATTATCAAACTATATTACTCCTAAAATATCTGCATTTTATTTAACATTACTCATCTTTATCGGACAATTATTTGCGGGGGCTATCATTGATTTCTTCCTGTCAAACGAACTCTCAATCGGCAAAATTATCGGTGGTATTTTCGTATTAATTGGGCTTACTTACAATTTACTCGTTGATCGTCCTATAAAAACCGTGAAGCATAATCACGTTCAACTATAATACTTTACGCTTACCTATCATATATTAATAGAAAAGCTCTTCACATGAAGTAATAGAGAGGAGAATATCCTATTAAAAAAGTCATTTTACTGCTAGGTAGCGCATTCATTTTTTTTGGAATCATATGGTTTTTAAACTCTGGAAAATCTATTCAAGATTTCTATACAGCAAGCAAACCAAAGAAGAAAGCTACTATTATTTCAACTCAAAGAGACCCAAATGCACCTCCTGTCTTTTTAGGAAAACAGGAAATAAAAGATATACATGTAGAGTCAATTAAAACAAAAAAATCTATCTTCCTTACAAAAACAGATGAATTAAAAACATTCATTAACAGTATGGATACAGCAAAAAAAGGCGATTTAACGCTAGATGAAGAAGGTTCTGATTTAGTAGATTGTAACATGTGGATTACTTTCCAAGATGGAACTTATAAACAATATTTAATTTGGATAGTAGATAACAACAGTAGTGAAGTCATGATTGCCCAGCAAAACTCTCCTGATGACGTAGATCTTACTTATTATCAATTAAATGAAGGTAATTCGAAAAAAGTATATAACTTATTTAAAAAGGTTATTTAATAGAAAAAGTCATGAGCTAATAGGCCCATGACTTTTTCTACTTATATATATTCTGGAAACACTTTACAGCTCTTTTCCTGCTCCATATCATGACCAAAGAAAACAATGGGGTTCTCTTTCATCACAACTTCTTTTAAACGTTTAATTGAAGATAAAGCTAATTCCGAATCAAATCCAGCGAACGGCACTTCATCTTCAAAATTTTCTTTCGTATAAGATGCATCAATCGTTAATAACACAGGACCGGATTTTTCAGTCTCAATTAATAGCGACTGATGCCCTGGAGTATGGCCCGGTGTAGACAATAATTGAACTCCTGGTACGACTTCATAATCGCCTTCAACGATTTTATAGTTCAAATGCGGCAATATACACTCTTTCAAATATTCTTCCCTATGCTGCGCCGCCTCATATTCAGCACGCTGCACAATGATTGGTGTATTTGTAAAAGCGCCATTTCCTCCCGCATGATCAAAATGCAAATGAGAGCTAATAATATAAAGAAGGTCGTCCGGCTCATATCCAACGCGTTTTAAAATATTCACGATTCTATCTTCTTCCGTCATTTTCGGTAAAATCTGGCCTTCAACAAATGTACCGTTAAAAAGACCTTCGTTATTAACCGCACTTTCTGGCATACCTGTATCTACTAAAATAGGCCCCTCTTCTGTCTCCAACAAATAGCACCATACAGGTAAATTCAATAAATTTCCTGGTGTGAGCGTACTATTAACAGAAGAATGATCTAACATACAACGACCTGCTGGGACGAAATAAAGCTTCTTTACTGTCATTATGTATCCACCTTTACATTTAGTTTTGAATAAAACAATACAGTAAAGAATTCCTCTTGTTAGAAATAAATTCCTTCTCACTTTTCATTGTTTCAGCTATTATCTTTTCAATTGTTCACAACGAATTTTGGGCATAAAATAACCGACTACCTACATGTCGAGAAAAGGAGTCGGCTATTTTTCTTGTTTATTATTCATTTACAGGCTCTTATATGCGGCGAGCAAGGATTATAAAAGATAATATACTATTTTATTTCACTGTAATACTTCCGTTATGTGTGTTTAATTTAATTTGATTTTCTCCCTTCCCAATAACGGCATTTCCATTATATTTATTCAGGATATTCGCTTTTCCATTGTCGACAGAGACATTAAATTGAACATTAGTTGGTTCTTTTTCAGTTTCAATATTAATCTTGCCATTGTGAGTCGTAAAATTGAGATTTCGATCAAGTTCATTTGTTTTAAGAGTAAGACTTCCATTCTTAGATTGCCCCTCTATTTCACCTTCAACATGATCTAGCATTATTCGTCCATTATTCGATTTCACATGAATATTTTGCGCCATTATATCTTTAAAGTCCATAATTCCATTGTTTGCTTCCGCAATAACTTTTTGCGAATTGATCTCTCTTAATTCAACACGCCCATTGCTTGTATTGATATTAAAATGTGTTACGTTTAGTTTTTTGGCAGAAACATAGCCATTATTATTGGAAACTTTTAATGAATCATATTGCTTTTCAGGCAAATAAACATTTAATGTTAATGGCGCCAATACTTCGGAAATGTCGAAGTTAAACCATCTCTGTTGTTTTTCTTTGTATGAAATAAGAAGCGTCGAATCTTTCTCATCCGTAGCTAATGTTCTTTTTACGTTAGGATTAACTTCGCCATCTAATTTTACTTTCATGTTACTATCTGTTGTAGGATTGATGTTAACACGAACATTATTCGTATCGATAATGACGCTTGACACATTATTATTGTTAATGACCTTTTCTTCTGAAATTGGTACTGCAGCAATTGAACGAAAAGTGAGTAGACTTCCTATAATACCAATAATGAAAATAATACCTGCAATGATTGAAAGACTCTTTTTATTTATCATGCTTCAAACCACCTTTTACTAGTGCTATATTAAACTTTAAATAACGAACAAATCCATTCTTTGCTAGCTTCGTTAAAAATAACATAGCAATTACAATGAAATATCCAAGTCCACAAAGTGCTAAAGAAACGAAAAGATTAAATAGCAAGAATGTATTTGGATGTATAATAGTATCAACTAGAACAAGTAATGGTGAACCTAAAAATGAGATTCCTAGAACCCATCCTGAAAAAATCAATGCCGCTAATGTAATTGCAGGTCCAAGCACGATTAACAAATTGAAAAAACCTAATCCAATTACTGCCCAAATTGCCCGAAAAACATTTCCTGTTGTTGTACTTGCTGTTACTTTCTCAATATGATAATCTGCTAATAACTCTTTGGCGATTTGAGCTGGAGAACCTAATGAGGCTACAATTTCTTCTTCACTTTTCCCTTCCTCTAATCCGAAAGTAAAATGTTCTTCATAATCTTTTAAAATATCTGCACGCTCTTTTTCAGATAATCTTTTTAGAGATGCATTTAATTGTTGTAAAAATTTATTTTTCGTCATTACGTACACCTTCTTTTATTAATTGATTGACACCTTGTGAAAACTCATTCCATTCCTCCAAAAGTTGATACAAATACGTTCTACCTTTATCCGTCAGTTTATAATACTTCCTTGAAGGCCCTTCTGAAGACTCCTGTAAATACGTTGTAAAATATTCTTCTTTAGTTAATCTACGAAGTAGCGGATAAACAGACCCTTCTGATATTTCAATTTGATTGGAAATACTTCGAACTAATTCATACCCATAACGGTCTTGCTTATCAAGTAAGACAAGAACACAGAGTTCTAAAACTCCTTTTTTAAATTGTACATTCAATGTTCATTCACCCTATTCTAATTGGCATCTACTACTGTTTATTGTTTAGTACTGTTTTATAATAAGTAACTACATCTATAATATAACACTCGGTATTGTTCATTGCAAGGTACACTGGAAAAATAAGTATACCTTTCATCCGACGCCTATAAAATCAAAACGATGGCTCCTCTCCAGTTACAAAGTTCTAAATTAGGCTGAAACAAGCCTTTAACAAAATGGAAAGGACTCAACTTTTTTACATAATGACACTTTACCTACTATAATAAAAGAGAAAAACTCTTACTTTAATGGAGGGAATACAAATGAAAGCAATTGGTTTACATGAATACTTACCTATTGAAGAAGAAAACAGTTTAATTGATATTGAAGTTGAAAGACCTGTTGCCACAGGAAGAGATATACTCGTTAAAATTAACGCAATTTCCGTTAATCCAGTTGATACAAAAGTCCGATCCCCGAAGGATAAAAAAGAAGATGCAGCGAAAATACTTGGCTGGGATGCTAGTGGTGTTGTTATGCAAACTGGCGAAGGTTGTACATTATTTAAAGAAGGCGATGAAGTGTTTTACGCTGGAAGCATTACGAGACAAGGTACATACAGTGAATACCATCTAGTTGATGAAAGAGTCGTTGGTAAAAAACCAAAAACGTTGAGTGATGCTGAAGCTGCAGCACTTCCTTTAACAGCCATTACCGCATGGGAAGGTTTATTCGAACGTTTAGGCATTGATTATAATAAAAAAGATACGAACTCATTTAAAAATATTTTAATTATCGGCGGAGCTGGTGGTGTTGGCTCGATTGCTATTCAGTTAGCTAAATGGGCTGGACTAAACGTAATCGCAACCGCATCCCGCAACGAAACCATACACTGGGTTGAAAAATTCGGTGCCGATTATATCGTTAATCATCACCAACCTTTAAAAGATCAAATATTAGAGTTTGGGCTAAAAGATGTAGATTATATCTTCTGCTTAAACAATACAGATCAACATTGGCATGCAATGTGTGACCTCATTAAACCACAAGGGAAAATTTGCTCTATTGTAGAAAATGAGCATCCTCTTGAGATGGGGGTTTTAAAAAGTAAAAGTGCCACACTCGTTTGGGAGTTTATGTTTACAAAAGCGATGTATGAAACGGGTGATATGATTACGCAGCACGAATTATTAAACAAAGTGAGCGAATTATTAGATGAAGGTATCCTTCATACAACTTTAAACGATACGTTAACACCGATTAATGCAGAAAACCTTAGAAAGGCACATGCATTACTTGAGGGTGGACGTACAATTGGGAAGATTGTATTAGAAAAATTTTAATAAAAAAGTCCGATTTCTAAATAAGAAATCGGACTTTTTTATTACCTTTATTTACTTGAAATCTCTTGATCATTTTGAACGTCTAACGGAACACGCTTCCCTATTCCGAAAGCATAGAAACTAATTGTTACGATAGCTAAGAAAACAATACCTACAATTAGTGAAATACGAGTATCATCGTTAAACCACATTCCGATTAATACCATAATTAAAAAGGCAATTGTTAAATAGTTTGTAACAGGAGCAAATGGCATTTTGAATGGATGATCTTTCATCTCTGCTCCCTTTTCTTTTCTAAAACGGATTTGACTAATTAAAATGACAAACCATGGTACCATACCAGGAAGTACACTTGCACTATATACATATACGAATAAGTTTTTCGGTGCAATGTAGCTTAAAACAACACCCACCGCTAAACCGATAATTACGCCAACTGTACCGAATAAAGGTACACCATTTTTAGAAATTTTTGCAAAATATTTCGGTGCTTGTCCATTTACACCTAATGTATAAAGCATACGTCCAGCACTATAAATACCACTGTTACAACCAGACATTGCGGCTGTAATAACAACGAAGTTAATAAGTCCAGCAGCTGCCGTAATACCGACCTTCGCAAAAGTCGCTACGAACGGGCTACCAATTGAACTTAATTGATCCCAAGGATAAACAGTTACAATTACGAAAATAGCACCAATATAGAAAATTAGAATACGCCAAATTGTACTTTGAATTGCTCTTGTAAGTGTCTTCTTCGGATCTTTCGCTTCACCAGCAGTAATCCCGATTAATTCCACACCTTGATATGCCCCAACTACAAGTGATAGCGCAAAGAAAAATCCTGAAAAACCACCTGTGAAGAAACCACCATTTTTCCATAGATTAGATATACCAATTGCTTCTCCTCCGTTCCCAATTCCGAAGAAAATGAGACCGAATCCGGCAATAATCATTAATAAAATCGTAACGATTTTAATCATTGCAAACCAAAATTCAAATTCACCAAATGACTTAACCGAAATTAAGTTAGCAGCACCAAGAATAACCATTGCGATAATACCAGGTATCCAAGCTGGTAAATCCGGGAACCAATATTTCATATATGCCCCAACTGCGATAATCTCTGACATCCCAACGATAACCCACTGGAACCAGTTACTCCAGGCTGTCATATAACCAGCTAGCGGATGAATATACTTGTGGCCAAATGTCGCAAATGAACCTGTGCTTGGCTCCATATACAACATTTCTCCCATGGCACGCATAATGAAGAAGATAAAAATACCTGCAATTGCATAAGCAAGCATTACTGACGGACCTGTCCATTTAATCGTGCTGGCTGACCCCATAAACAAACCAACACCAATTGTTCCGCCTAAAGCAATCATTTGAATATGACGTGCTTCTAAACCTCGTTTCAATTCTTTGTTTGCCACTTCATTTCCCCCTCTTAGATGATTCATAGCCACATTTAAAGTAAGATGTTTTCCCCTAATTCCTCTTTGGCTTGAAAATGATGAAACAAACGTCATTTTAGACTAACTTTAAAGCTATCCTAAAATCTTATTCTGCCTCTTATAAAATCCCCAAAACCTCTCATCTTCCTATTTTCTATAAAACTTAAAATTGCTTACTTCATATTAATTCATTTATCTGAAAAGTTCAATTATTTTTTCAGTAAATTATTATATATTAGTTTGATTAATTTTTAACTAAATTAACAATAAAATACATCTATTCAATATGATTCTAGTATTAATATTATTACAATATAAATAACCGAGGAGAAAATATCCACCTCGGTTATTTATCACATACACATTAATGTGTATTGTTTATAATACACTTTTCCACCATTTAAATGAAATTCTTTTCTATTTCTATCATCATCTAAAATCTTACTTTCACCTTTTCTATTCGTTCTGCGCACACACCCACCAAAGGATTTAATATATTAGTAAAATTACCTACCTTTGCATACCAAATGCATTCTTCCATGCTTAATCAATCAATTCTCATTTCTGAAAAGTGATCCTTAATAGTACAAAAGCAAAGAAGCCCAGCAATTCATCACTGGACTTCTTCTTTATTTTCCAACAAAACTTCCTTATCAAAGCGAACAAATTTACTCTGTACTTCCATTCCAGCTGCTTCGTATACACGAGGTGCGCCTGTAATATTTTCAGAATCTACATTTAGATGAACTTTTGAAATCCCCTCTTCGTAAAATTGACCAAATGCATACTGTAACAGCGCTAATCCTAATCCTTCTTTCCGCTTAGAGCGCCTTACACCTAAGTGAGTAATTTCAGCTTTATTGTCAGTACCCTTTTTACTAAAGATAAAACCAATTACGTCACCCTCAAACATTGCTAGTGACCATAATGTAGGATGAAACCCATCTCTTTCAGTACGTTGCAAAAACTCTTCTAACGTAGAAGGCTGCGAATTCCAGTGGTCCGCAAAGGCTTCATTAAAAGCTCGATGTAATCCCTCATCATCCACACCAGATATGTAATGTCGCACAGTAACACCATTTGGCCATATTGGTGTTGAAACGTTCCCCTTCAATTCAATCCCCATTCCCCACCAAATACGAGTTGGAATAAAACCAGCTTCTTCTAATACTTTTTCCTCATAGTAATTATTTGCTTGTGTTACAATCGCACCCTGTAGGCATGATGAATTACCAACAAGCTCCTTAGCACGTTCTTCAAGCTTTGACCATATTACTTGTTCAATCCCTTGATTGATACAATTAGGATTTACAAATACGGCAGATGGGAACTGCCTTTCATTTCCTGTCAGAATTCCATAAGCAATTATTTCTTCTTCATTCATAACAGAGCAAGAACTTTTACTAACATCAATCCCTTTCCATGAATTAGTAATATCTTCTACCGTTGTATCAATTTCACCGTAAATGGCTTGATCATAAGTCGTACATAGTTTTAAAATTTGTTGTAAATCTTCTTGTGAAGTTGCTTTAACCTTTAGACCGTTCATATTGTACCTTCTTCTTTTTTAAGTTAATTAAATTTTAACACTATTCGAATAATTAGTTAACAAAGAATAAAAAAGAGTCTCATTTTCCAATGAGACTCTTTTCCTATTACATAATTAACCTGCTTTTTCAACTCGTTTACCCACAATAAACACCTTAGTAAACACTAACATGATAACTACAATAACAAGAAAATACAGAGGCATCACCATTAATGAACCTGTATGCAGCTGGCTCATTCTCCAAATTGTCACCGTCACTATTATATAGTACCCTAAGCTAAACAATGCTCCTGCTGTACCAATGACGTCCTGAAAATCTACTAAAGCTAAGCTAAGACAATTCGGTAACACTACCCCAATTCCTAATAGCAATATAAACATAGCTACTAAAAATCCAATCATATATATTATGTTGGGATTTGATCCAACTGAAGTAATAACAGTTAAAAGGATAGCTCCCCCTGTCATTACAAGACAACCGATATATATAATTTCCTCTGGTTTGTAAGTAGTAAGTAATCGTTTTGAAACTTTCGCCCCAATAATAGAAGCGGAAGCAACAACAATTCCTAAAAACCCGTACATACTAGGTGATAACTGAAAGTATTCAATAAAGATAAACGGCGCTTCTGCATAATAGCTAAATAAAACACCATTTGCTCCTCCAATTAATAACCCATATGTTACTACTTTCGGATTTGCAATTAATCTTTTTAACACTGAGAAAACATTTATTTTATCCGTTACTGCGCCCGTTTTTGTTTCCGGAAGAGAAACAAACGTATACAGCAAGATCCCAACACTCATAACTACTAAACTTAAAAACACCATTTTAAACCCAAACATTTGATCAAGAAAGCCACCAATTAACGGCCCTACCGCTGGTGTAAAAGCAATGACTGCCGAAATTTGAGCAAACATAACATGACGTTTATGCCCCTCTACACTTTCACGAAGAATCGTTTGTGTCACAACTGAACCAGCACTTGCTCCAAATGCTTGAATAAAACGACTAAACAATAAAAATTCAATAGAATTGGCAATATAGCATAAGAAACTTCCAGCGCCATATACTACAATTCCAAATAACATTGCTGGGCGACGACCAATTATATCTGATAACCATCCAATAAAAAATACACCTAAAGCAAATCCAGCAAAATAAACACTAAGCGTTAACTGTACCTCATTATTACTTACGTGCAACGCCTTTGAAATATCCGGTAAAGACGGTGTGTAAATTGTTTCACTAATTTGCGGAAATGCCACAAGAATAATCATTAACCAAAGTGATGGTACTGAGACTTTTTTCACTTTTAATACCCTCCTATAACTTTGAAAATCTCAGAAATGAATAGACTTTCCTTAGCTATGGAACAGGAGGGGCCATTATAGAAATTCGATCATAAAACAACAAAGAAAACACCTCAATTACGCATGTTAATACTTATAGGAGGGTAATATTAACATTGATTTTAAAATATAGTCTTTCAATTATATGATAGGTTGTGTTCGTTTTCTAGTGTTCATAATCTTAATATTTGTTAGTACACGAATGTCCTTTCAATTCTCTTGGAAAATTAATACGATTTGAAAAGCGCAACTAAACAACTGAAACGCCCCTTCAATTGTTAAAATCATTCTCACAATTGAAGGGGCGTTTTTTTATTGCTACATTTTCACTGATTGTTCTTTTTGATAGATAATTTCACCATCAATAATTGTTGTTTCTACCTTTAAATCTTTAATTTGATTTGGATCGACACTTAAAATGCTGTCATTTAATATAACTAAATCCGCCAACTTTCCGGCCTCTATGCTTCCTTTTATCTCTTCCTCAAAACTCGCATAAGCACCATTCCATGTGTATAGTTTAATAGCTTCCATTACGCTTATAGATTGATTAGCACCAACCTCCATTCCAGACTTAGTTTTTCTATTGACAGCAACATGAATTCCTAATAAAGGATTATAGTCAGTAACTGGTGCGTCCGAGCCACCTGCTGCAATGATGCCACGATCAATAAAATCACGAGCAGCGTACATGTGATTCACACGATCACCATAGTGTTCTACATATATCTCTCCGAATTCATATGGAAATGGAGGATTTGGAATTGGAATCATCTCAAGTTTTTTCATTCTCTCTTGTAAATCTGGTGAAGAAATTCCCGCGTGCTCGATTCGATGACGGTGATTTTTTCTTGGTGATTCTTCTAGCGCCCTTTCTACACAATTTAAATACATTTCAATAGCTTTATCGCCTTGTGCATGTACAGTGATTTGATAACCTTTTTTATGCGATTCACCTAAAACCCGATAAATTTCTTCCTCACTATAATAAAGAATGCCATAATTGGTAGGGTCACTCGAGTACGACTTACGGGTTGCAATTGTAGGCCCAGTGCTACTTCCATCTGTAAACAATTTAGCTGGTCCAACTTTGAATCTCTCATCTCCGGTACCAGTTACCACACCAGCTTCGACCATTTTATTAACAAATTCATGGGAGTTATTTATTTGACATATCATTGCATATATTCGGACACGAATATCCCTACTCTTCACAGCTCGTTGTAGTAAACGAAAACTCTCCGGTCCATCTCCACCTGCGTCATGTATACTTGTTATGCCAGCTGCAACGAAATGATCTGATGCAATTTTCACAGCCTTCATCATTTCACTTTCTGTATAACTTGCAACCTCGCTCATACTCATATTTGCTGCTTCAATTAACTTTCCTGTAAGCCTTCCTGCCTGATTCTTTTCAATAACTCCCCCATTCGTATCCGGTGTGTTCTCGTTAATTTGCGCAATTTCTAATGCTTTACTGTTCACCACGCTTATGTGGTGACAAGTACGAGTTATAATAATAGGGTGTTCAACTGAAATTTCATCCAACTCAGTAATTGTTGGATAACGCTTTTCCTTCACAGCGGTTTCATTAAAGCCCCAAGCACGTATCCATTCACCTTTTGGCGTTTCTAAGGCCTTCTTTTTCAGATCATCTAACAAAGCATCGATAGAATCAATATGTTCAGCTTTACAACTGACAGCCAACTGATTTAGTCCATGAGAAATGATGTGAAGATGGGAATCAATGAATCCAGGAAGAAGCGTTTTCCCTTGCAGGTCAATTACATCCGTATTTTCTCCTATAAAACTCTTAACCTCCTGATTTGAGCCAACAACTACGATATGATTATCTTTTATTGCTACAGCTTCGACTACTGCATTCTTTTGGTCTACTGTAATAACTTCTCCATTTATCAATACAACATCAGCTTTCATAAACTCAACCCTTTCGGAATTACTCTTTTTGAGTAATTCATTCAGTATTTAAAGTTATATCTCCTAATAGGCTCATCCGCTTTTTAACAAGATTTATCAATAATTAATTAAAGTTGAGCTAAACATTCTTTCATTGTTTTAACGATAAAAGTAAAGTCTTCCTCTGTGATGCTTAATGGAGGTGCAAGCTGTAAAATATTATTGTAACCTGCAACAGTATCACCATTTTTACCAATAATTAGACCTTTTTCTTTACAAGCATTGATGACTTTGTTCATCTTTTCAATGGAAGCCGGTTCTTTCGTTTGCTTATCTTCCACTAGTTCAATGCCTAAAAGAAGACCCTTTCCGCGAACATCACCTACGTTTGGATGCTCTTTTACATCCTCTAGCTCATATAACAGTCGTTCACCCAATTCTTTGGAACGTTCAATGAGTTTCTCATTCTCCATAATTTCTAAATTCTTCAAAGCTAAAGCGCAAGCAGCAGGATTTCCTCCGAACGTATTTACATGGCGGAAGCGATCATAATCATCACTACCTACGAATGCCTCATAAACCTCTCGTCTAACTGCTGTTGCTGACAAAGGAAGATACCCACTTGTAATACCTTTTGCCATTGTAATGATATCTGGTTTGACGCCATAATTCATAAATCCAAATGGCTTCCCTGTTCGTCCAAATCCACATATAACTTCATCACAAATGAGCAACGCACCGTGCTTCTCGCAAATTTCTTTTACTTTTTCCATATATCCATCAGGAGGCATTAAAATTCCGCCCCCTGTAATAATTGGCTCCATAATCACACCGGCTACTGTTTGGCTTAACTCCCATGTCATGACACGATCGATTTCATTAGCACTTGCCAGTGTATGAACATCATCTAGATTTCGATACGTATCCGGCGGTGCTACATGCAGGAATCCTTGCCCGAGTGGTTCATATTTATACTTTCGCTGTGCTTGCCCTGTTGCTGCAAGAGCCCCCATTGTGTTACCGTGATAGGCACGGTAGCGGGAAATAAACTTATAGCGTCCATGATCACCTTTTTGTTGATGATATTGACGAGCAATTTTAAATGCTGTTTCATTCGCTTCCGATCCACTGTTAGAAAAGAAAATGACGTATTCATCATCAAGCCATTCATTCAATTTTTCTGCTAATTTAATAGCAGGAACATGACTTTGTGTCAGAGGGAAATATGGCATTTCTTCAAGCTGTTCAAACGCCGCTCTTGCAAGCTCTTTTCGGCCGTATCCAACATTCACACACCAAAGACCAGACATACCGTCTAAATAACGGTTTCCATCAATATCCGTCACCCATGCCCCTTCTGCTTTTGTGATAATTAAATTCGTTGGACTAGGGGCTGCTCCTCTCATTGCATGCCAAAGGTATTTTTCATCTGTTTTTTTCAAACTTTGTGTTTTCTCTGTCGCTTGCACAATTACCAGCTCCATTCTATCTTTTTATGGTTTTACATCACGCTTTCAATAACGAGTCGTAAGCATTTTCTTGCGAGTATAGAATTCTACGCCATCTTTTCCATTTGCATGGAGATCACCATAGAAAGATTTCTTATAACCTGAGAACGGGAAGAATGCCATTGGAGCAGGAACTCCAAGATTAACCCCAAGCATACCTGCATCAATTTCTTCACGGAATTCACGAATAGCTTTCGCGCTATTTGTGTACAGACATGCACCATTTGCGAATGGTGATGCATTAGCAACATGAATCGCTTCCATCAAGTCTTTTACGCGTACAATAGAAAGAACCGGTGCGAAGATTTCATCTTGCCAGATTTTCATTTCCTGTGTCACATTGTCAAAAATCGTTGGGCCAACAAAATAACCTTGGCTGTTTGCTACATCGTCTTCACGTCCATCACGAATAAGTGTCGCTCCCTGCTCTACACCGGATTGAATGTATCCGAGTGTCCGCTCTTTATGTCCTTCACGAATAACGGGACCAAGGAAAATACCTTCTTCCAGACCATTACCAATCGTAATTGCATTAGCCTCTTGAAGCAGTCTCTTAACGAGCTCATCTGCAACGTCTTCTTCCACAACAACAACAGCCGCTGCCATGCATCGTTCACCAGCTAAACCGAAGGCAGCACTTGTAATTTCTTTCACTGTAGAACTAAGGTCCGCATCTTTTAATACGATCGAATGATTTTTTGCCCCTGCAAGAGCTTGTACACGTTTACCGTTAGCTGCTGCTGTTTTATATATATACTCAGCCACAGGTTGAGAGCCAACGAAAGATACAGCTTTCACATCCTCATTGTCAAGAATGCCGTTAACGACGTCATGTGCACCATGCACAATATTTAGTACTCCATCTGGAAGACCTGCTTCTTTAAACAGTTCAGCTATGCGATTAGCCAATAGCGGTGTTCTTTCAGATGGTTTTAATACAAACGTATTCCCGCATGCAATCGCGAGTGGAAACATCCAGCATGGTACCATCATCGGAAAGTTAAATGGCGTTATTCCTGCGATTACTCCGATCGGGTAACGATACATCCCTGATTCAACACCAGTAGCAATATCGGGAAGTTGCTCTCCCATCATTAAAGTGGGTGCGCCTGCGGCAAATTCAACACATTCAATCCCCCGCTGCACTTCACCGTATGCTTCCTTATAACTTTTTCCGTTTTCCAAGGTTACGAGTTTAGCTAACTCTTCCCAGTTTTCAATCAATAGCTGTTGATAGCGAAATAGAATCCGTGCACGCCGAGGTACAGCGATCTTTCTCCATGTTTTGAATGCTTCTTTCGCAGTTGCTACAGCTCTATCTAAATCTTCTTTAGTCGAAAGAGGCACACGAGCAATAATCTCTCCTGTTGCTGGATTTGGTACATCTTCAACTTGCTTACTTGTGGATTCTATCCATTGTCCGCCAATATAATTTTTCAACGTTTGTACATTTTTCATTACTACCATGGTGAAGCCTCCTATTTTAAGATAACCGTCCTATGTATTTATTACACTCGCAAAAGAAAGCGCATTCATTTGACGGTATGTAAACTTATTGGCATACATTTCTTCAACATTACTAATCTTAATCTTATCCATTGAATACACAGGAGCAGTCATCTGCTCAGCATTTGTCTACTCCCCAGCTCACATTATTTCAGATGGATCTCATGGTTCATCTTATAATTCTTTTTCAGAAATACTGGGCAATCCCATTCACAAACAAGGTCCTTAGCCAAGGAAACGATCCAGTCCTTTGTAATATGATACTTTTCCCCATCAACAGTAATAAACACTTCACCATCTGTCACATAGAAAACTTCCTGCTCTTCTACATGCCACGTTCCTTTATTCGGTTCGCCTACCCACGGTTCCCATGTGTTGGCACCTAGTTGCTCTGCTTCTTCTGCTGTAAGTTTTTTCGCAAAAAACATGATGATCCTCTCTCTTTCGTATTCGTAATTTTGAAGGAATAATTCTATAAATCTACTGCCTTAACATTTGTATTTTTTAAACGTTTAAACTCTTTTTTCATAAAGTATATGGCAATGAGAACACCTGGAATTTCTGCAGCAGGAGCAGCGTACCATACACCTTCTACACCCCAGTATTTCGGGAAAATAAATAGAAACGGTAACATGAACAACAATATTTTGCTTACACTAATAAACGTTGCGGACCAGTTTCTTTCTTGTGATTCAAAATAACCAGAGATAAGCAAACTAACTGCACTAAGCGTAAACAAACAATTGAATATAACTGTCGTCCAAATACCCAGTTTCTGTAATTCAGGATTACCACCGGAAAAAAATGACACAATTGGATCTGCAAAAATGATTAGTATGGCTGTCACGATCACAAAGAAGGAAACTGTAAAAATGAGTCCCATCTTAATCGCTTGTTTCACACGATCAAGGTTGCCCGCACCGTAATTATAACTAATAATCGGTTGAAGCCCTGTCATCCCACCGAGCGCTGCTAAGGCGAGGAGATTTGTAATGTACCCGTTTTGAATCGTGAAAGCTGCAACGTGTAGACCGCCACCGTAGCTTTGCAGTAAGTTGTTGGTGAAAATAATTGCAATAAACATCATGAACTGACTCGAGAAAGATGCAAAGCCCGTCCAAACCACTTCAACAATCTTCTTGAGATTAATCATCATATCTTTCATTTTCGGCTTAAGTTTTGTTTTACCAAACCAGAAATAAAAGATTAGGAGAGCAGGAATCGATTGCGAAATCGTATTAGCCCATGAAGAACCCATCATCCCCATGTCATACTTCACTACCATAATCCATTCCATAGTCCCAGCAACCACCGCTGCGACTAACCAACTGTTCATTGATAATATAGGTTTTTCATCGATATTAGCTAAAATACTTAATACAACGGCCAATATCGTTAATGGCAACGAAATCCATAGCAGTCGGCTATATTGCACCGCATATGGAAGCGCTTCATCACTTGCTCCGAATAAAATCATAATATCATTTTCAAAGAGCAATCCAAGTATAGCTAACAAAGTGGAAAGGAACAGCGTAAACCATAAAGTTTGTCCCATAATACTTCTAGCTTCCTCTAACTTCCCTTTTCCAAGTCGAAGTGAAATGACCGCTCCTGCTCCCACACCTAAAAGAACACCAATCATACGGGTAATAACCATGACCGTAAATCCAATTCCGATCCCTTCGACTTCCAGCTCCTGAAAGCCACTGACGAAATAGCCATCAACAACCGATACAACTCCTAGAATTACGTTAGCCATAATTCCCGCCAAAGCAAACCGTAAATATAGTAACGGAATACTTTTGGTTCCTAGCACTGAATCATCCACCGGCTTATTCATTACCTCTGGTTGCTCTATTTTTGATGACGGACCGTTGTCCACTATTTTCATGAGCATATCCCCTTATAAATAATTTATATAGCACGTTTTGCTCAATTAATTCGCATACCACCCTACCGGATTTGCATGCTGGTGGATATTGATTTGCTTCGTTTCCATAAAGTGCTCCAGTCCAACAGTACCTAACGCTCTGCCGATGCCACTTTGCTTATACCCTCCCCAAGGGCCTTCAACATAAGCGAGATGATAACTATTAATCCAAGTAATTCCCGCACGTAATTTACTAATGACACGTTTTGCTCGGTCCATATCTTCCGTAAATACAGCACCGGCTAATCCATAAATGGAATCATTCGCTTTTCGGATGGCATCTTCCTCATCTTTAAATTTCTGTACAACAAGGACTGGACCAAAAATCTCTTCCTTAACAATACACATATTCTCATTTACATCAGCAAAGATTGTTGGTGCAATGAAAAATCCTCGATCAAGCCCATTTTCTGTTAAGCGCTTACCACCACAAACTAATTTTGCACCTTCTTCGATCCCTCTCTGAATATAATGTAAAACTTCATTCATATGAGACTCGTTTGTGAGGGCTCCCATTTCAATGTTCTCACTTTCCCCGTTGCCAACTACAATTTTGTTCGCACGCTCGGCCAATCTTTCAACAAACTTATCGTAAATAGTCTCTTGTACAAGCAAACGGGATGCAGCTGAACAAACTTGCCCAGCATTGTGGAAAATGCCAAACATCGCATTATCGACTGCGGTTTCAAAGTCCACATCGTCGAACACAATAAGTGGAGATTTACCACCTAGTTCAAGTGTGATTTTTTTCATATTGCCCGCAGCTGCGCGCATAATACTTTGACCTGTTTTTGTTCCACCAGTAAAGGCAACTTTGTCAACATCATGGCTCTCTGCAAGCTCATTTCCAACCTTTGAGCCAGGTCCCAATACCAAGTTTGCCACTCCGTCCGGAAGTCCAACCTCTTCGATAATTTCAAATAATTTGAATACGCTTACAGGAGTGACGTCAGCAGGCTTAATTACAATTGTATTCCCTGCGGCAAGTGCAGGAGCAATTTGCCAAACAGCTAACATAAGCGGAAAGTTCCAAGGTACAATAAGTCCACAAACACCAATCGGTTCATGAATAATAATTGTTTCCGAAGAATCAGCACGAGTGTAAGATTCCTTTTTCATGCCTTTGATCAAGTCAGCATAATAGCGGAAACATTGAATCGATACAGGAATATCTACATGGGTTGTTGCACGGATAACCTTACCGTTATTTGCAGTTTCCAAACGGGCAATTTCAGCTGTCTTCTCTTCAAGACGGTCTGCAATCTTATATAGATAGTCAGCTCTTTCATCAGCCGATAAATCCGACCAGATCCCGCTGTCAAACGCTTTACGAGCCGCCTTGATTGCTATCTTCGCATCGTCTGCCGATCCATGAGCTGACGTTGCGATAACCTCTCCGGTTGCTGGATTGATAATATTTCGTCTAGCACCCGATAATGCTTCTACCCATTTCCCGTCAATGAACATGTTAATTTTCATAAACACTTCTCCTTTACGCGATAATATCTACCAGTTTGAAACCAATATGTGCTATATTGACCAGCATCGTTTTCTGATTATAGAATGGGAATGATTTGAGGCGTTCCTTTTCAAATCGGTATCCACCTGCACTCCCCGTAACAATCCATTGTGCCAATAACTTACCAAACAATGTCGAGAGAGACGCGCCATGGCCCGTATAACCCGTTGCGAAATATGCGCCTTCTTTGGATCTACCGATAACTGGGAACGTATCAATTGTAACCCCGATAAATCCACCCCACCTGTAATCAATCTTGCTTCCTTCTAGTTTTGGCATTATTTTAACCATAGCATCGTAAACATTTTGATAAACAGCATCACCTAAGTTCGGACGAATATCGCCACCGCCAAATATGATCCGATTATCTGGTGTACGCCTGAAATAGTAAAGGAAACTGCTTGTATCAAAAACCATGCGATCTTTAGGAATGACGGCATTCACCAGTGATTCTGGAAGCTGTTCAGTACCAATAATACGTGCCGAAATTGGCAGTACGCCTTTATTCAATTCAGCCATAATTTTTCCGGAGTAACCATCTGTAGCCACAATAATGTCTTTCGCTGTAACAGTACCTTTTTCTGTAATAACTTTCACACTATTTCGGCCGTACTCAATAGATAGTGCTTTCGAATGCTCAAAGATTTTTGCACCGATTGATTTAGCTGCTTCTCCCAAACCAATTGCATAGTTCAGTGGTTGGAACGAGTAACTCGAGTCATCGACTAAGCAACCATAATATTGCGGGGAATCAATTTCTTGATGCAACTGACTTCGATTAAGCACGCTACATTCATATCCAAAATTTTTGTTTAAGTATTCACTTTCAAGTTTCAACCCTTCAAAATGCTTGGCTTTGTAAGCCGCCACAATGTGACCTGTCTTTCTGAAGTTACAGTTGATTTGATGCTCGTCGATAATGTTTTTAACTAATTCAACACTAAGCAGAGAAAGATCGTTAAGCTGCCTCGCCTCTTCGGCACCATACTTCTTGGCAAGCTCCTGCATCGTTGACTTATAGCCCGGCAATACCATCCCACCGTTGCGACCGCTTGCGCCATACCCAATTGTTTCCTGCTCAAGGACGATGACACTCTTCCCTAATTTTTGCAAATGATATGCAGAAGAAAGACCTGTGAAACCTGCGCCAATAATGACAACATCCGCCTCTTCATTTCCTTCAAGAGGTTTTCCTTTGTCATATCTGTTTGCAGTCGCTGTCCACAATGAGAGAGTATCCATTCGATCCATCTTATCCATAGCTAATCCTTCTCCTTTCGTGACATGTATGTTACAATACAGTCAAAAATATTCTAAATATTCAAACTTATTATGATTATCATATGACTTGGAGCTTCCTCCAAGTCAATAGCCATTTGAGAGGTTTTTGCATTCATTTTTGCGAAAAAAGTGGAGTAACACCACTTTTTTTATTGGAGGGGACATCTATGAAAATTGGTACATTTGCGAAGCTTTTCCATGTTACAACTGATACCGTACGTTATTACATTGAACTAGGATTATTAATACCAGACAAAAAAAACACCCAGTATCAAATGAACCAATTGTGTTTAGACGACATGGCTTTTATTACTGAGCTGAAAAAATTTCATTTTTCATTGATAGAAATCCAACGAATTTTATCGTATCGGCGTGTCACAAACTTCTCGGATCATGAGGATATCGACTACTACAACAATTTGCTCAATGATAAAAAGAATGAGCTGACTAAGAAAAAAGAAGATATATCAAAAGCTATCCAATTGATTGAAAAAGCGGTTCAAACAAGCTCACCTTCAACAAAAGAAGAGAATATTACAGGAATCCCGCTTGACTTTGTAAATCTGCTCTATTGTCCGAAGTGCCGCATTCCACTTGAAATGAAAGATGTAACGATCAAAAAAGTCTACATTCACACGGGGAGTTTAACTTGTACCTGTGGATACGAGGCAACTATCGATGATGGTATTATTATTACCGCGAACTTGTACGAGACGTCTCCTTATCCATCTTATTTTTACGATAAAGAAACGATTAAAGAGATTAATCCCAAAATGATTAACTTATTTGAAAAAAGTAATTTTCGATTTCAAAAAGTTCTACAAAATATAGATTTGAAAAACAAATTAATCGTGGAAACAAACGTTGACGCTTTTGTGTCACTACCGAAATATATTGATGTTCTTGAAACTAGCGCGTCCTATGTATTCAGTGGCTATTCGCTTGCGATGCTCAAGAAAGTTAGAAACAGAATTGAGCGTATGAATCCGAAGCCACGCGTCCTTTATATTTTGAATTCCGATTTAAATCTGCCATTGAAACCGCTTAGCATCGATGTTTTTGTGGATAGTTTTACAGTAACTGATTTTTCACTGCTCAATCCGCAGTTCCCCATTCACGTTCTAAAAAACTATTTACATAACAGTTCAACAATTGTCGGCGGATACTCGTATTATGATAGATCGGCCAAATCCCTGAAAAACATTTCAGCCTTATATCCAAATTCTCACGAACATATTTTATATCCAAAATACTTAGAAGAAAATTTATCAGTTAACGGATTTCAAATCATTCAAAATGAAAATATTGGTTACTGTACAGATCCAGGACCTTATTTCGATTATCATGTAAGAGACGAAAAATTCCACATGCTCATGTATTTGGCTAGTACGAAAAAATAGCACACCACACTTCACCCCAAAAAAGCGCCATCACAAGTGACGGCGCTTTTTCTATGTAAGAGCTACTAGAAGGTATCCTTCTAGCCTACTCCCATTTATAAGTCCAAAATTGTTCAAGTTGCAGCCATTTTAATGTTGCTGCATCTTTGTTTTTTATTTTTGCATGCGTTTCTTCAAGCATTGCTTCTGTTTGTGAACGATGCGCACCTAGTGCAGCTAATTTATGTTCAAATACTTCACTAATATTATTTACAACATCCGGCTCCCCTAGTACAGCTTCGCGATTTTTCGTAATTGCAACCGCATGAATGACTGGACGTTCTTCTTTCGGCATACGTGATACAGCGCGAACGACAGCACGGCCAAATGCATTATGGTCTGGATGTACGCCATGCTCAGGATAAAATGTAATAATTCGAGATGGATTTACTTCTTGAATGATTGCTTCAATTTTGTCTGCAACGAAATCAACATCTTCAAACTCTAACGTTTTATCATGGAAACCAAGCTTTCTTAAATCTTGAATTCCCATCGCTTCACATGCATCTTTTAATTCTTTTTCACGGATATTTGGAATCGTTTCACGGTTAGCGAATACATTTTTCCCCATGTTACGTCCCATTTGTCCAAGAGTACCACATGCATACGTTACAGGTACTCCTTGATCTGTTAATAAGCGAATTGTTCCTCCCGCAGCAAATGCTTCATCATCTGGATGCGGAAATACAACAAGTACATGTCTCTCCATAAGTTTCCCTCCTTCTTACTTAAATGGCGTTAAGCTTAACTCAAGCGCAACTGCTAGTCGGCCTAGATTATCATGTCCAGCTAATAATAAACGCTCTTGATCATCTACTTCCCAATGCGTAATACCTTCAGCATATACCCAGCCATGATCCATTTTTAGACCAACTCGGTATGGGTTTGTTCCAGTTATTTTCCCGCGCTCAAAACGGATAATTGCATTTCGAATGAATGCTCCAACTGTCATCATCTTTTCATTTATGTGTGATGCATACGCTCCGTTTGTCGTTTCTAAATGAATATATACATCTTTATTTACAAAACGTTCAATTTCATTTTGAATAAGAGAACTATCTTTTACTATTTCCATCGGAATTCACCTCTTTAAACCATTTTACGCAAAAATAATGTAAATTGCTATCTCTATATTAGAGGACAACGCTCACTTTTCCTAATAATTTGCACTGTGTTTCTATATTTTTTTATATCATATGTAGAATTGATATTTTTTCCTTCACTTTGTTAAATAGTTTTCTTTCTTTTTTGAATTTGCTACAATATAAATTACGCAGAGGGATGCATTTTTACAATTGAATACATACTTTAAAGAAGGTGACATGTTTGGAACATTCAGCACATGAAGTAGCAAATTGGCAATATTATTTTGCGATTGCCGTATTTTTAGTCACATACGGTTTTATTATTTCTGAGAAATTGAATCGTGCTGTAATCGCACTATTCGGTGCTGCTATTATGATTATTTTTGGAATTGTAGATTTACATACTGCTTTCACATCACATATTCAATGGGAAACAATCACCCTTTTAATTGGGATGATGATTCTCGTACATATTACGAGTCAATCAGGCGTATTTGAATTTGTAGCCATTAAAGCAGCAAAAACAGCTGGCGGAAAACCAATCCGCATTTTATTATTACTATCCCTATTAACCGCTGTCGGTTCTGCATTTTTGGACAACGTAACAACCGTATTATTAATCGTACCTGTTACACTATCCATTACACGTATTTTAAAAGTAAACCCTGTTCCTTATTTAATTTCAGAAGTATTATTTTCAAATATAGGCGGAACAGCAACATTAATTGGTGACCCGCCGAACATTATGATTGGATCAGCTAATAAGCATTTAGACTTTAATGCCTTCTTATTAAACTTAGCTCCAATCGTAATCATTATTTCTATCGTTACACTTGGCATTATTTACTTCATGTATCGTAACAAACTAAAAACAACGCCTGAGCAAATCGAAAAGCTAATGGCATTAAATGAAAAAGATTATATTAAAGATCAGAGCCTCCTTTTAAAATCCATTACGATTTTAGGACTAACTATTTTAGGCTTTGTACTTCATTCTATTATTCATGTAGACGCTGCCGTTATTGCGATGACAGGTGCTACACTTCTTATGTTAATCGGTGTGAAAGAACATGATATTGAAGATGTATTTGCCCACGTTGAATGGGTAACAATTTTCTTCTTCGCTGGACTATTCGTTCTCGTTGGCGGATTAATTGATATCGGACTTATTTCTTCACTCGCAAAAGAAGTACTCGACGTAACAAATGGCGATATCGGTTTCGCTGCTATACTTATCTTATGGGTATCTGGCATCGCATCTGCGACAATTGATAACATCCCATTTGTCGCAACGATGATTCCACTTATTCAAGATTTAGCTACAGGACTCGGACTATCTGTCGATTCTCCGCAAATTGAAGTACTATGGTGGGCGTTATCACTTGGAGCTTGCCTAGGAGGCAACGGAACATTAATTGGAGCATCAGCAAACGTAGTCGTTGCTGGTATTGCAAAACGTGAAGGACATGGGTTCTCTTATATGGACTTCTTAAAAATCGGTTTCCCCTTAACGATCATTGCGCTATTGTTATCACATGCTTACATTTATTTACGTTATTTAATGTAGAAGTTGTATTGCATGAAATTATGTCGTCAAATAAAAAAGGTTTGCAGCACTATGCTACAAACCTTTTTTCATCACCAAAATATACCTATAATTGCTAATCCACCTAAAATCATACCACCAATTTGTCCGATGATTGTTGGTGATAGTTGAACACCTTTTCTCACTTCAACAACTGGTCTTTCGTGCCTTAGTTGTTGCACTTCACTTTGAAGTTGATGTACACTTCCGTGTAGTTCTTTAATTAGTTCTTTTAATTCAGCGACCTCTTCGTTTACTGGCTTACTTTTTTCTAAGTTCATCTCGCATAACTCCTTATAAAGTGAAACTTTAATCAGTGGGGATTTTGTTCATCCCCCACTGATTATTAGTTGAACCAATCGGGCGTTTACGGGCAGTTGATCTCACACCTAACTTCTTCGCTCCACCTGAATTTTGAGGTGGGAATTTTACTGCCCGTTAATGCGGGATAAATTCAATCAGTTCACTGTAAAATTTCGCCAATTACCGTTATATCTCCTGCATACTACATATATAATATGGAATGTACTTTTAATCTTGTAGCTCTATCCATTCATCACGCAATATCCCCATGATCATACGATCAAAACACTTCCCATCCCTTTGAACCGCTTCTCTCATACACCCTTCCATCTGAAAACCCATCTTTTTATACAACGCAATGGCAGCTTTATTATACGAAATAACATCGAGGCCGATGCGGTGTAGATTCATTTCATAGAAAGCATACTTTAGAATAATATGTATCGCTTCTTTCCCATATCGCTTCCCTCTATCATTTGCATCTCCTATACCAATTGCTAATAGACCTGTTCTGTTATTCCACTCTATGCCATGAATCGCCACAAAACCAATTAAGCGCTCATCTTGAACTGTCCTTAACATGAAAGAAACACTATTCGATCTCCGTCCCTTTAATAGTCCATCACTTGCTATTTCTTGTAACGATTGCGGGAACGCTAAGTCTGTATCTACATTTCTTAAATACTCACTATCCTCTTGCCACATAGCCATTACTTCAGCATCTGCTTCTCTAATAGCTGATAATTTAATAGTTTTATTTTGAAAAAGATTCATCGTCATTTCAAACTCCCCCTTTTTTAAATAGCGGGGATAATTATTTTAGCCTATTTATCCCGCATTAACGGGCAGTAAGACTCCCACCTCAAAATTCAGCTGGAGCGAAGAAGTTAGGTGGGAGATCAACTGCCCGTAAACGCCCGATTGGTGAAGGCTAATAATCACTGGGGGATGAACAAAACCCCCACTGATTAAAGTTTCACTTTATCCCCTTGTTCCATAAACTGTTTTTTTAACGGGATACTTACAATAAGCGCTGACATTGGCACATCTCCCTTGCATTGAATTAACTTCATTGTATAATTTTTCATTTATTCTAACAATAACAACAATAAAAAGGCCCTCCAAATTTAGAGGGCCTTTCCTAATAGTAAAACTGTATTATTTCGTAAACATTTTCTCCGCTTCATCCATTGCCATTTTGTTGCCTAAAGCAGAATAGTCAAGCCATGGTTGGTCATTGATAATGTATACGTGCTTACCTTTAACAGCTTTTAAGTCTTTCCAAATTGGTGTTTCTTGTAATTGTTTAAATGCAGCTTTTGCCTTATCATCTCTGTTTACAACAACGAAAATCGCATCTGCATCAAAGTCAGGTAATACTTCTTGTGAAATGACTTCGAAAGGACGGTTTCCATCAATTTTCTCTACACCATTTGCAGGTTGTAATCCTAAGTCTTGGAATAAAATTGGTCCCATCGGTCTTTTCGTACTAAAGACACGCAATTCTTTTGCAGTCACGCGAATTGCCATTACTTTTTCGTTATTACCTAGCTCTTTATCTATTAAACTTTTCACTCGTTTTGATTGTTCTTCATAGTCTTGAATATATTTATCCGCTTCCTTCTCACGGTTTACAAGTTTACCTACTTCTTTTAAATGATCTCTCCACGTACCTTCATCTAAATTGAAAGAATGTGTTGTTGCAATTTTTTCGTATTTCGCTAAATCTTTGCCAGCATATTTTTCATCAACATAAATGTCAGTTGGCTTTAATTGAAGTAATGCCTCCATATTTGGATCTGTTACAACACCCAGTTTCTTCGTATCTTTCAACTGCTCTTTTGCGTGTGGTAAGAAATCTTTTAAATCTCCACCAATAACAGAACCTACTGGTGTAATTCCTAATGCAAGTAAATCATTTGTTAAGTGAATAGACATTGAAGCAATTTTTGGGTCATTACTTTTTTCCGTTTTTTTAGTTGCCTCTTCATTAGGTTTCGATTGACCACATGCTGCTAATACTAAAATACACATAATGCTAAATAAAATGGAAAGTTTCTTTTTCATATGTTCTCCTCTTTGAAGTATTTATTTTGTTTTTGTAAGTAAATAAAGAAAATACGGCGCTCCTAAAGCAGCTACTACTACACCCGCTGGAATAGAATTTGGCTCAAATAAAGAGCGCCCTATCGTATCTGCGAGTACTAAAATAATCATTCCAATAATGCCAGCTAACGGAAGGAAATGTTGATATGTACTACCTACTAACTTTCTTGCGATATGCGGAGAAACTAAGCCGATAAAGCCAATTCCCCCTGCCATCGATACACTTGCACAAGACAATCCTACCGCTGTAGCTAAAAGCAGTAAACGTTCTTTTTGAACAGAAACACCAAGTCCTGCTGCTACACTATCACCTAGTGACAATGCATTTAATGTTTTAGATTTCAGCCATGCATACGGGGTTAGTATCAAAATCCACGGTAATAATGCTAGCACATGAATCCAGTCTCTTCCCCACACATTACCAACTAACCATCTAGAAGCGAATGTATACGTCTCATCATTTAACTTGAGCGAGAAAAATAACGAAAGTGCACTAAAACCAGCTGAAACTGCAATACCAACAAGAATAAGTCTAATGGGAAGTAAACCTTTTGACCGATCACTCGCAAGCAAAACAATAAGAAATGCAGCTAACACTCCTCCGCCAAATGTAAATAACGGTATTAAAATCGATGCACTCTCGTTAATAGAATGAAAGAGAGTAACGAATACAATAAGCCCGAAAGATGCACCCGAATGTAATCCGAGAATACCAGGATCTGCGAGCGCATTACGAGATAGCCCTTGCAAAATCGCACCGGAAACCCCAAGGCCAATACCTGCTAACATTGTAATAATTATTCTTGGCATACGATAATCGTACAGGACTGTCGCACTCTCAAAATCACCATAACCAAAAAGCGTTTGAATTACTTTGAGTGGTGCAATGCTCAGCGTCCCCGTATTTAAGCTAATCAAAATTACAGCGATACTCAAACATCCAAAAATTGTAGTTACAGTAATAGCTCTCTTTTTATCCGTGCTAAAAAGATCCTTCACTTATAACTCCCTCCCAACTTTACGTGCTATATAAAGGAAGAACGGAACTCCAACAAGAGCTACCATAATTCCTATCGCAAGTTCTTTAGGAGGATTTACTGTTCTTGCTCCTAAATCAGCTAAAACTAATAACATAGCTCCTAATAATGCTGACATAGGAATAATAAGCCGATAATTAACACCTACTAATTTTCTAGCAATGTGCGGAATGACAAGTCCTACAAATCCAATGGAACCAACAGCTGAAACAGACACACCTGCAAGAATGACTACTATAATCATCCCAAGCATTCTCGTTCGGTTCGTTTTTACTCCTAAATTCGTAGCAACATCATCACCCATCGATATGAGTGAAATAGATCTCCCTAACGTTGTCGCAAAAACAATTGTTACGAGAATAATAGGCACTAAAAATTTCAAGTGTTCCCACTTAACCCCCGCAACACCACCAGCATACCAAAATGCTAAATCTTGGCTTAAGTCATAATAAATCGCGACACCTGAACTTAACGAATGTAAAAGCGCGGCCATAACTGCCCCTGCAATCGTTAACCTCATCGGCGTTAAACCGCCTGATGTTGCTGATCCAATAATAAAAATGAGTACTGTACTTAAAACTGCTCCAATAAAGGAGACAATCATTAAATAGGAATACGGCATATGCGGGAAAAAAGCAAAACTAAGTGCTACTACAAACATCGCACCTGCATTTATTCCGAGTACACCTGCATCAGCTAAAGGATTTCGTGTTACCCCTTGCATAACAGCTCCAGCGACTGCAAAAGCAGCTCCTACAACTGCTGCGCCAATTACCCTTGGGAGCCTTAATTCATAAATAATTTGATGCTGTGTTAATTTCGGATTATAATCAAAAACCGCTGCCCACACCGTTTGCAAATGAATATCCTTTGCCCCGAATGCAATAGCTAAAAATATAGATCCGATTAAACATAAAATTGTTAAGCTCATGAAACATACGAACTTAATATGTATCCAGCGATTATTGCCAGCATGTACAGTAGACTTATGTAACATGTTTCATTTCATCCTTTATATTCAGTTCTTTTTTATAATTATTTTTTATTTATAATCATTATTGATAATAATTATCATTTTCATTTAGATATTATATCCCCACTTTTTTTAAATAGCAAACTATTTTTTTACTTTGTTAAACTATCAAAATACTTATTACAATTCCCTTCTAAAACTTCCAAATACATGCAAAATGACGTACTGTTTTATTTTCAAATTTGTAATATACTAAGTTATTATTTTGATTTTTCAAATAAAAACCCTGAAGGTGAAAACATGTTTTATGTAAAACAACTACTCTATTTTACTTATGAACAAGCATTATCCTGTTTGTTCCCTGTCGTTATTTTTTTAACACTTGCTCTTTCAAAAATCATTTCGATTCCAGGGCTGTACCGATATGATTTCATACTCATCGTATGTCTTCTTATGCAGTGGATTATGTACAAGACTGGTCTTGAAACGAAAGACGAACTAAAAGTAATTACTGTCTTCCACCTCATCGGCCTTTTACTAGAAATATATAAAGTACATTTCGGTTCATGGAGTTATCCTGAAGAGGCGTATTCAAAAGTTTTCGGAGTTCCGCTTTACAGCGGTTTTATGTATGCGAGTGTCGCAAGTTACATATGCCAAGCGTGGAGAAGATTGCATTTACAAATGCATCATTGGCCGAAAGCTATTTTTGCAATACCTCTAGGAGCAATGATTTACTTTAATTTTTTTACACATCATTTTCTATATGACTTTAGATGGGTATTAACTTTAATTTTATTCATTGTTTTCTTTCGCACATTTGTGGAATTTTCATTACGAGGCGTTACATATAAAATGCCGCTCGTACTCTCATTTTTCCTTATCGGATTCTTTATTTGGATTGCAGAAAACATCGCTACCTTCTTCGGAGCATGGCAATATCCAAATCAACGGGAAACATGGAGCCTCGTTCACTTAAGCAAAATTAGCTCATGGTTTTTACTCGTTGTTATTAGCATTATGATTGTTACACAACTCAAACATTTTAAGCAGTCAAAAAGATAATGCTAATTATGTAAAAACATTAAAATAACAACTTATCTTCCTTACCCAATAAAAAAATCCACTCTGTAAAAACAGTTAGCCCATCACTCATTAGAGAGTGATGGGCCTTTTTTATTAATATTTTTTAAACCGTTCTCATCAAAGAGGTTATAGGTTCATCATAATTTACAAGCGCATAAGCAGTTACACATTATGAACTAGTACTAGCAGAAGAGGTTGCTGCAGATGAAGCGGCAATCGTTGCTATCATAGCTGCTTGTTGTGCTTGTATGAGGACTTCTATCATTGTTTGTAAACCTGCGTTGGTAGCTTTACTTTCCTCACCTTTCTGACTTACGAACAGTTGAATAGCAATAAGAATATTCGTATCTGTATGCCAACGGAAAAATTTCTCCCCTTGCAATTTTTCAATCAACGCTTTAATAGAATGAATCTCTTTTTCTCCATCCTCAAGTAACGCTAGTAGCCCGATAGCTGGATAATGCATCTGTTTCACTTTTACCTTTTCTTGTTTTAACAAATTCCATATGTTTGTACATGTTGCAACTAACATTTCTTCACGGACATCCTTCTTTAGTGAGAGGATATGACTTAAAAACTGAAGATCATTCCCTTTACGCAAACCAGCTTTCGCTAGTTTCTGATAAAGACGTTCTACCCGGTCCATAAGTGTTTCTACATTCTCTGATTGTCCTGCTAATAAAACCGCGAGTGGATAATCATTTGTACCTGTAAGAAAAAGATGATCCTCTTTCATCCGTTTATATACTTGCATCGAACGCTGAATGTGCGTGCCATGCTGTTCATTTTCTTCTGTTAAAAGCACAGCTGCTGCGAGATAAGTAAATATACTCCGGCTAAAGCCACCAGCGACCAATTGTTCATATAAATCTAAAAACCTCCGAAAAGCTTCCTTGTAATCTGTAAAGTGAATATCTAATGTTGCGGCCACCACAAAGCGATGATAAGACTTTAAGTATGAAAACATCCCTACCTGATTCTTAATATAACTACTAATTTCTAAAAAACGTCCGAGATCAAACAGTTTATCACTACCTGCATACATAGCAGCAATCATCATACCTGTTCGAGAATCACTTGTTTTCCATTTTAGTTCTCCCTTTAACTGTGCATATGTATGTGTGTATTGCTCCAACTTTTGTTCCAATGTAATCATAGTATTCCCCCATTTTCTAGTTCCTCTCTTTTATTATACGTATATTCCATATTTAGGAATACCCTATTTCATACAGATTTTGCAACCTTATACTTTCTTCTGTATTATTTTCAATATTTTTCTATTAAGTAATACAAAAAAAATAATAACTACCATAAAACTTAGGATGTTTCTTTATCCTAATTGGTTGGTTTTCTTTCCTTCTTCATCAGCATCACGATGATTAGCGTTCATAATCCTTAATCCTTCAAGAAGTTCAACAACAAAAAAGGATAGATAATAAATTATCTACCCTTTTTTGTCTATATATTATTTAACATTACACCTGTATTGTGAAAAATAAGGTTGTAATTACTTACACCTCAATTTTGACAAAACATCTGTGATTTCGTTTTTTATATGCAATTAAACTTTACCAAAAACTAAAAAGCCTTAATAATTCGTTCCATCGCCTTCATTTGCCCAATATGATCTGCTTCATGATACAACATCATACCGTAAAGCTCTCCAACTGTTTCCAACCCTAAAAATGGCTCTGGAAGTTTATTTTCAAATGCTTCTGCTGGAATTTCTTGAATGCGCTTCGCTTGTTCTTTTAATTGAACCGTTAGCACTTCTAATGATGGTCCTTCTGTTTTCCATTTAGATGGTCTTGATCCATACCCGAACATACCTGGATATTCAGTTGGTAATTGTTTAAATTCTCTTCCAAACATGAAAGTTTCTGCTGCCGTTAACAC
Organism: Bacillus sp. RC240; assembly: GCF_044907945.1. Taxonomy (NCBI): domain Bacteria; kingdom Bacillati; phylum Bacillota; class Bacilli; order Caryophanales; family Bacillaceae; genus Bacillus; species Bacillus sp. RC240. The sequence goes on along the minus strand of NZ_JBIYCT010000001.1, from coordinate 233,503 downwards.
GTGACCGATATGCCAGCGAATTGTATTGTTAAAGCCCTCCGGCTGCGTATCCGCAGTTTTATCATCAAGCGTCTCCATAAATTCAAGTAATGCCCCACGCGTTATTTCAAATTGTTTTAAACCAATTATTCTATTCATTTTATCGTCCCCTTTTTTATGTACAATTTATTATGAGCTAAGAATGTTCTACTTATTAAAGTTTCACCTTGTTTAATCTATCAGAAACAATTAAAAAACACATCTAATATGCTTACTGAAAACAATAAAAAAGGACCACTCCTCATAAATATAGAAATACTTACTGCACAAATATTACAGTAAACAAAAGAGGAGTGTAATTACATGTTAGATGTTTTAAAACAACAATATAATCTTATTAGTTCTACAAGGGAAAATCTATTTACATTTTTGGAAGAAATCCCACAAGAAAAATTGCACAGTACGGTTCCTAACTTCGGAAGTCGCAGCATTATAAAAACACATATTCATGTAGCCGATTGCTATCGATACTGGCTTGGATCATTCGCATTTAAACAAAAACGAGCAGATTTTTCATTTGCTAGCGACTACGAAATTGAGCATGCAGATGTCGAAACAGTTCGTGCTAGATTTAAGTTAGTAGATGAAACTGTACAACGATTTTTAGATGCATACAATGACCGTTGGCTCAAAATATAGCAAATGAAGTGAAATGGCAAAAAGAACCTTGGAGCACAACTCCGCTATGGCTTTTAACCCATGCGGAAACACATGAATTTCATCATAAAGGCCAAATTGTATCAATGACTCGTCACCTTGGATATACTCCTCCTGACACAGACCTTAGTTAATTCAATTGTTCTAACAAATGAATTACTATAACTGTCCTTAGCATTGTTTATGTATATTGAAAGGCTCTTCATTCTTTTTGATGTTGTTTATAGTTTTGCAAATTTTTTTGCGGCACAAACTTGTATTATATTTTAATTATGTTTGTGTCGTGTTCTTATTAATTAGTTTCATATCCATAAAAAATATATTAATATGTTTCCTTTTATTATTTCAGTTACCTAATCAATAAGAGGTTCTTTCTTTTTATTATGACTTTATACACGATAAATACGAAAATTCCGAAAATAAAAGTTGGAAATGCTGGTAACACTTTATCATTTGGCACGTACACAGTCCAAAAAGAATTAAGAAGCGCATGAAAAATTAGACACATAAAAATACTTTTAGTTGTGTTAATAATTGTAGTTAATAAGAAAGATACAGCAATTGTCGTAATTATAAAGGCTATAAAATCCCTTTGAGTTTGATTCGTACCTGGAATAAACCATAACGGCCAGTGCCAAATAGCCCATATAACGCTCACAATAACCGTACTAAAAAATGCCGAAAACCTTTTCTGAAGGGCAGGTTGTAAGAACCCTCTCCATCCGATTTCTTCAAGACCGCCACCAATAATCATTATTGGAAAACTAAGTAATGCCACGTATAATGGTTTTTGCATCGTTGCTCCACCAAATATCGTTGGAAGATAACAGCTAATAAAAGCTAGAACAACGATTAGAACATACCATACAAAGTAATGCCTAGGATTAACAATATTTTTAATAAACACTCTGAACTCTTCTTTTGATCCATATTTTTTCTTTAAACTAATTGCAATGATTGATGGCATGATCCCTCCGAAAACAAATAATATCATCGCTAACGGTGTACCAAATGTCGTAATGTTTAATTTTATTAAGCTAATTAATAGCCCCCATAGTATCCATGTAAATATAAAAGTGCGTATTACATATCGTTTAATCTCATTCCCCATTTACTTGCCTCCTTTATTTTAATTAGAGCATAAATTTAGAGATATGAAAATCACTTATGCTAAATTATTCCAAAACATTAAAGGAACCTCCCTACTCTATCAGGCTTTTCTGGATAGGCCGACTCCTACCTACTTTGCTTCGGTCAAGGTTCGAAGTTGGAGTCTCACTATCCGTTAATACGGGATAAACAAACAAAAAGAAGGAGCATGTTTTGAGAACCAATCAAAACATGCTCTTGTAAAGTGACAATAACGTTATTTAAGTCTTGTTTAACTACGGTGCAAATTAGTGGGAAAGGCTTATTTTCCACTAAAAATATTTATAAAAAATTCATGTTCATTTAAAAGTGGAATGAAAAGCAATAATAATAGTATTATCAAAAAACTTGTTGATACATTTTTTTGTGTATAAAACTTTTATTATTTGTTTTAGGTATACCATACCATTATAAAATTCATGTAACATCAAAGTAAGATACCTACTTTTCAAACAATACACAAAATAAAACTCTTCTTCAATGTATATCAAAAATATTTATATACTCTATCACCAACCTTAAGGAGAAATTTATAATGAGATTAGAGAGTGAAAGAATTTATTTAAGGCCCCTTTGTGAGCTAGATGTGCCCATTATATTAGAAAGTACAATGGATGAAGAAATAAGATATATGACTGGAACCAAGCCTACTTTTTCATTGGAGCAAATTAAAGCACATATAGATAATATAAATAATGATTCAAATCGCTATGATTTCGCTATTTGTTTAAACAGCACTGACGAAATGATTGGAGAGTTATCGATTTTAGATATCGATGAGGAGAACCAAAGAGCTGGATTCAGAATATCTATGCTTTCTATTTCATTAACAGGGAAAGGCTACGGAACTGAAGCTATGAAAATAGTTTTAAGATTTGTTTTTGAACAACTCACATTCAATCGTTTACAGTTAGAAGTATTTAGCCATAATTTACGTGGAATTAGAGCTTATGAAAAGGTTGGGTTTGTAAAAGAAGGAACCTTACCTCAATCCTTATTTTATAATGATACGTACTCGGATGAAATTATTATGGCAATACTTAAAAATGATTATAAAAATATGCTATAAAGAACCGATACTTGTTTCATCCAAGTATCGGTTCTCTCTATACAAAAGTGCCATTTTTTCTTACATATAAAACAAATATTTCTCCACTTAATTCCTTGCAAAAGACTCCCTCGTTACCTCAATAAATTGCTGTAACGGCGATGTCATCCATTTATCTTTATGCCAAGCGATTTGCGTATAGATCGGAGTGATTGTATTCTTTAAGACTAATTCCTTTATCGTTCCCTCTCGTATATCTTTTTCTACTACTATTGCTGGCAAAATTGCTATACCTAAATCGGCAATGACACATTGTTTAATTGCCTCAACACTAACAAATTCGATCTTATTTGCTGGGTATACATCTTCTGCGCGAAATAGCTCTTCAAATAAAGTCCGATACGAGCAACCTAGTTCTGTTAGTAAAAGTGTTTCGCTTTCTAAATCTTTTGTAGAAACGGAAGGTTGTTCAAGTAAACGATGCGTAGGAGCAGCTACTACTTTTAATTCTTCTTTCATAAGTGGCTCCACATGTAAAACATCCTCTGTTTTACATTCGTCCAAAATAAATACAAGATCTACTTTCCCCTCCATCAATTGCTCTTTCGCATCTTTATTGGAATGCGCAGGTTTAAATATAAGTTTTATTTGAGGAAATTGTGCTTTAAATTTCTTTAATATAGATGGAAGCCTATATGTACATTGACTTTCTTGTGCACCGATTATTAACGTACCCGCTATTTCCTCATCATCTTTCACAGCCATTTTTGCTTCGTTACTAAGCGCAATCATCTTATCGGCATATAGTTGAAACTTCTTTCCTGCTTCAGTTAAGAAAAGACGTTTTCCTAATCTCTCAAATAACGGCGTACCGAGCTCAGCCTCTAACGTTTTAATTTGCGCTGTCACGCTCGACTGAGCAAAATTCAATTTCTTCGCAGTTTGTGTAAAATTTAAGCTTTCTGCAGCCACTTTAAATGTAATTAATTGTTTTATCTCCATTTATCATCCCTCTTTTCAATCGATATTACCGATTGATTCCATCGAAATAATCTTCTTTTTCTATTGATAGTTGTATTGTATGATAAAGAACATCTACAAACAATATAAATGGAGGTATTCCATATGAAAGCACTTTGTTTCGAACAGTTCGGAAATGCTGATGTACTACAATATAAAGAAATACCTGATCCAATTATAAATCCAAATGAAATTCTTGTTCGCATGCAAGCAATCGGTTTAAATTTCGCTGATATTTATAGACGCCGCGGCGATTATCATCTCGCTGGTAACCCGCCTTATATATTAGGTTATGAAGGCGCTGGTATTGTTGAAAAAGTAGGAGCTAACGTTACTACTATCAATCCCGGAGACCACATTGCATTTGCTGACGTTCCATTCTCAAATGCAGAATTAGTTGCCGTTCCATCTGAAAAAGCAATTACACTTCCAGATTCTATTTCTTTTGAAACAGCCGCTTCTGTCTTATTGCAAGGTCTAACAGCACATTATTTAACGAAAGATAGCTATCAAATAAAACAAGGTGATATAGCTTTAGTACATGCCGCAGCTGGTGGCGTTGGTCAACTTCTCGTTCAAATGATTAAACTACTGGGCGGAACAGTAATCGGTCTTACATCATCAAAAGGAAAAGCACAAGTAGCTACGTTAGCTGGTGCTAATCACGTATTTTTATATACTGAAGCATGGCATACGAAAGTACTTGAAATAACTAATGGTACCGGAGTAAATGTTGTGTATGAATCAGTAGGTTCTACTTTAGAAGAAAGTTTTAAAGCTACTAAAGTTGGTGGTACCGTTGTATTCTATGGAATGGCTGGCGGTAATCCCGCACCTGTAGATCCACGTATGCTTATGGATACTTCAAAAACTTTAACTGGCGGAGACCTTTGGAACGTTCTTACTACGTATGAAGAACGCAAGCAGCGCTCTACTCAATTATTTGATTGGATCACTGCAGGAGAATTAAATATCGCGAGTCCAACTACATTCGCTTTACAAGATGGTGCTCTTGCGCATGAATTATTAGAGAGCCGTAAAAGTACTGGGAAGATTTTATTAATCCCGTAATCGTTCCACTTAAAAAAAGAAAAGATAAGCATATAAAAGAGCATCGATTCCGATGCTCTTTTATTATGGAATTTTATTAGTTTCTTTTTATTCCAGTAATTTTCGGCTCATCATATGAAATAATGTCGATTATATGGTTCAAACAAGGAATTTGATAGTGAACGAACTGCTCTTCAGGAAATATAAATTCAGCAATTGTTCCTGTTTTAATGAAATCCAAATATCTTGATTTTGAGTAAATCCTAAAAATTCTACCTTCTGAAATTTCGTAATCATCCATTACAGTAAACGATTCATTAGTAATGGAGTAAGCAACATACGTTTCAAAATCCAATTGCACAATTGGCAGATTGTTATCAACATCAATGGATGATGCTTCTATTTCCACCTCACCTGTAATTTTCATGAGTCCCTTAGTTTTGTTAACTTTGCACCTATCAATAAGTACCCTCAGTGAATTCCCTTCAGGTTCAATCAATTTGTTTAAATATATATATCCTTTAAATTCCATCAAATCTTGAAAATCCATTATTCCCCCCCATTTTGAAAATCTATCTGAAACAGTTGCGAGTCTCTTTACATTACTGCTCAAACAAGATTTTATACACCTATTCTAATCAACTGTAACATAAATCATTGTGCACTCTGACTTTATGTTGAAAGTGGTACTGTTTTTGGTACAAAATCAACGAAATATGATTTAAATCAATAAAAAAAGACCCTTCCGCTTATGCGAAAAGGCATACGATCTTATTTGTTATGTTGAGTAAAACTCACCCTAAAGAGATCTCGTTAAGATCTTTCTAGCTTCTTTTTCTTATTTCTATTTGAGATTTAATTATATTTCCACACTTTCTTTTCCTTTTTCAACATAACTCATATCCCCAACTGATTCGACTGTGTACTTCCCATCTTGATATACAATCTTCGTCACACTTGCATTTTCCACTCCAAGTTTTGTTTTGGCACTGTCTAACATTTCTATTAAGGCAGTAATCAAAAGCCCATGAACGACAACTAAAACGTTGCCACCTCCATTTTTAGCAGCTTCTTCACTAATTTTATCAATCTCTGTTTTTATCCGAGTAGAAAATAATTCCCAATCTTCCGCCTGTTTCGTAGGGTCTGCTGCTCTAATAAGATTAATCACTTCTTGAATAGAAAACTTCATGAGTTCTTCTGGAGATGCAACGCCCGCAGCTTTCCCAACCACATCCCACATATTTTCAAGTTTTTCACCTTCAAAAATACCAAAATTTAATTCTCGTAAATCTTTTCTTTTCTCAAGTTTCAATTTTGATTGCTCACTATATTTTAATACTAAATTAGCAGTTTCAATCGCTCGACCGCTATCACTACTATACGCATTCGCAAAATGAATATCTTTTAATCCCGTTCCCAAATTAGAGGCAACTTCCACACCTTTTTCTACTAACGGAGAGTCTGCCCAACCTTGCGCGCGATGATTCGTATTTAATATTGTTTTACCATGTCTTGTAACATATAACGTAACTACATTCTCATTGCTATCTGTTTCTCGATTCTTCATCATATTCTCTCCCTTTACATTTCTATATCAATTTTACCATCTCAATTATTCATTGAGCAAAATATACGTAAGTAGATCTGCTTAATAAAAAAAGCTATCTTTCTGTATATTCCTACAAAAAGATAGCATCTTTTATGATTACATTTCTTAATCGATTCTCCTACTCAGCAAAAGCACTCGAATATTGTACAACTCCTTCTACACCTTGAAGAGCATTCTCTCTTAACTCCATCACCATAAACACTTCATCTGGCACTTCAAATGGTGCTTTTATATTCCAATCACTTGCTTTTTTAAATCCAAATTTCGGATAGTACTCTGGATGTCCTAATACCACAACAGATTCATATCCTAGTTCTTTCGCTTTTTCTAAAGCAGCTACGATAAGTTTTCCGCCAATTCCTTTTTTCTGATGGCCCCTAGCAACGGATACTGGTGCAAGTGCTAATGATTCTACAGAAGTTCCGTCTTGTTCTATCTTAATTTTTGATAACATAATATGCCCGACTATTTCCTCATCTACTGCAACGATTGATAATTCAGGAATAAACGCGTCACATTCTCTAATACGTTTTACAAGTTCATGTTCCTTTTTATCACTAAATTCTTCATTTGAAAATGCTTGTTTTACAACTTCTTCAGTTTTACTACAATCATTTTGTTGTTCTTGTCTAATCGTTACCATTCTATATTATCCTCTATTCTTTCTTATTTCTTTTTCAATTTTACGAAGCGCTTTTTTCGATCCGCGCTCCATATCGTGCTGCATTTTTCTTTCTTTATAATCGACAAATAGTGTATTTAAATCATATCCTTCTGGGTATAATTCTTTCGCCGCTACCTCTAAAGTAATACGTTTTACATTCACTTCAACGAATTCACCGTTATAATATACAACGACATTATAGAAATTATCTCTTTCCTTATAGATGATACCAAAATCATCATGATCCAATAAATTCACACGGTCACCGATTTTATATTCATAGTCATTTTCTCTTTTTTCTTGCACGAATTTTGGTTTTCTAATTTTACTTTCATTCACTTTTTCTAGAGCGTATTCTTTATTTGCCATATACTCTTTCGCTCTTTGCAGTACATGGTCTCTCACATTCATTTTATTCGCAATCCAAAGTGCATTACTTTCACCTGATTTACCGATCACTAATTTATAAAGTGGCTCTAGTGTTTCACTATTAAATTGCATTGCTGCGTTCATAAAATCACCATGCATTTCTGAAAAACGCTTAATTTCACCGTAATGCGTACTCGCAATTGTAATACATCCCGCAAGGTAAAATTCTTCTAAAATAGATATCGCAAGCGCCGCACCTTCATTCGGTTCTGTACCGCTTCCTATTTCGTCAAATAGTAGTAATGTATTATTATTTGACATCCTCATAATCTCGGATAGATTTTTCATATGCGATGAGAATGTACTTAGTGCATTTTCAATACTTTGATTATCACCAATATCTACAAATACGTTGTCAAAAATAGCAATTTCCGTTTCTTTATCTCCAGCGATGTGCAAACCTGACATCGTCGCTAATGTTAACAATCCTATTGTTTTTAGCACAATTGTTTTTCCGCCTGCATTCGGTCCTGTAATAATTAAACTACGGTATTCTTGACCGATTTCAAAGTTTAACGGTACTACTTTCCCACTTAAAAGCGGATGCTTACAATTTACTAAATGAATGTGGCCATGATCATTTAACTTCGGCTCTATTCCATCGATTGATTTACTAAATTTCGCTTTCGCAAATACCATATCATATTGGCTAATTAGTTCCATATTAATTTTTATATGATAAATGTTTTCTAATACCATTCCTGATAATGTCGCTAAAATTTGATACTCTTCCATCGCTTCTTCTGCTTTCAAACTTGCGAGTTCCGCATTTAATTTTGTAACCGTATGTGGTTCTATAAATACAGTAGAACCTTTTGCAGATGCTTCAACTATACTTCCCGCAACTTGATTTTTATAAGAAGATTTAATTGGAATCGTATACCTATCGTCCTTCTTACTAATAAAGAATTCCTGAATATATTTCTTATTTGCACTACTATTTAAAAATTTCGTTAAACGTTCTTTTATTTTTCCATCTACAGAATCAATGTTATTTCGAATTCGTTTTAACTCTTTACTAGCAGCTGCATCAATGCCATTTCCTTTAATTGAAAAGTTAATTTCCTCTTCAATACTTTTAAATTCAGTCATTGAATTTGCATAAGAAGCTAATACTGGCGCAAAGAATTCTTTATCTAACATAAATTTTTTAATCTTTCTACATCCACGTAAAAAGTCTGAAACGCTCACTAACTCTGCTGGATCTAAAATCATCCCTTTTTCTAATTTTTGAATTGTACTAGCGATATTGGAAATTCCGAAGAAAGGAACATGTCCTTCTGCATCTACTATAGCTCGTGCTTCTGTCGTTTCATTTAAGCGATTTCTCACTACTTTTATACTCGTACTCGGCTCTAATTTATTTAATAATTCCTTACCTAATCCACTTATACAATATGATTTCACTATTTCCATTAATTCGTTATATTGTAACTTTTCAAAAGTCATCGTATTCATTTTGTTTCTCCTCACTATGATTGATTTCTATCATCAATGAAGATACCTACTCATTAGATTCCAATGAATTCTACATTATTCAATTACCATTTTTATACATCAAAAACATATACAAAAAAGCTGCGGGGATACCGCAGCTTTTACATTTACAAGGCAAGTGTAATAACATATGAGGAAATAAGCCATAAAAAAACAGATGGCAATCCCCTTATTACACGCTTTATAAAGTATTGTAGGTATCTTCATAGGTTTCGAAATAAATCCATGACAAAATTAGGGGTATGATGTACATAAAAATCCCCTGGTCTTATCCGATTTATTTCATTAAATTTTTCCTATTTAGTACCTACCGCACTCACAAAAAGCACCTCTCATTAATTTATATTTTATGTTCATTGAAATCTAATTTATTGAAATCATCATACTATATGTTTTATAAGAAGTAAAGGTGTCATACTTTAATAACTATGCAGAATGTAAAAAAGAAGAGGAGAACTTATATTTCAGTCTACCTCTTCTTTTCATCACCAATTTACTGCTGAACATATATGGAAACCGAGCCTCCATTTACATGGAACTGCCCCCATCCATCTTTATTAATTGTTACAGTATTTGTTTGATTACCCGTAATATCGTACCATACTTCCCCAGCGTTATTCTTTCCAACATCCATCCACTTTGATCCTCCTGGTCCGTCCGAGAGTAATGTCGCTAAACCAGAATTAGCATGTACACCATCGCCTTCTCTTGTCCAGCCAATCACATCTGGATGGTCTAAATAATCACGCTGCGTACCATATGCAAAGTTTTTTCGTGCCGTCAAAATTGGATCAATTTTATCTTTTAACGCTGGAATTTCATAACTACTATTTCCGCTTGTCCCATAGTAATCACCATAGAAAACTGAAGGATAGCCCTCTGCACGTGTTAAAATAAATGCATATGCCAACGGTTTAAACCACGGACTTACTACAGATTCCAATGACTGTCCAGGTTGAGAATCATGATTCTCAACGAGAGTAACTGCGAGTGCAGGGTGATTTTGCATTACTGTTCCATTTAAAATAGTTCTCATATCATAATTCCCATTTCCTTTTGAAGCATAATGAAAATTGTAATGAAGCGGTGCATCAAATACAGATTGATTATAATTGACTTTCGCCAAATAATTATTTAAAGTCTGGATATCATTTTGCCAATATTCAGCTACTGTAAACATTTCTTTCCCCGTTTGCTGTCTGACATGATTTACCCAATCGCGTAAATATTCATGATCAATATGTTTAACAGCATCTAAACGAAAACCATCTAAATTTAATTCATTCGCATACCACGTCCCCCAATTTTTCATCTCATTCGCAACATCAGGATGATCAAAATCAAGATCTGCATACATCAAATAATCATAATTCCCATTCTCGCTAGACACTTCCCAATCCCATGCTTTACCTATACCCCTAAATTTATAAATTCGATTTAATTTCCTTCCTTCATCCCAATCCGTTCCGTCAAAATGATACCATTTCCATTTGAAATTAGAATAAGAATCTCCGCGCCCTGGAAAGTTAAACCCCGTCCATGCATTAATTTCATAATCACCTGACACTTCAATATTTCGATTGTTACGGTCTACCTCAACAGCTGTGACAGTTTCAGTATAATCTGCTCCACCTTTATGATTCATAACTACATCACCGTATACATCGATGTTTTGCTTATGTAAAGCTTCAATTGCAGATTTCAACTGTACTTTTGTCCCATATTTCGTCCGCACCGTTCCTTTTTGATTGAATTCCCCCAAATCATATAAATCATACGCTCCATATCCTACATCATTTTGTGAAGTCCCTTTATATGCAGGTGGTATCCATACAGATGTAATTCCTTTATGAGCTAAATTTCCAGCATCAGAACGCAAACGATTCCAATGATTCCCATCATTCGGAGCGTACCACTCAAAATACTGCATTAATGTTCCATTGTTTATCGTTGCTGCTTCCGCCTTATTCCCCTCATATATATTAGGGAAAAGTAAAGTAAACAATAAACAGACTACCATAATCCTTTTCAACATATTTACACCATCCCTTCAAGAAAACGTTTGCATAATTTATTAAAATTATTATAATATTCGTTCTACAGTTAGTAAAGTAGTAATCTTTTAATCTCTCACATTATTTTTCACGTAACTTCACATATTCCACAAGTACCCCCACATAGTTTAAATTTCACATCTTATTCAAGATTGTTTACAATTTACCTATAAAATCATAACGGAGGGATTTTCATGACAAACTTTCAAAAACAATTTTTCGCACGATTAAATATAGAAGAAAAAGAAACAGTTTCATTTGAAGATTTACCTAACATTATGTACGCAATGTCACAATCTGTCCCTTTTGAAAACTTAAATATTCTCGAAAACAACTTTAAAGAAATATCAAAAGAAAATCTAAAAGAAAAAATTTTAATAAACAACCGTGGCGGCCTTTGTTATGAACTCAATCCTACTATGTATTACTTCCTTAAAGACTCTAAATTCGATGTCCATCTCGTTTCAGGAACAGTTTATAACGCTGCAAATTCTATATGGGCTGTAGATTCAGGGCATATCGCAACTGTTTTACAACATCATAATGAACTTTACTTAATTGAAGTAGGTTTCGGATCATATTTACCCCTTTCCCCTGTTCCTTTCTCAGGTGAGATCGTTCATTCTGTAACAGGCGACTATCGTATTCGTAAAGAAACGACTGAAAAAGGTAATTATATTTTAGAAATGCGTAAAAGCAATGAGTTTCTAGATCAATCTTCTACTGATGATTGGACAGTAGGTTATGCATTTTACTTGGAAGAAGTGGATGAAACGAAAGTAAATGCAGCACAAAAAATTATTGTTGAACATGAAGGTTCACCATTTAACAAAGTACCTCTTGTTGTAAAACTTACTCATGACGGGCACGCATCATTAACAAAAGATAGCCTTACAGTAACGAAAAATAGAAATAAAACAAAAAAAACAATTACAAAAGAGCAATATACAAACCTCCTTCATTCAACGTTCGGCATTACATTATAACTTTTAAAGCCTCGCCATTTCCGGCAAGGCTTTTTATTTTCCAGCAGGGATTTTTTGCAATTTGTTGTATTTCATAGTTATATAGGAATATAACTACATATTTAGAAAGGAAATGATTATGACAGAACTTAAAGATCGACTACAAGTAGCTGATAAAGAAAAATGGGATTTAACGGATATTTATCATACAATTGAAGATTTGGAAAGCGATTTTCATAAAATTGAAGTATTAACGAATGAATTACACAAGTTTAATGGAAATATTCACGACGGCAATAGTTTATTAGCTTATTTAACAAAGAGTGAAGAAATATCTAGCATAATATCTTTAATGTTCGCTTATGCACGATTACAATCTGATCTTGATACACGCGATACTGACGCTCAATCCCTTGTCGATAAAGTATCACAATTACACGTGAAAGTAAGTGCGGCTAAATCTTTCTTTTCCCCATTCTTACTTAGTGTAGATGAAAACACATTACATTCTTACATAGAAGAAACAGAAGGCTTACACTATTATAAAGAAGACTTATTTGAGCTATACCGTTATAAAAAACACGTTTTGAATAAAGACCAAGAAGAGATTTTATCACAAATGAGTGAAGCACTCTCCTCCCCGCAGCATACATTTGGCATGTTAAATAATGCAGATATAATTTTTGGTGAAGTGACTACTGATGATGGAGAAAAAGTAAACTTAACACGTGGAATGTATTCAAAGCTAATAGAAGATGAGAATCGTGAGAAACGTGAAGAAGCCTATAAAGCTTATTACAAACCATACGTTCAATTAAAGAATTCTATCGCTTCTACTTTGTCCGCAGCTATTAAAAATAATGTTACTGTCTCAAAGCTACGAAAATATCCATCAGCTTTAGAAAAATCATTATTTGGCGACATGGTTCCGAAAGAAGTATATGAAAATTTAATTGAGACAACGAAAAAAAACATTCAATCATTACATACGTATAATGAACTTAGAAAAGAAAAATTAAATGTAGATGAACTACGACAATACGACTTGAGTGTTGATTTAGTAAAAGGTGTAAAACAAGACATTCCATACGATGAAGCGTTTGATATAATGATCGCGTCACTAGCTCCTTTAGGTAAAGAATATATCGAAACATTAAAAAACTTTAAAGATAAACGCTATATAGACGTGAGAGAAACACCAGGAAAACGTTCTGGAGCTTATAACTTTGGTGTATACGGTGTTCATCCTTTCATTCTTTTAAACCATCATGATGATTTAAATAGCCTTTTCACCCTTACTCATGAATGCGGGCACGGTATGCATACGCATTACTCACACGGATACCAACCGAGAATTTCTGCACACTATTCCATTTTTGTTGCAGAAGTCGCTTCTACAGTAAATGAAGTGTTATTAATTCATTATTTATTAAAAGAAGCAAAAGAAACGAACGTACGTAATCATTTAATTAACTACTTTATCGATAGCTTTAAAGGTACTTTCTTTACACAAATCATGTTTGCAGAATTTGAAAAAATCACACATGAAATGGCCGAACAAGGTAAACCATTAAACGCCCAAGTCTTTAGCGAAATTTACGAAAACTTATTTAGAGAATATAATGGCGACTCCCTCGTATTTGACGAAGAAGTAAAATATGGCTGGTCTAGAATCCCTCATTTCTACCGTCCATTTTACGTATACAAATACGCAACTGGATTCGCTTCTGCCATTCAAATCGCCGATAAATTATTAAGCGGTGATCCAAATGCTCAGAAAAACTATATTGAATTCCTTAAAGGCGGAAGTTCTGACTATCCATTAAACCTACTAAAAAAAGCTGGCGTTGATTTAACTACACCAGAACCGATTGAAAGTGCATTAAATCGATTCACCCAACTTGTTGAAGAGTTTTCAGCATTATAAAAAGCATGCAGAGTATATACTCTGCATGCTTTTTTCATTTCGGTTACTTTATGCTAAATGTTGCTGCGTCACACAATGAATCATACCACCATACGCATACAGTTCATTTACATAAACACCGACAATTCTTTTTCCTGGAAACTGCCCTTCAATGATTTGAAGCCCTAACTTGTCATGTTCATCGCCATATATAGGAACTAATACAACTTCATTTCCAATATAAAAGTTCAAATATGAGCCCTTACAGTCTGCTTCTTTTACCACTTTTCTTGTCACCGGTACTGGTATGAGCTGAAATGGCTTTCTATCTATATTTCTTGCTTGTCTCAATTCTTGATAATGCTTTTCGTACGCCTCCAAAAGGTATGATTCGCTTTCCCCGAAAGGATCATATTCATAAAGAATTGTATTTTCATTTACAAAACGCGCTGCCCCATCAATATGGTAATCTGTATCTTCATCATAATTATCCTCTCCGCGAATACCAGTTATCCATATAAAATTCGTTACTCCCAAATACTTCGTTAACTCTATTTCAATCTCTTCCTGATTTAGTGTAGGATTTCGATTTTCATTTATAATAGAAGTTTTTGCCGCCATTAAGGTGCCATTTCCATTTATCTCTATTCCTCCACCTTCTATACAGACACTAGATTTAACTTTTGGAATGCTATACATTTCACTTATTTTTTCCGGAATAACAGCATCATTTTCATACGGATATTTATCCCCCCAACCATTAAATACCCAGTGTGTTAAACAGAGATTGCCTTCCTTATCTTTTACAAAGATCGGTCCATTATCTCTTATCCACACGTCATCCGTCTCTTGAACTAAGAAATCAATTTTATCCATATCCACTTTCGCTTCAATTAACTTCGATTGTACATGTACTTTTTCTTCTTCATCATATACAACAATATGCACAATCTCTCCGTAATGAAGCTCCTTTGCCATCGTTACCCAAATATCATCTAGCTTAGATCTGTAACCTTCACCTCTATGAGCTTTATCATGAGGCCATTGGAGCCATGTTCCCTCATGATTTTCCCACTCAGCAGGCATATAAAACAAACTATTTTCTATATTTCTCATACGTGTTCACCCCTTCTTCGAATGTAAGTTCAGTCTAAACTTTGACATCGTGTTAAGGTCAACAGAAATATATTAACTACTTCATAAACTGATTCTTTATTTTCCCTTGTGATACACTACTTCTCCTTGTAAAACCGTCACTAAAACTTTCGCATTCGGAATCTTATCGGCACTCATTTTAGTAATATCTTCATTTAGTAATACCATATCGGCTGATTTACCTACTTCAATTGAACCAGTAATATTACCAAGACCTAATGCTTTGGCGGGCTTAATTGTATATGCATCAATAGCTGCGTATACATCAGACAAGCCCTTTTCATCAATACTTAGTGCATTCGAAATCGTCACAAGTGGATCTAGTTCATTTACATCCCAATCACTACTAAGTGATACGTTTGCTCCTGTTTTCCAAATTCGCCCTAACGGCATAATTCGTTTCATCTGTTGATCTGTAAAATACGTACTTGCCCAGCTTTGTTTAGGATCTTCCGCAAAATCATGGCCTACTTGAAAATCAGCGCTAATACCTAACTTAGCAAAACGTTTTATATCACTATCTTCTACCATCTCAACATGTGTGAGCGTATACGGCTGATTTGCCCCTTCTTTTTTCGCTGCTTCAATTGCATTTAAACTCTCTCTTACCCCGCCATCCCCAATCGTATGAATGAGTGCACCGTAACCAAGTTTATTCAGTTCCGTCAACCACCATTTCATTTTTTCTTCTGGAATATAGTTCAAGCCATACGGTGTTCCCTTAAACCACTCAAATTTATATTTTTCTAGTATTTTAGCTGTGCTGTTAATACTAATTCCATCACTATACATTTTCACTTGATTAATAAGCATTCGAGATGATACATCATCACGCTTAATTTTTTTGAAATACTCAATTTGTTCTGCTTCATTTAAGTTCGGATATACCCACGGACGAAGTACTACTCGCGATGTTAACTTTTTCTCATCATTAACTTTGTTCCAAACATCTAACCAGCCTCGTTTCCAATAGAGACGTCCATCTCCGACTGTAGTAATGCCATTCTTCGCAACCTCATCTAAACCGTCTAACAAACCTTCATAATTTTTTTCAAAGAGATTAGGCTGAGAATTCCATGCTTTTTCCATCACGATATCCCCAGCTGTATCATACAGAATTCCAAAAGGTTCTCCTGTCTCTGGATCCCGAATGATTCTTCCGCCTTGCGGATCTTTCGTCTCTTTATTTATTCCTGCTGATTCCAATGCCTTTGAGTTAACCCATACAGAATGAGAGGTTCTTTCCATAATTAATACAGGGTTATTAGGAAATAGCTCATCAAGAACTTGTAATGGCGTTTGTTGTTCTGATTTTTCGTCCATATCTTTTAACAGCTCTTCCAAACTAAATCCTGTTCCGCTTATCCATTCACCATCTTTCACATCTTTTTTACAAGCCTTTAAATACGAGCGTTGTTCTTGCAGCGCAGCATCCGGTGAAACACTACAATTCCCTGCTGCTGGTGATTTCGCCTCAAATATATGATTGTGATTGTCCACAAAACCAGGAAGAATAAAACGCCCTTGTAAATCCACCACTTTCGTATCTTCATTTATAAATCCTTCTACATCTTTGTTTGAACCAACAAATGTAATTTTCCCTTCTTTAACGGCTACAGCCTCTACAATGTCTTGCTTGTCATTTGAAGTATAGATTGTACCATTTTTAAACACTACATTTTTTGGCAACTGATTTGGTAGAACGAAGCTACCATTCTCACCTTCTCCTACTCCAGGAGTACACGCTGAAAACCATGTCATACTTAGAATCAGACAAATAATCATGATTGTTCTTTTCATATTCTTTCTCCTTTTTATTATGATGAATTACTTACATAAATAGAATAAGGATTGACATAATGTTAATGTCAATCCTTATTCTCAGTCTATTTTCATAACTAAAAAACAAATTTGTGTGACATACTCTTCTACTAAACAATCACATTCAGGTCCCTTTATGTAGACCTCATATGGTGAACCATCTATTACATAACCATTTCTTTCAATCCATTTTTCTAACGCAATATAAGCGTAGCCTATATAGTCATAACTTCCATAATGCATAGTAGTAACGATTTGATGTGGATTTAATTTTTTTATTTCATATTCTTGTACTACATCTTTATTGTTCCCATGCATGACCGGAATCCTTAATTCAACATCACTTTCATTTGGAATATACTCTTCATCATAAAAGACCGTAGAGGGCGAACCGACCATTTGTAAGTTATGCTTTTGTACTTTTTCATATAAGTCATAAAAATAATCATCCATATCATCTATATTTATTTGCAGTCTTTGAGCAATTACTGTTATTTCATTTCTCATTCCAATAAATATATCGTAATTTCTATGACAAGCAGTATTTAAAGCATAATTCATATTTACCATTTCATTCATTTCTGAAATAACCTGTAAATTTTGTTTCACCTCATGAGACAACTCTATAATTTGTGATTGCATATGTTTAATAAATGAATCTTGATCTGATGATTGAAGAATTATTTTGATTTTCGGTAAAGGAAACTTATACTCCCTTAGCTTTTTAATTTTCAGCGCTATTTCAAGCTGCCCTTGCTCATAATATCTATATCCATTTACCGGATTCACATATGCTGGTTTTAATATATCCTCTTTATCATAATGCCTTAACATTCGTGTACTCATTTTACAAATCCGCGAAAACTCAGTAATTGTATACATATAAATACCCCTTGAATACATTTTCTTATATATAAGCTTATTTATTAAAACCAATCAAATATTTTTCTGATTGAAGAACCTTCATTCTGATCGTTCAGCCTTTTCATTTTTGAAGGTAACAAATGACTAGGACAATACCACGTTAAACAATTCATCGCGCCTCCCATTGTCGATATTTCTCCTACATGACTTTGAATAACTTGTTTCTCAGTATGCTGTTGAATATATCGTAAAACTTCCTCATCTTTAGCTAATCCAAACTTAGGAACGTAAAGCGTATCACATGTTTCTAACATATTTATATATAAACCTTTTGCTGACGCTATCTCTTCATCGTATTGACCCTTCTCTGTATATGACGAAGGAACAACTATAAATTCAGCCTCTGGCATTTGCTCTTGAATAATCTCTTGAACCTTATATCTAAATTCATGATCCCCTAAAAAATCACTAATAAACATTGTATGTTCATCAATAAATTTAACCATCCCGTCTGCGTGTGCAAGTACATCTCCCTCTTCAGCAGGAATAATAATAACCCGACTCACATCTAAATCCCATTCCAGTTGCTCTATAATTTCTTCTTCCGTCCAATCATAATTATCATCAAATATGCGTTCCGTTAATATAACGGTATCTTTTTTATTCCAAATAAGATTTCCACCGTCTAATATCAATGGAGATGTCACATATTCAAAGTCGTTTTTTTTCAACCATTTATTAAATTGTTGATCTAAATATCGTCCTTGATCTTTCGGTAAGTAATTTGGTTGATATTTGAATTTAACTAGATGATTTGTTACAACTGGTGCAACATCTCTTAGCCAAATATCATCATACTCAAAAAAGTTTGTATGAAAGTCTTGCTCTTCAACAGATAAAGATATAAGTTGATCGGTAAATGCTTTATTTTCATTTAAGTATTCATTAAAATAAATAATGTCTTCATAAAATGGTCGATAATATTCATTCGATTCATCTGGTATTGCAGTAAAAATAATGCCACTATGTTTTTGTTCCATATTACTTACCTCGCTTTTTAATAATGATTGAATAACTGTTTTCAATAAGCTAACTATTCCCCAATTCATTTCTCTTTTCATTACAATTTTTGAAACGTGCACATTTCATGAATGGATTATAGCACGGAGAAATATTATATATTTATATAAAAAATATAAAGCCGTCGTTAAGCCATAAACTGACTCTTGACAAGATTTTTAAATTTTAATCGCCGTACACAATGACGGATTAGATGATTTTTTTATCAAGATTCAAATCCATTACTTCTAACAGGGCGTTTTGATTATATAAATTCACTAAATGTGTTTCTACCCCTATGCAAATCCCTTCTAGCGGAAGATCGTTTGGATCCTGACCAAATGGATCCTCAATTTCAACCCCTATTGCTTCAATCCCTATAAATGCAAAACTTATGAACGTAGTTGCAAGTACTGTAAACCATCCAAGACTATCAACAAGACCAATCGATAAAGTCCCGCAAAATATGAGCAGTAAAATTTTAATATGAGCAAAATATGCAAAAGGAATAGGCGTTGTTTTGATCCGATCACATCCACCCACAGCCGTAAGCAGAGTATTCAAATCAGCTTCCATATTAATTATTGCATTTGGGTGAATTTGACCCGTTTTCAAACCTTTTGATAGTATAGTTTTTAACATAAAAACTATACTAATCGGTAAATGAATAGACTCAGTCAACATTTCTTTTTCCTTCTCAGAACAAATATCAAACAATGCTTTTATTTCGGATAAATCTTTTTCGTCTCTCAAATGTCCTTTCGCTATCTTTGGAAAAGCAATTAACAAATGTAAAAATTTTAATTTTTCCTGATCCGTCTTTTTCCCTTCAGACTCCCAATAACATAAAAAACTAACTGCCAAATTTCTAGTACAAGCACCAACCGTGCCAAATAACTTTCTACCTTCCCAATACCTATCATAGGCAGTGTTAGTACGAAAAACTAACAGTAGACCTAAAGCTCCTCCAACAATTACCCAAGGAGTTTGATTAATTTTTATTTCTACATAATAATAATTAATCACAGTTACTATCGTTGAAATACATATATATAATAAAATTTGCGGGAAAATATCTCTTATAACTGTTCCCTTTAATGTAAATATTTGATGTAAACTATTTTGATTATTGTAATGAACCATATTTACAAAAACCTCTTTCCTTATTAACCTTTTATTCTTTTAAATTATGAAAGTATACAATTAAATAGCAGAATCATAAACCCTATTATTATAAAACTGGTTAAGATTATTTCTTTCAATACTGTTACTCCTTTTTACCAAAAGATAAAACATCTTTTTTGATTTAAACAACAAACGTTCACTCTTCTAAATCACGACGCATTATTTTAGAATTTGCAATGACTAAAGCACTAATTAATACAAGAATCGCGCAAGCATATATCAATGAATCCATTGGACTATCATGGTCTATAATAATTAGACGAACAATAGCCGTAATACCTATATATATAAAATAATGTAATGGAAAATGAAAGTTCATTTGAAAATACTTTATAATCATTACGATGAATTCAAAATATAAAAAAAATACGACAATGCTATCAATTAAATGATAACTAGATTCCTCACTATTTAATTTAAGTTCTTGTATAAATTGAATGACTTCTTTCATAAGAAACACACTTAAAACAATTCCCAAACAGATCAAAGCTACATTTATAATGTACTGTAGAACGATAGGGAAAAACGAAAATACTTTTTTAAAATTCTTTACCACAAACATTTTTCTCCTTTTCCATATAAACCAATAATGACAATATACTTTTATTCAATTATCGTTACATTAAAATTATACATTCCGTTCTTGTTACAGATGTTAAAACAAGACAAAATAAGTAAAGATAGCATTTCACCTATTTTGTCTATAAAGCAACATAACGAAACTATAATCGATTACTTCAATTGAATCGGTTGTTGCTGTGTCACACAATGGATCATTCCGCCATTTTTATAAAGCTCTCTCACATCAATTCCCACTACTTTACGATCCGGGTATAATTTCTGAATCGTATCGTTTGCGATTTTGTCATTTGGATCATTATAGTTAGGAACCAATACAACTGTATTCCCAACATAATAATTGATATACGACCCCTTATAATCTAGAGTTTTTCCACCTTCTAAAGTAACTTTATCTTTACTAAGCGGTAAGTATTCGTACTTATATTTCTGTCCTGAAGCATTTTTTGCATCTAACAATTTATCCATATCTTTGTTTGACAAGCCCCATTCAGCCAAGTCATCTTCTGCCATCGTTACGATTGTAGATTTATCATGGAATTTAGCAAATCCATCAATATGAAAATCAGTAATATCTAAATTAGGCACTCCATCTAACCAAATAAAGTTTGTCACCCCAAGGTCACTTATATATTTTTCAATTTCCGCTTCTGATAAATCAGGATTTCTATTTTTATTCGTTACTGCGCTTCGAGTTAATAAAGCAGTCCCATTGCTGTCTAATTCAATTGCGCCACCTTCAAGGACAAATTTCCCCCAATCAATTCTTTCAATCCCTAATTGTTTACTAACATTCTCACGTATACGGGCATCATTTTTATATGGAGTTTTCTTTCCCCAACCATTAAATGCTGGATCTAATATTTTTAGATTTTTATTATTGTCATAAACAAAAATCGGTCCACTATCTCTTGCCCACACATCATCAGTAGGAGCGATAAAGAAATCAACTTTATCCATATTCAGCCCCTTATCTATTAAAAGCTTATTGATTCGCTCTTTCTCTTCCTCATCATATGCAACAATGTGGACTTTTTCACCCTCAGTTAAAGCACTTGCCATCTTAATCCAAATAGGTTCAACTTCTTGTTTATACTCTTGACCATATGTGTATTCATGAGGCCATTGTAGCCATGTACCTTCATGTTTATCTTTTTCATCCGGCATCGTATATTTTCCAGCGTTTTTCTGTACCTCTACTTTTTTATCCTCTTTCTCTTTCCCTTTGGCATTTTCATTATTCCCTTCAAAAGAACATCCACTAATAATCGTTGTAGATAATGTAGCTATTAAACAAAACTTTACTATTTTTTTCATTTTTCAACCTCCTGTTCATGTCTACAATACTGTAAGGCTTAACATAGTGTGAAGCTCAAGCTTTTTCATCAATGTAAAAATTACCAATTATTCTTCCGCATGATAATCACATAATTTCAATACAAATAGATGACATTCACAAAATACACTTCCTATATTTAACATCCATATCATTTAACTTCCTTCATAAATTTATTCTAATACTAATCCCCTCTCATACATGCTTGTTCACTAAATAAAAAAATCGGTATTGATAATTTTATATCAATACCGATTTTCAAATAATTATTTTCCTTCTATTAAATCATTCGCTAATTTCCTAAACTCTTGATTAAATGTATCATTCATACCATTTTGTACGTTAGAGAATAATATTACAAACGTTCTTTTATCCCAGTTAAAATTATTAAAAGTGTTCCAGCCAGCTAATACACCATGGTTATGATAATAATCTGGGTAAATATAGAAGCTAAATCCATATTTTCTCGCAGGTGATACTGTAAACATATCTGATAAGCTTTGTTTAGAAATCAGCTTTCCATCCATAATAGCCTCATCTAATCTTTTCATATCTTCAACGGTCGTATACATTTCACCACAACCATACAGCCAGTTCATTTTTAAGCGGGGTGTAGCTATTAACTCATTATCTTTTTTCGTGTAACCTTCTGCTAAGAAAATATCTTCAGGGAGAGTTGCACCCATACCAGATTCATTCATTTCAACAGGAGTAAAAATGTTTTCTTTCACATATTCAGCAAGCGGTTTATTCGATATCTTTTCTACAATATACGCAAGTACCATATAATTATAATCTGTATATTTCCATCCTGTCCCTGCAGGAAATTGCAACTTTTGCGCTCCAATCCACGTTACTAACTTTAAACGTGATGCCGCATCAACACTACCTTGTCCCTGATCTGGTAACCCGGACGTATGTGTTAACAAATTTCGTAACGTAATGTTTTTATCTGCTGGAAACGATGGAATATACTTATTTACATTGTCTTCAATATTCAATTTCCCTTTTTCTCTTAGCTGTAATATAGATATTGCAACTACTGTTTTCGTTATGGAACCGATGCGATATTTTGTTCTTGGCGTTGTTAAAACTTTATCTTTTACATTCGCATACCCGTAGCCTTTTCGTAAAACCACATTATTTTTATCCGTTACGAGAACCGTCCCGTTAAATCCTTTATCTTTTAAATATTGATCGAGTTTCGTTGCTGCAATATCATAACGTTTTTGCTGATTCGCATCAACTTTCGGTTGAACATTTCCAACTTTATCCTCAAAATTTGAAAATGCCTTCAAACTGTATTTCTTTTCTTTATTTGCATGTATGAGTGCAGCGACACTCCCACAAAAAATAGCAAAAACAAAGAAAGCGATTAACCATTTCTTAAACATATGGGAACCCTCTTTTATCTAGTTTCACTTTATACTTTTCCATTCTATTCTATATCTTTTAGTTTTTAAATATCTTATAATCTATCTACTCTATTATTCCTCATAGTAAACTAGATTCCTTTTTCTAACGTTCAAATTTTAACTACTCTCTATTGTAGTTCTTTTTTACAAAATTTCCACCTTACAATCGGATACATCCAACTTTAATTTTAATTTTTTATGTAACATTCGTTACACATTAACAAGAATGGAGGCGTTAATTTGAAAAAGACCGATAAGCGCAATCGTTTAGATGATATGATGTTTCATTATCGAGTAACAAAAAACAATATAGTTTTAATTGAATATTACGAAAAAAAGATTGTAATTTTAAAAGGAAATGATGCTGAAAAATTTTTAAACAAAATAAATCGGGCAAGTAACGAAAAAGAAAAACAGCTTATTATGGCTAAAATTACAGGTAATTTCAAAAGAGGAAATGAGCGTTAATGAAAACGAATCTCATTTCTAAATTGATTATACAGCATATAAAAAAAGAAATGTCACTCTCACGACATTTCTTTAGATTTTATTCATAAAAGATTTACATTTTTAATATTCGTTTACTTTTACATAAACTCACTACTGAAACGCTTAGTAATGCAGCTATCCCCATCCATGCATATGTGTAGCCTTTTCCATCTACTATATAACCCAACAAAGCAGGTGCAAAGATAATAGCAATTTGATTAAGTGTAAGCGCAAAACTCACTGTCATCCCTACCGATTCCTCACTTGCAGACTCAGCAACTTCAACCATAAAAAGACTAAACCAACCGATCGCAAAGAACCCTAGCAGTCCGCTCATCACAAACAATACCTCAAGTGTCATTGTGTTTATACTCATTACAACAACTAAAATTAAGCAACAAGAAATACATACAGTTATTAATAAAGGTGTACGACGATCACCTTTGTAATATGTATCACTTATTGTAGCTAATATAATTCGCCCAATCATTCCTGCAAATAGCATAACTGAAAATACTTTCCCTGCTACAATAGGTGTTATCGATTTTTCAATGACTAAAAATTTTATAAAATGTCCGACTAATATCATTTGTAAAGAAATCATGCAAATACCTGTAATAAAAATTGGATACAGCTCTTTTTTACATATTACCTTTTTTTAACTGCATCCAAAAAGAAATACTTACATTTTCTTGGCTCGTGTGTTCTCGTACGTACGATTCCTTATAAAATATGAAAAACAATAACCCGCCTACTATACATATAGTTGCAATAACATTTATCGTATAAGCTAAACTAAATTTAATTGTAAGCAAAGGGATTATTACTCCTGCTAACGCCCCTCCAATAGGTATACCAGCTTGCCGTATTCCCATAGCTAATCCGCGAATCTCTTTCGGAAACCATTTCAAGATTACTTTACTTCCCCCTGGCTGGGATACGCTATAAAAAGTCCCTATTAAAAAAAGGACAAATAATAACCCAATAAATCCCCTTGCCATATGAGCAAGTAAAAGCGCCCCGCCAAGTAATACGGCACTCGCTCCAATTAATATTCTTTCATTATATCGATCAAGTAACCTTCCGGCAAAAAGCATACAAAACAACGGACCAATATTTACAGCACTTATTAACAACCCAACCTGCATATTCGAAAGTGCATATTTCTGTTTCCAAAATAAAGCGAGTACCCCTACTCCATATGTTATAAGTGTTGCACTTGCCTGTGCTACCGTTGCCAAAGTTAACATGATCCATTTATTAGAACTACTGTACTTTTCAATTTTTTCTTCACTTATCAACGTTATCTCCCCCATATACCTTTCATTGTATGAAGGTTCTGATATCATGTAAAATAAGTGTTATTAATAGAATCCATCAAAAAAATTGATACCTTTTTCGGGGTGATAATAAATGGACATTAAAGATTTAACGGTTTTTTTTGAAGTTGCGAGAGAAGGAAATATATCTCATGCCGCTAAAAACTTAAACTATGTACAATCAGGTGTAACGATGCGTATAAAACAACTAGAAAACGAATTAGGCGTACCACTATTTTATCGAAACGGAAAAGGTGTTACTTTAACTTCTAACGGAGAAATTTTATTAACATATGCAAAACAAATCATCCACTTAATGGATCAATCCATTAAAGCTGTTCAAAGTAGCAGAACCCATCCGAAAGGCACATTAAAAATCGGGTGCACAGAATCTACAACAGCCGTTCGTCTCACACCTATATTAACGACCTATTATGAAAAGTATCCAGAAGTCGAATTTATTTTAGAAACAAATACGACCGAATGGTTAACTCAACTCGTCTTAGACCGTCAACTGGATGGAGCATTCATCGCTGGAAATATTCAGCATGTTGAACTTCATACCCTTTTATTTCGAGAAGAAGAACTCGTTCTCATTAGTAAGACTCCTCTATCTTCCTTTAAAACAATAGGAGAACTGAATTTACTCGCTTTTAGTCAAGGATGTTATTACAGAAAACTATTAGAAAACTGGCTTCAAGAAGAAGGGGTTTCACCTAAAAGAATACTAGAGTTCGGAACAATTGAAGCAATACTTGCATGTGTAAAATCAGGTATGGGCGCGGCTATTATGATGAAATCCATTATTCCAGATTATGAACATGGTGTATCTTTAAATACATTACCAAATCACTTTAAAAAGGTTCCTACTACCTTTATTACTCGAAAAGACATTTTTCACTCAGCTGCCTTGCAAAAATTTATGGAGATGATCAACAATGCGTGAACAGAAAATACGTGGTATGAAACGAAGAACACAAACTCTTATAAAAAGAATTGAAGACTCTACTAAAGCATTTCCGTCTACTTTCTATAACGATGAATACTGGCATATGCCTTTACCAGGCTCTCAAGCTTTTATCGATTCTAGTACAACACCTAGGAAAGTAAAGCGATTGTGCATTCAAGCCCTGTTAAATCAAGCGAATCAATTAATGACAATGAAACCGAACGATACAAATACATATCGAGTCGTTGTTATGATCAAAATAGCAAGCTTATGGAACTCACAAATCATCATATTTAAAAACGATGACTACTTTCAAAATTTTTTCAATAGAGATAACGAATTTCAAAAATGGATTCCCCTCTCCAATGCTTCCGACTTCGGGCATGAATGGAAAATATCAATTTCTAACAGCATCCAAACATTGCATTTCCAAGAGATAATCCATGATGAAGATGGATTTTATGATGAAGGAGAACTTTTGTTTATAGGAGAGTTATCATAATCAAATAATATCAACGATTTTTCGAATATATCCACTTTCAACTTACAATATTTTTATTTTGTAAGTTGAAAGTGGATTGTTATAAAGCACCGCTTGTGAAATACAAGCGGTGCTTCTTATTTAATTACACAATAAATTGTTCATTACTTCTTCAAGTAATACGTTCGGCTTTAATACCTCATTTTCCGTACGCCATCCAATAAATCCATCTGGTCTTATTACTACCGCTCCTCCATTTTCTATCCCGTATAGTTTTCTAAAAAAGTTACCTTGATCGATAAAATCACCAGTTAAACCTACCTGATATACTTTTATCTTTACTCCTAATCCAGATGAAACAACATTTGCAGCTTCAGTCCAAGTACTAGGCTCTGCTCCAGTAAGTAACACAAAGTTGCTACCAAATAGATCAAGTATAGAAACTTCTTTTCCTTCATAAGTTCCCCAAAAATGTGGCGCACGCGTTCCCGGGCGTCCGTTCAAATCAACTATATTCATTCTATGCGGTGTGTTACATTCGTCTATAATTGCTTCTGAGCAATACTGATAACCAGCAGTGACAGCTAAACTATCCATATTACTCAAATTACCTTCCTCTCTATTCGCAGCACGAAATAATATACTACTCGCATGGTCCGTCGTTAATTTTGCAACAGGATATCTCTCGTCATGATACGTTTCTAACAATTTTGGATTTGCTTTCCCTTTTATAACAGCCGCTAATTTCCAAGCTAAATTATGTGCATCTTGTATTCCTGTATTTGAACCGAATCCTCCTGTTGGCGGCATAATATGCGCCGAGTCACCAACTAAAAAGATGCGATTGTCCTGAAATTTTACCGCTGTACTTTCACTCGCTTCCCACGGCAAAACACTTACTATTTCTGGCTTAATATCCGTACTTCCAATTGCAGTTTGAATAATTTGTTTACAGCGTTCTATAGAGAAATCCTCTGGTCGCTCCCCTTTTACTGGATCATAAGCTACATGATAAATCCATTTACTTTCGTTATCGACTGGAATAAGCGCACCAATTACTTCTGGATGAAGTATCATAGTAAAACCGAATGCGTCTCCTTTAATAAATTCACTCAAATCCGCTTCAAAATATATGTTCATATAATAACCAACGATTGTACCACGGCCCTCGGTTAAAATACCTAACTGTTCACGTATTTTACTTTTCGCTCCATCTGCTGCAATTACATAATCACAATGAATCATGCTCTCTTCTTTCGTTTTACGATTTCGAATCGTTGCTATTACTCCGTTTCCATTTTGCTCATAAGAAACTAGTTCATGATAAAAAGATAGCTTCCCGCCTAATCTCTGTGCTTCTTGTAACATCATCTCCTCTAAAGTAATTTGATAACAAGCAGTTTGTTTTGATGGGCTAATCTCTTCCACTTTACGAAATAAATTTCCGTTATTTTCATACTGCGCCGCCCTTATTTGTTCCAACTCTTCATGCTTTACCTCAGCTATTGTTTGAACTGCAATTCTCCCGTGACAATTCTCTAATGCTTTACCAGCTAATCTAATTCCTTTTTCTAGACCCAGTTCTCGGAATAATTCCATTGTGCGAAATGTAATTCCACCCGCTTTCGGATGAATCGCAGTAGACGGATGCCTTTCAATAAGTACATAATCAATGTTATGTTTCGCAAGAAATAATGCAGACGATAATCCTGATAATCCCCCTCCAACAATTAAAACTGGTACATGTTTCGATTCCATACATTTTCCCTCCACATATATTCTTCTGAGCTCAGTGACATAAATATAATCAAAAAACCAACAAAAATATAGACTTATATTTCATTTTGAATTATCATATAGATAGATTACGTCCCAAATTACTTTTATCCTTTCATACATCTACAAGTCACTTAATTTTTGTGTGTATGAAAGGATAAAAAAGAAGGCCCTACTTTACTTTGAACTATTCTCTGATATAGACATCAAAAATAATAAAAACATTATAAGCGGTCGTAACCTTGTAAATTATACAAGGTTACGACCGCTTATTTTATTGTTAAATGGCTACCCTTTATCCTCGGCAGACATCGTATTGTTAAATCATTTTCTACCTTTCAACTCCATTATTTTCTATTCCCTATAATAACTACTCCATAATTTTCAATACGTAAAAATGGATTCATCTCGATTTTCTTTCTCAATATTGCAGCTCATACAACATTCATGTAGCATTACCGTATCGATGTAATGGTTCATCATCTTAAACCTTTCGACTAATTATTGGAGGTATAGTGATTGAAATGAATAAACAAGAACAATTAAATGTTATTAAAGAAGATTTTATTAATTGTCAAAAAGTATTACTGGCAATTGGTGACGAAACACGTCAAGCTATTTTATTAGTTCTAATGAAAACAGAATGTCAAACTGGATTACGTGTTGGCGAAATCACTAAACAAACACACCTTTCTCGACCAGCAGTATCACATCACCTTAAGATTTTACGAGAAGCTGGTATTATTTTAATGCGTAAAGAAGGTACAAAGAACTTTTATTATATTGACATACGTACAAAATTAGGATTATTAAAAAATCTTGTATTAGATATTGAGAAGCTACTGCAAAACTTTTATTGAACTTTGGAGGTATAAGAAATGAGAGCAATGGTGATTGATAAGTACGGGAAAGTTCCAATGCGTATGACTGAGATGCCCACCCCTGAAATAAATCAGTATGAGGTGCTCGCAGAAATTCATGCAGCTAGCATTAACCCAATTGATTTTAAAATACGCGATGGAAAAGTGAAGTTGTTACTTAAATATAAAATGCCCCTTATTCTTGGTAATGACTTTTCTGGTGTCATTATAAAAGTCGGAACAAAGGTGACTCAATTTAAAGTTGGTGATGAAATATATGCACGTCCAAGAAAAGATAAGATCGGTACTTTTGCGGAATATATAGCCATTCATGAAGATGATATAGCCTTAAAACCGAAAAATTTAACTTTTGAGGAAGCGGCGTCGATTCCACTCGTTGGCTTAACATCATATCAAGCATTACATGACATCATGCAATTACAAAAAGGACAAAAGATTTTGATTCACGCTGGATCCGGCGGTGTTGGTACTTTCGCAATTCAGTTAGCAAAAATAATGGGTGCCACTGTTGCAACAACTGCTAGTGAAGCTGGTGAAAATTTAGTAAAGTCTCTTGGCGCAGATGAAATTATTAATTACAAAAAAGAAAAGTTTGAAGATATACTGAAAAATTATGATGCGGTATTTGATACACTTGGCGGTACAACACTTGAAAAATCATTCGATATTATAAAAAGCGAAGGGAACATTGTTTCCGTTTCAGGAATGCCGAATGCTCGCTTCGGTAAAGAATTTGGTTCAGGATTTTTCAAAACACTCTTATTTTCATTAGCAAGCAAAAAACTTACTGCACTTGAAAAAAAGCATAATGCTCAATATTCGTTTTTGTTTATGAAACCAAGCGGAGATCAATTACGTATAATTGCAAAGTATATTGAATCTGGACAAATCAAACCTATAATCGATCGCATTTTCCCTTTTGAAGATACTCAAAAAGCAATGGAATATTCAGAGTCTGGAAGAGCAAAAGGAAAGATAATTGTAAAAATCAAATAATAATAAAACTCCATTTTTTTAAAATGGAGTTTTATTATTTGCTGTTAAATAGACATAGTGCAATGAAGTCCTTACAATAGATTTCAAGGGGAAATATCATATTATACTTTTAGCTAATTTTACAAAGAATACATACGTACAAATACATAATAAAAAAATAAACAAGGAGGAGATAAAATGACTAAAAATAATGAAGCAGGTTGGAATTTAGATAATAGTTATACGACTTTACCACAATCATTTTATACAGAAATCCCCCCAACTCCTGTACACTCACCGGAGTTAATTAAACTAAATAATTCTTTAGCAATATCTCTTGGCTTTACTCCTGAGGAATTAAAAAAAGAAACCGAAGTTGCCATTTTAGCTGGTAACGCAATCCCAGAAGGAGCTCATCCACTAGCTCAGGCGTATGCTGGGCACCAATTTGGTCATTTCAACATGTTAGGAGATGGTCGTGCCCTTTTAATTGGGGAACAAATTACTCCTTCAGGCGAACGGTTTGATATTCAATTGAAAGGTTCCGGTCCAACTCCATATTCGCGCCGTGGTGATGGCCGCGCTGCACTCGGTCCGATGCTACGTGAGTATATTATTAGTGAAGCGATGTACGCGCTTGATATTCCAACTACTCGCAGTTTAGCAGTAGTCTCAACTGGCGAACCAATCTATCGCGAAACGAAGTTACCTGGAGCTATTTTAACTAGAGTTGCAAGCAGTCATATACGCGTTGGAACATTCCAATACGCCGCAGCTCGAGGCTCAATCGAAGATTTCAAAGCTTTAGCTGATTATACGATAAAAAGACATTATCCAGAAGTTGAATCTACTGAAAATCCATATGTCGCACTACTACAAGAAGTCATTAAGAGACAAGCAAGCCTTATCGCAAAATGGCAACTCGTTGGCTTCATTCACGGCGTAATGAACACTGACAATATAACGATTAGCGGTGAAACGATTGATTACGGTCCGTGTGCCTTTATGGATAGTTATAATCAAGAAACAGTATTTAGCTCTATTGACACACAAGGCCGTTATGCATACGGAAATCAACCATATATGGCTGCATGGGACCTTGCACGATTAGCTGAATCTTTAATGCCGATTCTACACGAAGATGAAGAAGAAGCACTAAAGATTGCACAAGATGAAATTTCAAAGTTCAGCGTGCAGTACGAAAACAATTGGTTCCTCGGAATGAAGAAGAAATTAGGACTATTTAGCAATGAAGAACATGATCAATCACTTATTGAGAAACTTTTAAAAGCGATGGAAAAATATAAAGCAGATTATACAAATACATTCCGTGCATTAACTGACAATACATTAGAAAATGCACCTTTATTTGAAAGTCCTGAATTTAAAGAATGGTACGAGCTATGGCAATCTCGGTTAGAAAGACAAAAAGAATCACAAGATGATGCCTACAAGTTGATGAAAAATAACAACCCAGTAATCATCCCCAGGAACCACAGAGTAGAAGAAGCACTAGAAGCAGCTGTTAAAGATGGAGACTATAGCGTAATGGAGAAACTTCTTCAAGCTTTAGCAAATCCTTATGAATATTCTCAAGAACAAGCGGATTACTGCACGCCTCCTGTGCCGTCTAATCGTCCTTATCGTACTTTTTGCGGGACGTGATTGTGTAATACTTTTTTAAAAGGTGTGTTCATACAAATTGTGTGAACGCACCTTTTTATACATTTCCCTTTCAAAAAAGCGGACTGAAGCACCCTTTAGCTATCCTTACTAAATTCCACTCCCTCCTTCCTTAAACTAAATATCAAAACTATCTTTATTCCAATTTGTTTAATAGTAAATCTACTAAATAAATGTTGAGAAATATAAAACATCATTTCTAAATATTGTTATTTTTGATACTATATTTTATAAGAATATTCAAAAAGTGAGGGGATTTCATGAACGTTCAACTACAAGGTAATGAACAAATTACGAAATTATTTAATGATTGGTATTTAGCTATGCTAAAGCAAGATGTTTCACAGGCAACGAATTTAAAGCATGAAATTGAGGAAAAGGAACTAAACTTTGAAGAAGATGAAAACTTAGCATTATATCATTCATTACTAGACTTTCGATTTAAAGTTTTAGCAGATAATTTAAGCATTTCAAAAGATAGTTTTGATAAAATAGATTCTTACGTAATCTCATCTAATCACCCACTGTCTTACTACTATCATTTCTTTAAAGGCATTTATGCAACTTTAACCACAGACTATAACTTAGCTAGCGAGCATTATGAACAGGCTAAATTATTATTAGTAAATAACACTGATAATCTAGAGCAGGCTGAATTTTATTATCGAATGGCTATTTTCCATTATCACTTTTACCAACCAATTGAATCTATTGAATATGCGACAAAGGCTAAAGAGATTTTCAATAAACAAGCTGGCTACGAAGTTAAAGTTGGATTATGTAAAAATACATTAGGTGCCTCATTTGTATATTTAAAACAATATGAACAAGCAGAAGAGCAATATAATTCAGCAATACACCTTTTACAAAAATCCGATGAAAAAGAATTAATTTTAAGTGTACGTAATAATTTGGGTTGGTTATATGCCAGTCAAAACCTCTCCACACTCGCAATACGTCACCTATCAGAAGTAACTGAAAAGAGGCCTACACATTTCAAAGCTCTCTTCTTACAAGCAAGAGAACACTCTAAACTAGATGAAACAAGTATTGCTGAGGGGTTAATCCAAAAAGGATTAAAAATTTGTATGGAATTAAATAATGAAGAATATATATATCATTTTAAAATTCTAAACGAAATAAATAATAATGTTCCTTCTGAAGAATTAGAAACAATTATTCTTAAAGGAATTACGTATTTCGACAAAGAATTATTATATAACTACACTCAAGAATACTCAGAAAAATTAGCTGTTAAATTTTATGGTGAAAATAACCACATTAAGGCAAGCGAATATTTTCATAAGGCGTTACAGGCAAAAGAAAAAACATTTGAGAAAGGGGCATTGAAATGATTAAAAAAATTGGCTCTGTTTTTTTAGGACTATCTGTTTTCGGTATTTTAGCTACTGGTATTCATAGTTCAATTACATACCAAGCGGGTCATGCTGATCTTCCTGCACCACAAAGACCTGACTTTGTTCAATCTGTTGACGTAAGTAAAGACTACAACTCAACAACAGCTGTAAAAGCGCTTTAAAAACGAAAGACCTTCCATTAAGAAGGTCTTTTTTAAATGCACTTATTTAGTTAATGTAATCGAATATTTCTTCATACAGGGCTTTCCATATGCCTCCGACGGGATTCGAACCCGCACTCCTTTCGTAAGCATAGGCTGAGGGGAACACGCTTCCCTACGGAATTTCACCGACAGGAATTCCGCCTGTCTCAGCTTATTTGCTTTTCGGTGCTTCTGAAACCTTCGCCTTGCGACCCGGTGCGACATGTTTTCCGGCGCTCTTCCCTTCTAGAGCTACGGAGGCATTTTCTTTTAAGTAAAAATATATTTTCTACAAAATTAGTAAATTACCTTCATTTCACAGAACTTATTTTGTTCCTTTCATCAACTCCGCAATCTCTCTACTCCCCTCACTACCAACTTTCTCAAGTTTTTCAATAACTAAATTCCGCCTCTCCACAGAATGATTTTGACTTAACTTCGCCTTTCCTTCTATTTTATTTATCTTTACTTTGAACCCAACTATCCCTTTACTTAATCCTGCCATATAATTCGAATCTACTTCATTTAGCGAGTAGGTACTCTGTGGGTCTTCATATTTATGTACTAAATCTTGAAGAGAATTTAATAATTCCTGTTCATCCTCAACAACTTCTAACTCTCCATATACATGTACTGCAACATAGTTCCACGTTGGTACAGCTTTGTTTGTTTCATACCACGACGGCGATATGTAACTGTGTGGTCCTTGGAATATTGCTAATACTTCTTGATTCTCAATATCTTTCCACTGTTCATTCGGACGTGCGAAATGGCCATGTAAAGTTAGAGTCTCCCTATTTAATAACAACGGTAAGTGCGTTGCATATGGTTCCCCGTTATGTTGAGAAAATAAAGTTGCAAAGCTATTTTGTTCAATCATTTCGTACTTCGTCTCTTCATCTTTTATAGTGAAATGTTTTGGTATGTACATAAGCTCCCTCTTTTCTTATCTTCTTATTTCCCATTATATTTACGAGATTTATTATTTGGCAGGGGCAGATTGTAATTGTTTTATAAGGTCAGTTCATATAGTAAAACCTCTTCTTCAAAAATAATAGGTGGCATTATATGATTTCTGCCACCTTAGTCTATTTTCGTATTGATACAAACTCTTCTATTCAACGATCCTTCATAGCTTTTTCTAATACATATTCAATGAATTCCGTTTTACCTAAGCTATAACCTCTGAATATGCGTATCCTTAAAATCAGTTTCATACTTCAATCCATACCCAAGCATTCGATCCATTCCAATATGTGCTGTCCATATTAAACCAACCATTAAAATTGTATCCATCTTTACATAGACCCCTATTAAAACAAGTAATATTGATATGATATATGTGTGAAATAGATTATAAATTTGTGCACCAACACGTTTGTTAATAGCGTACGCCACCATTGCTAAATCAGGTGCAAAAAGTAATACGATAAATAATAACCAACTAAATCCACATAATGCATATATATAAATCGCAGCTAATAAGACGACCAATCCTTCAAAGTGTATAATTCGTTTCTCCAAAATTCATCATTCCTTATCTGTTAGCTTGAAAATTTTATTCGGATTTAAAATATTTTGCGGATCAAGAGCTTTCTTTATTTTCTCCATTACCAATAATGCCGCACCATGTTCTTCTTCTTGATACTTCTGCTTTCCTATTCCAACGCCATGCTCTCCTGTACAAGTTCCGCCACGCTTAAGAGCATACAGTACAATACTTTCATTTATTTCATCCGCTTTTTTCACTTCATCTTTATCATTTGGATCAATCATTAAGAGCACGTGAAAATTCCCGTCTCCTACATGGCCAAGAATACCACCAACAAGGCCCACCTTATCTAACGTCTCTTTCGCATTTTGAATCGCGCCAGCTAACTCTGAAATTGGCACACATACATCTGTACTCATTAGCTTTTTGCCAGGGTAACTATGAACGTAAGAATAAGCTAAGTTATGTCTTGCATCCCATAATTTATTTCTTGCCGCAGTTTCAGTTTCAAAAGCAACTTCTTTACATTTATGATCAAAAACAATTTCCTTCGTAAACTCGATATCTTGCGTTAGCCCTGCTTCATTTCCGTGAAACTCTAAAAACAGTGTTGGTTCTTCTCTGTAATTTGTTTCATTGTAATGATTTACTTGTTTCATAGATAATTCATCAACAAGTTCTATTCTCGCAATTGGAATACCAGCTTGTAGTATATTAATAACAGCTTCTACTGCATCATTTATAGTTGGAAACGATGCTCTCGCAGCCATAACATGTTCTGGTATGCCGTATACTTTTAATGTTAGCTCTGTAAAGCATCCAAGCGTACCCTCTGATCCTACGAAAATACCATTTAAATGATAACCTGATGATGACTTCGCCGCTAAATTGCCAGTATGTATCACTTGCCCATCAGCAAGCACCACTTCTAAATCACGAACTTGATCACGCATTACGCCATACTTAACCGCTGTCGTTCCGCTCGCATTCGTAGCAGCCATGCCTCCTAACGTTGCATCTGCACCTGGATCTACACTAAAAAACAAACCGTACTTTTTCAATTCTTTATTGAGCTGAGAACGAGTCACTCCTGGTTGTACTTTCACAAGAAAATCTTTCTCTCTTATTTCAAGTATTTTGTTCATTAATGAAAAATCAACTGTAATCCCCTTTTCATAAGGAATTATATGACCTTCTAAACTAGAACCTACTCCAAATGGAATGACAGGTTTTTTATGCTCACTCGCTACTTTCATTATTGCTCTAACCTCTTCCATCGTTTTTGGAAAAACAACTACATCAGGTAAACTACTAGTATGGTAAGATTCATCTTTACTATGTAACTCTCTTACTGTCTTATTAACCACTACTTGCTCTTCAGGAAGTACATCCTTTAATTCATTTACTAAACGTTCAATTGTTATTTCCATTACGTACTCTCCTTTTATATTATTTACGCCACATTAATTATACCATTTTTATACAAAATAATCAGAATAGTGAGATTCCTATAATTTTATATATAAAAAAGAACTTGCAGTATTCCCTACAAGTTCTTTTTTATAAAACTATATTTTAGACGATTTCTTCAACAGAATCATAAACCAAACTAAAGTAAATGCCATCATAGAATGAGAGAACCCTACAATATAAGTTAACCCTTTAAAGTCCGCTCCATTTAGTTGAAGAAGTCCTCTCGCTGCTAGCGAACCTAACATTAAAGTTAATGCGATATTATGTAAAATAAACCAGTTATTAAATCCTTTCACTTCATGAAACGCGAATACTTTCGCTAATCCTAAAGCAATTAAAAAGAAGAAAAAGCCAAGTACTAACGTATGCGTATGCAAAAGATTTAATAAAGTAGATCCTAAAATCCCTTTATATTTTCCATACTCCCTAGCAAATATTCCTGACAATAAACCGATAATCAAATAAGTAAACGATGCATTATATAATTTCTTCATTATGTACCTCCTTAAGTAGAATGTGTAGTGCGTCATATTTAGTAATAATGATACTTATACAATGACTCCTAGTTACCTAGGAGTCATTGTATAAGTATCTCACTCTTTACAATCAATTCTAATTATAAAATATCCTTTTATACAAAACAAACGAACTTTATGTGAACAAGCAGGGCTCTATTAAAATATGTTGCATTTTTGTATTTCGCAATCCATACTAATTGTTATAACTATTAAAGGTGGTGCAATAGATTGATAGTTCTTGAAACTGAAAGACTCACTCTTCGCTGGCTCGATGTAAAAGATGCTCCGTTTATTCTTGAATTAGTAAATGATCCTGCATGGATTCAATTTATTGGTGATAAAGGTATTAAAAACTTAAAAGATGCAAAAAAATACATCTTAAATGGACCCGTCGATATGTATAATAAAATGGGCTTTGGTCTTTACTTAGTTGAACAAAAAGAAAATCTCACACCAATTGGTATGTGCGGCCTTATTAAAAGAGATTCATTAGAAGATGTTGATATCGGCTTTGCCTTTTTAGAAAAATTCCGTTCGAAAGGATACGGCTATGAATCAGCTTCTGCTGTAATAGAATACGGTGTACAGAAGCTAAGAATGAAACGAATTGTAGCAATTACTTCTATAGATAATGCTGCTTCAGGTACGCTGTTAGAAAAAGTAGGATTGCGATTCGAAAAAATAATTTCAGACTCAGGAGAAGATCTAAAATTATTCGGGTATAACGCATAACAAAAAAGGATCACCATGAATGGCGACCCTTTTTTTCACTTCACTTCTACCGTATAATTCCCTGTTCCACCACCATACTGGTATACATGTAAATAGTACTTCCCTGGATACGTATAGTAACTACCTACTAATTTATTTCCTTGTTGCTGTGCATACGTAACATAATTATTTAAATCTGCTTCTGAATAAAGAACCCAGTTTACTCCGATATTATTTTCCTTCGTTACATTAATTTGAAGGTTTTTCGCAGTTTCTATATTTATTTCAAAGTAATCACTCGTATCACCGTTTCCTAAACTAGCACGTAAAACTTGATTTAACTGCAGTTTATTTGCCGTTTGGAATGAATTATTTGGCTCCTTTTCTACACTGTTATCTTCTTTCTTTTGAACCGTTACACTTGTTGTAGCAGTATTAGTTAATCCTTTATCGTCTGTTACTGTTAATTTCGCCGTATACGTTCCTTCTTTTGTATATACGTGAGTTGGATTTTGCTCATTACTTACCGCACCATCACCGAACTCCCAGTTATAAGAAGCAATTTTCCCATCTTCATCTTTTGATCCATCGCTTTTAAACGAGATTGCTTCATTCGTATGTCCGCTATACGGACCATTTATAACCGCGACCGGCGCTTTATTCACAGCACCTTCTTCTGTATTAATACCGTGGAACACAACATCATATTCAAATTGCCCTGATGCATTTACACGGTAATTCACGAAGTAAGCTGTTACTGTTTTATAGCCTGTCCATTCTTTTGCACTTAAACGTTTTAACGTATCATTAACGTTTTGCGTAATTGTTTTCCAGTCTTCATATTCTCCTTTTGCAGAAGTTCCTGTATATGTTCCTTGCAGTGTAAATGTATTAAAGAATTGTGATTTATTTTTCTTTACTGATACATTACTTAATTTTGCTTCCGCTGTAATTTCTGCGGCAATATCTGAAACTGGTTTCGGTGCATGAGTTGCTAAATAATCATCTGACACTAACGGAACATTATATTTCTCACGGTTGTCTACTAACATTTGCATATAGTCTTGATACTCTTTATTTAAATTCGCATCTTTACTTAAAGCAGAGCGATATGCATCATATGCTGTTACATCATTTTTCCTAATAAGATCATGAACTTTATCAAACATATCGTATCTCTTATTGTACATATACGATTGTAAAGCAAAGGAATAATTATAGAAATCCCACGTTCCATACTTTGCATTTAACGTTCGCTCTGCCGTATAACGTTCTGCTGGATTCGAAGATAGTCCTCCTATAATACTCTTTCTTGGAACGACGTTGTCCGTTCTCGTTGCACCTGCAAAAAACTCAGCATTCCCTTCTTCAAACCAAGATAATCTCTCATTCTCATACATCTTACCTTGCCCCCAAAGTCCTGGCACTTCATATCTACCTTGTAAATAATGCGTGAACTCATGTCGGAACAATTCTTCTAAACTATAAATACTTTCTTGTGGCGTACGTTCATAAGTAAAGAACGTACCTGTTCCTTCTATATAAAGACCGCCGTTATTCGTTTCATATCCGTACAATTGACGGTTAAATTGGTATTCAGCTGGGCTATTATAAATAACCATCGTTAATACATCATCTGGATTTCCTTTTTCTAACGGTTGGTCACTTTCAACCGTACGATGGAATTGTGCCTTCACTTCTTTTGCTGCCCAATATAAACGTTTAACTTTCTCCTCAGTCACTTTATCTCCGGCTTTTAAAACAATTGCACCATCATCAAACGTATACGTTTTCGGCAAATACTTTTTCTTCCCATCTTCTCGTATTTGATCTAAATTAACAACGTTACCGTTTGCATCTTTCCCGCCATAATTCGTCGTAATTTGCTCAGCTGCTACGAAATATTGCTCACCTAAATAAGGATAGATTTTCATCGCATCTGTTACAACTTGTAATCCTTTCGTCCCTGTACTATGGAATGTGCCGAGT
This sequence comes from Bacillus sp. RC240, assembly GCF_044907945.1. NCBI lineage: Bacteria > Bacillati > Bacillota > Bacilli > Caryophanales > Bacillaceae > Bacillus > Bacillus sp. RC240. The sequence continues at coordinate 193,702 of NZ_JBIYCT010000001.1, read as the reverse complement.
CTCCCTGTATAATAAATGCCATTATTAATAAGCCATCCGTTTTTCTCTGTAATCGTTCCCATTAACGCAAATCTACTTAACTCATTAATATAACTATCTATTTTTTGGTACCATACTGTATCTTTCGGTACTTTTCTCGTATCGTACAAATACGATTGAATATCATAATCGACACCTTGCATAATATCGTAAATCGCATTTCCAGCTGAAAGATTATCTACCAATGTAGAAAAATCATCATTATATTGCTTAAAAATCTTTGCAGCCGATGTTACCGTTTCCACATCACTCGAAGCATTTCCTATTAATTTTCCGTATGATGATACAACTCTATTTTGTTCCAATGTACCGAGCTTGAAATTTGGATTGTTCGCAATCGTTTTTAACGCCGGCAAGCACTTGTCATGATAGCTCCGCTCATTAAGTTTACTTAATTCTGCATTATAAAAACCTAAATAAAATCCAGAGCGCAATACCTCTACTAATGTCTCAACCCCTTTTGAATCATCCTTCGTATAAGCTTGTCCTTGCTGCTTCAATTTATCAATAATTGCCTGCATCCTACTATCATTTTGATAGAATGCAAGACTGTCCTTATTAAACTGAAATAGCCCCGTAATTTGCTCCCAATCGATTGTTACAAGTAAATCTACTAATTGTTGATTGCTTAATTGATTTAATTCAGCAATTGTATAAGTTTTCGCTACAGCTAATTGCTTACTTTCCTTTTTTACTTCCGGTGGTCTTTGCGATAAATCAGCAAATTGTAGCCTTTTCTCAAAAGACTTGCTTTCTAATACTTTCGATGAATGAGCTAATTCTTCCACGGGCAGTTGTACACCAACCGGCTCCATTTTTAGCACATTTCGATATGAAACTTGCTCTCCCTTAGTATCTTCCGCCAATATGCTTCCTTGAAAACTCCCTAACATTAAACTAGCAAAACTTACCCCTACTAAAACTTTTTTTGAATAGCCTTTCATGCTCTCCCCTACCTTACATTTTTTAGTGTCCCGCTCCATTATTTTACTATTCTGACTATTTATTCTGTATTGAGAAAAAAGAAGGGAACGTTCACACATGTATCCATCCAAAGTGAAATTAACACTTGACTTCACATGTGATTTATGTCAAAAAAGGATAGATAATAGCGAAATTCCTGCTACATTTATCCTCTATTTCAACACTATGATTTTAACTTTATAAACGTAATTTCCGGTAATGCTTGTATATGCTGAATAAATGCATTCTTTTCTTCTGACGATATATTTTTCAATTGCATTCCTACCTTATAAACTATTTCTGTATCTTGCTGTAAAGCTTCCACTTCATATGAAAGTATTGGAATACCTTTCACTCGTAGCGTCTCTACTATTTGTTGTACCGCTTCGTGTTTATTTATACACATTTGCACTGTTATATTTTGCGGAAATAAAAATTGCACCTTAAAAATACGGCTTACAATCTCTAAACCAATCAAAACGAGAATCATCGCTCCAATCCCTACAACATACATACCTGCTCCAATTGCTAACCCTATTCCTGCTGTAGCCCATAAACCAGCCGCTGTCGTTAATCCTTTCACTGCCTGCTTTTGAATAATGATTGTACCTGCACCTAAAAATCCAACTCCACTAACAACTTGCGCTGCAATCCGGCTCGGATCAAGAGCCATATGTTCTTCAAACACAATATCCGAAAAAGCATATTTCGAAACGACCATTATTAAAGCACTCCCTACGGCTACTAGGAAATGTGTTTTTAATCCAGCTTCTTTTGAGCGAATTTCCCTTTCAATACCGATTATCGCCCCTAACAAACCAGCAACACCGATTCGTATAATAAAATCAATATGTAAGCTCACAAGCACTTCCCCCTTTTATTCATTATAGAGAGATAAAACAAAAATTATCACATGCATCTACCCATCGATATAAAAGCATTTTATTAAAATACATTTAATATCCCAGTGATTTTATGTTAATATTTTAAATATTAACATAAATAAAACATCCTACTTCTCATACAAAAAACCTTTAAAGTTCAACGTCTAACTTATTTTCAGTTAAAAATGGCATATGAGTTGCGTGAAATGAGGTTGAGAAAGTCAGGAAACGCTTTCATTTCATATCATAATTTTTGTGAAAAAAACATAAATAAAAGGAGCTTACTAACAATGAACATCTCTTTACTTACACCTACTACCGATTTACAAGAAGAATACTTAGATTTTTATAACGAATGGAAAGATAGCGGTGAAGCGATGATTCCATGGGTTATTTCAAAAAATCCTTCTAATTTCACGACAATGATTCAAGAATTACACGACGCACATAACGGAATAAATATTCCTGAAACTTGGGTACCAGATTCTACTTATTGGCTCGTGACAGATGAAAATAAAATTGTAGGAGTTGTTAATATACGTCATAGTTTAACTGATCATCTATTTAATGCTGGAGGCCATATCGGTTATGGTATTCGCCCTTCTGAAAGAAGAAAAGGTTATGCTACAAAGTTACTAGAGTTATCATTAGAAAAAACGAAAGAATTAAACATCACGAAAGCACTTGTCGTTTGTGACGAAGTGAATACGGCTTCTGAGAAAACGATTTTACATAACGGCGGTCTCCGGGATGAAGATTACACTGAAGAAGATGGGAATGTTGTGAGAAGGTATTGGATTGAGCTCTAAATAATCAAAAACAAGCCAGAAAGTGATTAAACACTTTCTGGCTTGTTTTATCCCGCGTTAACGGGCAGTACAACTCCCAACTCAAAATTCAGCTGGAACAAAGAAGTTAGGTGGGAGATTAACTGCTCATAAACACCCGATTGGTGAAGGCTAATAATCAGTGGGGGATGAACAAAACCCCCACTAATTAAAGTTTCACTTTATACTGCTTCTATTTCAAACTGCACTGTAATACCACTTGGATCTACTACAGTAAATCCAAGTGTAGTTTCATTTATTTCATGTTGTTTTTCTATTAATCTTTCTTTCACTTCATCTAACGCTTCTTTATGCTGTAGTACTATCGTATACACTTTTAGTCCCGTTGCATGTGCTGGTGGATGTGGATTATTTACCCCGTTCCACGTATTTGCACCAATATGGTGATGATAGCCTCCTGCCGAAATGAATAAGCAATCATCTTCACGCTGTTGTACTTCAAAACCTACTGTATCTACATAAAACTCATGTGACTTCTCCACATCAGCTATTCGTAAATGTACGTGTCCAACCACCGTTTCGGCTGGTAAGCCATCAAACTCATAATCAACGAGCACTGCTAGTTCTTTTAAATCAAGTGGCGTACTTCCTCCTGGCCCTTCTCCCCACTGATCACGCGGACGGTCTGCATATATTTCGATACCATTACCCTCTAAGTCTTGTAAATAAAATGCCTCACTATACGTATGATCACTTGCGCTATTAAACCTTGAAATTGGTAAAATTTCATTTGAATATGTATAACGCCCTTCTTGCTCAGCCGGACTATCAATTACCTTTTTATTGCGGATAACACCAAATAGTGCCGAAGCAAAAGCTTCACGAGTCGGAACTAAAAAGGCAACGTGATATATACCCGTCGTACGCGGTTCTTGTAGCGCTGCATCTTCCAACTGCTCAAGAACAAGTAACGTATTCTTACCACCCTTTCCAGCTAAGTGTGCTTTGTTCTCCTCTTGTTTAATTACTTCTAATCCTACTACATTTTCATAGAAGGCAATTTGACGCTCTAGATCTTTTACTTTAAATGCAACATGACCAATACGTGTTTTCGGATGAATTTGTACCATGAATAACTTCCTCTCCAGTTCCCTTTAGTTTTTTATGTAAGTTGATAGGCAATAGGCCCATTCAACGAATACACCTTAATTTTGTTTTTTTGTAGCATCAACTTTTAGCCATTTTTTCGATATGTCACTTAATGTTCCATCTTGCTCTAATTCTTTTAACGCCTTATTTATATCTTCTAACTTTTCACTCTTTTTTGCAAATGGAAATGCAATCTCTCCCCATTCAAGTGGGCCAAATCCAACTTTGACATTATCTAGTTTCGCCTTTGTTATTGTTGTTTCCACTTGAACTTTATCATTATAATAAGCATCGACGCGTCCGAATCCTACTTCGTTCAATTCCGCCGTTGGGTCCTCTGAGTACGTTTTAATCGTAAAAGCATTATTTTTATTTAAAGCTTTTAACTCTTGCTCTCCTGCTGTACCAAGTCCAACACCTACAGTCTTTCCTTTTAGATCCTCTAGCGATTTAATTGTATTATTATTTTTCTTCACCGCAAAAACAGAACCTGAATACACATACGGAATCGAAAAGTCATATTTCTTTTTTCTTTCCGGAGAAACGGATAATTCATTTGCAATCGTATCAATACGACCAGAATCTAATAAACCGAATAATCCTTCAAAATCAGAAACATTCCATTCTACTTTATATCCAGCTTTTTTAGCAGCCGCTTCAATAATTTCAGCATCAAAACCTTTTACTTTCTCACCTTCTTTAAATATAAATGGGCTACGACCTGCAGAAGTCCCAACTTTCACTACTTTTTCATCTGTCTTTTTACTTGCTGCATTAGAACCACATGCAGACAAAGCTCCAACTGATAGTGTTAATGCTAATGTTAGTAATAATGACGATTTTCTCATAACTCTTCCTCCTAAATAACGAAATGATTTCCTTCTTCAGATGCATTTAATTGCCGTAAAAACTTTTTCGTACGTTCATTTTGTGGGTTTCGAAAAATCTCTTCTGGCGTTCCCTGCTCTACGATAATTCCATCAGCCATAAAAATAACGCGATCAGCCACCTCTTTTGCAAAATTCATTTCATGTGTAACAATAACCATCGTTATATGTTGTCTTGCCAAGTCTTTAATAACTTGCAATACCTCATTAACTAATTCTGGATCAAGTGCTGAAGTCGGTTCATCAAACAATAATACAGCTGGATTTAAAGCCATTGCCCTAGCAATCCCTACCCTTTGCTGTTGTCCACCTGATAACATTGCCGGATAAAAATCTTCTTTATCAGCTAAGCCTACTTGTTTTAATATTTCTCTCGCTATTCCATTTGCCTCTTCTTCACTTTTTTTCTGTACAACCGTTAATGCTGTTGTAATATTTTGCAATGCTGTTTTATTTTTAAATAAATTATAGTTTTGAAAAACCATAGCTGTTTTTTGACGTAATTTTATGATTTCTTTTTGATAAAGTTTCTTCGTATGAATCTCTAAATCTTCAATTCTAATACTGCCATCATCCGGTTGTTCTAATAAATTTAAACATCGTAGTAATGTCGATTTCCCTGAACCAGAAGGTCCAATAATTACTACCACTTCCCCTTTTTTTACAGTAAGTGAGATTCCTTTCAGCACTTCATTATGTTTGTAAGATTTATACAAATTTTTCAACTCAATCACATATATCACCTCATTTCTCTTATAAATACGGTGCATCAAGTTTCTTCTCCAACCTTTTCTGTCCCCAGCTGATTACGATTGTAATAATCCAATACACAATCGCTACCGCTAAATAGCTTTCCATATAACGATACGATTGTGCCGCCAGCATTTTCGCTTGTGCCAATATTTCAGCCACTCCAAGTGCAAAAGATAACGAAGATTCTTTTAACAATCCAACAAAATTATTTCCAAGTGACGGCACTGCTACACGAATAGCCTGCGGAAAGATAATTTGTCGCATCGCTTGTGCTTTTGTCATTCCAACTGATAAACAAGCATCCATTTGCCCTGATTCCACAGCATTTAATGAACCTCGAATGATTTCTGACAAATAAGCAGCATTATTTAAACTGAGGCCAATTAAAGTTGCTTGCATAGCTGTAAGTACTGTAAAAGCCGGAGATATTTGTGGCAATCCGAAATATAACACAAACAATTGAACTAATAACGGTGTCCCTCTAAAGAAAGAGATATACACCCTTGCAATTGGATATAAAAATTTCGTTTTGTTTTTTGTAATGATCGCCAAGCCAATCCCTATAAAGAAAGAAATAATCATGGAAACTACAGTAATCCCTAAAGTTATGTATACATACTTAAATAATTGCGGAAAACTTTCTAAAAAATACGCTACATCAAATTTCATTTTCTCCCCCCCTCTCTAAACAAAAAAACTCTTCTTACACATATAAGAAGAGTTGAATGTTAATCCATTTCCCCCCATCTTCCAAACGCCTCATACGTTTGCTGGAATTAGCACAGTGCTTTTTTAGCCTGTTGCTGAGATTTCACCGGGCCAGTCCCTCCATCTCTCTTGATAAGAAAACCAATAAATTTTTCCATTTATTTAGTTGTTATTATGAAGAATACAGTTAAAATTAAACAATGTCAATAGGAAAACTAAGAATTAAACTCAACCCTTGTTCAAACATACTAGTAATACATCAATTTACTATTCTTAATAAACTGTACACAAAAGCCATCTCCTCTGAAATTCAGAAGAGATGGCTTCAATTATAGAAACTATAAATATTTTACTTTATTATCCTTTAACTACATATTTATTTCATCTTATGTACTTCAGCAACTAACTTTCCGCCTTGAATGCCCATATAAAGCTTAACAGGAGCATCATTCGTATTTTCAAATACTAAGTCTAAATATGGATAAGCAATTGTAGCATCTCTTCCCTGAGGGACATAACCTACTGTTTTAGAATGTGTAGTTCTCTCTACCATTTTCAAACCAGCTTGATCTGCTGCATTGTATAGCGTTGATGATGTTTGACAAACGCCACCACCATAACCATCTACTAATTTACCATCTACAATTTCTTTACCTAATTGATATCCTTTATCTGGCGTTGTATCACCGATTAATGCATTGAAAGAGAAACTGTCTCCTTTTGCTAATACAACTCCATTTATGCTCGCTGCCGACAAACGAATATTCTCAATACGGCCACCTGCTGATCCACCTAAATTCGTTTCATATCTACCAATTACCGTGCCACTTCCTTGCGCATCACTTAATGTTGCGGTAGGCTTTTTCTCAACGATAGGTAACTGATATGAAGAATCCCACATACCAACGTTTAATAATTTATCTACTAATTCTTTTTCCATTAATTCAAAAGAAGGCTTTCCTTCTTGCCATGATCCATCAGGAGCTATACGTGAAGGAACCATCTTTTTGTCAACGCTTTTCCCAACTTCACCTGCAACCTTCGTTACCGATTTTTTGAATTTCGCCTCATCTTCAAAATAACCTAAGCTCGATAAGTCTATTTTTTTCACCTCAGTACCAGTACGCGCATCCACTAAGCTAATTGAATCCTGTACATCAGCCTTAGCCTCTACAACGTTCCCACCAAAATCACTTACTAATGCCACATCACTTACTTTTGTGCCACAACCACTTACTACAGCTACACATAGCACCCCTACTAATATACCCTTTATTTTTCGGAACAATATACTCTCTCCTTTTCCCCAACATTATTTCTTATGTATTATTTCATTTTTATGTATCTTTTGTTACAATCATTTTACAATATATTTAGAAAATGTTACAAGTTGTTTTTTACTCTATTAAAATTACTCTTTTCTTTTGTAAATGTCTATACATATTTATATAAATTTTCGAGTTTGATAAGATTGTAACTTTTATGTAACTTATCCCCATCCAGTATATACCATTTAACAGATAAAATACAAATGTAAAACCCTTTCATTTCACCTCTTTATTCACCTGCATGCTTTAGAAACCGTAATACCGATTTTTCATATGTGATCATTATTAAACAACTTAAACCGAGATTTTATAGGTAAAAACAATCATTCGCTTCAGTGTATATAGGTATTTGCCGTGCCACTACTCCGCTTTTGCACATACATTATGGTGAATTTAACCTATTATAAAGAAATGGAGGATTTTTTTATGTATCCCTACAACCCTTATGATTCATATAACCAATATGGTTACCAACCTCAGTATGATTTACAGGCACAATACCAACAATATATAGATCAAACAGAGCAAATTGATCCATATGATCCAAATCGCCAATTTCAACTTCCAATCTCTTTCCCTGGCACTGGAAACCGTCAATTAGAAAGACGAGTAAATGATCTCGAGCAAAGAGTACGTCAACTAGAAAACACAGTTGAGCGTCATACACGTAGATTAAATCGCTTAAATCAGCGTTTACGTACAGTAGAAAACAGGCTAAACATTCCATTTTCAGCATTAGAAGACGGATTTTAATTTCGAAAATAACAAATATATAAGGAAGGGACTCCCCCTTCCTTATATAAATTGACGAAAGTTTTTTCCATCTCTATACTGATAAGAGTTAATGAAATGAAACAAGGTGATAAATATGGATTTTGAAATAAATTTTCTTTCCTTTTATGTAGTACAAGTAGAAGGAAAAGGTGAAGCAGTTGATAAGCGCTATAAACATTTTCAAACATTAGACGCTGAAGAGTATGAAGATAGCTCTTTAAAAGAATTTTTGAATGGTGAATTATTAAAAATTTCAAAGCGAAAAGTAGAACGTCACGCAAAAACAGAACAAGCCCCAACGAAGATCGGTCGCTTTATTGTAGAAGAAGGGCATGAACTCGATTCAAACCCTCATTACAACTTATTTAATCGTATTCGCTTTGCAGAAACAAAAGAAAACTTCAAAGATATGAGCGAACCTCTCGTTTATACATACCTTGACACAAGCGCTGTACGTGGTGGTGTGTTTTTAATCGCTCAAGCAAAACTACGCAAATACTTTGATGATCCATTCGTATTCGTAATGAAATGTGACTTCGAACCAAAGGTTGCTTCCATTTCTGATGAATCAACACTTATTCGTAACGTTGAAATGGCCATCACAACAAAGAATATGAAATCTATTCAGTACCCATACATGCCTGAAGAAGGTATGGTGGAGCCTGGCGAACTAAAAATACACCAAGCATCACACGCCCGCTACTTTGAAGACTTCTTAAAATTCGTCGAATACGAACGCTCTATGCCTGAAATTATGAAAACACAAGTAATGGACATGGTATACGACCAAATTGAAGATGTATTTGAAGAAGGTACTGAAGAACGCGAACAATTCGACCAAGCGATGGAAGTATGGGCTGCCAGTCCGAAACGCGAAATTATGGAACAATTTTCAACCGAAGAAGTAATGGAAGCTACTGCTCAAATCGTCGAGCACGCCCCTGAAGTGGAATTAAAGCTAAAAGCAGATCATATCTCTGTGAAGGCTTTGCTTGCTGATTTCGGAGACCTAATACATATTGCAAAGGTAAACGACCGATATGTATTAATGATTGAGGCTGATACACTTACGTTTGAGAAAGGCTTCTCTCCAATTGAGTTTTTGAAGCCGGATGAATTACAAGACGTAATTGAGCGGATTGAGAATAAACAGCAGTATTCTTATGATCCGAATGGGATTGAATAAATGCTTCCATATACCTATTTTTACTGAGCTCTATTAACAAGCGCTCTTTTATTTGGGACATAGTTGACATTTATATTAAAAACCGATTCTACTAAGAATCGGTTTTTCTTCTTTATAACAAATATGCTTATTTTTAAAAAATATTTTTGCTCCAAGATGACATTTCTTGTAGAATCAAGCATATTTCCATGAGAGACATCTACTTCAATATTTCTAGTTGACCAAGTCCTTCTATAAGTTTTTGGTGTTTTTCCTTTTAGTCATTATGTATGTTGTTAAAATGAAAATTTCACTTTACTACCTCAAATTTATTGTACTCGTAAAAAGATAATTGAAAACGATATTCCGGATGCTCTCTCACCCAATCGTAGGCTTCTTCTAAAATATCCATTTTATTTTGCACGTCATTAAGTTCACTACATTCGTTCCTTTTCTGTTTACATAGAGGACAGAACCCACCCACTATCTCGGCATTCATCGCACGAATCGTTTTACTTTCTAAGTCAACTACTAGACGAAGAATAAGAGAATGCTCCGCTTTTGTAGTCACCATCATTTCAGCAATTCCATCCTCATTCCAAAAGACACCATTTAATTCCATCTGTACGGTGACATCTTTGATTTCCAAGTCTATCACTATCACACCTCCCTTATATAAGACTCTTACCTTACTCTTCGATTTTAATCTTTAATACACCACGAGCTAAAGATATATTAAGCTTTTTCCAATTCTTCTTCTTTGCTATGAAAGGAAGTGTAATTAGTGCAAATAGTGTGGTAAATATTATCAAAAAAACTAAAACGGTTAAAATGTTAAAGATTGCTTCCATTAAACTACACTCTTTTCTATGTATATCCGTACTAAAAACAACAAAATATTCCATTAACAATACAGGACAAGCCGTGAATTTTCCAACTAAACTTCAGCAACTTAATCCTGAAGTCTAGTTGTACATATGAATAAAATAAATTTTATTACTAACTTTCTTCTACTACTTTCTCCATCTCAGCCAAATACCTAAGCTGCCGCTCCGCTTTTCTCACCGCAGTAGGAAAGTGTTTTTTCAGAAGTTCTACTGCTGATTCACTTATATAATATCTTTCCGTTATACCTTCCCACGTGTCACTACTTTCAAATGCACTCCATACAAAAGGACGCTCTGTATTTTTTCTCAGTTCTTTAAACACCCATTTCCGCATCCTTTTTTTCGCTTTTTCTGTTAGTTTTCCGTTCTTTACAAGTTCAAGCTCACCATGTCTCTTGTATCGCTTGTTAATATCTCTCTCGCCATATACTTTCAGAAAGATATTTGCTGTATTCTCAGCATCTGCTAAAGCCCGGTGCTGCTTCCCTTCCCACGTTAAGCCGAGCTGATCCACTGCTAATTGTAAACTTGGTGTATGCTCAAATAATTCTTCATACGCCTGAAAAACAAATTTTTGCACATCAAATCTACTCTCTTTTTCCATACATGGGCATTCTACACCGTATAATGTACAATCTTGAGATAGAAAACGGTAATCTTCTTTTCCCCATGAAACAAATATTGAATCTTCTCCGATGAACTGAATAAATTTCTCTATAATTTGAGGGAAATTCCCTACACCTATTAAATCTTTCTTTGTAATTCCAGTTAATTTTGTTGTATGACGAGTTAATGGGGCACTTGGTTTTACTAACTCTGAAAATTCTCCAATAACCTTCATTGTACTCACATCTATTTTTACAGCTCCAATATCAACTATTTCTGACGGATCTTCTGATTTATACGGCCTAAAATTCCTTTCAATATCAAACACAATGAAGTGTGTAGCGTTTTTCAATTTATTTACCTCTTTCTAAATTCCTTTTCACACACATACTTTATTTTCAGTATTTATTTATTAATGCACTTTATGCATGAAAAACTTCGCATAAAAATCAAAAATTCAGTCTTATTATTACATGTACATAGGAGGATATTCAATAAAAACGCAAAAAAAAAAGAAGGGCAAGCCCTTCTTTTTTTCATAATTACTTCTTGTTTACGTTTGTAGCTTGAGGTCCACGGTTACCTTGTTCTACTTCGAAAGTAACTTCTTGACCTTCTTCTAAAGATTTGAAGCCGTCGCCTTGGATAGCTGAGAAATGAACGAATACGTCTTCTCCGCCTTCAACCTCGATGAAACCGAAACCTTTTTCTGCGTTAAACCATTTTACTTTACCGTTTTGCATTTAAAAAATCCTCCTACAATGTACCTATATGTACATATTCATTTTCAACCACTTTACAATAATACATCATATATTAAAAAACTGCAACCCCAGAGGAGATTTAACATTGCTATCCTCCTCGGAAGTTACAGCTCATTTAAATCTCTATATTATTAAAAGTAAAATGGTTTAAAGTAACTATATCATACCAATATAATAAAAGTAAAGTTTTTTTAAAGTTATACAGCTTTTTTTTTCCACTGCATCGCTTTTAATTCACCTGATCCAGCTACAACATAGCCTTCTTTTTCATTAACAATGCGCCAACCATGCCCTTTAACCGAATCACATACTGTAACAATTCCTTCTTCAAGAAGCACACGGCAAACAGTGCTAATTCCCGCCTTATTTTGCGTTGACGTTGTATATAACACATGTTGATCCACACTTAAATCTAAATAACTACTCGCTTTTTGTTCACTTTGACATGTATGCCAACCTATTTTATCACTTTCGATACTCTCATCTATTCTGCAAAAAGAAATATTTCCGCTAATTCCCTTGCACGATCCACTTGCCGCTACTAAATAGGAATTATGTATAGTCAACGCAGAAATCATCTGATTCATCGCTATTTTAATCCTTTTTAATTTACGTGTCTCTAAATCAAAAAGCCAAACACCACCATATTTAGTATGTATTTTCGTACCGATAAATAAGTAATGTTTATATAAAAATAATGATCGAATAGATGGTGCCTCACTACCGTAATTAAGAAATGGCTGAATAGTCTCCCATGTGGAACCAAAATTATTAGAATGATACAGTGTTTTATCTCCATGAGCAATTACTGTTCCATTCTCATTACTACATACATTCCAGCTCGTTGCTTTCGTTGGAAAGCGCTGGATCGTCCACGTTTCTCCACCATTCATACTACGAATAAAAACTCCTTCGTCCCCTACTCCGTAAACTACGTTACCTTCACTATGTAAATCTCGAATTCGTTTTCGGAAACCAGTTAAAGCCTGTTTCCATTCTCCATCTTTTTCAATGAATAAACCATTATATGTAGTAGCTAACAAAAGCTTTCCATCTCTTAACTTTGTAATAGCAGTTGCACTTAACATTGTTTCCACGTTGACACTCCCGTTCCTAGAACTTCTCGGCAAAAGCAATTGCAAAATCACTGCATTTTTCAACGTCTTCTTTATCTTCTGGAGCTAATTCAATTTTCAATCCTTCTTGTACAAGTTCTGCCCCGCATTTTACAAGACGTTCTTCAAATATCGTTACCGCTTCACAAAACAGCTCATACGCCGTATCACCTGATCCAAAAACAGCCACTTTTTTACCCGTTAAATCTATATTTTCTAACTCATCATGGAAATCTTCCGCTTCAAATGGTAATTCACCATCACCCCACGTATAAGATCCTAAAATGATTCCATCATAAGCTAATAATTCTTCAGCATCCATACCTTCCATCTCTTGCAATACTACTTCGTGATCAAAGGCATCTAAACTTACTTTAATTAAGTCAGCAATACTCTCTGTATTCCCTGACATACTTGCATACGCTATTAAAATTTTCGCCACTTTGGCATCCCCCTCTTACAATAATTGATTCTCATTCTCATTATATTAATAATGAGAATCAATTTCAATTATTATTTTCATTCAATTTATATCCTTTTCATTTATGTTAAAAGAAATGGTACATCTGACTATTCCCTTTTCATTTTGAGTATTAACATTCATATTCATCTATTGCCAAATCTAGTTTCTCAACTTATTGTATATACATCCTTTCACATTTAATATGTTGCATATATAATGCGAAAGGCCATTTACACATTTCATTATTTTTAGGTAACAAACAATTTCGATCTTACAAAAAGAGGAGTCTTTCTAATGAAAAAATTTTTTATTAGACTTTTAAAAATATCATCCCTTTTGACAGCACTATTATTAACAGTGGGTGCCATTATTCTATTTGGCACTTCATACGGCCATAATTTACGTGTCATCGCAGCGGAAAGTATTTTAACGTCTCAACATCCGCAATACGCAAAAATTACATTACTGTCTGATAACGAGTTAAATGATATTTCTCAATCCATTACAAATCCAAAATGGAAAAACAGCGATTTTGCCAATACTAAACTTTCAAAACAAGAATTAGAGCGAAAGAAAAATGCACCATTAAACGTTTCGATTGAAACGATAAAGAAAAAATACAATGATCATTTTTTTGAAGGTAAATTAATGACTATTAGTAATCCATTAAATGTAAAGCTCGTTACACAACAAGGTTCAGAAGGGAAAGACGTTGGAGAAAAAATATATGTCATGGCAAAACGAAACCATGCACTTGCTGCTGTAAATGCTAGTGGGTTCTGGGATGAAACGGGGCATGGTGGTGGTAAAACAGGCATCGGTATTGTTATTGAAAACGGGAAAGTTATAAACACACCGCAAGACATTAATACCCCTACTCTCGTCAGTGGACTTACAAAATACGGACAAATGGTTTCAGGAGAGTTTTCTGCTAATCAACTGTTAAATAAGAATGTCGTTTCCGCTGCTGGCTTTATGCCTCAACTAATTGTAAATGGCGAAAAAATGATTACAAATGATGGCGGATGGGGCTATGGTCCCCGAAGTATTATGGCTCAGAAAAAAGATGGATCAATTATGTTTTTCATCATTGATGGAAGACAACCTCATAGTATCGGAGCTTCTTTAAGAGACTGCCAAGATATTCTTTATGAAAAAGGGGCCATAAATGCAATGGCAATGGACGGGGGCTCGTCAGCAACATTGTACGCAATGGGAGACATTTTAAACATCCCTTCAACCTTATCTCATAAATCACGCTATTTACCAAACGCCTGGGTTGTTACCTCGAACCCTAAGCAACAAGTTCATGTAACGATAGATGGTAGCCCAGCAAGCTCTCAAAAGATTTCCGAAATGACAGGATCTACTGCTGTAGCAATAAATAAATAAATAAAAAAGAACAGATGACTATACAATCATCTGTTCTTTTTTATTACTTTTTAAAAATACCAAATGGTTTTCCAACTGGTAATACAACTTTTCCGAAGTGTGTATTTAACACGGCTGCTGCTGAACCATAGAAAGATAATAATGAAATACATAGTTCAGAATACGCTGCTAAATTATGCATTGCGTGCGGCATAACACCTAAAGTACTTAATGAAAGACCAATAAATAAGAAATCAATAAGGACGAAAATCATAAATAATACTTTATGTGTTTCCATTGCACCAATTGTCATAAAGATCGTGAAAATCAAGTATCCGATAAAGGCTACACCAAGCTGTTTTGAATCTGCAGTTTGGGCTAATTTTTCGCCAAATACTCCGAGTTGAATTAACCAAGTCATTCCAACACCTAACCAAAATAGGCCGTACGCACCAAATGCTGTTGTACCGAACGTATTGTTATGCTTTGCATCGTGAATGCATGCAAAGATTTGTGCAAATCCTCCTAAAAAGATTGCCCATGGTAATACAAGTGAAACGCCATCTGTTAAGCCTAACTTTTGAGATGATGCTACAAGTGTTACCATCGCTAATCCAAATAGACCAATTCCAGATGGATCTGCTGTTGTCATTTTCACATGATGTGTAGTAGTTTGATTGCTCATATAAACCTCCTGATTATAAACATACTCGAATACAATACTTAAATCAGAAGGCTATGTCAATGGTTTTTTTTGTATGTTGTCAGACCTTATATTCCATAATAATCAAATACACATTTGGCCATATCATAAGGTTTTACATTTAAATTTGGCAACTCATTTACCGGCATCCATAAAGGAATATAGCTCCCTCTATCTTTCAGCTCGAACTCCTCGCCTTTACCACTTCCGAAAACTCCACCTATAATATGGGCATTATAATAATACTCCGTACCTTTATACTCCACCTTTGCAATCAGATGCTCCACTTGTATATGTACCCCTAATTCTTCATAAACCTCTCGCTTCGTTGCTTCTTCAGGTGTTTCTCCTTCTTCAATTCCCCCGCCTGGAAAAACAAAATACATTTCACCTTCTCGAACACGTTTTATAAGAGCGATTTTACCACCTTGTATAATTATAGCTACACCGCGGTTTCTTCTCACTTTATTACCTCAACACCAATCGCAACTGTTCCCCATTCTTTTTCTTGTTCTTTCGTATATATTCCGTATGTACTTTCTAACATTTCTTTTATACTAAGTTCTTCACAATCAAATAATTTTTTATCAATTTGTTCGTACATTGCTTTAAAGCTTTCGTATCGTTTTATCTCCGTTACTTTTACAGCCATCGTTTCTGCTGTCGTAAGGTTCGTAAATACAATTTCATCGTCTTGTTTTATAAGTTGACGTTTTTTATCGTATAAGCGTACTTCATATACTTTTTTTCCTAATTGAATCGACTGAAAAGGTTTATTATATAATCCCATTTCGTATCTCATACATTTCACTCCCTTTTATTCATCTTGCCTACTAACATTTTTGCACATTACTATTTCATACAACATAGTTCGCCTTACTTCACCTTGCATATAATGTTCCATATCCATTACTTTCTTTAGAGAGGATGCTAAAATTGGTATGTTATATTTAAATCAAAAACCTGAATATAATAAATATGATATCGGTGATTATACTTACAGTAAAGTAGGCCCTATTATTTTTTCTTGGAATGATGAAACAAAATTAAAAATAGGTAAGTTTTGTTCATTAGGAGAAGAAGTCGTTTTCGTACTTGGCGGTGAACATCGTGCTGATTGGATAACAACTTATCCATTTAATGTCCTCTTCGAAGAAGGAGCACACATTACTGGGCATCCTTCTTCAAAAGGTGATATCGTAGTCGGCAATGATGTATGGATTGGTTATCAATCCTGCATTTTATCTGGTGTTACAATTGGTAACGGGGCCATTATCGGGGCCAAGAGTGTTGTTACAAAAGACGTACCTCCATATGCAATCGTCGCTGGTAATCCTGCCAAACTAGTTCGATATCGTTTCCCGCAAGAAATCATTGAAAAACTAGAAAACCTTGCATGGTGGGACTGGGACATTTCCGTTATAAAAGGAGCTATTCCATTTCTACTCTCCAACAAAATCAACGAATTTTTCACTTCTCCCGAAGAAGAAGCTACTTGATCTAAACAAAAAGAGCATCCTATTCTTTCAGGATGCTCTTTTTGTGTTTATTTTTTATTTATTCGCAACTGATTACACGGGGAACAGTGAAATGGAATTTTGTCTAAACAATTAAAGTTTGTTTCACAAATTTGTTCTATCGTTGGAACAAATGGAATGACAACTATGTTACTATCTATTATTTGTGTAACAGGTGGCAATACTGTGCCTACTTGATGTTCGAAGCGAATACTCGCTTGATTAATATAATTTCCTGAACCGCTTGGTGCACTCTGAACTGTTACTTGGAACGAAACTGTCCGTGCTTCACCTGGATTTAAACTTCCTATAAGAAACCCTAATACTGGGCTTACATTTGGCACTGGCGTATTATCAACAGTTACACTTCCAGGAACAAATCGAAAACTACTATCTAACATATCTTGAAAACGAATATTTTGTATCGCTGTATCCCCCGTATTCGTAATAACTGTCGTAAACGTAATAACATCGCCTATCGTTGCTGATTGAAGATCTGCCGTTTTTACGACTGTTGTTGAAACATTTTGAGGAATAAACGGGATAACAACTGTATTACTATCGCCTTCAACTACTACTGGCGGCTCATTAGGATTTACAGTTGCAAGCCCATTCGCTGTAGCTGTATTTGTAACTAAATTATTTATTTGCCCTCCTGTTATTACAACTTGGAAATTAATAATCGCTGCATCATTTGGCTGAAAATTACCTAAAGGGATACCAGTATTCGGATTGGCAAATGGAAAAGGTACATCATTTACTGTTACCGTGCCATTTATAAATAACGTATTTGGGTCAATGATGTCTGTTAAAATAATATTCGTCACAGGAACTGTACTATCATTTATAACAGCAATTCCGTAAGTGACAACATCTCCTACCATTGCTACTTCAAAATCCGCTCCTTTTGCAACAAATAAAATTGCAGTATTTACCGTTACAATAACTGTATTACTTGTGTCCATCACTGTAACTGGTGGCTCTCCTGGTACTAAAATATACTCTGCTAATGCCCCAGCAACGTTCACTACCGTACCACCATCAGGAAAACTTGTAATCGTAGCTTCATATGTTACAATCACCGTTTCACCGACTGGGATATCTGGTATCGTAAATCCAATCTGTGGATTTAACCCCGGCTGTGGTATTCCATTTATCGTTACACTATTTGGGACAAAATCAGCTTCCTGAGATAACACGTCTATAAATTGAACATTCATCGCATCAGCCGTACCAGTATTTAATATACGAACAGTATACGTTACCGTTTCTCCTACTCCAACAATTGGATGATCTACTTCTTTTAGCATATCTAAACTGCCTCTATTTACTGGAGTTACTGTCGTATTACTCGAACTCGTAATTGTAAACGGTGGTTCTCCTGGAATAAGTTCAAAACTACCCGTTACACTCGCCGAATTCATAATGCTATTAGAAGGCGGGATTGAGATTACAGTTACTTCAAACGTTATGAGTACACTATCTCCTACTGGGAGATCCGGTAATGAAAAGCCTACAAAAGGATCTAAACCTACTTGCGGAATCCCATTTATCTGTACACTCCCTGGAACGAATTCTAAACTAGGTGATGGAACGTCAATAAATTGCACATTTGTCGCTGTTACCGTTCCTGTATTTGTAACTTGCACACTATACGTTAACGTATCTCCTAATCGTGTCGCCTGTTTGTTGACAGTTTTTATAACATTGAATCGCCCTCTATTTACCCTTGTTATTGTCGTATTACTCGGCTCTGTTACTACAACTGGTGGTTCTCCTGGTACTAAAGTAAAACTTCCTGTTATATTTGCAACATTCGTTATCGTTCCTGAAGATGGAATATTTGTCACTGTCGCTTGGAACGTCACTATAGTCGTATTGCCAACAAGTATATCGCCAATTCCAAACCCAGTAATCGGATTTAAACCAGGTTGCGGAGTTCCATTTACCGTTACACTATTTGGGACAAATGACGCTCCTGCTGAAATCGTATCAATAAACTGAACATTGTTAGCTGTTACTGTTCCCGTATTCGTTATTTGCACTGTATACGTTAATACATCGCCAACGAGAGTCGCAGCCCTGTTCACCTGTTTTATAACATTAAATCGTCCTCTATTTACAGTTGTGAGTGTTGTATTGCTTGGTTGGTTTACTATAACTGGTGGTTCTCCTGGTACTAATATAAAGCTTCCAGTCACGTTAGCCGTATTGGCAATCGTTCCGTTTGATGGCACACTGACGACGGTTACTTGGAAGGTTACTTCTACACTTTCACCTGGATTTATATCTGGAAGCGGGAATCCATTATTAGGATTGAATCCAGGTTGTAACACACCGTCTATCGTTACACTGTTCGGTATGAATGTTATAGAGGAAGGTAATACATCACTATATTGAACATTCGTCGCTGTCACTGTTCCCGTATTTTGAACTACTGTTGTATATGTGATTGTATCTCCTACTGCAACAACCGGCTGACTTACTGATTTTAAAACATTCAAACCAGATTCATTTATTTTCGTTAATGTCGTGTTACTTGTCGTTGTTTCAGTAATAGGCGGCTCTGTTCCACTTACAGCAAATGTAGCCGTAACATCCACAAAGTTAACTACTGTTCCACCTTGAGGTATGCTCGTTACCATCTCTTGGTATGTGACAAGTACAAAATCACCTACAGGTATATCTGGAACTGTAAAGCCTATGAACGGATCTAATCCAGGCTCTGGTATTCCGTTTATACTCACACTTCCTGGAACAAATGCTACACCACTCGTACTAGAATCAAGAAATTGAACATTTGTTGCCGGCACTGTTCCAAAGTTAAAAATTAGTACATCGTAAGTTAATATTTCTCCAACCGTTGCTGCCTCTTTATCTACTAGTTTTAATGGGAAAATAGACGCTATATTAATCGTCGTAACGACTAAATTTGTTAATATCGTTTGCGTAATCGGTGGTTCCTGCGGATTTGGTTGTGAAGTAAATGTAACGTCAGCATCGTTTAATATGACTTCATTATCTGGAATCTCTGTAATCGTCACTTGGAATGTTACCGTAATACTTCCACCAGCATTTAATGACGGAGTAACTGTAAATCCTATTCCAGGATTTACACCAAGTTGCTGTATTCCACCTATCGTTACACTATTTGCGACAAATGTTGTTCCTTCTGGAATGACATCTTGGAAGAGTACATCTGTAACAGGTATAATTCCTACATTCGTTATTAGAACGGTATACGTTAATACATCTCCAACAGCTCCAGCAGCAACATTTACAGTTTTTGTTGCTGTTACTTCACCAGGAGGAGGTAACGGTATTGTAACTACTGTCGTATTACTTGAATTTGTCGTTGTTACAGGCGGTTGTAAAGGATTTAATAAAAAAGTGGCTGTAGCAGATGCTGTGTTTAGTACTGCTCCACGTGTAGACGGTGCAACTACCGTAACTTGGAACGTTACTGTCAATGATGTTCCAGCTGCGATATTAGGGAGCGGGAAACCAACATTTGGGTCAAAGCCAGGTTGAGGCGTTCCATTTATCGTTACACTATTTGCGACAAATGTTGTTTCTGTTGCAATCGGATCAATGAAAGAAACATTCGTCGCTAGTACTGTGCCATTATTTCGAATGACAACAGAATACGTGTAAGTCTCTCCAAGTGCTGCTTGTTGTACAGATGAAGATTTTTGTATATTTAACTGTGCCGTATTTACCTGTGTCACTACAAAATTACTATTCGTAGCAGTCGTTATAGGAGGTCCTGCCGGATTTATAAGGAAGCTTGCAGTAACGTTCGATTGATTTCTTATATTCCCTCCACTTGGAACACTCGTCACTGTAACTTGAAACGTAATTGTAGCGGTTTGCCCGACTGGAATATTTGGTACTGGAAAACCTGTCATAGGATTCGCGCCTTGCTGAACAACTCCATTTATCGTTACACTATTCGCTACAAATGTAGCTCCAGTTGGGATTGGATCTTGAAAAATGATATTTGTTGCAGGAACAGTTCCTGTATTTTGAATAAGAATCGTATACGTTAACGTATCTCCTATACCTGCTTGTGGTGTATTTACACTCTTCATTACATTAAGTGATCCTACATTCACTCGCGTCACAACAATATTACTAATCGTTACAATTGTAATTGGTGGCTGGAGAGGACTTACTTGGAAATCAGCAGTGACATTCGCATTATTCGGAAGAACTCTATTTGATGGTACACTTGTAATTAACACTTGGAAAGTAACTGTTACCATCGTACCTACCGGAATATTAGCAAGCGGAAATCCAGTTGTCGGATCTAAACCAGGTTGAGATATCCCGTTTATTGTTACACTATTCGCAACAAACGTTGTTCCAGGTGGAATCGGATCAAGGAATGATACATTTGTCGCTGCTACTGTTCCACTATTTTGTATACGAACTGTATACGTTAACGTATCTCCTACACCGGCTTCACTAGCACTTACGCTCTTCATTACATTTAGCCCTGAAGAATTCACAACTGTCATAACAGTATTACTTGGTACTGTTACAGTAATTGGTGGCTCTGTTGGATTTACAAGGAAATCTCCAGTTACATTCGCATTATTTACGACATTATTTCCTTGGGGAATTTCATCAATTAATACTTCAAACGAAACAATTACACTTGCGCCAGTAGGCAAATTATTTAGTGGGAATCCAAGTTCTGGATCTGCTCCTTCTTGTAAAACACCATTAACTAATACACTGTTTTCAATAAATAATGTCCCTTGCGGAATTGAATCTTGGAAAAATACATTTGTCGCTGGTACACTACCTGCATTTATGATTTCGATTGTATATACTAAAACATCCCCTACCGTTGCAACATCCGTATTGACTGCTTTCACAACTTCAAAATTCCCCGATTGTACAGTTGTGTTAACAATGTTACTAGGAACATTAATTGTTACTGGTGGTTCACTCGGATTCACTTGAAAACTTGCTGTTACATTTGCTTGATTTAAAATATCTTCATTTTCTGGATCCTGTACAATTAATACGTCAAATGTGACTACAACTGTTTGAGCCGCAGGAATATTTGGAAGAGAAAATCCTGGATTCGGATTCAATCCACTTTGCGGTACTCCATTAATTGTTACAGAATTTGCAACAAATGAAACAGCAGAAGGAATAGGGTCTTGGAAAAATACATTTGTTAGCGGAACGTTTCCTGTATTTTGAACGGCAATCGTATACGTTAAAGTATCCCCTACTGCTGCTTGCGTTGTATTCACTTCTTTTATTACATTTAAACCACCTGTATTAACTTGTGTTACAACGGTATTCGTTTGCCTATTAATCGTTACTGGCGGTTGATTCGGAATAACGACGAAATTAGCAGATACATTACCGCGATTCGCAATCGTGCCTCCTGATGGGGTAGATGTAACTCGTACTTGAAAAGTCACCGTTCTACTTCCACCTGGAGATATATTCGCTACCGTAAACCCAGTCGCTGGATTTGCCCCAGGTTGCGAAACTCCATCAACAGTTACACTATTTGGTATAAAAGTCGTTCCAATTGGGATTGGATCTTGAAAAATAACGTTCGTCGCCAGTACATTTCCTGTATTTTCAATTGTAACGGTATACGTAAGAACGTCATTAATTGTCGCAAAAGCTCTATCTACTGTTTTTCTCGTTCTTATATCGGCTATATTTATTGTAGTAAATACTGTATTACTTGTCGCTTGGCCTGAAACCGGTTGTTGACCAGGAACCGGAATAAAGTTAAACGTTGCACTTGCACGGTTCGGAATTGGATTTACAAGAGGATTAGATGTCACTCGAACTTGAAAGCGTACTACAGTCGTTTGCGAAGCATTAATACTTCCAAGATTAATACTACTTGCTGGATTCGCTCCTGGTCGAGCTACTCCATTTACCGTAACACTATTTGTTACAAACGTTGTTCCAGCAGGTATACTATCAACAAAAATCACATTATTTGCAGCGACATTCCCATTATTCGTCACATTAACTGTGTACGTTAATACATCATTAAGTGTTGCCGTCTGTAAATCTACAGATTTTTGCAAACTTACATTTGCGCGATTTACCGTCGTCTGTACTGTATTTGAAGAAGCTGTACTTGTGATAGGAGGACTTCCAACAAAAGGACGGAATTGGTATGACACCATTGCACGATTTGAAATTGGATTTGGACTTGGGAATGACGTAACTCTCACTTGAAATGTAACAACTCTTTGAGCATTATTCGGTATCGTTCCTAAATTAATTCCACTAGCTGGATTGGCGCTCGGCTGAGTTACTCCACCTACTGTAACACTGCCTGCTATAAACGTCGTTCCATTCGGAATACTGTCTTGTAATACAACGTTTTCTGCACTTCCTGTCCCTGTATTCGGAACAGTAATCGTATAAGTGAGAATATCACCTACTGCTGCAACGGTTTTATCAACAGATTTAACGGGATTTATAATTGGCCCTGTCGCATCAATTTGAACACCAAAACCAGCTGCAGCATATCCATCTCCATTTGTAACGAAGCGAACAGTCGCTGACGTTTGATTATTTACTAAGGATGACGAAGCATCTACATTCGTAATATCCCACCCTTGTCTTCGGACGGCTAAAGCTATCCCTAACGGCTGATTCAAATTTCCAAAGGTGCCAGTTGTATCTAAATTCCCACTATCATTACAAATTTGTGACTGAAAGAAATTATTTGCGGGATTTCTCGGTCCGAATAAAGCAACTGTAGCATTCGCATTCGGTCCAAAGCGAAGTTGATCTCCAACAATGTTAGAATCTCCTTCTTGAGCTGTTACAAGTACTCTCCCTGTAACAGCACCTGTAGATGGCGTTGCAAAACCTGAAATAGTAGCATCAACTGGTGGCGATGAAGCATCGATAATTTCTTGACCTGCATACACTGACAAATTCCTAAGAGGTAAACTTGCATTTTGATAAACTACCTCAAGCGTCCAACCAGCTGAACGACTGACTGTTGGATCAGCAGAAGTTCTTGTAGCCGGTACAGCACCCGTTGTATATGTTCCCGCTCCCCCTGTATTAACAAGATTCGTTACATTAGCAGAGCGAACATAATAAAACTGGTTCCCAACTGAACCTTGCTGCGCAGTGGCAGGATCTGGTGCAACAGAAAATGTTCCTGCTGGTGTTGTAAATGAAATATTATCATTTAAAAATGCTGTAACATCCTCTGTATCGGTCCGGTATGTGCCGGCCCATACTAGTTCTGCGTATAAAACACTACTCCCTGCTGGAAGGTTCAAAATTGCACTTGAAGAATTTAATGGCCAGTCATTCGTTGTTCCTACCGGGAATCCAGGTACTTGAAGCGATGTATTTATCGTTGTAAACACATCAATCGTACCGAAGTTATTGTTTGGTGCAGGTGATGTAGGACTTAGTCCCAACGTGTTCCCAGTGAACGTAACGGCACCAGTTACAGTTGTCGTAAAGCGATTCATAAAAGGCACACAATCATCTCATTTCATTTATAGTAAAAAGTGCTCTATACTATAAAATGTAGACAAACTATGCAACGTACGTTGTCCAACAAAATTCCACATATATGGAGAGGAGTTTATTACACTATGCGCTACGTTATCGTAACAGGAACTTCACAAGGTTTAGGCGAGGCAATTGCCACGCAATTGTTAGAAGAAAACACGAGTATCATCTCTATTTCTAGAAGAGAAAATAAAGAGCTTACTAAACTCGCAGAACAATATAACAGCAATTGTATTTTCCATTCCATAGATCTTCAAGATGTACATAATTTAGAAACTCATTTTAACGAAGTCTTTTCATCTATTCAAAAAGACAATGTCTCATCGATTCATTTAATTAATAATGCAGGAACACTTGCACCAATGAAACCTATTGAAAAGTCAGAAAGTGAACAATTCATTACGAACGTTCATATTAATTTAATCGCACCAATGATCCTTACTTCCACTTTCATGAAACATACGAAAGACTGGAAAGTAGAAAAACGCATTATAAATATTTCATCTGGAGCAGGAAAAAATCCTTATTTCGGATGGGGAGCTTATTGTACAACGAAAGCCGGTGTAAATATGTTTACACAGTGCGTAGCTACTGAAGAAACGGAGAAAGAATATCCTGTAAAAACTGTCGCTTTCGCACCTGGTGTTGTTGATACAAATATGCAAGCACAAATTCGTGAAACAAATAAGGAAGACTTTATTAACTTAGATCGATTCACCGCATTAAAAGAAGAAGGAAAGCTACTGTCACCTAAATATGTTGCGAAAGCTATTCGTAACTTACTAGAAACTGAGAATTTCCCGCAGGGTGAAGTAATTCGAATTGATGAATAACAAAGAGGCACGCTATAATAGCGTGCCTTTTCATTCTATTTCTCTAAAAATATGAGTACAGACTCCATCATCTTCTCATAACCAATCTCTTGATAAATTTTATTTGATGTTGGATTTGCCAGGTCCGTATATAATGTAGTTGTTTTGTAGCCTTCATCTAACATACGTTGACTAAGTGCAGCGACACAACTAGATGCGTACCCTTTTTTCCGAGCTTCTTTCGGTGTATATACGAAATTAACTGTTATATTGTTTGTAGTCGGTCTCGTTTTTGCAGCTACAGAAACAATCTTCCCGTCTACTTCTAAACCAAATAGACGATGATTAGTAATTAATGTATGAGCAGTTTGTTTCGCTTCTTCTTTCGTAGTAGGAAGCTTCACATCTTCGCAAAATTGATATATCCACTGCTCTATTAATGTTAGCTCATCACTACTTACTTCTCTAAAGATTCCATCTCCGTTCCACTTTTTCTTTACTTGTTTTAATTCATATATACCTTGCTCCATTGCAACATTAGTTTTCTTATTCTCTAACACTGCAATCTCTTCCGCTAATTTCTGTACGATTTTTTTATTACCAATCAATCCAGGAATATTTGGATATACTTTCGTTAACTCTTTTGCAAGTTCCTTAATAGCTACTGCCGAAATCTCAGACGTAGCAACAATTATTTGTTTCTTTTCTTCTGTTTGAAGAAATACAGCTGCAATTTCTTCCCCTTGTTTTGCTACTCCTATAAATATCGGTTCTTGGACCATTTGTAATACACCTAATATGAGATTATTTTCCTGCTCATTCTTCTCTAAAAATGGTGTAACCTCTTCTGTAAAATTAAGAATCTCTTCATATACATGTAATTGAATCATCGACAATCTCTTCTCTCTATTTATAGTTTCATTAAGTATTGGCGATTAATTCATTAAATCCCTCTTTTACGATTCAATAATATTCGAAGCTAACGTATTCAAATCATTTTCAGCTTGTAAAATTCTTTGTTTTTCCTTTTCAAATACCTCTTCTTCTTTTTGAAATGACTCTTTTCGATTTTTAATCATACGCTCCATCTCTTTTTTACTCGGTCCACCATATACATTTCTTTTTTGAATAAAAGCTTCTGGTGATATAACTTCTTTCCATTCTTCTTCTAATAAATTTACTTTCAAATTTTCTTGTAAGTATACATTTATGTCTTTGAAATGTAATTCATGTAACTCCTTTTTCTGCTCCAATGACATATTCGCAATCGTACTTGCTGCATGATGTGCATGCCGAAATGGTATTTCATAGTTTTTTGTTAAAAGATCTGCGAAATCTGTAATCGTAATCGCGTGTTTATATGAACGATTTTTTAACGTTTCCTCTTCTACTTTCATCGTTCGAATAACTGCGTTCATAATACAAAAAACACGAATCGCCTTTTCGATTCCTTTATATAAATACGGCTGCAAGTCATCCTCCGTATCGACAATATCGCCAAATGGTGTATTATGAATCATTTGAAATACAGTAAATGCTTCCCCTAAAGCACTACTCGTAATAGCACGGGCATGTTCTATTGAAACAGGATTTCGTTTTTGCGGCATAATACTACTTATTTGCACATATGGCTTCGCTACAGTAATCCCATCATATTCTTTCGTCGCTAATAGTAAAAAATCATGAATCCACCTACTCGTATTCGTCATAATTACCATTAGTAACGAGCTAACTTCTAATAAATAATCCGCTCCAGCAACAGCATCATATGAGTTCTCAATTACATTTGTAAACCCAAGTAACTGTGCCACTCGTTCTCGCTTAATTGGGAAGCTTGTTGTAGAAAGGGCAGCTGCCCCCATTGGAGAATGATTTAAAAGATGATACGCTTTTTTCATTCTTTCTAAATCTCGTTGCATCGTATCGTAAATTGCCAAAACATAATGACCAAATGTTGTCGGCTGCGCTGGTTGGGTATGTGTATACGCGGGCATAATTGTTTCCATATGTTCACCGGCGAGCTCCAGCATACTTTCTTGCAGCAATAAATGATGTTCCATTAACCGCAATACAAATTGCCGTAAACTCATGCGATACATCGTTACACCCATATCATTTCTACTTCTACCGATATGCATATTACTTACAAATTCACACTTTGCTTCTTGAGAAAGCAAATGTTCAACTAAGAAAAAAAGATCTTCATGCTGCTCCGTATATAATAATCTATCCTTGGGAATTGCCTCTACCTTTTTAAGTGCTGTTAGTATAACTTTAGCTTCTTCTCTTTTCATCAACTTTTCTTCAGTTAACATAATAATATGTGCCCTATGCACTTGAAACATATCTTTCAATAAATAATTGCGTTGAAAATCAAATACATGCTGTAATACACAATCCACATATGTTTTCCCAGGGAAATCAGCGCCTTCACTCTTTATAAACTCTTCTTTACTCTGTTTCATCACCTTTTCCCCTCTCACCTAAGTATTACTACCCATCATACCCAGGGATGGCAAAAAAGTGCTTGTACGTAAAAATAAACTCGGTGCTTATAGCACCGAGTTTATTTAATAAAAGTCGCATCATACTTATCACTTTGCAACACTTGGAAATGTAAATTTGCTAAGTGTTTACGTATTTCAGCACTGTCATCTTCATTTAAATTATTTGCTAAGAAAACAATTTCTGTACAGTTTCCGCGTTTATCCATTGCATAAACTGCTTTAGTTACCGTCCATGGTGTATAACCATTCTTTTGTCCAGCATGCCTGAATGTTTTACGATATTTCTTTGCGCTCATATCTGTTTCAACGATATTCGCCCACACTTTTTCTTCAGCTTCTGTAAGACCACCCTTATGATTTGCCTTTTGAAGCAATACCATATAATCATTTGCCGAAGCAGCAGGCAATCTATCCGACCAAATTTTGTCGTATCGTTCCTCTAAATAAAGAGGAATTTCCTTCTGTAATAATGGTCCCTTCTTTTTTAAGCGTTCATGAATAATCATGGCATACTCTCGATATTGCTCTTGGGACATTTCTTTTAACTTTTTCTCTATTTTATATTTTGGAACATGTAATTCTTTATGCAAATATCCTGGAATATATAATGATGAAACAATCGGAAATAGTGGTTGGTGTGCAGGGAGCGATAAGCTTTGTAAATTTCGATTAATGTTATCTAGCCCTAACACTTCCATTAAATATTCAGTATTTGCATTTGAACTGAACTTAACCATTCCTTTTGCAACTTCTTCTAAAGAAACCGCTCCTTCAGTTATCTTTTCTTTTTTTTGCAAATAATTTTGCCATCTATCTTGTGCACCACCATCTGTACCCGGCACATAATAACGATTCACATCATTAATTGAAACGAAACTAGACGGATCGATTTTCCCCTCTGTAACTTGTTTCGTATATTCAAGCGCCACAATTAATTTCATCGTACTAGCAACTGGCAATACAACATCCGGATTTACAGAATACACGACTTTATCATTTCTTTTTATTAAAAGTGCACTATTCTTTTCATCTTTATGTTCTTCAATAAAGGATGCTATGTACTGCGCATCATCATTATTTGAACTCCACACTTTTTTCACTAAAAAGTTACCCGATATCAGCAAAACAAAAATACCCAAAATCACTGCGCATACTATAGTTTTTTTCAAGTAAAATTCCTCTCCCATTGTGTAACTCTTCTCTATTTATCTCTTAAAAACAAAATAATGGAGATGATTATTTAAATAATCATCTCCATTATTTTAACTTGTATGTTCCTATTATGTCTACGTCATAATTTTCACGAA
The DNA here is from genome assembly GCF_044907945.1 of Bacillus sp. RC240. Lineage (NCBI taxonomy): Bacteria > Bacillati > Bacillota > Bacilli > Caryophanales > Bacillaceae > Bacillus > Bacillus sp. RC240. The sequence continues at coordinate 164,676 of NZ_JBIYCT010000001.1, read as the reverse complement.
ATCTTCAAGAAACTTTTTATAATGTAATGACCAACCAATTTTCACCCAATTTTTCAATGCTTTTGCATCAGGTTGCGGGCGAAAATCAGCGATACTTTCTCCTTTTGCAACTCCAACTGTATCGACATCAACACGGCGATACACGTAATCTAAAAGAGATGGATTTGCCGCTACCATCATTGTAACAACGTCATGTACTGGACTACCTGTTATTTTGGGATTTAACTTTTTATAAGCTTTATAATAATACGTAAATATCGGTTCGATTAACTTATTAAAACTTGTTTTAGAGTGTTTCGTAATATACTTTACCATCTCCGGCGTAATAATAGCTTCAGATGTAACGTTAAGCGGCACTACTGTCACATTTTTTGCATTTTGCATAACTAATTGTGACGCAATAGGATCACCATGAAAATTCGCCTCTGCGACTGGTGTAACATTTCCAGGCATTAAGAACGCACCGCCCATTATATAATATTCTTTCACATACTTCATCATCGGTTTTTCTAAAATAAATGCTGTCGCTAGTGTCGTTGACCTACCAGCATCAACAATAATTAATTCTCCTTTATACTTTTCAAGAATATCAAAAAATGCACAAAAGGGTTTTATATTTGGTGAAAAAGCTTTTGGGGGTTTAATAGGTCCTAAGCCATCTGCTCCGTGAATTTCTGGATAATACGTCACAAAATCACCAGACAAAGGTATTTTAGCACCATTAATAACAGGTATATCTTCCCTGCCAGCTATTTGCAATAAATACGCCGCATTACTCGTCGCCTTTTCCTGCGTTACATTCCCATATCCAGTTACGACTCCAACGATATCAATATCAGGATGCAACAATCCATACATAATTGCTAAAGAGTCATCAATTCCCGGGTCTCCCAAAAACAACACTTTTTTCATCGACCTCAACTCCATCCCCGCAGTTGTTATTAATTTATGAATAGCCATGGATATACAGAATAGAAAAGAACAAATTCATAAGAAAAACGTAGTCCTATATTGACTACGTTTTTCTTCTAACTTATACTGTTTTTTTCACAACACTCATACTTCCAATGATGTAAGCGATAAACGCCAAACAAATCGGGAAAACAACTGTATGTATACCAAATGGATTAGGGTAGCAAAGGTGAATAAACATATAGGAACCTACTCCAACTAAAATAGATGCGAGAGCTCCAGTTGCATTTCCTTTTTTCCAATATAAACCTAACACAATCGGCCAAATGAACGCTGCTTCTAAACCACCGAAAGAAAATAAATTTAACCAAATTAAAAAGTCTGGTGGCTTAATAGCGGCAGCATATACGAGTAATCCTACGATACCAGTAATCAATAGGCTACCTTTCTTTATCGTACTATCCGCGGCATCTTTATTTATATAGTTCACATATATATCTTTAATAATTGACGAACTTACAAGTAATAATAATGAGTTCACAGTAGACATTATCGCTGCCATTGGTGCAGCTAAGAAAACTCCAGCTAACCAAGGTGGCAACACTTCCATCGCGAGTAGCGGCATTACTTTATCTGGTACCGTTATGCCTGGAAGGACTACTCTTGCAAACACACCTGTTAAATGCATACCAATCATAATCGTACCAACGACAACCGTTCCAATGATTAATGCTTGGTGCATAGCTTTTGAATTTTTATAAGACATAGCACGCACACTAATTTGCGGTAATCCAACGACACCAATCCCAATTAAAATCCAAAATGATGTGACATATGATTTCGTTAAACTTCCATCCGCTCCGAACGGTGTTATTAGATTCGGATTAATTTGAATAAGTTCCTGCATAATCTTTTCAACTCCGCCACCAGCAATGACAGTAGCAATTAAAATGATTGTTGTTCCGACTAACATAATGATTCCTAATAACGTATCTGATAAAGCGACTGCACGAAATCCACCAATTAACACATACACAAGTACAGAAAATGTAAATAAAAATAGTGCCGTTGTGTAGGAAAGTCCTGTTAGCGACTCAATTAATCGTCCGCCGCCAACCCACTGGGCTACTGTTGCTGAGAACAAAAAGATTATAATACATAACGCAGAAAGAACAACTACCGCTTTATTATTGTATCTGCCCTTTAAATAATCAATAAGCGTAATTGCTTCCATCTTTCTAGCGATAATAGCAAACTTTTTACCAATAACCGTTAAAACGATATATCCTGTTACAACTTGAATCGCTGATAACAGCACCCATCCAAGACCCATATTGTAAGCAATACCAGGCCCACCGATAAAGCTACTTGCACTACCGTACGTAGCAATCATCGTCATAGCTAATAATAAGCCACCAAGTTCACGCCCACCAAGAAAATATTCTTGTAAAAATTTATTATTAGCGGTTGCTTGTACACGTCTTGATGCATATACACCAATTAAAAACACAACGATAAAAGAAATTATCATTGGGATTATTACATACCAATTCATCTATCATTCCTCACTTTTTTCTTCCTCATCGAGTGAAATATCTTGAAATAAAAAACGAACAACTAAAATAAGCAAAATAACCATTACGATAAATCCAACGATACAGCTATAAAAAAACCATGCTGGAAAACCTAATACATATGTATATTCACTCGGATCCTTACTTCCAAGCCCATAAGCAAATCCATACCATATTATAAAATTAATAATAGCTAATCCAAGACCAATTAACGCTTCTCTATGGGCAACTCGAAAGCGCGGATCATCATGATAATTCTTCATTTTCCCCCTCCTCTCACGAGGTATAATTGTACCATTGTTCTTCTAGTTTTTCCTACTAGAAAGCAAAAACAAGCAGGATTTTTTATAATCATATAGAAGACCCTCTTACATTACATATTTTTTACAATTGTAACACAAATGAAATTTGAATTTTCAGCATTTGTTAATTATGATTTAAATTAGAGGCTTTCCATCTAGTTCCTACATCCTTGATTTCGGAATAAACGCCGTCTCGTACTGCGTTTAAATTATATTTTCAAGGGGGTTATACAATGAGTCAACTAGCTGTAAATCTTCATGAAAAGGTAGAGAAATTTCTTCAAGGCACAAAGAAACTATATGTGAACGGATCGTTCATTGAAAGCGCTTCCGGAAAAACTTTTAAAACTCCTAACCCAGCAACTGGTGAAACACTCGCTATCGTTGCTGAAGCTGGTCGCGAAGACATTCATAAAGCTGTGGTAGCTGCTCGAATGGCTTTCGATGAAGGTCCTTGGTCACGCATGAGCACTGCTGAACGCAGCCGTCTTATGTACAAGCTCGCTGATTTAATGGAAGAGCATAAAGAAGAGCTCGCACAGCTCGAAACGTTAGATAACGGAAAGCCAATCCGTGAAACAATGGCGGCAGACATACCACTTGCAATTGAGCATATGCGCTATTATGCTGGCTGGGCGACGAAAATTGTTGGTCAAACAATTCCTGTTTCCGGTGATTACTTTAACTATACACGCCATGAGGCTGTTGGTGTCGTCGGTCAAATTATCCCTTGGAACTTCCCACTTCTTATGGCAATGTGGAAAATGGGAGCTGCGCTTGCTACAGGATGTACGATCGTTTTAAAACCTGCAGAACAAACTCCACTATCCGCTCTATACTTAGCTGAATTAATTGAAGAAGCTGGATTCCCGAAAGGTGTTATTAATATCGTTCCTGGATTCGGTGAATCAGCTGGACAAGCACTTGTTAATCATCCACTCGTTGATAAAATTGCATTTACTGGTTCTACTCCAGTCGGTAAACAAATTATGCGACAAGCATCTGAATCATTGAAACGTGTTACTTTAGAGCTTGGCGGTAAATCACCGAACATTATTTTACCAGACGCCGACTTATCTCGCGCGATTCCTGGTGCACTTTCTGGTGTTATGTTTAACCAAGGACAAGTATGCTCTGCTGGATCACGCTTATTTATTCCAAAGAAAATGTATGATAATGTCATGGCTGATCTCGTCCTCTATTCTAAAAAACTAAATCAAGGTGTCGGTCTTAACCCTGAAACAACAATCGGTCCTCTCGTTTCCGAAGAACAACAAAAACGTGTAATGAGCTACATTGAAAAAGGGATTGAAGAAGGCGCTGAAGTACTTTGCGGAGGAAGTAATCCATTCGATCAAGGCTACTTCGTTTCTCCTACAGTATTCGCTGACGTAAATGACGAAATGACGATCGCAAAAGAAGAAATTTTCGGTCCAGTTATTTCTGCAATACCTTTTAACGATATTGATGAAGTAATTGAACGTGCAAATAAATCACAATTCGGCTTAGCGGCTGGTGTGTGGACAGAAAATGTTAAAACAGCACACTATGTTGCAAGTAAAGTACGTGCTGGTACTGTATGGGTAAACTGTTATAACGTCTTTGATGCAGCATCTCCATTTGGAGGATTTAAACAATCTGGCCTTGGCCGCGAAATGGGATCTTACGCGCTGAACAACTATACAGAAGTGAAGAGCGTTTGGATTAACTTAAATTAACGAGAAAGAACCTGACCTACTCGGTCAGGTTCTTTTCATTATGTATTCATTTACACTTGCAACCCACCGCTCACATTTAATACCTCTCCTGTAATGTAAGACGCATACTCTGATGCTAAAAAGGCAGCTGCGTTTGCAATATCTTCCGGCGTTCCGATTCTTCCAACTGGAATCGCTCCAACCATTTTCTCTTTTACTTTATCCGGTATTGTTTTTGTCATATCAGTATCCATAAACCCTGGACAAATCGCATTACACGTAATACCAAAACTTCCAACCTCTTTCGCTGCTGTTTTTGTTAAGCCTACAACCCCTGCTTTTGTAGCCGCATAATTTGCTTGTCCAATATTTCCTTCCCTACTAATAGAAGAAATATTAATAATCCGTCCATACTGTTGTTGTCTCATATAAAGAAGTGCTGGCTGCATACAATAAAAAACGCCAGTTAAGTTCACTTGTAATACTTGTTCCCAAGCAGACTTCTCCATCTTATGTAACATTGCATCTTTTGTAATCCCAGCGTTATTCACTAAAATATGTAATGTACCAAATTTTTGCACCGCATATTCAATTAACGACTTCGCTTCATTTTGATTACTCACATCACATCGATATAAACTCACATCATACCCTTCATCTGATAATTCACGTGTCGTTTCTTGTAGCTTCTCTTCATTTACATCACTAATTAATACTTTGGCCCCTAGTTTTGCAAAAACTCGTGCGATTTCTTTTCCAATCCCCTGCGCAGCACCCGTTACAACAGCTGTTTTCCCATTCAACAAATCCATCCCTATCCCCCATTTCTATTAGTTATATTGTATATTTCGGCTCTATGCTTTCCAAATCCTCTTTGTATAAAAAAGTCTATTTGTGTCAAACTAACTTTGCAACACCGCATAAAACACAAGGAGATTGTGTCGAATGAAAAAAAAGAATGTAAATCGAAACAAAGCTGCCGATGGCATTGATGTTGAGTTCGCTCGCGAACTCGCTGACCACAATGACTTAGAAGCAAACGCACGTGCAAATGCCGCTGATGCACGTCAAAAACGCCAATCAACAGAAAAATAAGGAACTACAACGTTCCTTATTCTTTTCAACAGGGACCTACTACCCATCAAAATAAACCGAGAGTATCTCTCGGTTTATTTTCTATATTTCTTTACGTAGTGCGCTAAAGCAAGTAACGGATATATATGTCCATAACTATGATAGCGAATATAAAAGCCCCCCGGTAACCCTGTACCAGTAGGATATTTTTCATTCATAGTAGACTGCGCGAGCAAATATGAAATTCCTTTTCGAATAATCGGTGTTTCTTGATCGTAGTAAGAAATGAGTGCATCAAGTGCCCACGCTGTTTGTGACGGCGTACTAAAAGGTAAAGAAATAAATTTTTTCTCTACACTACTTTGACAGGATTCTCCCCACCCTCCGTCTTCATGCTGCAAATGTTCGAGCCATGAAGCTGCTTTTTTCAACGATGGATGAGTAGAAGGCACTCCTAATGCACGTAAGCCTGTCATCGTTGCCCATGTCCCATATATATAACATATCCCCCATTTTCCATACCATGATCCATTCTGTTCCTGTACATCCATTAACCATTTGATAGCTTTCTTTTTTTGCTCTTCAAGCAATTCATTCGGTGCATACGTTCCGAATAATTCTAACACCCTACCTGTAATATCTGGTGTGGACGGATCGGTTATCATATCACTCGCATTTTCAATCGGCAAATTCGATAGTAACTTGCTCGTTACCCCTCGTTCAAAAGCTCCCCAGCCTCCATCATTGTTTTGCAATCCTTTCACCCATTCCACGCCTCTTCCCCACGCATCATCTACTCTATCATTCCCTCTACTTCGCGCTAACGCTCTAAGGGCAGCTGTAGTATCGTCTATATCAGGGATCGTCGTATTAACATCTGAAAATCCCCAACCGCCAGCTACAAGTGATGATGCATGTACGCTCCAATCTACCTTTTTAGTTTGTTGTTTTTGCAATAAATACTCCGTCGCCCTTTGAATCATCTTATTTTCATTTGTAACTTTAGCTTCTTGCAATGAATAGCTAAGTAAAGCGGTATCCCATACGGTAGAAGGAGAATTTTGCAAATGACTTCCTCTGTCCATCTTCCATATATAAGATTTTAATCCTGTCACAGCTTTCTCAATAATTGGAGACTGAATAGAGTGTCCTAATGCAAGCAAAGCATAAATCATATAAAACGTAGCACTGGCGTAACTATATAATGTTCCATTTTCATCTATACGCTCCTTCATAAAGCGCTCTACTTCTTCGTATCCTTTATGATGTAACGATAATGGATAAGATATTACCTTTTTCACATCACCTAAAAACGATTGAAACAGCGGAGGCCGCTCCTCTCGAAACCATTGCCCACCCCCGCCTGCAATATGATTTAAATTTGGCAATAACTTTTTCTCTACACGGAATCTCTTATTCATACAAATCATCATCGGAATTAAATGTATACGCGCTGAGCTGCTTAGCCCAAATATACTGAGGGGCGAGTCATCTTGTAAAAATAAGATTGGCGTTGGAAAGTGAAAAAGCGCAGGAAATTCATATTCTCCATGAATCGCTAATAAAAATTTCGTCATAAAATGAGCACGAGAAACTCCCCCGTGTTCCTTAATAAACATTTCAGCTCGCCTCATATTCATAGCTTCTTTCGAATATCTTTCCGAAGCAAGTAAAGCAGCATATGCTTGAATCGTCGCGGATAAATTCCCTCCCTTTTCATCTTCGTATAATTTCCAAGTCCCTTCATTTGTTTGAAGAGATACTAACCTTTTCACAAACGGTTCTATTTCGTCATTTCGCCCTAATAATTTGAGTAAAAAAATCATGTGACAATCCGTTAGCAAAGCTCCTTCAAAACAAAATTGCCACGTTCCGTCTTGCCTTTGCATCGTTTGAAGTGCAGTCGTTCTCCGCTCTATCTCCTCATGCACTTTGTCATATAGTAGCACACCGCTCACCCACCCTTTCTAAGTCCGTATACGATATTCGAAAACTCATCTAAATATGTATGAAAACAAAGAAAAGCAGAACGTGCATTACACACATTCTGCTTACAAACAATACCCAACCCCGACAACAATTCCTAATAGTGCACCAACAACAACTTGATACGGTGTATGTCCAACGAGCTCATTTAACTTTTTATATTCTGTTTGTCTACCATGAAAAAAATCATTCAATATTTTCGCTTGCTTACTTACCGCAAGCCTTACTCCTGAAGCATCGTACATAACAATAATGGCAAAAATAGCGGCAACCGCAAATATTGGACTCTCCACACCTTCCACCACTCCGACACCTGTAGCAAGTGCAGTAACAGTCGAAGCATGCGAACTTGGCATTCCACCTGAAGCAAAGAACTTAGCAAAATCAAACTCGCCTGTTTTTATTAATTTAAAAACGACTTTCGTTAACTGTGCTAAAAACCAAGAAATTATAGCTGCTATAAGTGGATCATTATGTAAAATTGTTTCCATGTTTTTCAGCTCCTCACTGACTATAATGGAATTTCTATATAATATAAGTATAAAGAAAAATGCGTAGAAAATACTACGCATTATGATACTTTTGCTGATTTATTTTTAATAAATTTTGGTTGCTTCTGTAGTAGAAACTTTGTTTTCGCCATTGAAAAGACAAATAAAGCAATCCATATACAGAAAAACGCAATCATATGAGTAGATGTGAAATGTTCACCAAAAACGAACACACCTAAAATTAAACTAATAGTCGGCGCGATGTATTGTAAAAATCCTATCATATAGAGCGGAATAAGTTGTGCTCCTTTAGCAAAATAAAAGAGTGGTAACGCTGTAACAATACCTGCCCCTATTAAAAGAAACGTTGATATTGCCGAAATAGAACCGAACGAACCAAAGCCATGAACTCCTGTCATAAACAAATATATAAGTGCAAATGGCGTCACTAACATCGTTTCCATCGTAAGCCCAATTGTTGCATCATAATTTAATAATTTTTTCGTTAATCCATATAATCCAAATGAAAAAGCAAGTGAAAGAGAAACCCATGGAATTGATCCGAAACGTATCGTTAAAATAACAACGCCCAATCCAGCTAAACCAACCGCAACATATTGCCAAAAATTAAGCTTCTCTTTTAAAACAACTGTACCAAGTAAAATACTTATAAGTGGATTAATATAATACCCAAGACTTGCTTCGATTACATGGTTATGATTTACGGCCCATATGTATACAAACCAGTTTCCACTAATAAGTACCGAAGCAATTGTTAATGACATTAATAATTTAGGTCGTTTAAAAAGGGCCACTAACTCCCCACCAAACTGACGAAACCTCTTCGTTACTCCTAAAACTAACAACATAAAAACAAATGCCCAAACGATGCGATGCGCTAATATTTCATCTGCCGGTACTTCCTCCACCCATTTCCAATAAATCGGAAGGACTCCCCACATCGTATACGCACCTGCTGCATATATAATCCCCTGCTTTTGCTCTGCTGTTTGACTCCCCATCTTCCTTTTTCTCCTCTTCTCTTTTTTTCTTCATTATAAAGTCTCACATGCTTACTTTACCAATATTCAATCTGCATTTCTTTCGACATTCCTCTTGCAAATCCTTTATATGTATAAAAACACTCCTACTGTTATAATAACGAGCACTGGAATACCGAAGACAAATTTACTTTTATGTGTCTTATGATGAAACATATACATACCAATCCAAGCTCCAACCGCTCCTCCAGCTGCAGCTGATAAAAACAACGTACTTTCTGGCGTTCTCCACTGCTTTTTCTTTGCTTTTCGCTTATCAAGCCCCATCATACTAAATGCTATAACGTTGATAATAATAAAATAAATCCATTTCATCTCTTTCTCTCCCTTAAAAAATCCGCTTTATGTTAACACGAAAATAAGGTGCGCACAAATAAAAATGGCTATAGGTAAAAAAACTTTAGCCTACAGCCATAATTGTAATACCTTATACTCTATTTCTAATCTTACTATGTTTTTTCGCGTATATAAAATAAATAAAAATACCTACAATAACCCAAACTGCAAAACTGATTAAAGTGGTTTTAGAAAGATTTAATGCTAAATATAAACAACTTACTATCGCAAGTATAGGTAAGAATGGAACTAACGGAGCACGGAACGGTCTTTTCAAATTAGGATGTGTCTTCCTTAATACAATTACAGCTATAGATACAAATATGAAAGCTGTTATCGTTCCCACATTCACTAAATTTGCCAACAAATTCAAGTCCAATAAACCTGCTAATACAGCCGCAAGAATACCCGTAATCCATGTATTAAAAAATGGTGTTTGATAACGTTTATGAACACTCGAAAATCTTTTTGGTAACAATCCATCTCGGCTCATCGAGTATGATACTCGAACAAATGCGAACATAGCAACTAACAGAACTGTTGTTAAACCAGCTATCGCTCCAACTGATAATAGACCAGCAATTCTATCCTCTCCTACAATACGCAGTGCATATGCAACTGGATCAGCTACATTCAGATCCGTAAATGGAACCATTCCAGTTAACACGAATGAAACACCAACATAAAGAATTGTACAAATGCATAAAGAGACAAGTAATCCAATTGGAACGTTACGTTGTGGGCGTTTCACTTCCTCTGCTGCTGTTGCAACTGCATCGAAACCTAAAAAGGCAAAAAATACAGTCGCAGCTCCTCCAATAACACCATGGTATCCAAAAGGAAGAAACGGCTGCCAATTCTCTGGCTTTACATAGTTTGCTCCTACAATAATAAATACTAAAATAACAGCCAGTTTAATAATAACCATTATATTATTTATACGTGCACTTTCTTTCACACCACGACTTAGTAAAAATGTAACAATTAAAATAATAATAACCGCTGGCAAGTCGATAATCCCGCCATTCCCCATCCCTGGTGCAGAAGCAATGATTGCCGGAATATGAATATTAAACCCTAGTAGCAATGACTGAAAATAGGCTGACCATCCCGCCGCCACCGCAGAAGTAGCTAATAAGTACTCTAACATGACACACCAGCCAACTATAAAAGCAAAAATCTCACCTAATGTCATATACGTATACGAATACACACTTCCTGAGACCGGGACTGTAGATGCAAATTCAGCATAACAAAAGGCTACACAAGCACATACAATTGCAGCTAACATAAAAGATAATACAATTGCTGGACCAGCATGTTTCGCAGCTACAATACCTGTTAATACGAAAATACCTGTACCAATAATTGCTCCAATTCCTAAAAGCGTTAAATCAATTGCTCCTAAAGTTTGCTTTAACACTTTTTTCTTTTCTTCATTCATTGCTTTCTTTATAAATAAACTCATTCGTAGAAACCTCTTTTTCAAAATTATCCCTTACTCATTACAATCTTTATTACTGTTGCTATTACACATTAATAATATTCATGCTTTACTTTCACTCCCTATATAGACTCCACAAATTACATGATTTAAAATCAGAAAAATCAATCTTCTAAAAACAAGCTTGTTAACAGGCTTGTTTTTAGAAGATTGATTGAATTTATCACAGGATTAATTATATTGTCAACAATATAATTAATTCACCCGAATTGAATAATTATAAATAAAATAGCATTCCAAAATATACGATACCACTCACGAACACTGCTGATTCCCATTTTAATACAATTTTCATTATTCCAAAATTCATTTTTATACATTTAACTCAATGTAATCCCCGTATGCAAACATGATAAAATTAGTCGATTTGTTATACAGAAATAACTATTCATCTTATTAGAGCAATTAACTTTCCTGCAAATTACAAACAGTATTTTCACTTAAGACAATAAAAAAAGCGCAGATGTTCATCTGCGCTTTATTCTTCCGCTTCAATTTCTGTACTATTATTATCGATATGTTCCTTTTGAGCTTCTTCTTGCAGCTCCGCTGAAATCATTCCATAATAAATTTCTGGATATAATCCAAATATTTGATATACACTACCTAAAAACGGCATCGGAATCCCTCATTTCTAAAGTTGTATTGTCATTCTTAAGGATTCCCTTTTCACTCATTATACATTCGTTTTTGGCACTTCTTCTTCATCGGGAACATGTAATATATTTTGCCATTTTTTATAAGGCGCACTATTTGGATCCACATACCCTTTCGCATACGAACGATCCCACAATTGTTTCATAAACATCTCTTTCTCTTTCTTCGCAACCATATCTGCACCTGTTCCGTAATAGTTTTGGAAATACAGCTCAATTTCATCAAGGAATAGCCTTAGCAAATCGTCAGATGTTTCTTCTAACGTCGGGTCATATTTTGCCTCACGGTCATACATTAAAATCATATCTAAAATATTATGAACATGCTCTTTACGTAGCCATCTTATATCTTGAGCGCCTAATACAAATGCATGTGTATATAAATGTCCACCTTGTATCATTGCCTTTTCTTGTTCTTCTTCAAATCGTGACAAGATGTTTTCATAAATAAACGGATTATGAAGCAATGCTCTGTGCAACTTATAACTTTCACTTGAAATATTTTTCCCCATCGACTGAATTAAAAAGCTACGGCCGACACCGTTATATTGATACACGAACTGCCCATCTACAGCCACTAGGCTAATCCAGCGATACATATACGCGTATAGAAGAGCACGATTACATTTATCGTAATCTAACTTTGTTTGCGTTGCATTCAAGTCTGGCATAAAGGCTGGTAAGTGCCAATATTTATCTAAATGCGGCGTCAAACTAGATTTTTTACTATTTAATTTGTTCACGCGGCGATAATACGATTGAAAATAATCACCTTTATCGTTCATAAAGCCATTCGCAATATGTCCAGATGAAAGCTTAGGAAAATCTTGTAGCGATAATCCGTAATGAGCACGATAACAAATCACTTCAAATGGTGAAAACGCCTCGTTTACCGTATCTTTTTCTTTAAACATTTCTTGCAATAACTCTTCTTGCAATTCTTGTTTTAAAGAAGGATGTACGCCCCAATATTGTAACTCTCTATGATGAGAAACTTTCGGAACGAACGGACTTGCTAAATGGAAAAGATCTTCAATTTTTTCACGAACGTATTCATCACGATCACGTTTCTTGAAATCTGCTTCTTTTCGCAATGCTTCAACGATATTAAGCTCTAGTTTGTCACGATAGCGCACTTGAAGTTCGTCATAACAATAACTCAATATATGTTCACGATAGAAGTCTTCCACCTTTTTCGACTGAATTTCTTCGGCTTTCGCATCACGACAATATTCCCCGTACAAGCTCATATAAATTTCGGCCGATATATCTTTCGGTAATACACCTAAATTTAAATGCTGCTGCATATCTTGCCAAATCTTTTCTTGCAATTTCTCTTCAGCTAATACGTATACATTCGTCGGGTTCGTTTTTCCCTCAAATTCCTTGCTTCGCTTTTCGATTTCAAACAATAAATTTTCACGTGTTTCGTGTAAATTATCAAAGAACCTTTCCCAATATTGAATCATTTTATCAACTGCTTGGTATAGCGATTGATACACGAGTTCTAATAACATTTCTTTACGATACTCACTTAATTTGTGGACATATTGCGTTACGATATCTTCAAATTCTTTTTTGAACACACGTTGCTGATTATTAATCATTTTTCCAAACCAGCCTTGTTGCTGCGCAATTTCAACGCGGCGAACAGCCGTTACAGTTCCATCAATATTACTCACATTAAATTTCTTATCGTAGTTTTGAATTAAATTACGCTTTTGTTCATTATTTTCATGTAGTCGATTCATCTTCTCTACTAATTGCTTACGAATTTCATACAGCATAAAACGTGCTGCAACTGGATGAACTGGATCCGTTTTCTTTAAAAACCACGTATTTAATTGGTAAGACTGTCCTTCTGAGCCACTCGGTGTAAAACGGTCTGATTCGATCATGTCATATAGAAGGGTAGTAACATGCTCATGTACACGGCTCGGAATGGCATAAGCATATAAACGAACCGCATGATCAACTCTCGCTACTTCCCCCTTCATTTGTTCCATCATTTTAAGCTTCGCAGCCGATATTTTGCACTCATGCTGCAGGCGGTTTAATTCCTCATCTTTTTGCACTGTACGGTGTACGTAACTCTCTACAGCATCTAAAAACAATTTTGATTTTGCAACACCGAGCTTACCACCCTCTGCCCCTTCACGTGTTTCATGATACATTTGTCTATAAAAAATATGAGCTTGTTCTGGCCGAGTAGCAAGATGCTCTAAGTCTTCTAAATAACTTTTCCCGCGCTCTGGCTTTTCACGCTGCATACCACGTTTGACATCTTGGTCGTATCTTTGCTTTTTTTCTTGAAACAGTTGATCTAAATGAAGCCAAGATTCATCTAAACCTTGCACCGCCCATTTTAAAGCACAGTATTTCAAAACGTGCTCATACGGATAAATGAGCTTCGCCGTTCCTGCTCCGCAATATCTCCCTTTCCCACTCGATTCTGCCAATTGCTGAATTTGATTATCTTCTTGCGCAAAATGATTTGCAGACATTGGACTGAATAACTGTAAATAAATCGTATTTGCCATTTGCTCCATATAATCCGATAAATTGTGCAAATGGTGCCCATGTAAATTTTCATAATCATATAAGAAACAATAATTGTACGGTAAATGATGCTGCTTTATCGTATGATTTGTTCTTCCATCTTCATCCACTTGATCAGGACGATATTCTAATTCAATCGTTACGCCGCCTCGTTTTGATAATTCACCAGTCGATCCAAGCGTAATAGCGTGCAACTCTTTTAACGATGCATAACCATTCGCTTGCACAGTTTCAAACTCTTTCGCACTAACCGTTCTCGTCTTAACTAAAACATCTGGCATTAAAAACGCACCGCGAATTAAAATGTTATGATGCTGCAATTTCTTCCGGAGCATCTCACGCAAATATAATGCGATTTGTAAAAACATCCCTGAGCCTGTTCCGCCGGCTAGTGATGTTACAATAATGACACGCACACCATATTCCGTCTGATCACTTGTAACTGGAAAAATCTTCTCGATTTCTTGCCAAAACGATGTGAGTTTATCTTCTTTCATCGCAGCACGTAACGCTAAACGTGAAATGACGCGTAACTGTCCAGCTCCTTCTGTTAACGGTTTATCCAGTATAGTCGGATCCATTGGGAACCACTCTGGAATCGTTGGATCTCCCGCAATATACTCTCTCGGCGTTTTACTCGAGCTCGTTTGCGTCTTAAACTTCCGAATATGATCAAATTTACTCAATGTATTCACATCTGTATCAAATACATGCATCGCTACCTTTTTACGACGCTCCTCAGGTAATCTTTCATATATTTGATGTGTGACAGTACTACCGATTCCACCTAAGCCAATTAAAATTGTTGGAACTTGTAATGTCATGTGAACCACCTTCCTATTCGTGCTTGTTTGAAAAAAAGGATAAAGAGGGCCACTCTGCCTCCGTCTCCCTTATACCTTATCTACTATTCACATTCGTACCGGTAAATCTCCTTACCATATCCTCTATCAATTACTAAAAGTTCATTTGGATACAGCGTCTTATGCTCCATTCCCACTTCTTCCTCTGTAATAAACATTCCATCAATAATCATCCCAACTACTTGCGATTCTTTCGCTACAAATATAGATTTCGATCCTTTTTTCGCTATTAATGTTACAGATTGCACAGTCTTTCTTTCTGCTCGGAATGGAATGCCAAAATAGTGCTTCCACCATTTATTTTTAAGTAACTCTGGTTCAGATTGATAAAGCCAATCTTTCGCTACTTCTTGATCCCATTCGTAATATAGTAATGCTTTCCGATGAAATCTCGGACGAACAATCCATCCTAAAATAATAATTCCTACTATTAAAAGTAATAAGGTAATAGGAATTACAAATTTAAAAACGAGCGCATACTTCTCAAAAAACGGCGCATTTTCAATGTGAAGTACAATCTTTTCCTTTACTTCTTGTAATGTTGAATCATTGATCGTGATGGTAGCCTCTACGGTGCCGGTATCTGTAAAATTGAATGTGTCGGAGTAATAAGGTCGAGGATAAACATAAACTTGACTACCATGCTGTTTTAATTCATAGTTGATCGATTGATTCGATGTGACACCAGTAGATTTTAATAGTTTCTTTACAGCCTCTTCTGTCATCGGTTTACCATTTAACTGGGGCTGTAAAATAAATGGTTTACTATTTTCTAAATTTGTTACCTTTTCTTCATAATCTTTCGTAACAGCTTGAAGTGTTAATTTTGGTTTTTCAGCTGGTTCAATCTTGAATTCTTTCGTCTGTCTATAAAATCCCTTTATATTCATATGGACTTTCCCACGTACTAACTCTTTACCAACCTTTGTCTCGTAATAAAACACATGTCTTTTATCATCCCACTTCATCGGATACTGCTTTCCGTCTATTTCTACTTCTGCTTCGAAATAAGAAGTTTGAATTGGTAATTCAGTAGGTTTCGCTTCAATAACAGCTGTCACACCTTCATACATTTTTTCAAGCGTTTTTCTATCTTTATCATCTTTGTCGTACGTAGAAACAGTATAATTAAGCGCTGGTTCAACAAGTACTTGTAATCCCTCTTTCTCAATGTCCTGATCCACTTCTATCGTATATGTCCCTGGCTTAATCACTTCCTGATTCGCTGTACTTACATGCACTATATTTCCGAATAATTTAGCTTCTCCTGGTGCATGTATAGAAAAAGAAGACTGCAATTGTAACGGTTTGGAAAGTTGCATAACTTTATAATTAGATAAAGAAGCTGATTGTCGTACAAGCGTCATACGCTTTAATGGAAACGGTGTTGTAATCTCTACTTTTTTCCCTACTATTTTCGTTTTGACAATCGATTCAACAGAAGAAAATGGATCACGATTTGCAACTAATGCTGCCACTTGATTCACACTTTGTACAATACCATCCTCACCGCCAGACGGCATGACAACTCCATTCATTTCTTTTTTCCAAATCTCTTTAAACGTATTTAACTGCTCTTTTTCTTGCTGCCCTAAATCCTCTTCCATCGTGATTAAGACTGGGTGTAAAGAGATCTTTTTAGAATCCATCTCTTTCTTAAACTGTGCTAACTTCTGTGTAATTTGTTCTTTTCCGCCAATCTTATCTTTCTCCAAATCATTAAATGCCCCGTCAGTTAATACAATAAGCCAAAATTCACGTTTCCCATCTATATCTGCTTCCTTCTCTATAGATTGCATCGCCGTTTCTACTGCGCTAAATGGAGTATTTAAATATGTTTTCCACGCGCCGATTCCATTAATTTCTGTTTGCCTTTGATCCTTTGTTAACGAAATGTTTAACGGATCATTTGGCTTACTCATTGGAACGTAAGAAAATTTATCTTTCTCATCTAATAGCGCAACTAAACTTTGCAAGGCGTAATTGGCATACTTCCAGCGATCGTTATTTCTCATGCTGCCCGAATCATCATATACAAGTGAAACGACCCTTTCCTTCGCCTCCTCTCCTTTTGCAAAAACTGAAAAAGGTAAACATATAAATAGAAACAACATGAACGTGGCACAAATTCGAATTTTCATGATGAGGCTTCGCCACCTTTGTAGACAAATTCCTATGTTTAAATTTATGAGGGGAAACAAGATATATGACTTGTATTTTAGGACAACGAACGAACCATAACTTTATTATGTAAATAGATATATAACTTGGTAATATTCCTTCTAGCATTTTCTATCCAATTATATAAGTAAAAAAGCCTGTTTAAGCTCCACCCTTAAAACAGACTTTTCCTACTTTTAAAATTAAAAACTCCTAACAAAAAGTTTGATTTTTAATTAGCACATCACTTCAATTGTATATCCTCCAGGTGCTTCGACATAAAACGTATACGCATGTGCATGTTTAGGCGGTTCGACTGAAAATCCGTCTTCCTTCAATCTTTGATTAATTTTATTAACTTGTTCTTCATTTTCTTGTGGAAATCCTACATGAAATGTTTTCGGATAATGAACTTCTTTCCCTTTCATTAAAGTTAATATAAACCCATCATTATCCCGCAAAACCGCAAAGGCATTCCCCCTTGTTCCACTACAAGTTAAACTAAAATATTTTTCTAAAAACTCTCTAGCAGCTGTTACATCTATAACTGTTAAATTAAGATGATTAATTTTCAATTCACTCGCCTTCTTTCTTAATTTTCTAACATTTTATCATATAAATAAAAAACACGCCTTTCACAGCGTGTTTCATTGCTTCACATATACCTCAACAATTGGATTATCTTTATTATCTGCATGTAAACGTATATTCTCTTCACCCGTATTATAAATGCTAGCTACCAGCATAACTGTTAACAAATTAGGGATTTTCCCGTCACTCCCATATTTTCGTTCAAGAGCTTCTGTATACTCGAAATCCAAATCACCCTGCACATATGTATACACTTCAAAACCATCTTCCAAATTACAAACTACTGTATCTATAATATCCGCTCCTACTTGCTTCTTCATTTCACCTCGCAATGCTTCTATAAATTCTTCCCAAGGAACTTCGTACGTCTGAAATTGATCTGTAGATTTCATTTCATTTCCTCCTCACTATATATCCTGTTCGTATATTTCCCCTTTCCTATAACAATTATGATAGATAGGTCATTCGTACAAGCCGCACTTGTCCCCCTTACATATCGTATTACTGTAATGGGGGAAGGAGGAAAGAACATGCATAGACAAAAATGTTATAATACATGCCAACGTTATTTCGGAAAAGTTGTTCGAATTGAAGATCGTGATGGTCATATCCATTTAGGAAAAATAATAGACGTGACAAATGATTCTGTTTGGATTGAGCCAGTACAGCAGCGTTCATCTTTTGATACAGGATTTGGATACCATGGCGCATATTCAAACGGCGGATGTGATATTTGCGGCGGTCTTAGCAGATGTGATAACTGTGGATTTGGATGTGGTGGTGGATTCGATGGTGGATTCGGTGGTGGATTCGGTGGCTGCGGATGTGGCCGTCGTGGTTGCGGCGGTTGTGGCTTTGGCGGTGGCTGGGGCCTTGAACTCGGATTTGGCTTTATTTTTGGAATTACTTTGGCTGCATTATTTTTCATCTAATATAGTAAAGAGTTGACTATCTTTAGCCAACTCTTTTTCTATTTTTCACATATAAAAATCCGATGCCCTAAAATATGTTGATACATAAGCAGTACTTGTTCGTGTTGCACCCACGCCTCATACAGTTCTTCCGGAATAAACGGTGATACATTCCACTCTGGCTCTTCCACATGTCCTGCAACTGTTTCTGCAATAGTTCCGCCACCCGCAATTGTAATTCTTTTAAAATTTGCTGCTTTAAATAAATGAATCCACTCATTCTCAGTTAATAATTCTTTCATACCGTATAACTGTCCAATCTTTTCCTCCTCTTTCTTCTCAATATGTTTTTCGGTAATCATTTCAATGACAACAAGCTTTCCATCCTTTTGTAATACACGATAACATTCCGAAATAACCTTTTCTTTATTTGTAAAAGCGAGTATAGATTCTCCAAGTACAAGCTCAAAAGAATCATTTAAACACGGTAACCCTTCTACATCGCCTTGAATCAATTGTATATTTAAACCATCAAACAACCATCTATCTTTCGCTTTTTGAATCATAATTTCATTCTTTTCAACCGCTGTCACTTTATAACCCAATTCTTTTGTCATATACGCCGCTGTTTTCCCCGTGCCGCAACCTATCTCAAGAACATTTGCTCCATGTCTAAGTGGCAATTGAGATAATAATTGTTTTGTTAACGTAAAACCACCAGGATGAGCACTCCCTATTCCGTAATAAGCTAGAAAATCGATGTATGTGTTTCGTTTCATGGAATTCTCCCTTTTTTATTTTATATATTCCAGGAAGGAAGAAAAGTGCATAAAAAAAGGGCGCATTACGCGCCCTCTCTTTTACTTATCTTCAGAAATATATGCCCATTTGTAGCTGTAATCTCCACCAACTGGATGGTGAATAATACCTTTTACTTTCGGTCTTTGAACAAGAGCATCACCACGTTGATATAACGGTGCAATTGCAGCATCTTCAAGTAACATTTTCTCAGCTTTCAGTAAGCTATCCCAACGCTCTTTCGTTTTCGTTAATAGCTCACCTTTACCTTTTTCTACAATTTCATCATATTTCTTATTTGAGTAACCAGTTTGGTTATGAGGTCCATTTGTAACGAACATATCAATGAATGTCATTGGATCTAAGTAGTCAGGTCCCCAACCAGCGTAAGATAAATCATAATCTAGATCTGATTCTAATTTTAATTTTTGTTTAAACGGTTGGTTTTTCAAATTCACTGTTAAGCCCGGTAAGTTCTTCTCAAGCTCTCCTTTTAAGAACTCACCTACTTTTTTCGCATTATCGCTATCGTAGTTTAATAGCTCTACAGTTACTTGCTCTTTTCCAAGTTCTTTTTTCGCTTTTTCCCAATGCTCTTTTGCTTTCTTCACATCTGTTTTTAAAATATCTCCGTTATCTTTACGGAAGTCTTTTCCATCTGGACTTTTCGCAAATTCTTTTGGTACTAAGTAATCTGCAGGTGTAGATCCGTCATTTAAAATTACATTCGTTAAGCCTTTTTTATCATATGCCATTGCAATCGCTAAACGTAAATCTTTGCTCTTTAATACTGTATCTTGATTACCACGTTTTTGGTTTAATCGTAAGAAGTACGTTGACGGTGTTTTTTGTGTAAAGAAATCTGGATTTGATTTATATTTGTCAACCATTTCAGATGTAAGTGCTGCACGATCGATTTGTCCACTTTCATATAAGTTGACACGTGTACCGCTATCTTTTACTACGTTAAAGTTGATTTCTTCTAACTTAACTGTTTTATTATCCCAGTATTGTGCATTTTTCTTTAACTTCCAACCTTCTTCATGTTTCCAGTCTGTTAATGTAAATGGTCCGTTGTATAACGTTGTATCTGATTCTAAACCGTATTTTTCTCCTTTTTCTTTTACGAATTTTTCATTTAACGGATAGAATGTTCCGAATGAAGTTAATTCTACAAAGTAAGGAACTGGATTTTCTAATTCTACTTCTAATGTGTAGTCATCTACAGCTTTTACACCTAACGTATCAAGTGGTGCTTTCCCATCATTAATTGCTTTTGCGTTCTTTAAATCAAACATAATGTATGCATATTCCGCTGCTGTACTTTTATCTACCGCACGTTTCCAAGCAAACACGAAATCTTTCGCTGTTACAGGGTCTCCATTTGACCATTTCGCATTTTTATTTAATGTGAATGTATATTTTTTACCATCATCACTCTTTTTATATGATTCAGCAACCCCTGGTGCTGCTTTATTATCTTTATCAAGTCGATATAAACCTTCCATTACGTTGTTTAAAGCAAGAAACGATACTTGGTCTGTCGCTTTTGTAGAATCCATAGATGGAATCTCTTGGCTATCTGTTAAATTAAGTACTTGCTTTGCTGCTAATTTCCCGCCTTCTTTTTCACTACTTTTCGGCGTTGTGTTCGTCTTTTCTTTTTCCCCTGATCCCGAGCAAGCTGTTAATGCCATACTCATTACTAGAACTGGTGCTACAACCGCTGTTAATTTTGTCATCTTTTTTCTCTTCATTTTTTTGTACCCTCCCCAATTATATGTACGATATTAACATTTAGAGATTCTCTATTAACTTTCGTTATCAGAAAATTCTTATTAATTAATATTCTACTATTTTTTTCGGTTTTGTAAAGTATTTTTGTGAATTTTCTAAATATTTATTTTTTTATGATAATAACTTGCTATTTTACTATTACTACTATATCAATTATCCCCCGTCTACTATATGTAAACATATCCCCTCTTATTCTTCTCTATTGCCATGTTCTATATTTTTCTCATCAATATGAAATCTCTGCTATCATTTATCTATCCAATTGTTGAACTCCTTTCTAATTTCCATGTGCCTTATTCTCTTATTCATACAAAAAAAGCATTTCATATTATTTCTTTCCGCCATCCTCAGTTACATACGCCCACTTAAAGCTATATTCTGGACTGATGTTGTGTTTCACAATTCCTTTTACATTCGGTTTCATTACATACGATCTTCCTGTTTGATATAAAGGAACTAACCCTGCATCTTCTTCAAGGAATAATTTTTCTGCTTTTCCTAACGCTTCCCAACGTTTCTTCGGATCAGACAGTAATTCATTACCTGCTTTTTGTACCATTTCATCGTATTTCGGGTTTGAATAACCCATTTGGTTATACGGGCTCTTCGAGTCAAACATATCAATAAATGTCATTGGATCCGCATAATCTGGGCTCCAGCCTGCATAAGAGATTTCATAATCTTGCGCTGACTCTAATTTTAATTTTTGTTTGAACGGCTGAATTTTCGTATTAATCGTTACACCTTTTAAATTTTTCTCAATTTGATCTTTAACATAATCAGCAATCTTTTTCGCAGTTCCATCATCATAGCTTAGTAATTCAATTGTAACTTGATCTTTTCCAAGTTCCTTTTTCGCTTCTTCCCATGCAGCTGCTGCTTTTTTCGTATCTTGTTTCAGACCATTTTTAAACGTATCTTGGTAATCTTTACCGTCAGGTCCTGTCGCAAGCCCTTTTGGAACCAATTGATCTGTTGCTTTTGATCCATTATTTAATATAACGTTTGCTAAGCCCTTTTTATCAACTGATAATGCGATTGCTTCACGAAGTTTTTTGCTCTTTAACGGTGTATCTTGTCCGTTACGCTTTTGATTTAAACGTAAGAAGTACGTACTTGCTTCTGAATACTCACCATATTCATCTTTGTTCGATTTATATTTATCTACAAATTCTCCTGATAGTAATGTAAAGTCAATCGATCCTGTATCATATAAATTTACTTTTGTAGCCACTTCTTTTACAACGCTGTAATTAATTTCTTCTAATTTCACAGTCTTATTATCCCAATACTTATCATTTTTCTTCAGCTGCCAACCTTGTTCATGTTTCCACGATGCCATTACAAATGGCCCGTTATACAATGTTGTATCTGCTTCTAAACCGAATTTCTCTCCTTTTTCTTTTACGAACTTTTCATTTAAAGGATAATATGACGGGAATGCTAATAAGTTTAAGAAGTACGGTACCGGTTTTTCTAATTCTACTTCTAGTGTATAATCATCTACAGCTTTTGCTCCTAATTCTGTTGCAGGTTTTTCACCTTTATTAATTGCCTCTGCATTTTTAATATAGTAGGCAATAAACGCATATTCTGCCGCTGTGTTTTTATCAAGTAAGCGCTGCCATCCATATACGAAATCTTTCGCTGTTACAGGATCTCCATTTGACCATTTCGCATCTTTACGCAGTTTGAACGTATATTTTTTACCATCTTCGCTTTTCGTACTTGATTCTGCAGCAGCCGGAATAGGCTTATTATCTTTATCAAGACGGTATAACCCTTCCATCGTGTTCCCTAAAATTTGTGCCCCTAACGTATCAGTAGATTTAGAAGTGTCCATCGTCGGAATTTCTTGGTTTTCCGTACGATTTAATACTTGCTTCGCTGCATATTTAATATCAGATTTTTTTTCTTCCCCACTATTAGATGTAGTAGTCGTTTTCTTCTCCCCACCTGAACCAGAGCATGCTGTCAATGCAACACTCATTGCTAAAACCGGTACTACAACCGCTGTTAACTTTTTCATCTTTTTTCTCTTCATTTTTGTACCCTCCCTAATTATATGTACATTACCAACCCTTGAGAGACCCCTTGCTAACAATTAGTTTTCTGAAAATTACAACTAATATTATTCTACTCTTTTTTTCGCATTTGTAAATAGTTTTGTTTTAAATATTCTGATTTTAATATTCGTAATTTAGTATGATTTATCCCCCATCTACTATATGTACGTACTATACCCCTTATGCTTCTCTATTTAACTGAACTAAAAATTAGTATTTTTAGCTCAATAAAAAACATTCCAAAAGTAGAATAACCACTTTTGGAATGTTTTTTAAATTCTATTACTTTCCGTCTTTTTCAGTAATATAAGTCCATTTGAAGCTATACTCTGGACTGATGTTATGGTGAACAACGTCTTTTACATTCGATTTTTGAACGTAAGCATCACCACGTTGGTATAGAGGTACAAGCGCTACATCTTGCTCAATAAGTAGTTTTTCTGCTTTTCCTAACTCTTCCCAACGTTTCTTCGCATCACCCATTAATTCTCCGCCAGCCTTCTTAATCATTTCATCATATTTCGGATCAGAGAAGCTCATTTGGTTATGAGAATGCTTAGACTGGAACATATCTAAGAATGTCATTGGATCTGCGTAGTCAGGTCCCCAACCAGCATATGATAAATCATAATCTTGCTCTGTTTCTAACTTCAGTTTTTGTTTGAATGGTTGAAGTTTAATGGTAACTGTTACACCTTTTAAATTTTTCTCAATTTGATCTTTAACATATTCCCCAACTTTTTTCGCATTACCTGTATCATAGTTTAATAGTTCAATTGTAACTTGGTCTTTACCAAGTTCTTTTTTCGCTTCTTCCCATGCAGCAGCTGCTTTTTTCGCATCTGGCTTGATACCATTTTTAAATGTTTCTTGGAAGTCCTTACCGTCTGGTCCAGTTGCTAATCCCTTTGGTACTAAGAAGTCCGCAGGTTTAGATCCATCATTTAAAATAACACTTGCTAAATTTTTCTTATCGATTGAAAGTGCAATTGCTTCACGTAATTTTTGACTCTTTAATGGTGTATCTTGTCCACCACGTTGTTGGTTCATACGTAAGAAGTACGTACTTACTTGTGAGTATGTTCCAAACTCATCTTTATTATTTCTATACTTATCAACAAATTCTCCTGATAAAAGTGCAGAATCAACTGCACCTGTATCATATAGGTTTACCTTTGTAGCTACTTCTTTTACTACACTGTAATTAATTTCATCTAATTTTACAGTCTTTTTATCCCAATATTGATCATTTTTCTTTAGTTTCCAGCCTTGTTCATGTTTCCAATCAGTAAGAACGAATGGTCCGTTATAAACTGTTGTATCAGATTCTAAACCGTATTTATCGCCTTTTTCTTTTACGAATTTTTCATTTAATGGGTAGTACGATGGGAATGCAACTAGATTTAAGAAGTATGGTACTGCTTGTTCTAATTCAACTTCAAGCGTAAGGTCATCTACTGCTTTTACACCTAATGTAGATACTTCTGCTTTCCCTTGGTTAACTGCTTCTGCATTTTTAATTGGGAATGCGATAAACGCATACTCAGCAGTTGTTTTTGGATCTAATAGACGTTGCCATGCAAATACGAAATCTTTTGCTGTTACAGGATCACCATTTGACCATTTTGCATCTTTACGTAGTTTAAATGTATATTTTTTACCATCCTCACTCTTCGTGCTTGATTCTGCTGCAGCTGGGATTGGTTTGTTATCTTTATCTAATCGATATAAACCTTCCATCGTGTTCCCTAAAATTTGAGAACCTAATGTATCTGTATTTTTAGAAGTATCCATTGTTGGAATTTCATTTGTCTCTGTTCGATTTAATACTTGTTTCGCTGCTAATTTTTCCCCTGACTTGCTATCTCCACTTGAGTTTGTGCTTGTCTTTTTATCTCCGCCTGATGTAGAACATGCTGTTAGTGCCATGCTCATTGCTAAAACCGGTACTACAACTGCTGTTAGTTTTTTCATTTTTTTCTTTTTCATTTTTGTACCCTCCCTAATTCTAAACGATAGCTATTTAAGAATTTTCTGATAATTCTGTTTTTCTTTATATATTTATCAGACGATTCTTACTACTTCTTATTCTACTAATTTTTTAAAATTTGTAAAGTGTTATTATTGAAAATTATTAAAAAATTATTTTCTTACAGTAATATTCATAAAAATTCTATATAGTTTTTTAACATCATTTTCCCTCGTTACATATACACTATTTTAATAGTGTATATTATGTTTTTTAATAAACATACTGTAGATTATCGTTAATAAATAATGTATATTCTAGAAATCTTTTTCCTACAAAAACGAAAAAAGCCCACTTTCTCAGTGAACTTTCTAATTTACAACGGTAAATCCCTCTTCCTAAACACTACAATTGCTACTATGAAGATACTAAGCGCTCCAGCAGTTAAGCCTATACTTACTGGCCATATATTATATGTTCCTTCAGCAATTTCTTTCGGACGAAACAATGTAAATAAAGATATATTTCTCATCCACTCTAACTTATCACTTAATTTACCTACCATATCTAATACGAAAAATAAGATAGTTAAACTTGCTGAATAACTTAGTGCCTTTCTTTCGTCATTACATATACAAGAAAAGAAGAATGAATAAGCACTAACTACTAAAAATATTAGTCCTCCGACTACATTTATCTTCAAGAATAATTCTTTATTTAAGTTATTATCTTGTAGAAACCACTCTGCACCTACTATACCCGCTACATACGTAACAGTTACTATGATTAGTAGTCCCAATATGAGAATAGACGCTTGTGTAATAGCAATTTGCACCCTGGATACAGGTGTTGCTAATAAATATGCCATCGCCCCTTTATCTACATGACGAGCAATTAAATGCGTTGCAACCGTGACACAAAAGATTGTTAAAATGATAATAAACAATAGGCTATAATATTCACCAGCTAAAAAATCCATTACATTTTGAATTGGACTTTCCATTCCAACAATTTTTTTTACACTATCAGGCATGGCACTTATTAATTCATTTAACCCTTTCGCTGAAACCATCGATGGGAATATCCAAATTAATAACCATAAATAAAGAGCTGCACCAGTTGCATAACTCAAAATACTTTTTTGTGTTTCTTTCAAACTAGCTAAAAACAATTGCTTATTCATGCTTTACCCCTTCTTTCTTATCGTAATAATGCATAAATAAATGTTCTAAATCCATTGCTCTCGTTTGAAGTGCCGTTACATTATAGTTTGAAAGTATTTGTAAAACAGCTTGATAGTTTCCTTGTACAATAATCGATGCTTCTCTTCCTTTCACCGCTTCAAATTGCAAATCACATTGTTTAAGAGACTCGATTTCTTCTTGAGATGATACTGTTACATCTATCACCTGTCTTCTCATGCCTTGTAAATCATGAATGTTTTCAACGGTTACAAGACAACCATCTTTAATAATAGCTACTCTGTCACAAGTTCTCTCAATTTCAGTGAAAATATGTGATGACATAAGGATTGTTTTTCCTCTTTGCTTTTCCTCTAATATTAAATCTATAAATACTTGTTGCATAAGTGGATCGAGTCCTGATGTCGGTTCATCTAAAATTAACACTTCTGGATCATGCATAAATGCCGCAACTATACCTACTTTTTGTTTCATTCCTTTAGACATTTTTCGAATTGGTGTTTTCACATCGAACTGCAAACGTTCTATCAATTCATCTCGTCTTTTTATATCTTTTAACCCACGCATTCCTTGCATCAAATTTAAAAACTCTAATCCATTCATTCCTTCAATAAAAGAAATCTCTCCTGGCAAATAGCCAACTTCTCTTTGAATTTTCGCAGCATCTTCCCAACAATCTAATCCGAAAATTGTCGCTTTACCAGCCGTCGGTTTTATAAATCCCATTAAATTACGAATCGTTGTTGATTTCCCAGCACCATTTGGTCCTAAGTAGCCAAAAACTTCCCCTTCTTTCACTTCAAATGTAATATCAAACAAGCCTTTTCCATTTGAAAACTGTTTTGTGACATTTTGAACTGAAATCATAAGCCCACCTCATTTTTTGAAATATTTAATGTATGATATTTCAAAATTATTGTACTCCTCATCTTTCATATTCGCAACAACTTTTTGAAATATTTATATGTCCATATTTCAAAAATATTGTTTTCAATTATTTTTTCTTGTATATTTTAAATGAGGTGATTGCTTTGAACGGCTTTGAAAAAGTGAAAGAAAAGAAAAAACGTGCCATTAAAGATGCGGCCTTTAAATTATTTTCAAAACGTGGATTTAATGAAGTGAAAATAGAACATATTGCAAAAAAAGCAAACGTTTCTCAAGTTACAATTTATAATCATTTTGGAAGTAAAGATGCGTTATTTAGGGAGCTTATACAAGAATTTATAATATCTGAATTTCAATATTATAAAGATCTTGCAGAAGAAAACTTACCTTTTCATGATATGATGCAAAAAATGATTGTAAGAAAAATGAATACTGGTGGGTTATTTCAGCCAGATATGTTACTACAAATGATGCAAAGGGATGAAGAGCTCCGAGAGTTTATTTATAGTTATCAAAACGAAAAAATCCTGCCTTGGTATTTAGAAATACTAGAACAAGCACAGCAAAAAAATGAAATTAACCCTCACCTTACTAAAGAAATGATGTTACTATACATTCAAATGTTCACTAAGTTAGGTGATGATTTCGGGGCACAACTTCTTGAAGGAGATCGAGAAAAACATATACAAGATATAGTCACTATGTTTTTTTACGGTCTTTCTGTTCCACAAAAATAAAAAAGACACGAAATTCGTGTCTTTTTTATTTTACCGCAATGACTCTACCCGTTTCACTACTTTCAGTCGCCAATTGAATCAATTTAATAACGTCTAAACCTTCTTGAGCAGTTACAGGTAGTTTTTCACCATTTAATATGCTATCTCGCACGCCTTTATAATACATGTCATAGCAGCCGACTTCTGTTGGAATACGCTCTAAGCTTTCTTCTGTTTCTAAAGTAGCAAAATTCTCTTCAGGGTCTGCTCCATAACCATTATCTCCCGGCTTCATTCCAGTCTTTAATTGTTCTTCCTGTGAATCCATACCATACTTCACGATAGAACCTTTATCTCCATGCAGTGTAAAATGTGGTCCAGCTTGTTTCACATAACTGCTACTATGTAAAATGACACGCTTT
This sequence comes from Bacillus sp. RC240, assembly GCF_044907945.1. NCBI lineage: Bacteria > Bacillati > Bacillota > Bacilli > Caryophanales > Bacillaceae > Bacillus > Bacillus sp. RC240. The sequence goes on along the minus strand of NZ_JBIYCT010000001.1, from coordinate 136,141 downwards.
ACTCCGTAGTGAAGTACAACATGGAAGTAGTCATCAATTTCTGCACCTGGTCGTTGCTTTATTACATCAGCATGTATCGCATCTGGTTTCCCAAATAATGATAATGCTTGATCAATTAAATGTGAGCCTAAATCATATAAAATTCCTGATCCCGGTAAATTCTTTTCTCTCCAGCGATCACGTACATGTGGGCGGAAACGATCGAAATGCGCTTCATATGCGTATACATTCCCTATTCTTTTTTCTTCTAACAATTTCTTTATCGTTAAGAAATCATTATCAAGACGACGGTTGTGATACACACTTAAAACGACATGATGTCGGTTCGCTAATGAAATAAGTTCTTCTCCTTCTTCAATTGAAACAACGAATGGTTTTTCCACAACAACATGCTTGCCGTGTACAATTGCTTCTTTTACATATGGAAAATGGGTTGTATTCGGCGAAGTAATAACCACTAAGTCAATATCAGCTCGGTTTACTAATTCATCAATTGTACCAACAACTTCAGCATTTGGTAATGCTTGTTTCACTATTTCTTCTTTTGATGATAAAATAGCACGAATATCGTATTCTTCTATCGTTTGTAATAACGGGATGTGAAATGTTGTACTAGAAAATCCAAATCCTACAATCCCTACACCTATTTTTTTCATATTGCCCCTCCATTTATCCCGCTTTAACGGGCAGTAAGATTCCTACCTCAAAATTCAGCGAAAGCAAAGAAATTAGGTGAGGAATCAACTGCTCGTAAAAGCCCGATTGGTTCAACTAATAATCAGTGGGGATAAAGAAAATCCCCACTGATTAAAGTTTCACTTTATGAGAACGATTTCATCTCATTATTATAACAAGATTATTTTTATATACATAACGTTTTGCTCATACATACCTTTTCATAACTAAAAACCTTGCTAGTTATACACTAGCAAGGTTTTTTCACATTTACTCTGTTCGTTTTTTTGTCCACGTTTCAATTACTTCACCAGTATCATTAACATCTAGTACTAAACTACCATTACTATACCGGTCTTTATTTCGAAACGCTTTCGGATCAATTTCTTCTACAATGTGTTTCTCTGTCTTCATGTAAACTAATTCATCATCTCGAACTATTTCAATACCGACAATGCGGTACGGATTACGTTTTAACTCTTTAAAAATTACAAGGCCTCGCTTCGCCCTCGTTGATTTCTCAATTTCCGATGCCTTTATACGTTTCACAGCACCTCGCTGCGTAACGAGAATAAGTTGATCTTTTTCACCATTTAACGGTTTACCAGAAGCAACATAGTCATCTTCTTTTAAATTAATTGCTTTCACACCAGCTGCTCTGACACCAACTGGACTTACTTCTTCTTCATTGAATACAAGTGCATATGCACCATGTGTTGCAAGAACAATATCACTTGTCCCATCTGTCGCAAATATATCAACAACTTCATCATCTTTTTTCAAGTTTACAGCAACGAATGCCCGTGAATAACGCTGCACTTTATATTGGTTTAATTCTGTTTTCTTAATCATACCGTTTCGTGTAACAAATACGATAAATCGTTTTTCTGCTTCAAAATTCGGTACGACTGTTGCCCAAATTAACGATTCATCTCGCTCGAGTGAAACAAGATTCGCAACGTGTTGACCTAAATCTTTCCAACGAATTTCTGGCATTTCATACACAGGAAGATAAATATAATTTCCTTTGTTCGTAAATAAAAGAACGGTTTCTGTCGTGTTTGTATCGAAACGCTCAAGTAAGATGTCACCCTCTTTCATACCGAAGTATTTCCCGTTCGATGCATTATGCGAACGCCAACCTGTTCGTTTCACATAGCCTTCTTTCGTTACAGTAACGATGACATCTTCTTGCGGAATCATAACTTCCACATCGATTTTAATTTCTTCAATTTCCTCTTCAATTATCGCACGGCGATTATCACTATATGTTTTCTTTACTCTCTTCAAATCTGTTTTAATAACTTGAAAAAGTCTTTTTTCACTTTGTAAAATTGACTGTAACTCTATAATTTTCTTACTAAGTTCCGCTGCTTCTTGCTCTAGCGCTGTAATATCTGTATTCGTTAAACGATATAATTGCAGTGAAACAATTGCTTCTGACTGCGCCTCTGTAAATCCAAATTTCGCACTTAAATTATCTTTCGCATTACGCTTATCTTTAGACCCACGGATTGTTTCAATCACTTCATCTAAAATTGATAATGCTTTCTTTAAACCTTCTACAATATGCTGACGATTTTCTGCTTTTCTTAATTCATATTGTGAGCGTCTTGTAACAACTTCTTTCTGATGTCCAATATATGCATCCAAAATCTTAGGTAATGTCATAAGTGTCGGACGACGATTATTTATCGCTACCATATTAAAGTTGTATGGAATTTGTAAATCTGTATTTTTATATAAATAATTTAAAATACCTTCAGCATTCGCTTCTTTTTTTAATTCTACAACGATACGAAGACCTGTACGATCTGTCTCATCACGTACTTCAGCAATTCCATCTAGCTTTTTATCTATACGTAATTCATCCATTTTCTTAACAAGATTCGCTTTATTTACTTCGTACGGAATTTCTGTAATAACGATTTGTTGCTTCCCGCCACGAATCGTTTCAACCTCTGCTTTTCCGCGAATAATAATTTTACCTTTACCTGTTTCATACGCTTTTTTAATGCCATCTATCCCTTGTATAATACCACCTGTAGGGAAATCTGGTCCTTTAATAACTGTTAACAAGTCATCCACAGAACTATTCGGTTGATCGATACGCATCATTGTAGCATCAATTACTTCTCCAAGATGATGCGGTGGAATTTCTGTTGCATAACCAGCGGAAATCCCTGTAGATCCGTTCACTAATAAGTTCGGGAACATTGCCGGTAATACAATAGGTTCTTCACTCGTATCATCAAAGTTTGACACGAATTCTACTGTTTCTTTATCAAGATCACGTAATAACTCAGATGCGATTGGTGATAAACGTGCTTCCGTATAACGCATTGCCGCTGCTGGATCCCCATCAACACTACCGTTATTTCCGTGCATTTCAACTAAAACATTACGTACTTTCCAAGTTTGACTTAAACGGACCATCGCCTCATATACAGAGGAATCACCATGTGGATGATAATTACCGATAACATTACCTACTGTTTTAGCTGATTTACGAAACGCTTTATCATGTACGTTTCCTTCTACATACATAGAATATAAAATGCGTCTTTGTACCGGTTTTAAACCGTCACGCGCATCTGGAAGCGCGCGGTCTTGAATAATATATTTACTATAACGTGCAAAGCGGTCACCTAACACGTCTTCAAGCGGGAGGTCATGAAACTTCTCTGCCTGCATGTTATTCCACCTCCGTCTCCATAATCATTTCATTTTCTAAAATATTTCCTTCTTCTTGCATACCAAATTGTACATTACGCTCAATCCATTTACGGCGAGGTTCTACTTTATCCCCCATCAACGTCGTAACTCGGCGCTCAGCTCTTGATGCATCGTCAATTTTCACACGGATTAACGTACGTGTTTCAGGGTTCATCGTTGTTTCCCATAATTGATCGGCATTCATTTCGCCAAGTCCTTTATAGCGCTGCAACATGTAGCCTTTACCGACCTTTTTCGTTACATCACCTAATTCTTCATCAGACCATGCATATTCAATTACTTCACTTTTCCCTTTTCCTTTACTTACTTTATATAAAGGTGGAAGTGCGATAAATACTTTACCAGCTTCAATAAGTGGTTTCATATAACGGTAGAAGAACGTCAGTAGTAACACTTGAATATGTGCTCCATCCGTATCTGCATCGGTCATAATAACAACTTTATCGTAGTTAATATCTTCAACAGCGAACTCATTCCCTACGCCGCCGCCAATTGCGTAAATAATCGTATTGATCTCTTCGTTCTTAAAAATATCAGCAAGCTTTGCTTTTTCCGTGTTAATTACTTTACCACGTAATGGTAGTACCGCTTGGAAACGACGATCTCGCCCTTGCTTTGCTGAACCACCAGCCGAGTCACCCTCTACTAAATACAATTCGTTTTTCTGAGGATTACGTGATTGTGCAGGTGTTAACTTCCCGCTTAAAGTACCTTCTGATTTTTTCTTCTTCTTACCAGTACGCGCTTCTTCTCTCGCTTTACGAGCAGCCTCACGTGCTTGTGCTGCTTTAATTGCCTTTCTCACAAGAAGTGTAGCTACATCCGGGTTTTCTTCTAAAAAGTAAGCTAAATGCTCAGATACAATTGCATCAATTGAAGAACGAGCTTCACTTGTACCTAGTTTCCCTTTCGTTTGCCCTTCAAACTGGAGTACGTCTTCTGGTACACGTACAGAAACAATCGAAGCTAATCCTTCTCGAATATCTGTACCCTCTAAATTTTTGTCTTTTTCTTTTAATAAAGAAACTTTACGAGCATACTCATTGAACACACGTGTCATTGCTGTTTTAAATCCAGCTTCGTGTGTACCACCGTCTTTTGTACGTACATTATTTACAAACGAAAGAATGTTTTCTGAGTAACCATCATTAAACTGAAACGCTAACTCTGCTTCAATTCCATTTTGCTCACCCGAGAAATATACAACTGGATGAATCGAATCTTTCTCTTCGTTTAAGTATGAAACGAAAGCCTCAATTCCTGTTTCATAATGAAACACATCTTCTAAATCATTACGTTCATCTTTTATCGAGATTTTCATTCCTTTTAATAAGAATGCAGATTCACGTAATCTCTCACATAATGTTTCATAATTATAATTTGTTGTGCTGAAAATAGTTGTATCTGGTTTGAAGTGCATCGTTGTACCAGACTCTTTCGTTTTCCCGATTTTCTCTAACGTCGTTGCAGGAGTACCACCATTTTCAAAGCGTTGTTCATAAATGCTACCATCTCGCTTAATCGTTACTACTAGCCATTCTGATAAGGCGTTTACAACTGATGCCCCAACACCGTGTAAACCACCACTCGTTTTATAGCCTCCTTGGCCAAACTTACCACCAGCATGAAGTACAGTTAAAATAACTTCAGGTGTCGGCTTTCCAAGCTTATGCATTCCCGTAGGCATTCCTCGCCCTTTATCAATTACGCTAATACTATTATCTTTATGTATTACGACAGAAATTTCGTCGCCAAATCCCGCTAATGCTTCATCAACGGAGTTATCTACTATTTCATATACTAAATGATGCAATCCACGGCTATCCGTACTCCCGATATACATACCCGGGCGTTTTCGAACGGCTTCAAGTCCTTCTAACACTTGAATTGCATCTTCATTATATTGGAACTGATGCTTCGCCAAACTCCTTGCCCCTTTCCTAATCAAATCAGAACATATGTTTCTATTATAGAATAACGCCTCGACTATAGTTTTGGCAAGTTATCTTATCTCTTTTATATACTATTTTCAATAGAAAAATCCTTGTTTTTTTCACAAGGATTCCTCTAGGCTACTATTTCAGAAAAATAATCGTTTGTCAACGAGAAATGGATATGTATTCCAACATTATACATTCCAAACCTTTATCATGATCCAAATGATCAATATCCAAAATGGGATAACAAGTAATAATCCCCAAAAACAGCCTTTAAAAAATCTCATGATGAACACCTCGTTCATCCGCCCTACTTATGTAAAAAGCGAGGGCTGAATCAATCTTTCTATCTTTAAAATCTATACTATTTTGTCATTACATGCTCTACTTTAATGCAACGATCCATTATTACTGTGTAGCCTTTTTCTTGTAAAAGTTTATATGTATCTTCATCTTGTACTCCTAATTGTGCCCAGAAAACATCTGCATCAATCTCTACAAACTCTTCCGCAACATCCTTTAAAAATTCTGAGCGACGAAACACATTTACAATATCAACATGTTCTTTAATATCCGTCAGTGAAGAAACCGCCTTTTCTCCGAGTACTTCATCTACTGTTGGATTTACTGGAATAATGCGGTACCCAGCATCTTGCATTGCTTTTGAAACCATATACGATGTGCGTTCTGGCTTATCTGATAATCCAACAACTGCAATCGTTTTACTTTTCTTTAATACTTCACCAATTTCCGTACGAGTTGGGTTTTCAATTGCCATAATTAATCCCTCCTATTCCTTTAGTATATCCGATAAAGAAAGTCTCTTTCAACATGAAAGAGACTTTCTTTTATTCCGATTATTGATTCTTAGTAGCTGAATTATCTGCTAACGTAGCTGATTTCGTCATTTTTTGACCATTGCGATAGAATGTAACTTCTACTTTCTCGCCTACTTTTTTCTTTTCATATAAATATTTACGGAATTGAAGTGAATTTTCTACTTTTTGATCATCTAACGCTACTACTATATCATATTGCTCTAAACCAGCTTTTTCCGCTGGTGATATTGGATAAATTTTACCTAATACAACTCCATTTGTTACTTCTTTTGGCACTTTTAATTGATTTACTGCATAAGCTTGCACATCTTCTAATGAAACGACACCGACTCCTAGTGCTGGACGTTTCACCACTCCATCTTTTTCAAGTGATTCAATAACTGGTTTTGCAATGTTAATTGGAATTGCAAAACCAATACCCTCTACTGATTGCTGAGCTATTTTACTTGAGTTAATACCGATTACCTCACCGTTTTGGTTAAATAGTGCACCACCACTGTTACCAGGGTTAATCGCTGCATCTGTTTGAATAACTTGTGCTTGCCAATCAGGACGTTTATCACCATCAATATCAACTGGAATTTCACGCTCTTTACTACTGATGATACCCTCCGTTACACTTCCATCAAATCCTAATGGATTACCGATTGCAATTGCTTTTTCACCCGCACGGATTTTACTGGAATCACCTAAACTTGCAACTTTATTCACATTAGATCCATCAATCTCTACAACAGCTAAGTCCAACCAAGGGTCCTTACCAACTAATTTTGCATCGACTTGCTTTCCATCGCTTAGTTTAACGGCAAGTTTATTTGCACCATCTACTACGTGGTTATTTGTTACGATATATGCTTTATTTCCTGCTTTTTTATAAATAACACCTGAGCCTGTACCAGCTGTTTGTTCTTGACCTGTCGGTTGCATCGCAAATGGATCAACACTTTGTTGCATATTAATCACACCTACAACAACATCCTTCGCGCCTTCGATCATTCCCGGTAAATCAGTTTCATTTTTCGCTTTATTTACAACTGGAACTACAGTTCCTTCTACTTGTTTATTAGAATTGAATGACGAAACAGCTGCATCATTATTTTGCACCCATGGCATGTACGGTGCTGCAAAACTAATCGAAACCGCCCCGACTACAGCTCCAACTAAACCTGTGAAAAAATATCCTTTTTTACTACCTGATTTTTTCACTTCTCTCGTTTCACTATGCTCTTCATTCAAATTCGGTCCGTCGTAATATCCCATGTTTTATTTCCCCTCCCTGGTGAATTCGTACTTTCAGTATAGTCACATTTTGTGTCCTTCTTGTGAACTCATCGTGAAATCCAATTAAAAAAATACTCCTATCTACCATTGTAGACAAGAAACGTATTTTTTGTACATTCCACCTACAAAGGAGAGTGTAAATTTGCTATATCCCAAAGCCGGGATGCATAGTAGCTTAAAGGTTATTCTTCGAATTTGTAACCTACTCGAATAACAGTGCCGATATGCTTCGCCTTATCTCCTAGCTTATTTCGCAGTTTTTTAATATGTGTATCAACCGTTCGGTCATCACCGTAGTAATCATATCCCCATAACTGATCTAATAAATGTTGACGTGACAACACAATTCCTTTGTTCTCCATTAAATAAACGAGAAGCTCAAACTCCTTATGTGTCAATATAATTTCTTCACCATCTACTAAAACTGTTCTAGATAGTCGATTCACTTCTATTCCAGCTAAAGACATAGTATTTTCTTCTGATACTCCTACTGCTCCATCCGCACGTTTCAATAACGTCTTTGCACGAGCTACTAACACTTTCGGACTAAAAGGTTTTGTTACATACTCATCTGCCCCTAGTTCAAAGCCTAGTAATGTATCATCCTCATCAGAACGTGCTGTCAGCATAATAATTGGTACCGCTGACTCTTTTCTAATTCGTCTACAAACAGACCAACCATCTATTTCTGGTAACATAATATCTAACATAATTAAATCAATTGTATGTTCAGCAAATAATTCTAGCGCTTTTTTTCCATCTTCCGCTTCGATTACTTCAAAGCCTTCATTACGAAAATAATCACTAACAATTTCACGTAATCTTCTTTCATCTTCAACAAGTAATACTGTTTTATTCATATAATCTATCCCGCCTTTTTACTCTTTCAATCGAATAATACGTTGATTGGAGCTTCCGCGAAATGGAAGTGTTAAATCTTTTTTCTCGATTTCAAATCTTCCATCGACTAAAACATCCCCATACTGTAACAACTCTATCATATCATTATTTCGAGAACTCTGTATCTCTTCTAACGTATAACCTGTATACATCCATAGATTTTTTTTCAAATCTTGCACAGCTTTTGCTACTTTTTTCACTTCAGCAGCTTGGAAGAATGGATCTCCACCTGAAAATGTTACATCTGTTAATGAATTACTTTCAATCTCTTTCACAATTTCTTCTACCGTCATTTCAGTTCCATTGCAAACATTCCAAGATTTCGGGTTATGGCATCCGAAACAACGATGCGGACAGCCCGCAAAAAACACGACTGTCCGCAACCCTTCTCCATCTACTACACTATCATGAATGATATTCATAACTTTCATTTATGCTTCACCCGATCCATCTCTTCACTACGTTTCGCACTATTCCACTTCGACATATCTCCTACAAGATAGCCCGTTATACGGCGAATTCTTTCTATATTAGCCTCATCTTCATTTCCACAGCTTGGACATTCATTCCCAATAACTCCGTGATAACTACAGCACTTACAACGATCAACAGGATGATTTATTGAACCGTACCCAACGCCATTCTCTGCCATCGCTTGCACAATTTGCTTTAATGCCTTTTTGTTATGCATAGCTGCTCCGTCTAGTTCAATATACGTAATATGTCCCCCGTTACATAGGGCATGGAAAGGTCCTTCTAAACGAATTTTATTTATCGCTTGAATGTTATAATAAACTGGAATATGGAATGAATTCGTATAGTAATTATGGTTCGTTATACCGCTAATCTCACCAAATTCTTCTCTATCTTTTTTCACAAACTTTCCTGATAACCCTTCTGCTGGCGTTGCAATTACAGAGAAATTGAGTTGATGTTCTTCCATCGCCTTATCCATTCTCTCTCTCATAAAGGAAATAATTTCATATCCAAGCTTCCACGATTCTTCATTTTCTCCATGATGCTTTCCAGTTAACGCTACTAAACATTCTGCAAGACCGATAAAACCAAGACTTAACGTCCCTTGTTTTAAAATCGGTGCCACAGCATCTTCAGGTTGTAACGTCTCTCCACCGCGCCATACACCTTGTGAATATAAGAACTGAAAATCTCTTGCTCTCTTTGTACATTGATAAGCAAATCTCTCTAATAATTGCTTAACGCCTAAATCTAAATAATAACTTAGCGCTTCAAAAAACGCTTCTTTTGAACCACTAATTAGCGCTAATTTCACTAAATTAATAGAAGTAAACGATAAATTCCCTCTTCCAATTGCTGTTTCTTCCCCATGTATATTAGACATAACACGAGTACGGCACCCCATATAACATACTTCACTTTCAGGTCGTCCATCATAGTGCACTGCATTAAACGGAGCATCTAAAAACGAAAAGTTAGGGAATAATCGCTCAGCGGTCGTTTCTAACGCTAATTCAAATAAATCATAGTTCGGATCACACTCTTCAAAGTTCACACCTTTTTTCATTTTGAAAATTTGAATAGGAAAAATCGGTGTTTCCCCTTTCCCAAGACCAGCTTGCGTTGCTTTTAACAGCTGCTTAATTAACAGTCTTCCTTCTTTCGATGTGTCTGTTCCGTAGTTAATAGAAATAAACGGTACTTGTCCCCCGCCCCTACTATGCATACTATTTGAATTATGAACGAAAGCCTCACACGCCTGATACGTATCATTTTCTGTTTCTTTCCATGCAAATTCCTCTATTTGTTCTTTCGTAAGCGGATATGACTGTAGTCGTTTTTTATGTCTCTTTACTGTTTTTCTCACATATGGAGCTAAATCAATATCAAAGAGTGCAAACGATTGACCACCGTGCTGCATATTTTGGTTCGCCTGAAAAATAATTGAAGAAAGCGCCAACGCACTTTTAATGTCTTGTGGTTGTCTCATATGTCCATGTCCAGTATGAAAACCGTTAGCTAGCATTTGCGCTAACGGAATTTGCGAACAAGTCGTCGTTCCTGTTGCATAAAAATCTAAATCATGTGGATATAATATATTTTGATCTATCGCTTTTTTCACTTGATCTGATAATAATTTTTCTACTGCATAATACTTTGCGCTCTCAGATGCGAACGTTCCCATTACCCCCATTGGAGATCGACCATCTACATTTGCATTTTCCTGCATTAAATCTTGTTCATTACCGTGGATAATTGTCTCAAATACTTTCATTAATTCTTCTCCACGTACATTTTGTTTCAACATTCATAACCCTCCACCAACATGTTGTTGTCTTTTGATTAAAATCATACAACATATAGTTCTTCTGTTCCTGTGAAAAATGTAACATTCCTGTGAAAGTTTTTTTAAAAATTAATGACTTTTTCATTTATAAAAAAGAAATGTGCTCTTTACAAATGTATGGTACAATAAATGGGAAAAACTCTTTTTACCCTTTATCAACACATTTGTATAAAGGAGACTGAACTCATGGTTATTACATATCTTTTATTTATCGTTGCCTATCTACTCGGTTCGATTCCATTTGCATTAGTCGTTGGAAAAATTGGTTATGGAATCGACATTCGTGAGCATGGAAGCGGTAATCTAGGCGGAACAAATACATTCCGTACATTAGGGAAAAAAGCAGGTTTTATCGTAACAATTGCTGACATTTTAAAAGGTACATTAGCAACAGGTCTACCGATTATTTTCGGGTCAGATATTCACCCACTATGGTTTGGATTAGCCGCTGTTCTTGGACATGTCTATCCGATCTTCGCAAAATTCCGCGGTGGGAAAGCAGTTGCAACTTCTGCTGGGGTGCTATTATGCTATTCACCAGTTGTTTTTGCAATATTAGCTGTTGTCTTTTTCAGCCTTTTATTTACAACAAGATACGTATCACTTTCTTCTATGATAACAGCTGTCGTTGCTGTTATTGCATCCATTGTTAGCGGGGATAAAATCTTCATTATTGCGATGTGTTTATTAGCAGGTATGGTTATTTATAAACACCGTGCAAATATCGGACGAATTATAAATAAAACTGAACCAAAAGCAAACTTTTCAAAAAAGCAAAAATAAGATCGTAACCCACATAACGCAAAAAGAAAACGTGAAGCATATTAATAGCGTCTTTTTGCGTTATTTTTTATACTAAAAGAAAAAGCAACATAATTTGGAGGAACTATACATGAATCTTTCCGTAACAAAAGAAGCAGCACAATGGTATAAAAACGAATTAAACTTACAATCGGGTGAAACAATACGCCTTTTCGTACAATACGGCGGTTGCAGTACTGTGCAAAAAGGACTTTCTTTAGGTATTCGTAAAGATGACCCTGCGCACCCTGCTGTTCAAACTCAAGAAGAAGGTATTAACTTCTTTATTGAAGGCGATGATGAGTGGTTCTTCGATGGACATAATTTATCTGTTACATTTAACGACGGTGATGATTTCCCTCAATTTAATTATGAAAAATAAAAAAGCGTGGCTTCTGCCACGCTTTTTTTATCCTGCTATTTGCGGGTAGTAAGACCCCCACTGATTAAAGTTTCACTTTATTTCTTTTTAATTTCCTCATATTTCGCATACCACTCAGGATATAATTTTTTAAATGATACAGGGCGGAACCCTTCTTTTTTCGCACAAATATTCGTCGTGCTTGCAGTAATACAAAGTTCGCCATCACCATTATAAATTTCATATCCATATACAACGCGGAGCGGGCTCACAGTATCAACCCACGTTTTCACAATAGCTTTTTCTCCATAACGCATCGCTTTACGATATGAAATTTGTAAGTCTAACACAGGAGAAATAATTCCCTCTTTCTCCATTTCAACATATGAAAATCCTAAATCTTGTATAAGTTTCGTGCGCCCTAGTTCAAGCCACACTAAATAGTTTGAATGGTAAACAACACCCATTTGATCTGTTTCCGCATAACGGATTTCAACTTCATGTTCTGCTACAAACATTTCTATTCGCCTTCTTTCACTTCTGTTCCCTTGCATACATTTAATCATAATACAGTGGAATCAAAAATAAAATAAAAACAGTGAATCTTTTACCGAAAGGGGCAAGCACATGATTCAAATTGTAACTGTTCGTAGCGGTGATAGCGTATATAGTTTAGCCTCAAAATATGGATCTACACCTGAAGAGATTGTAAAAGACAATGGACTAAATCCAGCCGAAACACTCGTTGTTGGTCAGGCACTTATCGTTAATACGAAAGGCAATAATTATTATGTACAGCCTGGCGACAGCCTTTATCGAATTTCTCAAACGTATAACGTTCCTCTCGCCAGTTTAGCTAAAGTTAATAACCTTTCATTAAAATCTATTCTCCATGTCGGACAGCAATTATATATACCGAAAGGAACAAAACGAGCAGTAGAATCCATTGCTTATTTACAACCTTCAACAATACCGATAAAAGAAAGTTTAGTAACTGCTACACGTGCTATCAACCCATTTTTAACATATTTAGCCTACTTTAGTTTTGAAGCAAAAAGAGACGGTACATTAAAAGAACCAACCGAAACAGCGAAAATCGCTAATATTGCAACGCAAGGTAAAACCATCCCTATGCTCGTTATTACAAATATCGAAAATGGAAATTTCAGTGCCGATCTGACCTCGGTTATTTTACGCGATGCAACAATTCAAAACAAGTTTATTACTAACATTTTGCAAACAGCTGAAAAATATGGCATGCGAGACATTCATTTCGATTTCGAGAGTGTGGCACCTGAAGATCGCGAAGCCTATAATCGTTTTTTACGAAATGTGAAAACACGCTTACCTAGCGGGTACACATTAAGTACAACGCTTGTACCGAAAACAAGTTCCAATCAAAAAGGGAAATTTTTTGAGGCTCACGATTATAAAGCACAAGGACAAATTGTTGATTTCGTCGTCATTATGACATACGACTGGGGTTGGCAAGGTGGCCCACCAATGGCGATTTCCCCTATTGGTCCTGTGAAAGAAGTACTTCAATATGCAAAATCTCAAATGCCTCCACAAAAAATTATGATGGGGCAAAATTTATATGGATTTGATTGGAAACTTCCGTTCAAACAAGGGAATCCACCCGCAAAAGCAGTTAGCTCTGTCGCAGCTGTTGCACTTGCTCGTAAATACAATGTTCCTATCCGCTATGATTTCACAGCCCAAGCTCCACATTTTAATTACTTTGATGAAAACGGCGTACAACACGAGGTTTGGTTTGAAGATTCGAGGTCTATTCAAAGTAAATTCAATTTAATGAAAGAACAAGGCATTGGCGGTATTAGCTATTGGAAGATTGGTCTACCATTCCCACAAAATTGGCGTTTACTCGTTGAAAACTTTACAATTACGAAAAAAGGCTGACGAAAGTCAGCTTTTTAAATATTTTTACAATATTATCCAAACGCACAAAAAGGAGAATGATGACATTCTCCTTTTTTTAACCGTTATCAACAATTGGTTGTTTGCCAGTTTGGTCTTGCATTTGCTTCCCTTTATTGCCACCAGCTTTTTTCGATTGTGTTCCAATTTGATTTGGTGCAAAGTCTTTTGAATTTTTTTTCGGATTACCCATTACTATCGCCTCCTTAACACTAGTATCGTACTAGTGTTAAGAATTATTCAGCCTGCTTAAAAAGTTTCATTTCATAACGTTTTTCAATTCGTTTTTCAATTCGATCCATTGCATCACGATCGCTTAATAATTGTTGTTTATTTTCATTTACAAGTTCTTCAAACGATCTACGGCGACTTCTTCTCATGTTGCTCACCCTTTCTTCAACGCTTTCTTATTACATAGTATGAGCAAATGAAAAACTCTTTAATCAGATTTGCAAGAAAATTTTATGTTTTGATAAAAAATCCCATGCGCATATATTGCACATGGGATTTTTTACACCATCATATTTAAATATTTTTTAATTTCTTCATCCGCATTTACTTTATTTGCTCTATATTCATCCAGCGCTCGTAATACAGAATCGTATTCTTCTACAATGTAGCTCTCTAGCTTCAAAATGTCCTCTACACTGTCAATCATAATTCTCGTGTTGCCAATCTCACTTTTCAATGCTGCCTCGTATGTTAAGCTCGTACAAATTTCTCTTACATCGTCTTCCATTTTTTCTGTTAACACATATTTCTTTCGCCCTTTGACCTTTAACCTTATAATTGGGTAAAAAGCTTTTATATCTAAATAACTCCCAACATTCATACAACGAATCCAATCAATATCACGTTTATTTCGTACAAGCATTTCTTTTACCGCTTCAAATACCGCTGTTTCATCAAGTACTTCCTTATTCGCTTTTCTTTTTCCTTCTTCTTCAACAGCTGCACATTTTTGATAAACAGCCGCACACGTAATACAGTCGTCAAATGCATTATGAGAACTTAAGCGAATTCCAAGCATTCGTTTTAACGTTTCAAGTTTATGATTAGGCGCATGCTTCATATATTTTTTCGCTAAAAACACAGTATCAATAACGTTATTTTTAGGCTCAGGTAGTCCAAGCATATTTACATTACTTTTAAAAAAACGCATATCAAAAGATGCATTATGAGCGACAATAACATTTGTATGTAAAAATGCTAAAAATAAAGGTAATACTTCTTCAATCGTCGGTGCATCTGAAACACGATAATTTGTAATACCTGTTAAACTTGTTATTCGGTCCGGAATTGAACGCTCTGGATTCACATACGAAACAAACTGATCTACTAGTTCATGATTGTGATATTTCACTGCTGCTACTTGAATAATTTTATCATTATAAGGGTTAAATCCTGTTGTTTCAAAATCAATTACAACATAATCTAACGGTAAGGATATATTCCCCACTCCAAATACACTCCTTTATCTCTAAACGTTTATATTTCTTTTATCATACCATGTAGCCATCACTACTTGAAAAAGAAAAGGCAGAAATGGCAACTCTCCACCTCTACCTTTTCACCGTTATTTTAATTTAGCAATCCTTTTCTCCATCTCTTTTTGAGTCATCGGTCCAATAAACTTATCTTGAATAACACCTTCTGTATCAATAAAATAAGAAGTTGGAATGGTAATTACTTTATACGCTGTTGTCACATCAATGTTCTTGTCCAATAAAATAGGAAAAGTAATTCCTTTTTCTTTAGCGAAGTTCCTTACCTTTTCTTCTCCCCCTCCTTTTTCTGAAGGAGTATAGTTTATAGCTAAAATTTCTACGTTTTCTTTATGTTCTTTATAAAAGGCCTCCATATCAGGCATTTCTTGCTGACAAGGCCCACACCACGTTGCCCAAAAGTTTAAAATAACTTTCTTTCCTTTTAAATTGGATAACTTTACATTCGTTCCATCTATCTTTGCTAATTCAAAATCTGGTGCGCTCTTTCCAATTTCAATACCGTTCCTTGCGAAAATCTCTTTCATAGCAGCTTCACTTTTGGCAGGCTTTTCTTGCATTACTTGATCCTCTTTACCAAACTGTTCATAAGCTGCATATCCCGCTAAACAAAGTAACACTACAATAATGGTAAGCTTCCGCCACATATTATATCACCCTTACGTGTTTATCTTCTTATTACATAATCACCAAAATACTATATACCTTATTTTAGCTTATACGGACAAGCTTGGAAATATTCACATTCGAAATAGTTAGAATATTTTCGGTTAAGATGAAATATTTACCTTTTTATCATATAATTAGAAATAAATACAAAACCTGCGAGGTGATATGTATTTTACAATTACTTATCAACCCTTTTACTTTTGTTTTCTTCACTTTACCGTTACTATGTATTTTTTTTAGCGCCTTACTATACAAATTCAAATGGGCTGTAATTATTATTTCTTTTACTGTTCCACTTATATTTTTCGTTATCGTCTCGGGATTTGATATACACCTCGCTTTACAAAACTTAGACGCTTGGATTGTTTATAGTGCTGTTTATTCTGTACTTTCCTACATAACGCCAGCGCTAATACGAAGAAAACTGCACATGTAGAACTTTCAAAAAGGGGGATTTTTATGAATCTATTTGAAAAAATACTATTATATATTCTTAGTTTTATATTTTCCCCAATCGGGATTATCACTTGGATCATCTCGCTCTTCAGTAAAGATCCTGAAAAAAAGCAAGTTGGGCGTATTTGTCTCTTTATCGCTTTAATCTCATTTATCCTTTTAGCCGGTCTCGGTATTCTTAGTTTCTTCACGATGACTACCACTACTATACAATAGTTATAGAAAGGATGATTATTTTGGGAGAACATCCTATAAGTAAAGAACTTCGCTATATACGAATATGTTTAGTTGTTTTAGTAATCGTTCTTTTATTTTTCAACGGTGAAAGAGTTGTTGAAATTTCTACAAATCATGATGCCGTAGAAAACGTTTCAACCAGTAATATGACACAGATTGCTGAAAATACATTTGCTATTCAAGAATATAATCCATCACTAAGTAGCGAACGTACGCTCAAAATTTTCAAATATAATCCGGATACAAATCAACTTACTCTAGTCAAAGAGTTTAGCACTAACGATACTGATTCTTATACGTATCAACTTAATAAGAGTGAATAAAGATAAGAGCGCTATATAGCTCTTATCTTTTTATTAGCATCTCTTTAAACAATGACTTACAATTTAATAATTCTCTAGGATCCCCACATTCCACAATAATTCCATTCTTCATGACAACAATCCGATCCGCTATCATCGCCCTCTCGACATCATGTGTCGTCACAATTCTCGTTACATTCTCCTCTAGCCCTTTAAGCATATTCCAAACCACTTCTTGATTGCTCAGATCTAATCCCGCAGTCGGTTCATCTAGAATAATGAGATTCGGATTTGATACAATCGCTCGCAATAATGCAAGACGCTTTCTCTCTCCTCCCGAAAACTCTTCACCGCTTTTATGTAGTACAGTCTGAATCCCTTTAGATAAACTCCTGATAATTGACTTCGCATTTACAAGTTCAATATTTTTTTCTAACTGTTTTTCTAAGACCCCTTCCCCAAAATACATATTCTCTTTTACTGTCGTTCGAAAAAAACGAGGTTCCTGCCATATAGTAGTCATACGAGCTTTATTACCGTAATAAGCAATACTACCAGTAGATGGTTTATATAAACCCGTGATTAATTTTAAAAGCGTCGTTTTTCCTGCACCACTTTCCCCCACAATAATAACGAGTTCACCGGGATTAATTTGCAAATGTATATTTTTAATTCTACATCTCTCTTCACCGTTCTCTTGAAATGAAACGTTTGTTAATTTCATTCCCATCGCTCTTTCTACATTTCTGTATTCAGCCGGTATATCTAAAAAGCCAAAAACTCGATTTGCCGAAGCAATAGCAACTTGTGTCATCATCAATAAATCACTCGCATAACGAACGGGGAAAAATAACATCTCAATTGTAGCTAATACCGCCACAAGCGAACCGACTTCCATATCCCCTTTTATTATTTTTTTTGCTCCTATAATAAGAACAACTATATATGCTCCTGTTTCTTTTACCGTTCCAACTATCCCAATACAATGTTGTATCATCGTCTTCTTTACTTCTGTTTTATAAGATTGTGCCGTCACTCCTTTAAACAAATGAATTGCCCATTTTTCTTTTTGTAAACTACGTAAATCTTGTATACCTTTTACAAACTGTGACATCATCTCTACAACACTTGATTGATTTTTTTGAGCAATACTTGCAATATTTCTTACTTTTCCCCCCATAAGCATTGGAACAATTGCACTTAAAAATAAAAACGGGGTTATCCACCATATGAACTGTACATCGATATGTTGTAGAGCTATGAACGCACCAATAAATTGTGCAATGGCGTGGATGTATTCTATTAATATAGATCCATATAACCTTACCCAATTCGGAATATCAGAAACGACTAATGTTTCTAACTCCCCTTGTTTTACCTTCTCACTTTCTTCAAACGGTAATAAGAAAAAATGACGTAATACATCTATACGCTTCTCTCGTAATATTCGCTGACTTA
Organism: Bacillus sp. RC240; assembly: GCF_044907945.1. Classification (NCBI taxonomy): domain Bacteria; kingdom Bacillati; phylum Bacillota; class Bacilli; order Caryophanales; family Bacillaceae; genus Bacillus; species Bacillus sp. RC240. Next base: position 117,723 of record NZ_JBIYCT010000001.1, on the reverse strand, counting down.
CTTTTGAGCTTACATAATTAAATAACAGATTGTTCACCCACATCAAAAAGCGGCTCCCCGCAAACAAAGCAATATATACATACGTACCTTTTAACTCCCGCTGAATAAGGTTATCTACAATTAGCCCCATAAATAGCGGACGGGATAAATTTAAAATGGCAGCTACTATTCCGCTACAAATCGCACTAATTAGCAATAGCTTTTCTTGCAACAGCGGCAACATTATTCTTCTATACTCATTCATTGTCATTCCCCCAATTTTGCATAATAAAAGGAAAGGGATGAAACCAAGTGGTTTCATCCCTTTCCCTCTGTACATAAAGTAAGGAAGCTAACAAATGTTAGCTTCCTTATCATTTTCAATTATTTAGTTTGATACTTTAGACTCTTCGATTTTCGAACGAAGAACCATTTGCAAGATACCACCGTGACGGTAGTAGTCAATTTCAACTTCACTATCGAAACGAGCTACTACTTCAAATTGCTTCTCTTTTCCTTCTGCATTGATTGCAACTACTTTTACAAGATCACGTGGTCTAACCGTTTTGTCAATTTGAATTTCAAATGACTCGTCACCAACAAGACCTAATGTTTCAGCACTGTCGCCATCTTTAAATTGTAATGGTAATACGCCCATTAACACTAAGTTACTGCGGTGAATACGCTCGAAGCTTTCTGCGATTACTGCTTTAATACCTAATAAGTTTGTACCTTTCGCAGCCCAGTCACGAGAACTTCCCATACCGTAGTCTTTACCAGCAACAACTAGAAGGCCTGTGCCATCTTCTTTATATTTCATCGCAGCATCATAGATAGATGTTACTTCACCAGTTGGCCAATATGTTGTATATCCGCCTTCTGTTCCTGGTGCGATTTGGTTTTTAATACGGATGTTTGCAAATGTACCACGCATCATAACTTCATGGTTACCACGACGAGAACCGTAAGAGTTAAAGTCGACTGGTTGTACGCCGTTTTCTAGTAAATAACGTCCAGCTGGCGTGTGCTTACCAATTGAACCTGCTGGTGAAATGTGGTCTGTTGTTACAGAATCACCAAATTTACCAACTATGCGTAAACCTGATAACGTTTCAACTTCACCTGGCTCTTTAGATAATCCTTCGAAGAACGGTGGGTTTTGAATGTATGTTGAATCATTATCCCAAGTATATAAAGCTTCATTTGAAGTTTGGATTTCATTCCAGCGCTCATTGCTGTTAAATACTTGTGCATATTCTTTTTTGAACAATTCAGATGTAACAACACTTTGAACTACATCTTCAATTTCTTTAGCTGATGGCCAAATATCATTAAAGTAAACAGCATTACCATTTACATCTTTACCGATTTCATCATTTTTCAGGTCAATATCAACAGTACCTGCAAGTGCATATGCCACAACAAGTGGTGGTGATGCTAAGTAGTTTGCTTTTACAAGTGGATGAATACGACCTTCAAAGTTACGGTTACCAGATAGAACAGATGTTACTAATAAATCATTTGCTGCGATTGCTTCTTCTAATTCCTCTGCTAATGGACCAGAGTTACCGATACAAGTCGTACAGCCGTAACCAACTGTTTGGAAACCTAATTGATCTAAATACGTTGTTAAACCAGACTTATCTAAGTACTCTGTAACAACTTTAGATCCTGGTGCTAACGATGTTTTTACGTAACCAGGTACTTTAAGTCCTTTTTCAATTGCTTTCTTCGCAACTAACCCTGCTCCAATTAACACGTACGGATTTGACGTATTTGTACAGCTTGTAATTGCAGCGATTGCAATTCCACCTGTTTTCATCGTTACTTCTTGATCTTTCAATGTAACTTTCACTTCTTTATCAAACTCTTGCTCATTGAATCCAAGTCCTTGTGTTCCAACTGGTGCTACAACAGCTTTATGGAACTCCTCTTTCATATCTGAAAGCGGGATTAAATCTTGCGGACGTTTCGGTCCAGAAAGGTTAGATTCGATTGTATTTAAATCAATTTCAACAAGATCAGTATAGATTGGATCTTTACTATCTGCTGTATAGAATAAACCGTTTGCTTTACAATATTCTTCAACAACGCGAATTTGCTCTTCATCTCTACCTGTTAAACGTAAGTATTCTAATGAAATGTCGTCGATTGGGAAGAATCCACAAGTTGCACCGTATTCTGGTGCCATATTTGAAATTGTTGCGCGGTCAGCTAAAGGCATGCTCTTTAGTCCATTACCGAAGAACTCAACAAATTTACCAACTACACCTTTTTGACGTAACACTTGTGTTACTTTTAATGCAACGTCAGTTGCTGTTGTACCACTTGGAAGTGTACCAGTTAATTTCACACCGATTACTTCAGGTACTGGGAAATATGAAGGCTGTCCAAGCATTCCTGCTTCTGCTTCAATACCACCAACGCCCCATCCAAGAACACCGATACCATTAATCATTGTTGTATGTGAGTCTGTTCCAACTAATGAATCTGGGTATGCAACTAAGTCACCTTCAGCATTTTTCACCGCATGAACAACCGGTGCTAAATATTCAAGATTTACTTGGTGTACAATACCTGTTGCTGGTGGAACTGCACGGTAGTTATCAAATGATTTCTGTGCCCAGCTTAAAAATTTATAACGTTCTTCATTACGTTTAAACTCTAAGTCCATGTTGAATGCAAGCGAGTCTGCCGTACCCGCTCTATCAACCTGTACAGAGTGGTCAATTACAAGGTCTACAGTAATTTCAGGATTAATTTTGTCAGGATCCCCACCCATGTCTGCCATTGCTTTACGAAGCGAAGCCAAATCTACAACAGCTGGAACACCTGTGAAGTCTTGTAAGATTACGCGAGATGGTTTAAACGGAACATCGATATCTTGAACATCTTTCGTTCCCCATTTCGCTAAATTTGTAACGTGTTCTTCTGTAATTACGCGTCCGTCTACTTGACGAAGTACAGATTCAAGTAAAACTTTCACGGAATATGGTAATTGAGATACGTTGCCAACCCCTGCGTTTTCAAGCGCTTTCAATTGATAATAATGATACGTCTTTCCATCTAGTTCAAAAGTTGCACGTGATTGAAATGGATTATGTTTGACCATTATGTTTCCCCCCTGTTAAACGTGACTAATTTGTCTGAATATAAAATGTAGACAAACTTTTCAATACCTTACGATAATATCTTATTACAACTTTCTAAATAAGTAAATAATAAGAAACTTATGGATTATAATAAGTTTTCTTTATCTTTCTAAATTTGAATAGTGTCCATGCTCCTTATAAATACTATTATTGTAAAGTAAAGCACTCTACTTTACGTTCATATATGTTATGAACAACTCATGATTTATCTATAAAAAATATTATAGAGGTGAGAAAAAATGGGTAAACGAAAAGCAAATCATACTATTTCAGGAATGAATGCTGCATCCGCACAAGGACAAGGAACTGGTTATAACGAAGAGTTCGCAAATGAACCTTTAACTCCGGCAGAGCGACAAAATAATAAAAAACGAAAAAAGAATCAGTAACGAAAAATCCCAAAAGGTATACCTTTTGGGATTTTCTCTAATGTTTATAACGTAACAACTCCGAAACTGTTACAAATCGATAACCCTGCTTTTTCAGCTCAGGTAAAATTTTTGCTAATGCCGCCACTGTTTGACTACGATCACTTCCTCCATCGTGCAACAGTACAATATCTCCACTTTTAGCATTTTTCACAACATGATTTACTATGGATTCTGTACCTGGATTCGCCCAATCACGAGGGTCTTGATGCCATGACCATAGAACAATTTGATACCCAGCTTTTTTTGCCGTAGTAAATACAGCATCATTAATATATCCACCTGGCGGACGGAACAATAAAGGTTCTTTCACCCATTTTTCAAAATATTTCTTTCCATTTAAAATATCATGTTCTAATTTTTCATCTGATGAATTACTCGCATACAAATGATTCATCGTATGATTTCCGATTTCATGCCCTTCTTTCAACACTCGCTTTACTAAGTACGGATTACGCTGAACTCGAAAGCCAATCATAAAAAAAGTCGCTTCCGCTTTATATTGACGTAATAACTCTAATACTTGCGGTGTATAAGTTGGGTCCGGTCCATCATCAAATGTAATTGCGATAATTTTTTCATTATTTGGTACTTCCCATGTTACATAGCCAGTTGGCTCTAGCTCTTTTCTTAACAACATTTTAGCTTCCACTTTGTCCACTTGAAATATATGTACTGCACAAATTAAAGAAAAAATTGATAGAATAATTTTTCGTTTCAGCATAGTAGCACTAAAAGTAATGAGATTGTTGAATTCACAACAACCTTTTCACTTTTCTATTTGATCTACATTTCGCATAATATTTTGGAGATTACTTTCATATTGCTCAAGTTGTGGACGCTGCGTTTCTGATGCTACTTCAAGTGCATTTTGAATTTGTTCGTACGCCTCTTGCACTTCTTGGCGTAACTCTTTTAAATCATGGCCGTAATTCGGGTCATTTTTCACAATATTATTGAATATATTTTCCGCTTGAACAACCCCTTGCTGCGCGGCCTGAAAAGCCTGTTGCTTATCTTTATGATATGGCATAACACTTTCCCCTTCCTATATGAGTTAGTCCTACTTATCTTTACCCGTTTCTCAAAAAACATTCTCGTATAAATTCGCAAACTTCTCTCATTCTAAATAGGGAGAGGAGGTGTAAAATACAATGGGTAAAAACAATAATCAATCTAATCGTCAAAACGAGAAAAAAGGGCAATCTTCTGGACAGCCCGAACCTTTAAGTGGATCTCACAAAGTTAAAAATCGTAATCATTCACGTCAAAAAAATCATGCACATCATGATATGTAAAGCAAAAGCATTCACACACACTGTATCTTTCACATAAAATGTTTATATTTTTCTATTTGTTCTTCACCTCTATTTCATTCATGCATAACATAGTATGAATTGAGATTTTACGGAGGGTGTCTTTCATGGGCAAGAAAAAGAAGGATTGTCTTTTTCATGTTGATGGTTTCGAAGAATGGATGGATCAATTTTGTTCTGATTCTTGTAGCAACTTTAGTTTTCCAAATCAAATTCATATTGACCTTTGTGAAACAGAACAAGAATACATTTTGGAAACAGATGTACCAAATGCAACTGCACAAAATGTACTCATTAAAAAGATGGAGACAGGCCTAAACATTTGTATACTTTATAAAAACACTTCTTTACAGCGGATTGTTCCTTTACCTACTAATATCATTTATAACAAGATGCTAGCCTGTTTAGAGAATGGATGTTTAGCCATTCATATTTCCAAAAACGAAGTTGCCAATAAGCATGAAAAGAAAGTTCTTTTTTCAAATTAAGGATTACTATAAACACAAACATGAGCCCGAGCAACCTTTTAGTTTGCTCGGGCTCATGTTATTTCGCATGTATTTCTATTTTAGAATTTCTAATATATCTTTTTTTCATTAAACCTTTTGTCACTAAAAGAACTGGGAACGCTATGCTTGAAAATATAGCTAATATTAAAAATACTATAAAGCCATTTTGATATCCATAATGATCGAGAAGTATCCCGCCAAACCAAGGACCAATTACTACTCCAATTCCTGAAAATCCCATAGCTCCAAAATATGTCCCTTTCAAATGTGGAACAGCTATCTCATCAATAAATACATCTGTCATTGAAAACATTAATACTTCTCCGAATGTAAAAATAATTGTACATATAGCAGCCCCTAACATAGATTCTACTAGTCCAAATCCAAACAATCCCCCGCTCACAAATAACGTTCCAACCATAATAGATGCTAACGGCGTATACTTTTTACACATTTGAATAACAGGGTATTGAATAACTACTACTGTAATCGCATTTAAAGTTAGCATATATGAGAACAACTTTACTCCATCTTGAAATATATGTGCGTTTGCAAAATATTGAGATAGTGTCGTCGTTAAATGTGAAAAACCACTATTACTCAAAATGATTCCGACTAAAGCAACTAAAAATACTATGTCTTTTCGCAAAATCCGAACCGCACTTAACATTGTGACCGGATTTTCTGTAGCTACTTTCTTTTTATCAAGTGGATATTTCTTAAATTGAAACGCTAATATAACTGTATATAAAATGTACACTCCAGCGGCTACTAAAAAAGGAATCGTTGATTTTGCACTTCCAATCTGTAATCCAACAAGTGGACCCATCGCTACTCCAACATTTATTGCACCGTAACGCAAATTATATACGAGTAAACGATACTCTGGTTTCGTTAAATCTGATAATAAAGCTCTTGATGTCGGTTCAAAAAAAGAACGACATAAGCCATTCAAAGCGTTTAATAGAAAGAAACTCAAAACATGCTCTGCAACTGAAAATCCTATAAATACAAACACCCAAACAATCATGGACCATATTATAATCATCTTTCGACCAAATCGATCAGATAAATTGCCCCCAATAAAACTAGCAAACACTCCAACAAGCGCACTCGTTCCAATGATAGCACCGGTCATTCCAGCCGATACGTCTTTAACAGTCGTTAAATAAATCGCTAAAAAAGGAATGCTCATTGAAGTTGCAAACCTAGCAAATAATGTCCCTATAATGATACTCATTCCAAGTGGATGAATATTTTGTAACTTCCCCTTCATCTTTAAACCTACTCTCCCTTTTCCTACATAAAAAAAGAAAGCAAAGGATCTGCTTTCTTTTTCCTTTTTCTATACTTGAGATGTTTATACCCGAGCTGTTCTCGTTATTTCCATATCAATTCCATATGTAAACTGTAGTTCTTTACAAACATCTTTAATCAAAATAGCTACGTTATACTTTTCATTAAATTCTAAAACAATGCTTTCTACTTCTTCATATGTATACTTATATTCGCCAGTAATTACACTTTTTAAATCAAAGCATTCATTAATACAAAGCTGGACGAGTAATTGTTCATACTTCTCTATGACATCTTCTTTTTTCCAAAGTAACTCCTTTACATATAACCGATCAAATTTCACACTTTCTCGATTACAATCCGTTAAAATCCGGGTCATCTCATTTAATTCTCGATATAATTCGGAAATATTTCTGCTTAAACTAAGCAATTTATCTACGCCGTTTTCATATGGCATTTTCATTCCCCCCCGCATTTTCTTCTTATTATAGCAAGAAAATTCTAAAAAAAGTTTCTTTCTTCTGAAATATTAGGAAACTAATTTCAATTGCTTTACAATGAAACTAGCTAACACGAAAGGGGAAAGAAAATTGGAGAAAAAATTATATTACATCGATGCTTATCAGCAAACCTTTACAACTAAAGTTATAAAACAAGAGCATGATACAGAAGGAAACTTATATGTTGTCTTAAATGAAACTGCATTTTATCCAGCAGGCGGCGGGCAACCACACGACACTGGAACCTTAAATGGTATTCCGGTAAGTAACGTTCAAGAAGTAAATGGAGAAATTCGTCATTTCATAATAGAACAATTACATACAGAAGAAGTAGAGGGTAAAATAGATTGGGAGCGCCGTTTTGATCATATGCAGCAACATACAGCTCAGCACATTTTATCCGCTGCTTTTTGGGATCATTTTAACATACCGACGATCGGATTCCATCTTGGAAAAGAAACGGTAACAATTGATTTAGAAACGGCAAACCTGCCTACAGAAACGATTGAGAAGGCTGCACAAATTGCTAATCAAATTGTTTTTGAAAACCACCCTATTCGTATTGAATGGATGAACTTAGAAGAGGCCAAAGCATTACCCCTTCGCAAAGAACCAACTTTGACAGAAAATATACGCGTTGTTATTATCGAAAACTATGATTATAACGGTTGTGGTGGAACACATCCGAAGCATACAGGTGAAGTAGGTCCTATTCAAGTACTAGGATGGGAGCGCAATAAAGGTGGTATACGCTTAACATTTATTGCTGGTTGGCGTTCTCTTAAATTAATGGGACAACATCAACAAATATTAACAGATGTTTCTAAGCAATTGAACAGTAGCGAAACTGATATTCCAGTAAAAGTGGCACAGCTTCTTAACTCCCAAAAAGAAAACGAAAAAGCAGTACAAGCAATGAATGAAAAATTATTATTTGCAGAGGCAAATGAACTATTACAACAACCTGCAGAAATATACGCTGGAATACTCATTTCTAAAGTATTTACAAATCGTTCCATGCAAGAAATCGCAAAACTATCCGCTATTATTACAGAACAAAAAGAACACGCAATTACATATTTCGTTATTGAAAATGGGGAAAAATTACAATGTATTCTTGCTTGTGGTAAAGCAGTGATACTCGATATGAATGCTCTTTTAAAAGATGCCCTTCCTTCTATTGAAGGAAAAGGTGGCGGAAATAAAAAAAGTGCTCGCGGCGGTGGAAAAGCAATTATGACTGGGGACGAGTTTTTAAATCAACTTGTTTCTTCTTTACAATCTGCAGTGTAGATTATTTTATGAAGTGGATGTCATTGAACTGTGTGACATCCACTTCTTTTTTCTGTTTCGTGCACAGTAGTACAGTAAATGAAATTATATGAACGATTCTGCAAATATATCTATCACAACTCGCAATATATCAACGCTTATATAAGAAATATCGATTTACCGACAAAATACGAATATAAATACAACTTATAGAGTAAGAGGAGACTGCTGCACAATAACAGCCTCCTCCTATGTTTACAAACCAATATTTTGTTTTAATCCTTGATAACTTCCTGCGTTCAAGAACTTTTCAGATGCAAGTTTAATGAACCTCTCAGAAAAACCATAACTACTTAATTCTTCTATCGCTACCATTTGTACATCATGAATCGGATTATGATCAAACTCGTTAGAAGGAAGCGTAATTTCACCTTCTACCTTTTCAAGTAAAAATGTAATATGTAATAAAGATGGGCTAGCATCTGGTCTGTCACAAACGTAGAGTAGCTTCTTAATTTTAACTTCTAACCCTGTTTCTTCTTTCATTTCTCGAATCATTGCTTCTTCTAACGTTTCACCATCCTCTACCCTTCCCCCAGGTAAAGACCAATTCCGATTAGCAACGTTTTGTTGTACTAGCACACCTTTTCATCTTCAATTAAAATTCCCGTAACACGAACTTGCATTAAATCAGTCATAATCTCCCTCTTCTTCCTATTAAATTTACAAATTAATCCTTCCATAAAAAGAACGTACGTTTTATAATTAAAGGAAATTATGGAAGAAAGAAGTTGTTATATTCATGCGCCCACCTTTAACAAAGTCTATATCTCTTGAAGATTTCAAAAACTATTATTGGTTAAAAACAGAACTGCAAACATTTTGTCGTGATCATGATTTACCAACTAGTGGCTCTAAGATCGAAATAAGCGGGCGTATCTCACATTATTTAACTACGGGTAAAGTATTACAAAACAGTTTTCATCAAAAAGTGAGTAAAACAGCCGTTTCCCATAAAGAACTTTCTTTACAAACAATCATTACCGAAAATCATCGTTGTAGTGAAGATGTGCGTGCTTTTTTCAAAGAAAAAATTGGAGCAAACTTCCGCTTTACAGTAGCCCTTCAAAAGTTTTTTAAAGAGAATATCGGAAAAACATATGAAAACGCGATAATGTTTTGGCATGAAGAAAACAAACGAAAAAAAGATCCTACATACAAAACAACTATCGGTACACAATTTGAATACAATCGTTTTACGCGCGCTTTTTTTGAAGACCCATATAACAAAGGAAAATCAAAAGCTGATGCTATCGCTGCTTGGGATGAAATAAAAGCAAAGCCTGGTAGCAACGCTTATATTCCTCAAAAAGTAGAAAACTAATTAACTTGCTAGTCTTCTACTTTTTCAAATAAAAGAGCAAGCCCAATTCCCCCACCAATTCCTAATGTCACAATTCCATGTTTCATACGTTCTCTTTGCGCCTGATAAAACAAGCGCGTTACAAGCATAGCTCCAGACGCACCGTACGGATGACCAAGTGCAATTGCACCGCCATTTACATTTAATTTTTCATACGGGATTTGTAACGTTTGCGCACATGCAACAACTTTAGCAGCGAACGCTTCATTCATCTCAATACAATCAATATCTTCTATCACTAAATCCATTTCTCTAAGTAGTTTTTGCACGGCAAATATCGGACCAGTTCCCGGAAGATTCGGATCCACTCCAACTACAGCACTACGAACGAAACGAAGAACAGGCTTGTATCCTAATTTTCGGGCTTGCGCCTCTTCCATTACAAGAACAGCACATGCTCCATCGTTTACACCACACGAATTCCCTGCTGTTACCGTTCCATTTTGTAAAAATACAGGTTTCGTTCTCTTAATCATTCTTTCATAATTCATTTCTCGCTTAATAGATTCATCTAATAATCCATTAAAATAATGAGGTAATATCTCTTCTTGTATATATCCTTTTTTTAATGCTTGCAGCGTTCTTTTATAGCTAAGACAAGCATATTCATCTTGCATCTCTTTCGTTATGTTATAATGCTCTGCAACATACTCAGCCGCTAATCCCATATCCGGATCCCCAATTTTTTCAGGCGAAAACCGCGCTCTATTTTGAAAAGGTGACGTACTTGTACTCTCTACTCCCCCAGCGATATAGCAATTGCCAGCCCCACCTTGAATAAGATGACATGCAGTGCGAATTGCTTCTAATCCAGCACCGCATTGCCGATCAATCGTTACACCAGGTATATGATAACTGAGCCCTGCTTCTAAAGCAGACAACCTTGCGATATTCCCTCCTGGTCCAACGACATTTCCTAAGATGACATCATCTATTTCTCTCTCAATCCCTTTACTTAGAAACATAAGAAGCGGCGCTAGTAATTGCTGAACTTCATAATCTTTCAACATCCCATTCTTCTTGCCAATAGGCGTTCTTTTCGCTTCTACAATAACCGCTCTATTCATATATCTTCTCCTGATTTCCAATGATACTTTTTGCTGCATTGCGAGCTATTTTCCCGCTACTTGTATAAGGGATGTCATCTACAAAATGCCATTCTTTCGGTATTTTAAAAGAGGATAATCGTTGTAGGCAAAAGCTCTTTAATTGTTGCTTCGTAGCACTTCCTTTTACGATAGCGACAGGTTTTTCACCCCAATAACTATCTTTTATACCGACAACAACAATTTCTTCAACAGCTGGATGCGTATATAGCAAACTTTCTATCTCTTCTGGATAAATATTGATTCCTCCAAATAAAATCATGTTCTTCTCTCTACCAACAATATATATAAAGCCTTCTTCATCTTGGTAGCCCACATCCTGCACTGTCATCCAACCACCCTTGGACAATTGCGGGATTATAGCTCCATTCGATACATAGCCCATAAAAAACTGATCACTTTTTACATAAACAGTTCCTACCTCGCCTGCTTGTACTTCTTCTCCTGCTTCATTACATATTCGAACTTGTACATTATGACAAGGTTTCCCTACTGAATTCGGTTTTCTTTCACTCTCTTCATCAACCAATGCCGTTACAAAGCTTAGCTCAGACGCACCATAAAACTCATATCTTTTTGCATAAGGAAACACATTTTTCATCTTTTCTTTTGCTTCAGCTTCCCATTTCGCTCCTGATGAAATAATTTTCATTTCACTTTCAATTACTTTATTTTCTTTATACAATGACTCAAGCATTGTAGGGACTGTATACATTACAGAAATATTCTCTATCTTTATACTAGATAGCACTTGAACTGGTACAAACTTTCTCATTATATGTACCGTTTGTCCCAAATATAAGGCACTTATTGCTCCATATAAGAATAAAGAATGAACAAGCGTCCCAGCTATTAAAATAGAATCTGTATTTTTCATATAAAAATCATGTACATTGCAATCAAAACTATGTACCCATGACTGTTGAGCACGTAAAAATGCTTTTGCTTTTCCAGTCGATCCTGATGTAAATCCCATATAAAAAGAAGCGTTTTGTACATTTTCTACAGGATGATATGTAGGAAGATAGTTCTCAATCATTTCTTTCCATTCTTCAATCTCAATAACCCTTCCTTCTTCGCAGGATATATCACTAAGCCTATACTGCTCCGCCACAATAATATCCGGTTTACTAATCGCTATTCTTTCTTTAAGTTCATCTCGTTTCCATTTTATATCTAGCGGCACACAAACCCATCCAGCCATTGCGGAACCCGCAAATATTTGTAAAAACTCAGTACAATTTTCTAATACAATTACTACTGTTTTATTCTTCGATTCTTTTTCATTCAACCAGTTTGCTACTTTACAAACTGAATCGTACCAATCTTTATAGGTTAACACTCTATCATTTTCTTTAATCGCTATTTTATTCGGTTGTAAAGAGGCATATTTTTTGTATTCTTTTGTAATCCCCATATTAGACATCCTTTCTTTACAAAATAATAAAAAGAAACACGCACGTAACGTGTTTCTCCTTTTTCTTATCCTACATTTGTAATTTTTTTATTCTTCAAAGCAGGCGTAATAATATGTTTCAATGAGCGATGTAATCTTGTCACGAGAACTGCTGCTATAATCGCTTTTATGCAATCACCTGGTAAAAATACAACACTCACTTTCATCGTTTCCCATACGGAAATATCCATTACGAAAGCTTGTACAATGATACCAAATACATAAACTACGAAAATACCACCAATTATATTAATACATAATACTTTTATAATAGAAACTTCACGTAAACGTTCAATTAAATAACCAATTACAAATGCTCCTGCAATATAACCAAGTAAATATCCTGCACTTGGCCCAACAAATACGCCAGGCCCCCCGCGTCCACCTGCAAGTAGTGGTGCTCCAACTCCTACAATAAGTAAGAAAATAAGCTGACTTAGTGCACCTAGCCGTGAGCCTAACAACCCACCTGCAAGCATGACTCCAAGCGATTGCAGTGTAATAGGAACAGGTGTAATAGAAAGAGCAATCGGAGGAATTAACCCTAACACTCCCATAATCGAACTAAATAAAGCGACGAAAACTAAGTTTTTTGTATTCATGTTTGCTTCTCCTATTTGTAAACCTAAATTAGATTTTAGGTAACATATTATAGGAATTATATTATCTTTCTATCTACCCTTTGTCAACCTTATTTCTACATAAGTTTACAAATATAAATTCAATCACTTCTCCTTATGCAAATGCTCAAGTTCTTTCCTAAGCGCCTGTTTTAAAAACTTCCCAACAGATGTTTTCGGGATTTCCTCCATAAATACAATATCGTCTGGTAACCACCACTTCGCAAACTGTGGTTTTAAAAACTCATATAATTCTTCTTTTGTAACTGTGCTATTTTTCTTTTGAACAACGCAGGCAACTGGGCGCTCTTGCCACTGCGGGTGTGGAATTGCAACGACAGCCGCTTCAAATATAGCGTCATGTGCCATTAGAGCATTTTCAAGGTCAACTGAGGAAATCCATTCTCCCCCGCTTTTAATAACATCCTTCGTACGATCAACAATCTTTACGCACCCTTCCTCGTCAACCGTAACGACATCTCCTGTATATAACCAACCATCACGAAAACCTTCGACAGTACGTTCATCGTTATAATAGCTTGCAGCGATCCATGGCGCTCGTAAACATAGTTCTCCCATCTCCGTACCATCCCACTTCACTTCACCATTTGTACCGACTACTTTCATCTCTACACCAGGGACAAGATATCCTTGCTTCGATCTTATCTCAAGTTGTTCTTCATACGCCAAATCTGTTTCATAGCTTTTTAGACGTGCAAGCGTTACGAGTGGACTCGTTTCAGTCATGCCATATGCATGTACGAAAGGAACATTATATTTTTGCTCAAACGCTTTAATAACGCTTTTCGGTGCAGCTGCGCCTCCGCATAGTAATCTCGTTATACTAGATAAATCATAACTATTATTTTCTAACTCTTGTAAAACACCGAGCCAAATTGTCGGCACACCTGCTGCTATCGTTACTTTTTCAGCTTGAATCATTTCTAATAAAATTTTCGGAGTAAACATCGGTCCTGGAAGAACTTGTTTAGTTCCAAACCAAGTGGCTGCAAAAGGAAGTCCCCAAGCATTCACATGAAACATTGGTACAATAGCCATTGCCGCATCACTTTCTGATAAAGCTGTCGTATCTGCTAAACCAAGTGCCATACAGTGCAGAACTGTACTACGATGTGTATAAACAACACCTTTTGGATTCCCTGTAGTCGCTGACGTATAACACATACCAGCAGGTGTATTTTCATCAATATCTTTTACAAATTGGAAATTGGAATCGCCTTCTTCTAATAGCTTTTCATAATGATATACAGGCTGCAGTGTAGTTTTTGGAAGTTCGTCTTTATCAGTCATAATAATGTAGGCTTGTACGGTTGATAATTGTGATTGAATATTTTCAACAAGTGGTACGAGATCTTCATCAATAAGTAAAATTCGATCTTCTGCATGTTGAATAATGTATGAAATATGTTGAGGAGATAAACGAATATTAATTGTGTGTAAAACGGAAGCAATACCTGGAATAGCAAAATATGCTTCCACATGTCGATGATGATTCCATGCTAACGTTCCTATGCGCTCGCCTTCTTTAATCCCAAGCTTTTTTAACGCACTGGAAAGCCTTCGTGTCCTTTCCCCTAGCTGCTTATACGTTAAGGTCGTAACTGTATCATGCGTCCGTGAAATGATTTCTTTCTTTGGGAATAGTTTTTCTGCCCTTTCCATCATAGAACTAATCGTTAGAGGTACATTCATCATCATATTGTTTACATCCTCCCTTTAAAGCGTTTTCATTTTGTTCATTATAACAGACTTCTACAAAAAATTACGATATTTTTTCTGTATTTTCTGAATTATTTCTTTGGAAATAATTCAGAAAATACTAGGAGAGAATCTATTAAAATTCCTTCTTACGATATATAAATACCGAAATAAAAAAAGAAAAGATATATAGGATAACGCCAAATATTGTATATAGAATTGAAATGTATACAGATGAATTTAAATTTGATATTGGAAATTGTTCTATTAGATAGCCAATTACACTTTGTAATCCAAAATAAGTAACAAGTCCCCCGCATGCGCCTCCAATTGTAATAGCATCAGATTTTTCTGCTCCAAAAATATAGAGGAGTGGATAGGCTATTGCTCCGGCATTAAGAATGATGAAAGTCCCTAAAGAAACACTCTTGAATATACCATCATCAATTGGTGTATCTGAAACTAAACCATATACATAAAATACGCCATAAGATAATAAGGTACCAATAATTACAACTAAAAAATAGAAAAAATAGTGACTTTGCACAATATTACTTCTAGTAACCGGTAAAGTAAGTACATACTTTTCATAACCCGACTTACTCTCATATTTAATAACTTCAAGTGCAGGAATCGCAGCAAATAAGATAATGAACGTAGCAATTAAACGGTACATTGAAGCATCACCAAAATAAAACACGAATCCCGCTCCCAATATCGCTATTCCCATGAACATAAAGAAAGTTCGATACACTAGGTAATAGTTTGTCAATAATAAACCTCTCATTTATTTTTCACTCCTCGTTAATAAGACACTCATTTCTTCTATCGAGATGGTTCTATGAGCAATCCCACTTGGTAATTTATGTACATCTGATACGAGTACATTGAAATAAGAACCATGGTTCCTCTTTGCCACAACTATATCTTTGTTGATTAAAGTTAGTTGTTCCACATCAACATCTACAATGGCGTAACTGTCCAAAACCTTATCTTTTTCTTCATTCAATAAAATTTCTCCATCTTTTATAATGATAAGGTGGCTAGCTATTTTTTCTACATCACTCATAATATGAGAAGAAAGTAATATACCACCATTACTTTTACTCACAAAACTTTTTAATTCCTCTAACACGCCCTCCCTAGATGAAGGATCAAGACCTCCCGTCGCTTCATCTAGGATTAATAATTTTGCATTATGCGACAATGCAACAGCTACGGATAGTTTCATTGACATCCCACGTGAGAATTCACCTACTTTTTCATCAGTAGGTAAAGAGAAAGAATGAACTAATCGATAAAAATTTTCTATGTCCCAAGATTCAAACATCTTTTCAAAAACCTTATTTAGTTGTTTTATTGTAAGATGAGCCGGTAGATTCATAGCATCAAATACGACTCCAATCTTTTCCTTAATCTTGGCATGTTTATTTATATTTTCTTCACCAAATATTTTTACTGTACCGCTATCTTTAGAAATTAATTGTAGTACTGTTTTAAATGTTGTTGATTTACCTGCTCCATTATCACCAATAAATCCAACAATTGATCCAGACGGCACACTGAATGATACATCTCTTAAAACAACTTTGTTTCCAAATGATTTACTCAAATTTTCAATTTCTAAAAGGTTTGACATCATTCCACTCCTATCTTAGCTTTTAATAAAAAAACGAATTAAAACACGTTTTCTCCTATTAAAAATTATCCACTTTTTCTCTCACTTTCTTTTTTAGTTTAAAGATAAAACGATTGCTATATTCTTTATTTTCCGCTAAAATTCTGTACGTTTCTAACACTCCTAAAACACTAACAAAAAGATAAAAACCAATTGCAATAAGAACCACACAGTAAGGATAATACTGTACTAACTCTCCTGAAGTGATATGCTTTTTCTCAAACAAAAATGGTATTGCACCCGCTGCTATGAAACAAAGTCCAACAATTACTACTGCAGCATATTTCTTTTTAATAGTCGCATATCTTTTTGTCAATTCTTTTAAAAAGTTTGGATCAAATAGTAGTTCTTCCTTTTTCAATACATTGTATCGACTCTCTTCTATCGTTACAGGTACCATAATCGCTCCAATTCCAAGGACAGCAATAATAATGATAAGGAATGTAGACATTGTTGGATCTTCTTTGAATAATAAATACGGTATTGTAGATAAAATAAGCAAACTAAACCCTAATGCGATATATTTAGAAATTTTTTGCCCATATACTATATACCCTTCTGCCATTTCCTTACTTACATAATAACCATGTTCCTTTTCATTACTTTGCTCAGCAGTTTCTTTTAATAAGTAATCAAGCGATACTTCAAATACATTTCCAATCATTATTAGCTTTTCAGTTTCTGGAAAACCTTGACCGTTTTCCCATTTACTAACCGCTTGCCTTGTCGTGTTTAATTTCTCAGCTAATGCTTCTTGAGAAAGGCCTTTTTCCTTTCTTAATTTAAAAAGTTTCTCACCAAATCCCATATGTGTGTCCCCCTTGTTTTCTTAACTAAATTGTATGTAAACATTGCCCCTATCTCTATCTTCCTGCGGTTGCACTTTGTCAACTTACGGTTGCGATTATGTTATATGGCGGTTTTGTATACGTTTTAGCTGTTTTTCTTCTATGATTATGGCGTTAATAAAACAACCCCTCTCAATAACCAATTATAACAATTAAAGGTAATTATTGTTATAGAAATAAAAAACTCCCTTATTCATTTAAAGGAGTTTTCGTTATGACATATTTCATTTATTCCTATATCTTTCTCGGGATATACAATACCTTTTCGTATCACGATATTTACCTTTTACAAACAAATCATTTTGAATCGTACACTCATACTCCATATTTAAACGTTTCATTAGTCTTTCAGTTGCTTCATTTTCTGAATTACATCCCGCTTCGATGCTATTAAGATGTAACTCATTAAATCCATAACTAAAAAAAGCTAACGCCGCTTCGGTAGCTAGTCCTTTCCCCCAATATTTTCGCGACAAGGTGTATGCAATTTCCGATTTATGTATAGTTGAATCATAACTTATAAATCCACATGTCCCTATGAGTTTCTGCTTCTCTTTTAATACTATTCCAAGAGGAGCGACTTTTTCTTTCTCATATCGTTCCATGATTTCATAAATAAACTTTTTCGTACCATTTAACGATCGATGTTCATCTCATACAGTATAAGTTGTTAATTTATTATCCGAAGCATACTCGGATATATGTAAAATATCACTCATATTAATTTCCCTTAATATAAGACGTTTCGTATACAACGCTGGATATGACCACTTTTCAACAATCATAACGGCTTCTGTTTAAACTTTTCATAATTCCGTACCTTTAATAAAAGGATATTCCCGCAATCTGTACAAATATAAGCATCCACTGGTGAAGATGTGAACATCGTCTCCTTTTTCCGTATTTGTGCATAACCGATAAACTCACCTTCTCCTATGTTATGAGAACCGCAATGAGAGCATGTCTGCACGTCTTTCTGTTTCATGAGAGCACCACCTTTAATCTGTTTCTACTCCCTTCGACAGTTCACTTCCATTTCCCTTCCAAAAAACCTCTTATTCTCTTACATTTCAACAGGAATCTCAGAACAAAAATCGTATATGTACTATGAACTATATTAATTGACGGAGGAATCTTATGAGTACTATTATGACATTCAATGCAGCACAAGAAATTGAAAACGCAGAAATAGATATGCTCTCTTCTAGATTAGCGGCACTGCAAGCGATGAGCGGAAATCCAATGCAAATACAAATGAAAAAATTCGGGAGTGCTACTGCCTTTTCATCAAAAGTAATTGCTGGTCCTGCTTTTAATACGGTAAAAGGCATTACATATACAAATACAGATGCGATAGATGAAATCATCTCTTATTATGAATCGCTACAAATCCCTTGTCGTTTTGAAATTACACCAGCGCAAGGTACAGATGAACTATTTCAATACTTATCTAAAAAAGGTTTTTATCAATCTAGCTTCCATACCGCTTTATATAGTATACCGGGACAAGATTTTCCGCTTCCCCCTTCTAACATTTCAGTACGCAAACTGAAAGAAAATGAGTTTCATACTTTTGCAGATATTTATATACGTGGATTTAATATGCCGTCCTTTACAAAAAATGGTGTTCGTCAAAATAATGAAATTCTTTACAATAAACCAGGATGGCATTTTTTCATAGCCGAAGTTCAAAACACTCCTGCTAGTATAGGGGTACTTTATATAAATAAAGGTGTTGCTTCATTAGCTGCTTCTGCTACTTTGCCAGAATTTCAACGTAAAGGTTGTCATACCGTATTAATTCAAAAACGAATTGAGACCGCTCTTGAATCCAATTGTAATTTAATAGTTGGACAAGCAAGATTCGGTAGCGGCAGTCAAAATAATATGGAACGTGCCCATATGAAAATTGCTTATACAAAATCAATATGGACTGCGAAAGACATATAATTAACTTTCTTTTTCTTTCCATTACGAATGTATACATTTTATGACAATTACCTTTCTATCCTGTTACTCATTTGAATATTCAAACTAAATTTGTTACGCTATTACCAGATACATCATTCAACTTGCAATATGAAAAGAGAATTCTACTCAAACTACAAGGAGGAGAAATGTATGACTAAACATGATCATGGTTTAAAAGAAAAAGTAGAAGGTGCCATTGATAAGGTAAAGGGTGAAGTAAAGGAAGTTGTCGGGAAAGTAACTGACAATAAAAAATTACAAGCCGAGGGAAAATGGGATAAGGTGAAAGGCACTGCTAAAGATACGGTTGGTAATATAAAAGAAAAAGCACATGAATATAAGGAACATAAATAATAAAAAACACGTTAGATGCATTTTCATCTGACGTGTTTTTTAGTTCAGCTTATATACATAATTAACCAAATATCATACGGTATATTTTTATTTCTCTATACTCTTTGTAAGTGGTTCTTTAAATGCATTTCTATTCCATACAGCGAAAACAATAAGAGAAATAATAAAGAATACAACAAGACATATACCCAAATAATCAAAATTAACTACCTGAATGAGATTCCAAAACGGTCCCTGTAAATTATAGCTTTCAATAAGTAAAGATAATAGTTGATAACCCCCTATTAAAAAAGCCGTTATAACAGATATTGAGGTAATTAATACGTTATATGAATTTCTAATTCGACTATTTTCCATTGCCCACTTATAATTCGTATTCATGAATGTACTATCTAATGTATCCATCAACGACATTCCTGCAGCAAACAAAATGGGAAAAGCAAATATACTTACAAGCGGGATAGATTGACTTGTTGCAGTTACTGTAGAAAGAGCAATTAATCCGATTTCACTTGCTGTATCAAAACCAAGCCCAAATAAAAAACCGATCATATACAATTGCTTTTGACTATCAATAAACCTAAATAAGCGCTGCGTGAAACGATATATAAATCCTAAGTTTTCTGGTTGCTTATCCTCTTGGCTTCGTAACACTTTAATAAGGTACAACAGATTGGTAAGCCCAATAATAATAAGAAATGTACTAGAAACAATTGTACCGATAATACCGCCTATAGTAGAAAAACTCTCCATTCCATGTTTTGCTGTTTTTCCAATTAAAGCAATTAATACGATCATCACAAATACTACAGTAGAGTGTCCTAATGAGAAGTAAAACCCCACCCCCTGTGAGTTTTTACCTTTTTCAATTAATTTCCGAACAGTATTATCAATTGCGACAATATGATCACTATCAAACGCATGACGCAATCCTAAAGAATATGCAATAATAGCCATTCCAATTATGCTATTGCCTTTATACAGTGCAGGTAATAATAAGAGAATTCCAAGCACATGAAGAAATATAATAATAACAAAAAAATTAGTTGCTTTTTTCAGTTCACTTTTCCACATAGTTACTAACCCTTTCTACTTTAGATTGAATACTCTTGAAAAAGAAAAGTGCCATAATAAAAACTACAATCGTTATAATAGTCACTAAAATAATTACAAAATCATTTAACATGCCTGTATTATTTGTAAGTGTTAACAGGGCTGGTATCGTTGCAGTAATCCAAGATTCAATGAAGCAAACAATCCCTACATAAATATGAATCTTCTTTTTCAACCCATCTTGCAGGAAAAATAAAAACCAAAGGAACGCCCAAAAGAACCAAATTATTGTACTTTGTAGACTTCCACTCTCATGTAATTGATTCGCTATTCCCATAACCGTTGCAATAATAGCAACCCAAAGAGAATAGTAACCTACACCTGAAGAATCAAGTTCTAATATATTCGTAAGGCCAACATATAAATAAGTAAAACCAAATAAAAAAATAGTTCCATTAGATAGGATAGTCCACTCATTAGATTGACTTCCTGTAAATAATAAATATAGTGGTGTCAAAGTTTGTAATGCCCCTACAAATAAATTGAAGTACCCTACACTTTTGCTATCAATGAGTTTAAAAGCTGCTAGTGCATTCATGAATAGAACTGCACCGACAAATAATAATCCCACATTAGTCATAGTATCCCCTTCTCCTACTTAATATTTTCGATAGGATGTTAATTCTTCATGCAGACAATTCTCTCTAACAAAACGATGACACTGAAAAAATATAGACTCCATATCCTCTGTATTATGACTAAGTATGCGTATGACAAAGCCTTTACATGGCATAGAAGATATTCCAATCTTCATATTGTTAGTGTTAGAAAGCGAAGTTTTCAATGCTGCAATTAAATCATTTGTAATGTTCTTATTAATAACCATGAAAGTACCATAATGGGAATATTGATTTAATATTCCCATTTGATCTAACGACTCTTTGAAAGGGTTTAACAATAGATGATCGTAAACTACAAGTTTGTTTTCCATATATACTTTTGTTAGCGAATCAAAATACTGGTATGTGAACTTCTCCATATTTGGAGACCAACCAGGCGTAACTGAATCGCATAAAATCAATGTAGAATTATTTTGCATATATATATTTACTTTTTGCTTATATGCTGCATCCTTGTACATAATCAACGGATCTGGTAAATACTCCATAACAGCATTTTCACCAATATAAACATTCAATTCTTGCAAAGCATAACTATTTGGAGTCTTGTAAACTTTCGTTGCTGATTGGCTTGTTATATATGTTTTCGCATCTTCATGAACATTTATATTTATAGAATAGAAGTCTCCTTTTAAATAACCTCCACCAGAATTCATGATATAGTAATATGCTCTACCATAATCGTCCAAATATATTGGCTGCGTTACTTTTAAGGCATCTTTATGATAAACCTTAATAGGTACCGTTTTATGTCTTTTTTCCATCACATCAATGTTTAAGACACCTGTAGGGGCTTTCATTTCTTCAATCCTTCTAACATGATGTTTTGTCGCATCCAATTTATTAATCCCTGTAAGCCTTCCTCATCCTTCAAATTTGTAAAAAAATATGGTTTATTATGTCGGTAATTTTTCGTATCCTGCTCCATAACTCCAAGATCAGCCCCTACATAAGGTGCCAAATCCGTTTTATTAATCACAAATACATCAGATTTGATCATTCCTTGTCCACCTTTACGAGGAATCTTTTCTCCTTGTGCTACATCAATAATATAAATTGAAAAATCCACTAGCTCTGGACTAAATGTGGCAGCTAAATTATCACCCCCACTTTCAATAAAAATAATATCTAAATTACTATGTCTAATCATGAGCTCTTCAATTGCTTCAAAATTCATAGAAGCATCCTCTCGAATTGCTGTATGTGGACACCCTCCTGTCTCTACACCAATAATTCTATCTTCTGGTAAAACACCCGTTTTCAATAAAATCTTTGCATCTTCTTTCGTATAAATATCGTTTGTAATTGCTGCAATTTCATAATCTGTATTTAAATATTTTGTTAACTTTTCAACTAACATTGTTTTCCCAGCACCTACGGGGCCACCAATACCAATTTTAATAGGTTTTATCATTTTATTTTTCCTCCCTATGACATGAAGACTCTTACATTTACATCTTCATGTTGCATTTGATTTATTTCGAATTCAGGATCATTCAATCCAAAATTCTCTAATGAAAGTATTTGAATTCTATCAATAGATTCACAGATCAATTCATGGCATTCTTGTAATAGTTTTTGACCATCTGTTTGTCCAAGAGGAATGGCTCTCACACCATTTTGAATTATGCTTCCAATACTTGAATATAAGAAAACTAAGAGCGTTTCTTCTATTGTCATTTTCAATTCCGCCCCTAATATTCCGTATACGATACTCGGATGACCTTGTAATTTATTACCCATAACATCTTCTTTGTATATATTTAAATTTGCAAATGAGAACAGTTCACACAATAGTTTAGAAGTACTTTTACTAATCATTCTATTTGCTCTTCTACATTCAAAAGGTAATGTTTGTGCTGTTATTAAATCATCTAAAAATGTAATTTGTTTTCCATCATTATTCTTAGTGGCTTCGTAAGTATATTTGCAAATTAAGCCGTCCGTGTGTGTTAATTGCACTTTTACATATCGATTAATCCATTTGAAAAATTCGCCTTTATTTGTAACTTGTCCCTCTTGAATAAATGTTTCTAATCCAAAAGAGTGACTAAAACTTCCTGTCGGGAAGTTCGAATCACTAATTTGGAGTAGGTTAAGTAGGTTAAATATGTTTGTGTGAAGCATGCTTGAACGGTTTGGGTAATACTCTATTTTCTTTTTGATAAGGAACACCTTCCTTTTTGAGTAAATCTTCTACTAAGTAGTCGTTCGCCAAAATCATACACCCTTCATCGAATTGTGCTGGCAAATGTCTATTTCCTAAGTTATGCGCAATAATTCCCATTTCTTTTATTGACGTTGGAGTAATTACAATTACCTCTTCTGGTAACACTTCAATATATACAATACGATGTTCATCTTCATATAAAATATCACCGTTCTTTAATGTTTCTCCATTATCTAAAGACACCCCAATTTCAAAACCAGATTCTGAATATAATTTCTGAACCCTCTTTAGTAAAAGCTCACTAGAAATCAATATTCTATCAAGATGCTTTTTTGTATTTGCAAAATCATTCATATTGCATACGTTGTTATTAATTTTTTCAATAATCATTTTATCTCCTCCGTTATATCAAAATAAAAAATATCTTTGAGCCATAGGTAATACATCTACTGCTTCACACGTAATAGCTTGTCCATCAACTTTAACTTCATATGTCTGCGGATCTACTTCAATTTCTGGTGTTGCATTATTCAGCTTCATATCTTGCTTAGAAATCTCTCTCGTATTTCTAACAGGTAATACAACTTTATTTAAACCTAATTTTTCTTTAATATTATTCTCATAAGCTACTTTAGATACAAATGTAATCGAACTTGACTGTACCGCTTTTCCATATGCACCAAACATCTTTTTTTCATAATATGGTTGTGGTGTGGGGATCGAAGCATTCTCGTCTCCCATTAATGCCATCACTACCATCCCGTTTTTCAAAACCATATCTGGCTTAACACCGAAAAATTGTGGATCCCATATTACAAGGTCTGCATATTTCCCAACTTCAATAGAGCCGACATATTCTGAAATCCCATGTGTAATAGCTGGATTAATTGTATACTTAGCTATATAGCGTTGAATTCTATTATTATCGTTATACTCTTTATCTCCCTCTAAACTACCAATCTGCTTTTTCATTTTATCGGCGGTTTGCCAATTGCGAATAATAACCTCTCCAACCCTCCCCATCGCCTGCGAGTCAGAGCTAATCATGCTGAAAACCCCTAAATCTTGCAAAATATCCTCTGCCGCAATTGTTTCTTTTCGAATCCTTGAATCCGCAAACATTACATCTTCTGGAATATTTGCTTTTAAATGATGACATACCATGAGCATATCTAAATGTTCATCCAACGTATTCACTGTATATGGCAAGGTCGGGTTCGTTGAAGAAGGTAAAATATTATTCAGTGCAGCAATCTTTATAATATCTGGTGCATGCCCACCACCAGCCCCTTCAGTGTGGTACGTATGAATAACACGATTATCAATAGCCTTTATCGTTTCTTCCACAAAACCACATTCATTTAACGTATCAGTATGAATAGCAACTTGAATATCATATTTATCAGCAATCTGTAACGAGTGATTAATTGCTGAAGAAGTCGCTCCCCAATCTTCATGAATTTTTAATCCAATAGCTCCTGCAAATATTTGTTCTTCCAGGGCAGGTAAACTTGAACTATTTCCTTTCCCTAAAAACCCAATATTTATAGGAAAAGCTTCTGCTGCCTCTAGCATTTTTCTTAAATTCCAAGATCCAGGCGTTATTGTAGTTGCCTTAGTACCCTCTGCCGGTCCTGTTCCTCCACCAATTAAAGTTGTTATACCTGAAGCTAATGCTGTATCAATTTGTTGTGGGGATATGAAATGCACGTGTGTATCAATACCTCCAGCTGTAACGATTTTTCGTTCGCCAGAAATTACTTCCGTTGATGTTCCAATGATGATATCAATATTATCCATAACTGAAGGATTACCACTCTTACCAATTGCTGAAATCTTTCCATCTTTTATACCAATATCCGCTTTATATACTCCTGTATAATCAATAATAATTGCATTCGTAATAACAACATCCACAACACCCTGTTCCCTTGTAAGTTGCGAATTTTGTCCCATACCATCCCTAATTGATTTTCCTCCACCAAAGACAGCTTCATCACCATATACCGTGTAATTTCGATCAATATGTGCGAATAATTGTGTATCCGCTAAACGAATAGAATCTCCTGTAGTTGGACCATATAAATCAGCATATTGTTTACGTGACATCTTAAAACTCATGCTATCTCCCTCTTTTTTTGTAAGATTGAATATCGCCATCCACTTTATTTTTAAATCCATATACTTCTTGCTTCCCTGAGTATGGAACTAATTCAATCGTTTTTTCATCCCCAGGCTCGAATCTTACCGCTGTACCCGCTGGAATATTTAAATGTTGTCCAATTGCTACACTACGATTGAGCCTTAACGCCTCATTCACTTCATAAAAGTGGTAATGAGATCCAATTTGAATCGGCCTATCTCCCTGATTTAACACCTTAACTTTCGTTGCTTTTTTATTTCCATTACATACTATGTCTTCTTTCGCAAGGATATATTGCCCTGGAATCATAACATTCACTTCCTTTAATGAATTGGTTGATGAATAGTTACTAATTTTGTTCCATCAGGAAAAGTTGCCTCAACTTGAATATCTGATATCATGTCTGCAATACCATCCATAACATCTTCAGCACTTAAAATATTTTTTCCAAGCTCCATTAATTCCGCTACATTTTTACCATCTCTTGCTCCTTCCAAAATTTCATACGTAATAATAGCGATACTTTCTGGATAGTTTAACTTAAGCCCTCTCTCCTTTCGTCGATACGCTAAATCAGCCGCAACAACTACCAGCAGTTTATCAATTTCTCTTGGAGTTAATCTCATTACAATCTTCCTTTCTAAAGTATTTTAAAACTAAGAATATTCTAAAAATAAAAGATGTACTTCCAATGTCCTTTCCGTGTTTTCTCCATGTTTTTTTCTGCTAATCAAATAAAAAAAGACTAGAATTTCTAGTCTTTTTTTATTTCCCTTCATTCTTCTCTAACACATACAAATCTTCTTCAATATTTGTTAATTTCTCACTTACAAGTTTTCTTGCATCTCCAATTGCTTGATTGTATGCAAATGGTCCTACTAACTTTATCATTTCTTCTATTAAACGTTCTGCTTGGAAGCGTCCAATTTCATCTAAATCTTCTTCAACGAAAAATTGCTGAATTTGTGCTACAAGCTCTTCTTTTTTATCATTCGTTATTTTTATGTTCATCATCATTCGTTACTCCTCTATATTTAAGATAATACTTTTCTTAACTCTACCATAGAAAAGCGATTTCCTGGACAAGTTTTTGTAACCCCTTCTAACTCCCTATGGCCGAGTATATTTCCTTTCTCTATGGCAAACTGCTTCATAAACATTTTACATAAAGAATATAATGAATTCATTTGTGCAGTATTTGGATCATATTTATCAAAATTTCCCGTCATACATATTCCAATTGTGTCACTATTATTATCTTTCGCATGTGCTCCAATATGTAAACCTCGCCCTTCGACTACAGTTCCATCTTCTTCAATAAAATAATTGTAACCAATCCCGCTCCATCCTCTTACCTTTTGATGAAATTCGTGAGTTTTATACACATCCCATCCATCTTCTGACGTATGGTGGACAATCAGTTTATTTACTTTCTCTAAAGGAACTAATTCATTTTGAAATGTTAAATTTACACATTTAATTTCCATTTGAACTTCCTCCCCTTAAAAATCAATTATAATAATTGTTTTATCATCCGGTCTTATTCTATTTTCTCCTTCTAGCCTTTCAATGATTGCTACATATTCTTTTATACTATTCTTTCTTATATATATCACAATTTGTTCTAACGACCACTCCGGATGGAACAATCCGTCCGAACAAATAAAGATCCCACTTACATCAGCTACATGTAATTCCCCATGTTGTAAATAAGTCATCGCTTCTTTCATCCCATTTGCAACTGCGTAACCGTTTGGCACATTCGCAAGATAGCGGTTGTATTTCAACTGCTCCCGAACATCTTGAAAAACATGTTCTTCCGGGACTGGTAATCCTTTTTTACGATCCTCTTCTCTCTTCTTTTTTGCGCGTTTACTAATTCCCTTAACTGTATCTTTCGTTAATACTCTTATCGCTCCATCCTGAAATATTGCAACGATTATACAATCACCTAATTGTGCATATTCAAGCTTATCGCCTTCTATTTGAACTGCTGCAATACATGTACACCACAGATGGTCTTTTTTTCTCGTATCAACCTTGTACTCTAGCATCTTGTTTTGCAATAATTCATTCGCCTTTGCAACTTCATCTTGTAAACTATTGATCTCTCGTAGCGAAGTAAAATGACTTGCAAATAAATGTGAAGCGATGTATGCTCCATTATGTCCTTCTTCATCACAAAATGGAACTAACGGTGTTGCTCCATCGCATACACCGTAAATCATTTTATCTTCATTACAAAAAAATGAATCCTCACACTCTTGTTTTAAAGGACTCTTCTGTTGATACGTCGTTATCTGCATATCTGTATCCCCTCCCAATTTATCAAACACTCTAACTATTTAGATTAATCTAATTTTCCGAAATAAACTGTTTTCCCCAAAAACTTTCAATTTCATATATAATCTTGAAATAATATGATTATTTAGTGAAGGACGGGAAAGAGATGGTCAGATTTCTTGGTGTTATTTTTGGTTCTATTATTATCGCAATTGCCTTTAATCTTTTCCTTATCCCCCATAAAATTTTAAGTAGTGGAATTGGCGGAATTGCTATTATTTTAGGGATTGTAACCCCTGTAAACACAGGTATTATTAACTTTGTATTGAACTTACCTATCCTTATTTTAGGATACATAGGTCTTGGAAAAAAAGTAATTTTTAACACGGTTGTTTCTGTAATTGTATTATCTGTTGCATTATACTATGTTCCAGTAAAAGTCGTAGCAACAGATCCACTTTTATCATCTGTATTTGGCGGTGTCATCGCCGGAGCTGGTATCGGTCTTGTCTTTAACTGCCATGGTTCGACTGGTGGATTTGATATTATCGGTATGTTGTTATCTCGTAAGCGAGATATTAAACTTGGTGGATTCCTTATTGCATTAAATACTGTTGTTGTTGTCATTGCAGGATTTTTCTTCACTTGGGATGTTGCCCTTACAAGCTTACTTTCAATTTATGTAACTGGTAAAGTAATTGATGCCGTTCATACGAAACATCGTAAAGTTACACTTATGATTGTAACAAATCAAGCGGAAGAAATGAAAAAAAAGCTTCTTTCAACTGTAGTACGTGGAATTACGTTACTTGATGGTGAAGGTGCTTATTCAAACGAGAAAAAACGTGTACTTATGACAGTCGTTTCACGTGAAGAATTAGCAAGTATGAAACTAACGATTTCGGAAATTGATCCTCATGCATTCGTTAATATTACGGAGACTGTTGAAGTATTAGGATTGTTTAGAAAAGTGTAAAAAACTAGATGGATCTCCACCTAGTTTTTATTTTCCATAAATTCAATTCGATTTCCAAACGGATCTGACACGTAAAATCTGATTACATCTGGTCGCGCATGATCATCTATTACTTCAATACCTTGCTTTATTAACCCTTGTTTAAATTCATTAATTTTCAAAACATAAAAAGCTGGATGCGCTTTTTTAGCTGGATTAAAGTTTTGCTCAACTCCGATATGAATCTCTTGATTTCCACACTTAAACCAACACCCACCACGCTTCTTTAATTCCTCCGGCTTTGGAATTTCCTCCATACCAATTTTATTACCATAAAATTCTCGTGCTTCTTCTTCACATCCTACTGGCGCCGCTACTTGTACATGATCAATTCCTTGAATATAATTTTTCATATTCCTTCCCCCTCTTCTATTCTAATGTTATAACGAAAATACATTCATGTAACTTAGAAAATATTAATAAAGCAATATAAGATTCTCTTATTACTACCTTTTTTTACCTTCCACTAAAAATAAAAAAGAAAATTTATTATATAATTTCCATTTTTTATAGAAATACACATTGCACCTATATTATAGTTAGTACTAGATTCATCTTTTTTAGATGCTAGTTGTACGGAGGAAATATTATGAGTCGTAAAAAACATTCATCTACTCAAAAAAAGCGTCACCCAAACGTATCGGAGCGCTTGCGAAACCATATACAAAATCGTTCTTTAGCAGAAATGTATGCATCTCTTTTTGAACATAACCCTGATAGTATTATTTCATTGAATTTAGAAGGAGTTATTTTACATATTAACCCCTCTGCGGAAAGAATATTAGGTTATACTTCTAACGAATTAGAGCGGAAAACAATCACTTCTATTTTAGAAGCACATATTTCTGATCAAGTGCTACAATACATAAAAAATGCTGCAGCTGACAATCAAAAAGAGTATATTGTCTCTATTTATCATAAAGACGGATATTTACTAGATGTCGTAACAAAATTAGTTCCTATTTTTGTTAAAAACCGTTTAACAGGTGTATACGCCATTATGAAACCCCTTGAAAAATCAGAAAGAATTGAGAAAGCATTACAAGAGAGTGAGAAACGATTACGCACATTAATGAATTCAATGCCTGCATTTGTTATTTTTAAGGATCATGAAGGACGCTGGCTTGAAGCGAATGACTATGCGCTTTCTTGTTTCAATTTCCATAACGTTCCTTATCATGGAAAAAGAGATAATGAACTCATTCAATATAACGAAGCATACCGCGAATCTTTTTTGCATTGTGAAGAAGTCGATGAACTAACATGGCAAAAAGGACAAATTCTTCACGGAGAGGAATTTATTATACATAGAAATGATTTCGACCTAGTTTTAAGCATTTCAAAAGTCCCACTCTTCCATCCTGATGGCTCACGCAAAGGTCTTATAGTGATGGGAAGAGACGTTACCGAACTAAAAGAAACTGAAAAGTTATTACGGAAATCCGAAAAACTTGCAGTAGTAGGACAACTGACAGCTGGAATTGCCCATGAAATTAGAAACCCGCTCACTTCATTAAAAGGATTTTTAACGTTATTACATCCAGAAATAAATGAGGAAAATAAATGGTATGTGGACGTTATGTTGAGTGAAATTTCACAAATGGAATCTATAACAAGCCAATTTATGGCGATGTCTAAACCACAAGTGTTATCTATTCATACATGCAACGTACAAACATTAATTGAAGAAGTTGTAACTTTTATTTTACCAACAGCAATTATGCATAGCGTTCATATCATCATGGATCATTTCGATTATATTTCTGACATTCAATGTGACAGTAATCAATTAAAACAAGTTTTGATTAACATATTAAAAAATGCAATCGAGGCGATGCCTGATGGTGGTAACATTTTCATTCAAACAACTTCGTTAGAAAATGATTTTGTTTCAATACGCATTATGGATGAAGGTTGTGGGATTCCTGAAGAGCGCATGGCTCGTCTTGGCGAACCTTTTTATAGCTTGAAAGAAAAAGGAACTGGCCTTGGCTTAATGATGTGCTATAAAATCATTCAAGAGCATCACGGGAAATTATTCATTTCCAGTGAATTAAACATAGGAACAACTGTCGATATCCAATTACCGATTGCTACAGCTCATCCTGTAACAAACTCTTAACTATACATCTACAAGATATTATAAGTAGTTCAGTTATTGTGGAAAACATCTACACTAAAAAGCTCAAAGTCCCTATATGACTCTGAGCTTTATTTTTGTATACGATTTATTTTATTAAATCCACTCTTTTCCATGTTTACGAATAAACTGAATATCATTTTCATAATGTTCAAGATGCCCTTCATCTATCATCTTTTGGAAGTTCATATCGCCTTCTAGTGCTTTTCTTTTCATGTATTTACATAATCCTTCTAATCGTAGAAGTACCATCTCCAAATAATCCTCGGCGATGCCATCACTTTTATAGGACTCAAAAAACAATTTAACTCTTTGCTTTATTCGGTCTGCATGCTGTAATGAACTATAATAAACTGCCTCACCTGTTTCCTTATAATAAACTCTACTTAATGGGACACAAGTGTAAAGAGTATAGGCTATGTCCCAAAGTCTTGGTCCAGGACCAGCAACATCAAAATCGATAATACCTACTGGCTTTTCGTTATTAAAAATAATGTTGTATATTGCAAAATCATTATGGCATACAACCTCTATTTTATTTGGAGTATTATCCATCGGTTTCCAATCATCTGATAACGGGAAATCACTCACAGCATCATGATAAAGACGGAGCATCTTCGCTATTTCTTTTAAAACATCATTAGACCACATATACTTTTTTAAAGGATAATTACCAGCTTCTCCTTCAATAAATGATAATATCTCTCTATCTTTATCATCAATACCTAAAAACTTTGGTGCATAACTAAAACCTTTGTTTTCCAAATGATTTAATAGCTTATGAATTTTGGTACTGCCTTGCTTTAATTCTCGTCGAACAGTATCTTCCGAACGATATACGTTTGAGACATTCCCTCCCGTTAGCATTTCTTCCTTTTCGTAGTTTGACATCTAATACTTCCCCTCCATTATTCTACATTTTCTTTATATTTTAACATAACTTTCCTATTCTCTTTTAACCCCTTAAATTGCAACAAAAAAATCGAGTATAAAATCTTTATGATTTTACACTCGATTTAGTCTACTATTTATACATGTGAAAATATGTTTTCATACCATTCTGTTGCCTTCTCTACTTCATTCATCGTTAATTGATGTCCTCTATTTTCCCAATGCATTGTTACATTAGCATCTACATTTTCTAATAGCATCTTCAATTCCTCTGACTCAGAAGGTGAACAAATTGGATCATTTGTTCCAGCAGCGATAAATACGAATTTCTCTGCTAAATTAGGTAATTCTATTCCTCTTCTAGGCACCATGGGGTGATGAAGGACTGCACCTTTTAATGCATTTTTGTAATGGAATAATAAGCTCGCCGCAATATTTGCTCCATTTGAATACCCAACAGCTACGATATTATCTCTATCAAATTCATATGTTTTTGCTGCTTCATTTAAAAATTCATTTAATTCCTTCGTACGGAGAACAAGATCCTCTTCATCAAAAATACCTTCTGCTAATCGGCGGAAGAAACGAGGCATCCCATTTTCTAATACATTTCCACGAACACTTAATACAGAAGCTTCCCGATCAATTCTTTCTGCAAGCGGTAATAAATCTAATTCATTTCCTCCTGTACCATGAAGCAATAACAACACTGGTTTTGACGTATCTTTTCCTTTTTGAAAAACATGTTTCATCATATTCCTTTTCCCCTTTCAATCACTTTAATCTAGATTTCTCACTTCAAATGGTAAGAGTGTCTGTTCAATTTGTTTTCTATGTTGTTCATATCGATCCGGTAATTTTAACTCCTCACCCATCGTCTCTAAAGATTCGTCATGGGCAAAACCAGGAGGGTCTGTTGCAATTTCAAATAAGATTTCGCCGTGTTCTCTAAAATAAATTGCGTTAAAATAGTTTCGATCTTGTACAGGGGTTACACCATATCCAAAGCGAGACACATGCTCTTTCCAGTCTAATTGATCAGCATCATCATTCGCTCTCCAAGCAATATGATGAACTGTACCAACACCCATTTGCCCACGTCCAATTGTTGATAATCTCAAATCGATAATATTTCCAATATCAGCAGAAGAATGGAACCGCATAAACTCTCCCTCTTCTCCTACTTTCTCAAGACCCATAACACGCTCTAGCAATTCAGCAGTTTTTTGAGGTTGTGCAGATAAAAGAACAGCACCGCCAAATCCTTTAATTGCTACTTCTGGCGTAACTTCCCCAAAAGTCCAATTATTTAATTCGCCCTCTTCTCTTTCAACTAATTCTATATGCAAACCATGTGGATCATCAAATTCTATATACTGTTCTCCAAACCGAGTCATTTTTGTATACGGTACGTCGAATTTTTCTAATCTATTTTCCCAAAACTCCATTGTGCCTTTTGGTACGACATAAGACGTAATGCCTACTTGACCGTCCCCAATAATACCTTGACGAGCACCTGCCCATGGGAAAAACGTAATAATTGTTCCAGGCTTTCCTCCTACATTACCAAAGTAAAGATGATACGTACCTGGATCATCAAAATTCACTGTTTGTTTTACTAAACGCAATCCTAATACACCTGCATAAAAATCTACATTTTCTTGTGGGTGACCTACGATTGCTGTAATGTGATGAATTCCCATCGTTTTCTTTTCCACTTTCTCCACCCCTTTTTTTATTTCATTACAAAAAACGTTTATTCGCTAAAATTCATTATTCATTTTGTCCATATGATAAAGTTCAATCCGCAATACTATCTTTTTCAAAATTGAGGTATTTCTCTAAAAAACTAACACATTTCATTTAGTTCAAAAAATATCTCGGATTCGAGATATTTTACAAAAAAACTACAGTTCTTATGATTATATTTTAAATATTGATTTTATGATTTTGACTATCCTTCAAAAAATATCTTGAATTCGAGATTTATTATAGTCTAATTAGTTTTTATTGTCAATGCGGATATCATTTCATTTTTTCATCAAAAACAATATTCTGACAACTCATCTCCATCAAATAATTTGTTTGAAAAAGAGCAACCGAAAAGCGGGAACATTCATGTAATAAATTTCTACTTTTCCCATAACCAAAAAAGCCATACAAATGTATGACTTTTTTGATTTTTTTGTTCAGCTAGATATTTACTTCCCAATTACGGAAGGAAACAATTCCGAAAGTGGAACTACTTTCCCCATCTCATCTTTAAACACAATATGCTCTCTCGTTAAGTGGCGTGGGCTCTTTACCCCTGCTGCTGCCGCTAATGAAAACAAACTATATCTCATACTAATAACATAGTTCATTACTCGCCATTTTTTCTCATACGGATCTAATGCTTTTTGGTAGTGTGGATTCGTAGTTGCAACCCCCGATGGGCATTGCCCTGAATTACATTGAAGTGCCATAATACAACCACTTGCCATCATGAATCCACGTGCTGAATTTACGGCATCTGCACCGATAGCTAAAGCAATCGCTACTTTATCTGGCGTGATTAATTTCCCGGAGGCAAACACCTTTAATTTATCCCTGACACCGTAATGATTTGCTGTATCAATAAATGTAAGTAGTGCCGGTATAAGCGGAAGCCCCATACTATCTGCCATCGATTTATATGTTGCCCCTGATCCACCTTCTGAACCGTCGATTGTAATAAAATCTGGATAGATGTTTAATTCTTTCATTGCTTTTAATAAATCTTCCAAAGGCTTCTGTTGACCAATTACAATTTTCATACCCACTGGTTTACCACCGTTTTCTTGTAAATCTTGAATAAAATATAAAGCCTCTGCGGCACTACTAATAAATGAAAAACGATTTGGCGAATTAATCGTTTCTCCTTCTCGTACTTTCCGAACGGAAGCGATTTTCTCATTTACCTTCTGTCCTTCTAAATGACCACCACGTATTTTTGCTCCTTGCCCAAATTTCAATTCAAACGCTTTAATATTACTTTCTTTCGCCTTCTCCATAAATTCCTTCATCGAAAAATTCCCGTCCTCGTCACGGTATCCAAATAATCCCGGACCAATTTGGGCAATGATATTTGCACCCGTATGTAAATGTTCTGGAATGACACCCCCTTCCCCAGTATTAATCCACGAACCACCTGCCATTTTTGCACCAAACCCAGCTGATAAAATATAATTTTCTCCAATCGCACCGTAAGATGTCGCTGACGCTCCAAACATCCCATACAGTTTCCATGGATATTTACGATTTTCGCCGACTATAATTGCATCATCTTCTTCATACAACCAAAGATTTGTTGTATCCGCTGTCAATTTTTCTCTTCTTGAAAATAACCCTTCTTTATGAATCATATATTTTTTCCCCTCACGTTCTTGCGTGAGATTCACACTTAATTCATCTGTTAATGTGGGGAATAATGTATTAGCAATATAATAGCCAGATTCCTCAAAATCTCGTTTTGATCCAAAACCAAGTATTTCAGAACGGTATTTTGCTAGAAACATAACACTTTGAAAATCATAGCGCGAAAAGGGCTTTCCGTCAGTATCATGATCAAACCAATATTGCCGAAATTCCGGGCCTATTTTTTCGAGCAAATAGCGCATTCTACCTAAGTATGGATGCAGTTTTAATATAGAATGATGCGTCCGTTTTTTAATAAAAAATGTAATGATAAAAAAGACAATTAAAAGTAGCATCAAAAAGAGCAATATACTAATAATAATGAGTAGCGCTTCACTCATTCCGCTTCCCCCTATATATAAAATTCCATAATAAAAAGAGAACACTCCATGTGTTCTCTTTTTATCCTTATTCACACTAACGTAGCAAGATGCTCTTTCGCGTCATATTCAACCAAACTTTCAGCATTTTTAATTCGCTGAACAAAATCTGGATTAGCGATTAATGGTCTTCCGAACGCCGCTACATCAATTGTTCCTTCTTGCAGTGCTTCTTCTGCCTCTTTCGGATTCAAATTACCTACTCCTACGATAGTACTATCCCAATACTTTCTTACTAATTGATGAAAATTCTTGCCGTCAGCAATAACTTGCGTATAATTCATCGTTGAAGGGTGAATCATCGTTAATCCAACTTCTTTAAACATATTTACAAACGTTTCAATTGCAAGTTCAGGATGTTCCCACATATAAGTAGGATTATCACCTTTAAAGGCAGAGAAGCGAAGAAGCGTTTTATCAGCTCCAACTGCTTCAATTACAGCCTGAACAACTTCTTTCATAAACGTTAACCTTTGTTTTAAGTCACCGCCGTATTTATCAGTACGCTTATTCGCAAATTCATAAGTAAATTGGTCAATTAAATATCCGTGTGCACCGTGAATTTCTACACCATCAAATCCAGCTTCTATCGCATTCTTTGCGGCTTGTGCATATTGACCGATAACTTCTTTTATTTCTTCTATTGTCATTGCTTCTGGTGTATCAAATGGTTTACGAAAACGCGGAACATTCCCCTCCGCAGCAATAGCAGAAGGTGCTTGCGGCACTTGATCACCAATTATTTCGTGATGACTCATACGTCCAACATGCCATATTTGAGCAATAATCGTTCCGCCTTCTTTATGTACTGCCTCTGTAACAGGTTTCCAAGAATCGACTTGCGCTTGTGTATAAATACCTGGTACTCCTGGATTCCCTTTTGCTCTCGGGCTAATGACAATTCCTTCTGTAATAATTAATCCAATCCCATCAGCAGCACGTTTTCGGTAATATTCGACTACGTCAGCACCAACGACTCCAGTCTCATTATTTGCAAAACATCTCGTCATCGGTGCCATCGCTATGCGATTACGAAGAGACCAAGATCCAATTTGAATCGGATGAAATAACTTCGTTTCTTCAATATTTTCAAAAGACCCCCAAGCGTTTATATTTGTTCCTTCATAAATACTTGCCGCTTTATTATTTGAACTTGTCATTTTTCTTCCCCCTAAAAAAATCTAACTATAATCGCATCATACTTACTTTTAGATAGTAACGTCAATTTATACGTCTTTACCATTAAAGATTCGAATATTAAACAAATAGAATGATAAAAACAAAAATTAAAAAGGTTTCCTAAGTAGGAAACCTTTTTTAGTTGACCATATAAGGCTAACAATTCGTTTATCTCTTTTAAATAAAGAAAATAAACAATTATTATCTCCTCACATATGGAAAATCTCTTAACAATAGAAGTGGGAGTGGTTCAGTATTCTTCTAAAAATAATAACTTATATACCTAAAACAATGAAAGCCCTACCTCTCTTTCATCCTTACGGCTCCTCGTCCGTGCCAGTGTGAATCAGGATTGCAAAAATCAAGTAACTATTTTATCGAGTTATTTAATTAAACTTCGAACATTCGTAAAAGAAATTAAAAAATAAAAATGGATTAAATTGTAGTAATAACAAAAGAGGTTAATGCTCTAAAAGTGGTTTGAAAGAGTTGAATGTCTTTGAAATGATTGATTTTCTATAATTATATTCCCAAAAAATTCAAGATCTTTTTTGGGATGTAATACATTATCTACAATGAATCTTAACAAAAGCTTTTTATTTGATTTTCTGTGATACCTTCAATTAATCCCAGCTCACTAATCAAAAATTCATGTGCGTTATCTAACATTTTCTTTTCGCTTGCATTAAGTGCTTTTTCTTTCTGCATACGTAATAAATCACGTACAACTTCAGCACCTTCTTGTATTTTACCCGTTTTTATTTTATCAGTGTTCAATTTATACCTTTGTTTCCACGTAAGTAATCTATCTGATTCCCCATGCTGAAAAATATCTATTATGTTTGTTAATGCCTTTATATCTGTAACTGGTCGTATATTTGAACTCAATATTTTCCCCATAGGAATCATTACTTCCATATTACTAGCCGACATTTTTATAACATAATACTGTCTTTTTTCTCCTGAGATTTCCTTTTCTTCTATGGCTTTAATTATACCTGCTCCGTGCATTGGATAAACGATGTTATCGCCAATTTGAAACAAATAATCCACCTCCATATATGGTAACCTTCTCAATCTTAACACACATTTATTTTTTTAGCAAAATTTTTATAATATCACAAAATTATTTTCTATGTCAATTTATTTACACATAAAAATTCAAGCTGTACAGAAACACTAAAAAACCCGCGATTTTGTTACATTTCTACACCCATTTTCTCCAATTTTATATACCTTGTAAAACAAAAAAACACATCACTACATATAAGTAGCGATGTATTTTTATATAATGACAAAAACGGTTGCTTCAAAACTTCACACACGATCCTTCGCTTATATACTAACCTGTTTACTAATCGTTTCTCGCGCTAAAAGAAAACTCATAATCACTTGCGCAGCTACTCTACTCGTCATATCCCTAAAATCAAGAGTTGGATCAATTTCTACTATATCCATCCCTCGAACGAGTGGCTCTTTACCAAGGAATTCAATTGCATCAAGTAAAGTTGTACTATCCATCCCACCAGGGCCAATTGCTGGACAGCCTGGCGCAAACGCTTGGTCTAGTACGTCCATATCAAGAGAAATATAAATAGAAGTCACATCTTGTTTTCTTAATACTTCAATACTTTCTGAAATAAGATCTTTTATTTTTCGCTCTCTTACATCTTTCATTGTATACACTGTCACGCCATGCTCTTTTGCATATTCATGGTACGCTCGTGCATTTGAAAAATTACGAATCCCAATTTGAACGAGTTGTTTTCCTGTAATCACATCATTTTCTAGCAAACTACGGAACGGTGTACCATTTGATGGACCACCATCATCTAAATTACGTAAATCATGATGGGCATCAAATTGAATAATACCGACCTTCCCTTTACTATTTGCAAAACCAGTTATACTCGGAAAACTAATCGAGTGGTCACCACCAAGAACGATTGGTATCATTTTCGGATTTACTTTCGTCAAGTGACCAACTGTTTTCGCAATTCGGTTATGACTCTCTTTTATATCTGTCACATGCATCGTAATATCACCACAATCATGAAGAACACTTTCTTTCATATCGTGTTCTTCTGTAATTGCGTACGTGCTATATGCATCCAACATTGAACGAATTGTTTTTGGTGCAAAACATGCTCCTGAATGACTAATAGATGGTTTAGAAAGGGGTGCTCCAATTAAGGCAGCACCGAATATTTCTACGCCTTCCTCCCAATCTTTAATCATTTCGCTCCATTTCGTCACTTCCCGATCGATAAACTTTGCATTTTTCTTTAAATAGTGGCCGTGCTCCACGATTGTTCACCTCTTGTATATGCGATATTCCCATTCTTCCATACTGTATTTACATGACTTACGCCGTAATGGTACGGTACGTAAGCGTAATTATAAGCATCCCATAAAACTAAATCCGCCTTACGACCAACTCTAATTTTCCCAACTACATCGCCTCGATTAATGGCATAAGATGAGTTCACTGTTACCGCATTCCAAACTTCTTCTGGTGTCATTTTCAGTTTCAGCATCGCAATGCTCATAATAAGCTGAATGTTTTCAGTTGGACAGCTACCTGGGTTAAAATCTGTAGCTAAAGCAACTGCAACACCTTCATCAATCATTTTGCGGCCGCGTGCGAAGCTTTCTTTATTTAAATAGAAAGTTGTTCCTGGTAATAAAGTTGCTACTGTATTAGAATTCGCAAGCATTTCAATTCCTTTGTCAGAAGCGCCAACTAAATGGTCCGCTGATGCTGCACCAATTTCAGCCGCTGCTTCCGCACCACCAAGAGGGTCGATTTCATCTGCATGAATTTTCACATCAAAGCCAAGCTCTTTCGCTTTTAATAAAAATTCTTTTGATTCTTCTACAGAGAACACACCTGTTTCACAGAAAATATCAACGAACTCAGCTAATTGCTTCTCTTTCATTTCTGGTAATAGATCTAGCATCCATTGTAAAAATTCTTTCGATCTTCCTTTATACTCTTTCGGAACTGCATGAGCACCTAAAAATGTTGAAACTAAATCAATTGGATGCTCTTTTTGTAATTGTGCAGTTGCCTCTAATTGTTTCCATTCTGTCTCATCATCCAATCCGTAACCACTCTTCGCTTCTACAGTTGTAACTCCGAAAGATAGCATACGGTCTAAATGGAATTTAGCTTTTTGAACAAGTTCTTCTTTCGACGCTTGTTTCGTTGCATTTACAGTTGAAAGAATACCTCCACCTTGTTCTAAAATTTCCAAGTACGGAACTCCTTGTAGTTTTAGCGCGATTTCATTTTCACGAGATCCACCAAATACAAGATGAGTATGCGGATCAACAAGACCAGGAGACACCATTTTCCCGCCGCAATCAATAACCTCTTTCGCTTGTAATCCTTTAGCTTCTTCCGCTGTTCCAACAAAAGTAATTACACCATTTTCAATTCCAACCGCACCATTTTCAATAACAGGAAGCGTATTCATCGCTTCCCGTCTTAACAAGCCATCTTCTTGATCCATTGTTAGTAATTGACCGATATTTATTAGTAAAGTGTCCAGCATGTTTCTGCCTCCTTATTTCATCATTGGGATGTTAACGCCTTTTTCTTTCGCAGTTTGAACCGCTAAGTCATAGCCAGCATCAACGTGACGAACAACACCCATACCAGGGTCAGAAGTTAATACGCGTTCAATACGTTTTGCCGCTGCTTCTGTTCCATCTGCAACGATAACCATTCCAGCGTGAAGTGAATAACCCATACCAACGCCTCCACCGTGATGAACAGACACCCAGCTTGCACCGTTTACACTGTTAATTAATGCATTTAAAATTGGCCAGTCTGCTACTGCATCACTACCGTCTTTCATAGATTCTGTTTCACGGTTTGGAGATGCTACTGATCCACAATCTAAATGGTCACGGCCGATAACGATCGGTGCTGATAATTCACCATTAGCCACCATTTCATTAATAATGCGGCCAAATTTTGCACGCTCGCCATAACCAAGCCAACAAATACGTGATGGAAGACCTTGGAACTCAACTTGCTGACGTGCCATACGAATCCAATTACATAAATGCTCATTATCCGCGAACTCGCGTAAAATAACTTCGTCTGTTTTATAAATATCTTCTGGATCACCAGAAAGTGCTACCCAGCGGAATGGTCCTTTTCCTTCACAGAATAATGGACGGATAAATGCTGGAACGAATCCCGGGAAATCGAAAGCATTTTTTAATCCTTCATCGAAAGCAACTTGGCGAATGTTATTTCCGTAATCAAATGTAATCGCGCCTTTTTCTTGCATTGCAAGCATTGCTTCTACATGTTTTTTCATACTTTCTTTTGATAATTGTACGTAACGTTCTGGATCTTCTTCACGAAGCTTCGCTGCTTCTTCTACTGTGTAACCTACTGGAATATAACCGTTTAATGGATCATGGGCAGAAGTTTGATCCGTAACTAAGTCAGGGATAATATTACGGTTTACTAACTCAGGTAAAATTTCTGCTGCA
The DNA here is from genome assembly GCF_044907945.1 of Bacillus sp. RC240. Classification (NCBI taxonomy): domain Bacteria; kingdom Bacillati; phylum Bacillota; class Bacilli; order Caryophanales; family Bacillaceae; genus Bacillus; species Bacillus sp. RC240. The sequence goes on along the minus strand of NZ_JBIYCT010000001.1, from coordinate 76,215 downwards.
TTACCTAATAATCCAATTGAAATAGGCTCTTTCTTCTCTTTATATTCGTTTGCAATAGTTAACGCTTCTTCTAATGATTCTGTATACTTATCACAATATCTCTTTTCAATACGACGATCGATACTACGCTTATCTACATCAATAGCAATTACAACACCGCCGTTCATCGTTACAGCAAGCGGTTGTGCGCCACCCATGCCACCTAAACCAGCAGTAATCGTTACAGTACCTTTTAATGAACCCTCGAAATGTTGACGTGCCGCTTCACCAAATGTTTCATATGTTCCTTGTAAAATCCCTTGTGTCCCAATGTAAATCCAGCTACCCGCTGTCATTTGTCCGTACATCATAAGACCTTTTTTCTCTAATTCACGGAAGTGATCCCAGTTCGCCCACTTCGGTACTAAGTTTGAGTTCGCTAAAAGAACGCGAGGCGCATCTTCATGTGATTTAAAAATTGCAACTGGTTTTCCTGATTGAACAAGTAACGTTTCATCGTTTTCTAACGTTTTTAATGAATCAACAATTGCATGGTAGCTTTCCCAGTTACGAGCTGCACGGCCAATTCCGCCGTATACAACTAATTCTTCTGGTTTTTCAGCTACTTCAGGGTCTAAATTGTTCATTAACATTCGAAGTGCAGCTTCTTGAACCCATCCTTTCGTTTGTAACTCAGTACCTCTTGCCGCACGAATTGTTTGTTGTACTTTTTCCATTTCAATCTCTCCCTTTTCTCGTTTTATAGTGCTGCATTTACATCCAATCTTTCCTTTATTGAATAATTCGTTTTTAACCAATGCGCGATATTTTCAATATCCGTTGAGAATATACGGTCATTTGTAATAGATGGCACTTGCTGACGACCTTGATGATAGAACGTTTTTGTAACTGTACTCATGTTTTCAATTCCGCGATATTCTGCTGCTTGCATCGCACAGATCATCTCAATTGCAAGAACGCGTCTTGCATTTTGAATAATTTGATGCGCATGACGTGAAGCGATTGTTCCCATACTTACGTGATCTTCTTGGTTAGCTGAAGACGGAATTGAATCTACACTCGCTGGATGAGCTAACGTTTTATTTTCTGAAACGAGTGAAGCCGCTGCATATTGCATAATCATGGCACCTGATTGAAGTCCTGGTTCTGGACTTAAAAATGGTGGTAAGTCATTTAATTGCGGATTTACTAGGCGTTCAATACGGCGCTCTGAAATATTTGCAAGCTCCGCCATCCCTACTTTTAAGAAGTCCATTGCAAATGCAATTGGTTGTCCGTGGAAATTACCACCAGAGATTACTTTTTCACCGCCATCAAAAATAAGTGGATTATCTGTTGCTGCATTCATTTCAATTTCTAATTTTTCTTTCACATAATTTAAAACTTGCCAAGAAGCACCGTGAACTTGCGGGATACAACGAAGTGAATATGCATCTTGTACACGAAGTTCTCCTTGTTTTGTCACAAGTTTACTATCATGAAGAATATCACGAATTCTGCTTGCCACTTCGACTTGCTCTTTATAACCACGCGCTTTATGAACATTTTCATCGAATGCATCAATAATGCCGCGTAATCCTTCCATTGTCATCGATGCAATTAATTCTGATTGATAAGCACTTGCTTCAGCTTCTATATAAGAAAGAACCCCTTGCGCTGTCATTGCCTGCGTACCATTGATTAACGCAAGACCTTCTTTTGCTTCAAGTTCAATAGGTTCAAGTCCTTCTTCTGTAAGAGCAACCATCGCATGAACTCGTTTTCCTTTGTAGAACACTTCACCTTCACCTAATAAAACGAGAGCAAGATGAGATAAAGGTGCTAAATCGCCACTCGCACCAAGTGATCCTTGTTGCGGAACGACTGGATGAATTTTACGATTTACAAACTCAAGAAGCATGTTTACAACAAGTGGTCTAACACCCGATACTCCTTTTAACATCGTATTAGCTCGTAAAATCAACATACCGCGTGATACTTCTTCAGGGAATGGATCGCCTATTCCGCACGCATGTGACTGAATTAAGTTGTGCTGAAGTGCTTTTACATCATCTTTTTGAATAAGCACATCACTAAACTTTCCAAATCCAGTTGTAATACCGTAAACGACTTTTCCGTCCTCTACGATTTTCTCAACTACTTCGCGGCACTCTGCTACCTGTTGCATACTATTTGGACAAGCTGTTACACCTTCACCTTCAAGTAACAACCTCTTCATTTCTTCAACTGTCAATGTGTGTCCTGTTAGCGTAATCATTCTTTTTCCTCCTTATAAAGGCAAAAGGGGACCTTATCTTTTTAAGACAGACTCCTGTCCTAAAAAATAAGGCCCCCTTCTAACTAATAGACTATGGGCAAATCATATGTGATTAATTCCTAAACCAATCGCCTCATGCTCAGATCCTTTTACAGGTGCACCAATCGTTCCATAAAGCGCAACAGCAACCCATTCGCCTTCTTTTTTTCCGTCGTATGGTGTACCGCGCACAATCGCAAAGCGAAGTCCTACTGTACGAAGAACGTCTGCTAACTGAATTTGACCTCTCGTCACTCCGTACAAAGCTTCCATAATTGCATGATAAAGTGCATGTGTTTCTCTGTAAACATCTGTTTCAATAACTCGGTTGCTCTTAGCCGCTGTTTCCATTGCTGCTACTACTTTTTGCGAATTCATAGAACCAACTTTCCCAGTACAATATTTCCAACCTTTCGGAATAGATAATACGGGACTTTCATTCTCATCCGCAAGTGCCAACAGCATGGCCATACGACCAATTCGATGTGTTCCTTGAAGAAGCATGTGACTCTCTCATTTCTTTTGAATTATTTGAATATTACTTAATTTAAGAATATATGAAAACGGTTAAATCGTCAATAGTTTAAAATATTATTCAAGCAATTTTTTATCCCTCTCATACTTGTACTTGTGTACACAATTTATTTACAGATTTTTTTCAGACGTGCTATAGTCTCACTAACAGATACAAAGGGGCGAAATTTCAGTGGCGAAGCGAAAAGATATTCATTTTCGAATTGAAGAAAAATTACTTACAAGGTTTGAAGACGTACTCCATTACGAAGGTTTAAATAAAACAGACGTATTAACACATGCGATTCAGCAATTTTGCATAAAGGTGGAATGTGAAAAAATGAATGATGTAAAACGTCAATACAACGTTAGTGACCATTTACAAACACGTATCGATACGCATAAACATTACGAAGAAAAACAAGTGAATGTAGATGAAGTCGTCATTGAACATTTACAACTCCAAGGGGAAGAAAAAATATTAGAGGTCGGGTGTGCTAACGGAAAATTTCTTTCCCTTTTGCAAACTAATGGTCATAAAGGCCAGTTAACCGGCTTTGATCAATCGAAAACCATGATTTCTGAAGCCGCTATAACGAATAATACGATTGAATGGAAACTCGGTGATGCTAGTAAACTTCCTTTCGAAGCTAATTGTTATGACCTGATAATCGCAAGGCATATGTTATACCACATGAAAGATGTCGAAAAAACAATTCAAGGATTCCATAAAGTAATTTGTCCCGGTGGCGCCCTTTTAGCTACAACAAATTCTAAAGTTTCAATGCCTCGTATAGTTGAAATGTGTAACAGTATGCTAGACGCATTTGACTTACCGAAAACATCACCAGCTGTAGCTCCATTTTGTTTAGAAAATGGTAAAGAGATACTACAATCTATTTTTTCAACTGTTGAAGAAACAATTATTCATAATGCACTCGTTTTTCATCATGCCACTCCAATCGTTAACTATATTTCTAGCATGTTCCCGTCGCTGAATATACCTGATAATATGTCCCTTCACACCGAAATGAAGGAATGGCTAAAAGAAGAAATAGAAAATGATCTATCACTTCACAACGGTATATGGCGCGATCCGAAAACGTTAGTGATTTATCGATGTAAAAAAGAAAAGAGCTAGCATTCGCTAGCTTTTACACGTTTTCCGGTAAAAGATTCTCCATCATTATATTGCCCTTTCCACTATAAAAATTTGTATTATGTTCATTCACTACTCCAAAATAGGAGGCAATCGCTAGTCCAAATGGCACAAATGCATGTCCTTGTGCTGTAATAATATTTGCGTGCTGTACAACTTCTGTATACACAAAATTTTCTACTGGAAAACAATCTAATTTTTGATAATCTATAGTCACTGTATAAGAGATTTCTTTAAATAAACCTGCTCTTGCTAACGCATACGGTCCAGCACAAATCGCTGCCACTAATTTTCCTTGCTCAGAAAATTGACGAATAACTGAAAAAAGCGGTTTCGCCTCTTTCATATGTATTTCATCTCCGCCCGGAATGATAATCCCCTCATATTCTTCTACACGCACTTCACTTAATTCTATATGCGGCTGTACTTGTAAGCCTGTTTCACTTATAATCATTTCTTTTGTTAAACCCGCTGTAATGATTTCATATTTCTTTTTCAGCAATGCTGTTGCTACCGTTATTTCAAACTCTGCAAATGTCGGGTATACGAATAATAATATTTTTTTCATAGCCTTTTCTCCCTTAGCCACCCTATAAAATATGCCTCTAATTCGTCCACTGATAATATATTAGTGTCCACATAAGTTACGGGAAATTGTTTATACCATTCTTTTTCAACTTCTACTAATTTAAATTGTTCCTCAAATGTACTTCGATTTCTTGTCCTATCATTATTTCTCCTATCATACAAACTCTCTTTCGAAACATCTAAATAAAAAATTGCATCCGAACGGCATTCTCTTAATTTATACAATTCATCTTTTAATTCTGTTTCTATATCCCACTCTTTCCCTATCATCTTCGGATAAAAGAGTGTATAAAATTCAATATCTTCTGGTCCGCGGTCAAAAATCATGACTGATTTCACATTTTGAAACTCTTTTATTTTTGCTTCAATAAACATTTTTTGATTTGTAATAAACCCCTCTTTTGTGTAAATATCCAAATTTAATTCTTTCCGCTTTTCTACAATTGGATAAGGGTTTTCATATATAACTGAAAGCCCACATCGCTCTAAGCTTTTGGCCAATGTTGTTTTTCCACTTGCCATCGGTCCTTGGAGTGAAATTACGTATGTCATCTCTCTCATTCCCTTGTACTGTAATACATAAATAATAAACAGAATTTTGAAAACTATCAACAAGATATATATCATCTTGTTTCTTATTCTTATCTAACTTATAATAAAAAATAGAGATTATGACGGACGCATCAATAATGTAAGCTTGGAAATCCAAGCTTACATTATTTTTTGCTTTCCCTTTTCTTATAAAAAGAGTATACTAGATTAGAACGTATGTTCTTAATAATTACATACAGTAAGGAGATAGAACAATGGTATACGACACAAAAGCAATTTCTTGGAATGCATCTTTAAAACAACTTCAACGCCGCTATACAAACAAACAAGTTGACCGAAAAGAATTTGAAGATATTGAACTAATGGAATTCTTCCGCGATAACGACTACATTCCTTTACCTACACATATAAGCGGCCTATCAACAGCACGTTTTACTTCTTACTCTATTTTCACAACTGAAGATAAAGATCGTAAAGTTGGCACACTCATCATTGAATATGTAGAAAATGACAATGATATTTTATGTGTTGAACAACTATACTTCGTTTAAACTACAACGCTTGGTCAAATTGACCAAGCGTTCTTGCTTTCTATGAATCTCACTGTTTATAATATGAATAAAAGAAAACCGCAATCATTAAGGGGGGATACACTTGCTCGAAGGATGGTTCAGTTGGTTTATTGTATTATGGACTGTTATTTTATTAGGACTTATGTCTATCGGTGGATACTTTATGTTCAGAAAATTTTTAAAACGATTACCGAAAGAAGACGGTATGTCCATTTTAGATTGGGAAGAGCATTACATAAATAAAACGAGACATTTATGGGCTGACGAACAAAAACAATTGTTAGAAGAACTAGTAAGTCCCGTTCCTGAACTATTTCGTGATGTTGCCAAATCAAAAATTGCCGGTAAAATTGGGGAACTTGCAATAAAGGAAAACGCTCCAAAAATTACACAAGATTTAATCATACAAGGATATATCGTTGCCACACCGAAGCGCGATCATAAATTTTTAATTAAGAAACTACAAGAAAAAGAGATTGATTATTCTAACTATAAAACTTTACTTGCAAAGTAAGCCCATTATTCCTTATAAAAAAGATTGCTATTTTATAGCAATCTTTTTTATAAGCTCAACTTACAGTTACTGATTTTGTAGCAATTAATCTCGCTTTCGCTAAATCTATCTGTAACCCTACAGCACTCGTATAAATCGTATCACCAGTACCTGTAATATTTACAGAGGTATATGTTGTATTCGCAGCAATTGATCCTGTTGCATTTATATTTGCAATATTAGATTCGGCTCAAGACACTTAAGCTAAGCGAAATTTCGTCATTAACAATTACTCCACTTTCATGTTGTATCAGTACCATCAAGTGGAGTAATTGTTAATGAAGGAACGTCTCCTATACGATCCAACCTAATCTAACTTAGCCACCAATTACCGATGATAAAACTTCAAACCAAATAGTATTCCTTATATCGGTCCATTCGTAACGTCAAACTTAAATTGCTTCTTCGATGGTCGACAATTTATACATCACAACTAGAATTGAGGAAGTTACCTTTCAGTGATTAACAAAAAACAACGTCTAATCAGACGTTGTTTCTTTATACATATAACACTCTTTACGTTAACTTCATATCTTTTTCATTATAAAAACCATCTTCTTTTTCCATTTCCTTCTGTAATTTCGTAAAGGAACGGTACATTGCAATTCTCCATGAAACGATCATTGCAAACGCAAGTAAGAAGAACATGCCACTAAGTTGTCCTAAATCAAGAGACTGGCTTAAGTATGTTTTAAATACAATCCGCACGACAAGTAATCCAATTAGTATAAAAACAAATGCTTTTGAACGCTTCAAATAAATCTCTTGTCCTCTAATTTCAAATTTAGATGTTTTAATAAGAAAAATAGAGAAAAACAAACCGACGCCAATTGCTTCTAACATTTCTGCTGGAGTTAATCGAAATTCAGGAAAAACAAACATCAACGCTCCCGTGCTCATAAAAAATGGGGGAAGTATAATTTTTTTCAATGTTGCAGGTTTCTTAGCTGCTTTTAAACGAATAAACATCGCACCGACAGCCATACAAACAGCAACGATACTTGATAACAGAACTATGTTCATATTTTCTCATCCTTTTTTGTGGCTATATGCAAAATATAATTTTATTATATGCTTTTCCGTTAGTATTTCCAACATTTTCACAGAATAATACTAAAAACCGGTAAAACCACCAAATAAACTTGAGAAATATACGATAATTTTCGTCATCCAGTTAAAATATAGGAAGATACCCATGACAATCATAACGTATCCTCCAATCTTCATGAATTTCATACTATTTCTTTTAATCCAAGACATTTTCGTAATAAAGAATGAAAGTACGAAAAACGGGATAGCAAATCCAAGTATGTAAGCAATCATATAAATCATTGCCGATTCTGGATTTGTTGCAGCTAATCCAATTACAGACACTAATATAGGCCCAGTACAAGGTGTCCATCCAGCAGCAAATGCCAATCCAATTAAAACTGAACCAAAATAACCACTCGGACGATTTTTAAACGTAAATTTACGGTCTTGCATTAAAAACTTCGGTTTAAACACACCGACAATAATAAGACCGAACACGATGATAAATATACCACCTAACTGTCTAATTAAATCTTTATAATTTGTAAAGATGCCTCCAATAAAACTTGTACCAAATCCAATTGCAATAAAAATAATTGAAAAACCAAGTAAGAAAAACGCTGTATGTATCATACTTCTTTTGCGAAGCATTGCATTTTCTTCTTTCAATTCAGAAACCGACATACCTGTTATGTATGATAAAAATGCCGGATAAAGCGGTAAGCAACATGGGGATATAAACGATAAGAACCCAGCTCCAAACGCTAAAAAAATACTAATATCTTGCATTATTCCACTCCTCTCCTCTTCAATATTGTAGCAAAAACAATTGAAAATACTATGGACATTTCATGAATTCACTTTTCCAACATGACAATAAGAAAAACTACCCTTTCACACACTTTCTAATAAAACGTTTTCATTCCCTTCTATTATATAGAAAAATCTCAATTGAATTATGAAACTCTTTCTAATTGTTACTAACATAACAAAGGTTCCACAGTTTCTCAAATGATTAGCACATTACAATTGACTTCACACCTATTGGCCTTAAAATTTTTTTTCAAATGCTGTCTTTATACAACATAAAGCTGATTTTACAATACTTTAATTATTATTAATTTCAAGATTATGCATAAATATCATACTTTTATTATTATTCTATAAAATTTTGCACTTTTCTTTCATTTGACCCTTCATTTTTAATTTTGTATACTTCCATCTAGTTATATATGTCCGTTACGGAACAAGTTCATATAGATGGGAGGAATTTTTCATGCTTCGTTATTCTCTTTTAGTTTTATTAGGAGCGTGTAGTTATGGGGTTTTAGCTATTTTTGTTAAACTTGCATATGCAGAAGGGTTTTCACTTGGAGAGGTAATTGGTAGCCAGTATTTGTTCGGTTGGATTATTTTACTTGCTATTACACTTCTATTTTCTAGACATCGTGTTCCACTAAAACAAATGTTAATTTTATTCGTCGCAGGAACGTCTGCAAGTTTTACTGGAATTTTTTATTACGCTTCTTTAAAAACTGTACCAGCTTCTATTGCAATTATACTTTTATTCCAGTTCGTTTGGGTTGGGATTATCATTGAAGCAGTCGCAACAAAAACATTACCTTCCAGAGAAAAAGTTATTTCAGTAATCTTCTTACTTGCAGGTACATTTTTATCAAGTGGGTTATTAGAAACATCAGCTGGTGATTTCGATACGACTGGAATCATTTTAGGTTTATTATCTGCTGTTACATTTGCAACATACATTTTCGTAAGTGGGAAAGTTGCCGTTGAAGTACCTTCATTAACACGCGGTGTCCTTTTAATGGCTGGCGCTTTAACTTTAGTCATGATCGTATTCCCGCCAACATTTATTTTTAACGGGGCGATCTCTCAAGGCCTTTGGAAATACGGCTTAGGATTAGGAATATTTAGTATCGTTATTCCGTCCATTGCCTTTACAATTGGCATTCCAAAAATCGGTTCTGGCTTAGCAACTATTCTTGGTGCAGCAGAACTGCCAGTTACAACAATTATGTCTGTATTCGTTTTAAAAGAAGCTGTACTATCGTCACAATGGATCGGTGTATCACTTATTTTAATCGGTATCGCAATTCCGCAAATTGCATACGCAATGCGTGGACGTTATAAAAAACAGCATACTCATAAAAAAGTTGCAGCATAAAACGAGAGAGGATTTTCATTTGAGAATCCTCTCTTTTATTATTGTATAATTAATACAAATACTTCACTTAAGAAAGAGGGCATAATAAGTGGCATCTATTCCTGATCAATTAACAGAAAAACTTATTTCCATTCGTCGGTATTTACATGAAAATCCAGAACTATCATACGAAGAATTTGAAACGACAAAAGCGATAAAAAATTGGTTAGACGAGGCCAATATCACTATTATTGATTCCAATTTAGAAACAGGAGTTATCGCTGAAATTTCTGGTAATAAAAAAGGACCGGTTGTAGCGCTTCGTGCTGATATCGATGCCCTTCCTATTCAGGAAGAAACAGACCTTCCATACACTTCAAAAATACAAGGTAAAATGCATGCTTGTGGGCATGATTTTCATACAGCTGCTGTATTGGGTGCGGCTTACTTATTAAAAGAAAAAGAAGCTTCTCTTAATGGAACTGTCCGCCTTATATTCCAGCCAGCTGAAGAAAGTAGTAATGGTGCTTGCAAAGTTATTGAAGCTGGGCATTTACGTGGCGTGCAAGCTATTTTCGGTATGCATAATAAACCTGATTTACCAGTAGGTACAATCGGTATTAAAGATGGGCCACTAATGGCCGGAGTTGATCGATTTGAAATTGAAATCCATGGTGTTGGTACACATGCAGCTGTGCCTGATGCCGGCATCGATCCTATCGTTGCATCATCTCAAATCGTTATGGCACTTCAAACGATTGTAAGCCGAAATATTAGTTCTTCTCATAACACTGTCGTAAGTGTAACAAACATTCATTCAGGGAATACGTGGAACGTTATTCCCGAAAAAGCAATATTAGAAGGAACTGTCCGTACATTCCAAGCTGAAACACGTGAAAAGATTCCGGCATTAATGAAACGTATCATTAAAGGCGTTTCTGATGCACTAGGTGTAAAAACAGAATTTCGATTTTACCCAGGTCCTCCTGCTGTTCAAAACGATAAAGTACTCACTGATTTTTCTATTCATATTGCAGAGAAAATGAATCTAAACGTTATCTCTCCTACACCATCAATGGCAGGAGAAGACTTTTCTTTTTACCAACAAGAAATACCAGGCTCATTCGTCTTTATGGGAACAAGTGGTACACATGAATGGCATCATCCAGCTTTTACAGTAGATGAAAAAGCATTGCCTATTAGCGCAGAGTATTTCGCACTATTAGCCGAAGAAGCTATTCATCAATTATTACAAACAAAAAGCCGTTAAGTTACCCTTAACGGCTTTTGCTTATGCTGTTAAATCTCGTTTTATAAATACAGTATAGGAAACCCCTAAAAATACAGCTAAGTATAGAAGAAGCATACAAGAAGCAAATGGGAATGTTACTCCATCAATAAAGCTTCCACCCTTTAAAAGCCCATATAAATCTGTATTCGCTGGTAATAAATATTTCGCCCATTCATATCTTGCTGCCGGAATTAGCGCTATTCCCCCTGATAATGCAAGAAATAAAGAAATCCCGATTGCACCTCCGCTCGATCTCGTTAAAACGGAAATCATAAAGGCAAATGCAGCATACACAAGAGTTGGTAACCAAGATAAAATATAATATTTACTTGCTTCTACGAAAATATTTTGTTTTATTATATTTCCATTTTGAACGACAAATTCAGCCCAAGCTGGTTGTTGGAATTTATAAATAATCAACCCGCATAATACGGAAAAAATCATATTAAATATAAATAATAATGCCGCAAATATAACGATTGCCAAAAACTTAGATGTTAAAATTTTAAATCGGCTCGCTGGACGAATTGTTAAAAATTTATATGTTCCCCAGCTATATTCATTCGCAAAAATCGTACTCGCATATACGAGAATAAACGGAAGTAAAATTGGAAATACGATAAAACCTGTATCTCTCATAAATGAAAGCGGAGAACTACTTGCTGGCGCTGTATTCGTATCTAAATGCTTCATTTTAAGCTGGTATTCCTTTACAAGCTCGTCTCCTGACTTTTCTGTTAAAATATCCTCTTTTTTCATGCCGAGCTTTTTCTCAATTTCTACAGTGCGTTCTGTATAATCCGCTTTCCACCCTTTTGTTTCTGGCTCTAAATATTTTACCGTAACCCATCCTAATCCAATAATTAATACCGCAATAACTGCAAAAGGAATAATCGTTCGCTTTCGCTTAAATATTTTATACAGCTCGTTATAAACTAAATTAAACAATATCTTTTCCTCCTGTTAATTCTAAAAACTGCTCTTCTAGCGTTTTTCTTTCTTCATATACACGATAAACTTGAATGTTTTTCTCCATCAATGTACGAAGAATATTTGGAACTTCTTCATCTTTCACGTTTATAATTAATTCGTTTTCTTTTACTAAAACATCGTATTCTAAAACCTCTGCCGCTTTATTCGCATCATCTACACGTATATGTATTTCTTCTGTTTCTTCCTTTTTATCACTTTGAATATTTTGTGTTGCGACATATTCTCCATGCTGAATAATAATAACCCTGTCACACATTAATTCAACTTCTGAGAGTAAGTGACTAGAAACAAGAACAGCTTTTCCTTGTTCATGCGCAATTTTCTTTATGTACATCCGCATTTCATGTATACCACTAGGATCTAATCCGTTCGTCGGTTCGTCTAGTATTAATACATCTGGATTATGTATAAGTGCCTGAGCAATTCCTAAACGCTGTCTCATACCGAGTGAATATGCTTTTACTTTACGGTCAATTACTTGTCCCATTCCTAACAATTGCACTACTTCATCGATACGCTCTTCAGTCACATTCCCATTCATTCGTCCGAAATATGTTAAATTTTCATAGCCGCTTAAGAAAGGATAAAATTCTGGTGTCTCAATTACAGCACCAATTTTCGCAGCAGTTTTTTCAAATTGCTGTTTTACAGATTGACCATCAATCCATACTTCCCCTTCTGTCATACGGATCATTCCGACCATCATTCGCATTAATGTCGTTTTTCCAGCACCATTTGGTCCTAATAAGCCAACTACTTCACCTTTTTTCACTTCAAAACTAATATTTTCTACTAACGTCTTTGAACCAATTCGCTTTGTTAATCGATCAACTTTTACGATCGCTTGCTCATTTATCATTCCATACAACCTTTCTTCTTAACTCTTTTTTTCAGTTCTTCCCACTGTATCATGATTAATAACATGTGTAAAATGAAGAAAAAGCCATGATTTCTCATGCCTTTCTCCTCGTTTCATATGACTTTTCACCCTTTAACCTTTGTGTAAACCTACAACATTGCCACATTGATATTATAATGACGGTTATCATAACAACTGCTGTTATCACTACCGCATACATCGTAATCGGTGCATTGGTTATCCCTTGGATTCCTACTGCTTTCATAAAAATAATAATAAATAATTTCAAAAATAACATACCATGAATTAATCCGAAAACAAAAGCTCCTCCGTAAGTTAATAATTGCTCCTGACATAATAAACATAACATTTCTTTTCCTGTCATATGCATCACTTCATTCGATGTAAACTCCTCTTTTCTTATCTGTAAAAGAGAAGCTGTCATTTTATATGTAATGAAAATACACACAAAAACTATAAATAGAAACATAGCATAAAACCACTTTACAAACATAGGTGTATATTCCGCTTTACTTATTACAGCTTCATTAAATCGGAATGATATCATAAAAAAACAAAGCATTGTATTCATAGCAATCCACATAAATTGTTTTAACCTTTGGGCAGCAAATGTTTGTATATTTTTTCTCGCTAACCGAAATAAAGACATAATTTCCCCCTACCTTGCTTCATAACATACGCATTCTATACTACTAGTGTATAAAAATATGACATTTTAAACATCGCACTTCAATCGGAATCTTTACTAAGCCTTTAGTCCTAGAACACAAAATGGTAATTAAAGGATATTTATAATATGATTGTAAAAAAAGAAAGGAGCATTATATGCGTATAAAATTGCTATTTACCTTATCCTTACTACTTCTCACTAGTTGTAGCCCACTAAAAAACAATGAAGGTGCCACTGTTAAACCTTATAAATTAACAAAAGAGCAATCTGATATTTTACAAATGACTCCTATAGGTGAAGGAAATAGAATGTTTTATGATGTTACAATCAAAAACAATAAAGATGAACTAAACGCTGTGATTGAATATTATCAAAATGGTACAAAAATGAAAGAGATTGCTAACATAGCCTCATCACATTTTTTAGAAAAGAAAATAAGGCTTTCTTTCATAGCACCACATTTCCAATTTGATAAAGATGTACTAGAAAAAGGTCAATGGTATATTAATATCGAAGGTGGTTCAACACTTGTTTCGGAAGAGGCTCCTCCAAACGTAAATAGTTCTGTAACTACTACAATTCAATCTACTAAAAACGTAAAATACAATCAAAAAACAATTTTAGCTGCTGTAATAAAAACAAGTAAAGATACTGTAATCGTCCCTACAATTGATGAAGAACCAAGCATTGAGTTACTCTTAAAAGAAAACGAACACGTTTATCTATTTAGTATCGAGCTAAAAAAAGAACAATAAAGTGGAAAGGCAACTCAAATGCATTTCCGCTTTATTGTTTAATAAGGTGTACTTTTATATATATAAATTAAATCGCTTTTTCGTCACGATTACTACTCGTCCTTCTCATCTCCTATTTCTATTCGTTTTTTCTCTCTTGCAATTTTCAAAAACTCTAACAACTCTGGATTGTTATTCATTTTTTTATAAGCCACTGACATTTCTGCAACAAAATTAGAATCACATAACTCTTTATATACAACTTCTGTTTTATACAATTTATTTGCGGATACAGGTATTACCGTAATTCCAATACCTGCCGCTACAAGCCCCATAACAGTTTGATACTCCGTTGCTTCTTGTACAATGTGCGGACTAAAACCTACATCACGGCAAAGCGATAAAATTGTATCATATAACGCTGGCCATACTGGTCTCGTAATAAATACGAACGGTTCATCCCTTAAATCTTCGATATGTATTTCGTCCTTTTCAGCAAGAGGATGTGCCTTCGGTAAACATAACGTACATGAAAGTTTTTGAATTGGTTCTAACTCAAGTAATTGCGTTGGAATTGGCGGACGTAAAAATCCAATATCAATTCGATTATCATGAAGTGCATGCACCTGATCCGGTGTGGACAATTCATGTAATGCTACAGACACTCTCGGAAATTTCTTTCTATACTCTCTGACGATTGACGGTAAAATATCATATATCGCCGCACCTACAAAACCAATTGAAAGTGATCCAACTTCTCCCCTTTGAGCACTTTGTGCAACTTCTACTGCTTTTTCAATTTGTTCAAACGCTTTTTTTACTTCTTTTAAAAACATTTCTCCTGCTTCTGTTAATTCAACCTTTCTCTTCGTTCTTGAAAATAACATAACTCCCATTTCTTTTTCTAATTGCTGAATTTGTTGACTAAGCGGTGGTTGTGTCATTTGTAAACGAGCAGCTGCTCGTCCAAAGTGTAATTCCTCTGCCACTACAACAAAATACTGCAAATGCCGTAATTCCATTTTGGACACCCTTTTCACTTTCGATTAATACATCTAATATATTAATAACATATAATTTATATATTAGACAAATATTTCGAATGAACGTATAGTAGAAATTGTTAATTCTTTTTACAATTTTTATGTAAAAAACAAAGAGGTGGTTACTGTATGAAATGGTGGAAGTTAAGCGGACAAATTTTATTATTATTTTGTTTCGCTTGGACAGGTGAATGGATTGCAAAACAGGCACACCTCCCAGTTCCAGGAAGTATAATCGGTATTTTTTTATTGTTAATCTCATTAAAATTTAATATAGTGAAAAAAGAATGGATACAAGACGGTGCAGACTTTTTATTAAAAGAACTTATTTTATTTTTCATCCCTTCTGCAGTCGCTGTCATTCGTTACAAAGATACATTATCACAGTATGGAATCGATCTCATTTTAATTATCGTGATTAGTACACTTTGTGTCACTCTCGTAACAGGACTTTTAACAGAATTGCTATTAAAGCGGAAAGGATCAACACAATGATCGGCTTTCTTTGTTTACTATTAACACTATTCACATATTGGGTATCTAAAAAAATGTATCAACGCTGGGATTGGAGTTTGCTTTCTCCCCTTCTTGTATGCCCAATCATTTTAATCGCTTTATTACTTGGATTAGATACACCATACGAAATCTACGAATCTGGTAGTCATTGGCTAACAGAATTATTAAAACCTGCAACAGTTGCTTTCGCATGGCCAATCTATAAACATTTTGATCTATTAAAAAAACACGGCACTGCTATTTTAATTAATGTCATTGTCGGTTCTTTTCTATCTGTTATTACTTCCGCACTACTAGCTAATTTTTTTCAAATTGACTCTACAATAGAACAAAGTTTAGCACCGCACATTGTAACAACACCTATTGCAATGGCTATTTCAGAAATGATTGGCGGCATGTCACAATTAACAGCAGTTTTCGTTGTATTAACTGCCTTAACTGGAGCTTTATTCGGTCCTACACTCATACGCATATGCCGTATTAAAACAGCGCTCGCAAAAGGTATAATGCTAGGTACTAGCGCGAATGGGACTGGAACATCAAAAGCATTTGAAATCGGTCCTGTAGAAGGTACAATTGCAAGTTTATCAATGCTTTTAACAGCTGGAGCTAGTTTAGTTATCGTTCCACTTTTCTTATCTTGGATACACTAAAAAAGCAAGTATTTACACACTTGCTTTTTTATTTATATATCGGTATATTAGCTCGTAATCCTCCGGAAAAGCTAATGCTAATTTTCCAACTTCATGTATCCCTTTCCAATCAATCTCATGTATTAACTCATCCGGATCTTGGATTTTCATATTACCGCCTATTTTTTTAACAAAGTAATAATGAACATACACCGGAATCCCGTATGTAATACCTTCTTTTTCGTATATTTTATTTACAACCTCCACATTGTAGCCTGTTTCCTCCCAAACTTCCCTGATACAACATTCTTCTAGTGTTTCTCCCTTTTCAAGTCCTCCACTTGGGACAGACCACCTTTTTTCTTCCCCTTCTTTTCCTTGCAATACCATTAAAATTTCATTTCTTTCATTCATACAAATAGCTGCCGTACCTATCCATCTCTCCATATACATCCCTCCCCTACTAAAATTCGTCTTCTTTTTTATTTCCCCTTTGAAAAAAGAGGAAATAAGTAAAAAGATGCCGAAAGTTTACATCAACTTCATGAGCAGTCCCTTCTTAGAAATTCAAACCGGAAGGATGAAATTATGATTTCTAAATATGTTGTGGAATGTGTTTTTTGTGAAGAAAACCGAAAACCTCGGCAAGCCATTGTCACAGTGCCTGCTACTTCTCAGCTACTAGCCATTCAAAAAGTACGAGCTGAATGTAAACGTCGCTTCGGAAAAACTTTATTATTGCAAACAGAAATTAAAGAAGTCTTACTCATTGAACAAAAAGAAAGCTGACCATAAATTGGCCAGCTTTCTTATCCGATCATATTTTCACATGAAGATTAGGGGCATCCTCTTTAAGGATCGGGATTTACCCATTATGTGCGTTCCATAATGGTCATCGAACAATATATTTCTATACAATAAACTATTGAATAGAATAGGGCAAAACTTGTTCGCATTTTTAGAAAAGGGATAGGGATATAATTCAAGTAATACTTCGAATACTCGAACTTTACACTCATTATATTAAAGCAAATCCTTTTATATGGGAAATATGAATTACTTATATAATTCATTCGTAAAATATATTAATAGTTTTCTATATATTCTCTTTAATCTACTAACAACATACATCCAGCTAATATTGGTGTCATAATCATCGAAAACCTTAGAAGCATGCGAGGTGCATAATTTGTAAACTTAGCTCCTATATATGCTCCTAACATTGTCCCGATTAAAACTTGTACTAATAATACATAATCTAAATACCCTTCCGAACTATATCCAAACCCACCTCCAATTGCGATTGGTAATATAACGAGCATTGTCGTCCCTACAGATTGACGGATTGTTAAACCTAATAGAACCATTAATCCGAGTTGGATAAAAGGTGCTGAGCCAATACCAAATGCACCTGCTAAAATTCCAGTCACCAATCCGAGGAATATACATTTAATCACGTTATCTTTCGAAAGTTCTTTATGCCCTTTTAAAGATGACTGTGATCTTTTTTGAAACATAATCAACCGAATAAACATAAAAATTGCCGATAAAAATAACATACCAGCTGTAAACCAATGCAACAGATGTGCTGGTATTAACGAACCAAACTTTGAACCAATATAGGATCCAAACGCGCCAAATCCCCCAACAACTCCGCCTATTACAAGCACAACATTCCCTTCTCGGTAATGACTTACTACTCCAGATAATGTCGTAAATGCCATCGCAGTTAAAGATGTTGCAAGAGCAACATGAATAGGGATATGGAATACTAGAGTGAGTATCGCGATGATAAATCCTGCTCCCCCTGCTCCGACAAATCCTAATAAAACTCCCATTAATAACATTGTTATAATAATTGCCACATAATTCCCCTCCAATATCCCAATTATCTATCATATACACACTTCTATACAAACAAAAAGCACCCTAAGCGGATGCTCTTTCTACTTTTCTATATTAATAATATGTACTTACTCTTGATTAATCAAAATAACAGCTGGACCAGAAACAACTACTCCGGCCACTTCTATCTTTTCAAATTCCATCACTGTAATAGATATAACCCCTTCTCTTTCCATCAATTCCTTACTCAGGACATCAGTCGGTATTGATTTCACCGCCCTACCTCCTTTTCATTTTATACGAAATTACAAAAAATTACCCAATGCATCTAAATATATGCATCACCTCCACTTTCATTCCTTATTCCAGCCAAAATTCACATCCCCTTTCTATAACATATTGAAAAATAAAAAGCACTCGCCAAAGCGAATGCCTTTCCATTATTTACTCTCTATTACTTTTAACATTCTATTAATAAATGCTGCCGATTCCCCACGTGTTGCAGAACCTTTTGGCATAAACTCATTATTCTCATTCCCTTTTACAATACCTAACCCATAAACACGTTGAACCGCCTGTTTATCATACGCTAAATTTTGATCCGTAAATGGTAATGAAACTAAATTACCTTTTATATTTTTGTATTGCAATGCACGATCAATCATAATAACAGCTTCATCACGTTTAATCGTATCATTCGGAGCAAATATATCATTTCCTCGTCCACTTATAATCCCAGCACTAGCTGCACGATTAATACCATCTACTAACGATGGATGGGCTGTGCTTAAATCTTTGAAATTCGATTTCCCCTCTGGTAATTGCAATGATCTTGAAACTAAATTCGCAAATTCACCACGTGTTACAAGACGTTCTGGCCAGTAAGAACCCTTCCCGTCTCCAACCATAATACCTCTTTTATCTAATTCACGAATATCTGCTTCATACCAACCGCCAGTTATATCATCTTTATGATTCGTATCATAATAAGCTTTCGTTCCCTGTAAAAATGGCTCCCACGCATTATTCCTTATCATAATGGCCGGACAATCCTTTCCGCTCCAAAATTGATGTTTTTTCACATTTTCTAAGGGAATATTTAATTCCCCCATTAAATAGGCTGCTAGTTTGCGAGCATTTTCCACAGCTTTATTATAATCACCATCTTGATTGACAGCAATTTCAATTGCAATTGATTCTCTGTTACCAGTTCCTTCTGCTCCATCTCCAGCATGCCAAGCATTTTCATTTAATGGTAGATGTTGATAAATTTCTTTATCATCTACTGTAAAATGCCAAGATGCTGAACGATCAGTCGTTCCTGTTGCTTGGCTGTATAAATATTGTGCATGGTTTCTAGCATTTGCTCCAACACTATAATTATCCGTCTCATGAATTGTAATGTATTTTGGTTTCATCGCATAACCTGGACGAATATTTTCATTACCTGTTGGTACAATCATTTCCTTTAATGGTACACCGTAAATATCCGTTGTTTTCTCTTCTATTGGTGCAGTATACATAACCGCTGCACGTTTCGTACGAGTTGGAGTTGTGCTTTGAATAAGAGATGCTTTTGTACCCTCAAATTTTGCTGAAGGTGAATAAATCCATTTCACCTCATTATCTATTTGGACTTGGAACCACTCTCCAACTTGTCCAATTGCAATAATTGTTTGCGGTTGTAACACTTTCTCGTCTTTATATGAATTAAATGGTGCGGAATATGTAGCTGTCTCTTCATTAATTACTAATTTTTCGTTTGCCAAGTGATAAACTTCCTTAACCTCTACATTTCCTTCACTACTTTGTATCCACCCAGCTCCAGATTCTGTTTGTATATAGTAAGCGTTTCCTTTTTGTTTTTCGGCTTTCACTACTTGATTAGAAAGCTGAACACCTGTCGCTTTTTGTAACTCAGCAGAATCAAATAAAGATGCTGAACCTATTATATGTACAAAAAAATCTCCTTGTACTTCATTTGTTATTCCTTTGCTCTCTCCACGTCCATCTTCATCTTTCATATGGCTTTCAATACTTTTTAATGCTTGCTCGTCTGTTGAAATCGTTACGGTCTTTTCTACTGTGTCGGCATAGGAAAAACTTGGAATCGTTACCATACTAAATACAATTGATGCAGCTAAAACATTATAAAATCCTTTTTTCATACTAATTATTTAACACGTTTATATCTTAATTCGTGTTAACTTCCCTCCCTAATCTAAAATATTTAAGACTATCTAGCAAACTTCTAAACTAAATAACCCTTTACAATATAACAAACTCTATCTCATTCGTATAGATAGGAATGACTACTATTTGCCTACTTTTTCTATATTGGAATATAGAAAAGAAGCTATAAAAGATATAGCTTCTCCTCTCACTATTTCAATCTCGTTGTACCTTATACTCTATAACTCTACCATCTTTATCAAATTGCAAAATAAGACATTCACTATCTATAGGAATGAAACTACGTTCATTCCCAAGATAGTATAGTGTAGTAATTCCCGTTTCCAAACTGCTTGTTTTCGTAGGGGCCCCTAACAATTTTATGATTTCCTCGTTTGATTTCCCTATCAATTTATGCTGCTGTAATAGGTCATCTACCATATGTACTCGTTTTTCTTCATAATTTAACCACCGATCCTGATTAAAGTTTGAAGTATATTTATTTACACTTAATTGTACAGTGCATACTATCAATGGAATGAGAGCAACCATCATTACAGTGAACAGTTGTTTCTTATCTTTATCACGTCTTGCTGATACATGTAATATAAACTTTTGAATAATAACTAATAAAATAAAAGGCATTACTACCACAAACATACTCATTACACTCAATGGCACATGAACCATATCGATAACAAAGATAAACACAAGATACATTAATATATACAAACAAAAATAAATGTACAATATTCCCCACAATATAGAGCTTTTACCTTTCTCCATCCAAATAACACCTTCTTTATCCCGCTATTTGCAAACAGTTATACTCCCACCTCAAAATTCGGCTGTACAGGGTAGGAGCCGGGATGCCCATAAAACCCTACTGATTAAAGTTTTACTTCGCGACATAATTCATCTGACCAATCATATCTCTAATCTTTCTTAGTTCTTGTGCTGTATATATTACTTTACTTGTTAAAACTTCATTTCTGAAAAACGTTACAATTTGCTCTCTATCTTTAAATCTCGGCAATTCTTCATTAGAAAGATCAATAACTTCTTTTCCATTCTCATTTTCAAAATATACAATCGGTTTTATTTTTTCCTTTACAATATCTATTTGCATTTCTTCCAAACAATTATATAAAGTTTGAGATAATATTTTCGCTTTATACGCTGGATTCCCTTCATTTCTTACTTGCAAAGTTAATGACGTTCCATCCGTAATAAATTCAAATGTCTCTTCTTTTTCAATTTCATGTTGATGCTTGCCAATTTCCTCAATCATAAATGAATATATACCTGCATTTTCTCTCGTTAAGCCATGGATTAATTTCCCTGTCCATTTTTTCGTCTCAAGTAGATAAATACCAGTTTTACATAAAATGAGGTGATGGATTCGATTTTCGTTTATGTCACGTTTATGTCTAGATTTATTGCGTATCATAAAAACGTTCGGCATAATATGAAATTCATCTTCTAGTATAATTCCTTGCTCAACAAAACCTCGTTTCATATAATGTAATGTTTCATGCGCATTCACTTCAGCACCGTTTTTGGTATACTCTCGTAAATCCGCAATTAAATTTTGAAACATATGTAGTTCATTACTATGCTTATCTTGCATTTCACTACGTTCTTTACTATGTTGAACAGCCAGTTGATTTTTCATCATACGCATATTTTCAAGTTCTCTAGCTGTACTAACTTGTAAATCATTATATTTTTTCTGTTCCATATTCTTTAAAGTACTTTGTTGTTCTTTATGATCTGTAATCGTAGCTGCAATTTCACTTTCATACGTTTCAATCGCTTGTTTCTTTTCAAATTCTACTTGCTGACTCTCTGATTCTAACTGTTTATTTTTATAAAACAGTACAAACACTGCAGCTAATAATATTAAAATCCCACCTATTAGCACATAATCCATACTTCTACTCCTTTATTTCATTTTCGATTATTTTTTATAAATATATCCATTATATTATACTATGCTTTCAATATACACTTTGTAAAAATTATATATTTTTAATAAAAGGCACCTCAGTCGAGATACCTTTTAAGTTCACTTTATTGTACACCATACTGAATATAACTTGAATCATTATATACCCACTGATTTGTCCCTAAGCAAAGCCATCCATTTTGCTTACTCCATACTCGATATGATTCACCATGATGTAACTGTCTTATAACATTCCCGTTTAATGATGGAGCGTCTCGCAGATTCACATTATCGCCAGTAATAGTTGCCACATAATGTTTGTACTGAATATAACTTGAATCATTATATACCCACTGATTTGTCCCTAAACAAAGCCATCCATCTTGTTCTCCCCAAACTTCATACGATTCGCCACGATTCAATTGGCGAATTACACTAGACTGTATAGATGGTCCACTTCGTAAATTCACATTATCTCCATTAATTACAGCAACTCCGTATACTGGAGTCGCATTATTAGGCGTGGGAACATTACCTCCACCACTTGCTCCATTTCCTTGTAAAGCTTCTAATGAAACAGCTGCTGATACATCACAATTTCCTACACCTGAAATTTGCCCAGAATCTGTGTACTGCCATGCTGTCCACTCTGTCCATCCACCAGCATCAGCAGGCGGTATACTAGAATATCTGGAAATCCATAGTGGAATGTCACTTAATCCGCTAATTCCAAATTCATTAATATACCAAACTCCTGTATATAACATTACATTTTTCCCAGTAGCTTGTTTCACATAATTTACGAAACTTCTTGCCCAATTCGATATAGTCGCACCCGTTAAACTACTATTGCTAGTATCCGTTGGCGATTCTAAATCTAAAACAGGAATTAAGTCCGTCTGATTACTCTGTAATATATTCACAAAATATTTCGCTTCTGAAATGGCATCATTTTGTTCTGGGTGCGCAAAATGATATGCACCAATTAATACATTCGCATTTCTCGCAGCTTGTACATTTTGAACGAAAGTAGGGTCAATATAGTTCACACCTTCCGTCGCTTTTGCATACGCCGCTGGAATACCAGATGACTTCACAGCATTCCAATCGATGTTTCCTTCCCAATGAGACACATCGATAAACGTAACATTTGAACTGGATCTATTTTGCATATAAAAGCTCCTATCAAATTTTTTTATTCCGTATACAATATGTACAACTTCAGTTAGTGGACACGACTTTTATGCTATAGTAATAAAGTTCTAATACATTTATTTTGTCGAGTTGTTTAAGAAAAAAGTGAAATTGAAACCACCCTTCACCAAAAACTCCATTAATACACTTTTAACACCGCAAAAAAGGCCTTGTAATTACAAAGCCTTTTGCAAACTCCCTTTATTTTGTAGTAAGTACATATTGTAGTAAAGTCCTTGTTCACTAAGTAACTCTTGATGTGTTCCGCTTTCTACAATTTCCCCTTCATGCATAACAAATATTTGATCCGCATCTTGGATTGTAGACAATCTGTGCGCAATCGCTATCGTTGTTCTGCCTTTTCGCATTTGCTGCAATGCCGTTTGGATAGCCTCCTCTGTTTCTGTATCAATATTTGCCGTCGCTTCATCTAACACTAATACTTTCGGATTAGTTGCTATCGTTCTAGCAAAAGCAATTAATTGCCTTTGACCACTAGAAAATGCAGCTCCTCTTTCGACTACTTCTGTATCATACTGCTCTGGTAATTTTTCAATAAACGTATTCGCTTGCACAAATCGCGCTGCTTCCTCTATCTCTTCATCCGTAATCTCTTCATTATACATACGAATGTTTTGCTTTACATTTCCAGCAAATAAAAATGCATCTTGCAGCACAAGACCAATTTTCTTTCGAATTTCTTGTTCTTCAAACTTCTCTAAATCTACTCCGTCTATTACAATATTTCCTGATTTAATATTGTAAAATCTCATTAATAAATTCATAATCGTACTCTTTCCGCTACCAGTATGCCCTACGAAAGCAACCGTTTGCCCTGGCTTTACGTGAAAAGATACATTTTTTAAAACGTCACGCTTTCCATCATATGAAAAAGTAACATCTTTAAACTGAATTTCCCCATTAGCTATTCCTGGCTGTTCACTCCCCATTTGAACAGGAGCTAAATCTTTATCATCCATTAAATGAAATACACGCGATGATGAAACAAGCGCTTGTTGGAAGAAAGATAGTTTCATCATCATCTCATTTACCGGCTGGAAGAAACGATGAATATAGTTAACGAAAGCATATAAAACCCCTACTTCAACAGGACTCTTTAAAGCATCGATTCCGAATAAACCAAGTACTAACGCAATTGCTACAATATGAACAAGATCTGTTGCTGGACGTAAAAGTAATGCATCTAATTTCAATGTACGACGTCCAGCACTAAAATGTTTATTGTTCACTTCTTCAAATTCTTTTCTCATCCGCTTTTCTTGCCGGAACACCTGAACAATATTCATACCTTGAATGGACTCATTTAACTTTGCATTTAATATACTCAGCTGATTACGTACCTCTAAATAAAAAGCTGCACTTTTCCGTTGATACAACACCATAATTGCGAACATTACCGGAATTAATATGAGCGAAAATAGCGCTAATTTTACATCTAATAAAAACATCGCTACTAAAATCCCTACTAAAAAGACTACATTTTTCACGAATGTTGATAGTACACTAACATAAAAATCCTTAATCGCTTCTGTATCATTCGTTATGCGAGATACGAGCGTACCAATCGGCGTACGATCAAAGAAGCTTAATGACAATTTTTGAACATGTTCATACACTTCAACTCGCATATCTTGGACAATCTTAAAAGCGATATTTTGAAAGTACAATAAGTCTAAATAAGTAAATAATACTTTTAATAAATGAGCAATAATATACACTACAAATAGGGTTACAAGTGCTGATTGTTCAAAGCTACGTGGTACTAAGTGTTCATCAAGAAATTGTTTAATTAAAAAAGGACCCATCATTTCAGTTACAGTTGCACCAACTAGAAATAAAAATGCTAACGCTAATAGCCTTTTATATGGTCTCATATAAGAAAGCAATCGCCTTAAATCACTCCGCTTTTTCTCAGCCATCATACGCCTCCTTTCTCCACCAACGCCTCTAACTGCTGGCTTTCATACATTTCCTTATACCAACCATTTTCGTTCATTAGTTGTTCATGTGTTCCTCGCTGCATAACCTTACCTTCATCAATAACAAGAATAAAATTTGCATGCTGAATCGCACTTAAACGGTGCGCAGTAATAATCGTCGTTTTTTCTGCTCTTTCTCGTTTCAATGCAGTTAAAATAGTTTCTTCTGTTTTTGCATCTACAGCTGATAAACAATCATCTAAAATTAAAATTTCAGCATTCGTTAATAACGCACGTGCAATTGAAATCCGCTGTTTTTGGCCTCCTGATAGCGAAACCCCTCTTTCTCCTACTACCGTTTCATATCCTTCCGAAAATTGAATAATATCATTATGAATACAAGCAATCTCAGCAGCCCTGCTAATTTCTTTATATGTAGCATCGGCCTTTCCAAAAGCAATGTTCTCCCCAATACTCGCTGAAAATAAAAAATGATCTTGCGGTACGTATGAAATTGCAGAGCGTACACCGTGAAGTGTTAAATCTCGAATATCCCGCTCACCAACTTTTAATTCACCATTAAAGTGGTCATACTCACGAATTAAACATTTTAATAACGTCGTCTTCCCTGCACCGGTACGCCCTACAACTCCTAACGTTTCACCTTTTCTTAAGTTAAAGTAAATATCTTTTAAGTTTAATAGTTCATTCTTTTTATAAGAAAACGAATCAACAGCAAACGAAACATCACCACTTGCTATAGTATGTATAGCATTTTCCTTATTCACTACATCTGAAGTTTGTGAAAGTATTTTCTCCACACGATCATACGAAGCACGTCCACGCTCCATAATATTAAATAGCCATCCAAAAGCTAACATTGGCCATACAAGTGTCCCTAAGTATGTTGTAAATGTTACTAATTCCCCTACAGTTAATTCGCCCCGTACAACTAATAATGATCCGTAACAAATTGCGATTAAAAATGAAAATCCGACAATTAGAGCAATCGTTGGATCGAATAACGAGTCAATACGTGCGACTAGCATATTTTTATGTACGACATCTTCCGATTTCTTCCGAAACGATTGCAAATCCTCTTTCTCTTGTCCAAGTGAGCGAATTACCTTCATCCCACTCATACTTTCTTGTACTTTATCATTGATTTCAGAAAACGATTGCTGTGCCTTATGAAATCTTCTATGCAATAAAGTTCCATAATAATTTGTAGAAATAGCTACAATTGGCATCGGAATTAAACTTAATAACGTTAACTTCCAACTAATTGTAAATCCCATCGCTACGAGTACACATCCTCCAACAGCTAATGAATCAACGAGTGTTAAAACACCTGCCCCCGCAGTTTGCTGAATCGCCTGAATATCATTTGTCGCATGTGCCATCAAATCGCCTGTGCGACGTGATTGATAAAAGGATGGGCTCATCTTAGTAAAATGTTCATATAGATTCTTTCGCAGTTGACGAGCTAGTTTTAAAGAAGATCCAAAAATCATAATACGCCATAAGTAACGTAATATATACATCATAATTCCTACAACTACTAATAGAATAACCCAGTTCAACAATTTTTCAGACGTTAATGTTCCACTATTAATTTCATCTACTACAATCCCTAGTACTCTTGGCGCTACAAGTTCAAGAAGCGCGACACCAAATAACATAATAATTCCGATTATGTACGCTCGTTTTTCTTGCTTAAAAAACCAAGCTAAATTAAAAAACACTTTCATATTTATCCTCCTCCCTTAAAATGAGCGATGTTTTCAGTGTAACAAAAATACAGAATATTTAAAAGTTTTAAATATGTTTTATAACCAAAAGAAAAGGGCACTCGGTAAGAGTGCCCTTTGGCGCTTATTTTGTTTGTTGCTTGTTCATCGCGCTCATCATTTGATTGATTTTCTTTTGGGAAGGTTTTTGTCCCATTTGCATCATCATCATTTTTAACATTTGTTCGTTAATTGGTGGATTTTTTTGTAAGTAATTCATCATGTATTTGCGGGCAATGAAAAATCCTAACGCCACGCCTGCTACTAGTGCTACTACGCCCACTAGAATACCTAACCACATTGGCATATCTTTTCCTCCTTCATGTTGTCTACCTTACAGTGTACTAAAACCTTTTCAATAAGACAAGATACTATTCGACATTTTTTACACATATGTTCGTACTTGTTTGAGAGGATTTAACCAACCGTACTTTTTATTTTCATAATCCATCGCTAAAAATGTTAACTCACACTTTCTAAGCACCTCAAAGAAAGTTGTTTCCATGGATACATTTCCAGAAGTATTTATTCGAATATATTGTGGTTTCACCATTATTTCTCCGTATTCGGCTCCTGTATAAAGCGTATGAGTATGATTTGTTCTTTCATATTTACCAAGAACACGCAAAGCTTGTTCTAATTTATGATGAATTTTCATTACTTGTAACGGCATCGTAATATACGTCATTTGTTTATATAATACTTTCTTCTCCGAAAGGAACCCAGATTCTGAAAATCGAGCAAATAAATCAAAAAACAAATATTCACGACCAAAGTAAGCTTTCGCAATATCCTCTTGAATTAAATACAATTCATACGTTTTCATTTTTCCCCTCCCGATCTGGACAACCTTTTCCCTACATTATATAAGAGAAGATTTGCAATGATTGTCTGACTACGGAGAGAGAAAAAACTTTTCCTGTCGAAAAAACTCAATTACATAGAAAAATCTCCCCATGCTGGAGAGATTTTTCTAAAATCATTAAAGCATTTCTTTTACTTTACGAACAACGTTCTCTACAGTAAATCCATACTCTTCCATAATCTTCTCACCAGGAGCAGAAGCACCGAATGTGTCGATACCTAGTACATCTCCATCAAGGCCTACGTAACGGTGCCATCCGAATGTAGCACCCATTTCAATTGCGAAACGTTTCGTTACTGCTTTTGGTAGTACAGATTCTTTGTACTCAGCAGTTTGAGCTTCGAAGCGATCCATAGATGGCATGCTAACAACAGCTGCATCAACGCCGTCTGCTGCTAGAGCTTTTTGCGCTTCGATTGCTAAGCTTACTTCAGATCCAGTTGCAATTAAGATTACATCAGAAGTTTCTTTCTTGCTTGCAGAAACTACATATGCACCTTTTGCTACTTTTTCATAAGTATCGTCTTTTGCACCTTCTAATGTTGGAAGATCTTGACGAGTTAACACTAATGCAGTTGGTGTTTTTGTAGATTCTAGAGCTAGTCTCCAAGCTGCAACTGATTCGTTACCGTCTGCTGGACGAATAACAGATACATTTGGCATTGCACGAAGCGCTGCTAATTGCTCAACTGGTTCATGTGTTGGACCATCTTCACCAACAGCAATACTGTCATGTGTAAATACATACGTTACAGGCAATTGCATTAATGCTGCAAGACGAATTGCTGGACGTAAGTAGTCAGAGAATACGAAGAACGTACCACCGTAAGTTTTTAAACCGCCATGAAGTGCGATACCGTTCATTGCTGCACCCATTGCGAACTCACGTACACCGTACCAAATGTTTTTTCCGCTGTAATCAGCTCTTGTAAAGTCTTTTTCGTTATTCATGTATGTTTTGTTAGAACCAGCAAGGTCAGCAGATCCACCGAAGAATGATGGTACAGACTCTGCAATTGCATTAATTACAGCACCTGAAGAATTACGTGTTGCTGCTTTTGATCCTAATTCATAAGTTGGTAAGCTTTGTTCCCAACCTTCTGGAAGAAGACCGTTCATTGCTGCTTGCAGTTCGTTTGCTAATTCTGGATATGCTTGTGCATATTCACCGAGCATCGTGTTCCACGCAGCTTGCGTCGTTTCACCAACATCTTGTACTGTTTTACGGAAGTTGTCATATACTTCTTCTGCTACATGGAAGTCTTGTTCAGCAGTCCAAGCGTATGCTTCTTTCGTTAATTTTGTTTCGTCTACACCAAGTGGAGAACCATGTGAAGCTGATTTTCCTGATTTGTTTGGAGAACCGAAACCAATTGTCGTTCTTACTTCAATTAGCGTTGGGCGTTTTTCGTCAGCTTTCGCTTCTTCAATTGCTTTTGCGATTGCTTCAATATCATTTCCATCCTCAACACGGATTACTTGCCATCCGTATGCTTTGTAACGATCTTCTACACTTTCAGAGAATGAACGATTTAAATCGCCATCTAATGAAATATCGTTTGAATCGTAAAGTACAACAAGACGACCTAATTGTAAATGAGCAGCTAATGAAGATGCTTCAGCAGAAACGCCTTCCATTAAATCTCCATCACCACAAATAGCGTATGTATGATGGTCTACTACATTATACGCATCACGGTTGTATTTAGCCGCTAAATGTCTTTCAGCCATTGCCATACCTACAGCAGTTGCAATACCTTGTCCAAGTGGACCAGTTGTTGAGTCTACACCTGCTGTGTGACCATACTCAGGATGTCCTGGAGTTTTGCTTCCCCATTGACGGAAGTTCTTTAAATCATCCATTGTTAAGTCATAACCAGATAGATGAAGTAGACTGTATAGTAACATTGAGCCATGACCTGCAGATAATACGAAACGATCGCGGTTAAACCACGTTGGGTTATTTGGATTGTGTTTCATAAATTGAGTCCATAATGTATAAGCCATTGGTGCTGCACCCATTGGCATTCCTGGGTGACCAGAGTTTGCTTTTTCAATCGCATCAATGGATAATGTGCGAATCGTGTTGATAGAAAGTTGTTCGATTGAATGTGACATGCTATTCTTCCCTTCGCGTATGTTAGTAAACGTTTTATACATTTATATGATAGCTTCCCACGCAAGATTATACAACATGTATCGACAAATATGTTGATGTTTTTTTGATTTTTCATAAAAAACACAGTGATTCAGGGAATGTATGGGCATTCAATATGACATACTTTTTAATTGTTTTTATTTTAAAAATAAATATAATTATCTGTATTTTTATACAAATATACTAATTTCTGATATATCTCCCTTTTGATAACCTTTAAAAATACAAAAAAGCATCTAAATTAGATGCTTTTAAAACAAATTAAATAATCCGCTTACGAATAGAACTTGAAATAAAATCAATTATAATTACCATTAAAATGATACCTAATAAAATAATTCCCACACGAGACCAATTACGTGAACTAAGTGCAAAAATTAATGGCGTACCAATACCACCTGCTCCAATAACACCTAAAATCGCAGCGGATCGTACATTAATTTCAAACCTGTATAACGTATACGATAGAAAATCCGGTAACACTTGTGGTAATACGGCATACCAAAGTATTTGAAACCGATTTGCACCCGTTGCTATTAACGCTTCCGTCGGTCCCTTATCTATATTTTCAATTCCTTCCGAATATAGTTTCCCTAACATTCCGATAGAGTGTAACCCTAAAGCTAGAACTCCGGCAAAAGAGCCTGGACCAACAGCTTTTATAAATAAAAGAGCCATAACTAATTCAGGAAATGTACGAACAAAACTAAGTACAAATTTCCCAGTTCCTGAAGTTAATTTTCCACTACTCATATTCGTTGCCGCCCAAAAAGCAAATGGAACAGATAAAAAAGCAGAAATAAATGTACCTAATATCGCAATTGCCAACGTATCAATTAAACCGTGTAATAAATCTTCACCATCTGGCAAAGATACATACGACCAATCTGGGTTCAATACGCCTGTCATAATTGCTTTTGTAATTTCTCCCGCCGTATTCTTTATTCCCTCTAACGGGACTCCTGAAAAGGCCCATACATATATAACTGTAAGTGCTATAAAAATAATCCAGCGATATATACTCGGTTTCTTCGGTTTTGGTACGATTATTGTCGTTTTACTCATTATAATTTCCCCCGCAACGCTGTACTTATATAATCAATTAGCAATACAACAACAAGGGTATAAATAATAATAGAAGCAGTTTGTTGATATTGTAAAAATCCAAGTGTACGATCATAATATAATCCAATCCCACCAGCTCCTACTAAACCTAGAACAGCTGCTGCACGTACATTCACCTCAAATGTATAAAGTACATAGGAGACGAAGTGCGCTTTCACTTGCGGAATGACCCCATAAACTATCCATTGCACCTTATTCGCTCCTACAGCTGTCATCGCTTCTAATGGACCTGGATCAATTGATTCAATTGACTCATACAATAATTTCGCTACGAGTCCAACGGAGAAACAAGTAAGAGCCAAAATACCTGGAAGTGGTCCTATTCCAAAAATCGCTACAAAAATAGCCGCTAATAATAAATCTGGTATTGTTCGTATAAAATTTAAAATCAATCGAGCTGGACTGTACAAAAATACACTAGTGAATACGTTACTTGCCGCAAATAGTGCAAGTGGAATGGCTAAAATCGCCCCTAAAGTCGTTCCAATAATCGCCATACGTATTGTATCTAACATTGCTGTTGTAATAATTTGAAAATAACTCCAATCTGGTGGCACCATTTCCTTCAATAAATCCATCATATTCGGAAAACCAACTACTAGTTTTGAAAATGATGCGTCGACCTGTACACTACTACCCCACAACAGTAAAATAACTAAAATAACCGTTAACATATGTTTCAATTTACTCGGCGGCTTCGGTATCGATTTCGAATATATCGTCACTTCATTCATTTAGCTGCCACCTCTAATAATGCGCTTTTCTGAGCTACGTCCCCATAAATTTCAGCGAATTTTTCATCCGTTGCCTCTTCTACTAATCCATCAAAAACAATTTCACCAGCATGTAATCCAATAATACGAGTAGCATATTGCCTCGCTAAATCAATAGAATGTAAGTTTACAATTGTCGTAATTCCAAAATCTTCATTAATTTTCTTCAAATCATCCATTACTTGCTTTGTTGTCAGAGGATCTAACGAAGCAACAGGCTCATCTGCCAATATGATTTTCGCTTCTTGTGCCAATGCTCTAGCAATTGATACACGTTGCTGTTGTCCCCCTGATAATTCATCAGCTCGTGCATATGCTTTTTCTGAGATATTCACTCTATTCAGCGCCTGGAATGCAAGCTCCACATCCTCTTTCGGAAACAGACCTAACGTTGTACGCAATGTAGAATGATATCCAACCCGCCCAGCTAATACATTCTTCAGTACCGTTGATCGCTTCACAAGGTTAAAGCTTTGAAAAATCATACCAATATCTCGGCGCATGCGTCGTAATCCTTTTCCTTTTGCAGCAGTAATAGACTCCCCTTCAATAATGATTTCTCCTTCTGTGATTTCATGAAGGCGATTTACCGATCTAAGAAGTGTTGATTTTCCAGCACCGGATAGCCCGACCATTACAACAAACTCACCTTTTTGAATTTTCAAGTTTATATTATTCAATCCTTTTGTACCATTCGGATACACTTTGGAAACATTTCGAAACTCTATCACACATCTTACCTACCTTCTATGTATTATCAATAACTGAAAAACGGCAAACTAACTGAAATCACACACTTTCCAGTTAGTCGCCATTTCCATATGTATTATTGCGTTTTCACTTTCTTTCCATATTCACGAACGATATCAAATTTACTATCATCAGATTTAACGTATCCTTCATGTGAGTATACTTCTTTAATGATTTTGTGCCCTCCCTCATTCTTTCCTATTTCAATGAAAGCATCCTGTAATTTCTTGCTCCACTCTGCATCTAAATCAGAACGTACAGAAATCGTATCGTTTGGAATTTTCTCCGTAAATTTTACTATTTTCGTTTGATCGAATATATTCGGATAATCTTTTTTTACAATATTACGAGCATCTTGGAATACAACAGCTGCATCTACATCACCATTTAAAAGAGCAATAAGTGACTGATCATGACCTTTTAATGTAACAGGTTTCACATCCTTTAGCGGATCGATTCCCTCTTTTAACAATACAGCCGCAGGCCATACATAACCCGCTGATGATGTTACATCTTGATAGCCAATTTTTTTACCTTTTAAATCTTTTACACTATTAATATTAGAATCTTTCTTAACAACAAACTCTGATTTATAAACATCTACTAAATCCTTTGTGGGAGCTCCAGTTTCATCATCTACCCCAAAACGTTGCGCCTGTAAAATTACGTTTGCAGCCTTTTTCTCATGCGCTAACACATACGCTGTTGGAGGTAAAAAGCCTACATCTACTTGCTTAGATGCCATCGCTTCTACAATTGTATTGTAATTCGTTGAAATACTAACTTTTACCGGAATATTTAATTTATCACTTAATAGCTTTTCCAATGGTTTTGCCTTCGCCTCTAACGTATCTGCATTTTGAGAAGGAACAAATTGAACATTTAGTGTCTTCGGTACATAACCTTTTTTCGTATCTTCATTTTTACTTGCACTTGATTCCTTCGTTCCACATCCACTTAATAATCCCGCTGCTAGTACAACTGTTGTACTCATTGCAAAAACTTTTTTCAACATGTTAATGCCTCCATTTTTCGTTGTTATAAAATAACCTTCCATAAACATGAAGAAATATATCACATACTTTTACAAATAATTGCTTATTTACAGAATCTTTACACATTCTATACATTCACATTAAAATTCTTTTCATATATTTGATATGATTAATTGAAAGATAACTATAGAAAAGGTGAATGGCGTTGAATCAAAATCAAATTGTAACTTTAAATATTTTATTAACAAGCGATGTACATGGTACTGTGTATCCAATTCACTACCAAGATAACTCCAAAGCAGAAATTGGTTTAGCTAAAATTTCTACTCTCATAAAAAAAGAACGTTCTCAAAATGCAAACGTTCTTCTGATTGATAACGGGGACTTCATTCAAGGAACACCATTTACTTATCATTACGCTACATACGAAAAAGATATGGAAAACCCAATGTCCTTATTAGCCAACTACTTAGAGTATGACATTGCAATTATCGGAAATCATGAATTTAATTACGGAATGGATATATTAAATAATGCTGTGACTACTGCAAATTCCCCTTATCTATCAGCAAACATTTTAGATAAAAACAGAAAAGAACCTTATTTCGGAAAACCATATATAATAAAACATATTGAATCAAATATAAAAATTGCTATTTTAGGGGTGACAACGCATTACATCCCCCATTGGGAACAAGCACATCATATTAAAGATTTACAATTTGAAGATGCATTTGAAACAACAAAAAAATGGGTTTCTTACATCCGTAAACATGAAAAATCAGATTTACTAGTCGTAGCCTATCACGGGGGATTTGAACGTGATTTACAAACCGGAGTACCGACTGAAGTTTTAACAGGTGAAAACCAAGGATATGCAATGTGCCATGAAATTGAAGGCATAGATATTTTACTAACAGGCCACCAACACCGAGAAATCGCTCACACCGTGATTAATGGTGTAACAATTTTACAGACCGGATGCAATGGACACTCAGTTGGAAAAGTAACAGTAACATTCGAAAAAGCAGAACAAAAATGGGTGAAAAAAGAGAGTTATTCAGAGTTATTGCCCGTACAAGGAATTGCGGCAGACCAAGATGTTCTTTCCTTGGTTGCCAATTATGAAGAGAAAACACAAAATTGGCTTGATAAACCTATTGGAATAATTTATGGGGATATGCAAATTTCCGATGCTATGCAAACACGTTTGCAAGACCATCCTTTTATTGAATTCATAAATAAAATACAGATGGATATAGCTAATGTTTCAATTTCTTGTACAAGTTTGTTTCATAATACATCTCCAGGTTTCCCGAAACATGTAACAATGCGTGACATCGTTTCTAATTATATTTATCCAAATACATTAAAAGTAATTAGAATAACCGGAGCGGATATAAAAAATGCTCTCGAACTCTCTGCTTCTTATTTCACATTAAAAGCAGATGGAACCATCATCGTAAACCCTACCTATATAGAACCAAAACCACAACACTATAATTACGATATGTGGGAAGGGATTTCGTATGTATTAAACATTTCAAAACCAATTGGAGAGAGAGTAGAGTCTTTGCAGTATAAAGGCGCTCCTCTTAATATAAATGAAGAATATGACGTTGTTATGAATAATTATCGTGCAAGCGGTGGCGGGAACTTCTTTATGTTTCAAAATAAACCAGTAGTAAAAGACATACCAACAGATATGTCTGAACTTATCGCTAACTATATATTGAAGCATAAAAGGATAGAAGCAACGAAAAATGAAAACTGGAAAGTTATTAAATAACAATTTTAACGAATAAAAAAAAGATGGGCTATGCCCATCTTTTAATTTAATTTTGCATTATCCTGCTTTTTTAAAGCTTTTAATTTCGCCGGTGTAACGTCCGTTCCTTCTTCGTTAACGACTTTAATTCCTTTTAATTCGTTTAACATATTTTGACGAAATCCTTTTAAATATTGTTCACGAAGCGATTGGCGCTCACGTTGTTCTTCTTCAGTTAAGCCTTCAGCTTTTGCTTTTTTCGCTAAGAAGTTAATGCGTTCAATGAGTTCTTGACTTGGCATCTCGAATCCCCCTTCTACTCAAAACTGATTATTATCATACAATAGTTATTCCTCTTTATCAAGCAATTGCTTTGTATATTCTACATACCTTCGATGTACAGTTGCTTTTGAAACATCATGACCAAAACCACGAAGTGTTGCTGCAATTTCTTCAAAAGTTAATTCATTCCGGCGCAAACGTACAATTTCCTCAATTGGCACTTTTTTTTTCTCACGTCCTACGCTTAAATGACGATTTTTCAAATTATTTTCTGGACGAAATCCTTTCTCCACTGCTCTTTGCATGCCACGTTTAATTTTTAAATTGTGGATCTTTCTTTGATACTCTTCAACGATCCCAATTATATTTAGCACCATCGAATCAGAATCTGAAAGCTGTAATTCACCACTATGCGTGTGCGTATAAACTTTTATCCCCTCTTTATGTAAACAATGCATTAATGCAATCTTTGCATTTCCTCTACCAAGACGCGTTTCATCTTGTATAAGTAGTACATCAACTTGTTCATCTCGAATTGTATCTAGCACTTCTAATATGCCATCACGTTCAATTGTATAACCGCTAGCCTGCTCCTCAATTACCTTTGTAACATCCATTTGATAGCGCTCAGCTAAATGCAATAATTCATCTTTTTGACGCAATAATGATGTTTCCTGTTCTTCTTTTGTTGTGCTCACACGTGCAT
Source organism: Bacillus sp. RC240 (assembly GCF_044907945.1). NCBI lineage: Bacteria > Bacillati > Bacillota > Bacilli > Caryophanales > Bacillaceae > Bacillus > Bacillus sp. RC240. The sequence goes on along the minus strand of NZ_JBIYCT010000001.1, from coordinate 39,716 downwards.
AAATAATTGCATTCATTTTGAACCCTTCTTTCTCACTATATTTTCCTTATAGTGTATCATAAATTTGCCTTTCGTTCGAACTTATGTTTGTAGAATGTTTTTTCGCATGTTATACTTAATAATAAGAAAAATGAAAGAAAACGAGGTGTTAGAAAACATGGAAAAGTTAACGAAACGCCAGCAAGACATTCTCGACTTTATTAAGCTAAAAGTACAAGAAAAAGGATATCCACCTTCCGTACGTGAAATCGGTCAAGCAGTCGGCCTTGCTTCTAGTTCTACAGTGCACGGACATTTATCACGACTAGAAGAAAAGGGATATATTCGACGCGATCCAACAAAACCACGCGCAATTGAAATTTTAGGTGACAACCGAACGGAAACACAATCTGTTATTCAAGTTCCAATCATCGGAAAAGTTACTGCCGGTTTACCGATTACAGCAGTCGAAAGTGTAGAAGATCACTTCCCACTTCCAGCTAGTATCGTTGCTGGAGCAGATCAAGTGTTTATGTTACGCATTTCTGGAGATAGCATGATTGAAGCCGGTATCTTTGATGGTGATTTAGTTGTTGTTCGCCAACAACAGTCTGCATACAACGGTGAAATTGTAGTTGCTTTAACAGAAGATAACGAAGCAACTGTTAAACGTTTCTATAAAGAAAAAGATCATTTCCGTCTACAACCGGAAAACTCTTCACTAGAACCTATTATTTTAAAACAAGTGTCAGTTATTGGAAAAGTAATTGGCGTATATCGTGATTTACATTAAAAATAATAAAAAGAAGATAATTCCCTTATTTATATAGGTAATTATCTTCTTTTTATATTTTGATAGATTTCCGTTCATTCAAAAGAATGCGTTTCATTAATTATTAACGCGTTTCAATAGTAACATCTCCAGCAGCGGTTTTACCGCTAATCTTTTTACTACCACTACCAATCGTTATATTTTTATTGTCTTCATTAAAAATTGTCACGTCTCCAGCAGCAGTTTGCCCAGTTATAACTGCATCTTGTGGTTTTTCCAATAAAGTAATATCTACATCTCCAGCAGTTGAACTTACCTCTAAATCATATTTAGAATCATGATCAATAATATCTATATCCCCACTAGCCGTTTTTGCTGTTACTTTCCCTGTTACTTTTTTAAAATTCACCTCACCAGCTTTTGTAGACCCCTCCACACTCTTTGCTGTTACATGTTTCAAATCCACTTCTCCGGCGAGTGTTTCAACACTTACGCGGTCACTTTTCACATTACTTATTTCTATTTGTCCAGCGGATGAATTTACTTTTATCTCTTGATAAGAACGTTCAGGTACTAATATAGTCAATGTAGGCGTTTGAAATCCGAAATTGTAAAATGAAAAATCAAATGAAACACCTTTTTCTATTTCCCCTATGATTTTTAATGTATCACCATCTTCAGCAATACGAATCTCCTGTTTACTTACGTCTCCTTTTTGCTTTACATAAAAAGAGGAATCAGGAGATTTTTGGACAACAATATCTCCAGCATCTAACTTAACTTCTACATTTTTTAGCGTTTCGTTTTTAATTACGTCCTCTTTATCTCCTTTTTCTGCAGTTTGTACTGCTTTTTCATATGTTTGTGAAATCCCTATTACTCCAATAATGATACAAGCGATAGCTACTAATAATATCTTTTTCATCATCTACTCCCCTTTTATCATTTTGAAGTTCCAGACTACATAGCGTACACATAATCTTTTAAACCACTTCGTACTATAATAAGCTACAATACATAACAACAAACCTACTCCGACAAACGTTATACTAACGAAAAGATCCAACCATATAAAAGTGCCCATAAATACTTTTACAATAACGAAAAATGGTGTCACTACACTAGCAATCCCACCGACCCAAAAGGAAAATATAAAAGCTATAATTGCAACTAACGGGCCTAACACAATAATAAAATTAAACAAACTAAGTCCAACCGCTGCCATGACAGCTCTTGTTATATTCGAAGTCGATGGATCCTTTTTCATCTCATCAAAGCGATACAAAGCAAGCAAGTCTTTCGCAATTACTTTCGGAGAGCCAAGTCCCTTTATTATTTCTGATTCAGTTTTCCCCTCTTCCATCCCAAACTGAAAGTGCTCTTCATAATCAAATAAAATATCTTGTCGCTCTTCTTCTGGTAACTTTCTAAGATGACTTGATAATTCTTTAAGAAACCGTTCTTTACTCATCCCATTCCACCCCTTCAATAATTTCTTGAACACCTTTAGCAAAATCACGCCACTCTGTTACTAATAAAGTAAGTTGCATCTCTCCTTGCTCTGTTAGTTGATAATATTTACGGGGCGGTCCTTCCGTGGATTCTTTTAAATACGTTTGAAAATATCCCTCTTTCGTTAAACGACGTAATAACGGATATACAGAACCTTCCGATATTAAAAATTTATTAGAGATTTGCTGAACAAGTTCATATCCATAACAATCCTTACGTTTTACAAGTGCCAATACACACAGTTCTAACACACCTTTTTTAAACTGAACGTTCAAGGACAATCCCCCTTTCTCATTTTAGTACTGTTCAATAAACGGTAGCTATTTTATCCATAATATACCACTTAGTATTGTTTATTGCAAGGTACTGAATTATATTTATTCCCTAAATTTAGAAAACACAAATATAAAAGCCCGAATAAGACCTTTTGTAACTGACCATTATCCGGGCTATCATTCAACTCGAATTACAATAATACAAGATTTCATTCAATCTTTCTCCTCTATGAACCCACTTCCATTTGTGACCCTAATAAATTTCGAAATACACCTTTTCTCTCTTTAGCCAATTGATTAAATTCACCTTTTTGAACAATCTCACCTTTTCCTAAAACAATAACTTGATCTGCATTGCGGATCGTAGATAACCGATGCGCAATAACAACAATAGTCATCGTTCCTTTCAACCTTTCTATTGCTGATTGAATTTTTACTTCATTTTCAGTATCTAATGCACTCGTAGCTTCATCTAATACTAAAATGGATGGTTGTCTTAAAATAGCTCGAGCTAGTACAAGTCGTTGACGTTCACCACCTGAAAGTCTCACTCCACGATCTCCAATGAGAGTATCAAGCCCTTTTGGAAGCATTCGTACAAATTCAGCTGCCGCCGCAAAATCTAATGCAGTCCAAATTTGTTCTTCACTCGCATTCGGCTCAATCATCAATAAATTTTCTCTTATGCTTGCATTAAATAAAAAAGGATCTTGTGGCACATAACTAATAGCCCGTCTCAATGACAATAAATTTTCACTTGTAAGAGGAGTTCCATCTATTAATACTTGACCTTTCTCTGGCTGAATCAATCCCATTAAAACATCGATTAATGTGCTCTTCCCAGCTCCCGAATGTCCCACAATAGCCGTCATACTATTGATTGGTATTTTCACATTAATATTTTGAAGTGCATACAAATGCTCCTTCTTATTATATCGAAAATAAATACCCTTACATTCAATACCCTGCTCTATACAAATCGGCTTTATATGTTTTTGCTGATGTATATCCTGCATTTCAATTGCTTCATTACATTCCCCTTGTAAGTCCCATAATGACTTAAAAGCAGGAATGCTTGCAGCAAGCTGTTCTAAATTTGACTGAATTGTCATAAATCGTGGCCATAGTCTCGAAAAGATGAGTATGATTAATAGTAATTGGGTGGGTTGAGCTTTAAATATACTTACTGATAATAATATAAAAAATGCAATTAAAATAGCCATTGAAACTTTATAAAACAATTGAGAGTTCGACCTTATTCTCATATACTCCATTTGTTCATTACTCATCTTTTCTGTTATAGATTGTAACCAATCTAAACGTGATGCTTCCAAAGTATTACTCTTTATATCTTTAATTCCATTAAAATGATCTGTTATACCAGAAAGATAGTCTTGTGCTAATTTCGAGGTCTTACCGCCTAGTATTCGTGCTTTTTTTATAAAAGCACGAGAAGCTACTAAGAATAATAAGCCAAAGACCAAAACAAATATAGTTATTTGGGGAGATAATAAAAACGCAAGCCCCACCTGTATGAATGTAAACAGAATAACAGCTAACAATTGTAAAATTAAATTAACCCCATAACTTACGCGAGCTAATTCTGTAGTTAATATATTTATTAGATTTGTTTTCCTTTTCTCTAAAAAAAAACTCCACTTCGCTTTTAGAATCATACTATATGTTTCTATTCTTAATTCTCGTACAAAAGCTTGTTGCGTTCTCGCATCCCTTAGCGTTATGTTTCGTTGTAATAGATTTTGCCCTAACACTATTAGTATATATATACCTAAAATAGAAATTAGGCTTGTTGTTTTAGGGAAATCCTGCAAAAATCTATAAACAGGTGCAATAAAAGCAGTCTCCTCACCTATATTAATTATTCCAGCCATACTTATCATAGGAATTAATAAAATAATACCTATCCCTTCAAGTAAACTTATTAAAACCATACCAAACAAATTCACATACAGAATTTTCCCTGCAGAAGAATATAATTTCTTCATAAAATATATAATATGATTCATCGATGTTCCCCCTATGACAAAGCAAGCTTCTTTGTTTTCCTCCAAAGACATAGAAACGGACGTAAAGGAAAATATAAAAAATGAAGGAATTTAGGTAACGGCAATGTTTTTGCATCAATCGGATAAGGATAGAGTTGGCTCATAATAAATAAAATTTTTTGCTGATTAGACATCAGTGAAAATAAATGCCTACTATGATAAGCAAGTACTTCTTCAGGAACAGGATCGGTATGCAAGTTTATCATTTGCTTGAAATAAAACAACGCTTCTTGCGCTAACTGCTTTGAATGTTTTTTAGTTACTAATTCCATCATTCTTTCATCTAGTCGTACACCTAGCAATTGAGATGCCAAAATTAACGCTTGTCCTCCTAAATGAAGCATTTGATATTTTCTCATTAATTTATGAATCTCACTCCAATTAAGATCTTGATCGACAATTTTTTTTATGTCTACTAACCAACGTAGCCTGGACCAACCATGTCTGGCACCATGAGATACAAGAAATAAAAATAAGTCTTCCTTCCCTAACATATATACCGAATTACTCGTAAGTGTACTTTTTCTCTTTCGCTTCCAAAGCTCTTCAAACCCAGGTTCCTTACCCGGTCCGGGATTTAATCTCCAATGAATTTCAAGTTTGATCCGCCTTGTTGGGTGGAAAAATGTTATATGGTGATGCCTCCATTTCCAATCACTTAATATCGTTTGAATATAATCATCTTTCACATACCCTTGCTCTAAAAGTAGTTTTTCTGCTTTTTCTAAATTTTGAATAGGGATGAGAACGTCCAAATCACAGGATGTTCGTAAAGAAAGATTTCCATATAAGTCCTGAGATAGTACAGGCCCTTTTAGAAAAATCGTACGAATCTCATTTTCATTACATAATTTATTTATTCGTTCCATTTCAGCACTTAAATAAAGCATTTGAAATGTATTTCTTTTATATTTTCTAGTCAAGGTTTGTACAATATGTGAAGGAATCAGCTCCTTGTCCACCTGTTTAAGTTTTTGATATATCACCGGATAAACGCGATGATGCACGGCTTGCTCAAGAAATACTTCCCAATCAATATCCGAAAACCATTCATTACTGTAAGTTTGCATTGTTTCGTCATCTTGTAACTTCAAAATTGCAAAAAGAAGTTTCAATTCCTTAGACATGAACTCTACATTAAGACCAAAATCTTTCTCCATTTTACTCTCCTTTAATAGTGTTCTCACTTAGCCTCTTTGCAAATGATCCAACGACAGTGAATTTCTCCATTCCTTCCGATCCAGTAACATAAAAAGAACCGCTACGTAACCATGCATGTGCAATTAGTTCCCCACTATTATCCTTAGCCATTCCTAAATAAAGAGTACTCTCAATGTGACGTTTTTCAAGCATTTTCATCCCAGCTATAGCTTTAACGAGACATTGACTTTCCCAAAAAGTATAACGACTCATAATAGAAATTGCTTCGGACACCTTTTTTAGCGTATCTCCGTGCGGTTGAATATGAGTACTTGAGGTTTCACTCATGTAATTCCCTAAAGAAGGTGCAACTTTGGAAAATGTAATATTTTTTAGTACACGTGCCCATCCTAAAAAAATAAAAGCCTCTAAAAATAAGAGCTTTGTTTTCATGTTTAGTGATAAAAACATCCTTAACCTTTTCACAATATTTATTAATCCCTTCCTAACAGTTCTTTTGAAATTACGAATCTATCTATTAGGCTGATCTTTTATTTGAATTAACCCTTCTTGAAACAAACACTCTAAAAAGGAAAGAACTTGCTCTTCACAATCTTTTCGTTCAATATCATAGTTAGATACTAGCATAGTAACAAGCTGATTAATTATTACTGGATTTTCAATAAGCTCCCATATTTCTCCGCCTATTTCACCCAAGTTATAGTAATTTCCTTTTTGGACATTTAACATAACTTTTTCTCCATCCATATCGCTTACTATATTACCTTTACTTTGGACAACGTTATGTTCTAATGATATTTTTCTCGAATGAACAACCATCAACCATACTCCCTTTCTGTATAGTATTTAAAATAATTTGCACAAGCTCATGAGCTGTAAATCTTGAAGTCGGGCGACTTAATTGAAACATTTCCATTCCGCTTGCAATATCAGATGACGTTTCAAAATGCCATTCCATCAATCCTAATTTAGAAATCAAAGAACTCCTAAAAGTATGGCGGTATAATTTATACAAGCGTGCAAGCCCTTCTATACGGGTCATCTCGATATCTTCTCCCTGTGCTTTTACTAATTCAATAACACCAGCAAGAGGTAATGGATCAGGAAAGAATTGAGAATTCACAGGAACAGCATACTTCGTTTCCCTTTCAAACAAAGGGCTATATTGCGTTATTTCCATTCCAAACTCATCTAAACTCTCTTGCCATAATTTTTGTTGTGGATAAGACGGATGAACTATTGGGGTATTCTTACATAAAAGAGTCACAGCAACTATATCATCACTTAAAAACTGATATCCTTTACTCAAAAAAGCCGAGGCTAAAGTTGATTTTCCAGCCCCTGAATCACCAATTAAAGCATATGCTTTCCCATCTATAGCAATCACACTTCCGTGCAATGGAAGTACTTTGCGTTGCATTAATAGTGCTCCCATGCAAGTTCCAAGGATATATAGTCGTATTTTATTTTCTTCAGCCTCTGGCATAGGTGAAAAAATGATTTTCTCACCCGCTTGGACAGAAAATATTGCAGTTTGAGGAACATGAAACATAACTACATCATCTTCCACTACAATTGTTCTTTGCTGCTCTTCGTTATATCCACTCCATCGTTCAGATAGATCAGTCATTTCTATTTGAATATCTGCCATCTCTTTCTTTTCATTCAGCTGAGACAATTCAGGTAATGGAATTTCACTTACTATCTTTAACCCGAAGGCTTTGTATAACACATTTCCCATCGAATCAATCATCCTATTCACCCCACATTGTCAATTTTTTGAAAGCTCTTATATATAAGATAAACTATATAAGAGCTTTATTTTTCTAATGATTTAACTATACTTCACCGCATCATCTGGATCAGGTTGAACAGCATCAGGAAGTTTATGCCCAGGTCCCGCCATAGTCATATTAATATTAAGTACTTCCAATACAGGTTGTTTCCATTCCTTTTTCATACGTATCACCTCCTTTCATATTAATTTTTTTATAAATCGATAGAATATTAAGCTGCGCATTAAAACTCTAAAATCTAAATCAAATGCATATTCTGGTCGAGGTTCTTTACAAATTTTTGAGATAGCTTTCTTAATTACCTCTACATTTAGAAATTCAGAAATTACTGGATCTACACTAAGTTCTTCAACTTCTTCAATGAATTCATTCCAAAAAGGAGCCATACGGTAAACACCATCTGCACCTTGAACACCTCGAATACACTGATTTAATCGTACTTTATCAGGGAGTAATTTTTTTGTTGCTCTCCGGATAAGGGATCGATCTAAACCATTTTGAACATACTGTTCTTCCGGGACTGACGAACAAAATTGAATAATCCGTAAGTCATTTGTAGGATCACGATCCCATAAAGCATAGCGTAACGACAATTTCGTTTCATACGTTCCATTTATGCTCCAATAATAGGGTTTTTCAAACTGTTCTCTTTTCATGTCATATGCATTTGCGATAGAAGTACCTGTTATATCAACGCCCTGTTCTTTGAGTCTATCAAAAACATTCATTTTTTTAGCAAATTCCGGATTGATTATTGTGGGGAAAACATCTTGTTCCTCTGAAGAAAGTAACTGATACAAAAACGGAAAAGCCTTTCTTCTTACCACTTCAAAAACACGTGATTTTTTCACTCCTATATTTTTACTATACAAATATAGTTCACGATAAAAACGAATCCAATGTAGCTTTTTCAACAACATTGCCTGGTAATCAAAAATAGGCCCCCATGATACTGTCCAATTACCCCTTTGACCACTAAGGAGTACTCCTATTCCATGCTGAGATGCTTTTTCATAAACTCCACTCAACCAAAAAGTATTCTCAAAAAATTTATATGGCATCTCCATCGTTTCCAACCAATCATCAATTTCCGATAGTGGGCTTCTCTCTGGCAATTCTAAATAATAATCCTGTATATTCCCTACATGCTCTACAGTTGATTGAATAAATGGCCTTTCATCAGCAATTCTACCTTTGTGTGTCCAATCTTCAAATCCTGTTACAGGGACATAACTAAACGTATGTAACTTTTTATTTTCAGCACGTAAATCCTTTGCAGCGAAGCTAACGACAGACCCTGAGTCTAGCCCTCCGCTCAAATGAGCTCCTACTTGGTGATGTGTTCGTAAACGTGCCTTCACTGCACTTTGATACACCTCTCGAAACGCCTCTTCATACTCTTCATTTGATTTTAAATTAAGCATTTTCCCAGCAGTTGGTGTATAGTATCGCGAAAACTTTACTTTGCCTTCCTTTACCAAAATAGTGTGGGATGGAGGCACCTGTTCTATATATTTATAAACTGTTAACTGTGGATCTACTGATTCGAAATTTACAGGTATAGCTAAAAATTCAGCAATCCACTGCTTATTTAATTTCTTCTCAACATATGGTAGAGAAAATAACGGATTTATAATAGTACAAAAAGCAAACTTTTTCTCACCACGATAAAAATAAAGTGTCCGGCTTCCCGAAAAATCTCTAGCTCCAAAAAGAATTTGTTTTTTCTCATCCCAAATCATAAAGGCAAAATCGCCTACCAAATATTTTGGAGCCGCTTCCCCCCATTTTTGATAAGAAAGTAAAATTAATTCACTATCTGTCATATTCTTTCTATCCGCATAATCTACTTGTAATTTTTTAAATAACTCATGACGATTATCAATAATAGCATCTGCTGTAATTGCCAGTTGCTTTTCATAATTATAGAAGGGTAATTGTTCACCAACTGACTCTGGCGTAATCCATTGTGCGTGACATCCTAGGAAAGCATTTTCTTTGTGCCATATTTGAATATCATCAGCAGGGTACTTTTGTAAATCACTCATTAATCGTGTGCCATGTTCAATTGATACAGGTTCATTAGTAAAGTGAATAATACCAGTTATAGCGCTCATTTCTTCCTCCTAATATATGGAAAGTAACTACAAATACTATTTATATATTAAATTCGTTAAACATACCCCTTTATCATTCTTTTTAACGAACAAAGTTATTTGTTTTATTACTTTCTCAATTACATGCTTTAATTTACTTACAGACCAAGATATAAATATTTAAAACCTATAATCATCTCTTTTTTATATCAATTGAAACTGAATGTTCCCAAACAATCCCCTTTAGAATTCACTATAAAGAACAGATAGTGGTACATATACAAATCTAATTCCAATTTTACTTACTTTTCTTTTAATTCTTCCATTCTACTGCTTTTAAAATGCTTTGAATTACCCTTTGTTGATCTTCAGCTAACATATTAGATCCTGAAGGCAAACAAATTCCACTTTGAAATAAGGAATGCGACACATCTTCATTTTTACTATGCGGATAATACTTCTTCTCTTTAAAGAGCGACTGCATATGAAGTGGCTTCCACATAGGACGCGCTTCAATATTCTCTTCTGCTAAAGTTCTCAACAATTTCCCAATAGAGATCCCGGATTCCTTTTCATCAATTGTCAATGTAGTAAGCCAACGATTAGAGCGAGTATTTTCTAATTCAGGCATAAAATAAAATCCTGGCATGTGAGATAGCGCTTCATAATACCGTTTATATATAAATCTTCTAGCTCTCACCCTATCTTCTAACACTTCTAATTGTCCTCTACCAATACCAGCTAAAATATTACTCATTCGATAATTATATCCTATCTCACTATGCTCATAATGTGGAGCTGGATCCTTTGCTTGTGTCGCTAAAAACCTCGCTCTTTCTAATGCTTCTACATCATTAGAAACTAGCATTCCACCACCTGAAGTTGTAATGATTTTATTTCCGTTAAATGAATAAACCCCAAACCTCCCAAATGTACCGCTTGCTTTTCCTTTATATGTAGATCCAAGAGATTCTGCTGCATCCTCAACTATAGGAACATTATATTGATTACAAAGTGAAAGAATTTCATCTAGTTTAGCACTCTGACCATATAAATGAACAAGAATGATAGCCTTTGGTAATTTCCCCACTTTATTAGCTTCATACAATGCATGTGCCAATGCATTCGGTGACATATTCCATGTTTCCGGTTCTGAGTCAATAAATACTGGTTCAGCTCCCAAATAAACAATCGGATTCGCACTCGCTACAAAAGTAAAACTTGAACAAAACACTGTATCTCCCTTTTGGACATCTAATAATCGCAAAGCTAAATGAATAGCAGCCGTACCTGAACTAACTGCAGCCCCACCTTTCACTCCTACAAAAGATGCAAGTTCTCTTTCAAATCCATCAACATTTGGGCCAAGAGGGGCAATCCAGTTTGTATCAAATGCATTTTGAATATATTTTTGTTCATTCCTACTCATGTGCGGAGAGGAAAGGTAAATTCGCTTTTTATGCTGAACTGTGTGCATGTAAACACATCCTTTATACATATTTAAATACTATGTATCTAAAAACATATGCTTTAATACAGATATATCAGATAATCTCCTTAAATTATCAATTGTATAATGTGCTTTATAAGCTTGCTCAACTATAAGATTATGGTGAATTCCACCTTCTCTATTAATATGGATCGTTAACCATTTCAATTTCTTGGCTGTTATAAAATCCTTACTTAAATTATCTCCTATATAGACACATTGCTGATGAGGCACCTGTAGTTCCTTACTTATCTTTTCATAAGGAATTTGGCTCGGCTTCCAATATTCTTTTCCCAGCTCATCAGTGAGAATTATCGAATGAAATCTCTCTTTTAACTTTAATGCATTAATTTTCTTTTCTTGGGCAACTAAATATCCGTCTGAAATAAGTCCTATTTTAACGGTATTAACTAAATTATTTAGTACCCAATCCGCTTCATCCAACAATTGAATATCTGGTTTATGAAACCTATACTGTTCTATCAAATTACTAATCAATTTTTCATCGTAAGGAATGTTTAACTTTTCTAGTGTTTCATTAAACACGAACCTTCTTTCCCCCGAATCGAATAATTGAATTGCAATATTATAAAATCCGGTTTTCTTATACTTCTCTTTAATCCAATCATCCACTGCTTTCAAACCACTTACAACATAATCTTTCTCTTTATATAAAGTATCATCCATATCAAAAACAATTGCTTTAATCATCATCTTAAATACTCTCCATAAAAACCGCTTCATCATATCTAAGCATTGTTAAATTTTCTCTCCAATTAAAGTCCTTATCTATAAAGACTTCCCCCTGACACATTTTAATTGTCCAAAGTGGAAAATTCGCTCCTGCTTCTATTGATAGTGGTATTCCTCCTCCAAAACGAGGGTTTATTTCAATAAACGTAATTTGTCCATCCTCCTTTTTAAAACATTGTAAAGTAATACACCCAATAGGATTAGGAAGAGCTTTTATTACAGTTTCTGCTGCTTGGATGATATCAAAATCCTTCTTGGTCATACCTTTACTTACCTCACCTGCTCGTGTCTCTATACGCAATCTAGGAACGATTGTTTTTATATTCCCACAGAAATCTACCATGACATCTATAGTGTATTCTTCTCCTGAAACATACTCTTGTATCATAGCGTTAGGTATATAATCCTTAAAAAATTCCAATTCCTTTTCATTCATTATTTTTGTTACACCTTTACTAGAACTGCCATCATAAGGTTTAATTAATAGTGGAAATTGATATTCTTTTCTTCCAATCTCTTCATCACTATATACTCTAGGTGTTGGTATATTATTAGATGCAAAAAAGTTATATGTGTATTTTTTGTTATTAGCAATCTTATTTAATTCCATACTAGAAACTAATACTTTTACACCAATACCCTCGAAAACCTTCGAATTATTAGCCATAAGGGTTAATTCCGTATCAATTAACGGAATTATTAGATTTATCATTTCAGATTTACATATTTTTAATAATTCATTTATATATCCCTCTTCATTTACACGCGGAACAATAAAATGCTTATCGCTAAAGTAAATGGTAGGAGCAGTTTCTTTTAAGTCTGCAGTAAAGATTTTTCCTTTGATTCCTTCTTGTTTAAGTACTTCCTTAAATTTTTTAATTAAGGTGACCCTCCTACCAGAACTAGTAAACAAAATATTCATTTTATTCCCCCCCATGCTCGATTCCCCCCTTAAAAACTGGCATAGTCACATGCTTATTATTTGTTATCCCTTCCGACTTTAAAACCTTACTAAAAGTTAGATATAAAATTTTCAAATCTAAAAGAAAACTTTGATTCTCAACATACCATACATCTAATTTAAATTTCTCATCCCATGAGATACTATTTCTTCCATTAACTTGAGCCCATCCAGTGATTCCGGGTCTTACATTATGCCTTTTAGCTTGCTCTTTCGAATATAAAGGCATATATTCTATTAATAATGGGCGGGGGCCCACCAAACTTAATTGACCTTTTAGCACATTTATTAATTGTGGTAATTCGTCTAAACTATATTTTCTAAGAAATTTTCCAACTTTAGTTAATCTAGCGTGATCTTGTAACAGCTCCCCATTACGATCTCGCTCATTGGTCATCGTACGAAATTTATAAAGATAAAAAGATTTTCCATGTAACCCTGGACGTTGTTGTCTAAATAAAATGGGTGATCCTATCTGAGTTTTAACTATAATTGCTACTAAAAGAATAACGAAAAAAAAGCAAATTAATAATAATAAAGAAATAAAGATATCAAACAGTCTCTTCATTACCAATCATTCCCCCATCTTAAATTATTACAAATGCTTTTCCAAAGTTAAATAATCTACAAAGTATTCATTACGGATTGAAATCAAGTATTCTTAAGTTGTAATTAAAGAATTGTATTCAATTTCTCTTTACTTATCACCTGCAAACATTTTCTATAGTACACAGCTTTAAAACTTAATAAGTAGAAGAAAGCAATACACATAGGTGCAAAATATATTTTTCCAAATGCTTATCCAAGAGACTATTACACACTGTAAAAATCTCAAAAAATATATTCACAAACACAGTTTTATAAACAACGCTTAGTAGTATATTAAAAAATCCATTTATTATTTAAAAATTCTCCTACACACTATTTTTTAGTATGCAGTTAACGTAATAATAAAAAGCTATTATGTTTATAAAAAACATAATAGCTTTTCTCTATTCTATAGTAGTAACTAAAAGTCAATAAACCTATTATCTATTAGGAATTAGACTATTTCGAATAATTACATTGGACAAAATCCTTCCATGTACCATTATATAATACTTTATGGACATATTTATTAAGAGCCACTCTACTTCATTTCTCATAATTTTTTGAAACTATTCAAATTTAATTATCACCATGCATTAATTTGGATCTATTACACCATTAACTATATTCCCTTGCAGAAATTCCCTCCCTGTAATTGTAATTTTCGCATTATTCAACACGTTGTTTTGAATTACTACTAGGGGTGTAATACTCGTTGTTCTATTATCTATCCCAACTTGCATCAAATTTGTGGAATTTATAATATTATTTTGAATTATCACTTGCTTACCAGTAAACGCTGCATCCAAAACAATAATAGCTCTCTGAAGAGTATCATTTGTAATTTTTATAGTATTTCCCCCTAACACTATTTCATCAGATACATTTTGAATATTCAAGACCGTACCATTTGGTTTTTCTATATGACAATCCATCATCTTGAATGCTTTGAGGTTATTCACTGTAAATAACGTGTTATTTCTATCTATACTAAAGAACTTGCAATCTTTTAATTCTAAAGTGCTTCCTGTACTTGTTATCCCCAAAAAGGTGACGTCCTTAAAAAAGCAATTTGTATATGTCCCTGCAACTAAGGTTGGGTTTTTAACATTATTAAATATAATATTTTCAAATATCCATCCTGATTTAACTGTTCCTACTGGTACATAATTTAAATACAAAACGTCTTGTCCTTCAAATATACAATTTGAGATAGTTTGCGGCTCATTTTTCATCTCTAATGTCCACTGATACAATGATGACAAGGAATTTAGTTTATCTGCATCGTTTATAAAGCGACAGGAATCAACTTTAACCGCATATGGAAAGGGGGTATCAATAATCATTTTACTATTAGAAAAATGATTATCTAATATATTAATAGGTCGATTTACATATACACCTTGAACATTTACTTGCGCTCCGTATACATAATTATTGGAAAAAATAACATCTCCTAACAAAGAGACCTTGGTTAATCGGATATTATTCCCTGTTACGATTACCCTATCTGCACCACCATTAATAGATAGCCCAACATAAGCATTTGAAATGGTATTCATAATAGAATTATTCGATATATAGATAAATTTCCCATTTACAACAATAATATTATAATTTTTATTATCATGAAAATTATTTCTTTCAATGTATATATATTGATTTAAATCATATCCATCTTCAATATCTAGTCCACTTTGTGGATTGGTACCTGCGATGTGATGAATATCATTATCTCGAATATATACATTCTTTGCCCCACATACACTAATCCCTTGTCTACGGCAATCATGTAAATTACATTTTTCTATATAAGTATATTGTGAAAAAGAAGGCACCCGAACATTTATTAAACAATTTGCAGGAGCAGGAACATTCCCTTGATGCAAAACAATTTTAGCATAACTTGCTCCATTAGGGACTTCTACTTCATCAAAGAATTGTACATTGGTTTTTGAAGATAAAAATATATTATTTGAAGTGTAAAAAATGACATCATAATAATCGCATTTTATTTCAGAACCCAATGCTCCAAATCCATTTCCATATAATCCAAAGTAACCATACTTTACAATAGCCACTTGGGTCATATCAATTTGCAAATTGGAACGTATCTTTGTTGTACTACTTACTAATGAACCATCTGTTGTATTAATTGCTCCCTGTTCAAATGAACTTGCTAATGCTGTAGGAAAAGGTGAAATCTGCCCAAAAGTACTGTTCAGTGTAATGGCATCTCCTGTACAATCTAAAATATCTAGATTATCTAAAGATACAAACCGTGTATTGTTCCCCCCATCAGCAGGTGGAGTAAAACTCCCCAATTCAATGCCGTACCCTGCCTCATGTGTTCCCCCACTAGAATAATCATGTGTATATCTATCTCCTTGGATAATACCATTTGTTATCCTAGAATATACTTGATTTCTACGAAAACTTATAATTGCATATCCAGTCAAATTATTTGTTTCCATTTTTAATGTTGAACCGTTTAGATTCAAAGTTAAATGACTTGGTGGTTCGATGGGTGTTTGTTTATCAATCAAATATATTCCTCTAGGTAACACAACTTCCGTATAACCTTGTTGAGCCGCCCAAACTAAAGCATTATTAATACCTTTGGAAGTATTGATAGCATCAGTCCCATCATTCTTAACATCCCATCTATCTAATTCTAATACATATATACTTGTAGAATTTGTAGCTTCAAATGATTTTGGAATCCATTTTAATTGCGTACTATCATAAGTTAAAATGTCATTATGAAAAGGAGGCTTGGACACCAAATCTAAATCATTCAAATTCCCAAGATTATCCCTTCTTCTCCACATCAATTCACACCTCTTTTTTGCTTTTCTACATCTTATGTTTCATAAGGTAAATTGATTGGATATAAGAGAAGTAACATCACTTTTTATTTTTTTTAGAGATCCATTATTTAGAAAGTCTTTTCACAATTCCTTTCTCCTTCCTAAATAGATCTATTCTTACTAGCTGTTTTTATTTCAATACCCTTTTATTTATACTATTTAAACTTACAATTTTATTAAAAAGACACTATGCTCTTTATACATAACTCCCCTACTATTATTTTCAGAACAACCTAAAATCTCTTCCGTAAATAAAGCATTCTTTACTGTGATATGGAAAAAATAAAATAATAATTTATGGATAATTATCATTCGAAACTTTCCGAGTTAATATTTTCGACTTTATTTTTTTATTAATATTCGGGTTAAATTAAGGAAATATCTATACTCTTCCGCCTCTTTAAATACCATCCAAAAGATCAAATTCGGAATAATCAGGCACAAAATACTACGTATTACCATGTCCATAAATATATTTATGTGAAAAATATAACCAATAAAATCCGTTGCTATAACAGAAAATAATACAAGCACTACAAACAAAATATATCTAATAAAATATACTTTTACAGATTTTTTAAAAATCATTTTAAATATAATATAAGGATCATACCAAAAGTAAGTACATAATCTACTAATAACAGTCCCTAAAAGCACTCCTGCTATTCCTATTTGTTTCGCGAGAATTATAGAAACTACAATATTTATAATTGCCGCTATGATAGGTCTATACTTCCCTTTTTTAAATAAACCTGTGGTTTCTCTAAAAATTGTAGTTGTATTTTGCATTCCTGAAGTGAAAAAATTAAGTAATATGAAAAATAATACATACTTATTAAACACATATTCCTCACCTAACCAGAGTGTTATAAATGGATTTATCAAATTCCAAAGGCAAACTGTACAAAATCCATATATCCAAAAATTAAAAAAGTTAATTACACGAAAAATAAAATATTTTTTTTCTGCATTTTCTTTCACATTCAAATTTCCAACACTAGCAGTGATAGAATAAAACAAATAGCCTAATAAGGTATTTAATGTATTTAAGATCAACAAATAATTTGAATACACACCAACCCAAATAATTCCAATGAATTTCGATATAATTATATTATCTGTTGCATTAATTACTACACCACTAATTTTATATAGTAACAAGGAATACAAATTCTCAAAAAACTCTCGTCTGTCTGCCTTAGATAATTTCGCATTATTTTTTTCTTTTAAAAATGGATATAATTTATTTGCCTTATTTGCAATATATACATTCTCAATTACTTTCAATGTTAATTGAACTATCAGTACTACAATGTAATCACTAATAATTATTAATAAAACAATTTGTAATGCGTTAGATATAATTATGAACAAAGTGTGTATTTTAGAAATGATATAGTTACTTTGATCAGCAATAATAATAGATTGCTTATATACAAAATAATATGATGACACCGAACTTATTAAAAATAAAAGATAGATAATGTTAATGTCTTTAATCATAGTATCTGCATTCACTAAATAATCAAGAAATGGTAATAGAGATAACCCTAATAATAAGACTACTACTCCTATTAATCTGTATGCTTTTTGATATAAATTCATTAATGCCTGTATTTTATAGATATCCTTCTCAGCTAATGGCCTATATAAACTATAAATTATAGCTGTATCAAAGCCTAAATTAGCTAGGGAAAACATCAATAGTATACTTGTAAAAAGCCCATCCACACCTAAATATTCTATACCGAGTGTATAAATAAAAACAGTTCGAACAACAAATCCCATGCCAATACTAATTATTTGTCCAGACAAACCGAATAAAATATTTTTTAAGGAATTTTGTATTCTCATCGTAATACCTTCTATATTTTAGTTGTTTTGCGTACCCACTCTACTAAATTTGGCACTAATCTTCCTCTTTAAAATAGGGAAAAACTTTGTTATCCTGTATTTTAATAACGCTTTTCTTCGTTGCGCCTTGAAATCATAATCTAGAAACCAATTTAGTAAATTTTTATCTGTAATACAATCACAATTTTGTTTCATTCGCACTTGGATTAAATTCCAATACATTTCAATGAATGTATTAGTAAAAAACTTCACCTCACTATTTAAAGAAGTTTTAACGTACTGATAAAGATTACTTGGAATATTAAAACCATATTCACGAGGATCTCTCCCTTCAGCAATAATTCCCATAATTGTTCTTAAACATTTTTCACATTTACAACAATTTTCTTCATTTTTAAAACATACCCTGATATTAACAGGTTCTTTACTAGCTGAATAATGGTCCACAACAACTTTAATCTTTTCTTGCCTAGTAAGTTCGTATCCATCATGAAATACTGTTCCAGATGCATATTTTATTTCATTATCCACAGTTGGATCAGATGCACAAGTAACTTGATATAATGGAGAATTAGAGCTTGCAATGTATATACATTTTATCTTAAGTTTAAAAGCTATTGGAATAGCTGCAGATATTATCGCTAGACCATGATGCAATCCATGCCACCATGTATCGTTTAACTTTTCTCTAAAATCATGGTCAATGTTCCCTGCAATTATAAAGGTCCCATAGTTGGATTGTATAAAAATATTTTCTAGTCCATTATCCTTTACAAAATTTATGGCATTTTCTTTATCTGCCTCCCATACTTTACTACCCTCTATTTCATTTTCATGCCATCCATATTCAGTAACTAGCAAGGGGTTTTTATCTTTTATTCTTATAAATGTAGTAAGTGCATCTAATCCCCCACTAAATAAAGATGCCGCTTCAAATTCCGGAATGTAAACATTATCAATAATTTCTCCTACATCCACGGATCCTTTAAATTTCACACCAGGAAACATGTTTTGATATGCATTTTTTATATTATTTAAACAAATATAAAAAGATTTATCTAGTTCATTTATTACTATTGTTGAATTAGTAATCCATACAAGAGGAACTACATTTGCAACAAACGGAATAGCCAAAATACTTAAAGGGATATCAGATACATCATAGTTATATTCAAGAAACATATGATTACTTGTCTTAAAATACTTTTGTAAATCCCCCTTAATACTAAAAGAATAATCAACTCTATTATTTCTTACGACAATTTTATCGAGAATTATACTATTCATTTGAGCCTCCTAATAAATCGCCATTTTTATCAAAGTACATTTATTAATTAGAGAACTGTTTTAACCATTGATTTACTACATCAAAATTCACTTGAACATCCGTGATAAACTCTGAATTTATCATTTTTTCAAGATTATTTAAATCTTCCCTATCAATCAGATTTAAATTATACGTTTCGCCCATCCCCTTAGCTCTTTCATCTATGGAGATAATTATTGCACGTTTTTTATGACGCATAGCAAATATGCCGCCATGTAAACGTGTTCCAATATAATCGACGGCTGTATTTAGGATTTTTTCATACGCCTCTATAGTAGGAGGTATAATTTTTATGTCCTGTATACCCTCTAAAGTTTTTAAATATTCAAAATCATCAGCGTCTTGTATCCAAAAATAGACATTTTCATAACTTTTGTTAAGTGTATCTATCAATAATTGATCTTTTTCACGATTTTTAGAATGATGGGTTAGTGTAAAAACAACCGATTCCGATTTTCCACTTGGAATTCCCCTACAAAAATCATGCGTAAAAGACCACAAAGTTGCACAACCAGTATTTAGAGCTTTAAAGCCCATTTCTTCTAAAATTTTTTTTGTTCTTTCATCTCTAACGCTATGTATATATTCATGTGATAAAACTTTTCTATATAACATTTTTGTATAGGGATTTATTTTATTCCCTTTTCCTGCACCAACTCCAACCAGAACACTCCCCTTTAAAGGACCATAATTAAATATATTAATATTCCACTGCGGAAAGTGCGTAAACATATCCATTGCTAGCAAATTCGAACCACCTACAAACTTATATTTCGCATCACTATAAATCTTTACCCTATTTGATTTTCTCGCTACTTGGTACCAATGAAAAGGTGAAACATGAGTAGGTAATGTTAAAACATATGCATTTTTAGTTATATCAGAAAGATGATGCTTTACACACTTCATTATTATATCGTCACCCTTGTTAAGAGAACCTACCGATGTATCTAATACTAAAACATTCTCCATAAAAATAATTCCCCCAAGTATCTTTTATAAATAGTAAAAGATTTTTTAGTTTTATAACTTAATCTATTCTAATTCAATTAACCTATATATCTTTTCCACTTCTATTTCATTACCATAATTTTTTTGGCTTACATTATTAACAATTTCACTTCTGAATTCAACATCATCAATCATTTTTTTTATTCCTTCGACAATTCCCTTTATACCCATTGGACAAATATATCCATCTACCCCGTTCTCCAGCTGACTTTTGGCAGTTGAAAAATTAGTTATTAATACTGGTTTCTTAAGAATTTGCGCTTCCCGAACTGTTACTGCCTTCCCTTCGTATCTAGAAGGTTGTACATAAATATCACATGCTTTTATGTACGGGTACGGATTAATCTTCTTACCTAGTAAAACAAATTCATCTTGAAGTCCTAATTTATCTATCAACAATTTAAGTTCCGCTTCTTGAGGCCCATATCCAACTATGTACCACTCGATATCATACCCTTGATCTAATAGTTTTCTAAGCGCATATATAGCGTCATCAATTCCCTTAGCATGAGAAAGTCTAGCAACAGTAACTAACTTGATTCGCTCTCTATTTATTGGTATTTCCTGAGTAATATCTCCTTCATTAGATTGTTCGCGAACAAATTCAGAATCTATTATATTTTCTATCACTTGCACCTTTTTATTAATATAAGGCAGACTATTCAGGAATGTATCTCTACAACTTTCGGAAACCGCCACAATATCATCCATTTTCCTCCACATTTTACATTCCATTTCTTTGTTAAGTTGTATGTTCGAATAATCAGTATGAATCCACCCAATTTTTCTTTTCGCTCGAACTTTATCCCCTATAAAATAATGCGGCCATAAAAAACTTATCGCAACATCGTACTCTTCTCTCAACTTTGGAAGAAATGGAAGAGATATTCTCCATCCATATTGAATGACGAAGTATCCAGGTTCTTTACTATTTACATATCGCCCATGCATAACGCCCATAATTCTCCCTACTATCCTAGTAATCCCAATTGAGTAATGCCCTTCTTGTAATATCTGCTTAATTGATTTTCTAAAAGTAGTATATTGTTGCAATTCCTCTAATAAATTCGGCTCTTTAGGTAGTAAAGAGAAAAATCCACCTTCATGTTTAAATAACATTAAATCTATATCATACTTACTGTAATCAATTGTATTTAATAAACCAATCAAACTTCTTTCTACTCCACCAATTTCCATATCAAAAGATGTAATTAATATTCTTTTCTTTTTCATTATAGGATACCTCACAAAATCTATTATTGATTTCTCTTCCTCATTTTATATTTGTATTTTGCTGTTACGCTCAACAAATCTCCTTATACATCAGACATATAAAATGAAAATAAATTAGATTATCCTATTTCTTCCTTGCGCACAATTCCATATAACGATAGCCACTCGTAAATGTTATCGTTAATATCAAAGCCTAATTTCGATATATTGTTAATTATGAATTCCCTGTCAGGTCTTTCTTTTAACAAGGCTTTATAAATTTCTTTACACCATATTTCAATTTCTTCATCTAAGTCAACAAATGACATTATCCCTAACCCCATATCAGTATTATTAGGTAGCGTATCTGCTACAACACATGGTACACCTGCAGATTGCGCTTCTAAAGTTACAATACCAAACCCCTCAAACAAAGAAGGAAAAATAAAAACATCAAAACTCTTCATGAGTCGTGGAATATCCTTCCTAACCCCCAAAAATCTAATATTTTCAAAAATCCCTAATTGCTTTGCTTTTAATTCAATAGAAATCCTTAACGGGCCATCTCCTACTAAAATAGCAACAAAATTTGAATCTCGTTTTAAAATTTGCTTTAAAACTTTTAGGATAAAAATATGATTCTTTGACTCTGAAAAACTTCCTATATGTCCTATTAATTTTGTTGCATTCGGTATATTAAGTTCCCTTCTTACGCTGACACTACTCCCAGCGTCTATATCAGTAAATTGATTAATATCTATACCGTTTTTAATTAGTTCTATCCTCTCACTATGAAGCATCCTTTCGCCAAATAAAAAACGTGCTGCTTCAACGCTGCACGCACAATAATTAGTTCCAGCATATTTAATAATAGATTGCAAAACCTTTAGGATAACTCTTGCTTTTATTCCAGAGTCTTGTGGCCAATTATTACTATGCGAATGACAAATCCTCTTTTTTATACCAGCTATTTTTGCCGCTACAGCAACGAAACCACCTTGATAATCCGTATGTGCATGTACAACTTCATATTGATTATCCGACATAATTTTCACAAGTTCTTTAACATAGGAAAAAGGTCCTATTTGTCCTAAACTAGGTACCTTATATATTCTTCCACCTAACGCCATTATTTCATCTTCATAATCATTTTTCTCATTTCGATGAGATACAAAATCAAACTGAAGCTGCCTCTTATCTATTTTCCTATATATATTCATTAGTAACGTTTCAGCTCCCCCGCGATTCAGAGCGCTGACAATGTGTAAAACCTTCTTTTTATTTTTAGGTCTAAGCTTAGAATCTATCCCCATTTAACAATCCTCTCCCAGCATCTTGCACTTTATTATCAAAGTAGGTTACTCTTATAGATAATTCCCAGAGTAATTACATGTTCATATACAAAATAAATAAAATAGCACACTAGAACTGCATAATAAATCAACTTTTGATCTTTATCTGTAAATGACTTCACAACCCAAGAAATTAATATTAACTGATACAATCCAAAATATATGGAGAATCTAGCAAATATCCAATTTTGTGTTGAAATAATCATAAAAACAAGACCTAATATAGACATATTTACAATATAATCACTTTCAGGGAATAACGCCCTCATTTTATCTTTCCCAAGGTAAGCCAGTATAATTGGCACTATACTCACAGCAACCCTAAGTATATTGGCACCACCTTCATGAAATTCCTTATATTGACCATATTGAGTATTTCCAATTGCCGAAAATAAAACTTCCGAAAACTGATTAAAACCTATAACTACACATACTGCTAAAAAAAGAAGCAAATATGTCGTTCCTGACCAGGCTTTTTTTCTTACAAAAAAGTAGATTGGCATAAGAACTAATGCACTTGCATGAAATGTTGATGCGCATAATACAATTGCCATATATTTTTTCCATTTTCCTTCAAAAATATATTTTGTGGCAGCAAAAATAATTGCAGCGGCTAAATATTGCCTAATCCCATTCATTGATGTTAAATACATACCCGACGTAATATAAACATATAAACTCAATTCAATTAGTCTTGAATATTTATATAGTGTTGCTACAATGAGTACATTTGTTATCAATGCTGTAGTAAAAACCATTACTTGAGGATCATCCGCATATTTTTTCAAAACCATTTGAAAAATATTAAAGCCCATGTCTTTGTTAGTTTGAACATACTCCCAATTAAACTCCGTTATTTTATATGCATGCATATAAAAATAAGTATCCCCAATATTATTCCGAAGTCCCGCTACCAATACAAGTGATAGAGCCGCCATTAAAACCAATAATCTATTTGGCTTTATCAATGTAAAATTATTAGTTACAGGTATAGCAAAATACCTTGCAAAAAATGCGAGTATGAATACGATAAAAAGATTCATCCAAAGTATAGTCATTATTATGTCCTCTCATTTACTTACTAAGTAAATCCCTATATATTTACTTCCATTCTTGTTTTCATTGTAATGTAACTATAAAGAATAACTCCAAATGGCAATGCGCAAATCGTAAGACCTTTGCATGGCGACTCTTGCATAAATCTTTTATTTTTCGCTATAAAACTACTAGATACATAATGTACAGCTTGCCTATACTTGAATACTCGATTAGTAAATGGTAATTTCATAAGTTCCTTACGATAAAAAGCAAAACCTCTTGGATTTTTACGATATTGATTTAGCATATTCATTGATGAACCGTCAGGCATGTATTCAACATAGCAAAGAGGTTCGTTCATCAGTAACATCTCATACTGCTGATCTAACATATAATATTTATATGCTAACCCAACATATTTTTCATTTTTAAAAATTGGGTATGGATATTTCTTAGTCAATTCTGTGCGATAGACCAATTTTTTATCACCTGTGACACCATGTTTGTTGTAAAGATTAAACAACGTGGAATATTTAAGGTTTTCTGGTAACTTTGAGCCAATTATTTGCCCATTTGTATACAAATCCAATCCAATTATCCCACTAACTTCATCATTCCCATATCTACTCCAAAAAGAAAGGATTTTTTCTACAGCATCGTCTGGCATATAATCATCAGAATCAATACAAATATTTAACTCCGTATCAATCATTTCGTATGCTGTATTGTGAGCACCATGCATCCCTTGATTTTGTTGCCAATGATACATAATTTTTATATATTTTTCAGCAATCCAGCTATCCACCAATTCTTTTGTGTTATCACTAGATCCATCATCTATTATTAACCAAATAAAATTCTTACATGTTTGACGTTTTAAACTCTCATAACAATTTGTAAGACAATATGCTCTATTATAAGTAGGGGTGAAAATCGTTAAATTCTCCAAATTACTCACCTCGAAAGTACGGAATAATAGTCGTGAGTTAATTCTGCCGTATGTTTTATATCGTAGCCTTTCTCCAAAAATACTTGAGCTGGTATTTCCCTCGGAAAATTACTAATTTCTATATTTTTCATTTTTTCTATCCAAGCCATTTTATCTGCTAGAGGAACATGTTCAACTAGATTCATTCCCAAATCCACTTCTTTCGTAATAGCATCCGATATAATACAAGGCAAACCAACTCCTTGCGCCTCTATGAGAGTAAGTGGCAATCCCTCATGTATGGATGGAAAAACAAATACATCAAATGCTTGAAGTATCCTTTCTATATCAGCTCGTATCCCAAGAAACCTTATATGCTTCTCCAAATTTAATTCCCTCACTTGATTTTCAATTTCCATACGAAGTGGCCCTTCGCCAGCTAATAAAAGAATTGAATTCGGCCTAAATCGAGTTAACTGCGCAAATACTTCTATAAGGTAAGCATGATTTTTTTGATGAGCAAATCTTCCAACATGGCCAATAACAAGAGCGTCTTGCTCAAGCTGTAATTCTTCTCTTACATGTTTTCTCATTTCTGGAATGAACAAAAATCTATCACAATCAATTCCATTTTTTAAGATTCTAGCTGTATCAGCTTTATCTGCAAATAACCATCTCGCAGCTGCATTTGAGCATGCTAACAAATGCGTTGCACATGTACCTATAGATTTTCCTGCATACCATTTATAGATTTTTGCAGTAGCACCACCTTCACTACTAGTATTGTGACTATGTGCAATCCTAACTGGCACCCTTGCTTTTTTAGCTGAACGAAGTACCAATCCACTCATTTTATCCATATGTGAATGAACGATTTTATATTGCGGATGAGAGCTAAAGAAGGTATTTAATGCCTTTATATAGCCTCTATGACCAACATCCGTAACATATGGAATTCTATGAACTTTTCCGCCCAACTTTACTATTTCTTCATCAAACACTCCTTCTTTACATGTTAAAAAATCAAATTGAACTTTGGAACGATCTATATTGCGATATAAATTCATAATTAAAGTTTCCGCTCCGCCTCTATTCATATTTACGACTACATGTAATACTCTTAATGGAGTGCCCAATTTAAATCCTCCATTTCCCCCATAAATGTTGTATAAATTTCTTTTTTCTCTTTTAACACTTCATTTACTGAATATTGATTTTTAATAATAGTACATCCATACTGCCCCATCTGAGCTAATACTTTAGGATTTATAGAAATACCCTTTATCCTGTCAGCCATTGCTTTTATATCATCACGATCTACAATCCAACCATTTTTATTGTTAATAATCAATTCCCTATGTCCCCGGTTATCAGTAGCTACAACCGGAAGTCCACAAGCCATGGCTTCCATAATATTAACTGGCAAACCTTCCCTGTAACTAGATGCAACCGCAAGATCACTCATCTGTAGTAAGGAAGCTATATCATTTCTGTAACCGAGAAAATGAACCATGTTAGTCACTCCTAGTTGAGTAGCTATTTTTTTGCACTCTTCCATTAACGGTCCTTCGCCAGCAAGCAAAAGCTTCGCATGTGGCATTTCATTTTTCAATTGTGCTAATACATGGATTAAAAAGCTTTGATTTTTATTCTTATTAAATTCAGCAGCAGAAAACATTAAAAAATCTTGTGGATTATAGCCAAATTGTAGTTTTAATTCTTGCTTTTCAGTTTCAGTTACAGGGGCAAATCGCTTTATATCTACCCCTACACCATGAACGAATTTAATATCTTTCGCTTGAAAACGATGTTTAACTGCTAAATTGTAATCTTCTTGATTAATTGTTATAAGACAATCCGTATTAGTTGCTAAACTTCTTTCAATTGGATAATATAGAAGCCAATTTATGAATGGTGCTCCTTTACAAAAATGAAATCCATGTGCTGTATATACGACTTTCGTTCCTTGCCGCCTGGCTTTCTGAGCAGCTAAACGAGCAATTACTCCTCCCATAGGCGTATGACAATGAATGATATGATATTTATTTTGACCAATAATTGATTTTAGTTTTTTATATGCGTGGAGGTTTTGTATACTAAGAGGTGACCTTTGAATAGGAATATTATATTTTCGAGTTACGTACGGAAGATGTATATTCCCATTCGCTGCAACATGTACTTCCCATCCTTGTTCTGAAAACCATTTCAAATACGGTAAATGAAAAGCCTTAAAATGATAATCTACAGTTGCACAAAGCAGAACTTTTTTAGACACCATCCCACGCACCCGTCTTATATAAATTTTTTCTATTAACCTGATACAGGTATTAACAGTTTTAAAGTTTTACGCTGATTTACTAACTTTAACAATCGTTTTCTTAATTCTACTTCGTTTAAATCTGTATAACTTGAAATAAACTCTTCAATTTCTTCTATACGAACATTCATTTCTTGTCCTACGTAAATCCTCGGATGAATTTGCTTTTCATTCATTTCATCTTCTTTTAGTAATTCTTCAAAAAGTTTCTCCCCTGGGCGTATACCAGTAAATTCTATTCCTATTTCATCCACAGAATTTCCTGATAATCGAATAAGATTTTTGGCAAGGTCGACTATTTTCACTGGTTCTCCCATGTCCAATACAAAAATCTCTCCACCTTTAGCTAAAGCACCAGCTTGCACTACGAGTCTTGATGCTTCCGGGATTGTCATAAAATACCGAACCATATCAGGATGAGTAACTGTAACTGGTCCACCATTTTGAATTTGCTTCTTAAATAAAGGTATAACACTCCCTCTACTTCCTAAGACATTCCCAAAGCGTACAGTAACAAACTTTGTATGACTTATTTTATCTTTATGTTGAATTACCATCTCAGCTAATTTCTTTGTTGCTCCCATAACACTCGTCGGGTTCACAGCTTTATCAGAGGAAATCATAACAAACGTTCCTACTCCATGTGCTCTCGCTGCCTCTGATACATTCATAGTTCCAATCAAATTATTTTTAACAGCCTCTTCAGGATTATTCTCCATTAGTGGTACATGTTTATGTGCAGCTGCATGATATACAACATTTGGAAGATGTTTATTCATTATTAAATTCATCTTTTTTTCATCTTGTATATCTGCGATTTCAGGAATAAACGTGCCTTTCATACCTCCATATTTTCTGTTTAATTCCATTTCTATAGAATAAATACTGTTCTCCCCATGCCCTAGTAAAATCAACCTTTTCGGCCTAAATTTTGCAATTTGTCTACAAATTTCCGAACCAATTGAACCTCCTGCACCAGTAACTAAAATAACTTTGTTAGTTATATAATCTGAAATAACATCCACATCAAGCTCTACAAGATCGCGCCCTAATAAATCTTCTACTTGAACATCTCTGAATTCGTTCACCGATACTTTACCCGTTACTAAGTCTTCTAACATCGGAAGAATTTGAGTTTTCACTTCTGTTTTTAAACATCTTTTCAAAATAACATTTTGCTCTCTTTTGTTTAATGAAGGAATTGCCAAAATTATTATTTCAATATTCAGTTTTTTAACAACGTACTCAATTTGATTCTTACCACCAATTACTGGAATACCCCAAATATCAAGGTTATGTTTTTTTACATTATCATCAATAAATGCGACTGGCATTAATTCGGCAGCACTATTCTTTAACAACTGCCTTGCAACCATTGTCCCAGCAGATCCCGCACCAACAATTAACGTTCTTTTTCTATCACCCTTTTTTACATAATAAATATCTCTGTACATTCTCCATATAAAACGTGAACCACCAATTAATAAAATATGAATCATCCAAGTTACAACTAACAGCCGAAAATACATTTTTTGCATGATTAGTTGCTGCACAACTGCTGTAGCAATTATAGAAAATGTAACAACTTTGCATATAATGAGTAATTCTCCTATACTTGCATATTCCCAAGCTTTATTATACAACTTATATATTAAAGCAAATAAATGATGACTGACTAATAGAGTGATAGAGCTAATAATTGATGATAAAGTGATAACACTAAAGCTAGCATTTACAAAGAAATAACTAAAGAAAATAGCACTTAACACAATCATTGAATCCATTAAAAGCAATAACGATATCCTCCGCCGATACGTCATGTAACTTCCTCCTTTAATCAATTCCATACTTAACTCTTTCAAATTTAAAGTTTCTAACTATATTCTCTTTATTAAAAGCACATAGTTAGAAACTTTAATAAAACATGGGCATCTAACCCGGCCTCACATTACACTCTTGATGACTCGCATCTAAGGTTGTTTTCACAACCCACAGCATAATCGAGTGCCTCCGTTGATAGCGGTAAGGAGACATCACCACATCGTAGCTCTTTAAAAAATTCTTTATAAAAAACATCTTAATATTGGGATATTAAATTATTTTTTTAAAAGTCCATTTATGTTATTTATACTTTTCCATTCAAAATCGCACCTAATATCCTACTTTTCGTAAAACTTAACGCCCTTTTCGTTTCAAGCGCATCTTCATTCACAGTATGATTATAACGTATCACCAATAATACACCTTCACACTTATCAGCCAATACACTTGTATCTGTTACTTCTAGTACAGGAGAAGAATCAAATAATATAATATCATATCGTTCCATTGCCTTTTGAACTAACATATCCATTGCACTCGAACTAAGTACTTCGGATGGATTGACTGGTACCGGTCCGCTAGTTAATACATCCAGACTTTCCATCTCTGTTTTTTTCACGGCGCCCTCTAAAGTTGTTTTTCCGTTCAATATATCAATTAATCCAATTGTATTTTCTACTCCAAACATTTCATGAATCGTTGGTGTTCGTAAATTTGCATCTATTACCAATACTTTTTCACCTTTTTGTGCTATTGAGACTGCTAAATTAACTGTAATCGTTGATTTTCCTTCACCATACCTCGGAGAAGTAATAACTATAGTTCTGCTTTTATGAATAGATGAAGATAATTGAAGGTTTGTTCGAAGCGAACGATACTGCTCCGAAATTTTCGATCTTGGAGCGGTATGTACAATTATACTTTCTCCTTTAACTTTATTTGTTTTTCGTCTATTTTTGTAAGCCACTCCGTTCCCTCCCCCAATAATACCGTATTTTTTTTACTGAATTTGTCTTTCACATTTTTTCTATTCATTTTAGATATTCCGCCCAAAACAGGGACATCTAACAATTGTTCAATTCGCCGTTCCGATTTGATTCTCTCATCAAGTGAATCCAATAAAAAAATGAATCCAATACTGAGCACCATACCTATAGAGAATGCAATTAGTATCGTCTTAAAGTGATTTATATTTATAGGCATAGAATTTTTTTGAACTGGGTCTTCTGGTAATATACTCACATTATTAAAATTCAGTATATTCGCTACTTCTTTCTTATAAACAACGGCTGTAGTATTTGCAATTTTATGAGCAAGCACAGGATCTATATCCACTACATTTATTCTCATAATCTGGGACCCTTGCACACTTTCTGTACTTATTTGTCCACTTAATGCACCTGCAGATCTGTTAATATTCAATTCAGCAGCCACTTTTTCTAATATTACAGGCTCATTTACCATCGCTTTCAATGTATTCATCGTTTCAGCATTAGCTTGAACAATAACTCTTGCTGAAGAGGCATATAATGGTGTTTTTACATATATAGTATACATCGCTCCTGCTACTGTTGTGAGAGTTGTAAATAATAGAATGATCCAAATTCTTTTCCGTATAATAGTAAATAGATTTTTCAAATTTATTTCCTTATCCATAACTTCCCTCCTCATTTAAAACCAATGAGCTTCAACTTGAAATTGACATCGAAAACTTAAGAAAAAAACAATATTTTCATTCTTTTTAATATACAAACATTTCTAGTTAATGCCATTTTAGTTCTTTATACAGAACGAGTCAACACAAATTATTTTCACTAAATTACTTCCTGATGACACTAAAAAAAATGCGACAATATTCGTGTTTTTTCACTGTAGATAAATGACGAAAAAGCCCTAATACCGTAGTATTAGGGCTTTTTTCTCTCTTAATATAGAGACATATATTGGTCGCGTTCCCATTGGTGAACTTGCGTGCGGAAAATATCCCACTCAATTTCTTTTGCTTCAATGAAGTGCTCAAGTAAATGATCACCTAATGCGCCACATACGATTTCATTAGATTGTAAAGTAACTAACGCTTGCGCTAATGTTGCTGGTAAGTCAACGATACCTGCTTCTTCACGCTCTTCTTTTGTCATTACGTAGATGTTACGGTCTACTGCAGCTGGTGGAGTTAATTTATTTTTAATTCCATCAAGACCTGCTGCTAATAATGTAGCCATTACTAAATACGGGTTCGCAGCTGGGTCAACACTACGTACTTCTACGCGTGTACTAATACCACGAGATGCAGGAATACGCACTAATGGACTACGGTTTTGTGCAGACCATGCTACGTAACATGGAGCTTCATATCCAGGTACTAAACGCTTGTAAGAGTTTACAGTTGGGTTTGCTACCGCTGTAAATGCTGGCGCATGTTTTAAAATACCTGCGATGAAGTGACGAGCATCATCACTTAATTGTAAATCACCGTTTTGATCGAAGAATACGTTCTCACCATTTTTAAATAGTGATAAGTTACAGTGCATACCTGAACCGTTCACACCGTATAATGGTTTCGGCATAAATGTTGCGTGTAAACCATGTTTACGAGCAATCGTTCTTACAACAAGCTTGAATGTTTGAATGTCATCACATGAGCGAATTGCATTTGCATATTTAAAGTCAATTTCATGTTGACCTGGCGCAACCTCATGGTGAGATGCTTCAATTTCAAAGCCCATTTCTTCAAGTTCAAGAACGATATCACGACGACAGTTTTCCCCTAGATCCATCGGCGCAAGGTCGAAGTATCCACCGTTATCGTTCAATTCCAGTGTTGGATTTCCTTTTTCATCAACTTTAAATAGGAAGAATTCTGGCTCTGGTCCAAGATTGAAATCTGAGAATCCTAATGCTTCCATTTCTTTTAACACACGTTTTAAGTTGTTACGTGGGTCGCCATCAAATGGAGTACCATCAGCATTGTAAATATCACAGATTAAACGAGCTACTTTACCTTTTTCAGCTGTCCAAGGGAAAATTACCCAAGTATCTAAATCCGGATATAAATACATATCAGATTCTTCAATACGTACGAAACCTTCAATAGAAGATCCATCAAACATCATTTTGTTATCAAGAGCTTTTGTTAATTGGCTCACTGGAATTTCTACGTTTTTAATTACCCCTAAAAGGTCCGTAAATTGCAGACGGATATACTTTACATTCTCTTCTTTCGCCAAACGGAAAATATCTTCTTTTGTGTACCTAGCCATTATAAATTCCTCCTTAGTCCCTCTAAACACCTTCAGAATCAGTTATCTTTAGTGAAAAAACCTTGAAATGTCACCTTGTCGCAATGAGGTCCGATTAAATCTACCTGTATGTTGTAGTTCATCTCGAAGAATTTTGCGAAGCTCGGATTTTGAAATTTCTTTCGTTTCTTCTTTTACTTTCACTGCTTCTGTTTGATTTTCTTTCATTTGCAATACTTGTTTAATTCCGGCCATATTTAAGCCTTGATCTAACAAATCTTTAATTTCCAACAATTTATCTACATCGTTAAATGAAAATAATCTACGATTCCCTTTTGTACGGGTTGGAAAAATAAGATTATGCTCTTCATAGTAGCGAATTTGACGTGCAGATAATTGTGTTAAATCCATTACAATACCAATTGGAAACAGCGGAGCAGAACGTCTATCTTCTTTCATTGTTTCAGTTCCTCCTTCGCCTTAACTGTTTCTCATTTTATACCATGTTATGTTTAGTGTCAATAGATGTTAGCTTTTCTTACATGATTTTTTTGTGAATTTTTTCATTTTTTTCTAATGGCACAAATCATTACTTTCACACGAAAAAAGCTGCCGAAATCGACAGCTT
Source organism: Bacillus sp. RC240 (assembly GCF_044907945.1). NCBI lineage: Bacteria > Bacillati > Bacillota > Bacilli > Caryophanales > Bacillaceae > Bacillus > Bacillus sp. RC240. The sequence continues at coordinate 6,668 of NZ_JBIYCT010000001.1, read as the reverse complement.
TCCTTTAAGAAATTGTTAATAGTTTTTTTTCAATTAACGCATCAATCGCAGAACAAATCGCAATCTTTACATGCGAATAAGTTAATCCACCTTGCACGTAAGCAACATAAGGCGGACGAATCGGACCATCAGCCGACAGCTCAATACTTGCACCTTGAATAAACGTCCCCGCAGCCATAATTACATCATCTTCATAACCCGGCATATAGTTTGCATATGGAGTGAAATGAGAATTAATTGGAGATGCATATTGAATCGCTTGACAGAACGCAATCATACGATCTTTATCATCAAATTGAACAGACTGAATTAAATCTGTTCTTGGTGCATTCCAAGCTGGTGATGTATTCATCCCTAACTTTTCTAAAAATGCAGCTGTAAAAATCGCACCTTTTAGCGCTTGTCCCGCTACATGCGGCGCTAAGAAGAAACCTTGATACATTTCTTGCAAACTGTATAAAGATGCCCCTGCTTCCGCACCGATTCCTGGAGATGTTAGACGATATGCACACGCTTCAACATACTGCTCTTTACCAACAATGTAACCACCAGTTTTAACAATTCCACCGCCAGGATTCTTAATAAGAGAACCTGCCATTAAGTCCGCACCAACATGACATGGCTCTTCTTCTTCAATAAATTCGCCATAGCAGTTATCTACAAATACAACAACATCAGGTTTAATCTCTTTCACAAACGCAATCATCTCTTTAATTTGTGAAACAGTAAACGACGGACGAGTAGCATATCCTTTTGAACGCTGAATACCAATCATCTTCGTATTACTATGGATCGCAGCTGCAACATATTCAAAGTCCACAAATCCCTCTTCAGTTAACGGAACTGCGTTATAACCAATATTATATTCTTTAAATGAGCCTACACCTTTTCCGCGTACACCAACGATTTCTTCTAACGTATCATATGGTTTTCCTGTTATGTATAGCAGTTCATCTCCTGGACGTAAAATACCGAATAGAGCTGTCGAAATTGCGTGAGTACCTGAAATAATTTGCGGACGAACAAGACCCGCTTCTGCCCCAAATACATCAGCATACACTTTTTCTAACGTGTCACGACCAATATCATCATAACCATAACCTGTCGTCGGAATAAAATGCGAATCGCTAATTTTGTGTTTACGAAAACTTTCTAATACACGAAATTGGTTACTCTCAATCACTTCATCCACATATTTATGTACTTCTATAATTTGACTTTCTACTTCTTTTACGATTGGAGCAATTTTTTCTCCATTTTTCAAACGATCAAACATTATTTTCTCCTTCTTCCACTAAAAATCTCTTTAATTGCCCCTTAAGCGATGAATGAGCAAATATATACCCTGTACAATCATATACAAATTTATCTTCTAGAAACTCCATTTTAGTTAATATTGTTTCTGTCTTTAAAAGCGTTAATAACCTACCTTCACTCGGAGGGATTTCCACTTTATAATCATCCATTTCTTCCTTCATCTTCGTTTCTAGCGCTTCTTTTATACGCAATAAATCACTTTCTTCAAAAGCACTAGTCATTAAGAAATCACTTTTCGGAAATGGAATGAAGTTTTGATGCAATTTATCTTTTTTATTATATAACGTAATAATAGGAATACGATTAATTTCAAGGTCCGACAATAATTGTTTTACTGTCTGCTCATGCCCTACATAATTAGGATCTGCAGAATCAACAACATGTAAAATAACATCTGCTTCCCCAGCTTCTTCTAACGTAGATCGAAAAGCAGCAATTAGTGACGTAGGTAAATCTTGTATAAAACCAACCGTATCAGTCAAAAGCACTGTATAACCAGAAGGTAACGGCATCTTTCTTGTCGTCGGATCTAGCGTTGCAAACAATAAGTTTTCTTCAAACGTATCAGCTTCCGTTAATCTATTAAACAACGTAGATTTCCCTGCATTTGTATACCCAATTAACGCAACTTGAAACACTTTATTATCTTTTCTTCTCTCACGATATCTCTTTCGATGCTCCACAACAACCGCAAGTTGTCTCTTTATTTCATCAATACGAGATCGAATATGACGACGATCTGTCTCAAGCTTCGTCTCTCCTGGTCCCCTTGTACCAATTCCACCACCAAGACGCGATAAAGCAAGACCTTGTCCCATAAGGCGCGGCATTGTATATTGCAATTGAGCTAATTCTACTTGAAGCTTACCCTCTCTCGATTTCGCACGTTGCGCAAAAATATCTAGTATTAACTGCGTTCGGTCAATCACTCTCGCATCTAATACTGAAGATAAATTCCGAATTTGACTTGGTGTTAACTCATTATTAAAAACAATAACAGCTGGTTCTAATTCTTCCGTCAACGCTGCAAGCTCTTCTAGTTTACCTTTTCCTATATAAGTCGCCGGATGAAACTTCGGGCGCTTTTGCGTCGTTGATACTAACACTTCCGCTCGCGCAGTTTTCGCTAGCGATGCAAGCTCTTTCATGGAATGCATAAATTTTTCATCATCATCTTGTGGCAATTGACAGCCAACTAATATGATTTTTTCTTTTTCTTCCATCAAATATGTTCACTCATCCTTTTCGAAATTTAAACCTTCTAATATAATAGCAGAGGAAGCACATTTCATCTAGTTAGCGGGGGAGAAAATTCATGGCATGGGAGATTTTTAGCATCATAGGCACAATCGCTTTCGCACTAAGCGGAGCCATTGTTGCAATGGAAGAGGATTATGATATTTTCGGGGTATATATTTTAGGAATGGCAACCGCATTTGGGGGAGGTGCCCTTCGTAATTTATTAATCGGTTATCCAATCGTCGCGTTTTGGCAACAAGACATGTTATTCCAAATCGCACTATTATCAATGACGATTATTTTTCTTTTTCCTAATAAATTAATTAAGCATTGGAAAAAGTGGGAAAACATCACAGATGCCATCGGCTTATCAGCGTTCGCCGTACAAGGAGCTCTATACGCCCAAAAATTAAATTTACCAATTAGCGCTACAATTGTAGCTGCTGTTTTAACTGGCATTGGCGGCGGTATTATTCGTGATCTTTTAGCACGTAGAAAACCTCTCGTCCTTCGAGCTGATGTATATGCGTTTTGGACGATTTTAGCCGGTTTTTTGATTGGCGCTAAAGTCATCGTTAGCGATTGGGCTCTATACACCTTATTCATTTTAATTGTTTGCTTTCGCATGGTTTCTATTCATTACAAATGGCATTTACCGCATAGACGCATCGATACAAAGGAGCGCTCAATGCATAAATAGCAATCTAACCTCTTTACATATCGTAAAGAGGTTTTTCTTTTCTAACGAGTTTTTCTTTACATAATGTTTATACTAATTTTTAAAGCGAGGTGAATGCAAATGACAAACCATGTTAATAAAGGAGCTCAAAAAAGCTCAGTAAACCAATTTGGACATGATCCAAATTCAGCGCACGAAAAGAGCGCTAAAATGGAACGTCTTCATAAAACTCACCAAGAAAAAGCAAAAAAAGAGTAAACGAACTTATGCATAAAAACAGACGCACAGTTTACGTACTGTGCGTCTCCTCTTCAAGCATTAAATCCATACTTGATATCCCAATTAAATCATATTTATCATACGTATCCTCTTGTAACAATCGCATAGCTTGTGTACGAATCGATTTTTCAACAATATTCCGTACGTATCGCCCATTACTAAACGATGTAATTTGCGACGAATACTTTACCGCATGTAAATGATCTCGAAATTTCCACTCCGCTTCTTTAGATAACTGATATTCACGCTCCTCATACATTCTCTTTCCAATTTCCAACAGCTGATTTACCGAGTAATCCGCAAATTCAATAATAAATGGAAAACGAGATTGTAACCCTGGATTTAATGAAAGAAAATGATTCATCTCTCTTGAATATCCAGCTAAAATTAATACAAAACCGTGCTGCTTATCTTCCATATGCTTCACAAGTGTATCAATAGCTTCCTTCCCAAAATCCTTCTCTCCCCCCCGCGCTAAAGAATACGCCTCATCAATAAACAAAATACCTCCCATGGCCTTTTTTATTAAATCTCTCGTCTTTTGCGCTGTATGACCGATATACTCCCCCACAAGATCAGCACGTTCTGCTTCAACTAAATGCCCCTTCGATAAAATATTCATCTCAAACAACAATTTCCCTATCATTCTAGCAACGGTTGTCTTCCCAGTACCGGGATTCCCCCTAAATAACATGTGAAGCACTTGCTTCTCAGATTTCAACCCCATCTCTTGTCTTTTTTTATTTACATAAATCCAAGCATAAATTTCTTTTATTATCTTTTTTATTTCATCCATCCCAACAAGCTTTCCCATCTCTTCTTCAATTCTCTGCAACATCTCATGTTTAGTAGTGGTTTCACTTGAAATTACCGTTTTATTTTCTGATGCCGGTAACGAAATTTTCTTTCGATGGTTTAATACAATATTAATTTGATTGTTATTTTTCTTACGCATCGATTGTTCCATACAATCACCTCATTTTATCCACTCACCAAATATTATTATTCCAGTCCCTCTTGCAAATGCCTATTTTCAGAAAAGTTTGCTATAATATAAGAAATAATCAAGGTGGTGGGACTATGGAAACAACGGAATTCCATGATACAATACAAGCCTTTTCTATTTTTTTATTGAATAAAGGCCGAAAGTCTTCAACCATTAAACGTTATGTTTATGACATTGAAGATTTTGGACATTGGTTAGAAAAAAACAAAAAGCTCCCTTCCAGTAATATATGGGCAACACTTTGTACAAAAGACTATGAAGATTACTTTTCAGACTTAAAAAAGAATCGACACTACTCTGAGAAAACAATGCATCGTGTATTTATTGTATTAAATAGAATGCACCATTTTCTTAACATTCCAAATCCATTGAATGATATGGAAATTACTATTCAACCAAACCGTGCATTGCGTAATGAAGATTTCATTTCATCCGATGAAGAAAAAAGATTAAAGCATATAGTCACTTCATTAGAAGGACTTTCAGAAAAACAACGTCCCGTTCGCCCATTATTAATGGATCGTAATATCGCCATTTTAAGTATATTAATCGACTACGGACTATCCTTACAAGAGCTTACAGCATTAACTATGCATCACGTTCATTTTGAAACTAATACACTTTCTATTCCAGCAACCGCAGGAGTAGAAAGAACAATCACATTAACAATCGAAGACAAAAAACAACTGTACACATATTATAAAAGTATTCCAGAACCAGTTCGCCCTAAATACCATAGTAATGACCCGTTGTTTGTTGCATTCGATTTTAACCGCGGAACATACAGATGGGTATATGAAAACGACGCACCAAAAGCACTAACAGAAATCGCTATTCAAAAAATGATCCGACTTGAAGTAGCAAGAGCGAATTTACGTAAAGGCATTTCTGGACAACATTTCCGGAACACATTTATTTTACGCCTAATAAAAAAACAAACCCCAGAGCCAGAGATCATAAAATTAGTTGGCTTCAAATCAAAAATTTCACTAAAACGGTATTATCAGTATGCTGAAAATAAAAAAAACGCCCTATAATAAGGCGTTTTTTTTATTTTTTTCTCGAAAGAACCCATTTCACTATGACCATTTAACTACTCTCTGCATCTACTATGATGAGTTTCGTTCACATTCTTATTAGAAAGGAGAGATTTAATGTCTCGCTTTAATGACAATCAAAATAAATACTCCAATCCATGCTTTCCAACTAGCGCTGGACGAATTCCAACTACCCCAACGATTCCAATTACTAAAGCGCAAATTAGAACATTCCGCGCAATCATTAACGATTTAATAAAAATAATCCCTAAACTTTTCGCCAATCCATCTTCCAAAAACATAGAAGATCTAATAGATACATTGCACCTACTAAGCAAATTCATCTGTTCACTAGACACTACTTCCGCTCTGAAAGCACAAGGATTAGCCATCATTAAAAACTTAATAACTATATTAAAAAATCCAACCTTCGTAGCAAGTGCTGTATTTGTTGAACTTCAAATTTTAATTAATTATTTACTTTACATTACAAAGTTATTCCGAATTGATCCTTGTACACTCCAAGAACTCCTTAAATTAATTGCAGAGTTACAAACTACTCTAGTTAATTCAGCTTCGTTCGGCAGAGGACCTACTGGACCTACTGGACCTCAAGGTAACACGGGCGCTACTGGTTCCACTGGTCCTAGAGGTAACACGGGTGCTACCGGACCTCAAGGCGTTCAAGGTAACACAGGTGCTACCGGTTCCACTGGACCTCAAGGTGCGCAAGGTAACACGGGTGCTACTGGACCTCAAGGTACGCAAGGTAACACGGGTGCTACTGGACCTCAAGGTACGCAAGGTAACACGGGTGCTACTGGACCTCAAGGTACGCAAGGTAACACAGGTGCTACTGGACCTCAAGGTACGCAAGGTAACACGGGTGCTACTGGACCTCAAGGTACGCAAGGTAACACAGGTGCTACTGGACCTCAAGGTACGCAAGGTAACACGGGCGCTACTGGTTCCACTGGTCCTAGAGGTAACACGGGTGCTACCGGACCTCAAGGCGTTCAAGGTAACACAGGTGCTACTGGTTCCACTGGACCTCAAGGTGCGCAAGGTAACACAGGTGCTACTGGACCTCAAGGTGCTCAAGGTAATACAG